>JBAWZQ010000034.1:0-6932 GCA_037142955.1 Opitutaceae bacterium | reverse complement strand
GATTGAGCGCATGGGCGTGGCCCTGCGAACCATAGCCGAGGACGGCGAGCGTTTTATTTTTAAACACGCCGAGATCGGCGTCTTTGTCGGTGTAGACTTTAGCGGGCATGATAAAAGGGAGTTAAAGGTTGGGTTAAGGAAAAGTTATTAAACTGCTCTGCAGTAAATTGCGATCAACGCTTGAGCGCGAGTTGGCCGGTGCGCGCGAGCTCGATAATACCGAAGGGCTCAAGAAGGCCGAGGAACGCGTTAATCTTCGCCTCATCGCCAGTGACCTCAATGATGAGCGAGTCAGCAGAGAGGTTGACGATTTTAGCGCGAAACACATCCGAAATCTGCAACAACTCAGCGCGGGTACGGGAGTCAGCGCGCACTTTAACCAGCACAAGTTCACGGGCGACGGCTTGACCTTCACCGAAGTCGGAGACGTCGACGACATTAACCAACTTGCGGAGCTGCTTGGTGCAGAGGCTGAGCGCAGCCTCATCTCCCTTCAGGACGATGGTGATCCGTGAGAGCGAGGCATCATGCGTCGGCGCAACGTTGAGGGAATCGATGTTGAAACCGCGACCGGAAATCATGCCGGTCACGCGGGCCAAAACGCCGAATGTGTTCTCAACCAGTACGGAGATCGTGTGTCGCATGAAGAAAGTTTAAAATTGAATTGGTGGACGCCGAGGGACTCGAACCCCCGACCCTCTCGGTGTAAGCGAGATGCTCTAACCAACTGAGCTAGGCGTCCAATCCAAGGGTTTAGGAAAACCTGCGAGCGGCGGCCATGACAAGGAATTATTCCAAATCGGATCCACCCCACCCTGGGCCCCAGCCAGAGCCCAAGCCGAGGTCAAAACTAAAAATCACTGACTTGCCTTGGCGCGCAGCCAGCCCTCGCGCACCATAAGCTCGGCATTTTGCAGAGCATTAAGAGCCGCACCCTTCCAAAGATTGTCGCCGCTAACCCACAAAGAAAGCCCGTTATCGAGCGCAGAATCGATGCGGATGCGACCAACCCCACACTTTACCTGGCGGCTGAAATCTAACGGCGTCGGGTAAACTTGCTTAGAAGGATCATCGAGCAACTGCGCACCGCCAAACGCCGCGATCGCCGCCCGCGCGGCCTCGACGCTAACGGGCCGCTCAAACTCAGCGTTCACCGCCACCGAATGAGCCCGAACCACAGGAACACGCACGCACGTCGCGGAGACCTTAAGATCAGGTAATCCCATGATCTTACGACTCTCTTCGCGCATCTTCGTTTCCTCTCCGGTGTAACCATCACTGCCAAACGAATCGACCTGCGGGATAGCGTTAAATGCGATCTGATAAGGATATACTTTTTTTGTGATTGGCACACCCTTCGCATGCGCTTGCACCTGCGCTTCAAGCTCGTCAATAGCGTCCGCGCCGGTACCAGACACGGATTGATACGTGGCCGCGAAATAACGTTTCAAGCCGAACTGCCGATGCAACGGCCACAACGCCATCAATGTCACCGCCGTAGAGCAATTGGGATTGGCTATGATACCCCGATGATTGCGCAACCCCTCGGGGTTGATCTCAGGAATCACTAACGGCACCGCCTGGTCCATGCGATAGGCGGAACTCTTGTCGATAACCAAACATCCGGCCTTCACCGCATCAGGTGCGAGGGCGCGTGTCGTCGCGCCATCCACGGCGAAAAAGGCCACATCAACATCGGCAAATACGCCAGGCTTAGCTTCCTCGACGGTGAATTTACGGCCGGCACATTCCAGGACTTTACCCACCGAGCGCGTCGAGGCAAACAGCCGCAACGAAGCCAACGGGAAATTTCGCCCGAGCAAAAGCGCGAGCAATTCTTGACCGACTGCGCCCGTGGCGCCGACGATACCAACCGTGAAAGATGCCGTCTTGTCCATAAAAAGTCCTTGGGAGTTGTATAACCAAACCCGGGAGCGCCTCGGCATCAAGCCCGTAGACCGCGTGTTGCTCGTTCGCATCAGCACTGCGACGTTGCAATTTTACCGCCAAAATCAGCTCGTCAAAAGCTACGCCATCTCCACTTCCAAACGCCCACCGTCTAACATCAAGGACTCCCTCGGCACCCCGCGCGGGCTCCACGAAATTGCCGAGCGCATCGGTGCCGGCCAACCCCCGGGCATGGTCTTTAAATCCCGCGTCCCCACCGGCCGCGATTACCACGAGTTCCGAGACGGTGGCGTTCATGACAATCTCATCACCGGCCGCATTCTATGGCTACGCGGTCTCGAAGCGGGCGTAAATCTCGGCGGTCAGGTCGACACCTATGAACGCTACGTCTACATCCACGGTACCAATCACGAGGCGCACATTGGAGAGCCTCTCAGTTCGGGCTGCGTGCTCATGCGCAATCTTGAGATCGTCGAGCTCTATGAAGAGGTGCGAGGCGGCGACCACGTATGGATTGTTGATTGAGAACGGCTATATAGAAAATCAGTCGATGATTTTTTTGTAACCGCCTGGCATGTTCGGGGACTACAGACCGTTAGAGTGTTAAAGAGAAAATCCGTTGCGGCCTGGGCCTAGCGATCTTTTGCTCTGTAAAACAAAAACCCCGGGCAGCATAAAAGACGCACGGGGTTTAGTCATCGAGGCAGAGCGTAGATCTTTAAGGCTTCACTTCAGTCGCTTCGGGCGGCGTTTTTTGTTTAAAGGTAAGTTTATCGCCGTCGCGTTCGACCAGGACAGCTTCGCCCTCTTTGACGTCGCCGCGCAGCAAAGCCTCAGCGAGTGGATCCTCGACGTAGTGTTCGACGGCACGACGCAGCGGCCGTGCGCCGTATTTCTCGTCATAACCTTTATCGATAAGCAGTGATTTCGCATCAGCGCTGAACTCGAGGGTGATTTTACGCTCAACGAGACGCTTGGCGAATTTGGTGATCTCGATCTCAACGATCTTGATAAGGTCGTTCTTATCGAGCGGCCTAAAGAAGACGATATCCGAGATACGATTGAGAAACTCGGGCTTGAAGACGCGCTTGGCTTCTTCGAGCACTTTTTCACGCATCTTCTCAGCGTCGTTGAAACTTGCCGCCGCGGCAGCAAAGCCCATTGAAGTTTGGCGTTGCAGCAGCGCTGCACCGACGTTGCTAGTCATGATAATGATCGTGTTGCGGAAATCGACGGTGCGACCAAGTGAATCGGTGAGACGACCGTCTTCGAGGATCTGCAACAATATCTGGAGAACGTCGGGATGAGCTTTTTCAACTTCGTCGAAAAGAATTACGGCGTAAGGACGACGGCGGACGGCCTCGGTGAGTTGACCGCCTTCTTCATAACCGACGTAGCCGGGAGGCGAGCCGACAAGTCGCGAAACGGCGAATTTTTCCATGTATTCGCTCATGTCGATCTGGATGAGCGCGTCTTGGTTGCCGAACATTTGCATCGCGAGCTGCTTCGCCGTCTCGGTCTTACCGACGCCCGTGGGACCGACAAACATAAAGGATCCGATCGGGCGGCGCGGGTCTTTGAGATCGGCGCGCGAGCGACGCAGGGCGCGTGCGATGGCGCTGGCGGCAAGCTCTTGGCCGACGACATTTTTCTGAATCTCGAGTTCGAGGGTAAGGAGTTTTTCGCTCTCTTTTTTCTCCATGCGCGATAGCGGGATACCGGTCCAGTCGGCTACGACCTGCATCATCAGATCTTCATCGATGGCGATGCGTTTCTCGTCGCGCGATTTGCGCCATTCAGCCGTGATCTCGTCTTGTTTAGCGCGAAGTTGCTTCTCGGTGTCGCGATGTTTGGCGGCTTCCTCGAAGTGTTGGTCGGAAATGGCTTTTTCTTTAAGGGCGCAGACATCCTCAATTTCCTTTGTAAGACCTTCGATGTCAGGCGGCCGAACCAGTGCAGAAATGCGAGCGCGAGAGCCGGCTTCGTCCATGACATCGATAGCCTTGTCAGGAAGGAAGCGGGCCGTAATGTAGCGATCAGAGAGTTTGGCGGCAGCCTCGAGGGATTTGTCAGTGAAGGTCGCTTTATGGTGATCTTCGTATTTGCCACGGATACCTTTAAGGATGGTGACCGTATCTTCAACGGAGGGCGGCTCGACCTTTACGCTTTGGAAACGGCGATCGAGGGCGGAATCCTTTTCAATGTATTTTCGATATTCGTTCAGTGTAGTCGCTCCGATGCACTGAAGCTCACCACGAGAGAGAGCGGGCTTGAAAATATTGGAAGCATCCATGGCACCTTCGGCAGCGCCGGCGCCGACAATGGTATGCATTTCGTCGATGAAGATGATGACGTTTTTAGCGCGCTTTACTTCGTCCATCACAGCCTTGATGCGCTCTTCGAATTGGCCGCGGTATTTAGTACCAGCGACCATGAGCGCGAGATCGAGCGTGATGATTTTTTTATCGGCCAGAATTTCCGGCACATTACCGCCGACGATTTCTTGTGCGAGCCCTTCAGCGATGGCGGTTTTACCGACGCCAGCTTCACCAATCAGAACAGGGTTGTTTTTGGTGCGGCGGCAAAGAATTTGAATAACACGACGAATCTCATTTTTGCGACCGACAACAGGATCCATCTCACCTTTGCGGGCGAGTTCAGTGAGGTCGCGGCCGAAGGCTTTAAGCGCAGGGGTTTTCACCTCTTTCTTATCGTCGGGGGCACCGGCGGCACGTTGCGGAGTGCCGGCGGCAGCTTCTTCGCCCGGGGCGCCAGCATCGCCGGAGCCACTGCCTGAGAACTGAGGATCAAGTTCGCGGAGGATTTCGTTGCGGGTACGCTCAATATCGATTTCGAGCGACTTTAGCACACGGGCTGCGACACCTTCGCCTTCGCGGAGCAGACCAAGCAAAATGTGTTCGGTGCCCACATAAGAGTGGCTAAGGGTCTTCGCTTCTTTGCCTGCAAGGGCCAGGACTTTTTTTACCCGCGGGGTGTAGGGAATGCTGCCGGGGGTCTTGGTCTCCTGACCCGTGCCAACCTGTTTCTCGACGGCGGAGCGCACGGTCTCAAGGTCGAGGCCCATTTTCTGAAGAACGCTGACCGCCACGCCTTGGCCTAGTTTGATCAGGCCGAGAAGAATATGCTCGGTGCCGACGTAGTTGTGGTGAAAGCGGTCGGCTTCCTTGCGCGCAAGCGCGAGCACCTGCTGAGCCCGAGGCGTGAAGTTGTTCATCGGTTCTTGAGACATGGGCGTAAGGGGATCCTAGTTTAGTTTTTTCCGTTACTGTTAATTAAAGAGAAATCCGGACGGACAAAATTAGCAAACTCCGAGCGCAGATGAGCGGCGCGGAGTAAATCACGCTGGGCGGGATCGAATTCGCCTTTCTGGGCGTGTTGGAGGTGTCCGGGTTGAGCTTCGATAAATAGCCGATCAATGGTGGATCGATTGGCATCAGGGAAAACGCCAAGGTCGATCCCGAGACGAATGAGCGAGAGCAAATTCATCGCTTCGCTGGAATTGAGCAGATGGCTATTTTGCATGATGCCGTAAGCGCGCCCAATTTTATCGAATAATTTACCAGCATCGGCTTCGAGTAGTTTTTCGCGGGCGTTAAGTTCGTGCTCAATGATGGATTGAAGAACACTGGTCAGACGCTTAAGAATTTCTTCTTCAGATTCACCCAAAGTCGTCTGATTGGAGATTTGAAAAATGCTACCGCTAGCGTCGGATCCTTCGCCGAATAAGCCGCGCACGACCATGCCGAGTTGATTCACGGCGCGGACCACTTTTTCCATCTGACTGGAGATCACTAGAGCCGGCAGGTGCATCATTGCGGATGCGCGCATACCAGTACCAAGATTGGTAGGACAAGCTGTGAGGTAGCCCAGCGTCGGTGAAAAGGCGTAGTCGAGGCTAGACTCGAGGGCAGTATCGAGCTCGTTGATGACGTTCCATGTTTTCTTGAGCTGAAAACCGGCGCGAAGGACCTGAATACGAAGATGATCCTCCTCGTTGACCATGACGGATACGGTCTGGTCTTTGCTGATGATCACGCTGCTGCCTTGTTTAGAGCCACTAAGTTCGCGACTGATCAAATGACGTTCGACGAGGATTTGTTTCTCGAGCTCACCGAGTTGCTCGACGGCAACGTTGAGGCTTCGTTTGAGCGGGGTCGCGGCGGCAACCGCGGCGGTGCAAATTTCGGCGATACGCGTGCGTTGCGCAGGCTTCGCCCACCCAGGGAAAGGCTGGGTCGCGAGGTTACGCGCGAGGCGAATGCGGGTCATCAAGACGATCGCGGTCTTATTACTGGCCGCATCGGTCAACTCGGAGGGTGAGGCGATGAGCGAGGCGATCGTCATAGGTGAATCAGCGCGGCGGCGATTGGTGAGTGGCTTGTTTGACTTGGCTGATTTCATCGCGGGTGCGGGCGGCGTCTTCGTAACGCTCGGACTTAATGGCGTCGCTGAGGTCGAGTTCGAGTTTAGAAAGGCGTTCGTGCAGAGTCTGGCGGGCGAGCGCAGCTTGGGGTATCTTACCCGTGTGTTTGGTGCCCTTGTGCATGCCATCAAGCATCGGCTCGAGCATACCCTTGAAAGCGTCATAACAAGCCGGGCAACCGAAGCGGCCGTGCTTTTTGAAATCAGCTTGGGTAAAACCGCAGGATTCGCATCGCATTGCACCAGGAGCAGCCTCTGGGTTTAACGAGGCTTTGAGCAAAAGATCCGAGAGCGAAAAACCGCTCGGATCGGTGACGCCCTTGGCCTGAGCACAGGCCTCGCAGAGGTCCACTTTGTGAACTTTATTACTCACGATTTGGGTAAGATGCACCGTGGCTGGCTTATCGCAGAGGTCGCATTTTAAGGGATTGGCCATGGGTCGATTGAAAATAATCTAGTTTAGAATATGCCTTGAGCGCACACTCTGGCAAGAGCGAGACATGAAGAATATCTGGATCCACAACACGCGATGAACTACCATCGCCCAAGCCTAAGCGGCTATGGACGAGGTTTCGCAGCCG
>JBAWZQ010000033.1:0-10159 GCA_037142955.1 Opitutaceae bacterium | reverse complement strand
TGTCGGTTGCCGGCTCCCGGACCCACCCGGCCCCCACGGGGTGCTTTCACCTACACCGGGCCCTGCCCACCAGTTCCCCTCGCACCACGTGGCGGTGGGCGAGGAAAATTTGTGCGTGATTTTCATCCCCGCCCCCTTAAGCCTCCTCTCTTGTAGTTCCTTCCGGCACCCCCCCCCCCCCCCCCCCCCCCCATTTTTTTTAATATTTTTATAAACCTATGATTTATAATAATTTAAATTGTTTAATTGGATCGCAGCCCTAGGGGTTAAGCTGGTCGCTTATCATGGAATTGATCATGGGTCTAACCCCGGTAATAAAAATACGTGCAACCTAGGCTCGTGGCGGTGAGCAAGTGCCAGAGGGCGTGGCCTTGCAGCCAAGCGTCAGGTCCAGAGAAGCGGCCTGCGACGTCGAGTTGTCGGCACGTAACGGCTGCGATCAACGCGATGATGGAAAACAGCTGCCAGCGAAGCAATGGTCGCGGCGCCGGACGGAAACGATCTAAGATGGCGCAGGCCGCAACTGAAAGAATGAGGGTGCTGAGCACGCGCGTCGCCGACATCGACCATTTGTAGTAAAATAGTAGAGCGCTGGTTAGTACTACAAGGGCGGCGAGGAATGGCCACGACGGTCGATCGAGCCGTAGAAGCGCAACGCTGATGCGCGGCCACCAGCGGCCGAGGTTAATGGCGAGAAACACAAGGAGTGGCCCGTACATGGAGGCGACGTCGAGTTGTTGGCCGAAACGGGTGAGCGTGGCGTGAAAGTAGCCGCTGCCTAGGCCCAGCCCGCAGCAGGTTAGACCAAACAGGACGCTGAGCGCGGGTGTGGCCACTAGGTAAGTAGGAGCGGCTGGGGCGGGGTGCGGAATTACTCGGGGAGGCCCGGCGGTGGTCTTGCGCGGCCCAGGCGAAGGCGTAAAAACCGAGGGCGACATAGGCGAGATTGGACCAGGTGTTGGCGCGGGTGCGGAAGAAATTTTGGCGATAGATGCGCTCGGCGTAGTTACTCCGGCGCAGATCGCTACTCTCGGTGATGGAATTCCAGATGTCGCGGCCGGCGTAGGTTCGATTCAGAGCGATGAGCGCGACAATCAGGGCGAGCAGTGCACCCCAGACATAAAGATGAAAACGTAGGGGGAGGCCGAGGTGAGATGAAGGCATCAGCGGTTGGGCTCGATTGGGGTGGGGTATAGCTAAAGGACTAATATGGAAATAGGATCCTCTTTTTTCGGCATCACCTTTCCTGGGTCGTGGATCGAGAAGAGTGGGGGCCCTCGGGTGATCGCGGAGTAACTCTTAGGGGCTGATTTTTTTATCAGCGGTGTCGGCTTCGGCTTAAGACAAATACTAGCTTTTTATCGCTTTGATTTTTTTCGGGTTCCTCGTCTTCGACGCACACATAGCTATAGGACCCCAAGTAATGACTCGGAAATTTTGACGCAGATTGAAACTGCCGTTAGTAGACAGGTTTCCGCGCCCACGAATCAACTCGTGCCGCGCGGAGATTCTAGCGAAGTGAACGCTTCAGACTTTTTTCGCGTGCGAGCCGTCACAATAACCTTGGGCATCCTTGGTGTTGCCGCAGCCGCATTTCTTGCGCGTATCCTTGGGTGGGAGCTTTGCGTGGGAGCCGTCGCAATAGCCTTGGGCGTCTTTGGTGTTACCGCAGCCGCATTTTTTGCGGGTGTCGGGTGTGGTGTTGGTTTGTGACATAAAAATGATCAGTCTGCTAATCGAACGGACAATATATTGAGCGGCCTGTAATTTAAAACTTAGGGGGAATCTTTCCCCAGTCAAACGAGGTCTTTAGCCGCTTCAGTTGACCCCGCGGGGATTAAGAGCAGCGCTCGGTTAGGGAGTCGCACTGGTGGCTTGGAAGCGCGGCTGCGTTCGTACTTTTGCGTGCGCCTCGAAGTCGGCGGCGAGGGCGAGAAGTCGAGCATCGCTCCAAAGCGAGCCCGTAAAAGATAAACCGATGGGCAAGCCAAACACGTGGGCTGCGGGCACGGTTACGCTTGGATAACCGGCGACGGCCGCCAGAGTGGAACTACCGCCGCTGCCACCTTCACCGTTGAGATGATCGGTGAGGGTAGCGGTGCCTTTGGTGAAATAGACCAAAGCATCGAGGTGATGCGTGGCGAGTGCGCCATCGATCCCCTCAGCGCGTGTGAGTTGGAGGCAGGCCGCGCGGGCATCCAGATAAGTTTGATCTGTAAGCGGTCCGCGTGCTTGCGCGGCGATAAAGAGTTCCTGGCCAAAAAAACGCAGCTCGCTCGCCGCGTGAGCGGTGTTGAAAGCAATCAGGTCAGCGAGGGTGCGCATCGTCGTTACGCGACCCGGCGTGCCGAGGTAGCGGTTGATTCCGTCTTTAAATTCGTAGGAAAGCACCGTGCCCGTCGCTTGACCCAATTTCGCTAGTGAGGGGATCGCGACCGGATCGATGATTTCTGCCCCTGCGGCGCGCAACGTGGCGACCAGATCATCAAGAATCGGGTCCATCCGGGCGTGAAAGGTGGAAATATTGCGCACGATGCCGAGACGGGCGCCTTTGAGCGCACCCGGTTTTAGCGTGGTAAGCTCGTGAAGCAGACCTGCCGGAATGGCGTGCGTCGCAGGGTCGAGCGCGTCGGTGCCAGCGAGGGCGGCAAGCACGAGGGCCGCATCACGAACGTTGCGCGCCATTGGGCCCGCAGTGTCTTGGGAGGCTGAAATAGGAATGATACCATCGCGACTCACTAGCCCTACGGTGGGCTTTACGCCTACTACTCCACAGGCCGAGGCGGGTGACACGATGGAGCCGTTGGTCTCAGTGCCAATGGCGACGACGCATAAGTTAGCCGAGACGGCGGCGCCGGAACCCGAGCTGGAGCCCGACGGGCTACGGTCGAGCGCGTAGGGGTTGAGGGTTTGGCCTCCACGGCCGCTCCAGCCGCTGCTGGAATTATTGCCGCGGTAATTAGCCCATTCGCTACAGTTGGTTTTACCTAAAATGACGGCCCCCGCGGCGCGCAGACGGGCGGCTACGCCGGCATCCCGCGGGACTTTTTGCCCGACCAGCGCCTGTGAGCCCGCGGTTGTTTGCATGCGATCCGCTGTGTCGATGTTGTCTTTAAGTAGAATCGGAATGCCATGCAACGGCCCGCGGATTTTTCCTGCTTTACGCTCAAGATCGAGCGCATCGGCGAGGGCGAGCGCATCGGGATTGAGTTCGATGACGGAGTTGAGCTTGGGACCAGCCCGGTCGATCTGCGCAATACGCTCCAGATAGGCTTGTGTCAGTTGGTGGGCCGTGAGCTGGCCAGCCCCCATGCGGTTTTGTAGGTCCTCAATGGTGGCTTCGGCGAAGGAAAAATCAGCGGCCGGGACCAACGTCGGTAGAAGTAGGGCCATAAGCAGGGATCTTAGTGGATTTTTCATGCGCTAGATCCCCGCGAACAGACGCGGTTCAAAGTTCGGCGAGGCGGATGTTGCGGTATTCACACTTCATCACAACGCCAGGATGGATTTGGAAACCAAGGGGGCCGGCGCCCGAGAATTTAGCGTCGGTGTATTCGGAGGCTTTTTGACCATTAATCCAGCAGGTGAAGGTGTTGCCCTTGGCCTGAATACGGAAGGTGTTCCACTCGCCTTCAGGTTTCATCAACTTCTTGGCGTCTTTGGCTTGGCCAACTTCAGGGTAGGCGGGTTTGCCGCCCGTGTAGAATGAGCCCGACATGTCCACGCGCAAGCTGCCCGAGATGCCAAGCTGGAGCTGAATTTTTGGGCTGCGCATCTCCAGGCCCGTGTCGACGCCACGATCGGTGGTGGATTTCCAGCGCACATCGAATTCGATCACAAAGTCTTGGTAAGATTTTTCCGTCCACAGATAATTCCCTTTTTTGGCGGCGTCATTTTCGCCGATCAGGATGCCGTTTTCGGCCCGCCAAAATCCGGCGGATTCTGCGGCCTTGAAATGGGTGAGGTCTTTGCCGTTAAATAGCGGCGCGAGCTGGGGTTCGGCGGCATTCGTCGTAAAGGCGGAGCCGAAGGTGAGCGCTAAGGCGAGGGCGAGGGTGGGGGAGGGGTATTTCATCGAGGTGAAATCTAGGCGGATTAAATCGCGGGTGGAAATAGGAATGTGGCGCAAATTTTCAATACCTTCGCGTTCGAAGACCTAAATCGAAGTGATGCTATAACCTAATCTATTATTGGCCGATATTTTTAAATTTTGTGAGTTCGCTTTTAAATTGAAGCAATGACGCGCGGGGTACCAGGCGCTTCGGATTGACGGGTGGTGCAGTATATCAAGTTTTTGATGATGATATACGATAAGGACCCAGCGAACCACAACGTAACCTTGGGCTACGTGCTGGGTGCTTTAGGGGTGTTCATTTTCGCGATGACCTTACCCATGACCAGACTGGCCGTCGGCGATAACCTCCATCCGCAATTGAGCCCATTTTTTGTGACGGCGGGGCGCGCGGCTGTGGCTGGGCTATTGAGTGCCGCTTATCTTTTTTTGCGGCGTTGTCCGGTGCCGCCGCGTGCTTTATGGCGCACCTTGGGGCTGAGCGCGGCGGGTACGGTGATAGGTTTTCCCTTGGGGATAGCGATGGCCTTGCGCGAAGTCCCCTCCATGCACGCTGCGGTGGTGACCGGGCTTTTGCCGTTAGCGACGGCGATCGCCGGAGCGATCACGACCAAGAAACGGCATTCCCTCGGCTTCTGGCTTTGCGCGATCCTTGGCTGTGCCTTGGTGATTGTCTTCGCTTACCATCAAGGAGGGGGTCGGCTGGTCGGGGCGGATGGATGGCTCTTATTTTCGATCATTTCGGCCGCCATCGGTTACGTCGCCGGCGCGCGCGCTTCAGCCCAACTTGCTTCCCCACAGGTGATCAGCTGGGTGTTGGTCGGTTCGTTGCCCCTGACTTTACCTTTGATGCTATTTGTTAGGCCCCAAGCACGTATTGAGGCGACGGCTTGGATTGGGTTTGGCTACGTCTCGTTGTTTTCCATGTGGATCGGATTTTTCGCGTGGTACCGCGGCTTGGTGCTCGGCGGCGTGGTCCGTGTCAGCCAAGTGCAACTGTTGCAGCCGTTTTTAGCGTTGTTGTTGGCGGCTCCCATTCTGGGCGAACGCCTCGATCCCCTGACGCTCGGATTTTCGCTTGTGATTCTGGTCGTTGTCGCAGCCGGTCGATGGCTGCCCTGAAACAAAACTTGCGACCTTTTTAGGGTCGCAAGTAGGGCGGGCTGAGGTGCCCTCGCGGGCTCTAGGACGTTTATCTCGTAGCGTTACGGCAACTCTTTGATTCGGATGTTGCGGTACCACACGGGGGCTTGCGCTTTGCCGTGAAGGCCTTGCAGGCCGATGGGACCGTTGCGGCCGTAATCTTTCAGCGCTTTGGCGAATTTGTTTTTGGTGCCGTCAGGATTTTTGTGGGCCTCGGTCCAGGTGTTCAAATCGACGTTGAAGACTTCCTCGCCGTTGAAGATGAGCGCAACGTGGCTGTCCTGGCAGGTGATGGTGTAGTGGTTCCACTCGCCGACCGGTTTGGCCATGTTCTTCGAGGGCGGCTGCGCATTATAAATCGCACCGACCATGCCGTAGAGCGCCCCGTCTTGGCTTTCGTGCACTTGGATTTCGAGGGCAGCGAGCACGTCTTTAATGTTGCTGGAGTGCAGGAAGACGCCGCTGTTGGACTCTTTGGCAACTTTGAACTCCAAATCCAACATGAAATTAGCGTAGGACTTTTTGGTCCAAAGCGTCTCGTGGTTTTTGGCCATGAGCACGCCGCTCTCCACGACCCAGTCGCCGGGATGGGTCACAGCGTTGGACAGATCAGCGGCAAATACTTCAGCCCAACCCGTGGTGACAGGGTGAGCTTTAGGGGCGGCGGACAGTGCAAGGGCAGACAGACTAAAGCCGGCGACGAACAGAAGACGGCGGCGAAGCAAGGCAAAGGGAGTTTTCATAATGGGAAGTGAGAGAGTGTTTTTACCCAGCTATCTCTTCTCGTTCATCCCTTGAAGATCAAGGGCGATCCGCCATGGGGTTTATTATACCGCACTGCTTCGACGAAAGAACCGAACCGGCCGGCAGTGGGTTAGTTTGAATTCCACGGCTTTTCCAGCCATCTAGAATCCTCAACTGCGGAATCTAGGCTTAAGCGCATCGATAAAGTTTTTCACGGCAGGGGAGGTTTCATTTTTCAACCACACCGCCTTCACTAGATATTTGGGGTCGCTGGGTTTCCTTTCAAGTGGGCGCTCCACCAATCCGATTGGGGGAGGGGAGTTGGGCAGCCCGGGAACGATGGTCACGCCTTGATTGCCTACGGCCAGAGCGAACAGGATGTCGAAGCCTTCCACTCGCTTCACTTTGGGCGCCCTAAGGGAGCGCGCTTCAAATAAGTGTTTAATTAAGCGCGCATGCCGACCTCCGGATAAATTATCCGATACGCAAAGGACCGTTTCGTTGGTGAGATCGGTCAGGGCCACGCTCCCTTTCGAGGCGAGTCGATGTTCCTTAGAAATCATGACCACCGGATCTATCTCAAACATCGTTAACTGTTCCAAATGGGTTATTTCAGGCTCGCCTTGGGTGATTACCGTAAAGGCTATCTGGATTTTTTTGTCCTCCAGCTGCGCGATCTGCTGACCCAGATCGATTTCTCTCAAGGTAATTTCGACGTGGGGATTAGAAAGTGAGAAACGGGAAATCGCGGCGGGTAAAAACCCTGAACAAAGATTCCCGAAGCTACCTAAAACCATCTTATCCCTCTGGCCCCCGACCGCTGCGCGGGCCGCCAAAACCGCCTGGTCAGTCTTGGCGAGCACCGTTTTGGCGTGCTTCAAAAAGACCCTCCCTGCTTTCGTGAGTTGAACTTTTTTGGTCGTACGATCGAACAGGTTCACCTCCAGTTCGCGCTCCAAATCTTTCATCTGTTTACTCAAGGAGGGGTGAGCCACGCGTAAAATTTCTGCCGCCCGCCTAAAGTTGAGTTCCTTCGCGAGGACTACAAAATATCTGATATGTCGAAGTTCCATCGGCAGATTGATCTGAGCTGATTTAAACCACGCCAGCGAGTTCGTGTCAGCCCCGTAATTTGGTCGGACAAATCTCACTGGCCTCGGCTTAATTATTAAAAAAATGCAGCAAGGCTTTCTTTAAAAAAGATCGGATGTTTTTTTCCGGCGCTTTTAGTAAATTGAATTTATGAATTATGTAATATATTGCTAATTAAGTATTTTATAATATAATCTGGTATTTAAAAGTTACCATGATGGGGCTTTCAAAGTCATTCTCGCCGCAGCGTAGGACTGTTATGATTTGGGTTGTGCCGATTAGCCGTCCGGTCGGCTCAACCACCTATGCTCCACTCTCACCTATTAGCTCAACGTGCGCAGTGTCAGCGCCAATCGGGGGCGCGTATCGTTCTTACCGCAGTTCTCGCTAGCGGGATCGATTGGTGCCGTTCTCAACTACGGCCGCAAGGCACAAAGAGCGGCCCTCTTTGGTCGCTCAAGTATTGGGTGGGGTTAGTCGGGGCGCTGGCCCTCTCCTTCGTTCAGCTGTCTGCCGCTGCACCGGATGCTCCGACCAATGTTATAGCTGTGCGAGGAAATGTTGAAGCGGTCGTGAGTTTCACCGCACCGGCAAGTAACGGGGGCGCAAGCATCACCGGCTACACCGTGACGTCGAGTCCCGGCAGCATCACAGCGACAGGTGCGTCTTCGCCGATCACGATCACGGGTCTGACCAACGGCACGAGCTACACCTTCTCGGTGAGGGCGACCAACAACGACGGCACGGGAAGTGCCTCGAGTGCTTCGAGTGCGATTACGCCGACGGCAGCCAGCCTAGTTGGGGTGACTTACAGTTATACCGGTACTGAAGAGGCCCTCGTTAATGCCACGGCGGTGGATGCCGCGGGAAATATCTATCTTACGGGATACTTTACGGCCACGAGCTTTCCCCTCGGCGGGGTCACTTTGACCAAGATTGGAAGTAAAGATGCCTGGGTGGCGAAGCTGGACTCGAACCGTACGGTGGTTTGGGCCAAAAATTTTGGCGGTAGCGGGGCCATTGTCGCTGGCACCAGCATTGCGATTGATATTGATGGTAACGTCTACCTAGGAGGAAATTTTCAAGACGCCAATTTAACCACCCCGGTGCTGACTAAGCTCGGAGTCCGAGACGCCTTTGCGATCAAGCTGAACAGCAGTGGCACCACGACGTGGGCCAAGAACTACGGCGGCAGCGGGGCCAGCGCATATGGCCAGGGCATCGCGGTCGATGGTTCCGGCAATGTCTATTTAGGTGGATATTTTGAATCCGGCAATCTCACCACCCCGGCGCTGACAAAGCTCGGAACTCTAGACGCCTTTGTGCTCAAGCTGACCAGCAGTGGCACCACGACCTGGGCCAAGAACTACGGCGGCAGCGGGGCCAGGGCACAATGCCAGGGCATCGCGGTTGATGGTTCCGGCAATGTTTATTTAGGGGGCTATTTTACAAGCGCCAATCTCACCGCCCCGGCGCTGACGACACGCGGAGGCCAAGACGCCTTTGCGCTCAAGCTGGATAGTAGCGGCACCACGACGTGGGCCAATAATTACGGCGGCAGCGGGTCCTACACCAGTGCAAATAGCATCGCGGTCGATGGTTCTGGTAACGTCTACTTAAGCGGTAATTTTTCCGCCAATCTCACCACCCCGGCGCTGACAAAGCTCGGAACTCTAGACGCCTTTGCGCTCAAACTAAATTCCGCTGGCACCACGACGTGGGCCAAGAACTACGGTGGCAGCGGGGCCGTCGCATTTGGCCAGGGCATCGCGGTTGATGGTTACGGCAATGTCTATTTAGGGGGCTATTTTACAAGCGCCAATCTCACCACCCCGGCGCTGACGAAGCTCGGAGGAGCTTCAGGCTATGATCCCGGCGGAGACGCCTATGCGCTCAAGTTGAACAGCAGTGGCACCACGACGTGGGCCAAGAACTACGGCGGCAGCGGGGCCAGGGCATATGGCAAGGGCATCGCGGTCGATGGTTCCGGCAATGTCTATTTAGGTGGATATTTTGACACCGGCAATCTCACCGCCCCGGCGCTGACGAAATCGTCGGGCAACAGCATATTCCTCATCGCAGCTTATCTTACACCCACTGTGCCTGACGCCCCGACTGGGATTTCGGCAGTGAGCAGTTCGGGTCAAGCGACGGTAAGTTTCTCCGCGCCGGCAAGTGATGGTGGCGCGGCGATTACCGGCTATACGGTGACCTCGATTCCCTCGGGCGGTATCGATAGCAACGCCGGCAGCACGAGCTTGAGCCACGTGATCACGGGTCTGACCAACGGCACGAGCTACACGTTTACCGTGACCGCGACCAACAGCGTCGGCGCCGGCAGCGCCTCCAGTGCCTCCTCGGCGGTGACGCCCGTCAACGTCGCGCCGACGCTCGCGGCGATCGCGGTCAGCGGCACGGAAGACACGACGCTAACGTTTACGGCGGCGAATTTCACCGGTGCTTATGCCGATACGGAGGGCGCCGCCCTCGCCAGCATCACGGTCGCGACCTTGCCGGCGACCGGCCAACTTAAACTTTCCGGTAGCAACGTGACCGCCAGCCAGGTGATCCCTGCGGCGAATCTCGGCAACCTCACCTACGCGCCCGCCGCGAACGAGAACGGCGCAAAGACCTTTACCGTGACGGCCTCCGACGGCACGGATTCCTCGGTAGCGGCAACGGTAACGATGACGTTGGCACCGGTGAACGATGCGCCGAGCTTTGTGCTTCCGGCGACTTGGACGGCGCGGGCGAGCGGCAGCCGGAATTGGACCTCCATCGCTTCGTCGGCGGACGGGACGAAGCTTGCGGCGACGGACGATTATTATGGCGGCAAAATTTACATTTCGTCCAACTCGGGCGCGAATTGGACGGCAAGGGCAAGCAATCAGTATTGGAGTTCCATCGCGTCGTCCGCGGATGGGACGAATCTGGCGGCGGCGGTTCAGTTCGGGCCGATCTACACTTCGACCAACTCGGGCGAGACTTGGACGGAGCGGGCGAGCGGCAGCAGCCGGAATTGGAAGTCCATCGCTTCGTCGGCGGACGGGACGAAGCTGGCGGCGGTGGTTTATAACGGCCAGATTTACACCTCGAGCGACTCGGGCG
>JBAWZQ010000032.1:0-11326 GCA_037142955.1 Opitutaceae bacterium | reverse complement strand
TCGAGAATTTTTTCCACGCGAGCCTTGCGGCGCGGGTCAATCCGGGTGCGGAGGATGGCAGTTGCAGACATGATACAAACAAAGCATAATTGTGCCAGCAGCACAAGTTCAGCCTTAGCCCGCTCCCTCTGTTGAGGCCCAGATTAAAATCTACGAGGTGCCGCGCTACATTTCCGCTGCCCGCCCGCGATCTCATCCCCGGTCGCACGCCGGGTAAGTTGAGTAACTCCATCGGCTTAAACGGGCACGATAGGTTATAAAAATGGTGGAGGTAGCGGGAGTTGAACCTGGCTTTCTTGGGCCTTCCAATGATGCATAAAGCACTGATAAATAAATTGTTAATTTGTTTATCTCTATTTTTTATTCCTGAAAATAACCCCCATAATGAGTTATTTAGCGGGTGTCTAGCGACTGATTTTTGGCTATTAGCGGTGAATTCGGAGGACCGCGATCGCTTGATCACCACATTTTCATGTCAGGGCTAAACCATTCTCTGCCACCTGGATTTCGATCAACTCTGCATGTAATTAAACCATCTACCAACACCAGGGTTAGACTAGAACCGTTCGTAGAGGGGTGCATCAATCGTACTTCCAGACAGGTCTTCAGTTGCAAAGCCCATGTTTTTAACAAGCTGGGTGCTGAAAGCGGGGTTCTTGCTGCTCATATTATCGCCAATCTCATCCCCTTTGGTGCGATAGAAGAGGAGAATCCAGTTCTCGATCCTGCCCTGGGTCGTATGCCTAGAGAAGAAAAGCAGGCGGCGATGCCCATTGGCTGTCGTGGCGTAATACTTATACAGAGTGATATGAGCCGGCAGTCCCTTGGCGCTGATGCCAACCGCTAACTCAGGCTTCTGCTTGATCTTGGTGAAAAGTTTCCGTGCTTCCTCTGAGATCGTGCCGCCAAGCTCCTTCTTGCGAATACTAAAGGGCACAAGGATGTCCATTAGGGCCGCGGGAGATTGTCGATTGCGGCCGCCAACCTCACTGCGGCGCGACGGGCCCCCTTGGGTATCGGAACGCGCTCGACCCTCTCGATGGTGACCTCGGCCGGCACGAGCTTGCGTGGTTCCAGCTTGAACGTGCCATCGGAAAACGCGAAGACGCTGAAATACTTGCTACCAGTGCGGCGCAGACTGATTCGGCGCTTCGAGTCAGCCGAGATGTCGTAGGATTCTACGAGAGTTGGCTTGGACAACTTGCGAGTCATCCGCCGAGGCTGGGTTAGTGTTGCCATTGAGATACTGCAGTGGGATTTCCCACTACTGTCAAATGCAAGGCGGGTAATTTTTGGCGGATAGTGATGAATTCCGGGCTACGTAGTGCGAAAGAATTAAAGCTTCGGATTCATAAACTAAGCGAGCCATCACCATGGAAGCCTTACCGGAAGCGCATTGGCAGCGTTGCTACGTGCACTTCCTGCGCAACGCCCTCGATTATCTGCCCCGTAAACAAGCCGACGATTGCTTAGTTGAGCTGCGCTGGATCTACGACCGGCACGATGCCAATGAAGCGCGCCACGATCTGGCCGCCTGGCTCGCGCGTTGGCAGGATAAACACCCGAAACTGTGTGCTTGGGTTGAGGCGAACATCGACGAGACGTTCGCGTTTTATCGCCTGCTCCGCGCTCACCATAAACACCTCAAGTCGACCAACCTACTGGAACGCCTTAATCAGGAGATCAAACGCCGCACGCTGCTGGTGCGGATCTTCCCCAACGAAGCCAGCTGCCTGCGGCTGGTCCAAGCCCCCGCCTTCGAAATCCACGAAGAGTGGGTCGATGAAAACCGCTACCTGAACATGGACCTACTCCGCGATTAGCACAAACACCCCGCGCCTCAAACTCGCGCCGCCTAACTCAAACCACTCACTCAAGAAAGGGAGGTGGCTTCGCCCCTTCCTTCAACCCTCCTCATATTTTTATCTCATCCAGTCACATACCACTTATCCCCTTTTTGCAGGACTTGACGGACACAACTCTTTTTTGAGGCAAGCCCAATCTACGATTTACTCGCTTTGGTTGACACCCTCCGCATCGGGCGGGCGCGCGAACGCAGCTTGGCGGAAAAAGAAATCACCCACCGTCTGAACGCTCAGGTCACAGCCTAACCACTCAGCCATGCGCGTGTTCGCAGACCGGCTGCGACCGCGCTTTCAGGTAGCAGAGCCTTGCCTTCTATCAAGGCGACCATATTTATGGCCATATGAAAACCACGATCGACCTTCCCGATGACGTGCTAACCCGCGCCAAGGTCTATGCTGCTCAGCACCACACCAGCCTCAAGGAACTGGTGACCGAAGGTCTGCGCCGTGTCATCGCCCCCCACGCAAGCGACTCCGAGCAACGCGCCCGCGCCGCTCGTCTGATCGCCGCCCTTCAAGATTTAGGCCTAGAAGGCCCGGTTGTTCCTCTCAAACGCGACGAAATTTATGACCGCACAATTTTTCGTTGATACTAATATCATTCTTTATGCTGCAGGCCACGATCCCGTGGATCAGGCTAAGCGCAGCCTCGCGCTCGCTGTACTCGAAAAGCCCAATCTCGGCGTCTCTGGCCAGGTTCTTCAAGAATTCGTATCTAATGCACTGAGCAAAAAAAGTTTAGTAATAACCGAAGCTAAAATACACGCCGTTCTGCGCGTGTTAGATGAATTTCCCTGTGTGCCTGTGACTCCGGAACTCGTCAGAGAAGCTATTCGCCTGCGCTCTCGCCACCAAATTTCCTACTGGGATGCAGCCATCCTTGCCGCCGCGCAGACCCTCGGCTGCCACACCCTTTATTCCGAGGATCTGAATCACGGCCAACTCTACGACGCCGTGCGCGTTATAAATCCCTTACTTTCCGAACACGCTAGCTAAGGCTTCTAGTGGATCTGGTAACGTCCGGGCAGAGTGTGTGGAGGTGCCCCTTCTTATGCTTTCTGGGATACGATCGAGCTGGGGTCTTAATTACGGTCAATCCCGACGCTTACACCGCGCCGATCAAATCGGCGAAGAGCGCATCCTCCGGCGTGGCGCTGATCGAGATCTACGAAGTGCCGTAACCCCGCTGCACCACGCGACGCGCCCCTTTCGCTGCTCGCCCGCGATTTCATCCCCGTGTCGCACGCCGGGTTCGTTGAGTAACTCGATCGGCGTGAACGGGCACGATGGGTTATAAAATTCGAGCATCAGAATTCTTAAGGGGCGCTTGCCCAGTCGGCATCCACTCCTTAACTTTTGAATCATGAATGAACTTGTTTTTCAGATCACCCAGGAGGCAGACGGCGGGTTTGTGGCCGAGGCTTTGGGCGAGAGCATTATCACGCAGGCAGAAACTTGGGAGGAATTACGCGCCAATGTACGGGAGGCTGTGACGGCGTTTTACTTCGATCGCCCGTCCCCATCACGCCTGCGTCTGCATCTGGTTCGTGACGAGGTTTTGGCTTGAAGCTGCCGCGCGATCTTTACGGCCGTGAGTTGGCGCGAATAGTGTGCGCCCGATGGGGCTATACCAAGGTTCATCAGGTCGGTAGCCATATCATCCTTCAGACAGAAACGCCTCGGCATCACCGTATCGCAATTCCCGATCACAAGCCGTTACGTATAGGCACGCTTAATGCAATCCTACGCGAGGTCGCTGCCGCCAAAAATGTCACCCGCGAAGACCTACTCGATACGCATTGAAAGATTGTGACCTAGGCGCGGTCGTTCACCGCTAACGGATCGATTGATTCTCGCCTACGTGAAGCCTTCGGGAAAAGCACTTCGGAGTTATTGCGGCGGAAATAATTTTTCACAGAATGATAGGGCTCTTGCTCACACGGTTTCAGTATCACTTAGCGCTACATTTCCGCTGCCCGCCCGCGATCTCAGCCCCGGTCGCACGCCGGCTACGGTGCGTATCGCCATCGGCGCGAGCGGGCGCGATGGGTTATCAAAATGGTGGAGGTGGCGGGAGTTGAACCGGGCTTACTTGGGTCTTCCATTGATACATAAATATCTAATCAATAAATGGTTAATTTATTTATTTCCATTTTTTAATTTCTGAAAAATAAGCTCAAAAATGGGTCATCTAGCGGGTATATAGCGGGTGATTTTTGGCTGCTAGCGGCGAATTCGGAGTCCAAGCCTAAGCGATCACCTTAAACTTGAATTCTAGTGCCCAGTGAGTTCTCCGATTGCCCAGTGATCTGGGCGAGGTCAACAGGGCACGCGTTTTATATCAATGTATTGACTTCTAAATGATTTTAAAGGCTATATATAGCCACTAATCATGCGCTCTTCCCTCCATGATCTCATGCCGCCACCCACCCGCCGCGCCTTGGCCAAACTCGGCCAAGATGTGGCCACGGCGCGGCGCAAACGCAATTTCACCGTCGCCATGATGGTGGAGCGGATGGGTGTGGCCACCAATACCTATCGCCGAGTCGAAAAGGGTGATCCCACGGTGGCGATGGGCGCCTACGCCATGGCGCTTTTTGTCCTGGGCTTGGGCACGGCTCTCGGCGAATTAGTCGATCCCAAAGCCGACGATGTCGGCCTGCAGTTGGATGAGGCCCGACTGCCCAAACGTGTCCGGGTCAAGCCCTCGCCTAGCTCACTGTGAAACGCACCCTGCAAGTCTGTCTGGGCGATGCAGGCCGCCTCGTCGGCACCCTGCATTATGATCAAAATGGCGCGCGCGAGCATGCCGCTTTGGTTTATGACGAAACTTGGCTGGCGGCTACGGACCGCTTTGCACTAGAGCCGAACCTGCCGCTGGTCACCGGCCCGCAGTATCACCGCAAAACCCCGGAGGGCTCCGGGTTTCATGCGGCGATTGCCGATACCGAACCCTACGGTTGGGGCCGCCGAGTCATCCTGCGCGACCACGCGAAGCGGCGCCAGGTGGCGAAACGGGCGGGAGCCGACGCGGGATCGGCCCAGCTCAATGCCGTCGATTTTCTCCTCGCCGTGGACGATGGCAATCGGGTTGGAGCGCTCCGCTTTCGCGATGAGGCCGGGGTATTTCAGCGCGCTGCTGAACCAGGTCGCCGCACGGCTCCCCCTCTCTTGGAATTGCGGCACCTGATGAGCGCCTCCCGCGCTGTTGAAACCCAATCGGAGACGGCCGCAGATCTCGCCTACCTGAGGGGGCGGGGCACCTCGCTCGGTGGCCTGCGGCCCAAGTGCTCGGTGGTGGATGACGACGGCATGCTGGCGATCGGTAAGTTCCCGAGCGTTAAGGACGAACGCGCGGTCACGAAAGGCGAAGTGCTCGCCATGACCTTGGCGAAGGCCGCCGGTCTCAACGTCGCGGCTGCTCGCATCGTGGATAGTGACGGCCTGCCGGTAGCCTTGATTCGCCGCTTCGACCGGACCCTCGATGGCCGGCGCTTGATGTATGTTTCGGCGGCGACTTTGCTCGGCGTCGGATCAGCCGGTGCCCAAGAACACAGTTACACGGAAATCGTGGATGCGCTGCGCGTCAATGGGGCTGCGGCCCAGGCCGACATCGAGGAGCTTTGGCGACGAATGGCCTTCTCGATTCTTATCACCAACGTGGACGATCATCTCCACAATCACGGTTTCCTCCATGCCACGCACGGCCTATGGCGACTCGCGCCGGCCTTCGATCTTAACCCTTTTCCCGACCGCGCGCGTGAGTTGAAGACGTGGGTGTCGGCCGAAACCGGACCGGCCGCTACGGTAGAGGCCCTGATGTCGGTGATCGCTTATTTTCGTTTGTCGCTACCGCGCGCAAAACAAGTCCTACTTGGAGTCGAGCGCGCCGTTGCCGGATGGCGCGAGACCGGCCGGGCCTTGGGCATGTCAAAACGCGATCTGGAAGACTTCGCAGAGGCCTTCGAACATGCGGAACGCGCCGCGGCCCAAAAAGTGACCGGTTGAGGCAACTGAGCTTCAATTCTTGGGCTCGGAGAGTCCTGCGGTATCCAGAGATCCCGGGAAGCACACTGAGCTTCAAATTCACCTTCTCCCCGCTGAGGGGGAATCAAGCGCGAGATCGAACGCCGAGGCGTTCCCCTCGTTGCATCAGCAAAGTGAGATAGCGAGTCTTCATCTCGGCCGAGAGAAAACTGGCTTCGATCCGGGCCGGCCAGCCGGTGCACGCGATCGCGAAGCGAGCCCGGGTCTGCTCGATCAATGCATCGGATAGGCCGAGCCGCTCGCCGGCCAAGTAGCGCCAAAAATCATGTGCACTGAGATTGGATTTTTTCCCTCGCAGCGGCAGGGCCATCTCCTCGCGGCTTTTCGGATTGGGGATGGTGGAATTTAACAGGTCGTAGGCGGGCGACAGCTCTACTTTGTCATCGCGCGTGATGAGCGACCAGTTCTTGAGGTGCATGTCCTCGTTGCCGGTCAGGTAGGCGCACAGCAGCCGGTCGAGCAACTTCATCCGCTCCAGCGCCGGGAACGTACAGAAGCGGTCTATAATTTCGATTAGCCGCTCGGTGCTGGAATCATATTTCGTATCGCGGCTCGCCCCGCTCAACTGCGCAAAATCTTCCACGGGCCGCTTGTTCCAGCCGACGCGGTCAAAACGGCGGACAAAGTAAGAGCGAGTTTGATCCCCGTTCTGCAGCAACCCATGCACGGGCACCTCAATGCCCAGCGTGGCGGCGAGCGACATGGTGAGCGCCTCGTTCTCTGGCAACTCGGCATAAATTAGGTGGGGCGGCTTCACGATATATCGCCCGCCGTGGTCGACGATCTCTATGCGACCCTCGGTCACGCGCAGCATCGTGCTGACTTTCGGCTGCATGCCTTGGATCGACATCTTCCCGGCGCGCGCAGCGACCTCCTCCAGCAATTGCTCCCGCGTGTAGGGCAGTGATGCCAGAGACTTCAGTCGTCGGTCGAGCATTCGCAGGCCCGCAGGTGAATACGGCTCCAGCCCCTGCCAAGGCTCATTCGTGATGAGGCATCTCATGGGATGGCCTCAATGCGCAGTGATCCGACCACATCGTGCCCCACGGCAATCAACTGACTGAAAAAGTCGCTGCGATCCAGTTTGCGTAGCCGAAGCAGTGCATCGAGTTGCACGCCCTCGGGCAGCAGCCCCTCGAAGGGCGCCGGGAAGCGAGGGAAATCCCATACCTGCTGGCTGGTCGGCATGGTAAGCGAGACCGGCTCGCCGTGAAAGCTGGCGTCATATGTAAAGCAATACGAGCCGTCGCCTCGCGCTTCCAATAAGCCGGCGAGTTGATCTTGTTGATAAATGCGAGCGCGCTTCATACCGAGTGCTTCCGCCTAGGCGAGCGGGACGGCGGTGGTGACGATGACGTCGGTGGCGGGGCGGATGCTGCCGTTGAGCGGGCGCGGCGTTGGAGAAATGGACTCTGCCATTCAACGGTGATGTTCAGCACGCGGAAGATCTTCTGGAGAGTGTCCCACTGGACCGACTCCTTGCCGTGCTCCAGATCCCAGACGACCGTCTTGCCCACGCCGGCGAGCTGGGCCACTTGGATTTGGGTCAACCCGGCTTTTCGCCGGTGGCTCCGAACAATTTGACTCAAGGCGATCATTGCTGCTTAAGCAGTAAAAAATCATATAAAATGCCCTGCTCAAGCCAAAATTCCGATTTAATACACAATTTACCGTTTAAGCAGTAATTAATAATGCTTTTTGTTGCATCCTTGCGATTTCCCGTAGGATTTCGTAAAAATTCCCGCTAAAGCGGTAATTTCGCCATAATTAAAGCCCGCTAGCGATCGGCTTACTATAAAAATCGAATGTAAGAGTGATTTAAGTTTGGGACTGATGAAAGCATCCCAAGGTTAGTGTTTTTTGGATCTAGGAAGGTTTAGATTGGCTGAACCTCGACGCACTAAAGAGCGCGGAGGACCCAGTAAGTAAGCCAACGACCGACCTGCGCCGATTCGATCACCCGGGTGTTGACTGCACAGACCGTCTGTGTACCATCCTCACATGCCTTCCAAGACGATATCCTTAGAAGTCGATGCCTACAACCGCTTGAAATCCACTCGTCACCTCGGAGAGTCGTTTTCCGAGGTGGTTCGTCGCATTACTTTACCACCGGCGAAAGCGACCGCGGCGGACCTTCTTGCCGAAGTTAAGGCAGGAACCTTCGGGAGCGGCGTGGACTGGACCGCTGTTAAGCGAGCGGTCGACGGGCGTCGTCGTTCACGGCAATTGCGCTCTACCTGATGCTGTTCGACAGTGCCTTTCTGATTCACGCTTGCGGACAGCGCGGGCGAAAACAACAGGTCGCGGCGGTGGATTTCCTGCGCGCGCACCTCGACGCCCCCCTTTACACGTCCCGGGTTTGCTGGGCGGAATTTGCGGAGGGCTGTGCCGCGCCAACCGACGTGCAGGTGGGCTTGCATCTTTTCACCGTGGTCGAGATCGACCAAAGGGTCGCGTGGACCGCTTCACGCATTGCTCGCGAACTCAAGATCGCTGGTACGCACATCGGGGATAATGACATCTGGATCGCGGCGACCGCGTTGGCCTTCGGTCTGCCACTGGTCAGCCGAAACCTCCGACATTTTAAACGAGTGCCTAATCTTCAAGTGGTGGTCTATTAGCCACTTTCCGTCGACTCTAGCCGCTGTTGACCCAAGACGAAGAGCAAGCCTTTCTCCACGCTGGGCGCGTCGAGCTGCATGGCTTGGTCCACCTCTCAGCATGCGTAGCGTTTCTTAAAAATAAGCCCAAAATTGGGTTATTCAGCGGGTGTTTAGCGGGTGATTTTTGGCTGCTAGCGGTAAATTCGGAGCACCGCGATCGCTTGATCACCACCTATTCATGTCAGCGCTAAGCCATTCTCTGCCGCCTAGGATTCGATCAACTCTGCAGAAAATTAAATTTTTCTCCCATGTCTAACGCGGTGCAATTATTGGCCCGAGATAGCTTTACCATAAAACCCCGCTGTCGGCTCAAGTCGACGTTGACTCGGGCGCTGCGTAGTCGAGGCTTATTTCCATGACCGCCACGCAAGTCATACGTCAACTCAAGACGCTCCCCGCGCGGGAGAGGCGTAAGGTCTTTGCCTACGTCGACACCGAAATCGAGCGCAACGAGGACGCTATCGACTGTAAGGCGATAGCTGAAGCACGACGTGACCCGCGCGCTTCGACACCGTGGCCTGAGGCGAAAAGACGGCTTGGCTTGGTGTGAGCCTTTACACGGTTACTCTTTCAGGGGCGGCGCTGGATTGGCTTGATGACTGCCGTGATGCGCGGTTAAAGCGACGAATCGGCGCCGCGATTGATAAACTCGTTGAAAATCCACGCCCGCCCGGATGCGTGAAGCTCGCGGGCGACTCGACTGCTTGGCGCGTACGCTTGGGTGAATACCGAATTCTCTACGAAATTGCAGATGAGCGGTTGACCGTGCTCGTGATTCGAATCGCGAAACGCAGCGAGGCCTACCGGTAGGGCGGTAGATTGTAGGATTATAATCGATACAGTCCGAACGAGTCCTCCAGTTTGAGTCCATCGAAAACATCAACCGGTTGTCACCGGTAAGGTTGAGTGCCGGATCAAACAAGTCCTCCAAGAAGAAGAAACCGAGTGAACCCGTGTCCGATTACGTATCTGTCCCAACTCAAGCCGAGATGGATTATTATCAGAACGGATTACAGTTACCGGATCGGGTGGAAAACCTGAACAAACTCTTGTCGGATTTCCAGAGAACGGGACGGTTTGATTACGAGCTGTGTTACCTGTTGAGAAAACAAGAAGCTCAAGAAGACTTAAAAAACTGGATTGGTGATGTAATCAAACGTCGTTCGAAAAGTGATGAGGATTTCGGAAAGGACGTAACCCCGGATCGATTCAATCACTTAGTGGAAACTTCGGAATCTCGTGTTAAAACCGGTACGTTTTTTTGTAATGTGCTCCTGAGGTCATTGGTGAATGACATCAAAAACTGAAAAGAAATCCCCTGTCTCCTAGTGGTTACAGGGGATATTCCTGAGGAAATCCCAAGAACACGTTTCACTGAAAACGACGTTGGGATCGCGAGTGGACTGAGGATTCTCCGAGACTTCAGCGACACGCTAACCCCCCGCGGAAACCCGTCGGACTCACCGTATTTCACGAGTTCGCAGCAAGCATCGTGGATTCATCGCGTTCTCAATCAAACCGCTGGTGGAAACACCGGTCGCTAACTGCTTCATCGCGAAAGAGCTCTCACGTTTAAGTGCGAAAATAGGACGTGGGTACGATACCCTACTTAGAAAATATTAGGTTAAATCCGTGCATGCTCTTCTAAAGCAGGTGTCTAAATCAGAAAAAAGCGCTCTAAAGGCTTCGGTTTCCCGGCGAGCGGGACCGACCAGTTCCCTGCGGTCGGGCAAAGCACCCTCATTCGGAGATGGGCAATATCTCTGTATGAAAGTCCTTCAGATGCGTTTGCGCCCAAACGCCGAGCCCCTCTAGTACAGGGCGAAGAGCAGCTCCGCTTTCTGTAAGCCTAAAGGCATTGTTGCGGGCTGGATTCTGAGGGTCGATCCGTTCAATCAGCTTAAGTGACGTGAGCAATTTGAGGCGATCTGCAAGTATGTTAGTCGCTATGCGCTCGGGTGACTCCAGTAGCTCCGAGTACGTGCGAGGTCCATGAATGATGAGATCTCGGACAATCAACATCGTCCATTTATCGCCGAGCACATCAAGGGCAGAACAGATCGGACATACTGAACGCCAATCAATTTTCCCGTGGTTATTTTTCATGGATATTTTCTTTGTAGGCTACCTTCCGTGCCTTCAATAAGCCAAAACATGATTGGGGCCCTAACAAAGTTGGGGCGCAAAACACGAGAACCATTTTAGGTCCTGCAATTCGTGAATTGGATGAGGATACGGTTGAAACGACTGCGTTTAGTGATGGGGGCTCGAATCGGGTCTGAGGACATGTTTCAGGACCGCGTGCGGCCGGCTTTTTGAGCGGCCGCGAGCTGGGCGGCCATGGCGGCGGTACGGGTAGGATCGGCCTCGGCGAGATTCTTGGTTTCACCAGCATCGACCGACAAGTCGTAGAGCTGGGGCTTAGGTAGGTTGGCGGTTTCGGTGTTGGTGTTCTTCTGCACGGCGAGGCCCTGCGGAGCGGGCGCGATATATTTCCAGTTGCCCGCACGCAGCGCAAGACGGCCGGAGTGCTCAACCACGTAGTCGCGACCCCGGGTCGTTTGGCCGAGGATCGCGGCAGATTGTTCGAGGCTGTCGGGGGCGTCTTTTTCCGCGAGGGTCTGACCAGCGAGGGCGGCGAAACTCGCGACGAAGTCGACATGGCTCACGAGGGCATCGGACGTGCCGGGTTTCAGCTGGGCGGGCCAGCGCACGAGGAAGGGCACGCGGGTGCCGGCCTCGAAGCGGCTG
>JBAWZQ010000031.1:0-13789 GCA_037142955.1 Opitutaceae bacterium | reverse complement strand
CGAATACCAGCGTCAAAGAAATGATCGCCGACCTCATCTCCATCGAAGACAAGGGAGGTCCCCTCAGTGACCAAGAACTGGTCACCAAACTCCAGGCCAAAGGCATTACCATCGCCCGCCGTACTGTCGCCAAATACCGCGAAGAACTTGGGATCCTCCCAAGCAACCTCCGGCGCGATTATACCTAAATTAAACTCCCTAGGGGGGCTTAGATGGAAACAGGCTATGGCTGGTGTGAGGGTCGTGATCCGGAGCGATGTTTTTCAACTGTGGCGCAGTTGTCCTGATCCACTCGTAAAGGCGCATGCAGCCTGTGCGTATTTGAAAATTGAGCAATACGGAGCAGATCGGGTCTACACTTGACCGCCCAAAATCGTGAGACATATCAGTGAGACATGAAGACTGCGACCGTTCGCCAAATCCGCAACGCCTTTCCATCCGTCCTGTGCTTGATTCGTAATGGCGAGTCCGTCGCCATTACGTCACGTCGAAAGGTTGTGGCCACCTTGACGCCACCTGCGATGCAAAAACCGGTGCGCCGTTCACGTTTGTGGGCCGACCTCGATGCGCGGCTCGCGGAACTGCAGCAGCTGCCGATGCTCGCGGTGTCGGGGGCGGACCTGCTCGCGCAGGATCGTGATCGTTACTAACGTGAACGATGATCTACGCTGAGACATCATTCCTGTTCTCTCTCATCTTACATGATGCCAACACAGTCGCGGCGG
Source organism: Opitutaceae bacterium (assembly GCA_037142955.1). Taxonomy (GTDB): domain Bacteria; phylum Verrucomicrobiota; class Verrucomicrobiia; order Opitutales; family Opitutaceae; genus Tous-C4FEB. Next base: position 13,064 of record JBAWZQ010000031.1, on the reverse strand, counting down.
TCACCTACCTAAAGAGTCACGCAACAGCCTTGGCGTTTACACCCTGGCAACGATGCGAGTTGCGCAATGCCGTTCGGCTCGCAGTCTGGCGGGGAAACTGTGACGCAGCCACCGCGAAACGGGCGCTGGATAAAATGGCCGCAGACCTGGCGGCCGGCAATCTCATCGGAACGCCACTAGTGTGGCCTGATGTGCTGCAGGTGGCTGACGAACTCGGCGAAAAGCATACCGCAGCCCTGGGAGTGCGCTCCTTTGACTTGCTGCATGTCGCGGCGGCTGTCACCCTTGGGGCAAAGAAATTCCTCACATGCGACGCGCGTCAACTTGCCCTTGCCCGGGCGGCTGGACTCCGAGCCGACAAGATATGAGTGGAGTAGAGAGATCAAAGCGTAGGACTCCGGTAATTTACGCGAGCGGTGCGTTCGGCTCAACGCCCAAGTCCAGTCCTTCTGCGCGGCGCACGCCGGTTGAATCCGCCCACGCCGCAAACGCGATCATACCCGCGTTGTCGCCCGTGTGTTTCGGCTGCGCCGCGAAAAAATCAACTTTGGCGCGCCGCGCCTCCGCCGCTAACGCCGTACGCAACACCGCATTATTGGCCACGCCCCCAGAAAGCCCGAGACTGCGCCATCCACGCCGCTCCAAAGCCACCCGCGTCTTGCGCACTAACGCATCCATCACCGCCTGTTGGTAACTCGCACACAAATCGGGCAAACGCGCGGCGACCTCCTCTTCAGACATTTTTTCCAGCCGGTAGCGCAGGCTCGTTTTCAAACCCGAGAAACTAAAATCTAATTCACTGCGAGGCCCGTTACCCCGAGGAAAATCAAACGCAGCCGCCTTACCGCTTGCGCCGATTTTTTCCACCAATGGCCCGCCGGGATAACCCAGCCCCAAAAGCTTCGCTCCTTTGTCCAGTGCCTCGCCCGCCGCATCGTCCCGCGTCGAAGCGAGCACCGTAAAATGGCGCGCCTCATCGATTGTAAACAGCAACGTATTTCCGCCGGACACGATCAGCCCAAGATGGGGCAAGTACGCCTTCATCCGTTCTGCAAAATCCCCTGGCGCCTCCGCGTGCACCGCGATAAAAGGCGACCACGCGTGCGCTCGCAGATGATTAACGCCCACGACTGGAACGCGCAGCGCGAGCGCCAACGCCTTAGCTGCCGCCCCACCAATCGCCAAACACGCCGCCAAACCCGGCCCATGCGTAACTGCTATTTGCGAGACCGCCGCAAACTCCGGCTTCGCCTGTGCGAGCGCGATCAACGGGGCGAATTGCCGCAAATGCTCCCGCGTCGCCATATCCGGCACGACACCGCCATGCGGCTGGTGCAAGGCGATCTGGCTGTGCACCCACTCGCCCACCAAACCGCGCGCGGGATCAAACAGCGCAACCGCCGATTCATCACAGGAACTTTCTAGCGCAAGAATCATGATCGGTTTTAAAAATTAACGAGTGGGCCCGCCCGCATTAGGCCCATTGCGTTCAGCCAGCACGCGTACTCCTTGCAACACATCAAGCGCCGCCTGCAGTTGCCGGTCCTCGATGGGCGTGAAACCAAAACGCTCTTTGAATTCCACTAGATTATCCCGCTCTGGCCGCGAGCGCTGCAGGCTCAACTGCGTATCTTCCTCAGGCGTAGCCACCACTTCGATGTGCGGAGTGATGCCTTTCTCGTGCAGGCTGATGCCGCTCGGCGTGTAATAACGCGCCGTAGTGAGCCGGAGGCCTTCACCATTCTTAAGTTTAAAGATCGACTGGACGGAACCTTTGCCAAACGAGCGCTCACCCACCACCACCGCCTTGCCCGTATCTTTGAACGCACCCGTGACGACTTCCGCCGCACTTGCGCTACCGGAATTAATCAACACGGCCAACGGTAAATCCAGCGGCGGTCCGTCGATCTCGGAGCGGAAATCCTCTCGATCGCCCGGCTTGCGGCCCTGCGTGTAAACGACGAGCTCGCCTTTTTTAAAAAATAATTCTGCCACTTCCACCGCGGCATCGAGTAAGCCGCCGGGGTTATTGCGTAGGTCGATGACCAAACTGGTGATTCCCTTTTTCAAAAGCCCGTCGAGCGCCTTGGCGAATTGCTCACCCGTACTTTCGGCAAATTCGGTGATCTGAATGTAGCCCACCCCATCGCCCATAATCTGCGCACCGCGCACGCTCTCGGTTTTGATTAATTCGCGCACGAGTACGAGGGCGATAGGTTGCGCCTGACCCGCGCGGTTTAAACTGAGTGACACCGAGGTCTGCGGCTTGCCGCGCAAGCGGCGCACGACCTCATCAATCTGCGTACCCCGCTCGAGATTTTTCCCATCGATACTGGCAATCTCATCACCGCGACGAATGCCGGCGCGCTCGCTCGGGGTTCCCGCAATCGGCGCGATCACCACAATACGGCCACCGCGCGACTCGACCTGAATGCCAATCCCGCCGAATTGCCCGGTCAACTCCTCTTCAAACTGTTCGCTGTCCTTGGCCTCCATAAATTCAGAATGCGGATCGAGCGAATCCGCGACACCGTGCAAGGCCGCGGTGGTTAAATCTGCGTAATTGGCCGCTTTGGATTCAACGTAGTTTTCATTCACGAGCGTCATCACTTCACGCACACGCGCTGAAGCCCGATCCAACTCACGATTCGGCCAAATACTGCACCCCGCCGTGAGCATAAGGCCGCCGAGCGTGAGCCCGACGCCCAAGATCACCCCGAAGACGAGCGTGAGAATGCGTTTGAACATACCCGCGAGAGTGCGCATCCGTCTGGCTTTGTAAATGGGTTCGTCCACCACACCAACCGCTATGCCCGTCACGCCCGCGTTCGCCCGATTGTTTCGGGCGCACGCTGATGTGAGCGGAGCTATGAGCTTCGCCCAGTTCATGCAACTGGCCCTCTACGACCCCGCGCTCGGCTACTACGCCCGCCTACAACCTCGCGTCGGCTACGAGCCAGGAACGGATTTTTTTACCGCGAGCACCAGCGGCCCCATCTTCGGCGAACTCATCGTCGCCGCCTGCGTCGAACTACTCGGGGCACGAGACCCCAAAGATTACCACTTCGTCGAACTCGGCGCCGAAACATCAACGGGCATCCTCAACCAGGTGACGCATCCCTTCGCGAGTGCCCGCACCGTTCAACTCGGCTCGCCCATCACACTAAGCGGCCCATGCGTAGTTTTTTCTAACGAACTTTTCGACGCTCAACCCTTTCATCGCTTCATCTGGCGCAGCGGCGCCTGGCGCGAACTCGGCGTCAGCTTGTCCGACCACACATTGAGTGAGTGCGAATTAACCACCCTCACCGCTGCACCGTTGCCCTCCCAAGCGCCCGAGGGCTACATCATCGACGCACCCTTGGCCGCAAATCGCCTCCTTGATCAGATCGCCGGCGAGACCTGGCAGGGCCTTTTCGTCGCCTGCGATTATGGGAAATCTTGGCTCGAACTCACGACCGCGACCCCCGCTGGTACCGCACGCGCCTACTACCGCCACACCCAATCCAACGAGCTCCTGGTTCGTCCAGGCGAACAGGATCTGACCTGCCACATCTGCTGGGACTGGCTCAGCGAGCGGTTAAAACACCAGGGCTTTACCGACCCGAAGATCGATTCACAGGAAACCTTTCTCGTGCGCCACGCCGCCAAAGCCCTCGCAACCATCACCGCTGCCGAGGCCTCTCGCCTGAGTCAGAGAAAACTGGCGCTCATGCAGTTGCTCCACCCCGCACACCTCGGACAAAAATTTCAAGTGCTCCACGCACAGCGCCATTCCAGCTGAAGTCCGAGCGAATCTTAAAAATCACCTTGCCTCGCCCCCGGAGCGCTCCTTTATCTTCAACCTTTAACCAATCCAAAACCATCATGGCCAGAATTTGTGCAATCACCGGTAAACGCCCCGTCAAGGGCAGCAGGATCAACCGCAAGGGTCAGTCCAAGAAGAGCGGCGGCATCGGCACGCACGTGACCAGCATCACGAAGCGCAAGTTCCGCCCCAACCTCCAACGCATCCGCGTTAAGCTGCCAAACGGTGGCACCAAACGCATGTTGGTCTCCGTCAAGGCGATCAAAGCCGGTTTGGTCACCAAGGCCTAAACCTTACTCGTTTTCAGATTAAAGCCGCAGCCCTGGGGCTGCGGTTTTTTTATGGGCAGGAATCACGACGGCCCAAGTTAGATCGTGCGCGCGCTGACGGATACCTAGTTGCAATCAAAGCGCTTAAAAAAACTCTGATAGCAGGTGAGTTGCCTAGAATTATCCCTGTGCATTATGTAGTTTTTTTATGGATACATATGACCAGGCCATTACCCTCACCCAAGCAAATCAAGCTTCTTGCGGCCATCTACAATTAACCGGTCGAAGACAAACATCCTATAGGGGATCGGGTCTCCCTCGTCACCCTTTTCCAGCGCCTCGTAATACTGGCCGCGGTCATCAGGAGAAATAAGCACGGGCCAATATCCGGCTTGGTTCAGCGCTATACTTTGGACCAGACGCGCAACACGTCCGTTGCCATCAATAAATGGATGAATTCGTGTAATGCTGGCATGAAGGTCGGCGGATTTGCTGATAAGATCGATGTCGTCCTTGTCGAGATAAATGGAAAAGGCCTGTGTAACCTTCGCCGGAATAGACGCGGGGTTTGCCGGGATTAACCGCGACCCAGTAATACGCACGCCCTCTGTGCGAAACCTTCCCGCCTGAGTAGGGTCGATGCCTGCCAAAACTATGGCGTGCAGATCGAGCATGGCAGATTCGGTGAGCGGCTTCATAGAAAGTGAACGCATTTGGTCCCAGGCCTTCGCGAGATTGTTGGCCTCGATGTGCTCGTTAAGCGACCGACCAGAAACGGTGATGCCGCGAAGGACTAATTCGGTTTCCCGCAAAGTAAGCCGATTACCCTCAATAGCGTTACTGGCATAGACCTGTTCGACTCGATCTACTTCCTCCATCTTACGCTGTAATGCTGGGGAGACCGCCTTTACACTAATTTCGTCTCGGATCTGCTTAATTTGGGACATTTTTATATCCAGAATTTGCTTAGGGTCGGGGATGTCCATAAATGATGGTAGGGTGAGATTTTGCAGTATAACTTTAATCCATTTGGACTGACTTATGAAGCCAGCAGTTCACAGGGCTCGATTCGCTCAATCTCGCGGCCCTTGGTCCGCTGGACCACTTCGACTTCGAACCGGTATTGTAGATTGAGCCAGAGTTCGTGGGTGGTGCCGAAGTAGCGAGGAAAACGAAGTGCCGTGTCTGCGGTAACACCGCGCTGACCGTGGATTATTTCACTGATTCGACTTACCGGAATTCCTAAAGCTTTAGCCAAACGATACTGCGACAGCTTCAGCGGCTTCAAAAAATCCTCTAGTAAAACCCCGCCAGGATGGACTTTAGGTAGTCGCGCAACTTTAGATTTTTTATTCACGTTCTTTGTTTCTAAAATTGAACTGTTTTGCGGATTCAAAGCTTGGTGGTAATTGTTTATCCTCACTTTGATAGATGCCGTCGTCCTGCTTGGACGAGCGTTAAAAGCGCCTCTTGACCGCCTTTGATGCCTGTAACTCTAAACCCACTCCCGACTCGCGCATCGCAATAAAGCTCAACTAACGTGGCAGCGTGCTAACAGAACTCAAACGCGAAGCCTACGAGGCCAACCTAGCCCTCCCTCGCCACGGCCTGATTCATTTCACTTTTGGCAACGCCTCTGCCCTGGACCGCGACCGCGGCATTTTTGCCATAAAACCCAGCGGTGTGCCTTTCGAAAAACTTCGTCCCGTCGACATGGTCCTGATCGACCTCTCGGGTAAAAAAGTTGAAAGCAAACTCGCGCCTTCGTCCGATACGCCCACGCATCGCCGTCTCTACCTTGAGTTTAAACAAATTGGCGGAATCGTCCACACCCACAGCTGCCACGCCACGGCCTTCGCCCAAGCGGGCCGATCCATCCCCAATCTCGGCACCACGCACGCGGACTATTTTGCCGGCGAAATCCCGATCACGCGCAAACTCACCCGCACCGAAATCTCCGGCGATGCCTACGAATGGGAAACGGGTAACGCAATCGTAGAGCGTTTCCAGAAAAACTCCCTCGCGCCCCTGGATGCGCCAGGTGTCCTCGTGAATCGCCACGCGCCGTTCACGTGGCACACCTCCGTCGCCCAAGCCGTGGAAATAGCCGTCGCCGTCGAATACCTTGCGCACATGGCGTTTTTGTCCCTTCAACTCGAGCCACGCTTAAAACCGATCGAGTCTGCACTCAGCGCCAAACATTTTTTACGCAAACACGGCCCCGCCGCTTATTACGGTCAAGCGTCCCGAGGTTAAGTATTCCCTCGCTGGCGCGAATCCAGCGTATCACAACGCGCGAAACACAATCGCCGCGTTCTGTCCGCCAAAGCCTAAATTATTGCTGAGGACCGTACGAACGGGCACCTGACGGGCGGCATTCGGTACGTAATCAAGATCACAGTCCGGATCCGGCTCCTCCAAGTTAATCGTCGGCGCGATCATGCCGGTCTGAATCGTTTTCACGGCGATCACCGATTCGATGCCGCCAGCGGCGCCGAGCAAGTGACCCGTCATCGATTTGGTCGAACTGATGGGAACCTTGCGGGCTCGTTCGCCGAAAACTTTCTTGATGGCGAGCGTCTCAAATTTGTCATTGTAAGGCGTCGACGTGCCGTGCGCGTTGATATAATCCACGTCTTCGGGCGTCACACCGCCGCTCGTCAGCGCGCGGCGCATCGCCAGCGACAAACCTTTTCCCTCTGGATCCGGGGAGGTGATGTGATAGGCGTCACTCGTCGCAGCATAGCCGGCGAGCTCGCAATAAATCCGCGCGCCGCGCGCCTGCGCGTGCTCCAGAGATTCTAGGACCAGAATACCTGAGCCTTCACCCATAATAAAACCATCGCGGCCTATATCAAAGGGACGGCAAGCCCGCGACGGCTCGTCGTTACGCGTACTCATCGCCTTCATCGCGCAAAAACTAGCGTAGGAAAACGGCGTGATCGACGCTTCACTGCCACCGGTGATCATCACATCGACATCACCACGGCGAATCGCATGCGCGGCTTCACCGATTGCGTGTGTGCCCGTGGCGCAGGCGGAAACAATTCCGAAATTGGGTCCGCGAGCCCCCAAATCGATCGCGACCAAGCCCGCGCACATGTTGCCGATCAACGAGGGAATCGTGAACGGCGAAACTTTCCGCGGACCGCGCTCGGCCAAGACCCGCAACTGCGATTCGTAAGTAAACATGCCGCCGATACCCGAGCCGATGATGACGCCTACACGGTCGCCATCTTCCTTTGTCATATCCAGCGAGGCATCTTTTACAGCTTGGCGCGCGGCGACATACCCAAAATGCGTGTAGCGATCGTTGCGACGCGCTTCCTTCGGATCCATGTGCAAGGCCGCATCCCAATCACGCACCTCGGCCCCGATCTGCGACGCGAAATCTTTGGGATCAAACAAACGAATCCGATCAATACCCGAGCGCCCAGCGACCAGACTGCGCCAGAAAGCGTCAACATCATGTCCGATCGAAGTAATCGCACCTAAACCGGTCACGACCACACGGCGCGAGGGAGAAGCGGGAGGAAGAGCCATAATTCAGAAGCAGATCCGACAGTCTCAGAAAACAAAAAGGCGTCCCGCCAGATATTTCCTCAGCGGAAACGGGCGGGACGCCAAAAATTAAAAAACCTGGCTGTTTAAGCAGCGCCGGCTTTGCCCTTAATGTAGTCGATGACCTGACCCACGGTCTGGAGCTTTTCAGCGTCGGACTCGGGAATCTCACCTTTGATCTCGTCCTTGAATTCTTCTTCGAAGGCCATGATCAGCTCGACGGTGTCGAGGGAATCGGCGCCTAGGTCGTCGAGAAAGGAAGCGGTCGGCGTGATTTGCTCTTCGTTAACGTTGAGCTGATTCACGATGATCTCTTTGACGCGTTGTTCGATGGTTTTTTGGTCAGCCATGGGATCGGAAATTGGGTTACTGGGAGAGTTCACATTGCCATACCGCCGTCAACGGCAAAAACTTGGCCGGTTACGTAACCTGCTTGTTCAGAGCAAAGAAAGACAGTGGCCGCAGCGATATCAGCCGCCTCTCCAAAGCGTTTAAGTGGCACAGCTTCAAGAATTTTGGCAGAAACCTCAGGGTTATTAACGAAATCCGTGGTCATGTCGGTCTTAATAAAACCAGGAGCGACGGCGTTTACCGTGACGCTGCGGCCGGCAAATTCGCGGGCCAAGGTCTTGGTGAGACCGATCATACCGGCTTTCGCGGCCGAGTAGTTAGCCTGGCCAGCGTTACCCATAATGCCGCTCACGGAGGTAATATTAACGATGCGGCCCCAACGAGCGCGCGTCATGGGACGGGCAAGATGCTTGGTCCAGTGAAAGCAGCTCGAAAGATTGGTGGAAATGACGTCGTTCCAATCCGCTTCGCTCATGCGAAACAACAGGCCATCGCGCGTGATGCCAGCGTTGTTGACGAGAATGTCGATCACCGGGAATTCCTTGAGTAACTCCTCAGCGGCCTTGGCGACGGCGGCGCCATCGGCGACGTCGACCGCGAGGGCTTTGGCTTTGCCGCCAGCAGCGACAATCGAAGCCGCTGTAGCGCCACAGGAATCGGCGGATTTAGAAACGCAGATAACGGTGACTCCGTGCTGGGCGAGGCTTTCAGCGATGGCTTTGCCAATGCCGCGGCCCGCGCCGGTGACCAGTGCAGTGCGATTAGTAAACGTCAGGCTCATGAGGTTAAAGAGTGCGAAGGCAAATGGGCCGCAGCGCAAGTTTTCCAGCCCAAATTATCGCGGTCGCTCAATAGACGTCACGCTGGTAGCGTTTGTCTTTTTTAAGCTGTTTCACGTAATCGGCGGCAGCGACAGGCGTCAGACTGCCCTGCGCGGCGATGATTTCATGCAGGGCGAGATCAACGTCTTTGGCCATGCGTTTGGCATCGCCGCAGACAAAGAACGAGGCCCCACCCTGTAGCCATTGCCAGAGCTCAGCGGCGTTTTCGCGCATGCGATCTTGCACGTAAATTTTAGCCGCCTGATCGCGCGAGAAGGCCGTGTCCAAGCGGGTGAGCTGGCCCTTGGCTAAATAATTTTGCCACTCCTCTTCGTAGAGAAAATCGGTGGCGCGTTTTTGGTCGCCAAAAAAAAGCCAGTTACGGCCCGTCGCACCGGTGGCGACGCGGTCCTGTAGGAACGCCCGAAACGGCGCAATCCCCGTGCCCGGTCCGATCATGATGCAATCTTTCGCGCCGTCTTCCGGCGGACCAAAATGCGAATTCGAAACAAAAACCGGCGTAGGCGTCGAGCCCACGAGCGCGCGGTCGGCCAGAAACGTCGAGCACACGCCAGCGCGCGCGCGGCCGTTGGTCTGATAACGCACAACGGCGACCGTGAGGTGAATCTCGTGGGGATACACGCGCGATGAGGAGGCGATCGAATAAAGACGCGGCATCAAGCGGCGTTGATGATCCACGAATTCCTGCGGAGTTAATTTTGCGCTGGGAAATTCCGCCAATAAGTCGACGAACTCACGATCATCCAAAAAGGCCAAGAGCGCTTCTTTCGCTTCAGGCGCGAGCAATGCCGTGAGCCTCTCTTTCTCCTCTGACACTGTAGCCTTGGCGGCGAGTGTCTCAATGATGCGGCGCGGCGGCCCGGCCAAAGCGACTTTGTGCGTGAGCACCTCACGCAGTGGCAACGGCGAGGTTAATTTCAGGGCCTGCGGCGAGACGAGCTCGTCGCCCGTCGCGCCGAGACGCTGGATGATTTCCGCGACCTCTTCAGGGCGATTGCTTGGAAAAACACCTAACGAATCGCCCGCTTTGTAGTGCAAGCCGCTGCCCGCAAGGCTCACCACAAAGTGGCGAGTCTCTTTTGCCGAACCCTGGCGGGTGAGCATCCGATTCTCGGTCAAAAGCGCCGGGAAGGGATTATCTTTGGAAAAAGCCGAGGCGTCTACGGGTGTGGACATAGCTAAAACACAGGAAGCAATTCGCACTGCGCACTGGCAAGCCGGTTTACGAACGGTCTGCTTTTGGTGGCTGGGTGCTGGTCTCTTTCGGAAAAAATACTTATGCGGTTAACCAAGATACCGTGCGCAAATGACGAAAGCAAAAGACCAACACCGCCTTAAAGGTCACAGCATTCATTGCGCTAACTACATTCCTTGTTGGCAACGGGCCAATTGCAGTAAGTTAGTTTAAAAAAATAATCACCAATGTTCAGGCTTAGTCACAGATCTTTTTTTGGTTGGAGCCGGATTCGGCAGAAGTGCCGCGAGACAATCTTCTGGAGAAATATTGGTACAATTCTTGATATTCATTTTCCGCGTCTCTCTTTTGAATGGCCGCGCTAATCCAAATTGGACAGAGGGATTTTCGTCCTGAAACAAATTGATAGCAGGCATTAGGTCGGCGTCGCCTGAGATGATGCAAACCCACTTTGCCTTTGGGCCCATGTGCATAAAGTGAGACGCCAATGAAACATCGGTACCTTTTTCAACGTACGTTTGGAAGTTTCTAAACCTCTTCATCAGGTACCATCTAATCCACCATGGTGCGTTTTTAATGTGATGCTTAAGATCAACGTCTTTTTTCGTCCATTCGCCATCCGTTACAATGGTTACGCCGCGGCGTTTTAGACATTGGTGATAGGCTTTCTGCCTTTCGATGTGCGAATTGCTTTTATGATTTGAGTAAGCAGTGAAAAAGAAAACATGAGGATATGGGCATTGATTTGGAAATAGTCGCTCGAGAATAATTTCGCTCAGCTTCTTAACATCCAACCACCGCACTTTGTGACCGAGATTTTTTTCAATCTCTAACAAAGAGTGGTAAAGGTTATAACCGTCGACCAAAACAAGAGCCTCACTGTTACAAACAGTTCCCATAGGAGAGTGGCTGATTATACCAAAAAATTAGCCGCAGGCTTTTGGCCTGCGGCATCTACGATGCAAGATGCAATCACACCGATCATCGCAGTGATGTTGTGGAGAATGATCGTAACCTTGCATAATAAATCAATTCTTTTTCCCAAAAATCACACCCTTTACGCATACTGCACTTAATCAGCACCTTTTGCATGATCGAATTTTTTATCCCGTTATCTGATTCAAAGATACTATCAACAGATTTTGCATGTATGGGTGACTATTAAAGTACTTGCGCATGCACTCCACGTGACCGACAGATTCGCGATTGCTGTTAATCTTATGACCGCAAGCTGCTGTTGCGGAGAGCAAATGGATATTTGCCTCAATCTTTGGCTTGGACGGCATGAATCACGGCGGATAAGAATTTGAATCTAAATAAGAAAGTTGTTGATTTTTAATAATTTGATGCAGGAAACGCTGGCAGATTGGCTTTGGCTCTAAATAAAAACGGACTCCCAAAACAGAACGTAAAAGTGGCAGCGAAGCGAAGTTTGCTGCGGATATGCCAAGCGAACCTTGCCTTCATCGATTGCATCCTTTATGGCGCGATTGGTTTTTTTCTGCTACCTAAAAAAATAACGAAGACAGCAGTGATGGAAGGAGGCGCGGATGCGGTCATTCCGCTCCATTGAATAGAATTGAAGCGGGGATGAGAGGGCGACCGAGAAACGCTTAAATCTGGCACTAAAATACGGCGCCGGCTACAAGTGCACCTCAGCCGCTTGAACCACCTTGTCTACCTCGCTTCTCTTTGCCTCGAATGTAAAAAAAGCCGCAAGATCACGACTGTCCGGAATAACGATTGGTGAAGATTTATAATACACTAACATTCAGTGGATTGCTTATCTTAGAGAGTGTGACGCATTTTGAGATTGGCTGGAGTAAGCAAGCGCCATTCTTCGTGGATGGCTACTCAAACCGTGTTCGCACAAGTGATGGGCTTGGGCCATCGCGAGACCTTCCGTCGCTGTGTTCAGCGTTATCAAGGCGATGCAGGCGCCAAGGGATTTGGCTGTCACGATCAGTGGCTGGCGATGGCTTTTGCTCAGCTCACCTTTCGAGAAAGTCTGCGCGACCTGGAGTCTTCGCTGCACTCGCGGACCGCGCTGCTTTATCAAATGGGCTTTCGCAGCGATATCCGGCGCAGCACGCTCGCCGATGCCAACGAACTTCGCGACTGGCGCATTTATGCGGACTGGGCACAGAGCTTGATTCTGCGCGCGCGCAAGCTTTACGCGACAGAACCGTTTGCGCTCGAACTGGAGCAGACCGTTTACGCTCTCGAAGCAACCGTCATCGACTTGTGTTTGAGTCTTTTCCCGTGGGCCCATTTTCGTTCGACCAAGGCCGCGATCAAACTGCATACGCTCTTGGATTTGCGGGGTTCGATTCCGACGTTTCTCGCTCTGACCGAGGGCGCGGTGCACGAGGTCAACTTGCTCGACAAGATTCCGATCGAGCCAGGCGCAATCTATGTGATGGATCGAGGTTATTTGGACTTCGCTCGACTGGCTCGTTTCACTCAAGCGGGGGCATTTTTCGTCATCCGTGCAAAGTCGAACCTGCAGTCTTGCGTTCGCACCCGCCGTTCCGTGGATCCCTCCACCGGCCTGCGCTGCGATCAATCGATCAACCTGCGCGGGCTTTATTCGCGCCAAGATTATCCCGACTTGCTGCGTCGGATTCGTTACGCCGCGCCCGACCACGAACACACGCTCGTTTTCCTCACCAACAACTTCACGCTGCCGGCTCTCAAGATTGCACAGATCTACAAGTCTCGTTGGCAAATCGAACTGTTCTTTCGCTGGATCAAACAGCACCTGCGCATCCGCTCTTTTATCGGTACCTCCGACAACGCCGTACGCATTCAGATCTGGTCCGCCATCAGTACTTATCTGCTCGTGGCCATCCTAAAAAAAACCCTCAAATTGGAACCAAGCTTGCATGAAATTCTTCAAGTCCTCTCGGTCACTCAATTTGAGAAAGTTCCTATCCCAGAACTGTTTAACCGTCGTACTACCTTGTTTGATACTAGCAATATCACTGAGGACATTCCTAACTTATTCTAAAGCAATTGATTAATTCCGGACACTACTG
>JBAWZQ010000030.1:0-14711 GCA_037142955.1 Opitutaceae bacterium | reverse complement strand
GGTTCTCACGCTTCATCTGATAATATGATAATATGATTTTACAAGGGCTTTATTTCTCGCAACACCAAATGGTAAGCTCCAACTAAGTTTTTAATTAAAACACATAGTCAGTAGTGTCCGGAATTAAAAATTTGATTTAGAGTAAGTTAAGAATGTCTTCAGTGAAATTGCTAGTATCAAACAAGGTAGTGCCAACGAGACTTGTAGATCTGTGCAATCTTGAGAGCCGGCAGCGAGAAGTTGTTGGTGAGGAAAACGAGCGGGTACTCGTGGTCGTGCGCGGCGCAACGAATCCGACGCAGCAAGTCAGGATAATCTTGGCGCGAATAAAGCCCGCGCAGGTTGATCGATGGATCGCAGCGCAGACCGGTGGAGCGATTCACGGAACGGCGGGTGCGAACGCAAGACTGGCCCGCGTGGCCGCTGCGGATGCAGTTGCTGATCAAGGACCGGCCAGACTCAGCCTTCTTCTGTTCATCGGTTCCACACTAGGGTGTGGCAGGAGGCTTTGTTGGAGCGAATGGAGAATTTGCGACCGGGCCACCTTCGATCAATCGAATCTTCATTCCATCCGGATCGTGAACATCCAGCATGCGTTGGCCCGTTTCTGCCCGGGAGATGGCCAACGATCGGTCGTAGTGCATGTCGGGCGCGCGCCGCGCAAGGGTCGCCTTCACTGAATCTAAGTCGGGAACTTCCAGGCAAAAGTAAGGGGTGCCATCTTCGGGAGCGACCGTCACTTCCACGTAGTCGGTTGAACCAGGGATCCCGAGGCGTAAACGCTGGGAGCCACTCACTCCGGTCAAACCGGAAGGCCGCTCTTCAAAGCCCAGAATATCGCGGTAAAATATCAGCGTCTCAGGCAGTTTCGTTGTCGCAACCCCTGCGGCAATTAGGTGATCCGATATCCGCTGGTCGGAGAGAAATTTCCCGCGATCCAGAGCCATGCGGCCCTCGGGCAAATACTGGACGACCTCAATGATGTAGCCGTTCGGGTCCCGCGTGGTGAAGTTAGCGTTCTTCATCTGTCCACGACCCACCACTGGTGGCATCCGAATTCCATGTCGTGTAAACTGCACCCGCAGCGCCTCAGCGTCTTCGAGTTGCAACGCGATCTGATAAAGCTGACCGGCCACTTGGGTGACATTCGCCGCGTCGAAGACCTCGATCGTTTGCGTGTCGCTTATCTTGAGATAGACGAGTTCCCGGCGCCCATTGGTCGGATAAAAGAGACGACCCTGTTCAGCGAAACCAAGGAAGTCCCGGTAGAACGCGACCGACTTTTCATAGTCGCTGGCCTTGACCGCGACGTGGGACAGGCCCAGCACCCGGGGACGAACCAGCGGTGGGGTGCGTGGTTCTTCCGCGCGGAGAGACCAGCCGGACCCGTCAACCCCGGCCATTGTGAGCACTCCGGCTAGTGCGAGTAGTTTCTTCAGTTGTTTCATCGGTTATGTTTCACCATGCGCTGAGCGGTTGCGGAACCGGCAGCTTTTCGGGCGCCTCGCGACCCGCCGCGAGGGGAATAAACGCGACTGACCAATCACTCTTAGTCACCCCGACCTCTCGGATAATGAGCTTTTTCATCCGGTCATAGTCACCTGCTCCACCGCGCGGTCCCGGAAACTTCGTTTGCTTCGGTTCTGGTTCGGGAGGGAGCGACCCCAGCTCTAGTTTGGCGCTTCCCGGGGAAATGAATCCAACCCATAGGCGCTCGTTGCCTTGCGTCAGCACGGCAGAGCGACGGTCAAGCGCGAGAGCGATCTCCGCCACGGTGTGGGCCGACCAAGTGAATTCCGTGGGCGTAGCAGCCTCTAGCTCGTCCCTCACGACAACTGTTCGGTCCGTGCGAGAGAATTGGAATCCGCGTCTGACACCCCTCGCCCGAGGCCGATAGGCATCGGTCAGATCGGCCACGAACACACACCGATCAGGCCCCGCCTCGTAGCGTAGAATCTTGCTGGAGACGCGAAGGTTCTGATCGAGATCGAGGCGCTCGCTCCCCACGAGGAGCGTGTTGTGACCTTCCGCTCGCGTGCAGTAGTAGTCGAATCGACCAGGGCGCATATTGGGCGGCTCATTGGACAGATGGAATTCAGGGGAATTCAGGTAGCCCTTCCAATCGTAACTGCCGCCGCCTACATCACTCACCCAACGCTTACCGTCAGCATCGAGGATGAAGGTGCCCATGTCGAGCTGCGCATGGGCTCCAACATTCGGCCCGACGTGAATGCCAAGAAACAACGCCTGGGCATCCCATCCGGAACGGAAGACCGCCGTGCCGGCAGCCCGATATAAAGCTGCGAGGGGAAACTCCGGGGATCCCCGCGCGAATTCCGGTCGGTAGTAGAGGACGTCCACTGCTTCGGGGGCGGCCCGACCCGCAGCCAATTCGGCGAAGCGCTTCCGGCCGAAATTCACGTCGAATTCCCGGCCCAGCCACGACAATTCGCTGTCGATTTTCGGATCGGGGTAATCGTCATGAAAATTGAAGTTGCCGGCGGGACCCGCCATCTGGATCGGAAAGCCGCCCGTCTCGCGGAAGCCTGGGGCCTCGACTAAACCGTAGGTCGTGCCTGTCGACGCCCGCAGGGAAGACAGGAGATAGATATGATACCGAACCGCGTAACCCCAGTAACGCGCGCCTTCATACCAGCCTCCATCAGGTGCGAACATGGCCACGCCGGCTTCATCGCTCCGGAGCGCTTCGGCGATCACCCGGCAGGCGAGGTCCGCAGAGTCGGGCTCGTCAGCAATCGCTAGGGCTGTTACCGCGGCGCCGCCGGCATAGACGAGGCGAATATTGGTCAGGGTTTTGCCGTTTTCCGGCAGACTTTCATTGTGCAGCTTGTCCACGACATAGCGCAGGGTGAAGTCACGCATGTGCTGGCGCATCGTCTGTTTGCGCTCGTCGCTCCAGTAGTCGAATAACCAGTCATACGCGATCGCGAAAGCCGTTCCCATCTCGACGGCGTCGTTGTAGTGGGTGCGACCCCAGTCGGGGAATTTGCTCCGGTCGCAGACCGTATCAATCTCTTGCCAGAGTCGCTCGGCGTAGCGCACCTCTCCGCTGAGGCGATATGTGAGGCCTAGAATCTGCGAGTAGGAGAGGAGGCGACGCGCCTGCGGCAAGACACCCGAATAGGAGCTTAGGCCGTATTTGACCGGGGCCACTTTGAGAATGGCATCCGCCTTTTCCCGCAGCGAGGCGCACCACGCGGTTATCGTGGGATCCGTTTCTTGCGCCCGACGGATGCGAGCAAGGTCTGCGCCATCCATCAGGATGCGAGGATGACGGCGGTCGGGATTAGTGCGCGCCAAGTCCGACTCGATTCTTTCGGGAGTCGGCCGAACGAAAACGGTGGAGCCTGCGGATTCGTCAGCGTTCAGCCGAAGGGAGGCCAGGCCGAGTAGCGCAAGAAACTTGAGTACACGGACGGGATGCAGGTGGGCGGGAAGTTTCATTTAATTGCCAAAGGGCGGGTTATTCCGGGGCAACGTAGTGGTTAGGCCCCCCAAAGGCGCGAAACCGGCGATACATCACGACACCAAGCCAAAGTGCGACCAAGGCCAGCAGGGAGGACAGACCGAACGTGTAGCGGTAGTCTCGCCCTAGCCAGTCGAGGAGCAGACCGACCAATGGACTCACAACAATGCTCGCGAGCGAAGACATGAACGCCGCGGCCGCTGCATACTGGGCGAACCGATCCTTGGGAAACAGCATCTGGCCAAGGGCGGACACTCCGGTGTTGTAACAGACAGAAAGCACGCCGTGAGCGACCAGCATGAAGCCGAAGCTCAGGGGACCCGAAACGAGAAAGAATCCGATCCCAGTAGCTATTGCATACAGGGTAAGGCAACCGAGCCCGACGCGCGTCGCGTGGAAGCGATCCGCCATCCAGCCAAGCGGATAAGCGACGACGAGGGAAATCGCGAAGATCAGGGCCATATATTTTCCGTAACCGTCGAGAGAAACGCCGAACCGTTCGGCGGCGAAGACCATGTAGAGATTCACCGGAATGAACGACGTCACGGCCACCGCCATAAATGCGAATACCTTCAAATAGTAAGGATGGGAAAAGCAGTCCCGAGCAAGGGATCTGATCGTGGGGAAAACGCTTCCAATGCCTTTGGAACCGTCGGTCCGCGGCGGGCCATAATCACCCTCCTTCACCTTGAAACACATCAGCGAAAAACCGACCGTGTAGATGGCCCCAAGCGTGATGAGAATCACCAGGTAGTGTTCCTTGCTGTGACCCATTACGAAGTAAAACAGCAGAATCCCAACCCCGAGGCTGATGACTCGAAAGAGTCCGTAGAAACGCCCGATCAACGGACGGGGAACCACATCATTGATGAGGCCGGCAAAGACCGTGTTGGCCGTGACGGTGGCAATTTCAAAGCAGGTCCAAAACACCGCCATCACGGCGAGAATGGTCGAATTGAGCGAGGAGCCGTTCCATCCCAACAAAGCGTGAAGCCGCGTCCCGATAACGGGAGCGCAGCCGACGCCCATCAACGCGAGGCCGGAAATTGGAGTTGTGACCAGAAGAAACGGGATCCGACGCCCACGCGGGCCTCGATGGTTATCACTGCAGTATCCAACCAAGGGACAGAGCGTCATCGTGATAACTGCCGGCACCAAAATCATGAACAACGCGGTAAGGAAATCAGACGCCTTAAACAGCCCGAGCATGACTTGGACAATCGGACCGGTGCGCTCCTTGAGCTGCCATGAAAAATCGCCCCACAACAGCCAGCCATAAAGTGCAGCGAGCCCCCCGCCCGAATAAACAAGAGTGCCGACCCGCCACGAGCGTCGCTCAGGGGACGACGCACGATCAACAGAAACGGGAGGCGTCAAATTCATGGTGGGGCAGACGGAGGGAAAGTAGTTTCTTGGCTGCGAAGTCAACTGGCCGACGCCAAGGCGAGTTCGATAAGACGGACGCAAGTGCCATCGGGATCGAAGATATCCAGATGCGCGGTCCCATCGGACTGCCTTTGAGGCCGCAGCGACCCAGCATAGCGCGGGCGATAAGGACTGCGTTCCAACTGCTCCACGGTCTCAGTGATGTCGCCGACCCCAAGGCTGAACACGGACTCGCTCTGGAGGTCGGCGACAAACTCGACAAAATCTCCGGCGATAGTCTGACGAAGTTTTAGGTTGGGCTTATCGCCCAGCGCCGCGGAATTTGGCTTTGCCGCCAACCCCAGCGCAGCGTAAAACGTTTCGTCCCGCTTGAGGTCGCTGACGAAGACGCGGGCGTGGAGCAGCTGCGTGGAGACCCGCGTGGCAGGAAGAAATTTTCCGCGGTCGCGTTCGGTTATACCGGTCGGCAGGGGCTGCACGAACTCGACAATTTGGCCGGAAGGATCAGTCACAACGAAGTTGAAATTTCCCATTTGGCCAATCGGTGTATTTTCCGGCACGTCGAAATGGCTGGCCGCGAGACAGCGGCGGATCTGCTCCGCATCGGTGACGCGAAACGCGACTTGATGCAGGCGATTCTCTCCTGGCTTTAGTCCGGTAAAAACTTCGATCCACTGGTCGTCGTTGATCTTGAAACAAACGAGCATGAGTTCCCCCGTCGTCAGATAGTTGAGCCGGCAGTGCTCGGAAAAACCGAGGAATTCCCGGTAAAATGCGCAGGACCGTTCGATGTCCGTGGCTTTCACGGCGACATGCGAAAGACCGAGAATCAGTGACGGTGCGGTCAGTGAGGGTGCGATGCTCATGTGGTTTCTCCCGGGGTATGCGGAATGCAGCGGGCTACGAAATCGCCGCAATGCCCTCGCGCATGCCCTTCAATACCATTTCCACTTCGGCCGCTGGGTTATAGTTCTTGCGGCCCATCGCCAGCGTTTCGATCGGCACAAACCCCCGATAGCCGCCATCGTTGATGATCTTCATTAACTTTTTGAAGTCCGCACGGGGCGCCGAGAGTTCGCTGCCGAGGGTTTCCTTAATTTGCCAGCCGACCGCATGTGGCACCATTGCCTGGATGTCTGCATAGGGATCAGCAGTCGGGTATTTCCCCGTGTCGACGATGGCGCCGCAGCACGGATGATCGACCCGTTTTAGCAGGCTCACGTGTTCCGCCGCACTGCTGACGAAATCACCGTGGTTCTGCACCCCAACAAGAACGCCGAACTTCTGCCCGTATTCCGCGCAGGTGCGCAAATCATCGGCCATCCATTTTTCGACCTCCTCACGCTTCACTCCACCCGCTGCGACTTTCCAGTCTTTGAAGGGTTGCTGCGGTCCGGCAAACACCCGCACTACCGTAGCCCCAAGCCGTGCGGCCGCCTCGATCCAATCTTTGGTCACCTGCACGCCGGCCGCCCGGACCGACTTGTCCGTGGTTGCAAAATCATTTCGCACTCCCGTGCCGTTGATCACGATGCCGCGCGCGTGAGCATAGCGTTTGATGCGACTCACAAATTGATCGGTAGGGACCTTGGGATACTCGGGGAAAAAGTATCCCGTCATGTCGACCGCCTCAATATTCAGCCGGGCGCAAAAATCGCAGACGCCAAAGAGGTCGATGCCCTTGGCGGGGTTCTGCTTGTTCTCGTTTAGCTGTTCGAGAAATGAGTAAATGTTCAACGCCGGTTTGAGTAAGGCGCCGCCGGTCCGCTTAATCGGCTCCGGCAGTGGCATAGGGTCGGCGGCGAGCACGCGGGAAAACGGTAGAGACGCCGCAAGAGGGAACAGCGCGGAGGTGGCAAGAAACTGACGACGAGAGAACGGGGCTTTCATGCAGGTAAATGTGTTCAAAAATTGAGCGAGGTGCTGAGCGTGTAGCTACGTGGCGTAACCCAGGAATAAAGTGTTGGGGTGGTAACGCGGGCTGGCGTGGTAATGTCCCCACCAGGCGGGCGTTGCGTCGTGCCCCAGTAGAGGGGCTTCGACCAGTTGAGGAGGTTGTCCACGCGGAAATCTACGGTTAGCGAAACTGTGCGCGTGAGCTTGGTGCGATAGCCCACCGTGCCCACGAAGAGATAGTAGGGATCAGCGTAGAAGGGGATATAGGCGCTGACCCGTGGATCGGGCATCGCCCGCGTCTTGGTAGGGTCAGAGGGATCGACGATGGTATCGGAGCCGCGATAGCCGATCACTTCGCGACCGCGGTAGTTCATGCCACCGCCAATCTTTACACCCTTGAATCGGCCTTCGCGCACGGTGTAGTCGGTGAAGATATTCGCTTGGAATTCGTTCAGGCGGGAAATTTTTTGGGCTCCCGTGACCATGTTCTGGGTCATCGAGTAGAGGCCGTTCCAATAGCGCGCAGCGGCATCGGCGTCCGGCGAGCGGAAGTTGACCGGGATTGCGGTGTTCACGGTGGCGAAGTTATTCGCGTCGATTAGAACACCTGCGTCGTTTACAATTTGTCGCAGTACGCTGTCATTTTTCGCGAGATAAGCGCGGGTGCCGGCATAGGCGTTTGTCTGCACCGCGCGCGGTGCTGCGGCGTTGAACGTGAGGCGCCATGATGATGTGAGGTTGGCGACGGCTTCGGCCTCAAAGCCGCGGTTCTCGCGGTCGCGGGTATCGAGGTAGGTCGTGGGCACATTTATTAAGCCCCGGATGTTCCGGCCGTTTGTGCTGTTGTCCGGCTCGGCGCCGGTGGCCGGGTTGCCCGCCACGCGTGCCTGCAAAATTTGGTTTATGCTTTGCGGCAGGCCAAACGACTGACCCAGTCCGCTACCGGTGTCGACCGCTTGATTGCTCTCTCGACTTTGGTAAGCCCCAAAAGAGGCGTAGAGCCGGCCGTCGAGCAGGTTAAAACGAATACCGTAGTCGCGACCACGTGAGCGCTGGGCGTCAAGCAATTCACCGTTAATCTGCACTCCTCCGCTTGGCGGGTTGTAGGACTCCGAGTAATTGGCGAAGACGCTTAACCAAGAAGTGACGTGGCCCACAGCGCCGGCCGAACTTGTGGTCGCCGCGCCCCGCAGCTTCGGAGCGTTGAAGTCGTCACGGAACCGATCTCCCGCGTATTGGGCGAGCGGCAGACCGGCAGCGTCGCGTGGGCGAGCATCCGCCGATTGCAGCGGGCCGGTTGCGTCTCCGGTCGTGCTCTTGGGGACATATCGCAGCGAGAAGTAGTCGGAAGGAGCACCAGGAAGATAGTAGGGCTTGAAGCCGTCCCAAGCCCCGGGGAAGTCCCGCCGGGCCAATAGGTTTCTCTGAAGCGCGGTGTAAGCATCGCGCCGTATCGCTCCCAGCAAATTGATGCGACCGCGCCAGAGTTTGGCGCTAAATGCGGACTGCACATACTTCAGCGTGCGTTCACCTTGGGCGCCGTTGGTATTGCGCGTGGTATCGAGCACCCAGC
Organism: Opitutaceae bacterium; assembly: GCA_037142955.1. Taxonomy (GTDB): domain Bacteria; phylum Verrucomicrobiota; class Verrucomicrobiia; order Opitutales; family Opitutaceae; genus Tous-C4FEB. The sequence continues at coordinate 6,369 of JBAWZQ010000030.1, read as the reverse complement.
CAACAGCCGTCGGCGTGGTTACACCGGTGATGGGGTCGACAACCGGCACGGTGCCGCTGAGGTCTTTGAGCGGCCGATTCGTTTGATCCCAATAGTAGCGGTAACGAAACGTATCGGTCGGCCACTGGGTAGGATCCGTATTCCGCTTCAAAGTCATGTTATAGAACCGGCTTTCCGGCAGAATCCACGTCTGGCCACCGTAGACGTTGAAAGTAAAATCACCCCAGCGCGTGTTGTTGAAAACACCTGCAAACGCAGTGCGCACGTGATAGTTCGATGCGCCTTCATTAGCACGAGTCCACGCGGACTCGTTGTATGGCTGGAGAAACTCCGGATTGGCCGCTCCAGTAGGAAGATTGCGCTGCAAGTCTATGTACGTCTCGCTCAATCCACGGACCGCCGGATATTCCCGGGTGCGCTTGTCCCAACTGCAGTTGCCGGCGAGTTCGAAGAAAAAATGGCGGCCGATCTGCTGATTTAGAAACGCAGAGTAGATCTTGTAGTTTTGCTCAAAGCCCACGGTGTCCGGCGCTGTTGTAAATGTGCGCGGCTTTGGGCGAAACGCGGACCCGGCGATGGCATTGTCGAATCGGTTGGCCGGCAACCCGACCGTCTCGAAAAGCGGGAGCGCGGCAATGCTGAGCGCGGGCCCAACCACGGGCACCCCAAGAATGTTGGTGCCGTTCGTCACTGAACGCATCGTGTTCGCAAAATTTACGATTCCACTCAGGCCGGTGCTTGGGGCATAGACCAAGTATTGCGCGGTGGTGGAACCGTTGCGGGCGACACCGATCGCCGATGCGTTGGACGGTAAAGTCGCCGTCAACTGGGAGAACGTGGTCTTCCCGTCCCAGCCCGAGAGGTTGTCGTTGATCCAAGTGGTCGGAGTGTTGCGTTGAATCTGGCCGCGCTCCGCTTCGACGCTGAACTGGGTATTCTTGAATGGCTTGTAAGTCGCGGCAAAATGTCCGGCGCGCTTGCGCTCCATCTCATGATCCCGCCAACCGTCCCGGTCGACGTGGACGACGTTCACGCGCACTGCTGCCTTTCCTTCAGCAAACGGCCGGTTCACGTCGAAAGCGACGCGCTCGTTATTCCAGGAGCCGTAGCTCATTCGCAGTTCGTTGGTCGGCTTTGCCGTCTGGGCTCGTTTGGTCACCACATTCGCCGAGCCGCCCAAACTGCCCTGCCCAAAGAGGATGGAATTGGGGCCGCGAGCGTAGTCGAAACGATCAAGGTTGTAGCTATCGTAGTTGACCGCGAATGGGAAAAAGTTCCGCTGGGTGCTGCCGCTGACTCCGCGGAAAGAAAAGGCTGTGGTATTGCCAAACATTTCCTGCCGGCCGTCATCGTTGACGATCGTCGTGTTGGGAGCCCAACGGCTCGCCTCTGCCAACTCAGTTAGCCCCAGTGCGTCGATAAACTCCCGTGTCAGCACGGAATACGCGGCCGGAGTATCCTTAAGTTCGCCGGCGAGCCGGCCGCCAGCGAGGGAGCTGTTGGCGACAAAGCCCAAGTCTTTAGTCGTGTTGACCTCAAACGGGGTAAGCACCACAGCGGCCTCAGTGGTCGAGTTCAATGGCCGGGCAGGAGGAGGGACCGTTTGGGATAAGAGAGGTGTGAACGCCGACAGGGCGACTGCGGCGAGTGTGCGCACGAGGGGCGCGCGGAGCGTGGAATCAAATCTCATGGCAGGGTTTGGGTTAGGGGTTTGAGCAGTGAGTGAAACTGCCGAGGTTAAACCTACCGTGGCCAGAATTAGGTCCGGCTCAATCTATCCGCCACTTACACAGGTAAGTAAATGCGGGGCCCAGACGTATTCCTTACCCCTACCTCGGAGAAAGCCGCAGGCTGTTTCCCGGGTGCCAAGCACCCTCTACGTGGATGCGTTGCGGATATTCGGGGATACCGCGTTCGCCTCGCTGTATCATCGCAACGATCAGATCCACGGCGACCGCCCCTATTTCGCTGGAATTTTCCACCACTCCGGAGACACGGGAGGTCGCTGCAGCGAGATTGGGCAACGCTAGCCCAACATCCTGCGGCACCCGGACCCCGAGTCGTTTCAAGGCACGGACACAGGTCTCTCCTCCGCAGGCGATGATCGCGTCCGGCTTATTCTTCTGCAGCCAACGCCCGAGAGCCTCGTAATCATCATAGGGGCACCCCAAAATGGGAATCTTCGGCGACTTCGGCCACAACGACTGAGCAATGAGAAAGCCAGAGCGGTAGTTGTAGTTTGTGCGAAGGTCATGCTCGTGGTTCAGCATGAGTCCAATCCGAGAGTATCCCCTAGCCCGCACTTGTTGCAGGGTGAGCAACATGTCACGGTATTGCGTTGAAACGACTGTATGCAGATGGGGCGAAGCGAGAGTGTAGCCGAAAGTAACCGCGGAAAAATCCGCCCAAGTGAACTCCAAAGTCGTTTCCGACCGCGGCTGGGGACAAAGCAACAGGCCCTGTATATTCCGCGCCCGAAATATGGCCGCGAGCCGATCGCGGGTCATATTGGGAGCATTCAGATCAAATGTCTCCACATTGAAGCCATGTCGTTTCGCCCGCGTGAGGGCCCCGAAATGATAATCGCAGAACTGGGGCACTCCCCTCCAATCGTAGCCAAACGCCGAGTTGATCAGCCACGCCAATGTCCCGTGAAACGTTGCCGGTCGAGAGCTGCTTCGGTAAGCCGCCAAGGCCGACAACATAGGATCGGGCCTGTAGCCGAGTTTGGCTGCAATCCGTAGTATCCGATTACGCGTCTTTTCCGGAATGCTTTTATGCGCCTTGAGCGCCATCGAAACGGTGGCCCGCGTGACGCCCGCACGTCGGGCGACATCTTCCTGAGTGATCCGTCCGTTATGCACGATGGGACTGTTAGCGGCTTAATCGATCATCGAGCGAGTGCAATTTCAAGGGACAAAACGGCAACGGTTGAGCGGAGCGCAGCGGACGGTTGCGAGGCAGAGCGCAATCTCATTGGGCATTTTGCCGAGCTAGAGATCTGAGCGCGGATGCGTTCGGATAGTCCTTCCCCGACCAAGGTAAGATCAATATCCGAGCCAGGCTTGGAGTTTCCCTTGGCTCTCGAGCCGTAAAGGATGGCGCGGTCGACTTGCGGGTGCCGCGACAGCACACCGTGGATTTTTTCGACTGTGAGCTCAGGCAGTCCGTGATTCATAGACCATCAGTCTCCTGCTTGGCCAGTTCTGCCATGCGCTTTTCCAAAGCGACAAGCGCGGGGTGGAAACGGCCAAGGATATCTTTGGCGATTTCATCGGCGACTGCGGGTTTGTAAGTGTGCGGGGTGGCGCTGCGGGCCTTGATCATGTCCATCCACGCGTCGCCGTCTGTGATCACCGCGTTCTTGAAGGCCTCGCGGGTCGCGCCCTTGGAACCGATGATATTTACGAAACCTTGAGCCTCGAGGAATCCTTCAGAACATTCCAACCCAGCTCGTGGGTGTATTCAAAGCCTTGGATGAGCCCCTGCTGCTCCAGTTCGGACAGTGGACGCTCCGCGGCCAGTTTCACTGCCGCGGAGAGACGGGACAGGGCCATAAGGAATTTTTGAAAGCGCTGAAGCCAGCGGATGTCTGGTTTACTCATGTGAGAAAAGGCTGGGGCGTACGAGGGGTTGAGGGAAATAGAAAACCCTACCATGATTCACCTTTTTGCAGCATTTGACGGACACAAATCTCACGAAGGGGCTCGCAATGGGGTCGAGGTTGAGTGGGGTGGAAACGAAGATTTCGCAACGGAGCTAGTGGCTTGGGCGCAGCAGCAAAATTTTAGGCGCGTGGAGGCGTATCGCCCATTTAACAGTCCCAGGCTCGACGCGGGTCTAGAGCAGGTAAAGCGTGGGCTTTAAACCGGAGAGCTTTCTTTAAAAAGCGATCTGCACGTGTCGGGAATCTTTGAAATCCGCTCCGTGAGTTTACGCATTTTCCCGGTGAGAGTGGGTCCGCTTTTGGGCCAAAGAAGAGCGAGCGAGGGCAGGGTCAAAAGTTCACGATCCGTAAGAACGGGACGCGTTTCAGCGGCACCTTTGAGACCAGCCCTGAGGGCCATGACGTCGGCCAGCTGGGTCGCCGCGGCAAAAAACTGATACGTAGGGGCGTTTGAAGGATCGTGGTGATAGCGGACGGCTTCGACAACTTCCTGGGGGATCCGATTCGATTCCAAATAAAAAGCGCCAATAGCGGCATGATCCCAGCCCAACAGTTCGCGCTCGGCCGCGATGACATGCGCTTCGTCTTTATAAACGGTGTGGGCTAGCTGGGTAAATTCCACCGGAAAGGCTTTCGCCATCACGACCTTGCCGACGTTTTGGAGGAGTCCACTTAAGTAATCGGTATCATTGGCGACCCGATAACCGAACTGGTGTAGGATTTCACGAGTGGCGAATGCGCAACCTAAGGAGTGTAACCAAAAATCACGCCAAGAAACGTTCGTACCATCATCGGCCAAGAATTCTAGGTCATCGATCTTGGTCGCGGTGGTCATGAGCAGGCGCACGTTGCCGAGGCCTAGATAAAGAATCGCGCCCTCAATGGTGTTGATTCTATCGCTTAGCCCGAAATAGGCGCTGTTGACCATTTGCAGCGACCGAGTGGTGAGCGAGGGATCACGGGCGATGATGTTGGTGAAATGATCTAAAAGGGCGTGCCGATTACGAAAGAGCTCTTCGAGAGCGACGATATTACTGCGTAAAGAAGCAAGATCATGGCAGTCGAGTATGCGTTGCCGTAATTCTTGTTCCGGTATCACCCGCTTTTCAGGGCCGGAACCAGGGGACGGAGTAGGAAACCGGATAACCACAGGGGTCTCAGAAGAAGAATTAGCGTTAGCCATGACAATGCTTTTGGGGAGTAGATCTCTGGTCCAAGGCAAAACGGGCGCACCGCCAAAACCTGGAAAGTTCTCCTTATCTAAAGCCGACAAGATACGGTGGCGCGCAAGTCGACTGGTGCTCGTGGGCCATTATCCGCAGGGCTATACAAGCCGGTGGTTGTTTTTTTTTGCGCAGGTGCTCGTGCCACAGGCGCCAGCTCTACGTGGAATGTTGTTCTGACGAAGGATTCTCAAAGTAGCCCTTGGTGACGCTGTTCAATCAGGAACTGGCCCGGCGTGGCGATGCTCATTCCGTAGATTTCGCGGCCGAGATTTCCGTGAAAGTCAGTCTCGTCGAGGGTCAGCAACCACGCGCAACGAGCGGCGAGTGCTGAAATCACGACCGGGCGATCTTTCGCCTTCGGGAAAACGAGCGGCCGATCGAGCGCTAGTCGCACTGCGGTGAACTGCAGCCCGGGAGCGACCATTTTGTCCAAGTGGCTTCGGCCGATGTCCCGATCTTCGCCAAATTTCGGCGCGCTTCCTCCGCGCAATAGTCGGCCGAGACAAGGACCCATCCTTGGGCAATCGCCTCTGTGAGGACAAAACGTGAAGCGCCGCGACCTGACCCTGCCGCAGCCAAAAGGACACTGGTGTCGAGGAAAAGCCTCACTTTTTGGCTTTGCGAGGCAGGGCGCGAAACGCGGCCATGTCCGCCTCGTCTCGCGCGATCCATTGCTCAATCGTTCCCTTGGGCAAATCACGCACGGCCACCGCAACAGCCGTCTGCAAGAAAAGTCCGCCGTCGCGTTCTTCGACAACGACCATGGGATTGCGGAGCTTATCGAGACCCATCTTGCGGCGCAACGACGGTGGCAGCGTCAGGCTGCCGCGCTTGGTCAAGGGAATGGTGGTGGACATGGTGCAATGCTGCATTGCTGCAATGCGTCTTACAAGCGCCAATCCACTATTTCTTTAAGTAATTATCTATCAATAGCTTGAATCGCACAATAAAACGCGTGCGCGCCAAGGTGCAGCTCAACGTTCGGGACGCACTTGAAAACGGCCATCTGCAAAAAGTCGCCATCAACCCAGACGGCTCTACCTACGCGTACCGTATCATCGACCCACGGCAGTTTATTCTGAGCACCTCGTTTGATCTCTGAGGTTCCTCGTGAGGAGAGCGGGTAAAACTCCCGTCGTTAACGCCTCCTGAAGTTAAGCTTTCGAGCATTACACTTTTTAGCGTTACGCTTAAAAGCGTATTTTTCTTGCCCCGAGTGGATTCTGGCAGGCAAACCGAAGATCAGATCACCATTAGTGGCGACCAAGGTTTTGCCGAGGCTCTCGGGCTTACGCCCTACAACATCCCCGGAGTTACCGTCCTCGTCTTGGGTCAAATTTGCACCGCGCCGGGAATACCGGTATCAAACGTGGCGAGCTTCAATCCGGCAGATTCGGCAAGCTGCACCAGATAGGCGTCGGAGGTTTTTGCCGCGGTGCTGGCCCACGAGGCGAGCGAGGGCGATGGCGCGGTGGC
>JBAWZQ010000029.1:0-17729 GCA_037142955.1 Opitutaceae bacterium | reverse complement strand
TGCAGACGGACTGCGACCTGCGCAAAGCGCACCGTGAACTGGGAGCCCGGATTGCAAGGGAAGTTAAGCCGCGCGAGTTTGTCGCCGCTTAATACAAGCGGATGACTGCGGACTCCTTTTCGCGCGGTCAGGTCCACCCCTCCAGCCGCGACGCCCAAAGCGTCGCGGCTTTTTTATGTCTAAAAATATCCCGTCACCGTGCGCACGAATCTGTCCACCGCGCGCTTTCCTTTTTCGTGGGTTTCGTCTCTTTCATGATTAAATCGAAAAATGAATTTACTGGTCACTAACGACGACGGCATCGCCAGCCCCTTCCTTCACGAACTCGTCGCAGCTCTTCGCGTCGCCGGGCACACACCCTACGTCGCCGCACCCAAAACCGAACAAAGCTGGGTCGGCGCCGCCAAATCCCGCAACCGCGCCATCCACGCAACCCGGGCCGATCGCGGCCTCGGTTGCCCGACTTGGATCATCGACGGCACCCCGAGCGATTGCGTGAACATCGCCCTCGACCATCTCATACCGCGCACCACCTCAATCGACGGCGTCTTAAGTGGCATCAACATAGGGTTCAACGCCTCCCTGGGGTTCATTATCGCCAGCGGCACAATCGCCGGGGCCTGGGAAGGCGCCCTCCACGGCTTGCCCGCCCTCGCCTTCTCCCAAGCCCTCACCGAAGAAGTCTACAACCAACTCAAAGCGGCCGACGACACCCCCGACGCCGACTTGCTCGCCACCTTGCGTCACTCCGCCGCCCACGCCGCGCGCCTCGCCGCTCCCCTTATCGGGGTTACCGCTGCGCATAGCTTCATTGTCCATAACATCAATTTCCCTCTCCCCTGCGGCCCCACTTCCGTCGTGCACCGCACGATTCCTGCGCGTGTCGTGATCCCGCGACTGTACTCGCCGGCCTGCCCCGAGGGTAACCACCGGCTTATCTTCCGCGCCGGCGAAGACCTCTCCGCCAACGAGCCCCTCACCGACCGCGCCGCCCTCACCGCTGGCCACATCAGCCATACCACACTCGACTACACACGCCTCGGACACTGAGCGCATACTCCCCCCGATTCCGCGCCGGCAATAAACGGCTTGGTACGGTTTGACGGTCCGATGCCGAATCCTCTGCATTCCCTAAAAATATAACCAAGGTAACTCCCAGTTTTTATCTGCTAAGGTCTTGCGACCAAAAAACCTATTCTGCTTTCTTTTTCCTTAATGACTGCAGAGCTCTCCTCATTTGAGGGCCACCCGATTTTACCCTACGTCTTAAACCCCTGTCCGACTTACTATGAAAACCCCGGCGATTTTCTTACTTCTGTTGTCACTGGCGCTTAACTGCGCGGCCAATCCCATCCGTGTCCTTTACCACGGCACACCTGAGCGCACCCCCCGCATGAACGCTCATGTCCTCATGCGTGATCTCGGCCGTGACGCCATCTGGTTTGACTACGTGTCTGACCCCTCCACCGCCACCGCCGACTTCGTCGCCAAATTCGACGTCCTGATCCTCGACGCCCCAGCCGATCTTTTTACCAAAGCCCTCGCCGCCATCCCCGCCGCGAATGTCCTCACCGCAACTTCCCTAGGCGATTTTTCGGCCGAAGGCTTCGCCCTGAGCGTGAAGCCCAAACTCCTCGCTGCCGCCGGCCCTGTACGCGTCGCCGCTTGGAAAAAATTCCTCGCTCAGCGTGAGCCTGAGCAACGCGAAGCGCGCGCCACCATCGCCAACTACGAAAAGCGCCCTGAGCCCCTCACGTTTCAATTTCCCTTCAACCTCAAAGGGAGCACGGAGCGCACCCAAGTCGCGCCTGATCTGCACCTGCAACTTTTTGCCGGCGAGCCCGACATCGCTAAACCCATCTTTATGGCTTGGGACGAGCGCGGACGCCTCTGGGTGGCAGAAACGCGCGACTACCCTCACGACGTGAAGCCCGACGGGATGGGTAATGATAGCATCAAAATCTGCGAAGACACCGACGGCGATGGTCGCGCCGATAAGTTCACCGTCTTCGCCGATCACCTCAACATTCCCACCGGGTTCACCTTCACAAACGGAGGTATCGTGATCGCTCAATCCCCACGCTTTCTTTTCCTTAAAGACACCGACGGCGACGACAAAGCCGATGTCCGAACAGAAATCATAACGGGCTGGGGCATCAACGACACCCACGCTCAAGCCAACAACCTCCACTACGGTTTCGACAACTGGCTGTATGGCGCCGTCGGCTACTCCGGCTTCAAAGGCACGATCGGCGGTGTTGAAAAACAATTCGCTCAAGGCACGTACCGCTTCAAAGCCGACGGCTCCGCCCTCGAATTCCTCCATCAATTCACCAACAACACCTGGGCCCAAAGCGTAAATCAGTTCGGCGATCAATTTGGCGGCACCGCCAATAACGCCCCCATTTTCTTTGGCGGCATCCCCGCAACGATCGTACCCAAAGGCGTCCGCGCTATGACCGCCAAGCGTATCAACACCGAGGACAAGGCCCATACCATCACCCCCAACTTTCGCCAAGTGGACGTCATGGGAGGCTATACCGCCGCCGCCGGCAGCGCATTCATCTACTCAGATAATCTGCCCGCGCGGCTCCAGGGCAAAGCCATGGTTTGCGAGCCCACGATGAAAATTATCTCCTTGTTTGACGTCGTTCGCGATGGCGCCGGCTACGCAGCCAACGACGGTTTCCCGCTCGTCGCCAGCAGCGATGAATGGATGTCCCCCGTTTTCGCTGAGGTGGGCCCCGACGGCGCCATCTGGTTCTCCGATTGGCAAAACTACATCATCCAACACAACCCCACCCCTAACGTAGGCCGCGGCGGCTACGATGCGAAAACCGGCGTCGGCGGCGCCCACGAAAACCCACTTCGCGATCACGCCCGCGGTCGCATTTACCGCCTCGTCTGGGATAAAGCCAAACCCGCGGCGATCACTTCCCTGAAAGGGGCCAGCACCGCCCAACTCGTATCCGCCTTAAACGCACCCACCCTCTTCTGGCGTCTCACCGCCCAGCGCCTCTTGGTCGAGGGTAAGCACCAAGACGCAGCCCAAGCCCTTAAAGCGCTGGTCCGCGCTCCAGCCGCGATTCCAGCCATCCACGCGCTCTGGACCCTCCACGGCCTCGGACTCCTCGACGAGGCCACGCACCGCGTCGCGCTCAATCACACTGAGGCCGCCGTCCGCCGCAACGCCATCCGTGCTCTTGGTAACGACGCTCGGGCCGTCGCCCTCTACTTTGGCTGTTCTGTCGTGAGCGATGCCGATGCACTCACCAAACTCGCCGCCCTCGTGAAACTCGCCGAATTTTCCGAGACTAAACAAATCCAAACGATCGTCGCCAGCCTCGTTCGCAACCCCGCCAACCAAGCCGACGAGTGGCTGAAAGAAGCGACCCGCATCTTGGGCCGCATCCATGGCGCAGCGCTCTACCGCAACGGCGCAAACATTCTCACCGCCGGCAGCTTCGAGGCCATGGGCTCCGATGGTTTGCCCGCTGGTTGGAAACGCCGAGATCTCAGTAACCGCGACGGTAACAAGACCCTAGTTTGGAGCGCCGCCAGTGGCGAAAAGGAAGTTCACGGCGGTAAGCAATCGCTACGCGCCGTCGCCGCCTCCGATGTCGACACGAGCCTTTACACCGAGGTCACCGTAAAACCCAACACCCAGTATCGCCTCGCGGGATGGATCAAAACCAAGGGCATGTCGGGTCGGATCTACTTTAGCGAAACCCTAACTAAAACCGAGACCGACCAAATCCGCCGCCGCGACTCCGACTGGTTCGAAATTGAGACTGACTTCAACAGCGGCAATCGCACCCAAGCTAGCCTGAGCTTCACTTTCGCGGGCAAAGGGGAAGTCCAAATCGATGACGTGCGCTTAAGTGAACTTATCCCACTCGATGATCCCAACAAAGTTATCATAGCCGACGCCAAACGCGGTCAGCAACTTTTCTTGAAGCATCCCGCCGCCTGTATTCTCTGCCACGCCCTCAATGGCGAGGGTAGCAACGTCGGCCCCGCCCTCGACAAAATCGCCTCCCGTACCACCCCGGCCTACATCCACGAAAGTTTGATGGAGCCCAGTAAAGTCATCGCGAAGGGCTACGAACAATACACCGTTTCCCCTATGCCGCCAATGGGCGACATTTTTAGCCCCCAAGAACTCTCTGACATTGAGGCGTTCATCCAAACGCTAAAATAATCCACTCTTACGCCCCTTTCCCCATGAGCAAAAAATTCAACATCGCCATCATCGGTCTCGGTTTCGGCGCCGAGTTCATTCCAATTTACCAAGGCCACCCCAACGCCCACCTGCTCGCCGTCTGCCAACGCGATCCGAAGAAACTTAAAACCATTCAGGACGCGTTTGGTATTCCACGCGGCTACACCGATTACGACGAACTCCTCCAAGACCCCGACATCGACGCCGTTCACATCAATACGCCAATCCCCGACCACGCTGAGCAATCAATCAAAGCGCTCAAAGCCGGCAAACACGTCGCCTGCACCGTCCCGATGGCCACCTCGATCGCCGACTGTAAACGCATCGTCGAACTCACCAAGAAAACCGGCCTCAAGTACATGATGATGGAGACGGTCGTGTACGCCCGTGAATACCTCTACGTCAAAGAACTCTACGACCGCGGTGACCTCGGCAAAATCCAATTTCTGCAAGCCAGCCACCAGCAAGACATGGACGGTTGGCCGAACTACTGGCCCGGCCTCCCGCCCATGTGGTACGCCACCCACTGCGTCGGTCCCATGCTCGCTCTCACCGACGCCACCGCCGAATATGTTTCCTGCTTCGGCTCCGGCACGATCCGCAAAGAACTCGTTAAAAACTACGGTTCGCCCTTCGCGGTCGAAACCGCCCACATCAAATTCAAAAACTCCGACCTCACCGCGCGCATCATCCGATCGCTCTTTGATACCGCCCGCCAATACCGCGAGAGTATCGATGTCTACGGCTCGAAAAAATCCTTCGAGTGGTCACTCATCGAACACGCGCCGCACGTTCTGCACACCGCGAAAAAGCCCGAGCACAAAATTCCGCAAAAGGTGAAAGCGCCTGACTACGCGAAACGCCTGCCCAAGGGCATTCAGAAGTTCACGACCAAGGGCGTCTACGATCTGGGTAAAAAAACACACTTAAGCTTCACTCAAGGCGCCGGCCACGGTGGCTCTCACCCGCATCTGGTGCACGAGTTTCTGACCGCCTTGGCCGAGGACCGCGAGTGCTACCCCAACGCCGTCAAATCCGCCAATTGGACCTGCGTCGGACTCTGCGCGCATGAATCCGCACTCGCTGGCGGCAAGATCGTGAAACTCCCCGCATTTACCCAGGGCTGAGTTTTTAATAAAAACACCCGCCCAGGCCCAAGCAGGGTAATAAACAATAAGCGTCACTTCGTAGTCAGGGAACGGTTACCCCTATTTACATCGGTTCGTGGGTGCGGGGATTGCCCTAATAGGTGATGCATTTCGGAACGGGCCGGGTACTCAAATTCCCCTTAAAGCAGGGTACCGCCGAACCCGCAGCGCAGCTCGGGCGTTACGCTTTTTAGCGTTACGCTTAAAAGCGTATTTTTATTGCCCCCGCCTGCCGCCTCGACCGCCCAAAAGGCCGTCGAAAGTCTCATCGAGCCGCAGATACTCGCACGGGATGCCGGCGCGCTCATCTTCGACAATCCTTTTTTCAAGCGCTGGGTGTCGTTCAACGGCGCCTGAAACGCCGCGACTAACGTTTTTTGCTATCAAAATCATCTTTGGCTAAAGTTTTTTTAGCATGGAATCCGGAAGGCGATGCCATGGCCATGACGTCGTCAGAGCGGCGTACGTGTACTGCGGCAACATCAAGGACGATAATTGCGCGGTCGATGTGGAGGGGGCCAATGTAGAAAGGGTCCGGGCTTTTTTGTGCCTCCAAAGTTGCCTTTGCATCTTAGCTACAAGCTCTTTCACTCACGCATTCCGATGATCGAAGTCCAAAACCTCACCCGCGTATTCCGCACTTACAAAAAAATCCCTGGCTTCTGGGGCGGAGTGAAAGGTTTGTTTAAACGTGATTTTGAGGAGACGGCCGCGGCCAAAGACATTTCATTCACGATCGCCGAGGGCGAATTCGTCGGCTTCCTCGGGCCCAACGGCGCAGGCAAGACCACCACGCTCAAAATGCTTTCGGGTCTGATCTACCCGACTAGCGGACAAGCCCGCGTCTCCGGCTACGATCCGACGAAACGGGAAAACGCCTACCGCCGCCTCTTTGCCCTCGTTCTAGGCCAGAAAAATCAGCTCTGGTGGGATCTGCCTGCGATCGAGTCGTTTCACCTTCTGCGTGCGATCTACGGCATTCCTCACGCCGAATTCAAAACTACCTTGGACGAACTCGTGCTGCTGCTCGATGTCGGCAAAAAATTGAACGTCATGGTACGCGAGCTCTCGCTCGGCGAACGCATGAAGATGGAACTCATTGCTGCACTCCTGCACCGCCCGCGCGTCTTGTTTCTCGACGAGCCCACGATTGGCCTCGATGTCATTTCCCAAAAAGCCGTTCGCTCCTTCCTGCGAGAGTACAACCGCAAATACCGCGTCACCATTTTACTCACGAGCCACTACATGGCCGATATTAAAGAACTCTGCGAGCGCGTCATCGTCATCCACAAGGGTAACAAAATCTACGACGGCGCCCTCGATCGCCTTGAGGCCGGGTCCGGCAGCCGGAAAAAAATCCTGACGTTTCTTCCTGGAGACACCTCGTTTCCCGAGACGTGGACTTCCGGTCACGGCGAGACCAAGCGCGACCCCGAAACCGGAAAATTCACCGTGCGCACGCCCAGCGAAACCATCGTGGCCGTCTCGCAGGAAATCCTGAGCACCGGCCCCGTCGCCGACATCACGATCGAAGACGTTCCTCTCGAGGACATCATTGCCGAACTTTTCACCTCCAACGACGCCAGGAGCCAACCAGCCTGATCGAGGTGAGTGTTTGATTCCAAAGCTGTACGTTAAGCAAATGGGCTTTGATTTTTTGGGGTGTGCACTTGAGGCCACCTCCAATCAGATCGGCGCAAGTTGCAGGTGAGCGCGAGAGGAGGGCCTGCAGGCTACCGTCGGTTTTGGCACCTATTACGGCAGCAGGTTCAAGAGGCGGCTCTTTACGACCACGCCGGCCTCTTGCGGATCGTAGGTCAGTCCGACGCGCAAGAGTTGATTCATATCTGAGCAAAAGCCGGGGTCGCCCAAATGTGCATCGAGAATCCCGAGGAATTCCGCACGGGCGGCATTGCCGCCTTCCTGTTTCAGGTAATGGAGGAAAGACTCTATGACGAGTGCCGGGACCACTGCGGGGTCGTTAGCTTTCAGTGCCCAATACAGATCGAACAGGTCCCGACCCCGCTTGCGCTGAAACAGTGCGCGCATCTTGGTGCCGAGCATTTCGTGCAGGTCGTAGCCGTTGAGCACTGTCTTGACCGGGGATCCTCGGAATGGGAACTCGAAGGGGATGAGCGCGATGCTGCGGTGCGGCTTGCGTTCAGTAACGTTGGCCTCGACCACGATTGAGAGATTGAGACCGGATCCACTTACAGACGGAACCGCATATGTCAGTCGCAGCACGCGCGAAGGCTGAGCGATATTCCTGATCGCCAACTTAAGATTGTCCCAAATTGAATCAACCGGTTCCCCGAGCTGGTCGCGCAACACGCGCCGGATGGCCGCTTCGATATGGCCCTCGGGCCGGTCGCCGAAGACCACCAGATCGATGTCCTCGCTATAGCGTGAGGCCGGGGCGAGATGTACCTTGTGCAACAAAGTGCCGCCGCGCATGGCAATCTGGCCCTGCAGAAACTTGTCATTAAACAGCGCGGCCATGGCGCGGCAAAGAAGCAGATCCTGCTCGACCTGATGCTGGTTCGGCCAAGGCACCACTGCTTGATGAGCTAGGACGTCGCGGCGGGTCAGTGGATTCACGTGTAAAATTCTCCGGAGTTATCGACGACCCGCCAGCGCGAAATAAGAGGTGCAAGCGGCCGATCAGCGGGTGTCGGCACCAAGGGGATAACTGGCCGCCGCCGGCCGGACAACCATCTAGCGACGATGTCGGCCAGCTTGGGTTGGTTGGCCTTTTCGAGGATAAATCCAAGGCGTTGCGCCGAGGTGGTTTCGTTCTCCAAATCGAGCACCTCCATCAACTCCGGCCCGCGAATCTGGGATAGCAGCGGTCGAAGGGTTTCGGCGGCCCGGCCGATGCCGCCGATTCGCGTGGCATAGCGGACCAGATCAAACGCGGTGGCCGCGGGCGTGCTCAAGCGCGACGGGGCGAAGGCATTCGGGAGTTGCTGTGTCGGCGTGGACGGGCACAGGAGCTTCACGAAGAAAACAATCTTCAGACGCCCTAGTTCGATGGTTCTCCGGGGCCTATCCGTCATCACCTGTGTGACTTGAATGGACTGAGGGCTGGAGCCAAGGGCGCTAGCGGCGGATTGCAGCGCCAGGTAGTAAGGATGCTTGAGCCAGGCAAAATAGTCGTCGAGCCACCACTCTACTGGCGGACCACCCATCGCGAGATGCTCGGGGCTGACGATCAAATAGAAGGGCTGTGCAGGCGGAACGCGGACCACTCGAGAGCCCAGGCGGCGCAACTGGGCCCTAGCCGCATCCACCTTTAGTTCGGTCGCTGCCAGCAGCTCGGAAAGCGAAAATCCAACGCGACCAACCTGCAACTGCTGGTCGACAAACGCGGCAGCCGCCTTGGGTTTCCTGTGATTTATTCCCGTTGGGCCACTCATTTTAGTTTTCAATTTGTGATTTTAAACGTAACGTTTAGCAAACATAAATGTCTAGTATCGGTGCAATTTTTTGCGATAATCACATGCGATATTGAATATATCGCAGCAACGCGGCGGATGCGCGAACGGAACAGAAACCCGTGTGCCCGGAGTACCGCAACGATTGAAAAGCGCGAGGTGGCGTCGTGTGCATACCCCGATTGATTTTTGTATCATAGATTCGAAGAGAAGGAGGCTAAGGAAGCGCACTGCTCGGACGGTGATAGCGATTTTAATAATTTAATCCTCTTTAGCCTCAGAAGTCCCTAAACGCCTTCTGAAGGTTGAATCGAAAAATGGGATTTTTCCAATTGTGTATGCAGGAGAACAAATTAAGTCAGCTCAGTATGGGTTTTTCGTTAAAGACACCCATTTCGAGTTGATCAATGAACTCATCAAACCAGACGCCAAAAAGCGGCTCAGCCTTGGGTCGACCGCAGCTCAAGCTGGAGTTACTTACAACATTTACCGCAATCAAATCGGATAAATCATGCTAGATCCCGTGAAAGTCGTGCCCGTGTATGAAACTAAATTTTACGAAAACAAACTAGCGCTTGCTGCAGTTAAACTAGGTTTCGCTCAATCAAAGGCCGGTTGCACCAAGAAACGAGGCTCCTTCGCAATTTACACCAAGGAGGATTAATTAAACTTGATGAACGATATCATTGATATCATTTGTAACGCATGGCTCAACTTCTTGTCCGCGACATCGAAACCTACGTTGTAAGAAAGCTGCGTAGTAGCGCAGCTGCTCAAGGTGTTTCCGTCGAAGAAGCCCACCGACGCTTACTCCGTTCTGCCTTGTTCGGCAACAACCCCGGTCCAAAACGCAATTTCATCGAATACCTGCGAAGCATTCCACACGGAGAAGACGTAGAATTTCCTCGAACAGACGACTTTCCCCGTCCCGTCGAACTCTGATGGCCTACCTACTGGACACCTGCGTTATTTCGGAACTGCGAAAGCCGCACTGCGACCCAAGTGTAGCAACTTGGATGGCGGGCATCCAACCAGACGAAGTATTCCTTAGTGTGCTCACGCTGGGAGAAATCCGACGTGGCATTGAACTGCATCGAGCCAAGGATACCAAGGCCGCCGGCGCACTCGAACGCTGGCTGCTGGGCTTGGAATCGCACTACGCAGAGCGCATCCTGCCAATCTCCTCCGCTATCGCCGAGCGCTGGGGTCGGCTGTGCTTGAACCAACCACTCCCTGTTTCGGACGGTCTGATCGCGGCGACGGGACTCGAACACAAGCTTACGATCGTGACACGCAATGTCTCAGATTTTGAGCGTTCCGGCGTCAATACGCTCAACCCATTTTCCTGACAGTTAGCAAATCGGCGACGATTCCGCCATTTTGCGCCTCAGAATGGCATTCAGCCTAAGAGATCTGCACGTCTGCTTGCGATCACTCCGAGAACGAGTTCGCAGGGGAAAACAGCCGTGCACCAAAGCGAGGCAGGCAGTAACTCCAACCCACTTTAAAAGGACTTTAAAAAGCCGGGGTGGAGTCGCCCGCAAAACGACTTTCTGCTATTTTTTTTAACTCGTAAAAAATTCCCGCACGGTGGCCGCCACGTTGGTGCTGGCGACTTCGCTCTCGGTGCGATCACCGAGGTCACGGATCTTCACGATGCCCTTGGCTAATTCTTCGGCGCCATAAATGAGAGCCAACTTAGCGCCGGAATCCGAAGCGGTTTTGAACTGTTTGCCGAATGCGACTTCCCTAAGTGGATAATCGACGCGATAGCCCATGGCCCGCAGCGCTTGGATATCAGCAAACGCCGCGCGTCGCTCTGCCTCACCGCCGATCACGCAATAAACATCGGGCGCCTGTACAAACGTCGGCATCAAACCGCGTTGCTCGAGGAGAAGCGCGAAGGTCATGTCGCCAATGGCAAAACCCACCGCCGGCAAAGCCGGCCCGCCGAGTTTCTGCACGAGATCGTCGTAGCGCCCACCGCCGGCTAGCGCGCGGAGTTCACCTTTACGGTCAAAGGCCTCAAAGACGAAGCCGGTGTAATAGGCCAGACCGCGCACAACCCCTAGATCGACTTCGACAAAACGCTCTAAGCCCATAGCAGCAAGGCCGCCCAAGAGCTTCCGCCAATCGCCCAAACGCGCTGCGAGTTTCTCGCCGCCGATAGGAGCGAGGACCGCTTCGAGCGCCGGCAATGATTTGATTTGGAGAAACTCCAGCACCTTGGCCTTGAGGCCGGCTTCTAATTCGCCGAATTGCTCCGCATAGGCCTTAAAGGCGTCATCGCCCATTTTCTCAAATTTATCGACGGCGCCCAACACGGCACGAATACGCACTTCGTCGAGCCCGAGCGCTTCGAGATAATAAAACCACAGGTTGCGGTCACTGAGGCGCACGTAAAAGTCCTGCTCGGTCAGGCCGAAGCTGCACAGGCACTGAGTCAGAAGGGCGATCAACTCGATCTCAGCCTCAGGGCCAGGTTCACCGAAAATATCGGCGTTAAACTGAAAAAAGCAGCGCCCGCGGCCTTTTTGCATACGCTCGTAGCGGTAAAATTCGGCGATGCTGTACCACTTGATCGGGCGCTTAAGCGAACTGGCTTTGGCGCCGACGAGTCGGCACACGGTCGGAGTCATCTCAGGCCGGAGCGCGACTTCGCGCCCCCCCTTGTCGGTGAAACTAAACAGTTGCCCTTCGATTTCATCGCCGGACTTGGTCTTATAAAGATCGAGCGGCTCGAGCACGGGCGCGTCATATTCGGCAAACCCGTAAGCGCCGGCGGTCAGACGCCAGAGTCGAAAGATGTGATTCCGGCGGGAAAGATCCTCGGGATAGAACTCGCGGAAACCGGGCAGGGTCTGAAACGTGGCCATGGGACCGGCAAGGTAGCGCCCTGAACCCGTCACCCGCCAACCAAAAAAAAACTAGTTATAAACAGTTTGTAATGGGTTAAGGTACCTCAATAAACCATTGTTAGTATGTCAAATCGCCCAACAGAGTCTTTATATTACAGATAATAACGATTTACGTAACTCATAGGATGCGTTTGTTTATTCGATTCGAGACGCGTGAAGTTTAGGGATGTGGCATTACCCCCAAGCAGAGTAACCTCAGCAGCAAAAGTTTACTCTACCGTGACTGATTTGGCTAGATTACGGGGTTTGTCGACATCGCAACCTCGTTCGATGGCTACATAATAGCTCAAAAGCTGAACAGGTATAGATGCAACAATTGGCAAAACTGCATCGTGGCAATCGGGAATCACAATTACATCATCAGCCAGACCTTCGGGAAGCTCGACGCCTTCGGTGATGATGGCGATAACCGGACCTTTTCGGGCTTTGATTTCCTGCATCGAAGAAATGATCTTATTAAGAATTTCACCTCGTGGGGCGAAAAATACGCTCGGGCAATTTTCACTGATCAAAGCAATAGGACCATGTTTCATCTCTGCCGCTGGATAACCCTCGGCGTGGATATATGAAATTTCCTTCATCTTGAGCGCGCCCTCAAGTGCGATGGGGAATAGTGACATGCGGCCCAGAAAAAGCATGTCAGCGTGATGCGCGTAGCGCTTGGCAATTGTCCTAATGTGTGACGCTTGCGCCAGAGCCTTATGCACCAAACTAGGTGCTGATTTAAGGGCGGTCACGTAGCGTACGCCCTCGCCAAAACTCATGTCGCGCATTCTGCCTATATAAAGAGCTAACATCGCACCGATCAAAAGTTGCGACGTAAACGCCTTAGTCGAGGCTACGCCGATCTCGGGTCCGACATGTTGGTAAATGCCACCATCGGCCTCTCGGGCGATGCTTGAACCTACGACATTATTAATCGCGAGCACCTTGTAGCCTTTACGTTTAGCCTCTCGGAGCGCCGCTAAGGTATCAATCGTTTCACCAGATTGGCTCATCACGAAGAACAGGGTATTGCGAAAAAGTGGAGCGTTCCGGTAACGGAATTCTGAAGCATAGTCGCAGTCAACCGGCGTACGGGCGTATTGCTCTATCAGATGCTCTGTGACCATGCATGCGTGCAATGCGGTGCCACAGGCGCAGAACATAAATCGCTCTATTCCTCTAAATTCAATTGGCGTGGTGTTGAGCCCGCCAAAATTAGCGGTGCTGCCGTCCTCGGAGAATCGACCGCGCATAGCATTTTCTAAAGCAAGTGGTTGCTCGAAAATCTCCTTTTCCATGAAATGGTCGTAAGTCCCTTTTTCAGCATCGACTAAATTCCAGCTAACCATAGCCACGGTTGGGGAAATAGGTTCCAAAGCTAGAGTGGTGATTTGAAAATTTTTAGCCGTGCAAAGCACGATTTCACCATCGTTGAGGTAAACCACATTCTGGGTACGCGCGATAATTGCAGATACGTCACTCGCGACAATATTTTCGCCCTCACCTAAGCCTAAAATAAGGGGTGATCCTTTGCGCGCCGCCACCATTTCTCCGGGGTGATCGAGGCACATCACCACGATGCCATAAGTGCCTTCAGCGTGAAGCAAAGCTTTACGCACGCTGTTCAAAAAACGATTTTCTTGAGCTGTAACCGGTTCCTTGCTGTAGTGATAAGCAATCAAATTGCAGAGCACCTCTGTATCGGTTTCGGATTTAAATGTATATTTTTTGTCGAGGAGATGTTTTTTTATGGAGGCATAATTTTCGATCACGCCATTATGAATTAGAGCAAACATCCCGTCACTACTGACATGAGGATGGGCGTTGAGGTCGGTCACACCTCCGTGTGTAGCCCAGCGCGTGTGGCCAATACCAAAGGTGCCGCCTAAATTCACCTTCGCCACTTCAAGTTCTAAATTGGCGACGCGGCCCGTCTTTTTTAGAACAGAGAAAGCTCCGTTTTGCAGGATGGCAACGCCAGTGGAGTCATAACCGCGATATTCAAGACGCTTTAAGCCCTCTAAAATAAACGGTGCTGCTTTATGTTTTCCAACGTAACCGATGATTCCACACATATTTTATATGATTTTTTCAGCGATTGCATTTGAGTAGTGGGCATTAGCAACTGATTTTTCATAATTGTGATTCGAGGCCGCGATTCACTCGTTAAAGGCCATCCCCAAGCGATCACGGAAGTGTCCATGGAAATGAGCCCAGTCTTCATTGCCGAAGCGAAAGAAAACCTCTGGGACCAAACGGTGGTCGTTTTCGACCCGTTTCATGTCATCGCTCAGGTTTACCAAGCGCTCAATGAAACCCGCCGAGCCAAACAGCGTCTGGCACTCCAAATGGATGCCAAGTGCTAAAGAGGTAACCGCTGGATGCTACTCAAAGGATCCGGCCAATCATAAGTCCAAGCAAAAGCTAAGGTATCAGGGCTAACTCATAACCAACCTGTCCACGATCAAGATGCATCAGTTGTGCCTAGATCTACAAGAGTCCATCAGGTTGCTGACCCTCGAATCAACCTCTGTAAATTAATGGCCTGGTGCCGCTGGGTCGACGGGATAGCAGCTAAGCATCTGCGGCTGCTCTTCGCTGACATGCGTAAGTGCGCCGCCATGAGCACCAGCCACCTAGATGGCATCTCAGGGCATAGAGCTCACGACATCATCAACGCTTTTGTGGGAGGCCTCAAAGCTTTTTCTCCGCCGTGAAACATAAGGCCAGCGGTTTCCGTTCCACCGAGATTCTCATCACCCATGCTTTACTTAACCGCCGGTAAACCCGATCTGCTGGTTACCAAATGAAAGTAACTTAGAACCTTAAGACCCGGACCAGTCGAAACCGGGCCGGGTCGGTATAAATCAAAGAAAGGGCGATTAGCCGATCTTGCCCAAATCGATCTTCTTAAGCTGTTGCTTGAGGATCTTGCCGGACTTGAATTTCACCACAGCGCGCTGCGGGATAATAACTTCAGCCTCGGGCTTGTTAGGGTTACGACCAACGCGTTGTTTGCGCACTTGGACTTCCAGTACACCGAAGTTGCGGAGCTCGACGTTACGTCCCTCTGCCAAGGCTTTCTGGATAATGTCCAGCGTCTGCTGAACCGTATCAACAATCTGTTTCTGGGGAAATCCCGTCTTGCGGAAAATATTGAGGACGATTTCCCGTTTTGTTAGATTTGAGGACATAGTTGAATGTACGTTTAGGGTTTAATTTGATACGTGAACAAAAAAGACAATTAGACAGAAGCTGAGTTGCGTCAACCCTTTGGGTAAATAGGATATTTGGGTTATTACCTATTCCATGGCCACTAAAAATCCTGATCCCAGTGCGGTAAATTCGATGTTTGCTCGCATTGCCGTGCGCTATGACCTCGCGAACCGGCTGTTGAGTGGTGGCATCGATCGGTGGTGGCGCCGCAGGTTGGTGGGCGCCGTGCGGCGTCATGCCCCAGGCGAAGTGCTCGATTTGGCCACAGGCAGCGGAGACGTCGCGTTCGCCTTGGCGCGAGGTCTCGCCCCTCATACCCAGATCGTAGGCATGGACTTTTGCCAACCGATGCTCGACGAGGCGGTCATAAAACAGCAACGCGCGCAGGATCCGCGTTATGGTAACGTGACTTTCAAACCGGGCGACGGATTGAATTTGCCCGTACCGGACGCAGCTTTCGACGCAGTGACGATTTCGTTTGGGTTGCGTAACATGGCCGTTCGCCATCAGGCACTGACCGAGATGCGGCGCGTGCTCCGTCCCGGCGGTCGCCTGTGGGTGCTAGAATTTTCCCAGCCGCAAGCCTGGTTCAGGCCGTTTTATTTTTTCTACCTGCGCCACGTCTTACCTAAAATGGCCGGAGCTGTGACCGGAGATAAAGCAGCGTACGTTTATCTCAATGAAACGATTGAGCAGTTCCCGAATCGCTCGGAGCTAGCAGCTGAAATCCAAGCGGCGGGCTTCGATCAAGTCAGCGCCCGAGGGCTAACCTTCGGTATAGTAGCCTTACACGAAGCTCGCGCGGGCTCAGCCCCAGTGAACGCGGTCTAACTCAGAGCGAGGGCGAGATCAATTAAAGGACTTACCGCAGCCGCAGGTGCTCTGGGCGTTGGGGTTTTTGATGTCGAAGCCTTTACCGTGTAGGCCGTCGTCGAAATCAATCTGCGAGCCGGTCAAATAAGCTAAGCTCGCCGGATCAAGTAACATCGCGACCCCTTCACTTTCGATCACCGTGTCGTCGGGTTTAGTTTCATCAAACGACATTCCGTATTGAAAACCCGAGCACCCGCCTGATTCCACAAACACGCGTAAACGCTTGGTCGGCTGGGCCGATTCGACCTGCATGGAGCGGACTTGCTGGGCGGCGCGAGCCGTTAATGTGACCATAAAAACAAGCTGAACCGATCCCCTGCCCTGTCAAATTCAACACTCACAGCAGGAATCAGGCCGAAACCAGATTTGCGTCCTTGCCAGTTGAGTACAGCCCCGCTGTCTTCTCTGCTCGTGGCCGTCATCAAGCACATCTTCAACGAACTCCCTTACGAGCTTACCCGTAACGTTGTAGAGGGCAAAGACGAATGCCACTCAGTTCAGTTACGGCACTGTCACCCATGTAAAATGAGAACACCACCTTTCTCATCCCACTCATGAGCGGCCCAGGATTCAGCCAAGATCTACGCCAACGACAGACGCAGTCTCTCGTCCTCGCGCCCCAACTCCGCCAATCTCTGAAAATCCTGCAGGTGGCAGCCCTCGAGTTGCGCACCGTCATTCAAGAAGAACTCCAGGCCAACCCAACCCTTGAAGAGTTGCCCATGGACGGTGAGAGCCTCGACCGCACCACTGACGAGCACGAAGCCCAAGCATCCGCTGAAGAACGCGCCGAACTCGACAGCGACTCAGCCTCCCCCGCCCCCACTGACGATTCCCCCGTCAAAGGCGACGAAATGGATTTCACCAAAGAATTCGAAATCCTCGGTAAAATCGACGAAGACTGGCGCGACCACATGGCCTCCGCTGGCGGAGCCCAACCCTACACCTCCGAAGACGCCGAACGCCGGCAACACTTCTTTGACTCCCTGGTCGCCACCACCTCGCTCCAGGAACACCTGATGCAACAGGCCGACCTATCTGATATCGATACCCCCACTCAAAGCGCTCTTCAGCACTTAGTCGGCAGCCTTGATGACCGCGGCTTCCTCACTCAAAGCCTACCCGACGTCGCCCTCCAAACTGCGCTCCCGCTCGACGCGGTGAAAAAGGCCCACGCGATCCTCAAGGCCTTCGACCCTCCCGGCATTGGCGCACAGACCCTAGCCGAATGTCTCCTCGCCCAACTCGCCGCCCTTGGCCGCAAGGACTCCCTAGGGGCGCGCATGATTCGCGATCACTTCGAACTGCTATCCCGTCGCCGCATCCCCGAACTCGCGCGTAAACTCGGCGCCGCCCCCGACGACGTCCAGACCGCAATCGAAGAAATCGGCAAACTCGACCCCGCCCCAGGTCGCCGCTTCGCCGAGGATAACAACCGGGTTGTCATCGCCGATGTCACCATCGAGGACGACGACGGCGAATGGAAAATCACCCTCAACGACGACTACATCCCGCGCCTGCGCATTTCCAGTACCTACCGCGATCTCATCGCTAAAGGTACTCTCGCCAAAACCGAGCGCGATTACCTCCGCGAACGCATCCGCGCTGGCAAATTTCTCATCGATTCCATTGAGCAGCGCCAGCGGACGATCGAGCGCATCACTCGCGAAATCCTCAAAGCCCAGCTCAGTTTCTTTGAAAAAGGGGTCTCCGAGCTGAAGCCTCTCACCATGACCCAAATCGCTGACGTCGTCGGCGTGCATGAAACCACGGTCAGCCGCGCCATCGCCAACAAATACCTTAAAACCCCGCACGGGATTTTTGATTTTAAATATTTTTTCACCCCCGGCTACCAAGCCGAAAGCGGCGCCTCCGTCTCGAATACCAGCGTCAAAGAAATGATCGCCGACCTCATCTCCATCGAAGACAAGGG
>JBAWZQ010000028.1:0-25088 GCA_037142955.1 Opitutaceae bacterium | reverse complement strand
GGATAAGCGCTGAAAGCATCTAAGCGCCAAGCCCATCCCAAGATAAGATCACAATATATCGCAAGATATTATAAGGTCCGAGTAGACCACTCGGTTAATAGGCTAGAAGTGTAATCATAGTAATGTGTTGAGCTTACTAGTACTAATTTCCTTATAGGTTAATGCAAATTCTACTATTTATAGGCGTTTAATTTTCCCTCTTTCATAAAAATTTATAAATCAATTTTCCTAGTGATTATATATCCTGGTGTCCACCCGTTCCCATTCCGAACACGGCCGTTAAGTTCAGGGTAGCCAATGGTAGTAGGACTATAGGTCCCGCGAGAGTAGGTTATTGCTAGGTTTATAAGCCCGAAAGCGCTAAACGCTTTCGGGCTTTTTCATTTTTTGGTATCTAAGAGCTCTGAGATTGGGGTTAAAGTCGCGAAAAATCGATTTTAAGTCCTTAGCAGATTTGCTTTCGGCAATAAATTCTTAAGCTAGGGCTGTGTTTACCCGTTTGATCGATATGTGCTCGCCGCGCCGTAGTTCTGACTATGAGCGGCAGTTTGTGCGGGAGGTAAAAATTAAGCGTCCCCGCGAACATCGGGTGAAATCGTGGAAGTTCACCGCTGGAGTCTGGATTTTAATCGGCCTAAAATGTTGGGCCGTAGTGTGGGCGATTGGGTACTATCAGGTACCGGTAAACCCATTCTGGGTGACGCTACCTACGTTGTTATTCGCAGGCTTGTGCACGGTGCTGTATTTTTTTGGAGACTAGGACGCTCGGATTGGCGATTGCCGTAAGGATCTCGGTATTTTGAATGGGGGATCTTTTCCGATGCCTAAAATAAATGCTCTACGCAGTCCTTACGCGCAAATGGGGCGCTGGGTGTACGTTGGCCGTATGCTCGATAAAATTCGGCTGAAGGCCCAAGGGACATTACCCGCGGAGTATCACGGTAATTTAGGCACCGGTACGGCCGGATTTTTTGATGCGCGGTGCTGCCGATTTCTGGGGATTGCGTACGAAAAAATTAAGGCTGAAGTGCTGGCCGGTAAAACCGATGAAGAGCTCTTAGCCTGGATGGCCCAAGAAGCCATCCCGCGCAGTGATGAAGACTGCATGCAGTGGAATCATTTCATGATGAAACGCGGTTGGCGCGATGAGGGTGAAAAAAATCTGCAACGCCGCATCGACGAATCCCCGCATTTGAAACGGCGGGAAATTAAGACGATGTTTGATTACATCGACTATGATGAAGGCCGGGACCCGGTGGCCTCAAAAAGCTGGGAGTTGCGAGCCCCGGTCATGGTCCTACTGATGGGAGTGGCCGGTGTCGGTAAATCCACGGTTGGGCTAGCCTTGGCGGAAGCGTTGGGTTGGGATTTTCGTGACGGGGACAGTTTTCATTCGGAAAAAAACATTGCGAAAATGTCCTCAGGCCAACCCCTCGACGATCACGATCGCGCGCCGTGGCTTGGGGCGATTGCGACTCATATTAAAACGACTCTCGCTCGCGGTGAAAACGGCGTGGTGACCTGCTCAGCCCTCAAGGAGAGTTACCGCCAGGTGATTTTGGCGGATAGTAAAAATGTGATTTTATTTCACCTGCAAGGTGCGCCCGAGATTATCCGCCAGCGGATTGAGGCGCGGCAAAATCACTTTATGAAACCAGCGATGTTGGATTCACAGTTGGCTGCGCTTGAGTCGCCTAAGAACGCGCACCGCCTCGACGTAGCGGATTCGACGCAGGTTTTAGTGGCCAAAATTCGCGCCCATTTGAATTTATAATCCAAAAAACAGAGCACGCGACGGCACGTTTTAAAAACCATGAAAAAATTTATCCCGAAAGTATTAAAAATTTTCGCGAGTGTGCTCGTGGTCGGCGTACTCATAGCCGCGATCGCGGCGGGTTGGTTTTATTTTAAATTGCGGGCAAGCCGACCCCAACTTGACGGCACCGCCAGCGCCAAGGGACTCGCCGGGGAGGTCGTCATCACGCGCGATGCGCTGGGGGTGCCAACGCTGCGCGGTGTGGATCGCTTGGATGTGGCGCGCGCTTTGGGCTGGATTCATGCGCAGGAGCGGTTTTTCCAGATGGATTTATTACGCCGTCGCGCCGCCGGTGAGTTAGCTGAATTAGTTGGACCGGCTGCACTTGCGACTGATCGGGCGACACGGATGCATGGGTTTCGCTCGGTGGCGCGCGCGGCGGTGGCGCGGGGGGATGGCGCGGAACGTGCCCTCGCGGAGGCTTACACGGCGGGCGTGAACGCCGGACTCGCGGCGTTAGGTGAAAAACCGTTCGAGTATTATATTTTACAGACCAGCCCGCAACCCTGGCGGGCGGAGGATTGCGGATTGGTGGGCTTGGCGATGACGCTTGATTTACAAAACGATGTGGCGGGACACGAGCGGATGACGGCAACGTTGCGCGATACCCTGGGTGCGGAGGGCTTGGCGTTTTTTGCACCGCTTTTAAAGCCGCGCGACGCCGCACTGGATGCCAGTGCGGGGCCACTCACGGTACCCTCGGCCCGTTCGATCAATTTGCGAAAAGCAACCGAGGGGGCTCCGATTAAAGTGACTTCGAGTACCCCTGAGTTCATCGAGCCAGATTACGTGGGCTCAAATGCGTTTGCGCTCTCCGGGGCCCATACGAGTAACGGCGCGGCGATGCTGGCCAACGATATGCACCTGCGACTCGGCTTACCCAACATCTGGTTCCGCGCCGCACTGCAGTGGCGGGAGGGTGCGGTTGAGCGTAGCGTAGTGGGCGTTACGTTGCCGGGAATCCCGTTTATGGTGGCGGGTAGCAATGGCCACGTTGCTTGGGGGTTTACGAACAGTTACACCGACGCGAGCGACTTGGTGGTGGTGCAAACCGGTATTTCGCCCGAAGTTTATCGGGCGCCTAACGTTGAGGCGATGCCTCGTATGGAAGTGCGGCATGAAACGATCGCGGTGAAAGGAGCGGCCCCGGTGGAGGTGGATTACCGCTGGACGATGTGGGGGCCGATTGTTGGGGCCGATGATAAAGGCCGGCCTCTAGCCCAGCGCTGGGTTGCGCATGATCCTGCGGCGCTCAATTTTGGACTTTGGGGGATGGAAACGGCGCAGGATGTCTCCGCGGCGTTGGTGATCGCGCATCGCGCGGGCATTACTCCACAAAATTTTCACGTGGCCGATCGTACCGGTGACATTGCCTGGACGATTGCGGGGCGTTTACCGAAACGCGTCGGTTACGAAGGGCGATGGCCGGTAACGTGGGCGTTTGGTGATCGACGTTGGGATGGTTTAATTCCGCCGGAAGACATGCCAGTGGTGCGGGCGCCGGCCAACGGTCGAATTTGGACGGCCAACAACCGGGTCGTGGGCGGCGCCGCTTTGGCGAAATTAGGCGAATCGGGTTATGCTGAGTCGATGCGGGCGGTGCAGATTCGTGATGCGCTTGCGTTACTTGAGCGAGCGCAACCGAAGGATTTACTGGCAATCCAGCTCGACGACCGTGGGCTCGCGCTGGAACGCTGGCATGATCTTTTATTGGCGGTGCTGACCCCTGCGGTGATTGCCGGCCACTCGGATCGGGCTGAAGTACGACGGCTTGTGGAAGCTTGGAATGCGCGCGCCACGGTGGATGCGGTTGGTTATCGTTTGGTGCGCTTGTGGCGTGAGGCGGTCGCCAAGCGGGTGCTTGATCCTATTTTTGCGGGGTGCCTCGATCAAGATCGTGATTTTCGCTGGTCGAGATTTCCCTATGAGGAGCCGTTGTGGGCGTTGCTGACGGAGCGCCCGTTGCACTTGTTAAGCCCCAGGGAAAATTCCTGGGAAACGTTGCTCGTGGCCGCAGCCGATGATGTGGTCACCGGTTTGCGCCAGGAAGGTACTCCGATTGCAAGGGCAACCTGGGGGCGCCGCAATGTAGTAAAAATCCAGCACCCTTTGGCGCGCGTCTTGCCGGGTTGGCTGACCGGTTGGATGAATTTGCCGACGGAATCGTTGCCGGGGGACAGCACAACGCCGCGCGTGCAAACGCTGACGCTCGCGGCGAGTGAACGATTTGTGGTTTCACCGGGTCATGAAGCAGAGGGGATTTTCCATATGCCAGGGGGACAAAGCGGGCATCCGCTCTCGCCGTTTTATCGAGCGGGCCACCAGGCTTGGGTGCGTGGAGAGCCCTCGCCGTTTCTGCCGGGGGCAACGCAACACACGTTGATCTTGCGAAACTAGCGGGTGGACGTGCGCTCGAACTCGATAAAAAGCGTTGTCGGTTTCAGCAAAGCGGCGCTTTGTCAGCCATGTACCGCGATGAATAAAAAAACGCGCAGCTCCACGGTTTATTTCGCGAGTGAGTTGTTCACGCTCAAGCATCTGATCGGCAATGCGTATCTCGCTGAGGCGATCTACGAGAAATCACACGGGCGTTACTTGTGTGAATTACCGCAAGATTTTGAGCCGCGGGGTACTACGCCACGAGCGGTGCGGGATCAAGATATCCGAGCGTTGCTCGCGTGTGATTTGGCCCTGTTTAACTTTGATGGCCCGGAGCTTGATAGCGGCACCGTGGTAGAATTCATGTTCGCGAAATTCGCGGATATCCCGTGTGTGATTTTGCGCAGCGACCTGCGCAAGGCCGGTGATGGCGCAGATCCATGGAATCTTATGGCGAGTTTTTATCCGCGCACGGTGAATGTCGTGGTGCCCAGTTTACTTGCTTACAAAACGATTTTGAAGCGGCGGCATCGCAAGATGGACGAAGTCATTCGGCTCGCCGGACAACACAGTACGGCCGATGCCCAAAGAATGTGCGATGACATCGCGATGGTGTGTGTGCGGGCGTTGGATCGGGTGCGTGAGATGGATCCGGTGATGCCGAAACATTTACGCGAAGAGGTTTATCAGTGGCTGGCGTTGATGCCTGGTTTGCGTGGCAAGGGCAAGGAGCTGCGGAAGGAATTTGAGCGTTTCTTGGAGCGTAAGGTGCAGCGCGATTTACTCTAAATTCAACGTCTTGATGCGGTCTGTTTTTTAGGAATTTCATATGCCCCTCCACATTCTAGATCACCCGCTCGCGGCGCACATCATGACTCATTTGAGGGATGCGACGACCAAGCCGGCAACGTTTCGCACGCTGGCTTACCAGATCAGTTTGTTGCTTGCGATCGAGGCGACGCGGGATCTTTCGACCGAGGCCAAAAAAATTGAGACCCCGCTTGAGCCTATGACGGGTCGCGTGCTCCCGCCTGAGCCGTTGGTGGTGGTACCGATATTGCGAGCCGGTCTCGGGATGGTGCAGCCGTTTCTCGACACCTTTCCTGATGTCAGCGTTGGGTACCTGGGCTTGGAGCGAGATCACGAGACGGCGGTGGCGCGGAATTACTACTGCAAGTTGCCGCCGCTTGAGCGGCGGCGCGTGTTTCTGGTTGATCCGATGTTGGCCACAGGAGGGAGCGCGGCGCAGGCGATCACGCTCGCCAAGAGTAAGGGCGCGCTCCAGCCTCGGCTGATTTGTATCGTGGCTTCGCCTGAGGGTGTGGCCGAGGTGCAGAAGCAACATCCTGGCACCGTGGTGCAGGTCGCAGCGCTCGATCGCGGGCTCAACGCTAAGAAATATATTTTACCGGGCCTAGGTGATTTTGGCGACCGGCTTTACGGTACGTGAAATGCAGTCTGCGTGGGGTGAATCCACCATGGGGGAGCCATTCCGCCGTCAAAGCTGACGGCCTGGCAGATCAGCGTTTAGGCAAGTTGTGGCACGACGAAGCCCGCGCGGTAATCGCGTTTGAGCAGTGCATTCGCCGCCGCGGCGGTCTCGCCGGTGAAGCGTTCTTGGACGACGTCGACGGCGAGCGGAAGACCGAGGGTCGCGGGCGTTTTTGCAAGATCGACCTGATTGGCCGCGAGGTGTTCGGCCATCCGGCCGTAGGCTTCGGCGAGTGGGCCGTCGCTTTTGATTTTGGCGGTGATCTCGGCGGCGGGGGCGGTACGTCCGGTTTGGTGGGAGATGTTGCCCAGGTGGCAGAGGGCGCTCGAGACGTGACCTTCGAGGATGGGGCCGTACAGGTCGGCGGTTTTACGGCTACGGACGACATCGATGAAGTTTTGCATGTGGCGGTCGCTGCCTTTGAACTCCTTCACGACCTTGCCCTGCTGGTCGTAGGCGGTGGCGGCAAAGTAACCGTGGGTCACGATGCTACCGCCATCGCAATCAATGACGTTGCCGACGTCGACGCCGCGGTAGTTGTCCATGCCGGAAGCTTTGGCGGAACCGGCTTCGGAGCCAGCGCCGGCGGGTGCGCCCGCACCGGATTTCGAGGGTAGGCCGCGGACTTCGAAGATGAGTGGGGCCGTGGCGTAGTCGTGGATTACGACTTGGGTGTTGGGCGTGTCGCCGTCGTCACGGTAGCCGAGGCGGCCGCCGATGCTGAGGGTGTGGCGGGGCAGGCCAGATTCGCCAAGGAACCAGCGAGCGACATCCATTTGGTGGATGCCCTGGTTGCCGACATCTCCATTGCCGTAGAGATAAATCCAGTGCCAGTCGTAGTGGACGGGGCCGTTTTTAGAGGAGTTGCGGTGGGGCGGGACGAGGGGTGCAGGGCCAGACCACAGATCGTAGTCGATCGTGGCAGGAACGGACGTGGGCGCGCTGGTGAGGCCGATACTGTCGCGGCGTTTGTAACAAAAGCCGCGGGCGGCGTTGATTTTGCCGAGGTGGCCGGCTTGCGTCCAGGCGACGGCTTC
The DNA here is from genome assembly GCA_037142955.1 of Opitutaceae bacterium. GTDB lineage: Bacteria > Verrucomicrobiota > Verrucomicrobiia > Opitutales > Opitutaceae > Tous-C4FEB. The sequence goes on along the minus strand of JBAWZQ010000028.1, from coordinate 18,364 downwards.
ACGGAGGCCTTCGCCGGAGCGAATTTGAGTACCGGCCTGGGCGACGCGGCCGGTTTTTTGAGCCGCAGCGACCAGTTGACGGCCTTCCCAGACATTGTGCGAAACCGGTTTTTCGATGTAGATATCTTTACCGGCTTGCAGGGCCCAGATGCCCATGAGCGAGTGCCAGTGGTTGGGTGTGGCGATCGTAATGGCGTCGAGGTCTGCTGTGGCGAGAAGTTGGCGAACATCGCTGAATTTTTTTACCACGACGCCCTCTTTGGCGAGATTGGCGGCGGTGCGTTCGAGTACGACGGTATCGGCGTCGCAGACCGCTACAATGCGAACCCCTTTGATTTTACTGAGACTGGTGAGGTGATTTTTGCCGCGACCGTTGAGGCCGACGACGGCGACGCGGATATCGGAATGGGCGCCGACCACCTGGCCCCAGGAGCGGGCGGTGAGGGCGGTAGCGGTGGTGAGGAGCGCGGTGTGGCGCAAGAAGTGGCGGCGCGTGAGGGTGGGAACAGGCATGGTTTTTGGGGGTAGGGGTAAGGGTAGGGGTAGGCGCGCGAGTTTTTAAAGGAGCGAAGGGTTATTTGCCCTTGGCGTAAGCGGCGTACTGGTCGGCGACCTGGGCGGCTTGTTCGTCGCCGAGGTGGAAGTAGAAGCGGTAACGCAGGGTGAGGCTACCGCCGGCGGGCACGAGGTGTTCGCCCTTGTGGGGGTCGTTGGCGAATTCTTTTTCGTAATCGTGCCAACCGAAGGGGTTGGAGGCGAAAAGGCCATAGTCGCGGGCCATCCACCAGGCGGGGTGGCGTAGGTTCTCGGGGTGATCGAAGATGGCGATACCGTAGGTGGTGCCGTTGCGTTGGGCGTTGTAATCGCACCAAGGAGCTCGGGTGCCCCAGGCGGCGCTGTCACGGGCGTTTTTAGCGGTCACAATGTGGCCGTTGCCGCCGGTGGCGACGCCTTTGACCTTGTGGGGCATGGTCATCCACTGAGCGACCCGAATAGCCATGGTGCCGTCTTTGTTGTCGCCAAAAAGCAGCGGTTGGTCAGGGAGGGCGCGTAGGGTGATCTCAAAGTCGATGAAGCGGCCGCCGTCATTGGCGTGGAAACTGATTTTGCGTTCATCGGTGCAGATGAGGCGACCGTCGGGGGCGAGCCAGCGGTTACGCGCGCGCAGGACGCCGATGGCGCCGTCAGCGGTCTCGATTTTACCGTCGAGTACGGTATGGCCTTTATCTTTGGGGGAGCGGCCTGCATCGCCGGTGCCCTCGTTCCAGAAATCGATGCCATTGACCATACTATGGGCGAAATAAAGCGAGCGGTGCCAGGGGTGATCAGTGTCTTCGCCGGGGGTCGTTTTCATGGGGAAATCCCGGGTGAGCGGCGTGCCGTCGGCGGCGAGAATCGGGTAACAATAGGAGCGAGACGCACCGTCCCCGAAGATGTAATCGGTAAAATGCTGGCCGCTGATCTCGACGCGAACTCGGTCGGCAAGCGGAGTGAGTTTTACTTGGGGCTGGGCGGCGGGGAGGGCGACGGCGAAGCCGAGGGTGAGCAGGGTGAGGGCGGGGTAGAGTTTCACGGCTACCTAGAACGAAGCATTAGGGGCGACGATGCAACCCAAGGATTGATGGTGTCGCGATGTGGCTTGGCGCGGTGGCATGGGGACTACTAACTTGCGGCATGATGTTCGCTCAACGTGTTTCCCGGCTCGCCGTAGTGGTGGGCGTATTATTTTTGGCTGGTTGGTCGCGTGCCGCCGAAGCGGCCAAGCCGCTGTATGCACTGTGCGGAGCTTATGCGCCGGAGATGGCTGCGTTGAAGCGGGAGTTTGGCGTCGATCCGGCGCACGGCTGGACGCGCTCGGTTGTGAAAGGCCTAGAGTTTTGGCGCGGCAAAGTAGGCGCCAAAGAGGTTGTTCTGTGCCGCACGGGCGTGAGCATGATTAACGCCGCCTACCAGTTGCAGCTCGCACTCGATCATTTCCCTATCACTCATGTGCTCTTTGCTGGAGTAGCAGGCGGGACGGATCCCGCCTTGCAAGTCGGCGACGTGGTTATCCCCGAGGCTTGGGCGAATCACGGTGAGTCGGCCTATCTCAACGAGGACGGCAAGGGTGGCTACGTGCGTCCTGATTATTTGCCGCCTGGCCGAGAAAACTTCGGGATGATTTTCCCCACGGGCACGAACATTACCCGCGCCGGCGCCACCGACAGCGCCGAGGAAAAAGGTGAACGCCTTGAGCTGATCCCGGTCGATGCCGACTTGCTCGCCGCTGCGCGTCGGGCTTTACCCCAACTTCCGGTGCTGAAAAAATCTGGTCGCGCGGTCACCGTTTCGGTGGGTGGCAACGGGGTCGCCTCCACCGTGTTTTTGGACAACGCCAAATACCGCGAGTGGATCTTTCGCGTATGGCAGGCGCGCTGCACGGACATGGAATCGACGGCCCTGGCTCAAGTCGCTTATGCCAATCGCAAGCCCGCGTTGATCATCCGTGGTTTAAGTGATCTCGCGGGAGGCCAACACGGAAAAAACCCGATCGACGCCAATGAACTCAATGTCGCTGAGATCGCGGCTAATGTGCTTCATCATGTGCTCGACGAAGTGCCTTAAGGTCGAAGGCGGCGCGGCTGGGACGACCGGCCTCCGGCGCAAAATTCTTTTTCCCGGACTGGCGCGGGAACCTAAACTGTCCATACTAAGTCGTAGTTACTCATGAAGACCTTATCGCGCTACGCATTGGTTTTACTCGGATTGGCGTCTTCGCTGGCGCTTCGCGCCGCTGAAGAGGCCAAGGCCTCGGCCCGCACGGAGGTTGTTTTTGAACAACCCGAAAAGTTTACTGATGTAAAAGATTCCGATTTCGGGACCGACAATGGCCGTGACGCCATCCTCGAACGTCTCCGAGAGTATATTATCGAGCGTTCGGATAAAGTTTTGCCCACCGGGCAAAAACTCGTGATCACGTTTACCGACATTGATCTGGCCGGCGAATACGAGCCGTGGCGTGGCCCGCAATTCTCCGATGTACGGATCGTCAAATCGATCTATCCGCCCCGCCTGAAGTTTAGCTACAAAATCACGGATGCCGCGGGTAAGACCGTTAAAGAAGGCCAAGAAGATCTGCGCGATCTGGCCTTTGAAATGCGCCTCACCGCGGATCGGCAGGATACGCTCCGCTATGAGAAAGACATGTTACGTGACTGGATAGGCACAGTGACCCGCGCACCCAAAGCCTGATCGCCCGCTGGGGTTTTAAGTTCACGACCGTGTCGCTCCCTGATGAGGCTAATCCTGCCCGGCTCGATAAGTGGCTTTGGGGCGTGCGCTTGTACAAGACCCGTGCGCTCGCGACGGCGGCGTGCCGCGCTGGCCAAGTCGAAATAGGTGACATCGTCGCGAAACCGGCCCGAACCGTCCGCACGGGTGAGACCATCGTGTTACGCCAAGGGGTGATCTTGCGGACGGTGCGTGTTGAGGCAGTCCCGCCCAGTCGGATGGGTGCATCGCGCGTGGCGGAGTTTTGTACGGATCTGACTCCGCCCGAAGAATTTCAGAAGGCCCGCGAAATGCGGGTTCAGCAAGTCCTGGCCCGCGACCCCGGTGCGGGAAGACCGACTAAGCGCGACCGGCGCTTACGCGACCAGTTGTTCGATTAAAAGGCACCCGTTTTTGCTTTCTTTGAATGTCTGCGAGTCGAAAGAATTCGGCCTATAGCCTAAAAAAAGTTCGGAGCAGGAACCGGCAGGCCATGACTACTTGCACCTTTAAATGACATTTCAAGCGCATGGAAACGGTTTCTGTGACCACTGCCCGCCAGAATCTTGGGTCTTGGTTGGCCCGCGCCGCCAAGGGGTTTACCCGATGATATTCAGGTAAAATCCTCGATTTAAGCGCCGTGTGCAGGGATCTTTTTCAGGTGCTAAGTAGTTGGCTGGCATCGCTGCGCGGATAAAGTCCTTGCATAAAAAGCATTTATCGACTCTCTGGCGTTTCAGTCGTTAGTGAAAGCGTTTTGGTGACAGGATCTGGTGAGTCGTAGGCTGGGCAAAGTTGCTCAAGTGATGATTTCGAAACCCACAGTGGGAACGGACTGGCAGCGAGCGATGGAACTACGCAACATCATCATGAGTAACTCCAAACTATACGTTGGTAACCTATCCTTCAAGACCACCGAAGACGAGCTCCGCTCGGCCTTCAGCCAATTTGGCACGGTGACCGACCTTTACGTCGCCATGGACAAGATGACCGGCCGCCCACGCGGTTTCGCGTTTGTCACCATGGGCACCCCCGAGGAGGCGAAAGCCGCCACGGAAAAAATGAACGGCACCGATCTCGGTGGTCGTCAGCTCACGGTCAATGAAGCCCGTCCAAAAGAAGAAGGCGGCGGTCGCGGCTTCGGCGGCGGCGGTGGCGGCGGTCGCGGCTTCGGCGGCGGTGGCGGCGGTCGCGGCTTCGGCGGCGGCGGCGGTGGCGGCGGTTACCGCGGCGATCGCGGCGGCAGCGACCGTGGCGAGCGCCGTTACTAATTGTAACGCGGTTCCCCAGGGATCGTTTTCTAATTCCAGACGGAGTGCCTCCGGGCGCTCCGTCTTTTTCTTTTCTTTGCGGCTCACGAGCCGCCGAGCGTCAGCGAGTGAAAAATGACTCAGCCTGCGCTCCTGCTTCTGGCGCAGCCTGCCAGCATTTTCACTCCTATGCCATTCAAGTCTCTCAATCTCTCTGAGCAGGTCCTCCGCGGCGTTCAAGCTGCGGGTTACACCGAGCCGACCCCGATTCAGCTCCGTGCCATTCCCGTTGTCCTCGGTGGCGGCGATCTGATTGCCTCGGCCCAGACCGGTACCGGTAAAACGGCGGCCTTCGCCTTGCCCGTACTTTCTCGCCTTGGTACTCACGGCCGCACTCGCGTGCTGGTCCTTGAGCCCACGCGCGAACTTGCCGCTCAAGTTGAAACCTCGTTCCGCAATTTCGCCCGTTTTACTGATATTCGTACCGTGGCCGTCTTTGGTGGCGTCGGCTACGGCGTGCAACGCTCTGAGCTCAAGCGTGGTGTCGACATCATCGTCGCCACGCCCGGTCGGCTCGTCGATTACCTAAAGACCGGTGAGATCAGTCTGCGCGACATCAACATTCTTATTCTCGACGAAGTGGACCGCATGCTCGACATGGGGTTTTTACCCACGGTCAAAGACATCATCGCCCGCTGCCCACGTGAGCGTCAGACGCTCTTCTTCTCCGCTACGGTTCCGCCTGAGATTGCGGCCGTGGCCTCGTTTGCCCTGCGCAACCCGGCCAAAGTCGAGATCGGCGTCGCTCGCTCGGTTAATGAATCGGTTAACCACGCGCTTTATCCCGTCGCCTACGACCAGAAATTTGAACTGCTCGAAGCGCTCCTCGCTAAGACTGAGTTCGATAGTGTGATCGTGTTTTCCCGCACCAAGCATGGCGCCGATAAAATCGCGCGCCGGCTTAAAGCCGCGAATCACGCCGTGGCCGTCCTCCACGCCAACCGCTCCCAGAATCAACGTATCGAGGCCCTCGAAGGCTTTAAGTCTGGCAAGTACGAAGTCATGGTCGCCACGGATATCGCTGCTCGTGGCATCGACGTTGCCGGCGTTTCTCACGTTATTAACTACGATGTCCCCGAGAAACCGGAAGACTACGTGCATCGCATCGGCCGCACCGGTCGCGCTCAAGCCGTTGGTGACGCCATCACGCTCGTCTCGCCGGAAAACGCTGCCGACATCCGCGACATCCAGCGCTTTATCGGCGCCAAGATTCCTGAACTGCGGCTCGAAGGCTTTAATTACGCTCCAATTATCGCCCGTCCCGATCAGCCCACCCAGCAACGCCGCGGCCAACGGGGCGGTGGACAGCGTGGTGGCGGCTACGGTAGCGGTGGCCCGCGTCACCAATCCGGCGGCGGTGGTGGTGGTGGTCCACGGCAATACCAAGGCGGCGGTCGCGGCAGCAGCAGCGGCTCCGGTGGTGGTGGCGGTGGTGGCGGTGGTGGTGGACGCGGCGAAGGCCAACAACGCCCCGCTGAAGGTAGCTGGAATCGTTTCGGCGCTAGTGGTGGTGGCGGTGGCACCGGCGGTGGTCGTCGCGGTCGCTAAACCCAGCGACTTTCAAAGGACAAAAATTACGGCGGGCCTTACGGCCCGCTTTTTTGTCGTTTCCTAGGGCCCTGAAAAATTTCCGTGGCAACAGCCGGCCTAACCTTACAACTTTTAGGCATGAGCAGTTGTCTATTTGTTCGCCGGTCCATTTTTCTCCTTGTGGGTTGTCTCTGCGTCACGCCGTGGTTGCACGCGCAACGCGAGAAATTCCCGCCGGAGATTCTCGAGGTCGTGGAAAAATCTTGGCCTCAGGCACAGAAAACCAACACGGGTCTGCGCTACATGATCGAGCGTGCCGGCTCGGGTGCGCGGCCCATGATCGGGGAAACCGTCGCTGTATTATATACGGGACGATTGCTCAGTGGAGAAATTTTTGATCAAACCACGGACAAAGATAAACCTTTCACCTTCCGGGTCGGTCGAGAACAGGTCATCAAAGGTTGGGACCAGATTTTACCTCTCATGCAACTGGGTGAAAAACGACTTGTGATCATCCCGCCCGAGCTCGCGTATGGTACTCGCGGCCAAGCGCCGAAGATCCCGCGCAACGCCGCACTCGTGTTCACCATCGAGCTTTTGGACATCAAGCCTTAAGGTTTCGCAGGTGGCTAAGCGCTCTGCTCGTTTGTGTACTAAGCCGCGTTACAATTTTACGGCGAATTGAGCGTGGGCTTGGATTTCAAGGCTCTCTTGTTAAGGTTGATGGATGAAATTCTCGAATCGCGCGCGGCGTTGGCAGCTCGGTTTACTAGTAATCTCGGGTCTTTTGGTGGATCCGGCGATCTTCGCTGCGGCGCCCACGCTCCCAGGTCTGCAACGCGACGGTTCCGTGCTCCTGCCCAATCAGTGGTCGCTGCGTCCTGTCGGCAAACAAATCGTAGTCGGTGATTTTCCGATCCAGGTTGCGCTCCATCCCGACGGTGTTTTCTCCGCGGTGTTGCACAGCGGCTGGGGCCAACACGAGGTCCGAATCATAGATGTAAAATCGGGCGAACCCGTCTCGCAGGTCGCACTCCAAGAATCTTTTTATGGCCTGGCTTGGTCGCCCGATGGTAAGAAACTTTACGCTAGTGGTGCTGGGGCGGAAGTGATCCACGCCTTTGAATTTCACGACGGTTATCTTAGTGCCCATCGCGAATTTCCGCTCCGTCCCGTCGGGCAACAAGGCGTCCCGAGTGGTCTTGCGACCTCAGCCGATGGTCGCTCATTGTATATCGCGGAAAGCTGGGGTCAGCGGGTCGAAAAAATTTCTACGACCGACGGAGCGTTTCTTTGGCAACGCACGTTCGGCGCCGCCGAAGGCTCCGCGACCACCGACCACGAGGGCGCCCGCGTCAAAGCTGACTCTAATTCTGCGGCGTCGTTTCCCTACACGTGTTTAGCCGACGAAAAAAATGGCCGAGTCTATGTGAGTCTCTGGGCTCAATCCGCGGTGCTCGTGCTCGACGCTCAGACCGGTGCCGATATCGCGCGCTGGCCGGTCGGTCCGCATCCCTGTGAAATGGTGCTCGGTCGCGACGGTCGACTCTACGTTGCTGAATCAAATCTTAATTCGGTTAGTGTAATCGACACGGTCAGCGGACGTATCACGGAAACCCTCGCGGCCTCGCTTTATCCTAATTCGCCTCCCGGCTCGATGCCCAATAGCCTCGCGCTTTCGCCCGACGGCCAATTGCTCTTCGTGGCCAACGCCAACAACAACAACGTTGCGGTGTTCGACATTGCGTCTGTCGGCAAGGCGCGCTCCCTTGGCTTCATTCCGGTCGGATGGTTTCCGACGAGCGTGCGCGTGACCCGGGATGGCAAATCCCTGGTCGTTGCTAATGGCAAGGGCTTCAGCTCCGCCGCCAATCCGCGCGGTCCTTTCCCTGGAACGACCGCGCCACGCAATCTGCAGGAATACATCGGTGGCCTTTTCGCCGGAACGATTTCACTGATCGATTTACCGGCTGAAAAAAATCGCACTCAACAATTCGGCCAATGGAGCAAGACGGCATTTTCGTGCAGCCCGCTCGATGCCTCGGCTAGCGTACGTGGCGTGAAAGAGCGACCGGCGGGTAATCCTATTCCGTCGAAAGTTGGCGAGTCTTCGCCGATTAAAAATGTGATCTATATCGTGCGCGAAAATCGCACCTACGATCAAGTCTTTGGCGACATCTCCGAGGGTAACGGCGACTCTCGCCTGTGTCTTTTCCCCGCCAAGGTGACGCCCAACGCTCATGCGCTCGCGCGCGAATTTGTGTTGCTCGATAATTTTTACGCCGACGGTGAAGTGAGTGCTGACGGCCACGAATGGACGATGGGTGCGCAGGCCACAGACTTCGTTGAAAAAATGTGGCCCTTCAGCTACGGCCACAACGCCAACAAAAAATACAACTATCCCTCCGAGGGTCATTACCCCGTAGCCTTCCCCGTCAATGGCTACCTTTGGAATCGCGCGGCTGAGGCTGGCGTGACTTACCGTAGTTACGGCGAATTCTGCAACACTCCGCGGCGTGGTCCGATTTTGTCGGAAGCGTCTCTGCCCATTCTTGTTGGGCACATCGATCCTTATTACAACGCGTGGGATGTAAGTTATCCGGATGTAAAACGCGCTGAGCGTTTCGCTGCTGAGGTGCGTCGCTATGAAATCGAGGGCGGGATGCCGCGCCTGCAAGTGCTGCGACTGGGTAATGACCACACTTCAGGTACTCGCCCCGGGGTACGAACGCCTACGGCGATGGTCGCTGATAACGATCGGGCCCTTGGCCTCATCGTCGAGGCGATATCGCATTCCAAGTTTTGGTCCGAGACGGCGATCTTCGTACTCGAAGACGACGCCCAAAATGGTCCTGATCACGTGGACGCGCACCGCATGCCGGCTCTGGCGATCAGCCCGTGGACGAAGCGGCGCAGCGTGGATTCCACGCTCTATTCGACCACGAGTATGTTGCGCACGATGGAGTTGATCCTTGGCCTACAGCCGATGTCGCAATTCGACGCTGCGGCGCTTCCGATGTGGTCCACGTTCGGCGACAAACCCGACCTAACGCCGTTTAAGGCGCGACCTGCTGAAGTCGATCTGGAGGCAGTAAATGGCAAACTGGCTTGGGGCGCGCGCGCCTCCCAGCAGATGGATTTTAGCGCCCCCGACAAAGCCGATGACATCAAGCTTAATGAAATCGTCTGGCGCAACGTGCGTGGTGAGCATTCGCCGATGCCGGCGCCCCGGCGGGCCGCCTTTTATAAGGCTCATGCAAAGGATGACGACGACGACAAATAATCGGTAATATTCAATTGGTAGCATATCATTTTGGACGCAAAAAAGGCGGGCTATAAAAGCCCGCCTTTTTCTTTCGGCTGAATCGATTATTTTTACTTTAACATTTGCGTCAGCAACGGCTTCATGGCGTCAGCCCACAGTTGGTAGCCGGCGGCGTTGGGGTGAAGCTGGTCGGGCATGATAGCGAAGGGAATCTTGCCGTCCTGGCCGTAGAATGAGGCCGCGATATCGAGGAAGCGCACGGTTTTTCCGTCGTCGAGTTGGGCTAGTTCCGCGTTGACGGCATTGATGACGGCGGTGCGTTGGGTGGCGTCGGCGAGGGCGGCAGGCGTGATTACCCCGTCTTTATCTTTGCGTGCGCCGCGCGGAAAAATGGCGAGTAGGAGGACTTTGGTGCCGGGGATTTTCGTGCGGATGAGCTGCACGATTTTTTTATTAGCTGCGGCGATCTCGCTGGCGGAGTTGTCGGCGGAGTTGTTGGTGCCTAGCATCAGGACGGTGACTTTGGGGGAAAGGCCCTCGAGTTCGCCGTTTTCGATGCGCCAGATCACGTGCTGCGTTCGGTCGCCACCGATACCGAAGTTGGCGGGCTGGTATTGGCCGTAGTAGCTTTCCCAGATGTGCGGGGCGCGGGTCCAGCCGGCGGTGATGGAGTCGCCGAGGAAGAGCAGACCGACGGGGCCGGCTTTACCGCGAGCGAGAAAGGATTCGTGGGCTTTGCGAAAAGCCCCGTTGGTATCTTTTTTCTCGATGGCGGCGGACGCGTCAGCTTTGACGGCGAGAGCAGTTGGGGTTTGCGCGTAAGCGAAAGGCAAGAGCGCGACGAAGAAGAGGCTGAGGCAGATGGAGCGGGGTGGTTTCATGGGGCAATGGGTTAGATTGGGTTTATCGGCTGGGTAAGGTCGAGCCTGCGTTAGTGCGAGCGGAGCGAATGTTGTCGGCGGTGTAAAGTGCGAGTCCGAGCCAGATGCAACCGAAGGCGAGCGCTTGGTCGTGCGTGAATGTCTCGTGAAAGACGAGTACGCCGAGTGAGAATTGAACGGTGGGGGCGATGTATTGCAGCAGGCCTAGGGTGGTGAGTCGGATGCGCCGCGCGCCATACGCAAAGAGCAACAAGGGAATCGCGGTGACTACGCCGGTGCTAAGAACAAGCGCCTGGGTCGTGGCACTCGCGTGGCCGAGTGCGCCACCACCTGCGAAATTTTTCCAGAAAAGAAACGCGCTAGCAAATGGCGCGAGCAAGGTTGTCTCGACCGCAAGGCCGGTGAGCGGGCCGAGCGCAGAGCGTTTACGCAGCAAGCCGTAGTAACCAAATGTGGCTGCGATAGCGAGGGCGATCCAAGGCAGATGCCCGACTTGATAAATTTGAATTGCGACGCCGAGGGCGGCGCAACCGATGGCACTAGCTTGGGCAGGCCGCAGTTGTTCATGTAGCACCCACCGTCCGAGCGCGACGTTGAGTAAGGGCACGAGAAAATAACCAAGACTGCACTCGATTACGTGCCCATGATTCACGCCCCAGACGTAGACTAGCCAGTTGGTTGTGAGTAGAGCACTACTAAGCAGGTTCAACGCTAACCCGCGGCTTGTACTTAGAGCCGCGCGCATCTCTTTTACGCCGCCGTAGCACATCAACAGGGCGGCGACGAAGACCAGTGACCACACCAGTCGGTGAGCAATTAATTCTAAGGCGTCCACCTCAGCCATCTGATGCCAATAAAGTGGCACCAAGCCCCACGTGAGATAACCTAGGGCCGCTGCGCCGGCACCTCGAGTAGACTCGGATAAAGATTTAGCGGGAATCACGCGTGCGTTGTGAGGCCCTCGCTTGGCCCAAAGCCTCGCTTGGAATCGTCACGGTCGGCTTCAACGCGCCGGAGTAGACGAGAAATTGTATTTCGTTTTAAATTCCTCGAAAGCCTGTGTGCGCGCTAAATCGGCGGCTAACCCGCGAGCGATGAGTTCGCTGGCTCGTTTTTCCACCCAGCGCTGACGGAAGCTCTCTTCAAGCTCGGCGGCGATCGCGGTGGTTTCCTTAGGTTTCGCGTTTTTACGTGAGCTCAGACAGCCGGAGGTAAGGCAAAGTCCCGTAAGGGCGAAAACGAGGAAGGTCAGACGCGTGCTCATGTAATGATGAGGTTGGTTCTTCGTCATCCTGACCGCGAGTGAAACTTTTTGTTTTTTAACAATAACGTTTCTGAGCCCTAGGCAAACGAGGTGCGGGTCACACGGTGATATTAACTTACGCTCTGGCCGCCCTGGGTTACACTTTAGGTGCCGTGATCGCGCTGCGGATGGCGTTGAGTAACTCCGGGTCGGTTACGATCCCGCGTACGCCGTTTACGACGAATTGTATGCCGATACACAAGATGAGAAAGCCCATTACTTTGGAGAGCGCGTTCATCCCGTTGGTGCCAATCACCGTCACGACGCGCTCAGACAAACTCAGCGTCACGTAGGTGATAATCGCAACCGTGATGATCCCTAAAATGATCGCCACGTAGTCGAGCCAATGGGTCGCCAGCGAGGTGAAACCCACGGTCACCGCAATCGCTCCTGGCCCGCTCAACATCGGCATAGCGAGTGGAGAAAACGAGACGTCGCGTTTAGCTCGTGCGGCTCGGCGCGCGGGGTCATCCTCGGAATTTTCGACGGGCATGGCCATCAACATTGTAGACCCGATGCCTGCCACCAACAGGCCTCCGGCGATTCGCAAACCTGGAATCGAAATGCCAAAAAACCCCATAATGAATGTGCCCCCCACGAGAAATCCTACGAGAATGACCACCATGTAAATACACGCGTGACGCAGTTGCTCTTGGCGTCGTTCATGTGAATCACCCTCGGTGATCGCTAGGAACGAAGGCGCCGAAGCCAGCGGATTGATGAGCGGTAGCAACGCGATGATAGTGCCTAGGATAAGCTCCCAAAAATGATTCACGTTTTGCATCAACCGATGTTACAGCCTTAACCCGTTGCTGGCAACGGCGCGACTCGGTCACCTGCCCGCCCGTACTTCAATTTACCATGTATCGACCGGACCCTTGGGCACAGGAATCGATTCGCGGGCAAAAACTTCAGCCTCGCCTGGCTCGCGCATAAACGACGCTACCATCGGCGCCGGTGAGTATTTAGGCAGCGATTCCCCGTGTTCGTCGCAAAATGGGGCGCGCCAGGCTAGGTACTCGGCCAGCGTAGCGTCGAAATCCGCTCGTGATGTGATCGAGACGATGCGTTGTTTAAACATTTTTGAAGGCCCGAATCGTTTTGCGTACCAGGGCGCTACTTTGCGGAAAAGTCGCGCTCCGTGTTCTTCACCGTAAAATTCAACGTAACGCTCAAAGTGTCGCCGCAAAACTCGGATGCGTTCCGCAAACGTAGCCTCTGGTAAAAGTTCGCCGGTGCGCATAAGGTGCTCCGTGCGGCGAAAAATCCACGGATCGTAAAACGCCCCGCGCCCGATGCTCACACCCGCGCAGCCTGTCTCTGCGAACATGTGCAACGCGGCTTCAGGGGTGGTGACATCCCCGTTGCCGATGACGGGGATTGTTTTTACCGCCTGCACGACGCTGCGAATCCCGGCGAGATTGACCGTGCCAGAAAACCCCTGTGCGCGCGTGCGACCGTGGACAAAAATCGCTGCTACACCCACATCCTCAAGTGCGCGCGCGAGGTCAGGTGCAGTGAGATTCTCGTCATCCCAACCAAGTCGCATCTTGGCGGTCACGGGAATTTTTACCGCCGCGATCATTCCGCGCACGAGAGCGGCGGTCTTATCCAACTCGGTCATCATCGCGGAACCACCGCCGATGTTGACCACTTTTTTCACCGGGCAACCCATGTTAATGTCCACGGATTGCACGCCAAGTTCTTGGCAGATGATGGCAGCGTCGCGCATTTCCTCGGGTACGCTACCAAAAAGCTGGATCGCGAGCGGACGATCCTCGGCGCATGAAGCGACGAGTTTCAGGGCGAGGGGATTGCGTTCGATCAGTGAGCGCGCGTTAACCAGATCGGTTGTGGCCCAACCTAGTCCGCCGAGTTCACGCACAGTGAGCCGCATGGGCAGGTTGGTATAACCCGCAAGCGGCGAGAGAAATAAATTAGAGGAGAGCTCCTGGGGCCCGATGCGCATCACGCTGTGTTCATTGGTGATTCTGTTCATGCCCGCAACCCCCAAGCCCGCGTTACCAATTAGGCGGCACGTTGGTTTTGAGTTAACCTAAATAATTTGAGGCAAGCGTCGGTGTTGCTGGTCGGTAACGGCAGGAGATCGGGATCGGATTGTTCTTAGCGAGCGGCGAGGGCGATTTTCATCCGATGGAGTGCTTCAGCTAAGGTTGCGCGCGGGCAGCCAAAGTTGAGTCGGACATAGTGCCCTTTGGGTGCACCAAAATAGGTGCCTTCGCTAAGACCCACACCGTGGGTTTCAAAATGCGCGACGGGATCTTCGAGGTGGAGCGCCTGGAGGTTTAGCCAGGCGAGATAAGTAGCTTCGATGGGTGCCTCGACGCGGATGCTGGGGATTTCGCGGGCGAGGTAATCGAGGAGAAAATCGCGGTTCCCTCGAAGGTAGGTGAGCAGTGACTGACGCCAAGCTTCGCTGTCGCGGTAAGCGGCTTCGCAGGCGGTGAAGCCAAGAGCGGTGACTTCGGCGACGACGCCAGCAGTGGCGCGAATGAATTGGGCGCGGAGCGCTGGGTCGCTGATAATGGCGAAGGAGGTGCCGAGGCCGGGAACGTTGTAGGTTTTGCTTGGCGCCATCAGGGTTACGGTACGCGCGGAAATTTCCGGCGAAAGCGAGGCGGCGGGCAGGTGGTGTAGCGTGGGATCGAGGATGAGGTCGCAGTGGATCTCATCGGAGCAAAGGACAAGGTGGTGTTGGGCACAAAATTCCCCTAGGCGGATGAGTTCCTCGCGGCGCCAAACGCGAGCCAGAGGGTTATGGGGGTTACAGAGATAAAAGAGTTTCGTACGTGGGGTGACGGCCCGGGCGAGGGCGGTCCAGTCAATTTCCCAGTGGCCGTCGCGAAGCACAAAGGCGGCTTGAGTAGAAAGGCGCGCGGAATTTTTTGGCGCGGACATGAAGGGCGGATAAACTGGGGTGAGGGTGAGCACCTCTTCGCCAGCTTGCGCAAAGGCTTGAGCGGTGATGTTGAGTCCGCAGACCAAGCCGGGAAGCCAGACAATCCAGCTGGGGTCAATTTTCCATGCGTAGTTGCGTTGAAGGGCATCGACGACGGCATTGACGGTGGATTGGGTGGGGCGGGCGTACCCAAAAATGCCGTGAGTTACGCGGTCGTGAAGGGCGGCGATGATCTCTGGGGAGGACTTAAAATCCATGTCGGCGACCCAGAGCGGCAGGATGTCGCGGCCAGCGTATTTCTGCCATTTTTGGGAATCTGTGCCGAGGCGGGCGGGTACGGTGTCGAAATCGAAGTGCATGGTTAAGGGTGATTGTCATTGAACCACGCTTTGGGCAGCGGGGCACGGATTTTCTCAGACGCGCAAAGGTGTGTAGGGCCAATGGATGGTTCACCCGCGGGCGGATGAACAAAAAACAGGTGGCCGGCAGTACTAATAAGTGAGCGGCTTAGACAGACGGAGCTGTCTAGAAATCGATGGTGGTGGAGAAGCGGAAGCTGCGTGGGGCGCCCCAAGAACCGGTCGAGAGGGTAGCAGAGGTGTAGTAATCGACGTTTTTGAGGTTATCGAGATTGAGGGCGAAGGTGGTGGGGTAGTTAAGAATTTTGGTGCGGTAGCCGCCGAGGAGGCTGATGAGGGTGTAGCCTGGGGACCAGAGTTCTTGAACGGGCGAGCCTTGGATCGGCGTACCGTTGCCACGGAAGGTGCGGTCGCGCCAGTTAGCTCCGCCGCCGAGGTATACGCCTTTGAGCGGGCCGCGTGGAAATTCGTAACGGGTGAAGACGTTGAATTTGCGTTTGGTGTAGCCTGCGTTGGGAACGCCCTCGGGGTAGGTGAGCAGAAACGCGTCGAGCAGCGGGGTAGCCTTGTTGAGGGCGCGGGCATCACGCTGGAAGCCCTTAAGAAGAGGGAGGCGGTCTTCGGTGACGAGGTCGTTGGTGGCTGCATTGAAGGAGAGGCGCCAGGTGCGGGTGAGATTGGCGATGAGTTCGAATTCATAGCCGCTTGTGGAGAGTTTTTGGTAATCGGTACCGGCGCCGTTGAAGGTGGTGGGGAAGATGGCGGTGACCTCGTCGCGGATAGCGACGGCGGGCGCCGGGGAGATGCGGGCGTTGGGCTGGTAGTTGTCGTAGTGCGTGAGGTTCGCCTCAATGCGGCCGCCAAAAAGGGTGAAGCGGGCAGACATATCCGAGCCTTCGCCGGTGGGGATGGATTGTTTGGATCCGACGGTGAATAAATCACTGCCCTCGCCCAGGGAAATGCGAAAAGATTGGGCGCGGTTGTAGGACAGGGCAAAAGTATCGTTCAGGCGATAGACGACCCCGTAGTTGGAGCCGTTCAGTTTATAGTGCACGAAGGCGGGGTTGGGGGCGAAGGCGCCGGGGATGAAGTCGTTGACCCAGGTGTTGGCGATCGGACGTGGGGCGCCAACGGTGGTTTTCATATTGAAGGCGTCTTGGCGAAAGCCGAGAAGGGTGAATAGATGGTTGTTAAAATAGCTACCGGAGGCACCGACGCCGAGTGAGGGAGTGTAGAAGCGTCGGGATATTTGG
Organism: Opitutaceae bacterium; assembly: GCA_037142955.1. Taxonomy (GTDB): domain Bacteria; phylum Verrucomicrobiota; class Verrucomicrobiia; order Opitutales; family Opitutaceae; genus Tous-C4FEB. Next base: position 2,294 of record JBAWZQ010000028.1, on the reverse strand, counting down.
TTACCGGAGGCTCCGACGGTGTTGGAGAAGTCGGGGAACCAAGCGGAGACGCCGGGGATGGGACCAAGATCGCCGGTGAGATTGCCGCTGTCGCCATCGCGCAAGTAATAGCGTCGAATGAAACGATTATTGGTAAACGTGCTACGATTGGCGGTGAAGGCGGCTTGGGTGCCGGCGTTGTTGATGGTGCCGACGAAGTTCGCGTTGGCCGGGTCAACGTATTCGCCCCACTTGGGTTTCATGGCGCCGGGGTTATCTTGGTGTTGTTGGGCGTTAAAGACGAACTGCTGCTGCATCCAGGAAAGTTTCAGGTCGTAAACGGCTGAGATGCGCATATCGCGCACGATGTTGCCGTTGATGTTACGAGTGCGGAAATATTCGCTGTAGAGCTGGTTGTAGTACGGGTTAACGGCGCCGCTGGGTAGGTTGGGCGAAAGGTCGCGGTAGATGGTGCGGCTAGCCGCAGAGCTCCAGGTGTCCAGTTTTTGTTGGTAAAAATTACCCGAGAGCAAAAGGTGGAGGTTGTCCCCGATGTGGTGTTCCGCATCAAGGGTGAGGGAGTCGTAGTAGTTTTTGGCGGTGCTGTTGGGGCCGTTGAGCTGTAGGGTTTTGGGCACGACGCTCGAGTCGATGGCGGTGAGATTGCTGCCGCTGCTGCGGCGCATGGTGTTGGCGCGAAATAGGGAGCCGTTGGCCGGAACGTAGACGTAGCCGGCGGTGTTGGTGAGGGTGGTGACGGTGCTGAAGGTGTAGGCGTCGATGAATAGGCCTTGGGGGTTTACGCCGGTGCTCTTGGCGTGTTCGGCCATGAGACTGATGGTAGTTTTGCGAAACGGGCGGTACGTGAGGGCGCCGTACATACCGCGGAAATCACGGCGAACGTTGTGCACCCAGGAATCGTTGTTCTGTTGGACGGCGGCGATGCGCAGGGCGAGTTTGTCGTTGAGGCGTCGGTTCAGATCGAGTTCGGCGCGCAAAAGGTTGTCGGTGCCGACCATGAGTTTTACGCGGGTGAGGTTTTTGGTGAAGAGGCCGCGCTTAGTGATCTGGTTGCTAGCGCCGCCGAGATCGGCTTCGCCGTAGAGAAAGGCGTTGGGGCCGCGGAGGATTTCGATGCGTTCCGTGGCGTAAGATTCCATCGGCGAGTACCAGATCCAGCCGTTGCGCACGGCGTAGTTGTTTACGATGCCACGAAAAATCCCTTTGTTGGGCAGGGCCGGGTCGGGATTAGCTTCGCCAGTGACGAACCATTTGGACATTTCGTCGAGGTTGGTCGCGCCGATGTCTTCAATAAATTGGGCGTTGATGATGGAGATGGAGTTGGCGACGTTTTTGAGATCCTGCACGGTGCGCATGCCGGAAGTCGTCTGCATGGATTCGTAGCCGAGGTCTTGTTGTTCGGAGACCGTAAAGGTAGATAGGGTAATCGCTTCGGTTTTTTTAGCGGCAGTCTCGGCGGCGCTGGTGGTGGGCGCACGGGTGGGGGCAGTTTGGGCGCGGGCTGAAAGGGTAATGATCACGCCGAGGGCTAAGTTGAGCCAGGGGCGAAGGGCGCGGCTGGCAGTACGATTTTTGGTCGTGATCATGGTTTTTTTAAAAAGTGGGCTAACTTGGTTGTGTGAGTTAAGGCTACTTGATGCCGATCAGGATGATAAAAAAAGCTGGGCGAGTTAGTCGCGAAAGCGTTGTAGGGTCACGGTATACAGCGTCCAGTGATTTTTGCCCAGATGTCTTTTCGGGTCGGCTAGTGGAGGAGGCTTCCTTTTGGACGTGATTTTACTTACGATGATTGTGGCGTTACGATGATCACGAACGATAATCCCAACATTTCCGGGCCGGTGCTATTTTTCGATGGTGAGTGTGGGTTGTGCTATCGCGTCGTGCTCTGGTTATTGCGGCGTGATGGGCGTGGGGTTTTGCGGTTTGCGCCGTTGCAGGGCGTAGCAGCTCAGGCTTATTTGCGAGCCCACGGGTTGCCGACGGAAGATTTCGATTCGCTGGTTTATGTGCCGGATTGGGCGGCGCGGGAGCGCCAGGAATTTTTATTGCGCACGGATGGAGCACTGGCGGCAGCTCGCGTGGTGGGTGGATGGGGTACGCTGGTAGCGTGGGCTCGCTTTTTACCCCGGGCTTGGCGTGACGGCGGTTACCGCCTGATCGCGCGTTGGCGTTACCGTATTTGGAGCGATAGGAAACCTCGGGTGTTCGCTCGCTCGGAATGGGTGGCCCGGTTTTTGAACTGAGCAAAGACGAGCCGCATCTCCCTTGCTTTAGCTATGGGGTAAGGCTCGCAA
>JBAWZQ010000027.1:0-26674 GCA_037142955.1 Opitutaceae bacterium | reverse complement strand
ACTGAGGACATTCCTAACTTATTCTAAAGCAATTGATTAATTCCGGACACTACTGCCGCAAGATATAAATTAACAATTTTAAGACCGTATCATCGGGGCTGCTACGCCTCGATTTCAGCGCCTATTTAGTGCGAGACCACCGCAAGCCGCATCCTGCAGCAGCTTTTGTGCTGCCTAATATCCTGCAGCGGAGCGCCTCTAAAATCATTAACAATAAATCCAAAATCAGGCCAGCGCAGATTGACCTCGCCTAAACGGGACGTCTTGGGGCCGAGGCTTGCTCCGCGTCTTAGGTCAAGTGCACAGCTTGTTTGAATTTTCAATAGACATCAACCATGTGACTACTACCGAATCGTGACAGCGCGCAGGCTTGCAGGCTCGGCACATTTACCGCCAACTGACCCTCTCCATGAGCGCCGAACCCATCCGTCTGCAAAAATTTCTCGCCGAGGCTGGCATCTGCTCGCGCCGCGCGGCCGAGGCGCTTATCGCTCAACAAGAGGTATGGGTGAACGGCAAAGCCGCTACCTTGGGCCAGAAAATTACCCCCGGTGTCGATAAGATCACTGTGAGCGGAAAACCCATCAAAGCCGCCGCCCAAGAATTGATGACGCTCGCGGTCAACAAACCCCGCGGCCTGATCTGCTCCAACGACGATCCACATAACCCCGAGACTATCTTCTCGATGTTGCCACGCGAGCTCTCACGCTTGCGTTTCTTCTGCGCCGGCCGCCTCGATAAAGACAGTGAAGGCCTCGTGATACTCACGACCGACGGTGATCTCGCCCACAAGTTGATGCATCCCTCCAACGTGGTCGTGAAGCGCTACCTCGTCGTACTCAAGCAACCCTTCCCGTCCGCCCGCTTACCCCTTTTGATTAAAGGCATCGTCATCGAAGGCGAGCGGCTCAAGGTCGAGCGTGCCGCTCTCGTGAACGCCGGTGTCGCGGGGAACGCCACCAGCCTGGACGTGCACATGCACCACGGCAAAAAACGAGAAATCCGCCAGCTCTTCACCACACTCGGCTACGATGTGAAGCGCCTCAAACGCTACCAGATCGGCGCGCTCCAATTAAAAGGTATCCCGATGGGCGCTGGAAAAAAATTGTCCGGCCGTGAAATCAGCATGCTCTTTCATACGCCCCTCACGCCCAACGCGCCCCACCAAGCCGCCGACAAAAAATCACCCTCCCGCCCCGCTGCCGCCTTTTCCGATGAAGACTAAACTCGCCTCCTTGCTCCTCGCCTTGGCCGCCACGACGGCCCTCCGCGCCGCTCCCCTCACGGAGACCACCGCTGTCCACGCCAAGCCCGATGCCGGCTCCACCGTGATCACTTATTTTAAAGCCGGGACCGAGCCCGCCCCCGCGGGCGACACCGCCAGCACGACCGCCGGCTGGATGGCGGTTGAATTACCCGGCCCGTTCGAAGCGTACGTGCTCAACAAAGACCTCACTAAAATCCTCGACGTCGTGCCCGGCGCTCCCCTCACCCTTACCCCCAAGGTCGGCGCCCCCGTCCTCACCACCGCCAACGCCCAAGACAAAACCACCGTCACCGGCCTGTTTGGCAAATGGACGCAGATCAAGCTGGAGCGAAAATTAATCGCCTACATCCCCACCAAAGAAAAATCGGGCTCCCCCTCCAGCACCCCCCACGCCCCCACTGCCCAAGCCACTTCTTCGGCTCCCGCACCTTTCGCACCCGCCCCCGCCAGTCCCGTCGCTTACGGTACGGGCGGCGCCGGTCGCGCCGCACCGATGGTCAATCTCGGCGACGGTGGCTCGAGCACCCTCCCACGCCAATTCTCGGGCAAATTCGTTTCCACGCGTCGCCCGTTTACCCCACGCCGTCCTTATGATTGGGCGCTCAACGATGATGCCGGTCGCCGCTACGCCTATCTCGACGTCAGCAAATTGCTCCTCACCGAACAAATCGATAAGTACATCGACCACGCTGTTGTGGTTTATGGCTCCGCGAAAAACGCCAACGACGGCAAAGACATCGTAATCGAAATCGAATCGCTACAGTTGCGATAATCTGTCACCGCCTCCCTCGCCGTCGCTTTTTATTTTTTTTAGCCCGCTTGCGCCATGGAACTCATCGACGGTAACGCAATCGCAGCCGCCCTCATCGCCGAATTAAAAGCCACAGTCGCGGCCCTACCCGGCCCGGGCCGCGCCCCGTGCCTCGCCCTCGTACGCGTGGGCGAAGACCCCGCGTCGGTTTCCTATGTGCGGAAAAAAGAAAAAACGGCCGCCGAAATCGGCGTTACCAGTCGCATCATTTTACCGCCGATCACCATCACGCAAGTGGAGCTAGAAACGCTGATCGATGAACTTAATGCGGATGCGAGCGTCGATGGTATTCTCGTCCAATCCCCATTACCCAAGCACTTGGACGAACTCGCCATCTTCCGACGCGTCGCTCCGAGTAAAGACGTCGACGGCTTTCACGCCCTCAACCTCGGCAAAGTCGCCCAAGAGGACCCCACCGGCTTTGTCGCCTGCACTCCCGCGGGGATCATGGAACTGCTCGCTCGCAGCGGCGTCGATCTCTCCGGCCAACACGTCGTCGTCCTCGGCCGCTCACTTATTGTAGGCAAACCCGTCGCCTTACTTGCGCTCCAAAAAAAAGCGGGCGCCAACGCCACCGTTACGATCTGCCATTCTGGCACGCGCGAGCTGCCTTCGATCACGCGCCAAGCCGATGTCTTGATCGCCGCCATCGGACGCGCCGAGTTCGTCACGGCTGACATGGTTAAACCCGGCGCCGTCGTAATCGACGTCGGCATCAACCGCATCGCCGATCCCACCAAAAAAACCGGTTACCGCCTCACCGGAGATGTCCATTTTCCCAGCGTGAGCCCGCTGTGTTCGCGTATTACGCCTGTCCCCGGTGGGGTCGGACCCATGACCGTAGCCATGTTGATGTACAATACGATCAAAGCGAGGCGCCAAAACGCCGCCGCAACCTAAACGGTTTAACCGACAACGCCATCATGTCGCACCTCGCATTTCTCGGAACCGGTAACATGGCCGCAGCCATGGTGGACGGACTCATTGCCGCCCACACCGCGCCCGCCTCTATCACCTGCCTGGGAGGCGCCGGCCGCAGCGCCGCCACCCTCGCCGCACGCACCGGTATCACCCTCGCACCCACGCTCGATTCCTTGCTGGCCGCAGCCGACACGTTGGTCGTCGCTTTCAAGCCCAAGCATCTCGCCTCCGCCGATCCCAGGCTCACCGATCTGACGACGGGCAAACTGGTAATCTCCGTCTTGGCCGGCAAACGCCTCAATCGCCTCGCCCAGGTTTTCCCCCGCGCGCGTAACCTCATCTGGGCTATGCCTAACACCCCAGGCCAGATCGGCGCCGGCATTACCGGCTGGTGCGCCCTGCGCCCCCTCACCACCGCGGATCGCGCGACGGTCGAAAAACTCCTCCAAGCACTCGGTCAACACGTCGAAGTGCCCGAGTCACAAATGGACGCACTCACTGCGGTCAGCGGCTGCGGCCCCGCCTACCTCTTTGAATTCGCCGCCGCCCTGCGCGACGCCGGCGTCGCCGCTGGGCTTACGCCTGAAGTCGCCCAAAAGTTAAGCGTTGAAACCCTCTTGGGCGCCGCACGCCTGCTCGCGCAGCGCAACATCGAGCCTGAAATTTTGCGCAATCAAGTCACCTCACCCAACGGCGTAACCTTTGCTGGGCTAAAAAAGATGGAGGCGCGCGATTTCCGCGGTCTCATCAAAGACACCGTCCTCACCGCCAAAGCGCGCTCCGAGGAAATGGCGAAAGAGAGCTAAAGCCCCACCCTGCTCAGCCCCTACCCATGCCCCTAGTTTATTTCAACTCCCACGGTGTCGGCTGCTCTGTGCTAAAATTCAGGCTTCCGCCGGCGGCTCGTCGGACGATGATTTTACTATGAGCACGTTAAACGGACGCATTCTTGTTACCGGTGGCGCCGGTTTTATTGGCAGCGCCCTTGTCTCCGCCCTAAACCAACGTGGCCACCGCGACATCGTCGTGACCGACCTACTCGGCTCCGACGAAAAATGGCGCAACCTCGTGCCGTTAAAATTTTCCGACTACATTGAGGCGAGTGATTTTCGCGCCCGCATTGCCCAGACGCCTGACGCCTTCGGGCGCTTCTCCGCGGTGTTTCATCTCGGGGCGTGTTCAGCCACGACGGAAAAAAATGCGAGTTACCTAATCGATAATAATTTTAACGTCACTAAAGAGCTCGCCGCGTGGTCGTTGGCGCAAAATGCCCGGTTTATCTACGCCTCTTCGGCTGCGACCTATGGAGATGGCGCCCAGGGCATGGACGACCATAACTCAGATCTAAACCGCCTGCGTCCCCTCAATATGTATGGGTACTCCAAGCACCTCTTCGATCTGCATGCCCAACAACACGGCTGGCTTGAGCGCATCGTCGGGGTCAAATATTTCAACGTCTTCGGACCGAACGAAGACCACAAAGCCGATATGCGCTCTTTGGTTAACAAGGCCTACCAACAGATCCAAACAAGCGGTAAGGTGAGTCTGTTTAAAAGCCATCACCCTGACTACAAGGACGGCGAACAGATGCGGGACTTCCTCTACGTAAAAGACGCGGTCGAGATGACCCTCCATTTCGCCGAAAAAGCCCCAAAAATCGGCGGGCTCTACAACCTAGGCTCCGGCGAGGCCAACACTTGGCTCACCTTAACGCGCGCCATTTTCAATGCGCTGAATCGCGCTCCGCAGATCGAGTTTATCGACATGCCCGAGGTGCTACGCGGCAAATACCAATACTACACCCGCGCCGACATCTCCAAGTTGCGCTCAAGCGACTACAGCCGCGCAATGACACCCCTCGCCGAATCCGTCCGCGACTACGTCCAAAATTACTTAGTGCCCGGTAAAAAACTCGGCGAGTAAAAAGCCCGCCGGCGTAAAAAAACCCGACTTATTAAAAAAAGCAGGGTTCAAAAATTTTAGGGCGTTGGTAAACGCGCCTTAAAAAATATGAGGCATGCGATTAACAGAGGGTACCGTTGATTCAAATCTGCGGTGAAAAATCGTGCTTTTTTTTGGACAGCCACAAAACGCAACGGCTTGCTGTTAGTTTCCAAACATACCAATTTCAGATCATGCCGGACCCCGATAACGACCCCTTGAAGAATCACCCAAAAATGGATGAATCTTACACCTGGGCGACTGCGGAGAAGGTCCGCGAACGCCTCCGCAAAAATCCGCCACCACTTCCAATTCAAGAAAACTGGGACGAAGCCGAACGCGTTGAAGGAGTCTACTCAAGCAACGCCATCGAAGGTTCCACGCTCACACTGGGTGAAACCGAAGCCGTGCTTAGGGGTGCTACCGTTCCGGGGAAGGAACTTAACGACCACCTTGCGGCCATTAACCTCAACCTAGCTTGGAAGAAAATGAAGGATTGGGCTAAAAATCCAATCACCGAGCACCTTCTATTAGAAATCCACCAAATTATCCTGACCAGAATCAACGATGAGGATGCCGGGCGCTACCGCAATCGACGCGTTCGCATTATTGGCTCCGAACATGTTGCCCCCAACCCACTCGCAGTTTCTGAAAAAATGACCGAGGTTTTCAAAGATTTCGCAGAAAGAGGAAAACGAACCCCGATTGAACACGCCGCGGATCTTCATTCTGGAATCGTTACGGTTCACCCCTTTGTTGATGGAAATGGCCGCTCGTCCCGACTGATTCAAAATGTAGCCCTCATGCGAGGAGGATTTTGGCCCATTACCATTCCTCTTTCGGAACGAGCCCGCTACATAGAGGCTACCGCGCAAGCCAACGCTGGAAATTACGAACCGTATCGAAACTACATCCTAGAAAAAGTCATCGACCAAGGCTTACAGCGTTTAGCGATGTATGACTAGCGGTTGACCTGAAACGGTCCGGTGTTTTTGCCGCTGGAGGCAAAGACTAGCATGGCCTCGAAGGTTCAAAGGGTGAACCTCAATCATCAGATTATCAGAAAATCGATCACTTAGGGTTAAAGGCCCACCCCCGCTGACGAATTACTGGATTTTCAGCAATTCTTCGGACGACCACTCTTTACGATCGCCTTCCTTGGTGCGCACGGCGGTCACGAGCTCAGTAGAAATGGGACCCGATTTGTTGCCCCACTCTTGACGAACATAGGTAAGAACGGCGGCGATTTTTTCATCACTCCAGCTGTAGCCAGAGCCAGCGACTTTACCGAAGACGGGCATAGCCGCAGCGGAGTATTCGACGCCCAAGACTTTGACCGGACCTTTAAGTCCGTGAAGCACGATACGCACCAGGCGCTCTTCGGAGCCGTTAACCCACTCCGAACCGGCGAGGGGCGGATTAACGCCAGTCAGGCCTTTGCCATCAGCTTGGTGACAGGCGATACAGGCCGCGGCGAATTGCTTTTTGCCCAAGACGATCGGATCGATCTTGGCCACGACTTCAGGGCCCGTCGAAGGATGAGCGTTTTCGTCAAAAATCTTGCCACTGAACTGGCCCGAGAACCGGTTGAGGTAGGTGCCAGCCCAGAAAATCAAACCGCTAAAACCGAACAGCAAGGCGAGCGGCAAAAGTTTGTAATTACCCTTTTCGTCGGCTTGTTTGCCGGCGGCTTTTTCGTGAGCGGCGAGCAAGCTCGTATCGCTGGCGGCCGATTGGGTGAGGCGAGGATCTTGATTCGATGACGTGCTCATTGGTGCGCCCCTTCCGCATGCGCTGCAGCCAAAACCACAGGGCGCGACTCGGGATAATCGTAAACAGTGTTCAAATTAAGGAGGTATGCGACCAAGGTCTGGGCCTGTTCGCTAGGAACGATGGCATAGCCGGCGGCTGGGGCCGCACTGCCCGTTAGTTTCAAAGCCTTAGCTGGGATTTCACCCGTGACTTTAACTTGGTTAAACAAGAAGGCATGAGCGGGCATGGCGCCTTGGCCCGAGTAGAGCAGATTCATCAAATCCTCTGCGTCGAGCGCACTGGGTTTACGACCGGCCGAATTGGTCAAATCAGGCCCGATACGCATCGTGCCGAGCTGCGGGAACGCTTGGAAAATATAATCGCGGGCGACACTTTGGCGCTCACCCCAACCCCGGGTCTGATCGGCGCCGAAACCGGGACGACGGACTTGTTGGGTGTGACACGAAGCACAACCGAGGTCACGGTAGACGAGTTGACCGCGAGCGGCAACGCCTGGCATACGATCCGGGAAGGCCTTGCCTTCGCCGTCGTCAAAATACGGGGTCAACGCACCCAGTTGGTGGTTGGCCAGCAACACCACGGCAAACGACAGCGTGAGTGAGGCAAAAAGTCCGAAGAAAAAAAGCGTTCCGTTTTTCATTACGCGGTCTCCTTGATGTCGCTGGTCGCTTGGAAGAGCGTAGCCGCGGATGCGGTAGGCTTGGCGACGAGGGTTTGGAGGAAATTAACAACCAACATGAGATTGCCGAGTAACAGCACGGTGTATGCAGCGGAGGCTAGGAGCAACCAAGGCCGGGTTGCCGCCGCGATTTCTGGGAAGGTGACCGCCGGTTTAAGCAGGGCCTGGCCTTGGGTCCAACCCGCCACACCGAGGCTGATCACAAGGAGTAAAACCCCCAAGATCGCGGTGGTCGCGTGACCACCGATAAGCGCGGCCGAGGCCCACGTTTTACCGGTCAAGCGTGGTACTGCAAAATAAAGAGCCCCGAAGAACAACATCGAGACGCCGCCATAAAGGGCGAGTTGCTGCTGCGCCTGGGTGAAATAGGTAAACTGCGTGACGACCGTAAAGCTACGAATCGAGGTGAAGGCATCCGCGCAACCGCCGATCACGTAGGCCAAGAGACCAAACGAGGTGAATTTCATCACCGCTCCACCGTGTCCGAGTGCACCCTTCAAATTCAGCCAGACTACCAGATAGTGGAAAACGAGCAAAGAGCAGGCGACGATCGCGAGGGACGAAATCCAAGCGGGCACCGGACCGCCGATCAAATGGCGGCCACCGGTCCAAGCCCCAACGACGATCAATACCCAAAACGCGAGCGATGCGAATTGATAGGCCGGCAACACCCGGCCCGTGACTTTCGGGACTACGTAATACGCCGCAGCAAGGGCCAAAGGTGCGAGCCAAAGGGTAAACACGCCTTGGGCAAACCAACCCGCCGTGATGGCCTGCATCACGCCACGCATCGGCAACACAAACAGCGCGACTTGAGCGACCGAGAAGAGCCAAGGAAATAGAAAGAGCGCAGCAAACACATACCATTGGGAGGCATAGCTCGTTTCACTACGACGACCCGACCAAGCAAGGACGCCAGCGACGGCGATTGCACCATAGGCGATCAAAAGGAGCGGCTGCACATAGCGCGGCAGTTGCAGGAGGCTGTGACCCGTCGCGTCACCGGCCATGATGCCCACGAGGGCGAGCGTCACACCAAGATTCCAAAATAAACCACCTACCGTGACCCAGTTGCCGGCGCGAAGGGCTTCGCCGCCTAGGCGGGTGAGCACCCATAGGCCGAGCGCCAGTCCAGCGTTAGCGAGCCAACCATAAACAAACGCGGTCTCTTGGAGTGCTTGCACGTGCCCATAAGTGAACCAGGCGCAGCTTGCGAGGAAGGTTGGCGTGTGGAGTTGGACGGAGGCGATCAGCGCCAGTACGCCGCTAATAACGAGCCAAACCAGGCCGGAGCCCAGCAAAAGCAGCAGCGGCCCACGGGCGTGGACGTCGTTTGAGGAAACTTCTTGGGTGTCGTGGGACATCTCGTTCAGAGGGATAAAGGAGGCAGACAGATTATTTACGGGTGCCGTTTTCCTGCACGATCAATTCCATCGCGCGGGTAATGGGGAGCTGAACGACGCCAGCCTTTTGATCGACCCAAGCGTAGGACGTGGCCTTTTTTTGCGCAGTAGCACGGATTTCGGCGAGAACGGCAGCTTTGGATTCGTGCGTGGCCTTCCAGGCCAGATCTTCGGGGAGCTTCTCGGCGGCTACGGCGTAAGCCGCAGGCGGAGGGTTCTTCGAGTAGCCGTAATAAACGACCAAAAGGAACACACCGAAACAGCCCATCAGGGCCAGTACCGTAACGATCGAAACCGGACGGGGAGATTGTGCAGAGGAATCACTCATGGTAGGTGAGGCATTCGCCGATACGCGGATCGCGGATCGGGAACAGTTTAGTCGTCGGAAAGCTCTTCAAGTAGGACCAGATGCAGATACCACCCACACCCACGACCGAAGTCAGCACCCACAAGAGATTAAGCGAGAGGAAGGGCAGCGGATCACCGTGCTCGTCCTTGAGGGCGGGCAAGATGTTATAGCAGAGATCGACTAGGATCACGCCCAAGATCCACAACGCCGCGGGACGGATGTAGGCCGGGGTGACTTTGTGCTTGTACGACAACAAATACAAAAACGGCGCGAAGAAATGGCCGAAAAGGATAAACAGACCCACGTATTTCCACTGGCTAGGCGTGCCATCAGCATGGATTTCACGTAGGTTATACCAGAAAGTTTCTTCGGGCACGTTGGCGTTCCAGATCAAAAAATACTGCGAGAAGGTCACGTAAGCCCAGAACACCGTGAAGGCGAAGACTAATAGACCAATGCTGTAAAAATGGTTTTTGTTCACGATGCCGCGATAATCACCCCGGGCGATGAGCCAGATCATAATGAGCACACCGCAGGACAAAGCGCCGCGGACACAGTTCGCAAAAAACCATACGCCGTACATCGTCGAGAACCAGTGATACTCGAGACTCTTGATCCAATAAATCGCAGCGAACGAGAGCGACAGGGCCAGTAGCGGGATACCGAAGGCGGCGGTCTTGCGGTTCATGTGGGTCCACTTGAGATTACCATCGGCGTCTTGACTGAAGGAGGCTTTACGCAGGCGGGCCGCAAGCCACATCCAAATCACAAAAAACGCGGCGGTCATGCCCGTGAACATGTTCAAGTTCAAGAAGCTGGCTTTTTTGGTGTAGAGGACGTCTTGGCCAACGGTGTGACCGCCGTGCATGACGTGGTTCAAATTCATCCAGGGCCAGATCAGGTCGCTTTGGTAAAACACCGAAGCCAGCCAGAGCGGCAAGAACAGGAGCGCGAGCCACTTGAAAGCCGAAATCCCGTGCTCAAATTGGCGGCGAATGAGAACCGACCAGTTCGCATCGAACACATGATGGATCAAAATCAGCATCATCATGCCAATCGCGATCGCGGCCCAAAAACTGAAGCCTACGAGATAGGAATAGGCGACGTTTTGGGCGCCCGAGACGGCAAGACCCAAAGCGGTGGCGGCGAGACCGCACAGGCCGATAATAAGAAATTTACCAGCGGCAGGCGGAGTGGAAGAAGGTGCGGCGGGCGTGCTCATTTTAGGCCAAGCTCAGATTTGTGATCACCGGGGACATCGGCAGTGGAGCCGGTCTGCGCACGTTGGAGGGCGCGGACGTAGGCGACAACGGCCCAGCGGTCAGCTGGTACGAGTTTGTCCGCATAAGGATACATAGTATTTTTACCGAGGGTGATCGTATTATAAATTTCACCTTCTGGCATCTTACGGATGCGATCATCGTGATAGGTGGGCGTCGCACCCATGCCGTATTTTTTGGTGATCCCGTTGCCGTCGCCGACGTTGCCGTGACAGGGAGAGCAATAGATCGTGTACCGATCTTGCCCGCGTTCAAGCAGCTTGAAATCGACCGTGACCTCGCTCGGGAAGCCGCGGGCAAAAGAGCCGTCAGCGTTCTTACCGTGATTGAGGTGGTCGTCTTCGCGGAGCATGCCGCGCTGAACCGTACCCGCCACGGGCACGCGGTCCGCGCGGCCATCCGCGAAGAATGCGCTCGTACCCTGAGAATAGGGCTTGGGCTGGTGCTTCATCCCCGGGAAGGCCCACTCAGGGAACACATCCATTGGGGCCGAAGTGAATTTCGTGCCACGGAAACCAAGAATGGAAACCGCGAGCACAACGACGAAGAGAGTAACGAGGTAGACGTGGCGCATGGCTCAGGCTTCCAACTCCGTAATGGCCTTGCCGCCGGCCTGCTCGAGGAGGGCCTTGGTGTTGGCTAGGTTAAAACGCGGATCGCGCGCTTCGATGACGATGAAGAAGGTATCGTCCATCCCACGCTTGATATCTTTGTACTTCAGCACGGGGTGGTAATGCATCGGTAGACCGTTTAGAAAAAACATGCCGCCAATGGTGGCGAAGGCCGTAAACAAGATCGTCAACTCGTAGCTCACCGGGAAGGCGAACATCGGGCTAAAGAAGGGCTTGCCGCCCACGATCAGTTTGTAGTCCACCGCGCCCGTCCAGAAGATCATGGACATGCCGGTGCAAAAGCCGGTGATACCACCGGCGAGCGAGATGCGCGGGACCAGCGAGCGGCCCATGCCCATCGCGCCGTCCAGGCCGTGAACGGGGAACGGCGTAATGCAGTCCCAATTTTTGTAACCGGCATCGCGCACCTTTTGCGCCGCTTGATAAATCTCAGGCGCGGTGTTGAAAGTGGCGATCAGGCCGTAAGGAGAAGTAGCCATGGTCGTGACAGCTTAGTGGTGATCGCCGCCATGGACGTCCGCTTGCGGCGTGACGGCCTTGAGCTCTGCCATCGGCATGATGGGCAGGAAGCGAATGAAGAGTAGAAACAGCACCGAGAAGACGCCGAAGGTGCCGAAGAAGGTGAAGATTTCGACGATACTGGGGGAGTAATAACCCCAGCTCGAAGGCAAGAAATCGCGGGCGAGCGAGGTGACGATAATCACGAAGCGCTCGAACCACATGCCGACGTTAACGAAGATCGAGAGGATCCAAACGAAGCTCGTGTTGTTACGAACCGCCTTGAACCAGAAGAACTGAGGTGTGATGACGTTACACGAAATCATGATCCAGTAGGCCCATGCATAGTGACCAAACGCGCGGTTCACGAACGCGAAACCTTCATTTGGATTCGCCCCGTACCAGGCGATGAAGAATTCCATGCCGTAAGCGTAACCGACGATCGTGCCGGTCGCTAACGTGATCTTACACATGCAATCGATGTGGTACTGGGTGATCAGGTCTTCCAAGCCGTAGATCGCACGCAGGGGGAGCATGAGCGTGAGCACCATGCCGAAGCCGGAGAAAATAGCGCCAGCTACGAAGTATGGCGGGAAAATCGTCGTATGCCAACCGGGCAAGAGCGAGACGGCGAAGTCGAACGAGACGATCGTGTGCACGGACAACACGAGCGGGGTCGAAATACCGGCCAACACCAAGTAAGCCATTTCGTAATTGCTCCAGTGCCGGTTCGAACCGCGCCAACCCATTGCGAAGAGACCATAAAGGGTCGAGCGAAGCTTGTTACCGGCGGCCTCAAAACGGTCACGTAGGACGGCCAAGTCAGGAATCAGACCGACATACCAGAAGAGCACGGACACCGTACCGTAGGTCGATACCGCGAACACGTCCCACTCCAGGGGCGAACGGAAGTTCTGCCAGATCACATTCGAATTAGGGATCGGGAAGAGGTAAAACGCGTACCAGACCCGACCGACGTGGAACACCGGGAAGATACCGGCGCACACCACGGCGAAAATCGTCATAGCTTCAGCCGCGCGATTGATCGAGGTACGCCATTTCTGACGCAAAAGACACAAGATCGCGGAAATCAGCGTACCGGCGTGACCAATACCGATCCAGAAGACGAAGTTGACGATATCCCACGCCCAATTGACGGGATTAGCGTGACCCCAGACGCCGACGCCAGTCGAGACCAGGTAAACAATACCGGCCACCGTGAAGGAGGCGACGCAGCAGGCGAGAAGGAAGCACACCCACCACCACGTGGGCGTTTTGCCTTCGATGATACTGCAGATTTTCTCGGTGATCCAAGCAAAGCTGCGGTTGTTCTCAACGAGGATTGCCCGCGGGAGCGAGGCCGGCTTCACCTCATGGAGGATGGCCGGAGAGACTTCGGAATGTTCGGCGGCGTGAGCCATTAGCTGAGCCCTCCAACGCGGTTAGCGACTGCGAGGCCGGTGTGGCCAGGAGACTTCTTCATGGATTTCTCTTCCGTGCCGTGTGCGGGCGCGTGCTCCCCGGCCCCGCCATGGTCTTCATGATCATGGCCAGCTGGGTGGTTTTTCTTGTTATACTCGACGCGGCTTTGCGGGAGCGCAGCGTAGTCGGGCATCTTAGGATTAGGATTACGCAGCTTACCCAAGTAAGTCGTGCGCGGACGAATGTTGAGGTAGCCGAGTAACGCGTAGTCTTGCTCGCGCGCCTTGGCCAAGGAGACTTCGCTCTTCGGATCAAGGATGTTACCGAAGACAATCGATTCAACCGGGCAAACCTGTTGGCACGCGGTCTTAATCGTACCATCGGGTACAACCACATCGGACGGATTGCCCGACTGTGCGGTCTTCACCTTGTGCTGAATCTTGCCGTTTTGGATACGTTGCACGCAGTAGGTGCACTTTTCCATCACCCCGCGCATACGCACGGTGACTTCAGGATTCTTCACCATCTTCACGAGTTCAGGCATGCCCTTGGGGCCAAGCTGGCCCAAGTAAAGACTATCGAGTTGGCGCAAGTTGTAGTCGAAGAAGTTAAAGCGACGCACCTTGTACGGGCAGTTGTTCGCGCAGTAGCGCGTGCCGATACAGCGGTTGTAGGCCATCGTGTTGAGGCCTTCTTCGTCGTGGACCGTTGCATTGACGGGACAAACCGTTTCGCAGGGCGCCAATTCGCACTGAGCGCAGGCGATCGGCTGCAACGAAATCTGGGGATCTTCAGGCAACTCTTTGTTGCCTTCGCCACCGAAAGCGGCGGCATCGATCGCACCGTTAGAATAATAACGATCCAAGCGGATCCAGTGCATTTCGCGGCCGCGCATGACCTGATCCTTGCCGACGATCGGAATGTTGTTCTCCGCCTGACAGGCGACCACACAGGCGTTGCAACCGATGCAGGTATTAAGATCGATCGACATGCCCCATTGATGCTTACCGTCGAATTCAGGCGTCTTGTAAAGCGAGCCGCCGCGGGGCAATTGGCTCGCGCGCTCACCGGGGGTCATCTTTGTGCCTTCTTCGCCGAGGATCGATGGGCTGTGTGATTCCAAGCCAAAGGAATTCACGAAAGCAGGGTTTTCCTGGTATTCAGACAGATTGGCTTCACGCACGAGGTCGCGGCCTTCCATCGACCAATGCTCCTGCGTGTTGGCCAACTTCATGCGCTCGCCCGTGCTCGTGAGCGTGGCACCCGTGACAAACGAGGGCGTAGCGGCCGTACGGAGGGCGTAGGCACTGAAGCCCGCGCCGGTGCCGACATGGCCAGATTGCGTGCGTCCGTAACCGAGCGCGACGACCACCGTGTAGTTCGAAAGACCGGGCTGAATGTGCACCGGACCGCGCACCGTGCGACCGCCAACGGTCAAGGTAAACACGTGGGCATTTTCCGCGCCTTGTTCAAAATCAGCTTCTTCCTTGCGGGCGACTTGGATCATCGAGCCTTTAGGGTCGATGCCGAGCTCTTTACCAAGTTTCGGGCTGACGAGGATGGCGTTATCCCAGGAAATTTTCGTGATCGGATCTGGGCACTCTTGCAGCCAACCATTGTTGGCGAAGCGGCCATCGTCCATCTTATGGTCCGTAACGAAGCGGACTTCGAGATTGGCCTTGGAGAGTGCGACGGGAGCGGCCGCACCGTTGACGAGCTTGGCGATGCCGGCGCCATTGAAATTAACCGAAGCTACAGGGTAAGCCGAGTTGGCGAGCAAGCCATCATGCAAGAAACGACGGAATGCCTTGTCGGCGTCGCCTCCCGCGATGCCCGTAATCGTAGCAAACACTTGCGAGTATCCGTCCGCCTTGGCTTCGCCCAAAATACGGGCGAGGACTTCGATCTCCGTGACACCACCAAAAAGCGGCAGAATCATCGGCTGAATCGGTACGATCGTGCCGTCCGAGGTGCGAGCGTCGCCCCAAGATTCCAAATAATGGGCCGAGGCGAGGTGCGTGCCCGCGTGGGCCGAAGTCTCATCGGCGTAATATCCCAGACGGACGACCTCAGAGACTGATTTTTGCAAGGCAGCCCAATTAAGTTCGGCCGGAGCGTTGTAAGCGGGATTACCACCGAGAACGACGAGGGTCTTGACCGAGCCGGCCTTGATCACCGCTGCGAGATCGCTGATCGAGGTGGCATCGGAGGCTGGGATTTCAACAAAATCCACCGTGCGGCCAATGTTGCCGAGGGCGGCGTTGATGGCGTAAGCGATCGCGTGGACGGAAGCGGGTTGATGCGCACCGGCGACAACGAGCGACGAACCTTTATGGTTCAACAAATCGGCCGCACACTCGGCGAGCCACTCAGGCTTGGCGTCGAGACCTTGGGCGAGTTTAGCAAACGAAGCTTGGCCGGTGACTTTCTCCGCAAGCGCCGCGGCGAACGCGAGGATGTGGCTACTCGCGAGGCGCAGGCGGTGATCGGCCATCGAGCCGGTCAACGTAAGCGCACTCTCCGCCACGTAGAGGCGGTTCATCGGATCGTCTTTCTTAGTTACGCGACGACCTTTCGCGAATTCGCGGGCGTAATACAGGCTACCCGACTCGCTGCTCAAGAAATCAGCATCCAGGGAAACGATGCGCTCAGCCTTGGCGAAACGATAAACTGGCTTCACCGACTGACCGAAAACGGTCTGCGCCGCAGCAGCAGGCGCTTCGTCGGCGACGGGCTCGTACTCGGACCAGACGGCCTTCGGGAAATTGCGGCGGAGCTGTTTCACCAAACGCGCACGCGTCGGCGAAGAGGATTCTTCCGCGAGGAACGCCAAACCTGCGCCCTTGGAGGCGGTGTAGGTCGTGCCGATAACAGCTAAGAGATCGTTGACGGCGGCGGCGTTGATGACAGCGCCAGCAGAGGTGTGCGCGGTCGCACGCTCGGGATCGTAAAGGTCGAGAACGGAGGCTTGGGCGAGCAGCGAGCTAGCGCCACCATGGGGGGCGTAGGTCGGATTGCCTTCCACTTTCGTGGGGCGGCCTTGGTGCGTCTCAGCAAGGAGCGGAATCGCCGATTTACGCAGCGGCATCGCGGTCGCGTAATATTGCGGGAGACCAGGGATGATGCCTTCGACGGATTTACCAAAGGGCAAAATGTTCTTCTCGGGGCGGCGGCAGCCGGCGAGCCCGAGTCCGCCCAACGCGAACGAGGCTGCCATCAGCTTCATGAAGTGGCGGCGATCAACGCCGTCCAAATTAGAGGCGCCTTCGGGGAACTCGCGGGCGAGCTGCTGCTTAAATCCGGGCGTGGCCGCAAGCTCGTCGAGGCTCCGCCAGTATTGGGGGCCGGTCAAAGCGCGTTCAGACGGAGCGGGATGGTCAAATATGCGTTTCATCGGTGACAGCCAGAGCAGCTCTGGGGCGGTTTGATGTTCCAATTGTGGACGAACTTCAGACCGGCCTCGACGCCAGATTTGGCGGCGATGGTGGGTGAATTAAGATTATAAACATCTTTCGGATCGCGCACCCGGGTCTCAGGGTTGCGATGGCACTCCAGACAGAAACCCATGCTCAGCGATTGCTGGTGGGAGACTACATCCATCTCGTTGATCTTGCCGTGGCACTCCACGCAGCTGACCCCGCGGTTCACGTGGGCGGAGTGATTGAAATAAGCGTAGTCCGGAGTCTTGTGGATCCAAACCCAAGGCACCGATTCACCGGTAGCGTAGCTCTCGCGGACGGGGGCGAGCAGCGGGCTCGTGGTCTTGATGATACTGTGGCAGTTCATGCACGTCTGCGAGGTCGGCACATTGGAATGCGCGGACTTGTCGACGTTGCTGTGGCAGTAACGGCAATCCATCCCAAGCTCCGTCACGTGCTTAGCGTGGCTAAACGGCACGGGCTGGACCGGCGCGTAGCCGACCCGAGTATACTTGGGCGTCATGTAATAAGTGACGCCCGCGGTCGCGATCCCGGCGAGCACCACCAAATAAATGATGATTTGCAGCGGGAGCTTGTTGGCGGATTTAGGGAAAATATTCGACATGGGCCAAAAATCTCAGAGCGAAAATACCGATTAGAGTGAATCAACGCGGCTCGTTAGGCCAAGGGCTGCAGAGCTGGGTTGAAAACAGGGCTGAAAACCTGAAACCGAAACACCCTCACGGCAGGCACAGGAAAATCCGCAACCGACGGCTAGGCCGGTCAAGATGAGGTGTCGCGTGGTGGGTTGAGTCACAGGGTGAGCTTGTGGTGAAATCAGTATCGCCGTCGAAGCAAGGCGGCGCGGTTTGCGATGTAAACCAAAAATTCCCAACCATGTTTCTTTCGAGCCAAAATAAGGAAGAGCACCAGATGTGCGTGGCTTAGCTTATCATGCATTTTTTGGTTTGGGGCGGTGATAATCGCGGCCTAAGGCTATCCCCTTCTTAGCGATTATCCCCTACCCACTCGGGCAGCCTCGGTTCAGTCCGGACAGGCCTATTTCCGGCCGTTCAGAGTAAATCAAACAAACAGGCCATCACGCATGGGCCGAGTCAGGTCGCAGCGTTGTGCAATCTCGGGATTATGCGTCACCAGCACCACCGCCTGGCCGTTTTCCTTGGCCAGCCGGGTCAATAGATCGAAAACGAGCGCCGAATTCTTAACGTCCAAGTTACCCGTGGGTTCGTCGGCTAAGATGATCGAGGGCTGATTGGCGAGTGCGCGAGCCACCGCAACACGCTGCTGTTCGCCGCCGGAAAGCTGGGTACCCAAACGATGGGTTTTCTCACCCAGCCCGACGGAGGATAACAGGCTGTGCGCGCGGTCGGCCATCTCTGGCAGGCTCAGGCGGCCAAGTTTACGCATGGGCATCATGACATTTTCGAGCGCCGTGAACTCGAGCATCAAAAAGTGAAACTGAAACACGAAGCCAATGTGTTCGCCGCGAGCTGCCGTGCGGGCCAGGTCGTCGGTGTTGGACATTTTACGGCCGTTAATCTCAATTTCGCCGCCGTCGGGTTGGTCAAGAAGGCCTAGAAGATAAAGCAGCGTGGATTTACCGCAACCGGAGGGGCCGACGATGGCGTAGACCTGACCACGGCGAGCCTCAAACGAGACGCCTTTAAGGACGTGCACGCGGGCGTCGTCTTGGCCCAAATAGCGGTGCAGGTTATCGCAGCGCAGCGCAAAATTAGCTGTATCGGCCATGAGGGATAAGGCGTGGGTTATTGGGCGGTGCCGCGGACGATATCGCCGGGCTCAAGACGAGCCGCACGGCGAGCGGGGATCAAGCTGGCGATCATCACCATGAGAGCGGCTGTCGCGATCGCCTCGACGTAGTGCCAGATGTTCCAAGAGACAACGAAGGTTTCCGTTTTGAAAATACCACTAATCGGCAGCGGCATGTAAGAAACCCCTAACGTGGAAAGTGCACCGACAACGCAGCCCAAAAAGGCGCCGATTGCTAGGACGATGCCCGCTTGCCAGAGGAAAATCTGCGTAATGTCGCGACGCTCGTAGCCCATCGAACGCAAGATCGCGATGTCCTTGGTCTTTTCGAGAACGATCATCGCGAGCGTATTGAACATCGCCAAACCAGCGATCAACGTAAACACCGAGACCGTAATCGCGGAGGAAATCCGGAGGGCGCGGAAGGTCGAGAGCCAGGATTTTTCGCGTTCCTGCCAAGGCTTCGCGGAGTGTTTTAAGACCTCCTGGATCTGGATCGAATTTTGCGGAGCCCGATCTTTCTCAAACAAATTGACCTGGACGAAGGAGACGCCGCTGGGTTTTTGCAAGAGCGAGCGGGCTTCACTCATGTGCACATAAACACGCAATTTATCAATATCGGCGACACCCGTTTCGTAGATTGCGCTCACCGTGTAGCGCAAGCGTTGACCTTGCGCTTCTAAGATGAAGGAACTGCCCGTAGAAAGCTGCAAACGATCGGCCAGCACCCGACCCATCAGTGCGCCGGTCGGCTGTTCGCGAAACGTCGCGATTTCGCCCTGCACAATCTGGCGTCCAAGATCAGAAACTTTCAGGTGATCTTCCAAAGAAATACCAAAAACTTGGGCCGACTCGTTCTTAAAATCCGCGCGCACTAAGACCGATCCACGCAACACCGGCGCGGCGCCCGAGACATTGGAAAAATCTTTAAGGGCGTTAATGATGAGCTTGGGCTCCTCCACGCCTTCGATGTATTTTAAGCCCTGGCGTTGGCTGATCTGAAAATCAGACCCTCCGCCCGCTGTCATCTGGCGGAGCGTGTCTTGAATTTTGTCCTCAATGCGCATCGCTCCATCGGTGCCGAGGATCGTCTTAATGAAAAACTCCTCAAAGCCGCTTGTTGTGGCCTGCGTCAGCACAAAAAGTCCTACACCGAGCACGGTGCAGGAGAGGCTCATCAACATAGCGCGTTTCTTCGCCGTTAAGAAACGGAGGGCAATGCGGAGGTTGGGCGACATCAAAACAGGGTATTACAAAGCTAAAGAGCCGGAGCAGGTTACTTAACAACCTCGGTGTTCACGCGGTCGCCTTCACGATATTTATCGATGTCGTCCACGATCACGATCTCGCCCGCTTTCAGGCCTTTGATGACTTCAACAATGTTAAGGCTGACGTACCCGAGCTCCACTTTACGGCGTTTAACCCGGCCGTCTTCGACAACATAGATACCGTTACCAAATACCGCGCGGCGCGGCACAAGCGCTTGAGCATCGCGTTCACCCACCACAATGCTGGCTTCACCCGTGAGACCAGGTACAAGCAGTTCGTTGCGGCCTTTAACGTTAACATCCAGGTGCACAATGTAGCGCTGCGTCTCAGCTTCAGCCGTCGGCATGATTTTTGAGGTCTTGGCCTCGTAGATGTCTTCTTCGTGACCGAGGAAGCGCACAATGGCACTTTGTCCAAGGGCAATACCGGCGAAGTTTTCCTGACTGATCTTAGCTTCCACCACACGGTTAATGGTGATCAAGGTCGCCAAGGAAGTGTTGGCATTGATCAGGGCGCCAGGATGAACGAACACCGCAGAAACCACGCCGTCAAACTGCGCCTTGATCGTCATTTTTTCGACGATACGGCGTTTTACTTTGAGTGCGTTAATATAGCTATTTAATGAAGCTTGGCTTGCGATCTTGTCGTTTTCGACCCGAATCTCAATCGCTTTAAACGAGCGGCGCTGTTTGATGATGTCAGCTTCAGAAACGCTACCTAATTTATACATGCGCTCGTATTGATCGAGGGACTCGCGGGCGGTTTGACGCTCGAGCTCAATCAAGGAACCCACTTCGATGCGACGTTTCAGGGCGTCCTGTTCGCTTTCGATATTTTCAATGTCGATCTGGGTGTCGGTAATCTCAATGCGGCACAACACATCGCCCTTTTTGACCTGCTTACCAGGATCGAGGTTGAAATC
Organism: Opitutaceae bacterium; assembly: GCA_037142955.1. Lineage (GTDB taxonomy): Bacteria > Verrucomicrobiota > Verrucomicrobiia > Opitutales > Opitutaceae > Tous-C4FEB. The sequence continues at coordinate 6,297 of JBAWZQ010000027.1, read as the reverse complement.
CTTTTCAATGATGCGACCCGCGATTTCACTGACAAGCGGTTGTTCATACTCCGCGCGGATCACCACCGTGCCGGGTACGGAATTAACGGCGCGACCCTTGGCGACAAACGCCACCTTGGCCGTCGCCCGCGACATGAGGATAAAATACCCGCCCAAGCCAACAACAGCGAGCAGGACGAGCCCGAGCTTCAGGCCTAAATGGGAACGATTAGTTTTAGTGGACATAACGTGCAGGAAGTTGATTCAAAATAGGGTCGACGCCAACTAGGGATACGAGCTCGCACCAACGGCTCATCAGCTCAATCCGTGCTGAAACCACCGCTGCATCTTGGGCGTAAAGTTGCATGAGGCTCGTCGTGACCGCGTCTTCCGTCACGCTGCCGCGCTTAAATTCATCACGCACGCGGTCCACGTTACCTACATAGCCTGAGCGGGCCGTTTCGGTCATTTCTAGGGTCTGAGCCGCAAAACTGATAGTCTGAACCGTAGTTTCGAGCTGGTCGGCGATCTGAGCGGTGAGGTTTTTTTGCTGCTGCTCGAGTAACCGTTTGCCCGCGAGGACACTGCGTTTGGCAGCGCGCGTGGCGAAACCGTCGAAAATCGTCCACGAGCCACCAATCGAGGCTGAAGTAGAAAACGCCGCTTGTTGCGTGATCGTCGTAGCCGTCACCGTTTGACTGTTATATTTTGAGGCATTGGCCGAAATCCCTAAGCGAGGCAGCAAACGCGTGCTCGTGTTTTTGTAAGTTAAATCAATTTCCTTCAGGCGCAGGGCGTTGACCTGGCCTTGGAAGGTCATCTCCACCCCATCGCGTTTAAAAAGGGCGGCCAAAGAGGCCGGCGCGTCAGGTGAGGCGGACCAATTCGGCACCTCGAGCGGAATGGCGGCCTCGTTAATTGATTCTAAACCAGCGAGGCGGGCGAGCCGCCGTAGCGAGGAAGCATAAAGCGTCTCGGAGCGCGACATCGCCAATCGAGCATTCGCATAACCAGCCCGTGGTTGGATCAGCTCGGCCGGCGCCATGCTTCCCGTCTTTAAACGATCCTCATCCAAAGCGAGCAATCGCGCAGTCTGATTAAGACTAAAACGCTGGTTACGCAGACTGACTTTTTGAAAAATTAAACCGAGATATTGAGCACGAATCGTGGCGGCGAGACCTGCATAGGCCTCGGCGTAATTTTTCTCCGCTATCTTAATCCCAATATCAGCAATTTTGATCTGGTTGGTAACCTGGTACCAGGTAAAAAGATTTTGGGAGACAGCAAATCCGTAATAAGGACCATGCGCCATATCTTGATTGGTGGTAGGCTGACCTGCGCTAAATCCTCCGGCAGGTTCAGGAATGTCCGTCGTAATCCGGCTCCAAGCATACGAGGCACTGGAGCTTATAGTGGGTAAACGCTGCGCCGCCGTTCCCGTGCGAGAATACTCCGCCTGAGCGATGTTAATTTCGTTCCCCAGCATTTGCGGCGATTGCCGCAGCGCCGAACTCAAAATAACCTTCAAATCAGGCAAAAAATCTTCCGGCAACGTTCCTTCGACCACCGGGACACCCGATTGCGCCCGACAAAATCCTGCCAGAAAAAGAGTTAGAATAATTGAAAATCGTTTTAGAAACGTCTTGGCCGAAAAAATCATAGAAAATAAACTTAAAGGTATGTGACAGAGTCCCGATAAAAAGCTCCCTGTGGCAACCACGAAAACCCAGTATACACCGAAGAGGCCTTGGTTTTCGTGAGAATAATTTGAGCCGATTTGAATTGAACGATTGTTGTGCTGCTGACTTGCCCGTCGGAGCTTAAAAAGCTGAAATTAATTGAAACGAGCCCATGCCCGAAGTTCCAGTAGCTTTAAAAAACATACCCTACGATCCCTGGGCCAAGCTGCGTGTCCATTTCGACCAAGCCGAAACGCTCGGTTTTCTAGCTCGAAGTTATCGGCGAGTACTCGCGCATTATTATCGTTTACTCATTCCTGCGCAGGCCCGAGTGCTCGAGATTGGCTGCGGCGACGGCGAACTTTTAACGCAGTTGCCGAACCAAGACCTAACCGGCGTCGATCTTTCCCCAGGACAAATCGCGCGGGCCCAAGCTCGCCTACCCCAGGCTAAATTTCACGTTCAAGCTGGCGAAAACCTCGACCTGCCAGGTAAATTTAACGCCGTCATCCTATCTGAAACACTGAACCACGCCATCGACGCGCAAGGAATTCTAGAACGCGTCCACAACGTCTCCACCCCGGAAACCCGGCTCATCGTCAACTTCCACTCCAATCTCTGGAGTCCGCTCTTCACCCTCGCCCGCTGGCTCGGACTCCGCTCCCCCGCTCCGCAATCCAATTGGCTCGCCACGGCTGACGTCAAAAATCTCCTCACCCTCGCAGACTGGGAAGTCGTCAGGACTGAACATCACATTTTAGTCCCACTCCACCTCGGTGGCCTCGGCCCTTGGATCAATCGGATCCTCGCACCGCTATTCCCCTTTTTTTGCCTGACCGTCTTCATCGTAGCCCGTCCGCGACGAAGCCTTTCGGATGACTCGGCTTCTTTATCCGTTTCCGTCATTATCCCCGCTCGCAACGAAGCCGGCAACATCGCCGCTGCCGTCGCCCGCACCCCGCAAATGGGCACTTGGACCGAGCTCATCTTTGTCGAAGGACATTCCCGCGACGACACTTGGGCCCAGATCCAACAGGTCGCCGCCGAGAACCCTGGACTCCGCATTAAAACCCTCCGCCAAACCGGCCGGGGTAAAGGCGACGCGGTAAGAGCCGGTTTCGCCGCCGCCAGTGGAGATATCCTGATGATCCTCGACGCCGATCTGACGATGCCCCCGGAGGAACTACCGAAATTTTATCACGTCATCGCCTCCGGCCGCGCCGAATTCGCTAACGGCGTGCGCTTGGTCTACCCCATGGACGAACGCGCCATGCAGTTTCTTAATCTCTGCGCCAATAAAGCCTTCGGGCTTATCTTTACCTGGCTCCTCGGCCAGCCAATCAAAGACACGCTCTGCGGCACCAAAGTCCTGCGCCGCGCCCACTACGAAAACATCGCGGCCAACCGCGCCTATTTCGGCGACTTCGATCCGTTTGGGGATTTCGACCTGCTTTTCGGCGCCGCTAAGCAAAATCTCAAGATCGCGGACATTCCCATCCGGTACCGGGAACGCACTTACGGCGAAACCAATATCCAACGCTGGCGCCACGGCTGGCTCCTTTTGCGCATGGTGATCTTCGCCGCGCGCAAACTCAAATTCGTGTGACGACCGTTTCATTAGCTACACCGTCAACTTGGCGGGATCACCGCGCCGAAGCCGCCCGGCTAATGCTTTTGGCCGCCGTTGCTACGTGGCTGCTCCACCCCTTCGCCACCACGCGCCAAATCGGCGCGGGCGACGCGCTTTGGTACGCCAACATGCTGGCGGATTTTGTGACGCAGCTGCGCGCGGGCGTGTTCCCCATTTTCGTCGGCCAAACCGACTACGCCTTCAACGGCGCGGTCTATCCACTGCGCGTCGCCCCGTTTTATCAACACCTCGCCGGCGTGCTCGATCTACTGACCGGCCGCCAACTCGGTATCTTCGCCCTCCAACATCTCTGCGTGTTGGTCGTAGGCTACGCGGGCATTTTTTCGAGCTACTTCGCGCTCAATTCGCTCGCCCCGGGCCAGCGCTGGAGCGCCGCAGGGTTGGCGATTTTGTACCTGAGTTGCCCGGGTTTGCTGGGTACGATTTACACGCAAGATTTATACATGACGTGGATGACGATCCCGTTTGTGCCTTGGGTCGTGTACGGCCTCGCCCGGCCGTTTAGTGAAGATTCGCTCAAAACCCAAATCATCCTCGGCGCCGCCCTCGCCGCGTTGTGGTGGGCGCACGCTCCGATCGCGCTGTGGCTCACATTGATCGCCGCCGCCACGCAGGGCGTGCGCCTCGTGGCGCTGCATCGCGCAGGGGCGCATCTGGGCCGGGCGTTAGGGTGCGGCGTGACGTTAGCGCTTTTAGCGCATTATCCGTTTGTGTCGCTCGCGAGCCTACAAACAGGCGCGGCACCCGCCACCGACGTTTTGCCAAGGGAGCACTTGATCGCGGAACACATCCGCCAAGTTTTTCCTGGTGTGCTGCTACCGCTCTCGAGTCATGCCCGCGCCTTAAGCGACCTGCAGCTAGGCTATGCGCTCTGGCTAGTGGTCGCCGTTGCAACGGGACTTGCCTTGAAAACGCGCCGCCCCCCCTTGCTTGCGCTCGTGTTGGCTGGGGCCGGATTGTTGCTCCTGATCTTGCCCGTGCCCGGCAACGCCTGGGTCTGGGATCATCTGCCCGAGACGCTCAAGCGCCTCACGTACTATTGGCCGATGCAGCGGTTTTATCTGATCATAGCCGCCCTCGCCGCCGGAGCCGGTATCACGGCCCTCGCCGCTTGCGCGGATTTAAAGATTAATGCCGCCCGCCGCCTGCGGGTCTTTCTCCTGATCGCTTGCGGTTGGAGCCTTTGGGAATCGCGCCAATGCGTCGCCGCTGGCCACGGACGCACCGCCTCTGAGGAGGTCACCGAGCGAAATCTGCGAGCCGAAAATCGGGCCACGATGAACCATGCCTACGGCCTGTTTCCCGCGCTGCCTGCTTACTTTTCGCACGGCGTCATGGACCCACGCGCCGAGGCCCGCCTGCTCCATCACTCGACGCTGGCCGCGCTTCCGCCGGCCACGCCATCGACAACGGAACCCGCGCTCACGCCGTTGCGCGGCACCGTGGACGCCAATCCCGGCGTGTTGCGGCTGAGCCCGTCGCTCACGCTGCAACCCGGGCGGCGTTATGCGCTGGAATTTGTTTTCGCGCCCAAATCCTACGTCGGCATTCTGCAGCTGAGCGGCCGCACGTTTTTTCGTGAATACGCGCTCCCCCAATCTGGCGAGGCCCTCGCCTTTGGTTGCGAGGCGCCGCACTCCCCGATACTCTCGCTCTGGACCACCGCGTCGGAGCCAGAAACGATCACACTGCGCTTTATACCCACCGACGGCACGGCGCCTCAAACGTTTGCCGCGTTCGCCGATATTCGGCTGCGCGAGATCAACGACGCGACGAGCGCCGTAAACGTGACCGCGCAACTCCCCTTTCGCGCTACGGTCCACGCCACCCAACCCGCTTGGCTCGAAACCCCGCGCATGTACCAAGCCGGTTACCGAGCCACTATCGACGGCCGCGCCGCCACGGTAAAAAAATCTACGCAAGGCCTAGCGATGATCGAACTCCAGCCCGGCGCGCAGACGATCACGTTGACCTACCAAGCACCCCTCTTGCTACGCCTCAGCTACACGATGTCCCTGCTGCTTTGGCTGCTGGCATTTTTTCTAATCGTTCGGTTTCAGCGCCCGCTTTTCTCGCGTTTTTTTAATTAACAGCGAAAAACCACGAGGGTGCTGACTGCAATCCCTCCGATAGCAATGGAATCATGCGGACGTGGATTGCTCGTTGGCGACGATTGATTGATTGGATTCAACTCTGGGTAATTACCTGTAATTACTTAAAACCATGCCAACACGTTTCCCCATTAAAATTATCCGAATCGGAAACTCGCGCGGTGTTCGCATTACGAGCGCGGTGATAATCCAACTTGGCCTAGATCGCGCGGGCTTGACCGCCGAGATTCGTGCCGAGGGACTACTCCTCACGGCCAAAACCAATAAACTATCTTGGGCTGAGACAGCCCAGGCGATGGCTCACGCCAAAGAAGACTGGACTGACCTAGAACATGCTTCCGCCGATGGCCTCGCCGATCTTTAAGCGCTGCGGCGCATACTGGGTGGACCTTGATCCTACCCGGCGACGCGAGTTAAGGAAAACTCGGCCTGCCGTGGTGATAAGCCAAGACGAGCTTAATGCCGTTCTCGATACCGTTGTGATTTGTCCGCTCACCAGCTCCCTGCACCCGACGTGGCGGACGCGCCTGCAAATCACGCTCAACCACCGCCCCTCAGAAATCGCCATCGATCAAATCCGCGTAGTCAGCAAAGATCGATTGAGCTTAGAAAAAATCGGAGACCTGAGCCCCAAGGCGCAACAATCCCTGCGCGAACTCCTCCATGAAGCTTACTGCGCCTGAGCAGGCGTCGGATGCAAATAGTCAGACACCATTCCCGATGAATATTTGGCTTTGCGCAGTCGGCTCGTAGTTGCGGCAAATGACTCCGACTCGGGTTCATCGTAAGCGTCCGGTCGGGTGCCACGGCTGGTTGGCTTGTTGGCGTCCATTGAGATGTCTCAATGGGGCCGTGCCGGATGTACTAATGGTGCCTA
>JBAWZQ010000026.1:0-26852 GCA_037142955.1 Opitutaceae bacterium | reverse complement strand
TGTCTTAACCACGCCGCCAGCGTTCATTCTGAGCCAGGATCAAACTCTCCGAAAAATCAGAGAATAGAACCTAGTGATTCTTGACTACTGACTGATCACCAACGAATTGGTGATCTTTTTGAATTTTGATTGGGGGTTCCAATCGATCGCACAAAGTAAATTTCAAAGAGCTTCCTTTTTAGGGGAAAGGGATCTAACAAAATCTTTCAGGAAACGTTCGTCAATACTTTTTTCGAACTTTCTGAATTTTTTACTTAAAAGAACTGGGCCGTCGCTCGATCTGCTTCGGAAGCCTTCTTGCCGACGGGAGGAACACCATGAGGGATCCTCGTTGAGATTCAAGCTGTTTTTCACCTGATTCTCCATTGTTTATATAATATATTAATTTTCAGCTATTTATATTTTTTAAAGGGCCCCTTTTTTTGGTTTTCGTGCGTTTTTTTCTTCGTCTTTTTTACGTTATTTTTTCGCCGAAGGGTTTTTTGAGCCCCTCTAAATGGGTTTATTTCTTTTGAGCCACTGCGATCATTTCCCCTCGAGGGAAGCGATTTTTTCGCTGCGCCGTTCCTTGCCGGTGACCTTTTTTTACCTTCTTTAATTCACCCCTTCGAAACTGTCCTCACCCTCGCTATCGAGTGTACTTTAAGTAGTCGCTCCCCCCTGCTCCCTCCTCGTAGCTGCGCACCCACCAGCGCTTTTTTTCCCGCTATGCCGCGCACCTTTTTTAACTTTTTTTTGCACTCAGGTTAATCTCCTTGCAGGTAATCAGTCGTGGCCGGACGTTCGCTGCTGTGGAGCTTTTCGAAATTAAATCCGAGGTGCCCGCTGTCTTAGCGGATGCCATTGACACAACCTTACTCGAGCTGGGCTCTGACCGCTGGAGTATTTTGGAGGACGCGATCGCTAAGCGCGCATGGATCGTGGGCATTTTCCCCTCGATAGCCGAGGCCAATGCGAGCTGGTTAGAATTGGATACACTCTTAAAATCTATCATATCTTTGCCGCAACCTGAGGCGCGAACCCTCGGCGATCGCGAGTGGAAGGAGTGTTACAAGGCCCATTTTCATGCCTGGCAATTTGGCCGACTGCATTGGGTGCCAATCTGGGAACGTCCGACATTTGTCCTGCCAGCGAACAATGCGGTGTTGTGGCTGGATCCCGGCTTAGCGTTTGGCACGGGTAATCATGAAACCACGCGCTTGTGCGTGGAACGCTTGGTGGTGCGCGCCGAGCAAACCGGGGTCAAGGGTCGGCTCATAGATGCAGGCTGCGGCTCAGGCATCTTGGCCCTTTCGGCGGCGCTTTTGGGGTTCACCGATATCAGTGGTTTTGATAACGACGCGGAAGCGGTCCGCGTGAGCGAAGAAAATGCGGCGTTAAACGGCTTGAGCCGACGCGTGCGTTTTTTCACCGGGGATCTTTTGTCGGGGCTAGCTGGAGCCCAGGGCGAAATCGTGTTGGCCAACATTCAAGCTGATGTATTGCAGTTATTTGCACGTGAGCTGTTGGCGGCCGTAGCTCCGGGTGGCATGCTGGTGTTAAGCGGTATTTTGGCGATGGAGCGCGATACGGTGCGAGCGGGCTTCGCCGCTTTGGCCTCGGGCTGGAGCGTTGATTCTAGGATTATGGGGGAATGGAGTGATGTCGTACTGGTGCGCCCGCGATAACGTTATGTCGCCGCCTAAGCTCGTTTTACTTGCTGCGCTAGCTTGGAGCACCTCCGGGCTACGGGCTGACGCTACCTGGTTAAAACCCGAGCGTTTTACGGCGACCCCAGGTGCGACCTTGCACTTTCAGGTTTTAACCGCGGAGCGATTTTGCGCGGCTGAAACCTCAGCCATCCCGATTCAAGGCTACTCGATAAACGGTCGGCTAGCCGCAGAACTCATCGCGACCGCCTGGATTGATAAAGATCGAGACCGAGCTATTTTCTCAATATCTCTGATCCGACCAGGCCACGCAGTGATCACAGGGGAACTCGAGCCGGTTTTTTTGGAAAAATCGGCTGAGCAAATTGAAGCCCGACTGCGTGAAGTACATGCCGGTGAAGCCCTACGTGAGACTTGGGGACGACAAACTGCGCAGACCCCGTGGCACGAACTCTTGAGACGCTACGTCAAAACATTTGTGCGCGTAGGCGAGCCTTTCGTGGCTAACGAGGATTGGGCGCGTCCACTCGGCACAACGCTGGAAATTATCCCCGAACAAGATCCAACAAAACTACGCACCGGCGATCGTTTAAACGTGAAGGTGTTGCGCGAGGGCGCACCTTTACAAAATTTCGGCCTGAATTTTACCACCGCCGATGATTCGCGTGATCATGTAGTGTTTACCGACCTCGCGGGTCAGGCAGAGATCACACTGGACGCTGCGGGGCCTTGGCTCATTTACGGAACGGATCTGCGCCTAGCACAGAAGCCGGAAAAAAACGAAACCTGGGTCAGCACTTTTGCCTCACTGGCAGTGGAGGTAAATTAAGTCCACGCTAGCCCACCCCTTTAAAAAAAAGGGCCCGATTCACATCAGGCCCTTCGATAAAAAGGGGTGCGTTTTTTAAGAAAAAAGATCCGTCGGCGTGCGGCTCAAGAATTCTTCCATGTAAGCGGTGGTCGCCTTGCCTTCGATAAAGACCGGATCGGCCATGATCGCCTTGTGCAGAGGAATGGTGGTCTTGATGCCTCGAATCAGGTATTCGCTAAGCGCTCGATACATGCGCTCAAGGGCCGTCTTACGGTCCGGTCCATAGGTAATCAGTTTACCGATCATGGAATCATAATACGGCGGAATCGCGTATCCGGAATAAGCGTGGGAATCGACGCGCACGCCATGTCCACCGGGCGCATAATAAAGCCCGATCGTGCCAGGGGAAGGCACAAAATTGCGGGCCGGATCCTCGGCGTTGATGCGGCACTCGATCGCGTGCTTCTCAAACTTGATATCGCTTTGGTCAAAACCTAGTTTTTCACCGTTAGCGATGCGGATCTGCTGCTTAATCAGGTCAATGCCCGTGACCTCTTCGGTGACAGGGTGTTCAACCTGAATACGCGTGTTCATCTCGATGAAGTAATAATTTCCTTTAGCATCGACCAAGAACTCAATGGTGCCGGCGTTTTCGTAATCAGCGGCTTCGGCAGCGCGAACCGCCGCTTTACCCATCTTCTTGCGTAAATCGGGCGTCAAAAACGGCGAAGGCGATTCTTCGATCAATTTTTGATGGCGCCGCTGCACGGAGCAATCGCGTTCACCCAAATGAATGACCTTGCCGTGGGAATCGGCCAAAATTTGGAATTCAATGTGCCGGGGCTTCTCGATGTACTTCTCGATGTAAACTTGGCCGTTACCGAAGGCTTTTTCCGCTTCGTTGCGGGCGACGTGGTATTCTTTGGCGAAGGAAACATCGTTATGCGCGATACGCATGCCTCGGCCACCACCGCCGGCCACCGCCTTGATGATCACGGGGTAACCAATTTTACGGGCAACTTTAACCGCTTCGCTTTCCGAGTCCACCGGACCATCCGAACCCGGTACGATCGGCACCCCTGCTTTTCTGACGGTATCTTTGGCGATCGCTTTATCACCCATCATCTTGATGGATTTTGATTTAGGACCGATAAACTTGATGTTACACGATTCGCATTGTTCAGCGAATTTGGCGTTTTCGGACAAAAAGCCGTAGCCGGGGTGGATGGCATCAACGTCAGCGATTTCTGCGGCACTAATGATCCGATCCGCTCGGAGGTAACTATCCGCGCTTTTGGGGCCACCAATGCAGATCGCCTCATCGGCTAGTTGTACGTGCAGGGATTGCACATCAGCCTCGGAATAAACGGCGAGGGTTTTGATGCCCAATTCTCTGCAAGCACGTACAATGCGCAGAGCAATTTCACCGCGATTGGCGATCAATATTTTTTGAATCATGGGAGGCTTTGCGACAAATTACTCACCCCCGCCTGAACCGACCTCACCAAAACGCGGGGTCGATAAAACTAAATCAGGACGGAGGCAAACGGAGCGAACGAATGGTATCAACGGGAGCTCAAGCCTTCTTGAGGCGGAAAAGCTTTTGTCCGTATTCGACAGGCTGGCCATTCTCCACCAGCACCTCCGTGACGGTTCCCTTAACCTCAGCCTGAATTTCATTCATGATCTTCATGGCTTCAATGATGCAGACCGCGGCGGTTTCAGTCGTCTTGGTGCCGATTTCTGCGTAGGGCTTACTTTCGGGCGAGGGCGAGCGGTAAAAGGTGCCAACCATCGGCGATTTAATGTAAATTACATCAGGATCGTCTTTTTCCACATCCTTGGGAGCGTTTAAAGTCTGCGCGGCCGCGTTTTGGCCGGAACCTTGAGCCTCAGCAGCGGGAGCACTTACTTGATAGACAGGATGCGACTCGCCGCCTTGAGCGGGGGAGCCTGGAAAGGATAAGCCACGACGGATTTTAAGCTTAAAACCCTCTTCTTCGACGGCAAATTCGGTCAATTCAGACCGTTTCATCAAGTCGATGATTTGTTTAATTTGTTTTAGATCCAAGGTAGGAGTGGGCTAAGGATTGAGCTGATGACGACGAAAGTGTATTAGTTGTCAAAAACTAGGGATCGTTCAAAATGATATTGGCCGTCTAAGCAAACCTTGAATATGCCAATATATGGCATTAAACAGAAAAGGTCCGTTTTGACCCCAATTAGCGGGTGAATGAGGCCAAATAAAGCAAAAATACGGGTCTTTTTTAATAGCCTCACAACCTCAACTTTAAGCCAGATCCACCATCACGCCGCGTGCGCTTAGATCGAAAAACCTTCGATTTTTAAATTTCTGGTCCAAAAATATGAAAAAACAGGGCTTTTTAATCACAAACTGCCCTGTTTATTAAAATAGCGTGGGCTTAAACCACACCAGCGCGCCCTTCACAACGTGATCGTACGACCTTCCCGAAACGAAAGATCGGCGGCTAAGACGATGCGGAGGCTATCAATCGCACTCTGCCAATGGTCAGAAAGATCGCGGTTTTCCCGAATCGAGCGCAAGAACACGTCCTGTTCACGGCGACAAAGTTCGTCGTGATTTGGCTCATCGTTCACATCAATCGTCTCATCGCGTCGAGTAAACGCTCCATCCGGACCTAGGCTAGCATGATGCAAAAGTAATGACTCCGTTTTGCTGTGCGAATCAACATCAGCGGATTTGCCCGCGCCCGCAGCCGATTTGGCCACGATGCTCACGCAACCCTTAGGCCCAATCACATCTTTCACAAAAAAGGCCGTCTCGCTCATCATCGGACCCCAACCTGCCTCGTACCAACCGATCGATCCATCCGCGAAAACAACCTGGAGATGTCCGTAATTAATCTGGCCGGGCACGATTTCATCCGAAAGGCGCGCACCGATGCCATTGACGCGGACCGGACGAGAACCGGTCATGCGGCACATCACATCAACGTAGTGCACGCCGCAATCGACGATCGGCGAAGTCGTGCGCAATAAATTTTTATGCGTGCCCCAGTTAGCGCCCGAACTTTGTTGATTCAGATTCATACGCATTACCAAGGGTTTACCTAAAGTATGCGCCAACTCCGTAAACTTCTGCCAGGAGGGGTGTACGTGCAGGATGTAACCGACAATCAACTTTTTACCCAGTTTGCGCGCCACCGCGATCACACGCTCGCAATCAACCAACGTATCAGCGACCGGTTTTTCCAAAAACACATGCGCTCCCGCCTCCATCGCCGCGATGGCGTAATCCGCGTGCGTCTCCGCATACGTGCTAATGCACACCGCCTCGGGCCGAGTCTTGGCCAAAGCCTCTGCATAGTCAGCAAACTCAGCGTAACGCCCGCCAAACTCCGCGCCTAATTTCCGCCGCGATGCCTCGCCTCGGCTCACCAGCCCGACGATCTCGAAGTCAGCTGACATGTGGTGATACGCGCGGGCATGCGAAGTGCCCATATGCCCGCAACCTACCACTAACACACGAAGTTTATTGGCCATAAAAACAGGAAAAATTTACAATCCGTGGTTTAACTCAGTGACCGGCCGGAGCCCCCACTGCTGCCACACCCGGACCCTGAGAGGGCGGCCGGAAAAACAAAGCCAGCGCCACCGCAGCAAACGAAGCCGCCGCCAGCGGCACCATGAAGAGTCCCTTAAAATCAACGAGCGCTCCATTCGTATAGACCTTTTGGATGAGCCAAGGGCAGATCGAATTAGCGAGCAAAGCCCCCACCCCAAGAATTTGCAGGTTAAACAAACCCTGCGCGCTGGAGCGAATATCCTTCGGGCAATACGCATCGACGAATATGTACACCGTCGCAAAGAAGAACGCATAACAAATCCCGTGCAAAACCTGCACCAGGATGATCATGGCCGCACTCTCCGGGAAAAACGCATACACCGCAAACCGCGCCGCGTGACCTAAAATGCCCACGATCATAGTCGTACGCCACCCAAAGCGACGTAATGTAGCCCCCAGCACAAACATCGTCAGGATTTCCGCGATCTGCCCCAGACTCATCACCGGCGTAATCCAATTCGACGCAATCCCAACGCCACCGGCTTGCTTCGCCGTACCCAGAAACACTCCCGTCCAATTAAAATAACAATTGTGGACAAAGGAATCCACCAAAGTGACCAGCCACAACACCAGTAAGAAGGGGTGCTTTAATAGCTTAAGTGACTCCAACCAAGCCGATTGGGGCGCAGCACCACTCGCCGTCGCCGGTTTCGGCGCCGTGCGAGGCAACACCAAACTAAACGCCGCTAACGCCAACGAAGCCAGGCCGGCCACGATAAAAGTCCACTTTGTGGCCACCTTGGCCGCGTCGCCAGTAAGCGGGTTGGCCAGCGCCTGACCCAACCAATCCACCCAACCGGCCGGATGCGCCGCATCGACCGCAGCCCAATTCACAAAAATAAAGGTAAACGGCCACGCCGCTAAAATCCAACCAATGGTACCGCCCATGCGCACAATCCCGAATTCCTTATCGGGATTTTTCATGTTAGCGAACGCGATCGAGTTGGTAATTGAGATGGTCGGCACATAAAGCAAGCAGTGCACCAGCATCAGTAGGAAAAACGGCCAAAAATCCTTCGTGAACCCGCAACCCAAAATCGCCAGCCCACCGATTAAGTGCGAAAAGGCTAAAAATTTCTCCGGGGCAAATTTTTGATCGGCCCACTGGTTGCTAAAAAACATCCCCACGATCGAGGCCACGGGGAAAGCATTCAAAATTAACGACTGCTGCCCGGGTGTAAAACCCAGGCTCGGCAAATAACCGAAAATTAGCGGTAGCCATGCCCCCCAGATAAAAAACTCGAGCACCATCATGAAAAACAAACGGCCTTTAGGCGACGACGTGGAGGAGGACATATTAAGTAAGATCAGACGTAGTAAACAAGGGAACGATCAGGGAATCCGACCGTAGGGTTGCTCTCAGCATTGCTCCTGAATCTTTCACGCCAAGCCGGAAAATCTCACGATCTGAAGAATCCCTTTTCCTTTAGCGCGATTCCTGTTTCAAATCAACGAACCCCCTCCTCCCATGATGCAACGCTTTGCTTTGGTTCTTATTTTTGCACTAGCAATCACCCGCGGTTTCGCGGCCGCCCCGGCCGGCTTCACCGCCTTGTTCAACGGCCAAGACCTCTCAGGCTGGCGCGGTGGCGACACCTACGACCACCGCAAGCTGCTCAGCCTACCCTCGGCCGAACGCGAAGCCCAGATTGCCAAATGGACCGCCAGCCTCACCACCCTCAAAAACGGTCGTCCCCATTGGTCCGTCGATACCGGCGAACTACTCAACGATGGCCTTGGCGGCTACGCCACCACCGAGCGCGACTACAGCGATTTTGAACTGCTCGTAGACTGGAAAATCACCGCAGGCACCGACTCCGGCATCTACCTGCGCGGGGTTCCCCAAGTCCAAATCTGGGACCCGGCCCAACCCGATCCCAATGGCTACGGTTCAGCCCGAGGCTCCGGCGGTCTTTGGAACAATGATAAGAAATCACCCGGACGAGACCCACTCGTGCGCGCTGATCATCCGATCGGGCAGTGGAATCATTTCCGCATTCTTATGCTCGGAGCGCGCGTCACCGTCTGGCTCAACGACCAACTCGTCGTCGATCACGCTCTGCTCGAAAATTACTACGACAAAAAACTCCCGCGCGACCAACAGCGCCCCATTCCCGCTCGCGGCCCCATCGAACTCCAAACCCACGGCGGCGAAACCCGTTGGCGCAATCTATTCATCCGCGAAATTGGGAGCGAGGAAGCCTGCCGCTTGCTCGCCAGCCACGGGACCGCTGGCTACCGCCCGATCTTCGACGGTAAAAATCTCGATGGTTGGGCTGGCCCACTGGACGTGGTGGCCGTTAAAGACCGCGCGCTCGTGTGGCAAAAAAATAAGGGCGGCACGATTTATTGGAATACGCCGCTCACCGATTTTCAGGCGCGTCTCCAATTTAAGCTCCCACCCGGCGGTAACAACGGCTTGGCCATTCGCTATCCCGGCACCGGCGACACCGCTTACGTCGGCATGTGCGAACTGCAGGTTCTCGACGATAACTACGAAAAAGTGAAAGGCCCCATCGACCCCCGCCAAGCTCACGGCTCTGCCTACGGCATGGTGGCCGCCGCCCGCGGTTATCAACACCCCATCGGCGAATGGAATTTTCAAGAAATCACCATCCAAGGCTCCCGCGCCCAAGTGGAACTAAACGGTACCGTCATTCTTGACGCCGACCTCGCCACCGTCGACCTCAAGGCCGTCCTCGCTAAAAAAGCTCACCCCGGTAAAGACCGCCCCAGCGGCTTTTTCGGCTTCGCTGGCCACAACGACCCGGTCGAATTCCGCGAGGTCTTCCTAAAGAGCCTTTGATATCATATCATTAACTCTTCCCCCGTTTAAATTCCACCCCCACCCCCACCCCCACCCCAACCCCCACCCACCTAACCACTATGATCTCACGCCGTACTTTTCTCAAAGACTCCTCTGCCGCCACCGTTGGAGGCCTGATCGCCACCGCCGCCCTCGGCCACGCTGCAGCAAGCTCCAATAATAACCGCATTCTCAAAGTCGGCCTCATCGGCTGCGGCGGCCGCGGCACTGGCGCCGCCTCTCAAGCCTTGAAGGCCGATCCCAACGTTCGCCTCACCGCCATGGCCGACGTCTTCTCCGACCGCCTCCAATCCAGTCTCACCACCCTCAAGAAATTCGCCGCCGCCAAAATTGATGTCACCGAAGCCACATCTTTCGTCGGCCTCGATGCCTACCAAAAAGTCATCGATAGCGGCGTCGACGTCGTACTGCTCACTTCGACTCCCGCCTTCCGTCCTCCACACCTCAAAGCCGCCATCGCCGCCGGCAAACATGTGTTTTGCGAAAAACCCGTCGCCGTCGACGGCGCCGGCGTCCGCTCCGTGCTTGAATCCGCCGCCGAAGCGAAACGTAAAAATCTCTCCGTGATGTCTGGCTTCTGCTGGCGTTACGACCTGCGCATGCGCGAAACCGTCGCTAAAGTTCACGCCGGCGCCATTGGCGACATCCGCGCCATCATCGCCACTTACCACACGGGCTCGCTCACGACCAAGTTCCCCGGTACCCGCAATCCCGGCCAGACCGACCTGGAATGGCAGCTCCGCAATTGGTATAATTTTACTTGGCTCTCGGGTGACCACCTCGTCGAACAAGCGATCCACAACGTCGACAAGATCGCCTGGCTCATGAAACAGGAAATGCCCACGCAAGTCGTCGGGGTCGGCGGGCGCTCCGTACCCGCCTACGGCAACACCTTCGACAACTTCAGCGTCGCCTACGAATACGCCAGCGGCGTCCGCGCCACCCTCTCCTGCCGCCAACACGACGGCGCCTACAACGAGGTCACCGATTACGTCACCGGCTCGAAGGGCATCTTCTCCAATGGCCGTCTCGCCACTCAAGGTATTTCCGGAGAAACCAATTGGAAATACACCGGCCCGCAACGCGATATGTATCAGGTCGAGCACGACGAACTCTTCGCGGCCATCCGCGCCGATAAACCCGTCAACGACGGTGTAAACATGGCGCATAGCACACTCATGGCCATCATGGGCCGCATGGCCGCCTACACCGGCCAAGTCGTCACCTGGAACCAAGCGCTCAACTCCAAGGAATCACTCATGCCGGCTGCACTTGACTGGAAAGCTCCGCTCGCGGTCGCGCCCCGTGCCATCCCTGGCCAAACCAAACTCGTTTAAACCCAAAAATGAATCGCCGCGATTTCCTCCGCGCCACCACCGCCGTCGCGGCCGTGGCCGTGGCCGTGGACCCGTTTGCCCGCGCTCAATCGGCCACTCCTGCACCTGTAAATAAAACTCCGGTCGCGACAAAAAAACGCGGCATGAAAAAGGGGTTTATGCTTGGGACACTCTCCGGCCCGACTGCGCAGAAACTGACGTTGCTAGAAAAATTTCAGCTACTTCGCGCAGCTGGTTTTGATGGCGTAGAGGTCGGCAGCGGCATGAATCAAGCCGAGGTCCTGGCCGCACGCGATCGCACCGGACTCGCCATCCCCAGCGTTGTTATTTCCACCCACTGGTTAAAGCCGCTTTCCGATCCTAATCCCGCCGCGCGTGAGCTCGGTCTGGAAGGCCTCAAACAAGGCCTCCGCGACGCCAAGGCTTACGGCGCCAGTTCCGTGTTGCTCGTTCCCGCCGTCGTCAAAAAAGACGTGCCGTACGCCGACGCCTACACGCGTTCGGTCGCGGAAATCACCAAGGCGCTTCCACTCGCTGAGTCTCTTGGCGTTGTCATCGCGATTGAGAACGTATGGAACCAATTCTTGCTCAGCCCGCTTGAAGCCGCCGCCTATGTAGACGCGTTCAAAAGCCCCTGGGTGCGTTGGCACTTCGATGCCGGCAACATCGTCAACACCGGCTGGCCCGAGCACTGGATCCACACGCTCGGCACGCGCATCGTCAAGGTGCACATCAAGGAATTTAGTCGTAAAGCCCGCGACGAAAAAGGCCCGTACGCCGGCTTCCGCGTCGATCTTTTTGAAGGGGATTGCGACTGGCCTAAGGTTCTCGCGGCCTTCGACGACATCGGGTACTCCGGCTGGTTGATCGCCGAGCAATATCGTCCGCCGAGCTTTACCGACGACGCCGCATGGCTCGTGCACCTCGCCCAGAAGATGGACGCCGTCATCGGCAGCTGAGGCCCCCCTTTTTTATGAGTTGGAAAAACGCAGCCGTTGGGCTGCTAGGCTTGATCGTCGCTGCATCACCCAGCTTCGCCACCCCTACCCCTGAGCGGCTCGAGTACATCGAGCCCCATATGGGAACGCTATTTCGCATCGTACTTTACCCGCCGGATCCCGCCATCGCCCAGGCTGCCACGCGCGCCGCGTTTGACCGCATCGCCGTGCTCAATCGCATCATGTCGGATTACGATCCAACCAGCGAACTCATGCGTCTGTGCGCTCAAGCGCCCACCACCCCCGTGCCGGTAAGCGCCGAGTTATTCGATATTTTGCAACAAAGTCAGGAAATCGCGAAA
The DNA here is from genome assembly GCA_037142955.1 of Opitutaceae bacterium. Taxonomy (GTDB): domain Bacteria; phylum Verrucomicrobiota; class Verrucomicrobiia; order Opitutales; family Opitutaceae; genus Tous-C4FEB. Next base: position 15,321 of record JBAWZQ010000026.1, on the reverse strand, counting down.
AAAACCCAGGGGGCCTTCGACGTCACGCTTGGGCCGGTGATTCGACTCTGGCGCGAAACTCGCCGCACGCACGCACTCCCGACCGCCGCCTCCCGCACCGCCGCCCTCCAAGCCTCCGGCTTCAATCAATTGCAACTCGATCCCGTCGGCCGCACCGTGACGCTGCTACGTCCCCACATGGCCCTAGATCTTGGCGGCATCGCGAAAGGCTACGCCGCGCAAGCCGCTCTAGCCGTACTCGCGCAGTACGGTATCCCGTGCGCGATGGTCGCCGCCAGCGGCGATCTCGCCCTGGGTGATCCTCCGCCGGGTAAAATGGGCTGGCACATCGAGCTGAACCCTTTCGGGTCCACCTCAAGTGAACCCATCACACTGATCGTCGCGCACGCCGGCGTTTCCACCTCGGGCGATAGCGAACAATTCGTCACCGTTGCGGGCATTCGCTATTCCCATATAATAGATCCCGCCACGGGGCTTGGCCTCACCCGACCAACCGCGGTCACCGTTATAGCCCCGCACGCCACCCTCGCTGACGCACTAGCCACGGCCTGCAGCGTCCTCACTCCGGCGGCTGTCCAACACCTCGCGGATAACTCCAGTGAATCCATTCGCGTCATTATCCACCATCGCAACGCTGACGGCTCGACCCAGAGCACTTCTTTCGGCCACGCTCCCACCGGACTAATTTCCACGCCATGATCACCCCTTCGTTTTTCAAGACTACCCTCGTTAGCCTAGCGCTCGGCCTAAACCTCGCTTCGCTCCACGCCTTACCCGAGATCGACGCCAAGGAACTCGCCCTCGTCAGTCAGATTCGCGAAAAAATTCTTGCCGGAAAAAAAGCGGCGCCTGAGCCGCTCGCCCCTTACACGGAAAAAATTCCCGGCACCGACGTTTCGTTTGCGCTCCAACCCATCCCCGCTGGCACCTTCACCGTCGGCAGTCCCCCTAGTGAAAAAAACCGTCACCCCGACGAGGGCCCACAGGCCAAAGTTGCCGTCGGCGCTTTTTGGATGGGCCAAAAAGAAGTCACCTGGAACGAATACGAAATTTTCATGTTCGCCACCGATGCCGCCGGCAACGCCGGCAAAGGAGAAGCCGACGCGGTTTCGCATCCAACCAAGCCTTACGTCGAAATGAGTTTCGGTATGGGTCGTGAGGGTTTCCCCGCGATCAGCATGACGCACCACGCCGCCTCAAAATATTGCCAATGGTTAAGTGCGAAGACGGGAAATTTTTACCGCCTCCCCACCGAAATTGAATGGGAATACGCGGCGCGCGCCGGCACAACAACCGCCTATTCCTTTGGCGACGATCCCGCGCAACTAGCCGCCTACGCCGTGTTCAACGCCGATAAATACGCGCTCGTCGGCACGAAGAAACCCAATCCTTGGGGGCTTTACGACATGCACGGTAACGTCTCCGAGTGGACCCTCGATCAATACGAAGCCGACGTCTATACGCGCCTCAAGGGCAATCCCGCAGTCGCATCCTGGGTGAAATCTACCCAGCCCTACCCGCACGCCGTGCGCGGCGGCAACTGGACCGATACGCCCGAACTTCTTCGTAGCGCCGCCCGCCGCGGCTCTGCGCCTGAATGGAAAATTCTCGATCCCCAACTACCCAAAAGCATTTGGTATCACACCAGCGTGCCGTGGATCGGCTTCCGCGTTGTCCGCCAAATTGACATTCCTACTGCCGAGGAAATGTATCGCATATGGAATAACGGCGTGGAGCTCGACAACTAATCCACGCTCGCAGCCTCCCACGCGCAACCAGCCTCAGGTTAACTCTCTGCGCTCAAGCGCGCAATCACCGCCGGTAACAACGCGTGTTCAGCCGCGTGAATTTTGTCCGCGAGCGTTTCCAACGTTTCACCCGACACCACTCGCACCGTGGCTTGATCAAGAATGGGGCCACCATCCACTTCCGCCGTCACGCCGTGAACGGTGCAGCCCGCAACTTTTACGCCACGCCGAAAAGCCTGCCCAATGCCGTCGAGCCCAGGGAAGCTCGGCAATAAACTCGGATGCAAGTTGATGATTTTTCCCGCAAAGGCCGCGAGAAACCCCAGCTTGATCACGCGCATGAAGCCAGCAAGCACGACCAGATCGGGCTGAGCCGCGCCCACAGCGGCGATGAACCGCGCTTCGCCTTCGCCTTCAAGCTTCGTTTTGAACGGCGCTGGATCGATGTAGCTGGCTGGTACGCCGAAACGCGGACCTAAAGTGAGTATGCCCGCATCGGGTTGATCTGAAAATACGGCGACGACGCGGGCGCGCCCGAGTTGATCCGCTTGCTGAGCCTGAAGAATTGCTTCGGCGTTGGAGCCGCGACCGGAGCCAAGAATGACAACGCGCATAACGATCAAATTTCCCCGGCAGCTTTGATACGTGCAATTAAAGCCGTTGTGCTGAAGCCGGGTAAAAACGGCATAAACTCAATCCGCGCGCCCACGCTTTCCAGTGCGGCGCGTTCGCTAGGATCAAGTTTCTCGAGGGTGTAATCACCGGCCTTGCAATAAACATCCGGCGCGAGCGCGCGAATTTCAGCATCCAAGCGCGGGGTGCTGAAAATAAACACGGCATCGACGCAAGCCAGGGCGCCGAGCGCGTAGGCTCGTTGGGTTTCGTTTTGAACGGGCCGCAAAGGCCCTTTGAGCGCACGCACGCTCGAATCGGCGTTAAGCGCGATAACGAGCGCGTCGCCTTGGGCGCGCGCTTGTTGCAGGTAGTAAAGATGGCCCGTGTGCAACAGATCAAAGACGCCGTTGGTGAGAACGATTTTTTTGCCGACGGCACGCAGCTCGGAGCGGCGCGCCACGGCCGCAGCCAGCGTTAGCAATTTGGGATTGGGCGGCGCGAGATTCGACACAGTTCAGACAGATAAACGGGCAGCCGCGTCGAAGGAAGACTTTATCGCCTGGGCATTAGACCGAGCGAGTGCAGCGGGCTTAGAAGAACTTTTTTGCTTTTTCAAAAAAGCTCTTGGAAGTGGGTTCGGCAGCGTCGCCGCTGACGCGAGCGAACTCCTCGAGCAACTTGCGTTGATCGGAGCTGAGCGTAGTCGGAACTTCGACTTGCACGCGAACGAGTTGATCTCCTTGGCGGCCGCCCCGGAGCGAGGGCATGCCTTTTTCGCGGAGGCGAAACGTGGTGCCACTGGCGGTGCCGGCGGGAATTTTCAGCGAGCCTTTGCCGAAGAGTGTGGGTACTTCGATACTGCCACCCAGTGTAGCGAGGGTGAATTTAATCGGAATTTCGCAGAAGAGCGCGTCGCCTTGCCGCTCAAAGAGTTCGTGTTCCTTGACGCTCAGCACGATGTAAAGATCGCCAGCCGAGCCACCCGCGGTGCCAGCCTCGCCGTTGCCGGTGGAGCGGAGACGCGAACCCGTCTCGACGCCAGCGGGGATGCGGACGTTGATCTTAGTCGTCTGCGGGGTACGGCCTTCGCCCCGACACGCCGTGCAGGGTTTTTCGATTTTTTGGCCCGTGCCGCTACACGTCGGGCAGGCTTGGGTAAACGTAATGATGCCGCCGGAACGGCGGATTTGGCCAGCGCCGCGACACGTGGGACAGGTGACGCGTTTCGAGCCGGGCTCGGCGCCCGTGCCCGTGCAGCGCTCACAGCTCATGGCTTTGCGGAAGGAAATTTCTTTCTCCACGCCTCGGGCCGCCTCTTCGAGCGTGATTTCGAGATCGTAACGCAGATCAGAGCCGTCGCGATCGGCCCCGCCGCCGCCACCGCCACCGCCAAACATTTCATCAAAAATCCCCCCGCCAGCACCGCCCCCGCTGCCGCGGGCACCTTGTTGACCGAACACTTCGCGGAAGATATCAAACGGATCGTGGAAACCACCACCACCAGGTTGACCGCGGCCACCACCACCACCACCACCTCCGGGACCTTGAAAGGCGGCATGGCCATAGCGATCGTAAGCGGCGCGCTTTTCAGGATCTTTCAGCACTTCGTAAGCTTCAGAAACTTTTTTAAAGGTTTCTTCCGCCTCCTTGTTGCCCGGATTTTTATCCGGGTGAAATTGCACGGCCTTTTTGCGGTAGGCCTTTTTCAGTTCTTCTTCGGTAGCGCCTTTTTGCGCACCAAGTAGTTCGTAGTAATCTTCCTTCGCCATAGGGATCGTGGGTGCCAGTCGCGCGCAAAGCGCTAACGGCGGATATATTAGATGACAGTTTCTTTGGCTGCGGCGGTGGGGCCGCTGGAAACGATGACCGAGGCCGGCCGGAGCAGGCGACCGTTGAGCGAATAACCGGTGCGGATAACCGTAAGTACGTGTTCCGCTTTCACCTCGGGACTCGGCGCATGCGAGAGCGCTTCATGTTGATGCGGGTCAAAGGGCTGGCCGGCGGGATGGATTTCCTTAAGGCCGTGGTTACCTAAAGCGCTTTTGAATTGCGTGAGCACCATGTCGACGCCGCCAGTCAAGGTTTTGAGGTCGGCGTTGGACTGCTTCGCCGCGGTGAGACCGAGCGCAAGGTTGTCCATCACCGGCAGGAGATCTTCCAGCACGCGGGAGGCAGAAAACAGCCGGAGCTCTTCTTTTTCGCGAAGGGTGCGTTTGCGGAGGTTTTCCAGGTCCGCGGCTGTGCGCATGAAGCGATCATAGTTATCGGCCGCTTCTTTTTTGGCGGCGGCCAGTTGGGCCGCGAGATCGGCCGAGGGGCCGGGCTCTGGGGCGGCGGAAGCCGGAGCGGCAGGCTCAGGGTTGGGTGTGGCAGCAGATTCGTCGGTCGGTTTCATAACAAAAGATCATCAACTAACTACGGCTTTCGCATTTCTTCAAGCTTGTCGCGCAAACCATGGAAAATATCGAGGGTCTTGCGCTCGGCGGTGTTCAGCCAATTCTCACTTGTTTTTGATGGGGCTGGAGACAGGCCGGTGATTTCGTTCGGGAAATAATCCGTCAACGCGGCGGTGGCGTTTTTTTCGTCGAGCAAGCGCCGCACACTAGGCAAAAAGAGGTGTTGGAGGTTAGAGACATCGGTGTAGCTCTGGTCCAAGCCGAGTCGATACGATTGGAGGCGAGGCGGCGAGGTGGAGTGATCCACTAACCCCAGAGTATCTAAGCGCAGGCGCAAGCGCCGGATCAGCCATGGAGTAGATCCCGCAACGCGTGCGTGAGCAGGGGCCAGCGCTACGCGGAAAGCAGCGATATTGGTCTCGCCCGCCCGACGCGAAACCAGCGTGAGCTGGCGCACATCGAGCTCGAGCGAGTCGAACACGATGCGCTGATCCCAAAGCCCCCAGACACTAAGTTCGGCTGCCGCACTGCGCAGTTGCAAAAAATCGGTCACAGGAAAATTACTTGGATTTGATACGATAAGCCCACGCACCGTGACGCGGCCAGTGAAGGGATTGGCCGAGACGCTGGCGACGTCGGCCTTAAAGCCCGTGCGCTCCTGTAGCACTCGGGTAAATAGCAGCGGCAACAACGTCATCCAGGCGAGCGCCAGCACAGCCCCAGCGATCACCCCAAGCATGATCAAACGCAAAAGACAGCCACCGCGCGTGGGAATACGAGCGAACCCACGCCAAGCAAGGTTCGGCCGGATCATCCCACGAAGTTTTCCGTCACCAACACAATCGCAGTGGTTTCGGCCGTGAAGGCGAACGCCGCGCCATAGGGTACGAGCGCATTGGCGCCGGGCTCGAGGTGTTTTCCACCGACACTAACCCGCCCACTAACGACGCTAAGTAAGCGGGGTTGTTCGCCGCCTGAGAGGTGGAGGCGCTCACCGGCGCCAAGCACCGTGCGTTTAATGCTAAATTCAGGGCAATCGGCGATCACGCCCGAGGTCGGAGCAGCGCGTACAGGCTTCGGCTCAAAATCTTGCCAATCAATAGATTGGAGGGATTGCGCGACGTGCAGTTGGCGAGGTTTGCCGTCGAGCCCAAGGCGACCCCAGTCATAAACCCGATAAGTAGTGTCAGAATTTTGCTGAATCTCGAGGATGAGATTGCCGGCATCAATCGCGTGGATTTGTCCGCTATGAACTAAAATAGAATCACCTGCGGCCACGGGAAAATGGTGCACGCAACTCTCGACGGTTTGCGAGGTGATGGCGGCTTCAAACTGCTCGCGCGTCACGCCGTTTTTGAGCCCGACGATCAACTCGGCGCCGAGACTGGAGGCAGCGATGTACCAGTTTTCCGTCTTCGGCTCGCCTTTGAGTTCACCCGCGACCGCGGCCGGGGGATGGACTTGAAGGCTCAATCGTTCACGGCAATCGAGCCACTTCACCAAAATTGGAAACGTTTTTTCCTTGGGCCACTGCGGGCCCATGACCAGGGCACCATACTTTAGAATCACCTCGCGCAACGTGAGCCCGGCCCATTTGCCGTCGACAACGACCGATTGCGCCTCCGGGCGATCAACAATCTCCCAGCTCTCGCCAATCGGTCGCTCGGGCGGTAACGCCCGACCGAGCGTCGTTTCGAGGACACGCCCGCCCCAGACGCGTTCTTGGTAAAGCGGGCGAAAAAGAAGGACTTCGGGCATAGGGATAAAAACGTGATTTTTGTGAAAATGCCCCGAGGGGATTTACATTTGACCGTCCTGAAGCTTAGCGTGCAATCCGCAGACTCAGAGTCCGCTTACACAAATGCCCAAGCCCGAGACTTCAAACTCAAACGACGGACCCTCAGCCAAAGCCCCGCGCTACCAGCCAAATTGGCCGATCGCCTTGAGCTTCCTATTGGTCGGAGTCTTTATCGCGGTCGCGCTCGTGGCGTATGATCCGCTGCAAAGCAGCCACATTAGCACCGCCCCACGGCCCAAAAATCCAATGGGCTGGATCGGTGCAGAAAGTATTTATGTTTTATTATTTAGCCTCGGTGCTAGCACATGGCTGATTCCGGTTTTTTTGGGTTGGATCGTCTATCTCGCAATCAAGGCCGGCCGTCACCTCACCGGTACGCGCATCGTAACCATGGTCATCGCTATCGCAGCCTTTAGCGGCCTGTGGTCGATGGTCGATTTCTTCAAATTCAGCAATTACTTCCCAAGTGGGCCAGGTGGCTACATCGGTAAAGGCCTTTACGAAGGCCTCTTGCAAGAACCCGCCGGACCCATCGGCTCTGCCCTCATGCTCGGCGTGATTTATACCGCCGCCATGTTGTATATTTTTACCCGCGACATCGGCACCGAGATCGACCGAATTTATGCGAACTTCACGGCTTGGCGTGAAACCCGCGCCCAACAGAAAGCCGCTCTCGCGGCCGAACTCGCCAAAGAACGCGAAGCTCGCGCCAAACAAAAAGCTGCCGCCAGCGTTGCGGTCTCCGCCGCTGCGCCCCTCACCGCCACCACGCCCTCCACCCCCGTCGGCCCCAGCGGAGGCAAAAAGACCTTCGCCGCCAAATCCGCCGAAGACCCCCTCGCCAAACCCGCCGCCCGCGGCACCGGCACCGGCGCCGAGTCGGTCGAGCCCGCAGCCGCACTTAAACCCACGCCGGCGCCGGCGCCGGCCGCCGCCATTGCTAAAGGCACCGCCCAACCCACCCCGCCAACCGCAGGCACCGCGACCAACCTGAAAGACCTCACCGTCGCGACCACCGGCAAATTTGAGCTCAATATCGTCAAAACCGAGGAGCCCAAGAAAGCGGCCAAAATCACGCTCCCTCAAAGCGACGATAAAACCTACGAATTCCCCCCGCTTTCCCTCCTCAAAGAGCAGGCCAAACCCGCCTCCAGTAACAGCGAGGAAGAACACCGCGCTAACGCCGAAAATCTCCTCCGCATTCTGAGCGAGTTCGGCGTCGATGTCACCTTGGGCGAGATTCATGTCGGCCCGGTCATTACGCGCTACGAGGTCGTTCCCGCCGCCGGCGTCCGCGTCGAAAAAATCGCCGGCCTCGATAAAAATATCGCGCTCGGCATGCGCGCCCAATCCGTACGCATCCTCGCTCCCATTCCCGGCAAAGCCGCCGTTGGCGTCGAGGTTCCTAATCAACACCCCACGCCCGTCGGCATGCGCGAACTACTCGAGAGCGAAGATTGGGCCGGCGCCAAAGCCGAAATCCCCATCGCCCTCGGCAAAGACGTTTCTGGGGCCCCGCTCATCTCCGACTTGGCCAAAATGCCCCACTTGCTGATCGCCGGTGCTACCGGCTCGGGCAAATCGGTTTGTATCAATTCCATCGTCGCCTCGATCCTCTATTCGAAGAGCCCTAAAGACCTCCGACTTATCATGGTCGACCCGAAGGTCGTGGAACTTAAAATCTTCAACAGCCTCCCCCACATGCTCATCCCTGTGGTGACGGAGCCGAAAAAAGTCCCCGCCGCCCTAAAATGGCTTCTGGGGGAAATGGAGCAACGCTACCAACTCTTCGCCAAGGTCAACGTCCGTAACATTGTGGGCTTCAACACCCGCAAAAAAGCCGGCAAACCCGACCTCCCGCCCCCGCCCGACCCACAAGCCACGCTCATGGGTGTTGACCCACTTCTGGACGACGGCCTCGAGGTGCCTGAACGCCTCCCCTACATTGTCGCGATCATCGACGAGCTCGCCGACCTCATGATGGTTGCTCCCGCCGAGATCGAGACGAGCATCGCCCGCCTCGCCCAACTCGCCCGCGCCGCCGGTATCCATCTGATTATCGCTACCCAGCGACCTTCCGTTAACGTCATCACCGGCGTTATCAAGGCCAACCTGCCCTCCCGCATTGCCTTCCAGGTCGCCTCCCAAGTCGACTCCCGCACCATTCTCGACACCAAGGGCGCCGACACCCTCATCGGCCGCGGCGACATGCTCTTTTCCCCCCCTGGTAGCTCTCGGCTCGTCCGCTCCCAAGGCGCCTTCGTCTCCGATGAAGAGGTCATGGCTATGGTCGAATTCCTCAAGAAAAACGGCCCGCCGCAATACGCCCAATCCGTCCAAGCCCAGATCGATCGCGCCGCCCGCGAGGACGCCGAAGAAAACGGTGAAGGCGAAGGCGACAGCGACCTCGGTGACGACGAAGAGCTCTACAACCAAGCCCTCGACGTACTCAAATCCACCAAACGCGCCAGCACCTCCATGATCCAACGCCGACTGCGCATCGGCTATAACCGCGCCGCCCGCATTATGGACCTCATGGAAGAAAAAGGCATCGTCGGCCCTGAAAATGGCTCCAGCCCTCGCGAAATCCTCGTCGATCTGGACTCACTGTGATTTCCTGCCCCAAACCCTTCGTCTGTTCACCACAATGTTATCTTTCGTGGTGACTTCCCCCGTCCCCAATCCTAACTACCCCTATCATGCAGACCATCGGTGAACGCCTCGAAGACGCCCGCAAACAGAAAGGCATCTCCATTCGCGAGTCCGCCGAAGCGACTAAAATCCGCGGCGAATATCTCCAGAAATTTGAGAGCAATAATTTCGATCTTGGCCTGAGCGAACTTTACGTCCGCGGCTTTCTACGCACTTACGCGCAGTTTCTTAAAGTCCCAGCCGAGCGCATCCTCAACGACTACGCCGCCCTCGGCCGCGGCGAGCCCCGCCCTCGCCAACCCAGCCGAGAAGTCTACGGCCGCATGGATGTCTCCGTCGCCTCCGCCGGAGAACGCCTCGATCGCTCTGCTCCGCCGGCCGATAACCCCGCCGAGCATACTCGGGCCCAAGCCAAGCCTTCGCGCAGCCATACGAACCTGCCGGCCGCCCCGCTCGTCGATCCCGCCCTAGTACTGAAGTTCGGTAAAATTGCTATCGGTATCATCCTGCTTGTGCTCGTTGTTTGGGGCGCCAAAGCCATTTTCTCCGGCCTCACCAGTGGACCCGCTGAACCGGCCAAGACAGCTGCGACGGCAGCCGCTCCTGCCGTCGCCCAAACGGCAGGTGATCCGGTCGTAACTCTCATCGCGCTCGAAAACGTACGCGTCAAAGTCGTCCTCGCCGCCGACGGGCGTGTGCTTCTACCCGACACCACTCTTGCCCGGGGCCAGACTCAGATCGTACCCAAACCCGCGGCCATCTTCATCACCGCTTCAGCGCTAGAAAATCTCGCGATCGAAGAAAACGGCCGCCGCACCCAACTTCGCGATCAAGGCTTCAAAGGCTACGACCGCGTGAAACTCGGTAAGTAATCCGCCGCGCGGCGCCTCAGCGCAACGCGACCGGTGCACCCAGAATTTCACGCAGCACCATCGCGCGGCGTAAGCTACGCGGATCACGTAGATCATGGCGCAGCTCGTTACCCGCCAACGCGCTGTGCGCCACCGCCGCATCCGTCACCGCGACGGCGGCCGCCTTCCGCGCCACCATCGCGCGTTGCTCGGCCAATTCCCGCATTTTAGTCGCTAACTGTTCCTGGCGCTCGAGTGAAGCCGCGTAAGTTTCAGACGCGATCGTCGTAGCTACCGCAGCTGGCACCGGTTCCACCGGCCGCACGGTTTCCGTGCGACGCACCAGCGGTCGGTTCGGTCCGCCAAACGAGTCCGTCGGCGCGAGGGGTCGCGCCAAGGGCGGCATGGGAAACTTTTTTTCCTCCCCCATGGGTGGCTCCGCCCGCACCGGCTCCGGCAGGGGCGCGCCACCCCGTCGCTCCGCGATCTTACGCCGAATTTCTTCCCGCACTTTTTCCGCACGAAACGGATCATCCGCTTCCGCCTCGGCCAGCGAAGCGGGCGGCGGATTTTTTTTTGCATCACGCGCGGACTCAGCCTCGCGGCGTTGGTTTAACCAATAAGCCAACGCGCCGACGACGGCGAAAATAAGTTGCAGGTGTTCGGAGATCCAATTCATCGAGGGTAAATGGGTGGCGCGAGTTCAACCCGCACCACCGCAAGCCGAATTACTTTTTAGCGTCAGGTTGAGCGATACTTTGCCGCATCGCAGAATCGGCCTGCACGTTTTCCATTTTATAATAGTCCATCACGCCGAGACGGCCCTGGCGGAACGCTTCGGCCATCGCGAGCGGCACCTGCGCCTGCGCTTCAACGACTTTCGCCTGCATTTCTTGCACGCGCGCCTTCATTTCCTGTTCAACCGCGACAGCAGCCGCACGCCGAATTTCCGCCTGCGCCTGCGCGATGCTTTTGTTCGCTTCCGCCTGCGCTTCCTGGAGTTTAGCGCCCACGTTTTCGCCGACGTCCACGTCGGCGATATCGATGGAAAGAATTTCAAACGCTGTACCGACATCGAGGCCGCGTGCGAGCACCGTTTTTGAAATACTATCAGGTGACTCCAATACGTGTTTGTAGCTATCCGAAGTACCGATTGTGGAAACGATGCCTTCACCGACGCGAGCGATGATCGTCTCTTCCTTCGCGCCGCCCACGAAACGATCAAGGTGCGTACGCACGGTGACGCGCGCCTTTACCTTCACCTGAATGCCGTCTTTCGCCACGCCGTCGATCGTCGTGCGACCACTCTCGGGATTCGGGCAATCGATCACCTTAGGATCGACCGATGTGCGCACCGCTTCGAGGACGGATTTACCCGAGCCCTTGGTCGCAAGATCGATCGCGCAGGCGCGATCCCAACCAAGCTCAATGCCGGCTTTTTGCGCGGCAATGATCGCCTGAACCGTCGGCACAACGTTACCACCCGCAAGAAAGTGCGCGGAGATTTTATCCGTCGAAACTTCAATGCCGGCCTTAACGGCGGTGATGCGCGCGTCGACCACCAGATCGACGGGGACGCCGCCAAGCCGCATCCCAAGCAAATTAGCGAAACCCACGGGCGCACCGTTAAGCGTGGCCTTAAGCCACGTGTTGAAAAATGAAACGACGACGAAAACTACGATCAAGAGCGGAACGCCAATCAGCGCAGCAAGGAATAGAGGAGGCATGGAGTTATTTTAGGTTTTGGTTACGATGAGACGGAAATTATCCAGACCGGCGACGCGCAACATCGCGCCCTTCGCCACATGCCCCGCGGAGCAAAATGCTTCATAACGCCGGCCTTCGACGCGCACATAACCCGTCGGTACAAGCGGCGTTTCCGCCTCGGCCATTTTGCCTACGATGTCCGCCGTCGCCAACGGGGGCTGACTGGTCGCATCCACGGTCGATTGCACCACTAGACCGCGCCCGAGCCGTGACTGGGGTAACCACACCAGTTCGAGGTAAAGGGTAACTCCCAAAAACCCCAGCGCGACCACTGTCGCCAACGCTCCACCGAGTGCACCCCACTGGAAAAATGCCACGCCACAACCGGCCGCCATCGCCAATCCGCCGATGATACCAAGCACGGCGCCCGGCACGAACACCTCGCCCGCCAGTAACATCACGCCAACGGCAAAAAGTAAAAATACCGTGTTCATGCGTCAGTTTTTTCTACCACGAGTCCGAAATCCGAACGACCACGCACTACCACCGCCACGCCGGCATCAATCGCGCCGACTGCGACCGAGGCCTCGTAGCGCCGACCCGCGATTTCCACCTGCCCACCCGGCCGCAGCGCCGTCGCGGCCACGCCCTGCAGCCCAATCAAAGCCGCCACGCCGCTCGCCACCTCCGGCGCACCACCAGCGACCTGCGCCGATCCGCTCACGACGGAACCAACCACCAGCCGATCCCACACCCAGCCACTGGGTAGAAATTTTGCCAAGGCTAACCCGAGCCCGAGCGCCAGCACTAGCCCTAGACCGAGATTTTGTAACGGCCCAGCGAATACATCACCCGACCACGCCACACCAAACGACATGCCCGGCCACAGATCCGCCATCGCCCACACTAACGACCCAAGCATCAAAAGTAAGCCAGCGACCGCAACGATCGCCACGCCCGGAAAGAAAAATAATTCCAAGGCGACCAATAGAAGCCCAAGGCTAAACCCCAGTACCGGCTCATGCCCGGAAAATCCCGCAACATAACTTCCAATAAAAACAACGCCCAGACATACGATCCCCGTGACGCCGAAAATTCCAAAACCCGGCGTCTTGAATTCGATGAATAGCGCCAACAATCCAAGCCCTAATAAAATCGGCGATAAACGGTTCAACACCACCGCCAACCGCTCCGACCAGGTGATCTCAAGTCGTTTTACCGTAAACCCACCTGCGCTAAATTTTTTCTCAAGCAACGCTTCGATGCTTTTTGCTGTCCCAGCCGCAAGCAAGGCCTGCGCCGGCTCGCCGTACGTTTTGCCGGCTTCAGTCGAGGTGAGCGACAGCAACTCGCCTTTGGCTTTGAGTACCGCGTCGCCAATTTTTAATTCATAATCGGCATCGACCATCGCCGAAATCACCTGCCCGCGGTAGCCTTTGCCCTCAGAGATCGAGCGCAACCGCGCTTTTAAATAGCTCGTGATTTTTAACTTCATCGTCGCATCCACGTCTTGGCCCGTCGACGAAACCGGCGCCGCGGCCCCTATGATCCCGTCGGGCGCAAACCAGATCTCGCCCGTCATCGCGGAGATAAACGCTCCCGCCGACATCGCCTCATTATTCACAAACGTGACCGTCTCGCCGGGGAATTTCGCCAACGCTTCCATCATATCGAAGGTCACATCCAGCGCACCGCCCGGTGTCTTCATATCAAGCACAACCACATCCGCCTTAGCCTCGATCGCTTCCTTTAGTCCGCGGCGCAAAATATACAGTACAGGCGAAGCGATCTCATCGCGGACCGGAATCACTACGACGCGTTTCGGAGTCGCCTGCGCGGCAGCAGGCGTGTCCTGCGACACCGGAGCATCCAGACGCGTAGTCTCGGTCTGCGCCCACAACGGCCAGACCCACAGCGCCCCTAAAAAAATAAACCAACGTAAGAGCATGACTTCACCCTTATTGATAACCCCTCGGCCCTGACACGCAAGCATCGCGCCTTGGAGAGTAGGGCGCTTGTTTCCAAAAGTTACCTTTTATCTCGCATGGATCAAAGTCCACCTAGCGCTATTGAAAATGCTTATCACCTGCCGTCGGGGCCAAATTTGGTTCAATGCAAATGCACCAAAAAAATGCTATTAGTCATTAGGCGTGAGTCACTTAAAAACCAATGGCGACGGGAGGGTTACTTATACCATAAGTACTTTGTCGCGGGTCGCGCTTGTTGGTCCCCATCACCACCACTCTTTTGGGCCTGAGGTACCCTCGAAGGATTCGAACTCTCTAGCGTCATAGGGTTTTGAACTTGGGGGGATCGAAGAAAGTGCAGGCGAAGCGGGTGGATTTGAATGGGTTACTTTTGATCAATGAAGGTGATTTTCCAAACCGTAAAAACGATTTTGGCCGACTCTTCACGGACGATTGACGCATGCGCTAACTACACGAGAAGAGGCGTTGCGGCAGCTCCAGACCACGATGCAGATCACGCCGTTTGCGAAGGCCGTGTGGTTGCGGAGCAAAAACGGCTCATCCGCTGGGCAGAGGAAAACGGCCGGCTGAAAACCCGGCATCCACCAATATACACCCTAAAAAGGGATAACTGTATGTAGGAGTCATTATGATTCGTTGTTTAAACAAGTACATCATAACTACTGCAGCTGCATAACTACCGCGCTCGTTTTAACGGTGGAGGAAATGCAGAAAGTAGCGGCGGAATCGGGGAATTCTCTGATTTCTGCGTGCAGGCCTATGCGGGTCCAACTCTCGCCACCTCCACCATTTTAAAAAACCGTCGCGCCCATTCACGCCGATCGAGTTACTCAAAGGGACCCGACGTGCGACTGGGGGGATGAGATAACGGTCGGGGTGAGGGAGGGGCGCCGAGAGGAAGTTGCGTAAGGGGGGTTAGGGCACTTCGTAGATTTCGATCAGTGCGACACCGGAGGAAGCGTTCTTCGCTGACTTAATCTGCGCGGTGTAAGCACCAGGATTGAGTGTGAGGAGGACGGCCGCGTCCTTGCTGCCGCTCGGGAGCGTAAAGGCGCCAGTCTGGATCGCGGCAGCCGCGATGGCGGCACTACTAGCCCAACCTTCGTTGGTCGCAATGACTTTGCTATCTTGGTAGATCGTGAGCGAAGGATCGACGAGGGCCCCGGCTATACCGAAGCTCGTGAGCGCCGGACCAATACCGCGAATGAGGAGGGTCTTCGGAGAATTACCCGTGACGATAAACCCACCGATCAACACCCCATCATCGGGGGTGACTTTGCCACGACTGGAAATATTAACCAGCCGCTGATAATCGGCATTGGGATTGATACTCGCGTCGTAGATTTCCGCGAGTGCGACACCGGTGCCGGTGCCGCTGCCACTGCCACTGGGGTCAGCGATTTGGGCGGTATAACCACCGGGAGCGAGGGTTGCTACGAGCGCCGCGTCTTTGCTGCCGGCCGAGAAAGCGAACGCACCTAAGCGGGTGATTTCTGCGGCATCGTCTTTAATCCAGTCGTCGTTTTGCGCGATCAGGTTGGAGCCTTGGTAGATTTTGATCGAGGG
>JBAWZQ010000025.1:0-28198 GCA_037142955.1 Opitutaceae bacterium | reverse complement strand
CTTCGTTCGGCCTTACGAGTGTATTGCCCAATCCCTCGATCAAAATCTACCAAGGTTCTAACCTGATCGCGCAAAACGACGACTGGAGTAAAGACGACGCCGCAGAAATTTCTCGTCTCGGCGCTTTCGCCTTTACCGTGGGCAGCAAAGACGCGGCGCTCGTAGCAACCCTCGCCCCCGGTGGTTATACCGCCCAAATCGCTGACCCCAGTGGCAGTAGCAGTAGCAGTGGCACCGGCACCGGTGTCGCACTCGCGGAAATCTACGACGCGAGTATCAATCCCAATGCCGATTATCAGCGGCTGGTTAATATTTCCAGTCGTGGCAAAGTCACCCCCGATGATGGGGTGTTGATCGGTGGGTTTATCGTCACGGGTAATTCTCCGAAGACCCTCCTCATTCGCGGTATTGGTCCGGCGCTCACGAGCTTCGGTATAGCCGGGGCCCTCGTCGATCCTTCGCTCACGATCTACCAAGATAGCAAAGTCATTGCGACCAACGAAGGTTGGGCTAGTAGTGCCGCCATCGCGGCTGCCGCGATCCAGACTGGCGCGTTTACGCTCCCGAGCGGCAGCAAGGACGCGGCCGTCCTCCTCACACTCAATCCCGGTGCTTACACCGCGCAGATTAAATCGGCAAAAAACGCATCCTCTGGCGTCGCACTGATCGAAATCTACGAAGTGCCATAACACTCCACTCCGCCTCCATGACACTATTGTCCTCAACGTTTTACCGGTTAAACATGGAGTGTTCTCACCCAAGTTTGATCTAGGTAAACGGATATCTGGCGTTAGACCGTGTCGGCTGAGTTCTTCTCCAACATCCTTGCTTGCGACGCGTATTTGGCCACCGTGCAACTCGCTTCACTGGTCAGAATATTCCCCCGTCGATCGGGCGCGGTCGTTCAAGCGGTGGGCGTCTTTGGCCTCAGGAGATTACGTTGAGTTAACCCTCTGATCTTTAACGAAGCCCTATCCGAGGTAAAAGGCTTTCTTGATGCATCGCGGCACTCATCAAGATCTATGAAGTGCCGTAACTTTCTTCGTCACGCTTCCGCTGCCTGTCCGCGATCTAACGCATCACATCGCTTTGAAAACATGCCCAGATCCACCACCGCCCTGTGTTGCCGAATTGTAACCCGGCTGGGTTGACGAGGAGATTTTTGGACTAATCATCAGTCTTGTTACCGCTTAGCGGTTTCATTGTCTGGGGTTCACATAGAAAGCTAAGGACCGGTCGTGTAGGGGTACATGACCGGTCCACCTTTTTCCCTCAGATCGATCACTCTTAGTGACAGCTGATCCAACTTACGCTGGAACACCCAAATCGGTATTGCATCTCGAGCGAGCTATTGGTCTTTTTTCTCGATGCGTATCACCCCACTCTCGCTGCTTGGACTGGTTTTAATGAGCGTTGCTACGCTACCTGCCGCTAATCTCAAAATCTCGCACCAATTTCCTGGTGGCACCATCGAGTCTGGCGATTTTCGCGACCGGCTGTGCCGGAAATTCGCTGCTGAAATCGAGCAGGGCAGTAAGGGTGCTCTGACCGCTACGGTCTATCCCGGCTCCTCTTTGATGAAGGTGAACGCGCAGTTTAGCGCGATGCGCAAGGGCGCGCTCGACCTCACGTTGTTACCCATCGCCAACGCTGCTGGTGGTGAAGTGCCAGAGGTGAACATCGGCCTTATGCCGGGCTTGGTCACTACCTATGAACAAGGCATGGCTTGGAAAAACGCTCCTATCGGCCGTGAGTTTTCCGCACTCCTGGCTGAGAAAGGCGTGATCATCGTCAGTTGGATCTGGCAGGCGGGCGGAGTCGCAAGTCGCACCAAAGCCATTATCGAACCGGCCGATGCTAAAGGGATGAAAATTCGTGGCGGTAGTCGCGAAATGGATCTCGCTCTCAAGGCGGCCGGCGCCGCCGTGGTCTCCCTTCCGTCGAACGAAATTTACGCCGGTATGCAAACGGGAGCGCTCGATGCTGCGCTCACCTCTTCGACGAGTCTCATCTCGTTTCACTTAGAGGAAAACGCAAAACATCTCACCACCGGCCGCGGCCAAGCGTATTGGTTTATGTTTGAACCGCTGATGATCTCCAAAACGATTTTTGAGGCGCTGCCCAAGGATCAACAAGCGTTGATTCTGAAGGTCGGATCTGAACTAGAGGCATTCGCCGTCGAGGCCGCCAAGGCTGACGATAAGATGGTCGCCGAAGTTTACGCCAAAGCCGGAGCGAAAGTTTATGACTTGAGCGCCGAGACCGTGGCGCGCTGGCGGGAAATCGCTCGCGGCACTTCATGGAAAGATTATGCGGAAAAAGGCCCCCGCTTCGCGAAGCTCATCCAGCTCGCGGAGGCCGTGAAATGACGGGGCCCGCGGCAGTTCCCGTTGAAGGGCTGTCTGTGTCGGGTCGCCTCGCTTCGATGGTCCGCCTTCTAGCCTCGCTCAATCGCGTCATCCTCATCGCCTCCATGGGGGCACTCGTGCTGGCCGCTCTCATCCTTTCTACCGGCGTTGTCTTGCGATATTTTTTTCAGACTGCGACCGACTGGCAGGATGAAGCAGCGGTATTTCTTCTGGTGGGGGCCACGTTTCTGTGCGGCGCACACGTCCAGTCCCTCGGCGGACACGTCGCCATCGACGCACTAAGTAGCGTACTCTCCGCTCGAGTTAATCACCTGCGCCGAGTTCTCGTTGACGCGGTGTCGGCCGCCTTTTGCGCTTTCTTCGCTTGGAAATCATGGACCTTGTGTCACGAGGCTTGGGCGGAAAAACAAACGACCTCCTCCACCTGGGCGCCACCGCTGTGGATTCCTTATTCGCTGATGGCGGCCGGCATGACGCTGCTCACCTTGCAACTCGCACTGTTAATCTGGGTGCGGCTTAACCGCGAAAGGACTTAAAAATGAGCACCGGTGTGATTGGAATGCTGTACGCTGCGGCGACGCTAGTTGTCATGTTGATCGGCGTGCCGATCGCCTTCGCCTTGGGATCGGTGGCTTTACTCTTTATGGCGATTTTCATGCCGGCGGCATCGCTCGATACCGTCACGCAAAACGTCTATGAGGAGATGGCGAGTATCACCTTACTTTCGATCCCGCTTTTTATCATGAAGGGCGCAGCGATTGGCAAATCGCGCGCTGGGGCCGACCTGTACTCGGCGATCCATGCCTGGTTACACCGAGTGCCGGGCGGGCTCGGGATCGCGAACGTGTTCGCCTGCGCGCTCTTCGCCGCCATGGCGGGTTCCAGCCCGGCCACCTGCTCGGCGATCGGCAGTGCGGGCATTCCGGAAATGCGTCGTCGTGGCTACTCGCCTGGTTTCGCCGCGGGTATCATCGCCGCGGGCGGCACCCTAGGCATTCTTCTGCCGCCATCGATTACGATGATTCTGTATGCCGTCGCCGCGGAGCAGTCGCTCGGTCGTCTCTTTCTGGCGGGCATCGGACCCGGGGTGTTGTTAGTGGCGTTATTTTCCGCTTATGCGGCCTGGCGTTTTCGTTTTGAATACCGCGCGGCGCATGCCGCCCACGCGCAAACGGGTGCAACCTCAGCCCACCTTGAGCGTGAGGAATTTACGCTGGCCCAAAAATTTAGCAGACTGCCGCGGGTGGCGCCGTTTGTCGTGCTGCTGACCGGTGTGATGGTGGCACTTTATGGGGGCTACGCGACGCCCTCGGAAACCGCGGGACTCGGTGCGGTGTTGGCGCTGGCACTGGTTGCGGTGGTTTACCGACTTTGGCGTCCCTCTGAAATCGCACCCATGCTCTCGAGTACACTCAAGGAATCGACGATGCTCATGTTCATCATCGGTATGTCCCTATTGTACGCGTACGTGATGAGCTACCTTCATATCAGCCAGTCCGCGGCAGAGTGGGTGGTGAGTCTGCATCTTTCGCGTTGGGTGCTGTTGACGACGATTTTACTCATGGTGGTTGTCCTCGGGTTTTTCTTGCCGCCCGTCTCAATCATCCTGATGACCGCTCCGATTATCCTGCCGCCGCTAAAGGCGGCAGGTTTTGACCTGATTTGGTTCGGCGTCGTGATGACGATCGTAATGGAAATGGGCCTGATTCATCCGCCGGTTGGTCTAAATATTTTTGTGATTAAAAACGTGGCGCCCGATATCCCGCTCGGTGAAGTCATCCGGGGTGTGCTTCCGTTCGTCGTACTGATGTTTATCGCGGTGGTATTGGTCTGCCTCTTTCCCTGGTTGGCGACCGCGCTGCCCGATCTGCTGATGCGCGCTCGATCGTAGCTTGATCATCTTCGACAGACCCTGGGCTTAAAAAAAATCGCGCGCTTATGGGCGCGTTTTTTTGGCTCCCAGCGGGCTGACTGGTCGGCTGGCTGGCTGGCTGGCTGGCTGGCTGGTCGGCCCGTTTTATAGCGAGAACACTCGACCCTTTTCGCCGGTATTATTATTGCTTAAATAATATAAAATGTTGCTTTAACAAAACAAATAGTTTTTTTAATCTAAGTAATGGTTCATAATCGCATTGCCCTCTTTCGCACCGAACGCGGGCTTTCCCGTAAAGAGCTGGCCGATCTCGTCGACTTAAATCCCCAGACGATTGGGTTTCTCGAGCGCGGCTCGTATAGCCCAAGCGTCGAATGCGCGCTACGCTTGGCCAAGCTCTTCAACGTCGGTGTAGATGATTTGTTTTCGCTCAAACCCTTTCCGGCTCTTTCCACGCAACTTTCTCTTCAAAAAAATCCTCATTAAAATTCCCCTATGAAAACGAGCCCACGCTTTTCTTACTTGAATTTAAGTCCACGTACCGTTCGTGGGTTGTTTGTCGCCATGTTGGTCGGTTTATGGGGCTCGCTAGTGATGAAGTTCGGTATGGAGGCAGAGCGTCCCTTTTTGTTGATCAGTTTTGGCTTGTTACTGTTGATCGGCATCGGGGCGGGCGGGTTATTGTTTCTCTCCAGCCTAAGCTTCATCGCTCACGCTCCCGAGGGCGAAATCGATGAACGTGAACTTGCCGAGCGCAACCGGGCTTATTTCGATACGGTAAGGTTGATTGGCTTGGTCATTTTATTGGCCGGTTTAGTGACCAGTTTTGGCGAGCGGGTGGGTTTGCGGGTGACCCTCCCGATCATGGAAAATTTTTTAATGAGGTTGTTTTTGACTACCATTGTAGCCCCAGCGGGTTTTTTAGCTTGGCGTCAAAAATCTCTCGAACGGAACGCTGAGCAGTGAGTTAGTTGCCGATTTGTAACGGGTGTACTCTTGTTAAATCACCCGATTTAAATCACGCGCTGATTGACCAATTGTGCCTTCGGCCTATGAATCTTTATATGCTAAACATTCATCGCTTAAGATTCTATCTTAGCCTGGCTTTCGCGCTGTTGTTGGGTTCGGCCACTAGCCGAGCCGAGCGAGGAATTATTCTCGATGGCGGCGGCTTTTTTTCCGACGCCGCTAAGCTCGAGGCCAATCGTCAACTGCTCGACCTGGGCGTGCGCTTTAAAAAAGAAGTCGTGATCGAAACCTTCAAATCGGTTCCCGCGGAGGTTAGCCAAGGCGTCAACCTTCAGGACCGCGCGGCGGTTAACCAAATGTTTGAATCATGGACCTTGCAGCAAGCGCGTCAGCAACGCGTCAACGGCATCTACATCTTGCTCTCCAAGGAGCCGGCTCACCTCCAAGTGATAATTGGTAACGAAACGCAGCGAACCCTTTTTTCACTGAAAGACCGGGCTGTGCTCATTGAGGTGATGCTTGGGAAGTTGCGCAGTAAGCAACCTGACGACGCCTTGCTTCAAGGCGTTAACGTCATCGCCTCCGCGATGAAATCGCACAGCATGGAGCGAGCTCAACCTCGCGCTCAAAATCGCCCCGCGCTTCAAAAAGAAGAGCCTAGCCCCTGGGGCTGGGTGTTGGCCGCGGTGATTGGTTTTCTCGTTGCCTGGCTTGTCGTTGGACTCGTGCGCTCAATGTCCAGCGGCGGTGGAGGAACCGGTACGACTCCTAGCTCCGGGGGCGGCTTCATGAGTTCGCTCTTAGGCGGTATGTTCGGCGCCGCGGCTGGTATGTGGCTTTATGACCAGTTTTCGGGTCGTAACAACTACGATAGTGATCGCGGCGATTATAACGACCGCCGCGATTATGACGATGCGGGCTCGACTCGCCGGGATACGGACTATTCCAGTTCGGGTGATAGTTTTAGCGACGATAGTAGCGGTGGAGATTCCGGTGGCGGCGACGCTGGGGGCGGAGATTTTTGAGTATGGCGTAGATCGCGTAGGCGACGCCCCATTTGAAAAAATCACCTTTCGCTCAACGTGGACGTCCCGAATGTTCCTGGGCTCAATCAGCCTAGGCGATTTTTTTTCACCCAAAATTTTTTGCGCTCACTCTAGTAGATAGCGAGCCATGCCATAGTAGATAGGAATACCTAGCGTGACATTAAATGGAAATGTGACCGCCAGCGAGGAGCTTAAGTAGAGCGCCGGATTTGCTTCCGGCAGCGATAAACGTATCGCTGCCGGCGCGGCGATATAAGACGCGCTCGCCGCCAAGACCCCCATCAGGGTCGTGCCGCCCAGACTAAGGCCGGTATACTTACCAATCAGGACACCTAGAAACCCGTGCACTAGGGGTAAGAGTATGCCGCATAGCACCAGAAAGGGCCCGGTCTTCTTGAGCTCCTTTATGCGTCCGCCAGCAACGATGCCCATCTCAAGTAAAAATAATGCAAGTACGCCTTGGAACGGAGTGACAAAAAATGGTTCAACTTTATCCATGCCAGCCCGCCCGCACAATGCTCCTACAATTAAGGCGCCTACCAGCATGAACACACTGCGCCCCAGTACAGCCTCATGCAGAACCTGGCCTAATGAGCCCATCTGGGACGCACTTTCCCGCTTCAAATTAAGCTTCCCCAATACCACCCCTACGATAATCCCCGGTGATTCCATCACGGCCAGAAACGCCGTAGCATAGTTTTCATAAGCTACGTTCAGCCCTTTAAGATAGTTGGTTGCCGTGATGAAGGTGACCGCGCTCACCGAGCCGTAATGGGCCGCGATCGCCGCAGCATCGACCGGCTTCAGTTTGCCCGCAAAACGCAACCAGGGATAGACCCAGAGAGGAATCAAGGCCCCTAAACCCATCGCGGCTAGGGCCGGTAGTACCACGACCCGAAACCCGGCTTCATGTACCGCTACGCCGCCTTTGAACCCCAATGCGGTCAATAGGTAGATAGTGAGCGTGACGTAAAGCGCTTCGGGAAATTTTAAGTCACAGCGCAAAAGCGCAGCCGCTACCCCAAGGGCAAAGAAAAGTACGGCGGGAGAAAGTAAATTGGAGAGCAATACCTGTAGGAAATCAAACGACATAGCCTCGAATCTTACCTTAAGATTTTAATTCGTAAAAACAGATTGTTTCTATTATAACCTTCGGTATTTCCGATATTATGGCTAGCTCTCCGATTACGACTGAGTGGCTGAATTATCACCACTTGCGCCATTTCTGGATGATCGCGCAGCATCGCAGTATGACTCGGGCCGCCGAGGCTTTGCGCGTGTCACAGTCGACTCTCAGCGAGCAGCTGCGAGAGCTGGAGGAGAGCCTGGGGCAGCCCCTTTTTGAGCGACGTGGTCGGCAGCTGTGGCTGACCGATGCCGGCTTGTTTGCGCAGGAGCATGCCGAAACGATTTTCGCCACCGGTCGAGAGCTGCTGGCTCGTTTTCGTCAGTCCGGCCCAAGCCGAGCTCGCGTACTGCGCATCGGCGCGGTTGAGGCCCTATCCAAGAATCTCCAATTCGACTTCATTCAGCCTTTGTTAGCCGATGAGCAAATCTCGTTGGTGGTCGTGGCAGGTGCGCTGGATGCTCTGACCCGTCAGCTCGAGGAGCACACCCTCGACTTAGTGCTGTCGCATATTCCCGTAAGGTCAGATAAGAGAACCCACGTCTTCAATCACCCCTTAGGCGAGGTCCCGGTATATTTGGTGGGGAGTCACCCCCGGCCTAAGCCGCAGCTCAAATTTCCTTTGTATCTGCGAGGGCAACCCTTGTTTCTACCCAGCCATCGCAGCCCCCTCCGGGGCGATTTTGATGCGGTTTTAGCGGCTGCGCACATCGAGCCGGTCGTCCGCGCCGAGGTTGATGATATGGCCCTCATGCGCCTGCTGGCGCTCTCCGGTAAAGGCCTAGCATTGGTTTCCAAAATTGTGATCGAGCGCGAACTGCAGTCTCAGCAGATTAAATTTATGGCCCGCGTGCCTGGCTTGGCGGAGAAATATTTTGCCCTCACCGTGCGTAAACGTTTCGAAAACGCTTGGATCAGTGAGATCGTTGCAGCCTTCCGGTCTCGCCTCAAGGAACTAGCGGCTAATCCCTCCATTCCCCTCCAGCGATCTCTTCGCCGCTCGCTCTGACCGCGTAGGGCTTAACCTCATTAGACTCCCGCAAAACACCAGATCGGCTAACGCCACAGCTGGGGCAGACGGTTCGACGCCAATACGGCCAAATATTTTTTTAGCCCCACGAGGCGGAGGAAATTGTCGAGCTCACTGGGCGCGCTTCTTTCGCCGGTCACCCTAGAAAGCGAAATTTAACGACGAGGGGCGTATCGCTTTAGGTCACTCACCTAGTTATGCGCTCCCAATCATTTCTCCGCTGCGAGCGCGTCGGCCTTTTAATCATGGGTATCGATCGCCTCACCGCGGACGGGCTCACGAGCTGGCGCAATGTGGCTAAGTCAGGCCAACCAGATTTTTACCACCGAACTGATGCCATGAGTTTCTTCTATCCGTACTCCTATTACAATTTAGGGTGGCTCAAAAAAAATAATTTCATCACTTTCACTCGTGCCAACCCTGCAGCCAACACTCCTGCATCCTCTGATTAAATTGCGCCCGCTACACCCCAACGACTGGGAAGCGCTCTACGCGGTCGCGAGCGACCCACTGATCTGGGCGGTTCATCCCGCGCATGATCGTTGGCAGGAACCGGTCTTTCGCCGCTTTTTTACTGATGCCTTAGCTAGCGGTGGTGCCTTGGTCGCCATCGATCCAGCGACACACGAGGTGATGGGCTCGTCTCGATTCGACCCCAGGCGGGCCGAACCCGGCGAGATCGAGATCGGATGGACCTTCATCGCCCGTCGTTATTGGGGTGGCCCAACCAATGCCGCTCTCAAATCACTCATGGTTGGTCATGCTTTAACCCAATATGATCGAGTCATTTTTATCGTTGGCGAAGGCAATGTCCGGTCGCGTCGCGCCATGGAGAAAATCGGGGGGCAACTGACTCACCGCGAACACTACGTGGAAATGGCCGGCCGAATGGCTCGTCATGTCATCTACTCCATAGATCGGGTCGATTTTGCCCGCGGCCCGCTTATGGGTACGAGCTCCCGCAGTTAAACATCCGTTGGCTCCTCCCCCCCTTATGAATCTCCTGACCCTACGACTTTCACTCCTCCTTTCGGTTCTCACTTGCCTCTCGCCGTACCGGGTGGCGGCCGAGTCTCTCGGGAAAGCTGAAGCCGCCGCCGACCCGGATTGGGCCGCTTTTCAACAAGCACTGCAGCCCGCGCCTTCGCCTAAGGATACGGATTTTTCCGGACGCATTCGCTGGGGCATGATATTCGTGCAAGGCGTGCTTACGACGGGTCAGAATTTTTACGAGCGGCACCCGACCGACCCCCGCCGCTGGGACTGCGTCATGCAGATGGTGAAACAATTCGGCAGCTGGACGGGCGGCATCAATGGTCGCGAGGACGGCAAAAAAGCCGCTAACGCCGTGTTTAACGAGGCGGCGCGGGCGCAGTGGGCCATCAAGCTGCAGGCGCTTCGAGTCGCGGGCATCGCGGCATCGGACATTTCTGATACCAACCGGCTTATTCTCGAACAAGAAACCTTGGTCGGCTTGCGCAACGCTGCGGCCAATGCTGCCCCGACCGAGCGCCGTGCCGCGCTCACCTTGGTCAAGGCCGAGGTGGACCGTCTCGCCGCCAAGTATCCCGATGAGCCCCTCATGGGCTCTCTTGCAAGCGGCTACATCAAGTCGATGGAACGCGCTGGTGCCACCCGCGAAGAGATCCAGGCGCAGTGGGCCGCGTTCGCGGCCTATCCCGGAACGGCCCTGGCCAACGCTGCGCCCGCGGGCGCTCGTGAGGCGGCCGCGCGCCAGCAGCTCGGCGATCGGGCCAAGCTGCCTATCGAACTCGCCTTCACCGCGGTCGACGGCCGCAAGGTCGACCTCCGCGATTTGCGAGGAAAAGTTGTCCTCTTAGAGTTCTGGGCCACCTGGTGCGCGCCTTGCAAAGAGGAGATTCCTAATATCAAAAAAATCTACGCCGCTTACCACCAGCATGGCTTCGAAGTGGTGGGCATCTCGCTCGAGAACGCCCGACTCGCCGAAGCGGATACCGCGCTCGAGCGGGAAAAAAAACTGGCGAACGCGCGTCAGGTGCTGGTCGACTTTACGGCGAAACAGCAGATGCCGTGGCCGCAATATTTTGATGGTCAATATCGGCAAAACACCATCGCACTCGATTATCTCATCAACTCTATCCCCGCCATGTTTCTCATCGGTAAAGACGGTCGTATTATCACGGCCCATGCCCGCGGTCCTCAGCTAGAAGCGGCTGTGGCAGCCGCTCTGGGGCTGTGAGCCTTAGACGGGATGTCCTTAATCTCAGGGCTAGCCGCGATGGGGTCATCAACTGTTCTTCGGATGCTTCCTCTCATTTAGAATTTTGAAACCGTGGTCCTCGCTTGCGTCAGAAAAATCGGTCCGGCAGGTCGCTAACTTGAAAAGCTAGACTAGCACGTTCTAGGGTTTTTCTTACCTCGAGTATTAATTTCTACTATTTAGGCGGCGACGGTTCGCCCCCCCCCCCCCCCCCCCCCCCCCCCCCCCCCCCCCCCCCCCCCCCCCCCCCCTCCTACAAAATTTTACTAAGACGCGATGCTGCGAATCAGCACCTCAATATTCGGGTAATTTCATGAAAATATTTGTTACGTATATTAAGATTCGTTAAGTGCGGAAATCATTAGTTTTGAAGTGTTTCGTCGTAATAATTTCGCGTATATTAAACGTTTATAAGCTCGTCGTTTTTCAATGCGGTTTGGGTTTCGATCTCGATAATTAGATTTTGCAGTGCGGTGAGGCTAAAGGGCTTCATTAGAATCGATACGTTGTGTAATTGCCCGAGCTTGGTCGTGTCGTATTTTTCAGTGTGTCCGGTCACGAGGATGATTTTTAAGCTCCTGCCCAGTGTAAGCAGGTGGCGGCAAAGCTGCACGCCATCCATGCCCGGCATGCGAATGTCAATGACGGCGAGTTTAATCGCGGCTTGAGCCGCGGGAGTATAGTTTTCCAGAAACATTTCGGCGCTCGAATAAGCCGCGACGCTATAACCGAGATCTTGAAGAATGTTGGTACTGGTCGCCAATACGATGGGGTCGTCATCGATGACGGCGGCTTGGCCAGATTGTTTGGCGGAGGGGTGCTTAATCGGGAAAGGAGATTGGCTCAGCTTGGGTATGCCGGCAAAGAGCGGTAGGGTGATTTCAAAAACGGCCCCTCCGCCAGGGTTGTATTTGGCTTCAATATTGCCGCCATGAGCGGCCGCAATGGCTTTGGCGGTGGCTAGACCCAGCCCCGAGCCTTTCCCGAGGCGTTTTGTGGTAAAAAAAGGTTCGAAGATATGCGGGATAATTTCTTCGGGAATCCCGGGTCCCGAGTCGGTAATTTGAAGGATCACGTGGCGGACAGACTCGGAGCTGATCGCGGGCTTTTCGAGTTGGGTATAATCGATGCGCAGGGTGATGCTGCCTTGGTTGTCCATGGCATCACAGGCGTTGATCATGAGGTTTAGTAGTAGGGTGGCTAGTTCGTTACGGTTGCCGACGATTGCGATGTGAGTTTTAGAATTGCTGGACTCGATTAGGTTGATGGTTACGCCGCGTGAGTGGCGCACCAGTCCTATAGTCTCGTAGAGGGTTTCGCGCAGATCGATGGGCCCGCTTTGGCGTGGATTACTGCGGGAGAGCGAAAGTAAGTTGCTACTCAGATCGGTGCAGCGGTGGGCGGCTTGGACTACAATCTCAAGGTGGGAGCGCTGCTGATCGTTAACAGCCTCGCGTAGGGCCAATTCGCTCATGGCGATGACGCCGGTTAGTATGTTGTTATATTCGTGGGCCACGCCGCTCGCCAGTAGGCCAATGGCCTGGAGGTGCTTGGCCTCCATGAGTTGCTGGCGTGAATTTAGGGCCTCGGTGATATCCGTGAGGCAGACGATCACGTGGTTAGCTTCGGCGATAGTGGGCTTAAAGGGAATGAAGCGGGCTCGGAAGGTGACCGATACGCCTTCATTATCGCTCCATGTAATAGTCTTATCGATCATAGATCCGTCGATCGCCAAACCTAGCCCATGCCAGAATTTTTCGGTGGAATCTGCCGGCGCTCGGGTATGCACCTGAGGTTTGTAACCCGTGGTTAATAGTGGATTGATAATGTGGTCAAAGTTGTCATTTTTAGAAATCAGGGTGCCGTTGTCATCAAATTGGGCGCAGGCGAAGGCCCCATGACGAACCAAAGCATCCAGCATAGCCGTTTGGGCGCGATTATGATCGCCGAGGCGCTTGTTTTCTTGGGTGAGCGAGGTTTGGTTAGCCCGATCAATCCACATAAATAAGACGACTCCTGGGATGCCAAACAGGCCGGGCGCGACGTTACCAATAATTACTTTGTACCCGCAAAGAGCGTTCCAGGTCATGATCAGTATTTCACTGAAGGTAACGATCATCATCGCTACGGCGATTTTGCGACCATGCAGCTGGGCTGCGATTCGGGATAAAAATAACTTGTATGCTAAACCTAGGATACCGCAGATACCAAATAACTCGCGATAATCTGATGGACCAACGACGGGTCGCATAAAGACGGTATTATCGAATAATATGTCCTTAGTGAAAGTAGCCTCACCCCAATATCCGCCCCCAGGTAAAAATAACGCAGCAAAGGCTACAATCCCCATCAGACCTGCAGCTAATTTTCCGGTGAGTGTGGGCCTCTTGCCGGTAATGTTTTCAAAGATGATAATCTGGATGAACAGCATTAGAGACAAGCTGCTCACCCCTAATTTAAGAAGCAGATTTTGCTGCTCTAATGGAGCAAAAGCCCGGATGATTTGAATCAGGCTTAAAAAGATCACATTTAAGCAAAATGCATTGCGATAATTATGGTACCGCTTGCCGCCTCTCGAAGGGTGCTGCCAATTTATGAACAGGTAAAAAACAGTCACCGCTAAGGTCATAATCGCGGCGAGAAAATTGAAGGGATACATACTTTAAAAAAATTGGGTTGGGTTAGCTAAAACAGGAACTGAAACGATCGCCGGTGGTGGGCGTTAATGTTGGGGTGAGGGCGTAGCGTTATCGCTTCGCCCTAACGGGTGAATTCAGCGTTTCCCTTATAGTGACGGACGTTTTTTAGGCGCGCGCCGATCAAGCCCTCTTGAAACTGAAGTCCACGAAAGCCCATACCCGACCAATTTTTTGGTGACGAAAATACTTGGGTATACTGCCCAACTCTCACCGGTGCGGTCGTCGCGCTTGGGTCTCTAAAATAATTTAAAAGTTAACTAAATTGTAGTTATAGACGTCTAAACTGCTTCACGAGAAACAGCGCCTGCATTGTGTTTTGCTATTAAGATAAATGACCAAAAATTTCCCCGCTCCATCTCGACAAGATTAAATCGACGAACGGGGTTCAATGAGCGCTCAATCGGGCTCTGCGCGCAAAAGAACTTTGTTTTTTTTACCCCAAGATACGAGCAAGATCGGTCTAGTTAATGAGATAATTTACGGTATCAATTGTTCTATATAGCGTAATCAAAACAAGCGATAACAGTATACTGATAGCATACTATTTCACGTTCGTTTAGTGCTTTTTAGACATCACCAATTAACACAATTTTGTAGGTTCGCCTGAGTCTTTATACGCAAGTGCTTTTACGCAGGTTTTGCCTTGTTCGGCTGAAATTGAGCCCGATTCACCGCATTGGCGTTGCTTGGGTAATTATCATGAAATTGCTTCCGAAATTATGTCAATTTTCGGGGCGCTAATTTTACTATTTGCAAAACACTTTAGTGTTTTGCGGATACTAATCTGCCGCCGGTTTTTGTGGCTCGCCTTGATCAATTTTACCGGAGCGGCAATGGCGGTCCCGCCGCCACGGCCCCAGCAGTTGACCTCGCCTGAACAGGTGCCCGAGGGCCTCGCTAAGTCCGATTGGGCGTATATCCGCGCCGCTTATGAAGCGGGGCAGCATGCCTTTCAGCCCACGCCCACCGGCTGGCAGGCGCGCAATTCCGGCCAACAGTGGACCACGCGCTTCGATCGCCGCGGCTTCTTGGCCTCGCCCGAGGCCGGCGGCTGGACTTGGGGACTAGAGCTACGGGGGTACGGCTTTGGGGCCCATCACCAGACCTTCGCGGATAACCCCGCGGTTCAGGCCAAGGGCTCGCGCCTCACCTATCAGTGGGACTCTTCCGTGCAGGAGTGGTTCGTTAACGATTCACGCGGTCTGGAGCACGGCTTCACCGTGAGCACCCGCCCCGCCGCGCCGACCGCACCTAGCGCTCAATTGCCTGAGCTTAGTTTTCTCCTCGCGGTACGTGGTGAGCTTCGCCCGCAGGTCACACCCGATTCGCTCGGCGTTGAGTTTCGTGATGCTGCCGGTGCCACCGTACTCAACTATGCTGGCCTGAAAGTTTGGGATGCCGATGGCAAAGTTCTCACCTCCCGCTTTGAACTGGCGGATTCGTCGCCCACCGCTCTGGGCGCCTCGCACGCCGTCCGCCTGCTGGTGGACGAGCGTGGCGCGCGCTACCCCATCACGATCGATCCCATTGCCCAGCAGGCCTACATCAAGGCCGGCCAAGTCACCAGCAGCGCCAAATTCGGTTGTTCCGTCGCCGTGTCCGGCGACACGGTGGTCGTCGGAGCTTCGGGAGAAAGCAGCAGCACGACCGGAGTGAACAACACACCCAACACGAGCGCCCCAAGCGCCGGAGCGGCGTATGTGTTCGTGCGCAGCGGTACGACGTGGACCCAGCAGGCCTACCTCAAGGCCTCCCAAGTCGACGCGAATGACCAATTCGGTTACTCTGTGGCGGTGTCGGGCGATACCGTGGTGGTCGGGGCTAACCTAGAGGACAGCCTTACGACGGGAGTGAATACCACGCCCAATGAGAACGCCGGTGATGCCGGGGCTGCATATGTGTTTGTGCGCAGCGGAACGACCTGGACCCAGCAGGCCTACCTCAAGGCCTCCCAAGTCACGGCGGGTGACAACTTTGGTTACTCCGTGGCAGTGTCCGGCGACACGGTGGTGATCGCTTCCCCTAGCGAGGACAGTCTTACGACGGGGGTGAATAGCACGCCCAATGAGAGCGCCACTGGCGCCGGAGCGGCGTATGTGTTCGTGCGCAGCGGCACGACGTGGAGCCAGCAGGCCTACCTTAAGGCGAGCGTAGGCCACGCCTACACGGGATTCGGTGAGTCTGTAGCGGTGTCGGGTAACACGGTAGTGGTCGGTGCTATGTGGGAAAGCAATAATACGACAGGGGTGAATAGCACGAGCACGCCTAACTGGGCCTGCGATGCGTCCGGAGCGGCGTATGTGTTCGTGCGCAGCGGTACGACGTGGACCCAAGAGGCCTATCTTAAGGCGAATGTAATCCACGCCAGTGACCACTTTGGTTGTTCCGTGGCGGTGTCGGGCGACACGGTGGTGGTCGGGGCTTACCAAGAGGACAGCAGTACGACGGGCGTGAACAGTACGCCCAACACGAGCTTCAGCGATGCTGGAGCGGCGTATGTGTTTGTGCGCAACGGAACGACCTGGACTCAGCAGGCCTACCTTAAGGCCGCCAAAGTCACGGCGGGTGACTGGTTCGGTGTTTCCGTGGCAGTGTCGGGCGATACGTTGGTGGTCGGGGCTAGCCGCGAGGATAGCAGTACGGCGGGGGTAAACAGCACACCCAACACGAGCGAGCTCAATGCTGGGGCGGCGTATGTGTTCGTGCGCAGCGGGACGACCTGGACTCAGCAGGCCTACCTCAAGGCCTCCCAAGTGTCTGCGGGTGACCAATTCGGAATCTCGGTGGCGGTCTCGGGCGGTACGGTGATGGTCGGGGCTAACCAAGAGGACAGCAACACGACGGGGATAAACACGGTGGCCAACGAGCTGCTTGGGGACTCCGGAGCGGCGTATGTGTTTACTGGCGTGGGGTTGGCTGTACCCGGCGCACCTACCGCGATCTCTGCAATTTCTGGTAACTCTCAAGCGACGGTTACTTTCACTGCACCAAATAGCGATGGGGGAGCTACGATTACCGGGTACACGGTGACCTCGAGCCCTGCGGGCGGTACCGATAGCACTGCAGGCAGTACCAGTTTGAGCCATGTAATTACCGGCCTGACCAACGGTACGAGCTACACCTTCACGGTGACTGCGACCAATAGTATTGGCACCGGCAGTGCCTCCGCTGCGTCATCGGCGGTGATGCCCGTGGGCGCACCCACGATCAGTACTCCCACGAGCGCGAGTGTCACCACCACGAGTGCTAGCTTGGGTGGCAACGTTACTGCGACCGGTGGCGCGAGTCTCACCGCTGTTGGCCTCGTCTACTCGATCACTACGACTAACAGTAATCCTCAACTCAGTGGCACGGGCGTGACCCACCTTGCCGGTACCCCTGCGACCGGAGTCTTCACGGTGAGCGCCACCGGCCTTAATCCAGGCACCGCTTACAGCTATGCCGCGTACGCCACCAACAGCCAAGGGACCACTTATACGAGCGTCGGAACCTTCACAACCCTGGTGCCGACGCCGACTCTGACGTTTACCACGCCAAGCGCAGCTTCGGTTGCGGTCGGGGCTACGCTGACCAACGCCGTCACCTCGAACTACACCGCTGGCAGCTACGGCGCGATCAGCTACGCGACCGGCGATAGCTCCATAGCCACGGTCGATGTCGCGACGGGCTTAGTTACCGGCCTTACCGTCGGCACCACCACGATTACGGCGACCCAAGCCGCCTCCTCCGGCTACAACGCAACGGCAACAAACACCTATACGCTTACCGTTACGATCGGGACACCTACGATCAACCTCGCTCCGTCCGCTACAGCAATCACCTACGGGCAGACCCTGGGCTCCTCTACCCTAAGTGGGGGCACTGCCAGTGTTGGCGGCACCTTCGCCTTCACGAGCTCGAGCAGCGCTCCCGCCGCTGGCACAGCCGCGCAAAGCGTCACTTTTACGCCAAACGATGCGACCAACTATACGAGTACAACTACGACGGTAAGTGTGACCGTGGCCAGGGCCACACCTTCCATCACGTGGGCGACGCCGAGCGCGATCACCTACGGTGCCGCGCTATCCGCGACGCAGCTCAATGCGAGCGCTACCGTGCCCGGTGCGATCGTGTACAGTTCCTCCAGCGGGACGACGCTGAACGCAGGGACACAGACGTTGACGGCGACCTTCACCCCGACTGATGCGTCCAATTACAACCCCGCCACGGCAACCGTTTTTCTTACCGTAAACAAAGCTACGCCGACCATTACGTGGGCGACACCCAGCGCGATCACCTATGGCACCGCGCTCTCGGCGACTCAGTTGAACGCCACCTCCGGCAGCGTCGCAGGAGCGTTCACCTACAGTCCTGTCAACGGTACGACGCTAAGCTCAGGTACGCAGACTCTGAGCGTCGCCTTCGTCCCGACCGACCCGACCAACTATAACTCCATCGCTGCGACGACTGTCTCCATCGTCGTCAACAAAGCTGTCCTCACGGTGACCGCCGATGAAAAGACCCGCGTCTACGGCGTCGCCAACTCGACGCTCACCGCGACGATCATCGGTTTAAAAAACAGCGAAACGATCGCCGTTCTTACCGGCGCGCCCGCGCTCGCGACCTCCGCGAGTGCCGCCTCCGGGGTGGGCAGCTACGCGATCACTACTGCCATCGGCACGCTCGCCGCGAACAACTATAGTTTCGCGTTCGTTGACGGCACACTCGCTGTGACCAAAGCCCCGTTGACTGTCACCGCCGATAACAAAACCCGTGTCTACGGTGTGGCCGACCCCGCGTTCACCGCGACGCTTTCCGGCTTCGTTAACGGCGACACCGCAACCGCTGTTACCGGCGCCGCGGTTCTCTTGACGAGCGCGACGAGCACCAGCCCTGCCGGTACGTATCCTATCACGCCAGCCCTCGGCACGCTCGCCGCCTCGAACTATGCCTTTAATACTTTCACTGCCGGCACGCTTTCGGTGGGTCAAGCGGGCCAAACCATCACCTTCGGCGCGCTCAGCGGTAAGATCTACGGTGACGCCGCCTTCGCCGTCTCCGCCACCACGACTAGCGGGTTAGCGCCCGCCTACAGCATCGTGAGCGGCCCCGCAACGGTCTCCGCCAACACCGTCACCCTCACCGGTGCTGGCACCGTCATCGTCCGCGCGAGCCAAGCGGGCAACTCCAACTACCTCGCGGCCACCCCCGTCGAACAAAGCTTCACCGTCGCCAAGGCCACGCCTACGATATCCTGGGCGACCCCGAGCGCGATCACCTATGGCTCGGCACTCTCCACCGCACAGCTCAATGCGACCGCGAGCGCACCGGGCACTTTCACGTACAGTCCTGTGAGCGGAACGACGCCCATCGCCGGCACGCAGACGTTGACGGCCACTTTCGCACCAACGGATACGGCCAACTATAACTCCGCAAGCGCTTCGGTTTCCCTCACGGTTAACAAAGCGACGCCGAGCCTCACTTGGGCAACGCCGAGTGCGATCACCTTCGGCACGGTGCTCTCCGCTACGCAGCTCAACGCTACCGCGAGCGTAGCGGGTATCTTCGCGTATAATCCTGCGACCGGATCCACGCCCAACGCCGGCACGCAGACGTTAACGGCCACCTTCACGCCGACGGATACCGCCAATTATAATGCCGATGTTTCGAAGACCGTCTCGATTATCGTCGCTAAGGCCACTCCCACCATTACATGGGCGACCCCGAGCACTATTAGCTACGGCACGGCTCTCTCCGCGACTCAGCTCAATCCAACTGCGAGTACGCCGGGTGTATTTACCTATAGCCCGGGCAGTGGCACCATCCCCAACGTTGGCACGAACACATTGAGTGCTGCTTTCACGCCGACAGACTCGACGAACTACACCTCCGCGAGCGCCAGTGTATTACTGAATGTGATCGTCGCCGTACCGGGTGCACCCACGGCAATTTCCGCGACGACGGCTAACGGTGAAGCCATCGTCACCTTTACGGCTCCTACCACCACCGGCAGTAGTGCGATCACTGGCTACACGATCCGCGCTACGGCATCAGACGGATCCGTGATCACGGTCAACACTCTGGGATCACCGGCGAAGCTTACCGGCCTCACTCCGGGTAAATCCTACCGCTTCACGGTCAGCGCCAACAACAGCGCCGGCTCCAGTGATTCCAGCACTACGAGCGATGCGCTGACGATTAGTCTGGTGAACCAGACGATCACCTTCACCGCGCCGGCTGACCGAACCAGTAATAGCGGTTCGTTTACCCTAACGGCGAGTGCCAGTTCAGGCTTACCGGTGAGCTTCGCCGTTTTGAGTGGTCCTGCGCTGCTCGCGGGCAACCGCATCGATCTCACGGGCGCAACGGGGTTGGTGACCCTTCGTGCCAGTCAAGCGGGCAATACGACTTATAACCCCGCACCCACGATTGAAGTATCCTTTGCGGTACTGCAGGGAGTCACCCAAGCCATCTTTAGCAAAGCCGTCGTACCCGCTACAAACGCGGTTGAAGCAGATGTGGCGGTGGTCTGGCCGGCTGAAAGCCAATCCGCGGCCATGTTATTGGTTTCAGCGGGCAATCCGTTGCTCAACGGCATGGTGGAATTCCAGTTTGGCGCCGGCGGGGTGTTCTCCACGCAATTTCTGGCCGCGCGGGCCAGCGACTCGACTGAGCTCGCCTCGATAGGTCTTCAACCTGAAGCGGTGACCTACACCATTACTGGTAAGGTTGAAGACAATGTTCTATCCGGTACGATCGCTCCGCTAGGGTTGGTGTTTCGCTCCCCGGTACCCACCTTGCCCTTACCGCCAGTAGCTACCGCCCCAGTAGGTCTCTACAAATCCGTCGCACTCGTGCAGAGCTCCGGGGTCACCTATTCGGTTGTCGGAGCTAATAACCAAGCCCTCGTCCTCACCCAAACCCCAAGCCTCACGACGGGCGGACTCACCACGCTTAAAGCGGATAACACCTTCAGTATGGCCGCATCGAACGCCGGTGGCGGCGCTACGTTGGTGGGTGAGGTGTACCCAGTAACTACGGTGGCCACGGCTACGCTCATAATGCCGGGTAAAGCTCCCGTTGTCTTCTCGGGTAAGAGTATTGCTACTCAACGGACCGATCGCCTCATCAATCTTTCTTCTCGGGCCAAAGTTGGCTCGGGTGAATCGGTCCTCATCACCGGTTTTGTCATCGGCGGTCCGGAAGCCAAGAAAGTCCTAATCCGAGCGGCCGGCCCTGCGCTCGGGGCCTTCGGCCTAACCAGCACGTTGCCCAATCCGGTGATTAAGATCTACCAAGGCTCCAATCTCATCGCTCAGAACGATGATTGGGATCTAGGCGATGCCCCAGAAATCGCCCGCATCGGCGCCTTTGGCTTCATCTACGGGACAAAAGACGCGGCTCTGCTGACGACGCTCGCACCCGGAGCCTACACCGCGCAGATCTCCGACCCCAGCGGCACCGGCTCAGGTGTTGCCCTCGCGGAAATCTACGACGCGAGCATGAACCCCAACGCGGATTATCAGCGCTTGGTTAATATTTCCAGTCGCGGCCTGGTGACCCCGGATGACGGAGTCTTGATCGGAGGGTTCATCGTCACCGGTAACACGCCCAAGACCCTCCTCATCCGTGGTATCGGTCCGGCGCTTACATCCTTCGACATCGCCGGGGCGCTCCCGGATCCCGCGCTCACGATCTACCAGGATAGTAAAGTCATCGCGACCAACGAAGGCTGGGCCAACAGCGCGGCCATCGCGACAGCTGCGATTCAGACCGGTGCTTTTGCCCTCCCTAGCGCCAGCAAGGACTCGGCGGTGTTAATCACGCTCAATCCCGGCGCCTACACTGCGCAGATCAAATCAGCAAAAAACGCCTCATCGGGCGTCGCTTTGATCGAAATTTACGAGGTGCCGTAAAAGAAAGTCGCTACGCTTCTTCCGCGCCCCGCCCGGCCCGGCCCGGCCCGGCGATGAATCTCTGCGGTTGCTCGCCGGGCACTTTGGAAAATGCCAGCGGTTTAAGTCTGCGCGATTGGGCTTAGACATTAGAGTTGGTAAAAAATCACCAACTAACCTCCATGGCTCGCTTCGAAGTAGGATTTTACTTAGCTAATCCAGCCACGAAATTAACGGCCTGAGGGCTACCTAATCCGCTGGCCGTATCGTATCCCGCTTTAACCGCATCAGCCGCACCGTTTTTCTGGATTCCCAAAGTGATGTCTTTGAAGAACAGGTTCGCATTTGCATACAAAATGGCGTGGGGTAAGGCGGGCAGGGCAAGCTTCCGCTGCGAATAGCCCCGGGCAATCAATCCAGCGACGCAAGGAGCGCTAGCAGAAGTACCGCTGACATTGAGCCAGCCTTTACCGCCTTTGTAACTTCCCATGTAAATGGAGTAGCCGACGGCGTGAAACGCGAGGTCCGGTACTTCGCGGTAAGCAGCTTTCTGAACGGTAGTTTGATAGGTAGGTTTTGCGTAGTACTTGGAGGTGCCGCCTGTTCCGTAAGCCCAGACTGATTCCGTTACAACGCCCTTGGCATCGGTCACAAATTGGGTACCGCCAATCGCGAGCACGTACGGAGCGCACGATGGCCAATTACATCCCGCTCCGGAATCTCCTGTGGCCGCAACCAAAGTAACGCCGGGGCGATTGAGTTTACCATCGTAGTTTGCGCCCATCTGCCCAGACCATTCGACCGAACCCCAACTCATCGAAACGATCTTTGATCCCGCCGCAATGGCCGCGTCTAACCCTTGCATCAATGCCGTGATCGAGGAGCTGTTCGTTACGACCATCCTAAGCTTGGCCTTTGGCGCCAGCGCATGGGCCCATTCCGCGTCCAAGGTGGCTTCCATGGCCCAAGACTCATCGCTGGTCGTAGGTTTTCCTTGGGGATAAATAAACTCAACCTGAGCGTCCGGGATATTCATCGCAGCGCTGAATACCTTTAAATCGGACTCCAAGGTAACGGAACCGGCTGGAATGAGGATGGTGATCGTTTGCCCCTCTCCTTTGTTAATCACCTTATCAATCCCATAGGCGTATTCGATTTCATATAATTTTTTCCCCGTTGGGGCTGGTTGTAACGTCGCAAATGCAGCTACACTGGTTAGAGATCGGGCCCGAACAATTTTTTGCTGATCATCACCCGGCTTACTCTGTCTAAAGTCGCCGATCACGATCCCCTCGGCCGCGAGTGCCTCTACATTAGCCCATTGCTCCGAGCTTAAACTTTTTAAAAAGACATCATCGCTGGCTGGCTGCTGATGGGAAATAGATGCGTAATTTTTATTTAATCGACTGGGGTCATTAGCTATCGGGTTAGCCGGCTGATTGACCTCTCTTTGGGCCAAATCAGGGCGGGCGATTTTTTTTGAATAAATCGGCTGAAAATGAATTAAAATTGTCGCGGCTATACTGGTCAGTATCGCCAAGGCTAAAAATAATTTAGAACGAGTTGATGGGTGCATCATGGATAGTTGCCTTTATTATCAGTAAATCATTCTAGGATTATTTCCGGAAAATAAGCGAAGATTTTCTGAGTTTGGTTCGAACCATGGTACTCGCGCCCCCCCTTTAGCTTCCCACACCACCCGCCATCTCCTCCTGCTGGGGTTCAGCTCGCTTTTTTCTCATTAACCCATCATGCCCACGATCCCCCCTAGAACGATGGCCTCGGTATCGGAACACCGGCACGGGCAAATTTCCCCCCCCCTAAGCCGCCTCTAACGCGTTGAGGGGCGGGGGCGTGGAGGCCGGATTGCTGTCCCAGCGGTATGTTAAACGGGTTAACCCCGTACGCTGCATTCCGGGGGCACTCCGGCCGCGGTTTGCTTCAGCTGCGCACCTAGCTCAACCTCAGGCGTGCGGTGGTGCGTCTTCGGGCTCGGGGTGCAGCAGCGTGCGAACCTCGGAAAAGTGCCCCCGCATTTCGTTTTCGATAGCCGTAAGCCGATCGTGAACCTGACCGAGGGTTTCATCCCGGCCAAAGGTAACGTGCGCTTGAACCCAGATCACCAAAGAGTCGTGACGGATCTGAATGTCATGAACTTGACCCTGCTGACCGCTCACCGCTTCAACCAGCTTCGCGGAAATCGCTTCCGTCTCCTTCGGGTCTACTCCGTCGGTCAAGCCATGGACGGCGCGCCACGTGATGGTGCCCCCCGAATAGATGATCACAAAGGCAATCAGACAACTGCAGATAGAGTCCATGAGCGGATTGCCGGTTAGTTTAACTAACACCATGGCGGCCAAAGCGCTCAAGCTCGTCCAAGAGTCCGTAAACACGTGGTGGCCATTGGACTCGAGCAGCAAGCTTTTGGCCTTCTTGCCCTGGCGTATTAAAAGCCAACCGAGCACTCCGTTCACGACCAGGGTGGTGCCCACTAGCACCATGCTGAGGTAGCCCACCTCCACCGGGGCAGGGTGCATGACGTGCGTGATTGAACTCAACAAAATCAACACCCCCGTCACCAAGATCAGACTACCCTCAAGTCCGCTTGATATAAACCCGAACTTGCCGTGCCCGTGCGGATGATTTCGGTCGGCCGGCTGCAATTGTAGGTAGGCCAGATAGGTCGCCAAGCCCACCGCCACTTGGTGGACAACCGACTCGGCTACGTCGGCCAATAGGGCCTGCGAGTGCGATAGGACATAGGCGGTGATTTTTACCGCCAACACGGCCATGCCTATAAACAGCGACAGACGCATCCAGCCTTGGACGGAGTACGGCTTGGTCTTAGAATTCATGAAAAAATTAAAAATGGGTGGCCCCCGATATAGCGAACCGGCGCTTTAGCATGAGATCATCCGATTAGCTTCAATAGGATCTTGAGTCGAGCGGCCTTTAATATCCCAGCGCTCGGTGCCGTCTCATAGGGTTTATGAGGGTTAAATCGAATCGAAGATCCCCCTCCAAACTCGGGCGCGAGTGAAGAGCCGACCCATGAAGAGACAAACTCGCTGTAACTCATCAGCGTTGCCGTAATTGCGCTTCAATGGCTTGGGCCACCGTCCCACCGAGGAATTCGTAGCCCTTGGCATTGAAGTGCACGTCGTTTGGATTCTGCATCGTGGCCAAGTTCGGGGTTATGGCGACAAAGAGATCATCGATGCTCACGCCGTGTTGCTTCATCACCGCTGCGGCCGCTTGGTTGTGTTCCACGATGGAGGCGGCGGTTTGCTTTTTCTCCAGATCGTCGGGAATCGGGGTGGTGCTGGCCCAGATCAGCGTGGCGCCGGTAGGCCGCAAACGGGCGATAATTTCCGTCAGGCGTTGGGCGTAGTCAGGAAGTGACGTAGCGCGGTCGTGGATGCCAAAATTAAAGTGGATGACCTCCCACTTAGCGGGGCCTGCGGAGGCAAGCCAGGTTTCTAATTTCTTGAGAGCGTTGGCGGTGGGGCCGCAGTTTTCAGGCGCGCGGTGAACGTTGGCTTTGCCGGCGAGGGCGGCTCGGACTGCCAGAGTGTAGCCGCGCGAGACGGAGTCGCCAATCAGCAGCACCCGCGGAAGCTTGGGGTCGTCGGCAACAAAGTCCCACGCAGTGGAGGTGCCTTTAACAAAGTCGCGCTTGTGCAGCGGGAGGTAAAAACCGTTGCCGAGATTTTCTTGCAACGTTTTCTCCCACGCTTGGCGCTCAGACGAAAGCGTTGCCACCTTAGCCTGATAAACACCCTCGATACGCTGATCCTCAATGGCTTTTTTGGCTGCAGCCTCGGTTGCATTGGTAGGCTCGGCCGCCGGAAGCGCTGATGGTCTCACGAATAGAAAATTAGCCATCAGCAAAAATAGAAAAGTTTTAGGGTTCATTTTTTTTTTTAGAATTGTGGTTAGGCCGATCGCCGGAAGATTGATTGAGTCGGGCGCGCCGCGCGGACATGACTTACGTTGCGCTAGAATCCAAGTGAACAAGCCTACGGGTAGACTCGATTCTTTTTCAATCAACGGGTAGTGTCTTGGGGCTTGGTTGCGCGTGGTGCTTGTGTTCATTATATAAGCATCAATTCCCGATCACAAGCCGCGCGTATAGGCACGCTTAATGCAATCCTACGCGAGGTCGCTGCCGCCATGTCACCCGCGAAGACATACTCGATACGCATTGAAAGATTGTGACCTAGGCGCGGTCGTGCACCGCTAACGCATCGATTGATCCTCGCCTACGTGAAGCCTTCGTGACAGTTGTCGACGGCACGTCTGACTGACGACGGCCTGTTCCGCTTGAATCATCAACGACGTTGCCGACCCAAAACTAACAAACAACGGCCCCCTTCGGCTCGACCGCGGGCGCTAGCTCTTGGTCTGCTTTCTAAGGACGGTCAGCAGGTGGTCATACTCGGCGTGCGGACCGATCCAGACCCACGTGATTTCTTCGCCTTCGCGGTGGCCGAGCGAGCGGTAATGTTTGCCTACTCGCACTGACCAAAAGCCCTCGCCCACCGGTTTAAAGTGCAACGAGGGATGCTGGGGATTCTCGCGCCACAGGACGTAATTTTTATCCGCCGTCTGGCGTGCGGGCACAGGCAACGCCTCATAGCCGCGCCAAAAGCGCGGGGTGCAAAACGAGTTCAAGGGAAGCGGCGGAGGGTTCCGTTCGCACGGGCAGCTCGGGCTTCGTCAGCCAAGAACGCGAGGCTGCCGCTGGCGGCGTCGGTTTCCATGCGTTTATCCCATTGGCGCTCTGCATAGTCATCGAGCCATTGGGTGAGAGTGAGGACGTCGCGTTCGGGGAGCTGTTGGATGGCGTTTTCGATTTCTTGAACGGTGCTCATGTTGGTAAAACTTAAGGCGAAGGAGGTTGGCCGCAAGCTCTTAGGCGCTAGGACGGTGCCGCCGGTGCGCGGCTTTCAGCTCGGTAATCGCTAGGCGGAAGTAACGCTCGGTCGCGAGTATTGTGCGCTCGATGGGGCTATACCCAGGTTCATCAGGTCGGTAGCCATATTATCCTGCAGACAGAAACCTATCGGCATCACCGCATCGCAATTCCCGATCACAAGCCGCTCGTATAGGCACGCTTAATGCAATCCTACAGTCCATTGTAGATTATTGATCAATAACAGCTTGTTTTCCGCGTCGTGGGCTATTTGGCAGTATTTACCAACTGCGCGACAGTTCCCATCGCCAGAAATACGCGGTTAGGATCGATCCCCAACAACGTGAATCCGAACTTTCTATAAAATGTCAGTGCGAGATCGTCCTTGGCGTCGGCGACCACCGCTAGTGAGGCAACCTGAAGCGACTGGCGATGGGCTCGCGCCAACGCATCCGTCAAAAGCAGCGAACCGGTGCCCGGAAACCGTTCGTCGCGGGCAAGGCGGCCGAGGAGTGTTGCCGGCAGTCGTGGATATCGCGGCAACTTCTTCTGCATTTGCTCCGGCAATTCCGCCACTTCGACGGTGAACGCAGAAAGGGTGTAGTAACCCACGATTGTTGTCGGGGTGGATTCTTCCACCATCGCGAAGCTGGCGGCAACACGCCTCTCTGTGTCTTTGCGTGCAAGCTGTTGCAGGTAGGTATTGAGCGCGGGACTCGCTGAACGAAAGCCCGCGCGATCATGCTGCTGGGTCAGCGGCTCAAAGCGGTAGATCATCAGGCTTAGACTTCCCGCTGGTAGCGCCCGAACGCGGCGCGAAGGGCAGCGTTCGGAGCCGCCGGAGCCAGCAACGCATCCACGAATTTCGTTGATTCATCCTCAGTGAGCTTGGCGCGCTTATGTTCCTCGATAACTTTACGTGCGCTTGTTTGCAACGTGTCGATCATGAAGCTGGTTAAGGTCGGATGCCCGGTGATCGCAACCGCACGTTCTAACATCTTTTTTAGATCACTGGGAATGCGGGCTTCCAGTCGAGCTGTCGGCGTGTGGGCCTGAGTGGATTTTGCCGTTAAAGTAGCCATACGAAAAATATACGGCAATTTGCCGTATGCGCAAATGCAAAAGCGTCCTCTTTTTCACTAGCGACCCATTTTGGTGAGCGCCGCACAAGGACAGTTAGACCGCCCCACGTGTGGGGAGTTGTTAATTGTCGTTGCGCGATACTTAGCGTTAATAAGCTGTAGGGAAAAAGAAACACGCCCCCAAATGGCCAAAGATTGCTGTTTTTAACTAGACCAATAGCGCAGCCACTAATCGGAATCACGGCAAGAACAAGGCTCCAGTAAAACCATGGGCCCGTCCATTTTTTCCATGCTGCAATCTGCAACGGCAAATACGCCAAGCCAATGATGACGAATATAAACATGGAAACAGCGGGGCCTTTATGTCCGATCTATTTCGCGCCGGTGACCGACGGTGACCGATCATGCGAGCCAAATGATTCAGAGATCGAGTGCGAAACGAAGGGCCGTTTTAAGCTGCTCCATTTGTGGAGATGTCAGCCGTCCTAACCGGCGAATCAATTTTTCGTGGCCGAGACTTGTTAGTCCTTGGATGTTCACCCACGATTCCCGATCGAGAAATTTTAGCTTTCCTAGTGCCACTTCGTAGTCTGATCCGCGATTTTCCGTGGTGAGCGGGGCGCAAATCTTTAGTGCCCTGGGAGCGTTCAGATCTTCCCGAGAAATGACGACGGCTGGGCGAACTTTGCCCACTATTCCGAGATCAATGAGGTAGAGTTCGCCAGGAATTGGGCTCATCTTTGGTCTAAGTGTGAAAAGTCCGTCTGGTCGAGGTCGTTCCAAACTTTTGCGACCTGCTCAATCCGCGGTGCGATGTCGC
Organism: Opitutaceae bacterium; assembly: GCA_037142955.1. Taxonomy (GTDB): domain Bacteria; phylum Verrucomicrobiota; class Verrucomicrobiia; order Opitutales; family Opitutaceae; genus Tous-C4FEB. Next base: position 153 of record JBAWZQ010000025.1, on the reverse strand, counting down.
TATTATCCTCGACGCTCACAGGAAACGGGATGGCCCTGCGGCGCTCGATCTGTGCGAAAAACATGTTCACTGCCTGCGTCGAGGTTATGCCGAGCTGATCGAGAATTTTTTCCACGCGAGCCTTGCGGCGCGGGTCAATCCGGGTGCGGAGGA
>JBAWZQ010000024.1:0-28428 GCA_037142955.1 Opitutaceae bacterium | reverse complement strand
GACCCCGCCTAAGACCCCTCGTCTTTAGGCCGGGGCTTGCTCCGCGTCTTAGGTCTGGGTTGGCGCAGGTTCGACCCACTTGCCGTGCTCTTTGATGAGCGCAATGAGGCGGGCGTCGGCGTCTGATTGGGGAAGGTTATATTGGACGCAGGTTTTGCCAACGTATAGGTTAATCTTGCCAGGGGCGCCGCCGACGTAGCCGAAGTCGGCGTCGGCCATTTCGCCGGGGCCGTTCACGATACAGCCCATGATGGCGATTTTCACACCTTTAAGGTGACCGGTTTGGGCGCGGATGCGCTGGGTGGTCGTCTGGAGGTCGAACAGGGTTCGTCCGCAGCTGGGGCAGGCCACGAATTCGGTCTTGGAGGAACGGGCGCCGGCGCCTTGGAGGACGTTGTAGGCTAGAGTGGTGGCGCGGACCGGATCGATTTCGGTCTCAATGCTGACGAGATCTCCGAGGCCGTCACACAGCAGGCCTCCGGTTACAAAAGAAGCATCGATGAGCCGGGAGAGAAAGCTGGGATCAGGCTGCACGGCCGTGGTGGCGGTGTTGCGGATCCAAAGTGGGGCGTGCGACACGACCGTTTGAAGCGAGCAGGCAAGGGCGCGGTAACGGCCGAGCGGATGGCCCGTGGCTGGGCTGGCGTCATCGAGGGTGAAAATAAATGCCGTGTCGCCTAATGCTTGAAGCGTCGGGGCGAGAGCCGTAAGGGCTGCGGCGGAGCTGGCGATGGCGAGGGTATGACGGTGGCGCCGCGCCAGGGTGGCGAAGGCAGCGAGCGTGGCAGAGTCCGCGGCGCCAAAGGAGCGCAGGAGGACTTTGGGCTCGGTGTGATTTAACCGTGCTTCGAGATCGGCGGGCGTGAGTGTGGAGGCGAGTTCCAGGACAAGAAACGTACCGGTTGGGATACGCGCCGACTCTAGGCTGGCTAGATCGGCGCACGTAGCAACGGGGACGAGCAGACCTTCGTGGGGCGTGTCAGTCGATTTGGGCGCGGGTAGCGCGTGGGAAGCGATGAGCTCCGAAAGGGCGACGCGGGTGATGACCACCGGAACGTGGTCGGGGCCGATTTTGATTTTCGGGGTAAGGTTGAGGGTCGTCGTCGCGCGGCGATTAAATTGGTAGGGATTAAGGGCGTCGCTCGCAGGAGCAACCGGGGCTGACGACCACAGTGACATGGTCTTAGCGGCGATGGCGCGGGCGACGGGGATTTCATAAACACTGTCTTCGGTGAGGGAGACGCGGAGCGTATCGCCGAGGCCGTCGTGCAGGAGCGTTCCAATGCCAATGGCACTCTTGATGCGTCCGTCTTCGCCATCGCCGGCCTCCGTGACGCCGAGGTGAAGCGGGTAGTGCATCTTTTCCTCGTTCATGCGGGCGACGAGGAGCCGATAGGCCTGGATCATGACCTTCGGGTTGGAGGCCTTCATCGACAGGATCATCTGCTTGTATGAGTGACTCTCGGCGATGCGGAGAAATTCGAGGGCGCTCTCAACCATGCCAAGCGGTGTGTCGCCGTAGCGGTTCATGATGCGATCGGAGAGCGAGCCGTGATTGGTGCCGATGCGCAGGGAGCGGCCTAGGGTTTTTGCGCGAAGCACCAGAGGGGAAAATGTCTCGTGCAGGCGCTGCAGTTCGCGCTCGTAGTCGGCATCAGTGTAGTCGCGGACGGCGAACTTCTTTTTGTCGGCGTAGTTGCCGGGATTCACGCGGACTTTTTCCACGTGCTCAACGGCTTCCATGGCAGCGCTGGGCAGAAAGTGGATGTCAGCCACAAGGGGGATGTGGCCGAAACCAGCCGCCGTGAATTGTTCGCGGATGGGTCGAAGGCACTGGGCAGCAGCCACATTGGGGGCAGTGATGCGTATGATCTCGCAGCCGACCTCGGCCAGGGCGATGGATTGTCGGACGGTCGCAGCGATATCTTGGGTGTCGCTCGTCGTCATCGACTGGATGCGGACTGGGTTAGAGCCACCGACGCCGACGGAGCCCACTTTTACTTCGTGCGTAGCGCGGCGGACGGTTTGGAAACGGGAGACGCAGTAAGGCGACATGGCGGGGCGGGCGGATGCGAGAGCGCAACTCGAGGCAGTTAAAGAGGGTTACTTGGCGTTGATCGGTGCTTCCGCCCGGCCGGAGTTGGCATCGCGCACGATGCGTCGGACATCGAAGAAACTCACGTAGATGATCATCGAGAACAATAAGACCATGAACACGCTTTGGGCGGTCATGATCAATTGGGTGGGCAGCGCGCGACCCCGCAGTTTGCCAACGGTAGCGAAGAGCATTTGGCCGCCGTCGAGGACAGGAATGGGTAGAAGATTAAAGACGGCCAAGTTGATGTTGATCAGGATGGTGAACATCAGCACGGCACGAATGCCAACTTCGGCGGCGCTGTGAAAAATACGAAAAATGCCGACGGGACCAGCGAGTTTATTCAGACCGATATCGGAGTTGGGATTGATCAAGCTCCAGAGCGTACGAACCGTCATCGCAATCGGCGCCGTGATCTGGGCTAGGGGCGAGGGGTGGGTCAGGCGGTAGCCGGTGGTAAAATCAACCCCGAGGGCTTTGGCGAGAGCGGCTGCGGTGGTAGCGGCGTGCGCGGGCAGCGTCAGTACAACGTCGGTACCGGAGCGGCGGACAATGAGCGTGGCGGGCGCTGCGGGCTGCGTGATGAGCGTCTCATAAAAAGTTTCAGTGCTATAGATTTTTACGCCGTTTAGGGAAATGAATTCGTCGTTAACGCGCAGGCCGGCTTGGTCGGCGAGGCTGGTAGGGGCAATTTTGAAAGCGATCAGCTCAAAGCCAGGCCCAATACCGATTTTACGAAATTTTTCTTCCCCCGAAAGTCGAGGATTGACGGGCAGATCGAGCATTTGGCCGTCGCGCTCGAGCGTGAATACAGCGCGGGGTTGGCCGTCGGCGGAGCGACCAGTCGTGGTGATGAGTGTCTGCATCAAATCCTGCCAGTCGGTGACGGATTTGCCGTCGATGGCGCGCACGATGTCGCCAGCTCTGAAACCAGCTTGCAGCGCGGGACTTGGAGTTTTCGCCCCGTCCGGACCCTCCAGAGTTTTAGCGACGTAGCCAATACGCGTGGTGGCAGTCGCGCTGCTCTCGGGTACACCAATAGCCGTGACGATGCACGCGAGGATAAAGGCGAATAGGACATTGAACGCGGCGCCGGCAAAGAAGACCATCATCTTGGTCCCATAGGAAAGCGGTGGAAGTTTCGTGATATCGGTCGTGCTTTGACCCTCGATGGAGCCCAGATCCGCGAGTTGAGGCAGGAGTACGTAGCCTCCCAAGGGAAACCAAGCGAGGCGGTATTCCACTCCATCTTTGGCGCGGTATGACCAGATGGCGGGACCAAATCCAATGGAGAAGCGTTCAACGTGCACGCCGCGACGACGGGCGGCTAGAAAGTGGCCAAGCTCGTGGACGAAAATCGAACCGCCGAAAAATACAGCGACCAAGAATATGGACCAGAGGTTAGAAAAAGCGGCAGAAAGGAGTTCCATGAGAGATTGGGCGCGGTGCGTTTAAAAAAGATTTTTTTCTAGTGCGCTGTGTGCGATGCGGCGGGCTTCGAGATCTAGGGCGAGGATGGAGGGGAGATCAGCGGGGGCAGCGGTGGCGAGGCGGGCGAGAACGTGTTCGACAATGCGTGGAATCGCAAGAAACGGCAGCGCATGGGCTAGGAAGGCAGCGACGGCGATTTCATTGGCGGCATTGTACACGGCGGGTGCGCCGCGGCCCGCCACCATCGTTTCACGGGCCAGGCGCAACATAGGGAAACGCGCTTCGTCGACGGGTCGAAACTCGAGGGATAGGAGTTTTTTGAAATCCAGCGCGGGCTCGACACCGGGCGCACGCGCGGGATGAAGCAGTGCGTGCTGGATGGGGAAGGTCATCGACGGCGGGCCGAGTTGGGCGAGCATGGCGCCGTCGGTGAATTCGACGAAGGCGTGGACGATGCTTTGCGGGTGCAGGACGGCGTCACATTGCTCGGGACGCAAGCCGAAGAGGCACTGGGCTTCAATCAGTTCAAGTCCTTTGTTAGCGAGCGTGGCGGAATCGACCGTGATCTTTGGCCCCATGGACCAATTGGGGTGCTTAAGCGCGTCGGCGGGCGTGACGGCACCGAGGCGTTCAATGGGCAAATCGCGGAAGGCACCGCCGCTGGCCGTTAGGGTGATGCGGCGTACGCTCGATTGCGGGTGGCCTTGGAGACACTGAAAAACTGCATTGTGCTCGCTGTCGACCGGCAAGATTTTTGCGCCGCTGGCTGTAGCGGCGGCGAGGACGTGTTGACCGGCAAGCACGAGAATTTCCTTTGAAGCGAGCGCAAGGTCTTTACCTGCTTTGAGTGCGGCTAGGGCCGGCTCGAGACCGGTGGTGCCTACGACTGCGACGAGCACAATGTCGGCGCTGGGTAATTGTGCGAGCTCGACTAGGCCGCTCAGGCCGCCGACCAGACGAGTGTCAGAAGGAAAAGCGGAAGGGTGCGCGCGCGCCGCGGCGAAGGCGGTATCGTCAAACAGACCGACGTGGCGCACTCCGTGAGTGCGAGCTATAGCGGCGAGCTTTTCCCAGTTGCCGCGGGCGGCGATCGCTACCAGCTCCAATTTGTCGGGGTGCGCGGCGATGACACGCAGGGTGTTTTCACCGATGGAGCCGGTGGCGCCCAGTAGGACGACGCGTTTGCGAGGCGAAAAAGCGAAAGTGGCCACGGGTGGAGGGCGGACGCGCTTAGGGCAAGCGGAACAAGAAATAGGCGACGGGGGCCGTGAGCAAAAGACTGTCACTCAAGTCGAACATGCCACCGATCCCAGGGATTACGTGGCCGGAGTCTTTGAGCGCGGCGCGACGTTTGATCACGGATTCGATGAGGTCGGACATAATCGCGATGACGGCGATCGGGCCGGCGATAAGCGCGGCTTGAAGGGGTGTGAGGCTGGCGCCGAGTTCATGGCGACCCAGCCAGGCGACGAGTGCGCCGATACCGATTGAGGTGAGGACACCGCCGACCGCGCCCTCCCAAGTTTTCTTCGGACTAATCTGTGGGGCCATCTTGTGCTTGCCGATTGCAAGGCCGGTGAGCAATGCGCCCACATCGCAAAATTTCGCGACGGCAATGAGCCATAGGCATAGCAGCAAACGTCCGTCCGCCGAAACCGTGTCGGTGGGCAATGGCGTGAGAATGCGCACCATGTATTGGAGGAGCAACGCGACGTAGACCAACCCAAAGAGGGTTGAGGCAAGCGCCTCGACGCGTTTTTCGGGAGAACGCTCGATGACGACGCGAATCGCTATAATCACCGCAGCCAAAGCGAGTAACGGATGGGCCGGAGCGCCAAAACGAGCTTCAATGTAGGGTGCCAGTGTGATCAGTCCTCCAAAAAACATTCCCAGCCCGCTAAATGGCGCCCAACCGGCGGCCGCCATCAGTCGATAAAACTCGCGCAGCGTGAGTACACTGATCCCGGTGATAAGTACGAGCCCGCCACTCGTACGGAAAAACCATAACGTTCCGAAGATGAGAGCCCAAAGAGCAAGGGTGCTAAAAATGCGTGAGATCACGGTGATGAAGTAAGAAGCAAATCTTTAGCTGGCAGGCGTAGGTTTGAGTTGTTCGCTAGTGAGGCCGAAACGGCGTTCCCTACGATTGTAATCCGCGATGGCGGCGGCGAGGTCTGCTTTAGTGAAATCGGGCCAAAGCGTCGGGCTGAAAACGAACTCGGCGTAGGCGGCTTGAAGCAGAAGAAAATTGCTGATCCGGGTCTCACCTGAGGTGCGGATCACCAGATCCGGATCGGGCAGATCAGCGGTGCTCAGGTAGCGATTAAATGAAGCCCACGAGTCGTCGTTGAGATTTTCTCGGCCGGCCGCAACGGCGGAAGCGTAGGCGTGGGCAGCGTCGACCACCTCCGTGCGGGCGCCGTAGTTGAGCGCAAGCACGAGCGTGTAATCGGTAAAGTGCTTCGTAGCCTCGATGGTGTCGTGCAGCAGTTTTTGGATGTTAGCAGGCAAATCGGCGGTACGGCCGATGGTGCGGAACCGCACCCGGTCACGAACAAAGGTGGTGAGTTCTTTTTTGAGGTAATACTCCAGCAGGCTCATGAGGCCGCCAACTTCATCTTGCGGACGTTTCCAGTTTTCGACGGAGAAGGCGTAAAGCGTCAGGACTTTAACGCCGAGGTCGCGGGCGGCAAACGTCGTGGTGCGCACGGTCTCAACTCCTCGACGGTGACCTTCAATACGAGGCAGTCCGCGGGATTTGGCCCAACGACCGTTGCCGTCCATGATGATGGCGATGTGGGCGGGGATTTGGCCCAGAGCGACGGGCGTGATGGAGGTTTCGGCCATGCAGAAGCGCTCAAGTTAGCGAGGCGGGCAGAAGTTTGACAAGGGGGAAGCCCGGGTGCGGTTTTAGAGGTATGAGCAAACCTCTGTTAGCCAAAAAAATTGCGGCTGAGCTGGCGAAGCTACCCGGCTGGGCGTTTGAACATGATGCTTTGGCCAAGACCTTCGAATTTGCAGATTTTCGGGACGCGCTGGCGTTCATGGTACGCGCCGGCTTCGAGGCTGAGGCGCTGAATCACCACCCGGAATGGATGAACGTGTATAAAACCGTCGCCGTGCGGCTGACGACGCACGATGCCAGCGGAAAAGTCACCGCGCTCGATTTTGAATTAGCGCGGCGGATGGATCGTTGCGCGCATTAAAAAACGCTGTAAGTTCAATTAAAGCCCGAGCATGAAATTGAACGTGCGTTCGGGTTCGCCGGGTAAGGCCTCGTGCCCGAAATCGGGGTAGAGCACGATATCTTTTTTGGCGGTTATTTTGTTGTAGGCGGCGAACTGCGTTGAGGGCGGGCAGATGGAATCCATCAAGCCGGTGTAAAGCAGGACCTGGGCGCGGATGCGTGGGGCTAAGTTTTGGACGTCGATGTAGCCGAGTTTTTCAAAGGTGGCGGTAGCGCGTTCGTGGCGTGGGTCGAAGGCGCGGAAGTACAGGCTTAATTCTTCGTAGGCGGCCTTTGCCTGGTCCATTTCCCAAACGCGCAGATAGTCGCACAGAAATGGAAAAATTGGCGCAGCGCGGCGAATGCGTGGCTCCAGAGCGGCGCAGGCGAGAGTAAGCGCTCCACCTTGCGATGCACCCATCGCGCCGACCCGCTCAGGATCAACTTCTGGTAGCGCCATCACGACGCGGGCCAGTTGAACGGTATCAAGAAAGATTGCGCGGAAGAGAAGATTGCGGGCATCGGGGTCGTCGAGACCGCGAATGATGTGACCGCGCAGGGTGTTGCCTTTGACGCCACCGCGGTCTTCAGAGCGACCGCCTTGGCCGCGGCAATCCATTGCGGCGACGCAGAAGCCGGCCCCAGCGTAAGCGAGTTTGTTGACCCAGTCACCGGAGTGCCCGGAGTAACCGTGGAATTGGAGAACGGCGGGGGCTTTGCGCGCGGGCGTTGAGGTCGTTTTTGGTCGAAGGTACTTGGCGTAGATGCGGGCACCGCCCACGCCGGTAAACCACAGATCGAAACACTCGACGTGGGCGGCAACAATGGTGGTGCTGGGGCGCAGTTCGGGCTGCGGTGCGGTGGCGTCAAGCTCGCGGAGGCCTTCGGCCCAATAGCTATCAAAGTCGGCGGGACGAGGATTGCGCCCGGTGTACTGACGAAGTTCGGCGAGGGGGAGGTCAATGAGGGGCATTTTGAGAACAAGAAAAAGCGCGGTTCAAAAGGTGTGGCTAAGCGGCAGTGTTGTCGGTCGAGCTGAGCCGAAGGGTCGAGCAGAATCACGGGCGGTGTCGTGATGCGACAAACAAAAGCGAATTGAAGTCAGGGTTTGTTTTCGAGGCCAACCTGTGTCTCTTGGAGCTAATTATGAAAACCATCGGTGTGCTGGGTTTAGGTATTATCGGTAGTGTGTGGGCAAGGCATTATCACGCGGCGGGCGTGTTGGCCGGTGCTTGGAATCGGACGGCCCAGCCGGATTTCCCGCATTGGAAAACGACGCCTCTGGCGGTTGCCCAAGCGGTGGATGTTGTGCAGATTGTCGTTGCAGATCCGCCGGCGGTGCGGGCGTTGCTGGCGCAGATTTTACCGGCGCTCGGCCCGGGCAAAACAGTGGTGCAATCAAGCACGATTGATCCGCAAAGCAGCGAGGAATTTTACCAAGCGGTGACGGCGCGCGGCGCGCGTTATCTCGAAGCACCTTTTACGGGAAGCAAGCCGGCGGCTGAGCAAAAACAGGTGGTTTACTACGTCGGCGGTGATGCAGCGACAGTGGTGGATATGGATCCTTTGTTGAGTTTGGTCTCACTCGTGCGACTCCCCATCGGCAGTCACCAGCAGGCAACTGCGCTCAAGTTGGCGATGAATTTGAACATCGCCGCTCAGATGGAGGCCTTGTCGGAGGCGATCACATTGGTCCGCCGCGCGGGGATTTCAGATGATGTATTTTTTGGCGCACTGTCGCGCAATGCGAGCCAATCGGGTTTAGCGAAACTCAAGGAGCCGAAGCTTCGGGCGGGAGATTTTTCGCCGCAATTTTCCGTGAAACACATGCTGAAGGATATGCGGTTGGCGGCGGGCATCGGCGGGTGCGAAGCTTTCCCTGTTTTGGGCACCATGCGCGACCGGCTGGCCGCGGCGGATCAAGCGGGATTGGGCGATCAGGATTTCTCTGTCCTCGTCACATTGTTGGAAAAAAACCGAGCGACATGACTGCGCTTTGACGCTCGGGTAGCGGCTGCAACCCTAGATGGTTTTAGTCGGGCGAACGAGGCTGTGCGCTTTCAGCCTCGCTCGGACTTTACTCGATCTTAAATGGAGCAAGTTTTTGGTCGGTGGGACGATTTTTCTTTTCGAAATATTTTTTGAGTACCGAACCCGCTACCGGTGCGGCGTAGCGGCCACCGCCGAAATTTTCTCCCAAGGTTTCCCCTTCGATCATTACGGCCATGGCGATCTCGGGGTTGTCAGCGGGGGCGAAGCAAATGAACCAGGCAAAGTTGATGTTTCCAGTTTTGCCGTCTTTGGTGACTTTTTTTTGTGCGGTACCCGTTTTGCCAGCGATGCGTACTCCCGGGATTTTGAATAGTTCAAGATTGAGCGTACTCGCCGTGCCGTAGGTGGTGGTGCCAACCATGCCTTCAATCAGGGCAGCGCGCTGAGATGCGCTCAGGCCAATAGATTCCGTATGCTGGACCGGCGCGTCGGGATTATGAAGGAGGGTGGGTTGGGTGAAAACTTCGTTGCGTGCAACGGAGGCCGCGAAGCAGGCCATTTCAAGTGGGGTGACCAAGACGTAGCCTTGGCCAATGGACATGTTGGCGGTGTCGCCGGGAAACCATTTTTCGCCGATCATTTTTTCTTTGTAAGCAGGATCAGGAATCACCATCCGGCCCGTTTCGTGGGGGAGTTCGATACCGGTGCGTTCGTGTAAATGAAAGCGGCGGCCCTCTTCGGCGAGCAGATCGGGTGTGATCAAACGTCCTGCTCCAAAGAAATAAATATCACAACTATGTGCGATCGCTTCGGGCAGAAGAACTTCGCCGTGGTGGCCACGACGGTTGTCACACACGAAATCGCGGTTGCCGATACGGATCACGCCTTGGCAGTCCGCAATGGGTTGCGTGGGATCTAGCACCCCGCGGCGGAGACCGGCAATTGAGGTTAGGATTTTAAAGGTGGAGCCCGGCGGGAAAGCCCCTCCGATAGCTAGATTCGTCCAAGCCTCGCGTGCGGTGATGTCGGCAGCGTCGGCATGTCCCAAGCGCGGGGCGAATTTGCGCAGGTCGTAATCGGGTTTACTAGCTAGAGCGAGGATCTCCCCAGTTTTTATGTCGATGGCGACGGCAGCACCGGTCTGATCGCCAATGGCTTCCTCGGCAGCGAGTTGGAGGTCGATATCTAGCGAAGTTACAAGATTTTGGCCCTGGGTCGGAAGTCGAGATTCGATCGGTTTGGCATCGCGAAGGCGGTAGCCCAGGGGATCGACGCGAAAAATCGCACCGCCAGCCTCGCCCTGAAGGAGCGAATCAAATTTGGACTCTAGCCCATCGCGGCCGATCGATCCGCGCTGCTTGAAAGTGCGGAGTTTTTCGCCGGGAAAATTCTCGGCCTCGACGTCTTCGTTGATGCCGACGTAACCGAGGGTTTGGGAGGCGGCCGAGCCAAAGGGGTATTCGCGGGTGTTAGTGGTGTAGAGTTGGAGCGGCGAGACGACGGGTAGGTGTTCGAGCAGCCGGGCGTATTCGGCAGGAGCAAGGTCTTCGACGAGCGGGTAGGGCAGGAGCAGTTCGCGCGAAAAATGGGTGTTGAGGCGAACCGAGTCGACCTTTAGGTCTCGGCCTATGATGGCATTGATTTGCTCGAGGTAGGATTGAACGACACTGACGCGGGCAAGAGTCCAAAGTTGGTCGGCGGTCGGGATATCTTTGTCGTCGGCAACACGATAATTTTTGCGGATGCGAATAAACTCAGCACGAAACTTTGCGCGGAGTTCGTCGAGGTAGAGGATGACGGCGAAGCGCGGGCGGTTGCCGACCAGAAGTTGGCCATTGCGGTCGTAGATGTTGCCTCGGGGGCCGGGGATGAGGATGCGCCGTTGGTTTTGGGAACTCTCACGCTCCGCGTGGAGTTCCGTGTTGAACAGTTGCTGGTAAGCCAAGCCGCTGATCAGGACGATCAACAAAGCCGCGATGATCAAATAGAACATAACCACGCGCGGATCATAACCTTTCTGGGATTCGAAAAGTCGGCCTGAGCGGTCGGCCAAGTTGTTTTCGTCAGCAGCCACGGCAGCGATTTTTATGCGAAGCGGTCGGCTTCGAGATCGGTGAGCGCTAGGGCCCGGGCTTGGACGGCAAAGAACCACGGGGCGATTAGCGCGAGTAAGATTTGAGAGCAAGCGAGGTCGGCGAACAGGCGCGGCCAAAGGCTGGCGGGCGCGGGCGAACGGGCTACTTGGGTGAAGGAGAAAACCAGAAAGAGCCCCAGGTTGGCAAAGAGGGCGATCAGCACGCGACTGAGCGTGTCGTCGCGAGGAATGCGATCGCGTAGGTTGAAAATCACAGCATGAGTGAGTGCGAACAGAAAGGCATGGGTGCCAAAGGTGACGGGGGCGACGGCGTCAAAGAGCAGTCCGCCAAGGAAGCTGGCGATGAGTCCGGTCCGTAGCGAAAACGTGAGCGCAGGTAGGGCAACAGCCAGCGCGCCCACGAACACGTAGAGGCGCCAAGGGGCGAGCGCATGGTTGAGTTGGGCGGTGACCGCCCAGAGAAGCACCGTCGAAAGCAGATTGAGCACGAAGCGAATCACGTGGGTAAAGCGGGGCGCTTGTTATTATGGGGTATCCAGCGGAAGCAGGACGGTAACTTCCGTGAGGGCGGCTAGGCGATCGTCGAGTTTGACTTCGCCGGACTTGAAGAGGCCGTCTGTGCTGGGTTCAACCTTAATGACGGAACCGATCGTAAGGCCGGGGGGAAAAACGCCCCCGAGACCAGAGGTGACCAAGCGCTTGGTGGCATTGGCGCTGGCGAAGATGTCGAGCGGGACAAACTCAATCATACCTCCGGCTGATCCAAAAGTTGGGTTGAGACCGCCTTGATAACTGATCGGGCGGGTGTCTCCCTCGACGACGGCGGCCAGTCGTACTGTCTGGCTACTGATTAGATCCACCGTGGCGGTGTAGGCGAAAACCTCGCTCACCCGGCCCACTACTCCGCCGCTAAACACGACCGGCGCTCCCACGGTTAGATTGTAGTTTTTGCCTTTGCGGATGGTCAGACGTTGCCACCAGCCGGAGAAATCTCGGCGCACGACTCGCGCGTGCTCCGGGCGATATCCCGTGTATGAAGGTAAGCGGAGAATACCTTCAAGGCGGGCAATTTCACCTTGCATCTCGATGTTTTGCTGGACCGCTAAATCGTAGGAGGCGTTGAGGCGGGCGAGGTCACGTCCGGCTGCAATGAGTTCACTATTTGAGTGCAAACGTAGCGTCCAGTACTCTTGAAGATCGCGAGCGTAAGAGGCTGCGACCCCCACAGGTGCGGTGAGTTCGAAAAAAGAAGCGCGGGTGAAAGTCTTAAATACCGTGGGTATCACGAGCCACGCGGCCACGACAAAACCAAGCGTCAGAAACGGTCGGGCTTGGTCGAAACGTTTGGGCATGGATCGGCGGGATTTAATCCGGTGAGCTGAAGCCCAAGATATGGCCTATGGAACCGGCGGAAGACACGAAAAAAACAGACAATACTGTACCAGGCTTAATTCGGGCCCTGGATTTTTAGAGGTAAAAATTTTTTACTTAGGATTTTTTTCTTTTTCTCCGTAGCGCTCAAACGAGGCCTCTGCGCGCCTCCACATAAAGAAAGCGAAAAGGATCCAGCACAAAAATTGCAGCAGGTATTTCTTGGGCACGATCGCGGATCCGAAGCTGAGGTCGCCAATAAATTGCAATACCGTCAGTGTTGTGCTTAAAAGCACAGAAAATCTCAAGCGTCCCAACTTCCGCAACTGAGCCCAATTTGGCAGCAAACGAAATTTCATCGCGACGAACGCAGCCTCGCAGGGGCGAGACTCAAGCGTTCTGCATCAACCAGGACAAGTCGTTGAGGACCGCGCCGGTGCCATTGGCGACCGCTGAGAGCGGGTCGTCGGAAATTGTAACCGGTAAACCGGTCTTTTCGCTAAGGAGTTTGTCGATACCACGGATGAGGGCTCCACCGCCAGCCATCACGAAGCCGCGGTCGACGAGGTCAGCCGAAAGTTCGGGCGGGCAGCGTTCGAGAGTTACGCGAACCGCATCCACAATAGATGAAATGGTGTCGGCCAGAGCCTCGCGGATTTCCTGCGAAGTAATGTGGATGGTCTTGGGGAGTCCAGCGACGGAATCGCGGCCTTTGACCTCCATGGTGAGCTCCTCGTCGAGGGGATACGCTGAGCCGATGCGCATCTTGATTTCTTCCGCGGTACGCTCACCGATGAGCAAATTGTAGGCGCGTTTCATGTAATTGACCATGGCCGCATCGAGTTCGTCGCCGGCGACCCGGATGGATTTCGAAAATACGATGCCGTTTAGAGAAATGATGGCGATCTCGGTGGTGCCTCCACCGATATCCACGATCATATTAGCGGCGGGTTCGTCGATCGGAAGGCCGACGCCGATGGCTGCAGCCATGGGTTCGGGAATAGTGATGACATCGCGTGCGCCTGCGTGGAGGGCGGAGTCTTTCACGGCGCGTTTTTCAACCTCGGTGATGCCGGAGGGAATAGCAATGACGACCCGGGGCGGGGCGCGAAAGGAGCCGCTGGAAACTTTGCGGATGAAGTACCGGAGCATGGCTTCGGTGACATCGAAATCGGCGATCACGCCGTCTTTCATTGGGCGAATGGCGGTTATGTTACCGGGGGTGCGTCCCAGCATGCGCTTGGCTTCGTCACCTACGGCACGGACTTTGCGCGTTACCGTGTCGAGCGCGACTACGGAGGGTTCGCGCAAGACGATGCCCTTGTCTTTGACGTATACGAGTGTGTTGGCGGTGCCAAGGTCGATGCCGATGTCGTTGGAGAAATAACCGAGGAGGTTGGCCATGATGGGGGATGGTCGAGACGAGAATTAGGCGGCGTCTCCGCCGACGGAAACGAATGGGCGGCGGATCAGGGTGTCAACGCGGGAAACCGACAGGCACTGGCCGAGGCGGGTGATTAGTCTTTTTTAGCCGAGCCCTTTTCGGCTTCGGTTTTTTTCTGAGCTTCTTCGTAGGCTTTGCGTTGCTGGATGCCTATTTCCAATAGGTCGCTCACCAACATGCGGGCTTCGGTCTCTTGCTGGGCGATGGAGCCAGGGGCTGGTGGCGGTTGTGGCGTGCCGGGAGTTGAGGGCATCACGGCGGGGGTTGCAAAACCGGCGGCAGCAGCTCCGGGATTGGCGTTGGCGACACCTGATACGGTAGCTTTGCGCAGGCGTAAGACTTTTTTTTGTCCACCAACCGAAAGGCTCACTTGGTCGAGGGTCGAATCATAAGCCAGAACCTTGATCCCTTCGACGGTGGCGTTAACGGGAATCCAATGGCTACGTTTGGTTTGGTTGTCGTAGATGCAGACCAGGGTGTTTTTAGCCGTGCTGCTCACGCCTGCCAGTTCTAGTCCCTCTTGCGTGGGCCCAGCGCCACTGGCGGCTGTGCCGGGAGCCGGCAGAAACGGAGAGTCTTTGGGTAGAGCGGTCTGGGCGGAGCTCACCGCTACAGCCAGCAAAACGGCTAGAATGGCGGAGCAAATAGGTTTAACGCGCAGCATAGTGATCACGTAGTTATGCTGGGAGGCGGGTTGCGTCAATTGTGGAGCCGGGTCCCAATGAGTTAAGTAGAGTTGAAATTCCCTCTTGTCTCGGTGGGCGCGCTCGCCCCATTTCATTGTGCCACATGATCTCCGCAGATTATATTCCTTTTTTGATCCAAGCTCTGTTAGCCGGCGGCATCACCGCGTTTGTGATCGGGGCTAGTCATTTTTTTGGCCAACGAGCCAAGCTTAACAAGATCAAGGACTCTGCTTATGAGTGTGGCGTACCATCCGAAGGCATCGTGCACACCCGCTTTTCGGTGAAGTTTTTTTTAACAGCACTTCTATTCATGTTATTCGATCTAGAGATCGTGATTCTCGTTCCGTGGACATTTATTTATCGGGAGTTTCTGGCCAACCACATCGCGATCATCGGGCCGGTGTTTTTCTTTATCGGCGTGCTGGTGCTCGGTTTGATTTACGAAGTTAAGAAAGGTGCGCTCGACTGGGAAAAGTAAGTGGTCGGTTAATTTAATTTTTCATGCGGTTAGAAAAAATCATCGCCCGGAACCGCATCGTCGATTTGCGGAGCGTAGATCTGCCGGGCGCTTTGCAAGAATTACTCGCAGTCAGTGTGGCGAGTTTTCCGGACCTAAAACCAGAGTCCTTGCTGAAAGGTCTTTTGGCGCGCGAGAGCACCATGACAACCTACCTCGGGCTCGGGGTCGCCTTGCCTCATGTGCGCGTAAAAATGGCGCGACGCTACATTCTTGCGATCGGTCGTAGTCGCGCGGGTATTCGGCATGACGGGGCTTTAGCCGACGAGCGGGTGCATTTGATCGTGATGTTGATCGCCGGTGAGAAAGCCCGCGATTACTTGCAGGTGCTGGCTTCGATCGCTCGCCAGGTAAAAGAGCAAACGATGGTTGATGGCCTCGTGCGGGCCCCTGATATCGATCAACTTTACGAACGTTTAGTAGGTGGTTTCGGCGGGATCCGGCCCGTTCAGACTCAACAAAATCGAGTCAATCGTCTCATGTTGCGCGAGGCGCAGCGCGTGGCAAAGGGTGCGGAGTGCGACGCTTTGATGGTTTTTGGCGACACGTTTATCGGCGGGATCGATCGTGCGGCTTTTGATCTGAAAATTAAGACAATCTTGGTCACGCGCAACCCCATCGAGCCAGGTGGCAATGAACGCGATTTTGCTGAGACGATTCAGGTGCGATCTTTTTCTAATCAACGGATGGCGCAGTTGCGCAGTGCGATCTTGGTGGCACTCACGCGCGGGGTTTTGAAATTCACGGATCGCATCTGCTGTCTCGACGGCATGACGGGAAGCAACCAGTTCGACACTCTCGTCGTGGTCGATATTGAGCGCGAGTTCCAAACGCTGCTTACGGGGCAGACCGCCGATTTGTTGCCGGAAGACGTAAAACCGGAAGTGCTGGAGCGTGTTTTGGCCGTGGCCACCGAGCTCGCCGTGGAAGGACGCGAGGGTCGGCCAGTGGGGTGTTTGTTTGTGGTGGGTGACTCAGAAAAAGTCGCCGCACTCTCCAAGCCCCTCGTTTTAAATCCTTTTTTTGGGTACAAGGAGGAAGAACGAAATATCCTCAACCCGTTCATGGATGAAACGGTGAAGGAGTTTTCCTCCATCGATGGGGCCTTCACGATTCGAGGTGATGGGGTGGTGGAATCTGCCGGTAGCCTTATCCAAGCGACTGATAGTAACCATCCATTGCCCAGTGGTTTGGGTAGCCGGCACGCTGCTGCTGCGGCCATCAGCGTGGCGACCAATTGCATCGCAATCGTGGTCTCCTCGAGCACCAGCCAAGTGACTCTGTTCCGGCGCGGTGTGATGTTGCCGCTCACGGAAAAACGTCGTTAAGCCGTCGGGTGGGACTGATGGCTCGAAGATTGAGGTTGCAGCACCGCGCCCGCGGGCTTTGCTCTGACCCTTCAACCTTTTAAAACCATGCAAGAAGTCGTCACCCTAGAATGCACCGAAGCCAAAAAAGAGGGCAAGCCAGCCTCTCGTTATCTCACGAAGCGGAATAAAAAGACCGTGACCGAGCGCATCGAGAAAAAGAAGTATAACCCCTTCCTCAAGCGCCACACCCTCCACAAAGAAATCAAGTAACCCCTACGCGTTTAGTTTTCTGCCTGTTGCAAAACCGAGCTTTATCGCTCGGTTTTTTTGCGGGCTAAACTTTGGTTTTCTTGTTGAGGCCGGCTTTGATGTCACTAGCAAGCCAGCCAGTCGGGATTCTTAGGTCCCAGCGGGCTTCTGTATCTGGCCGGTCTCCCCAAAGGGAGGCGATGTATGGGCTGAGGCAGTCGACGCTGGCCCACTTTGTTGACGGCGTGCTGCTCGCCAGCTTTCACGGTGCTTGCGAATCCAATCAAGCAGAGCCCGTTCGAAACCAATGTCGTATCCAAGACGCTCGGATTCCAGCCACTTGTGTTTCAAAATTTCCTCACGCTCGGCTAAAAATTCTTGGTAAAGGCTAGATTGCTTCACGAACTCGCGGGACGAGGAGGGGGCGGACTCTTTGGAAGTAGAAGTCATGCAGCGGGTCGTCGAAGTGTCAAAATGAGAGTGAGCGCCGGAGGCCTGTCAATGCCCACGATGTCATCAAATTTTTACAATGAAACAGGCATGGGCTTGACCAAACGGGCGAGCAACGTTTCGGCGATTTCGCGGAATGTGCGCCCGGCAAGGCTAGCGGGTGTGCTTACGACGATCGGTTCGCCGCAGTCGCCTCCAGCACGGATTTCCGGAATAAGCGGGACTTGTCCAAGTAACGTAGTTCCGAGTCTTTCCGCCGTAATGATGCCCCCGCCTGCACCGAAAAGGGTGTGCTTATGTCCAGCGGGATCGACAAAGTAACTCATGTTTTCGGCAACGCCTAGAAGCGGCACGTTGACCTTTTGAAACATCAATCCGCCTTTACGCGCCACATTGGTGGCTGCGGGTTGTGGCGTAGTGACGAGCACGGCGCCGTCAAGCGGGAGGGTTTGCACCAAAGAAAGCTGTGCATCACCGGTGCCGGGCGGCAGGTCCACAAGTAAGACATCGAGTTCACCCCATTTCACGTTTTGGACGAATTGCTGAATCGTCTTCATAATCATCGGACCGCGCCAGACGACCGGCGTGTTGTCGTCGACGAGGAAGCCCATACTCATGACTTTCACGCCGTGGCGTTCGAGAGGAATCAACGTGGAAGCGGCCCCTTCGCCTTCGACTTCGGGTCGGCCTTGTAGGCCCATCATGAGCGGCACACTCGGGCCGTAGATGTCGCAATCCATGAGGCCGACGCGGCCTGGCCGTCCTTGCGCGGTCAGGACTTGGGCGAGGGCACAGGCAAGATTGACGGCAAATGTGCTCTTGCCCACGCCGCCTTTGCCCGAGGCGATGGCGACAGAATATTTAGCGGTCTTGGGGGTGGCGCTAGCACCCGGGAGATTTCCGGCGCCATTGGCCGGTGCGGCCGTACGAGCAGCCTGCACGGAGATATCGATGATGACTTCACTCACGCCGGGAATGGCGCGGAGACATTTTTCTACCTCCGCTTTAAGGTGCAGAGGGATCTTCGGATCGCTGGTGGTGAGGCCAAGAGCCACTTTAGCGACGCCGTCTACCAACGCTGCCGAACGCACGAGGCCAAAAGAAACAATATCCCGGCTGAAGCCGGGGTATTTTACCTGTTGCAGATGGACTTTGATTTCTTCGGTGGTCACGGCGGTTAGAATGTTTAGTAAATTAGAGTTGTTATGACGGCGCCGCGCGCAAATAGAAATCCCCTTTAATCGCGCATCAACCTCTCCCTCCATGCAATCTTTCATCCGTTTAACTTTGGTATTAGTCACCGCCTTGAGTTTCTCCGTCCGAGCCGAATCCGTTCGTGACATCGGAAAAATCGAGGTTATCGCCGAAAATAAAACCCTCCCTATCCGGGTCTCAGCCAATACCCCAGAGCTCAACGCCCTCGCACTACAGGCTTTCGGGACGCATGGCCGCTATCGGGTGGTCGCGAGTGGTTTTGCTTTCGATATTAAGTTTTCCGCGGTTACGCCCACGCAGGTGCGCGTCGATATTACCAAAGCGCCCAGCGGCACCCCCGTCGCTTCGGAAGTGCTCACGGGCTCAAGCGCGCGCAACGCCTTGCTGAAAGCGGCTGACCTCGCCGTCGCCAAAACGAACGGCCTCGGTCTACGCGGTTACTTCGCCACGAAACTCGCATTTATTAATGAGCGCACCGGTAAAAAAGAAATTTACACAGGTGATTTGTTGTTTGGCGAAGTGAAGCAGATCACGCGCGATAATTCGATCGCGCTCAATCCCCGCTGGGCGCCGGATGGCTCGCGACTCATCTACACCAGTTTCTACAAGTCTGGATTTCCTGATATTTTCACCATCGATTTAGGTAGCTACCAGCGTTCCACCTTTGTGAGCTTCAAAGGCACGAACAGCGGCGCCCGTTTCAGTCCCAATGGCTCGCAAGTCGCGATGATTCTTAGCGGTGAAGGCACTCCCGAGATCTACGTCAGCAATGCTCAAGGTCGCGCCGTCGCACGTAAAACCCGCTCCGACGCCGTGAAATCCTCACCGACCTTTTCGCCCGATGGTTCTCGCCTAGTTTTCGCGAGCGAGCCCGGTCCACAACTTTACACAATGCCTGTGAACGGCGGCGCCCCGACGCGTCTCACCTCGGGGATCAGTGGCTACTGCGCCGAACCAGATTGGAGCCGCACCAATCCCAATAAGATCGCCTTCACCATCCGAGTGGGCCGTAATTTTCAAATCGCCGTCTACGATTTTTCGAAACGCGCGAGTGAGCAGGTTTCTAAGGCACCATTTGATGGGGTGGAGCCGAGCTGGTTACCGGATGGGCGGCACGTAGTTTATACCGCGCGCACTTCGACCACTAGCGTAATTAGCATTCTTGATACCGAGACCGGCAAAAGCACGCCCATCAGCCCGAAAAGCTTAGGCTCCACGCTGCAGGCTAACGTTTGGTCCCCTTAAGCCCGCCAGAACCCGCTGGCTTTACCAAGCTCGGATTTTACCGGACATCAAAAAGCCGCGCTTTTCAGCGCGGCTTTTTTTAATGAGTGATGAACTTAAGCCTCACTTCGTCGCGGCGACGTAGTAAGCTTCGGCTGCATCCCAATCGACGACGTTCCAGAACGCGGCAATGTAATCAGGTCGGCGGTTTTGGTAGTTTAGGTAATACGCGTGCTCCCACACGTCGAGGGCGAGGACGGGTTTGCCCTCGATGCCGGCAACGGCTTTGCCCATGATGGGGCTGTCTTGATTGGCCGTGGAGCCGACGGCGAGTTTCTTGTCGGCGGTGACGTAGAGCCAGGCCCAACCGGAGCCAAAACGCGTGGCGCCGGCTTTAGCGAAGTCGTCTTTGAATTTGGCGAAGCCTCCGAGCTCAGCTTCGATGGCGGCGGCAAGTTTACCCTTGGGGGCTCCGCCCTTACCTGGGCCAAGAATCGTCCAGAAAAATGAGTGGTTACTGTGGCCACCTGCATTGTTGCGCACGCCCGCGCGGATAGCTTCGGGTACCTTGCCGAGATCGGCGATCAAGGCGTTGACCTCGATCGCGGAGAGATCGGCGTGGTCTTTGAGCAGGTTCGTGGCGTTGGTGATGTAGGCCTGGTGGTGTTTGCCGTGATGAATCTCCATCGTCTTCGCATCAATGTGCGGCACGAGAGCATCGAGGGCGTAGGGCAGGGCGGGGAGCGTGTAAGCCATGAGTGTAGTGGATTGATTGATTAGGATGAAGGAAAGATGGAACCGCCAACAGATGCACTGGGTAAGCAGCGCGTCAACTTTCCCCTGCGGGTTCAGCTACCCGTTTGGCTTTAAAAAAAGCCTGCAAGAGCTCACGGCATTCGGTTTCGAGAATGCCACCGGCGGTGAGTTCAACGTGGTGGTTGACGCGGGGAAGATCGTTGAGGTTAGTGGCGCCACCTAGACAACCCATCTTGGGATCCGGTACAGCATAGCATACGCGTTGCACGCGTGACATGAGCATTGCCCCGGAGCACATCGGGCAAGGTTCTTTGGTGACGTAGAGCGTGGCGCCTTCGAGTCGCCAATTACCCAATTTTGAAGCAGCTTGAGTGAGCGCAAGCATCTCGGCGTGGGCCGTTGGATCTTGGGCGCATTCGACGGTATTGTGGGCTGCGGCGATGACCTCACCTCCGACAGCGATTACCGCGCCGATCGGCACCTCGTCTTGGCGCCAAGCATCGATCGCCTGATTGTACGCTAGACTCATAAAAAAAATGTCGTCGCGCACCAGTTGCGATGGAAAACGTTTCTCAAATGGGCAGGGGGGAGGCGTGGATGCGGATGAAACCATGGGTGCTCTTCAGAGGAAAACCTTGACTAAGTCGGGTAAATTCCGGCTTACAAGTGTGCTTTACGTCTTCACCACCACACCTATCCATGATGCTCTCCTGTGCTCTTCAAACCCGCGTTAACCATGGCTGACAACGACGCGATCGAAGTTGAGGGCAAAGTAATGGTCGTGCTGCCCGGCACGATGTTTAAGGTACAGCTGGCTAACGGCCACGTGGTGCTCGCTCACATCTCGGGCAAGCTCCGGAAGAATTTCATCAAGATCGCGGCCGGCGATAACGTTAAGATGGAAATGAGCCCCTACGATCTGGAGAAGGCTCGCATCACCTTCCGCATGAAGGAAGCCAACCCGTTGCCGCGTGCGCCGATGCGCCGGCGTTACTGACGCACCTTTCTCTTATACCAAAGCCCTCCAACTTTGGTTTTTTGTGTCCAGAAAACAAGGATGAGCCGCTGGCTTTGACTTGCGGTAACGCCAGGAGTTGAGCGCACTGTTGACGGCATGGCCCGTCGCTCGACTCCTTCTCGCACTTTGGCATTAAGCCGCGCACCCGCGGCTTTTGCCGGCGACATCGACGGTTTTATCGCGTTTCTTGATCTTGAGCGCGGACTGTCACGGCACACGCGGGAAAATTATCAACGCGACCTTGATCAAGCCGCCACATGGCTTGGCCGGCAGCAGGTGGCGGATTGGCGCACGGTGTCGCCTTCACAGGCTAGTGAATGGTTGCACTCGCTTACCCGAGCGGATTTTGCCGTCGCCAGCCTCGCTCGCAAACTAACCGCTCTACGGGTGTTCGCTCGATATCTCATGCGTGAGAAACTTCGCGCCGATGATTTTACGGCTCTACTAGCTGGTCCGAAGTTGGGGCGACGTTTACCGGGCACCCTTTCAGTTGAGGAGGTTTCGCGCTTACTTGCGGCTCCTGTTGGTGGTGATCCAGCGTCGCTGCGAGACCAGGCGTTATTGGAGCTTTTCTATTCGAGCGGACTGCGGGTGACCGAACTCGGTGGACTCATGCTCCAACAGATTGATCTCGAACAGGGCTTTCTCCGGGTATTCGGGAAAGGCTCCAAGGAGCGCGTCGTGCCTATCGGCGGTCGAGCCTGTGCGGCGATTGTAACCTATCTAAATGCGGGTCGTCCACATTTCGTAAAGGCGCGCACGGGTAGCCAATTATTTTTGAGTAATCGTGGCGGCGCTCTCTCGCGGATTACTTTGTGGTACATTGTTAAAAAACACGCCCGACGTGCTGGCATTACGCAAAACGTAAAACCGCATCTGCTCCGGCACTCGTTTGCTACCCACTTACTCAGTGGAGGAGCCGATCTGCGTGCGATTCAGGAAATGCTCGGTCACGCCAGCATTGCCACGACTCAGATTTATACCGCCGTCGAGCCGCAGCGACTGTTGGATCAGCACGCCAAATTCCACCCGCGCAACCGCGATTGAGTAAGTGCGGGTGGGAGTGGACGATTCTAGCGCCATCAGATCCTTAATGGACGCTTGACGACAGGCGGGGACGTGCGGCCCCTTTGCGGCATGGCTACGCCTAATGAGGAGAATTTTAACGACTATAAGCGCGCGGAAAAAAAAGCGCTCGAGCTCTTGGCTGAAATGAAGGCCGTGAGCCCCAAAAAGGTCGATATCGAGTTGGCGCTTTTGGTGGCGATTTTCGAATTACACAAAGGCACGCCGGCGGCTTCCTCTGTAGCGATGATCATCCAAGCTCATTTAAAGCAACTCGTACCTTACTACGCGACCAAGCAACCGGTCGGCAATTAAACGCATGATGTCGCCTGGAATCGTTGGCCAACGTTGCCTCAGTGAGCGCGAGCCCGAGCTCGGGCTCGGCTTGGTCGCTACCGTGGATGCGGCCGCGCGCCGAATCGGGATAGAATTTCCCGCGACGGGAGAAAAACGCCTGTATGCGTTGGGCACCGCGGTTCTAAAACGCGTGGAATTTCGTGCCGGTGA
Organism: Opitutaceae bacterium; assembly: GCA_037142955.1. Lineage (GTDB taxonomy): Bacteria > Verrucomicrobiota > Verrucomicrobiia > Opitutales > Opitutaceae > Tous-C4FEB. Next base: position 5,777 of record JBAWZQ010000024.1, on the reverse strand, counting down.
AACGATCGCCACTCGTACGGGTGAACCCTTTGCCATCGAGTCGGTTGAGCAGGCAGCGGGTCTGCTCGTATACGTCGGCCCAGGCGGTTTACGCTTACGGGAAGATGCGATTTCCGATGTCACAAGTGTGAGTTTGCCCCAGGAACGTTTGTTGGCCGGTCAGGTGGATGCAGGCGAGATTTTTGATCTGCGGTACCGGGCGCTGCTGGCTCAGGCGAAATTTCGCCAATCGCCGGTGCGGGGCTTTCTTGGTGGGCGCTTAGATCTGATTGCCCATCAGTTATACATTGGGCACGAAGTGGCTTCTCGGCAAATCCCGCGGGTTTTGCTAGCGGATGAAGTCGGCTTAGGTAAGACAATCGAGGCCTGTCTTATTCTGCAGCGCTTGCTCGCGGTCGGAAAGGCGCGTCGCGTGCTTATTCTCGTGCCGGAGGCGCTGACGTATCAATGGTTCGTCGAGCTGCTAAGAAGGTTTAATCTGTGGTTTAGTATTTACGACGAAGCACGCTGCTTAGCCTGTGAAGGCAGTGATCCGGGAAAAAATCCTTTTCTCGCCGCGCAACTCGCTTTGGCGGCAGTTCCTTTTCTCGCGGGCAATGAAACCCGGCGCGATCAAGCGATCGCGTCCGGCTGGGATATCGTCGTCGTTGATGAGGCGCATCATCTTGCATGGGCTCCGGATGCGGTGAGTCCCGAGTATGCGCTTGTCGAGCAACTAGCACGCTGTGTCGCGGGATTACTCCTGCTAACGGCAACGCCGACCCAGCTTGGATTGGCAGGACACTTTGCGCGACTGCGTTTGCTTGATCCCAATCGCTACGAGGATTTTGAGGCGTTTCGCGCTGAATCCGAAAGCTTTGGTGCTGTCGCTGCGATTGCGGAAAAAATCGTTGAGCAGCAACCGCTTAAACCGCAAGATCATATAGCGTTAAGAAAGATTTTTAACCGTGACCCCGAACGGCTTGCGCAGCACCTAGAAGCGCTCGGCGAAGGCCGGGCCGGCGCGCGCGAAGCCTTGTTGAAGACTTTGCTCGATCAGCACGGCACCGGGCGCGTGGTGTTTCGCAATACGCGTGCCGCGATGACGGGATTTCCCCGTCGCAAATTTTGCCCGGTGCCACTTACGGTGGAAAATAATCTCACGCATCTTGCCCGAATCGCTCGAGAGCTGATTGCTGAGGATACGGGTGCTGACAGCGGTATTCGTTATGCTTTTAAAGATGATCCGCGTCTGAACTGGCTGGTAGATTTTCTGAAGATTCAGAGCGCAGAAAAAATTCTGCTGATCTGCAAATCTCAGCGCAAGGTCGTCGCCCTCGAAACCGCGTTGCAGGAAAAAATCAACGTGAAGGTCGGCCTATTTCACGAGGGACTGCCGCTGGTACAACGGGACCGCAATGCCGCGTGGTTTGCCGAGCCAGACGGAGCGCAATTGCTTATCTGTTCCGAAATCGGTAGCGAAGGACGCAATTTTCAGTTTGCGCACCATCTTGTGTTATTTGATCTGCCGCTGAATCCCGGACTTTTGGAGCAACGAATCGGTCGGCTGGATCGTATTGGCCAGACGCAGACGATTCGTATCCATGTCCCCTATGTCGTAGGTAGTGGCGAGGAATGCGTGGCCGATTGGTATCACTTGGGGCTTGATGCGTTTGAGACGCCGATCCACGGCGGCAACGATTACCAGGAAGAGTTCAAAGAGCGACTGCTCGTGCTCGCACGTACTTACGCAGAGGGGGGTAAGGCTGGACGTAAGCAACTTGATTTATTCATCGCGGAAACCACCACATTTAGGCAGGCATTGAGTCTTAAAATGCAAAAAGGCCGTGACCGTCTGCTGGAACTCAATTCCTTCAATCCGGTGGTGGCCGAGCAGATAATTGCAGATATTCGCGCGGTGGATGCAGATTCGTTTCTGCGTAATTTTCTCGTCGAACTACTCGACCATTTCGGTGTGCGGATCAAAGAGCACGAAGAAGGGGATGTGTTTCTCGATCCAAGCCATGCTTACATCGAGGGATTTCCCTCGATCCCCCGCGATGGCATGCTGGCCACCTTCAGCCGCGCGCGCGCTACTGTGCGCGAGGATATTCGTTTTCTATCTCCTGATCATGCGCTCGTTCAGGACGCGATTGATTTACTGATCGATTCTAAGACGGGCACTTCAGCCTTTGGCTGGATGCGTTCGACGAAACCCAATTTGCTGCTGGAGGCCATTTTCCTGCTCGAAACCGTCGCCGACTCGCGCTGGCACGTAGATCAATTTCTCGCGCCCACGCCGTTGCGTGTCGTGGTGGATCTACGCGGCAATGACCTCACTTCGACGCGACCGGCGGCGGTGCTCGCGGAGGATTTTGTCGATGCGACATTGCAACGCTTTCTCGAGCGCCCGGGCTTTAATGCGGCGCTTCTAAAGACAATGCTCGAATCCGCGACCGAGCGGGCAGAATCACTCGCGCTCGCTTTGAGATCAGCGGCCGCCGAGCGCGCAGCAGTAGTGTTGGGCACTGAGTTGCAACGGCTCGCTGATTTACAACGACTTAATGATCACGTGCGGCCAGAAGAGATCGCGTGTTTGCGGGAACAGATGGCGCACACCGGCGCAGCAATTTCTGATGCGCGCTTACGCTTGGATTCGATCCGCCTTATTGTTGAAGGGCCACAAGCCTTGGGCTGAGCATTCCGCCCTGCTGCTATCAGATTATCGTGTGATCGGCAGTAGTGTGCGCAGGCGAGGATTGCGCAAAAAAAGTCCGCCCCAAACCACGACGCCTAAGATGATAGTGGATACAAAAGGATCCCCTACGCGGACGTGAGTGGCAGTAGCACCGCCGAGGTAAGCGGTCAGCAAAAGTGCGCCGAGCACCGAGGTGCGTGGAACCGCATAGAGCACCGTGCAGATCAGTTCGAGTACGCCTAGGCTGGGCGCAAGCTGGATCTTCCAGCCCAAGTGCTCAAAGCCCTTGGCGAGATCCGGCGAACCGGAAAATTTCATGGCCGAGCTAAACAAGAGCATTAAAACCGGTAGTGTACTCATGATGCGGCCGATCCAGAGAGTGCTTTTCGATGGCGTTACGGAAGCGAGGGTGGAGTCCATGGATGAAAGAGAGGAAACCAGGCGTGCGGAGGGCGAGCTCGTTTTATTCTTTTTGGGCTGGCTTCAGGTCAATGACGGTGCGGATCGCTTGAAGCAGAGTCGCTGCGTCAAAAGGTTTCATCACCACGCCGGCTAAACCGAGCGCTGTGAGTTTCGGCAGCACCGCGTGATCGGCGGGTGAGGGCATCATGATGACTGGGATTGCGCGGAGTGCCGGTTTCGATTTCAGCATCTCCAGTAATTCAAGTCCGCCCATGATCGGCATGCTCACATCCAGCAAAATCAAATCGGGTAAGGCACGCTCCATAGAGAAAAGCGCGTTGTAGCCATTAGTTGCACCGTCGGCTTCGCAGTCATATGGAGCGAGGATGTTGGTGGCGATGGTGCGCACGGTTTTGGCGTCATCAACGGTGAGGATTCTAGGGCGCATGGAAATAATGGACCGGGCAGCGGTGCGCGGTTAGTTCACAGCATGATGGGCGTGACCATGAAAGCAATGGCCGGGCGGAGGTGTAATCAGAGGCGCATTTTTCTTGGACTACCCTGAAGGTGCGGATTGTCAGCGACGACTAGTGCCGCTAACTCTATGGTCCATGAATGCTTCGTTCTCCTGCTATCGTGGATACTTTTTCGTACTTTTGGCGCTCTTACTTGCCTCTGTTTCGCTGCGCGCCGCCGAGACGAAAACGGTCGAACTTTCGGTCGATCCGATTAAGACGATCGTGGGTCGTCTCGAATTGGAGCGGTATAAAGCCATAATCAAAGGTCTGACGCAGTTCGGCGACCGCCGCCAAGGTACGGCTCGCAACCGCGCCGCGCTCGATTGGATCGAGGCACAGTTAAAAAGCTACGGTTACGCCAACACCACGCGAATGAAGTATGAATACTTCCCGACGGATCCGCGTCGTCCCAGTGGCCCCGTAACGAGCGGCGCACCCGATGCAGCGCAAGGTGGGGGACGTTATCGTGGCCTCCGCGCCAAAACGGGGGTGAATCAGGATCCCAATTTGCAACCCGACCTAACCTTGCGTGCGTTAAATTCTCAGCCTGGCGACATTGGGCCGCGCGAACAGGTTTACTGCACGAAAATCGGCACAACGCATCCCGAAGAAATGTATATCGTCGGCGCGCATTTCGACGGTCACGGCTACGGTGAGGCCGCCAACGACGATGGCTCCGGAACGGCCATCGTGATGGAGTTGGCCCGCATCTACATGTCGCCTGACGTGAAGACTGAGCGCTCGATTCGCTTCGTTTTGTGGAATAACGAAGAGACCGGCCTCAACGGAGCCCGTGCCTACGTCGCCCAACGCGCCGCATTGCAAGGCCAAGAAGCGCCCGCGGGCTCGGGCCTTTATCCTGAACCGAAGTGGCTGGGTATGATTCAGCATGACATGATGCTTTTTGATCACGGGGCCCCTCGTGCCGATGGCACGGTTTCAAAGGACCAGCGCCCTGAAGCCGATGTTAACATTGAGTTTCAATCCACCGCCAAGTTTTCCGAAGGCGCGCAGAAACTCGCGTGGTTTTTCCATGCCGCTAATGAAGCCTATGCGACCGACTATCCCGCTGCCGTCGGCCCGCACATGACCAATACTGATAGCACGCCGTTTATGGATATCGTGCCGGCCATCAGCTTGCGTGAAAACGAACGCGGCCGTGAAATCGGCGCCGGCTGGGACCCGCACTGGCACCAGCCAACCGATATGTTTGCCACATTTAGCGACGCCGATTTCCGGCTTGGCCTAAACGCTGCGCAGACGACCCTCGGCGCTCTTGGTCGTCTCACGGGCGCTACCCTCACCCAATAATTCTCCGCTTCATGAAGACGATTACCGAACTGCAACGGCTCGCCTCGCCGGCTCCAAAACCTCAGTCGCTCGCTTGGGATGGCGCGACTCTTTGGATGGGTTCTCGGATGACGAAAACGATCTACGCGATCCAACCTGCGACCTGGACAGTGACCCGTGAAACGGCTGCGCCTGGCACGCCGTGGGGCATGACGGCGGTTGGGCATGAGCTCCGCGTGCTCTGTGGCGAGACGGCGGAGGATCATCGCGTGATTCGGCGCTTCGTGCCGGGTTTGGGCTTCGACGAAAACTGGGCGCAGCTCTGTCCCGACGACACGGGATCGCAACTCGGTTTTTCCGGAGGAAAACTCCACGTCAGTCAGTGGTACCCGAAGAAAGTTCTGACGCTCGCCGGCGACGGTAAGGTTGAGCGCGTGATTCAGGTGCCACACGGCATCTGCGGACAAGTGTGGGTCGATGAACTAATTTATTTAGTGACGACGGATGCAGAGGAGACAAACGAGTATTGGCTGACGCGTGTGGACCCGCGTCCTGCTACGCCGGTGATTGAGGATGTGGCGCTGATTCCATTTCAAGCTCGGGCGCTGGCTTGGGACGGCGCAAAATTTTGGACCAACCACCGCGAGCAAAACCAGATCGTGGCTTTTTTTCGAGACTAAGGAGGCTTTGGTAGAGGTTGAGCGATCCGTAGTAATCCTCAATTTACACGGGGCGAACCACCGTTAGTTTTAGAAATTGAGCGCGGAAAAAACCATCGTCCTTGGTTGCGAGGCGGTCGGCTCTTACGGCCGCATGGGCTCCGATCATGAAGTCAGCGATGAACTACCATCGCCCAAGCCTAAGCGGCTATGGACGAGGTTTCGCAGCCG
>JBAWZQ010000023.1:0-31166 GCA_037142955.1 Opitutaceae bacterium | reverse complement strand
GTTGCTTGCCCAACAGCCACCGTGCCAACGCCACCGTTTTCTTCCCCTGCATTTCTTTCGCTTTAATTATGCGTCCCATACCCCTTTGATTCGGTCCAAACGCATCGTGAACGCAACCACCGCGCGCGCCGCCGCCGTCCAACACAAGGCCGACCTCCTCCGCTCCCTCCGGCTCTGCACCGCCGAGGGCGTCATGGCCATGCCCATCGTCACGATGTCGCTACCGGTAAACGTGTTCATGACCGCCCTGGTCGCGAAGGCCTACCCTCTGCCCAAGACCACCATCGGCCTGATCTGTGCGCTCCCGTTCTTCGGCAATTTCCTCCAGATCTTCGCCGCCCCCTTCCTCGCCAAATGGAAGCCGCCGAAAACCATCACCGTCCTCGCCGCCTCGTTCCACCTCGTCACCTGGGCCGCCGCCGCCGTCCTGCTCCCGTGGGTCCCGCGCGACAACCCCGCCGTCGCCGGGCAGTGCTTCATCGCCTGGTTCCTGCTGTCGAGCTGCTTCGCCGCCGTCGCCGGCGTCTCGTGGAACGCGTGGATCCAGGAGTGGGTGCCCGCCCGCCTGCGGGGCAAATACTTCGGCCGGCGCAACGGCACCCTCCAGGTTTCCACCCTCACGTTTCTCCTCCTCGCCGGCTGGGCCCTCGCGCAGTGGAACTATGCCGTGCCCGTGTTTCAGGGCATCATCGCCGTCGCCGTCCTCATGCGCGTGTTCTCCCTGCGCTGGCAGTGGCGCAGTCCCGCGCGCCCGCGCCGGCACGCCGTCTCCGTCCCGCTGCCCCTGCCCGACCAGCTCCGCGTCATCGCCGGCTCGCGCTCGTTTCTGCTCTTCATCGCCTTCGGCGCCACCTGGTCCTTCGCCGCCAACTGCTTCGGCCCCTTCTATCACGTCTTCATGTTCGAGCAGCTCGACTTCTCCGCCTTCGACGTCGGCGTGCTCTCTACCCTCGCCCAACTCGGCGGCGCGCTCTCCCTGCCCGCCTGGGGCAAACTCCTCGACCGCTACGGCAACAAATCCGTGATGACCCTCTCGCTCATCCTCTGGCAAGTGCAGAATCTCACCTGGTGCTTCCTCACCCCGCACAACCGCGGTCTCCTCTATGCCATGTGGATCTTCGGCGGCATCACGCGCGCGGGCTTCATCCTCGGCCAGTTCATCATTTTGCTCCGCCTGATTCCCGTCCAGGCCAAGAACCTCGCCATCGGCATCAACCTCGCCATCACCTCCCTCGTCGCCGCGATCGCCCCGATCACCGGCGGCTGGATTCTCACGCGGGCCCTCGCCCACTGGACCGACGCCCTCGCCGTCTATCACGTCTGCTTTATCCTCCAGCCCGTCCTCGCCCTCGGCGGCTGCCTCCTCCTCCTGCGCGTCCACGAACCCCAGGCCAGTTCGCTCACCATGGTCTTCGGCGCCATGCGCAACATCCGCACCCTCGGCGGCGTCCTCGGCCTCAGCTTCCTCACCAACTACATTTTCTTCAAAGCCGAAAAGAAGGATGCGGCAAAATCCCCATGAACCCGGCCGCGCCCCACGTTTTCACCCTCACCGGCAATCTCCTCGCCGAACGCACCCTCACGTTCGAGGCCTGGTCGCCCGGCCGCACCCAGCGCGCCCGCGCCGAAAGCTTTCAGGTCGGCGGCAAGGGCATCAACGTCTCCAAAATGCTGACGCGCCTCCGCGCGCCCAACACCGCGCTCTGCTTCGCCGGCGGTCCGACCGGCGCCGAGTGCACCGCGTGGCTCGCCGCCCGCGGCACCGCCCACCGCGCCTTCGCCACCACCACCCCGACGCGCACCGGCACCGTCATCCGCGGCCCGTCGGCCGCGACCGGCGAGACGACGTTCCTCGGCCTCGACGCCGCGCCCGACGACGGCGCGCTCCGCACCTGCGCCGACTTCCTCGACGCGCAGCCGGCCGGACAGGTCCTCGCCCTCTGCGGAAGTTTTCCCGGCTGGACCGCCGCCGGGTTTGAACCGCTGCGCGCCGCCCTCGTCCGCTGGCTCGCCCGCGGCATCCTCGCCGCCGACACCTACGGCCCCCCGCTCGCCTGGGCCGCCGCACAGCCGCTCGCCCTGATCAAGATCAACGCGGACGAACTCCGCGCCTTCGCCCCCGACCTCGCCCACCTCCCGCCCACCGCCACGACGGGGCGCTGGATCGTCACCGACGGACCGCGCCCCGTCACCGTCCGCGATGTCGACGGCACGCTCGACGCCCTCAGCCCCCCGCTCGTCCGCGAAGTTTCCGCCACCGGCTCCGGCGACGTCCTTTTTGCGTGCGTCTTGCACGCCCTTTTCACCCGGCATCTCCCGCTCCGTGCGGCCATCTCCTCGGCCCTTCCCTACGCGGCGGCCAATGCCGCCCACCTCGGTGTCGCCGAATTTCCCGAACCCGCCGTCTAGCCCGCGAGTTTCGCCGCCGATCGAGCAAATAATCCTTGCGTTCGCCTCCGCAAAAACGCTTGTTGTGCGGTTTTATTTATGAAAGCCACTATCAAAACCCAAGGGCAGCAGTTCACTGTCACCGAGGGCGACATCCTTATCGTTAACCGCTATCCCGGCACCGAAAAAGGCTCGACCGTCGAAATCAAAGACGTGCTCGCGGCCGGTGAGGGTGAAGGCTACAAGGTCGGCACTCCCCGCCTCGTCGGCGCCTCCGTCTCGGCCAAGATTCTCGAAAACAAGCGCGGTGATAAAGTCATCGTGTTCAAGAAAAAGAAACGCAAGGGCATGGAGCGCAAACGCGGCCACCGCCAGGAGCTTTCCGTGATCAAGATCGAATCCATCAACGCTTAAAAAGGACCACCCACCATGGCGCACAAAAAAGGTCAGGGCACTTCAATGAACGGTCGCGAGAGCCACTCCAAGCGGCTCGGCATTAAGCGATTCGGAGGCGAGTCCGTGCTCGCCGGCACCATCATCATGCGGCAGCGCGGCAGCAAGCTGCACGCCGGCAAGAACGTCGGCATCGGCCGCGATTGGACGCTCTTCGCGCTCAAGGACGGCACCGTCAAATACGACAAGCCGCACCGCCGCGTCGCGATCGTCACCGCCTGAGCGGACGCTCCCTCTTCATTTCAGCGCCGGACGCAAGTCCGGCGCTTTTTTGTGTGTTGCTAGCCGCCTGTCCGCCGCCTGACCGTTCCGCCTCGCATGTCCGACCGCCTCCAGGACCTCCTGCGCCAGCGCGCGCTCATCCACGAACAACTCGCCTGGCTTGACCGCGAAATCGCCGCCGCGACGGACGCCCCGCACCCGGCCGCCGTCGCGCCGACACCCCGGGCCACCGTCAGTCCCGCGCCCGTTGTTACCCAGTCCGGCTACCTCGCCGCCCAGGCCGCCGCGATCGCCCGCCACGCGGTTGCCGCCCCGGCCTCCGCCGATCCCGTCAACCCTGCCGCCGCCGCCGCGGCCGATGCCATTCTGGAAAAATACCGCGTCGCGCCGGACAGCCTGAAGACCGACGTGCGCAAGGGTTGCTTCCTCTATTTCGCCGCGGCCCTCGCCCTCGTCGCCCTCGTCGTCGTCGGGCTCTACCACGCCCTCAGCGGCCGCACCCCGGCCCCGTAGCCGCCGCTCCCCGGCGGACCGTCCCACCCCGGCGTTCAACTCACCGCCGGATAGCTGCCCAGCCACTTCACCAGCGGGCAGAATTTCTTCAGCTGCGCGAGCGCCTCTTTCATCGCCGGGTCCTCATAATGCCCCGTCACGTCGAGGAAGAAGTAATAGTCCCACGGCCGTTTCTTGCTCGGCCGCGACTCGATCTTCGAAAGGTTGATGCCGCGTTCCGCGAGCGGCATGAGCATTTTCAGCAGCGCCCCGGAGTGCGAGGCCGCCTCGTCGCCCAGCGACACCAGCAGACTCGTGAGATCCTTGCCGCCGCCCACGGGACCCGAAGCCCGTTTTCCGATCACGAAAAACCGTGTGGTGTTGTCCGCCTTGTCCTGGATGTTCCGCTCGACCACCGGCACGCCGTGAAACTCCGCCGCCAGTTCGCTCGCCACCGCCGCCGTGCCCGGCTCGTCCTTGGCGATCTGCACCGCGCGCGACGTGCTCGGCGCGTCCACCAACTGCGCGTGCGGCAAATGCCGCTGCAGCCAGTGCCGGCACTGGGCCAGCGCCTGATCCTTCGAATACACCCGCTCGATGTCCTCCAGCCGCGAGTTTGAAATCAGGGCGTGGTTGATCTCGAGATAGATCTGCGCGACGATTTTCAGGTCGCTCTCCACAAAACTGTCGAGCGCCTCCCGCACCGATCCTTCCGTCGAGTTCTCGATCGGAATCACCGCGTAGTCCGTCTCCCCTTTCTCCACCGCCGTGAAAATGTCGCTCACCGTCGCCATCGGGTGATAGTCCACGCTCGCCCCGAACTTCTTCATCGCCGCCGCGTGCGTGTTGCTCGCCTCCGGCCCAAGATACGCGATCATCAGCGGCTTCTCCAACGCGATCGCCGCCGACATGATCTCCCGGTAAATCGCCCGCAGCGCCTCGTTCTTGATCGGGCCGTCGTTCTGGCCCGTGACCTTGCGCATCACCGCGTCCTCGCGCTCGGCGACGTAGATCTGCCCGCCCTTGCTGCGCTTCAGCTTGCCGATCTCGGCCGCCAGCCCGAGCCGCGCGTTGATCAATTCCACCAGCTGATGATCGATCTGGTCGATCTGTTTGCGAATCGGCTCGAGATCCATGTTAGGGTTGCGCGGACGTTTCAGGTTGGACCGGGACGTCCGGGGCCGGCCGGTCGGCCGGGGCGACCGCCGGCGTTGCGTCATTCGACACCGCGACTTCCTCGACGGCCGGCACGGACGCCTCGCCCTCATCGGCCACCACCACCGGCACCACATTGTCCAGCGGCAACTGCTCCTCCTCGTCCAACCCCATGTCGTGATCGTTCGGCCTGTGCGCCGTGGAGGAGGTTTTCAACCATTCGTCGATCTGCCGCGACGACAACACGTCGGACGCCGGCATCTCGTCGAGCGACTTGATCCCGATGAATTCAAGAAACTGATCCGTCGTCCCATACTGGATCGGCCGGCCCGGCGAGTCCGCCCGGCCCGTGATGTAGATCAGTTCGCGCTCCAGCAGTTTGTTCACGCCCGCTTCGGCCGACACCCCGCGAATCGTCTCAATCTCGCTGCGCGTCACCGGTTGCCGATAGGCCACCACCGCCAGCGTCTCGATCGCCGACTGGCTCAGCTTCACCGGCGGCGGCTCCTGCCGCAAAATCCGCAACCACCGGCCGAACCGCGGATGCGTCATCAGCCGGTAGCCCGCATTGCCCTCGATCAGCAGCAACCCTTCGTCCGCCGCGCGCACCTCCTCCGCGATCTGCGCCATCGCCTCGCGAATCTGCGTCGCCGTCACGAGCGAGGGCACGTCGGCGTAAAGCTCTGGATCCTTCTCCAACGAGGTCTCGACCGGAATCTCCGCGACCTCGTCCACCGGCGCACCCGAGACCGCCGCGACCACGTCGCTGCCCTGCTCGGCACCCGCGGCCGTCGGGCCGGCGTCACCTGCCCCCGCGTCGGTGGCCACCGACCGCCCACCGTCCGCGTCGGCCGCAGCCGCCGGCTTGCCCGTCGCGGCAGCGAACGCGGAATCGTGAAAGCGCGTAAACACGGCCTGCACGTCCTTGATCGAGAGCGGTTGGTTCGTCGAAAGCAGCAATGCCTTCAGCACTTTTTTCAGATTGAACGCCATGCGGGTAAAGTCGCCCCGAGTGAATGCGCCGGCCGTTCCCTCACGCAACCACGAAAACGAACCACCGCTGTGCCGGCCCCCGCCGCAAACAGCCTTGCCCCTTCGCCGCCTAACTCTCAGCTCTCAACGCCCGAACAGCAGCCTCACCTTTCCGTCTCCCGCGTCTCTCCCCTCTCTCCCTCTCCCCATCTTCCACTCTTCACCCTCCCATGTGCCAAACCGCCCACTCTCTCCGCCCCCACTCCTCCGTCGTTGTCGACGGCAATGACCGCGCCCCCGCCCGCTCCATGCTGCGCGCCGTCGGCTTCACCGACGAGGATTTCAAGAAACCTCAGATCGCCGTCGCCTCGTCCGCCAGCAACATGACGCCCTGTAACGTCCACCTCGGCGACCTCAGCGAGCACGCGCAAAAGGGCATCAACGCCGCCGGCGGCAAGGCCGTCTATTTCAACACCATCACCGTCACCGACGGCATCAGCATGGGCACGCAGGGCATGCGCTACTCCCTCGTCTCCCGCGACGTCATCGCCGACTCGATCGAAACCGCCGTTGCCGCCGAGGGCTTCGACGGTCTCGTCGCCATCGGCGGCTGCGACAAAAACATGCCCGGTTGCATGATGGCTATCGCCCGCCTCAACCGCCCCGCCGTCTTCATCTACGGCGGCAGCATCCTCCCCGGTTTCGCCGCCGCCGACTGCGACAAACAAAAGCCCCTCGATATCGTCTCCGTCTTTGAAGCCGTCGGCAAACACGCCAAGGGCGAGCTCACCGACGCCGGCCTCCGCGACGTCGAGGCCAGCGCCATCCCCGGTCCCGGCTCCTGCGGCGGCATGTATACCGCCAACACCATGGCCACCTGCATCGAGGCCCTCGGCATGAGCCTGCCCAACAGCAGCGCCCAACTCGCCGTCGGCAAAGAGAAACGCGAGGACTGCGAACGCGCCGGCGCCGCCGTCATGGCCATGCTCAAGAAAGGCACCAAGCCCCGCGATATTCTCACCCGCCACGCCTTCGAAAACGCCATCACCGTCTGTCTCGCGCTCGGCGGCTCGACCAATCTCATCCTCCACCTCCTCGCCATCGCGCATTCCGCCGAGGTCCCGCTCGCCCTCGAGGATTTCAAGACCATCGGCGACCGCGTCCCGCTCCTCGCCGACGTGAAGCCCTTCGGCAAATACGGCATGGCCCACCTCATCCGCATCGGCGGCATCCGGCCGATGATGAAGATCCTCCTCGACCGCGGCCTGCTCCACGGCGAGTGCCTCACCGTTTCCGGCGAGACCGTCGCCGAGTCCCTCAAGGACGTGCAGCCCTACCCGTCCTACCCCGACCAGCAGGACGTCATCCGCCCCTGGGACAAACCCATTAAGGCCGACACCCACCTGCGCGTTCTCCACGGCAACCTCGCCCCCGGCGGCGCCGTCGGCAAAATCACCGGCAAGGAAGGCCTCTATTTCAAGGGCCCCGCCAAGGTCTACGAGGGCGAGGAAGACGCGCTCCAGGGCGTCCTCCGTGGCGACGTCGTCAAGGGTGACGTCGTGGTCATCCGCAACGAAGGCCCCGTCGGCGGACCCGGCATGCGCGAAATGCTTTCACCCACCAGCGCCATCGCCGGCCGCGGCCTCATCAAGGATGTCGCCCTCATCACCGACGGCCGCTTCTCCGGCGGCTCGCACGGCTTCGACGTCGGCCACATCACGCCCGAAGCCGCAAAAGGCGGCCCCATCGGCATCGTGCGGAACGGCGACCTCATCGAAGTCGATGCCGTAAAAAACACGATCAGCCTTCTCATCCCGGACGCCGACTACGCCGCCCGCATGGCCGCCTACAAACCGCTCGCCCCGAAAGAAACCCGCGGCGTCCTCGCCAAATACGCGAAGCTCGTCAGCACCGCCTCCGAAGGCGCGGTGATGGACAAAAACCTCTAACGCCCGCCACGCTGATCGATAGCGCGATTGAATGGGAAACCTCCCCCCTGACACGACACGCTTCGCCTTACCCATTTGACATTCGGGTAAGGCACTGACGATTTACCAAGCATGCCGACCAAGCTCCGCATCAAGATCACCGCCAAGCGTCAGGCGACCTTTCCCGCGGCGGCGTTACAGGCGATGCGCGTCAAACCCGGCGACTACCTTGATCTGATTCACGACCACGACGCATGGCGACTGGCGCCGGTGGGCATCGACGTCAGCAAACTCGGCCCGCTCCGGGATAAAATCGTGCCGTACCGTCCCGCGCTAGATCTAGCCAAGTGGCGCAACGCCACCAAGGACCATGCCCGCCTACGGGATTGATACCTCGATCTTTGTCCGCCTCCTCACCGGCCTACCGGCGGCGGACTATCAGGCCACGTTGAAACGGCTGACCACGATTCGCGAATCGCAGCCTCAGCCGATCACCGTCGCCAACATTGTCATCGCCGAAGCCTACGCCGTGCTCCAGCACCACTATGGCGTGAGCAAGACTGATACACGCCAAGGCATGCTCAGCGTGCTTACCAGTGGTCTCGTCGAGCCCCTCCACGGTGACGCTGTGCTCGACGCTCTCCGCGAGATCAAGGAACCCGGCCTCACAGACCGCCTCATCACCCTCGACTACGACCAACGACAAAACACGGTCCTGACGCTAGACCGCAAGATGGCCGCCCTCCCCGGCTGCTCCCGGCTGTAAATCCCCTCCCATCCTAAGCAACCCGCGGCGCTTTAGACAAATACGGGAAACTCAATTTCTTGTTTCCTTCAAAGCCCATCAGTTTTTGTAGTACCTCGATAAGCCTAAACTGCGATTTAGTGGGGCTACGCTGCTATCAAGACGTCGGCCACAGTAACGTCCGCTCGCTGGTGAAGCGTAGCGGGTTGCCGCTGATCGGATCAGTGAATGCGAGGGACTTGGCCAACAGTTGCAGCGGGCGGCGGTAGTCGTCGGTGTTTTCCGGCTGGTGCACGGGATAAATCTGGTCGTGGCAGATCGGGATGCCGAGCGCGGCGCAATGAGCCCGGAGCTGGTGTTTGCGGCCCGTGACTGGCGTGAGGGCGTAGCGCGCCCACGCGCCGCGCGTCTCGAGCAAAGCGAGGCGCGTCTCGGCGTTGGGCGGGCCGGCGACTTCGCGCACTTGCATGAAACGCTCGGGAGTTTCCTCAAGTCGGCTGCGGTACAGCATCGGGAAGGCCAACTCGGGGCGCGCGGGTGCGATCGCTTCGTAGTGTTTCTCAATCGCATGGTCCAAAAAGAGATTTTGGTAACGCCCACGTGTCGCTGCCTGCACGGTAAAAACGACAAGGCCGGCTGTCTCGCGATCAATGCGGTGGATCGGCGAGAGAGCAGCGATGCCGAGCTTGCGCTTGAGGCGTACGAGTAAGGTTTCTTGCACGTAGCGGCCCGAGGGGATGACGGGCAAGAAGTGCGGTTTGTCGGCGACGACAAGAAACTCGTTTTGAAAGAGCACAACCTCGTCGAAAGGAATCCTCGGTTCCGCCGCGAGCGCCCGGTAATAATAAATGCGCGCGCCCGAACGATAGGGTCGGCCCGGATCTACTACCGCGCCGAGTTCGTCGACGACATCCCCCGCGGCCATGCGCTCGGCCCAGATCGCAGGCGCGACGCCCGGAAAGCGGGCGACGAGAAACTCCATCACCGTGGCCCACGAGCCTGCGGGCAAGACGACGCAACTCGGGCTCACGCCGTCGCGCATCGGCAACGGCGCGCGGTCCGCCGCAAGGGCGGCCGAAGAGGAAGCGGGCGGGAGGCTTGAAGGTGTTTCCAAAGTAGCTCGCGTTATCCCGCAAGCCACGGAGCAAGGCGAGCGTCGTTGTGAGCGGAGTGGAAGGTCGCGTGATCGAGGTGGCGTGGGCGGCAGGAGCGAAATGATTTGGCCCGGATGGCCACAGTCACGCGAGGCTGCGAGGCATGACGCCATGCGCAGGCTTGAAACGGGGTAGGACGCCGGTAGCTTCTGGGTATGAGCACACGTGAGGCTGTCCCAGTCAGGTTGAACCCATGGCCGAGCGAGGTTTCACGGTATGAAGTGGCCCGAGAGAGCGCGTTCATCGCAGCCGTTCGCGCAGGTCTGGCGGAATGGGATCGCGGCGCGGGGATTCATCGCCGTGCAGTCCGCGAAACCCTTTGAACGGCGGCATGCACTTTAACATCTGCGAGCGGCTGAGGCGCGGGTTCGGGTTCTTAGCGATAGCGTCAATCGCCCACGCTGCGCCCAGCCTCGAAGCAACCTTCGCCGCGCAAGGCCAGCTCATCCTCGCCCCCCTCGCCTCCGCACCTTTCCCCCACCCTGACCGCGCGGCGGGCTACACCTACCAAGGCCGGCACTTCCCGGCCAAAGACCACTACGCCGACAACACCGTCGCGCTTTTTATTCCACACGGTTTCCGCCCCGGTGCGTCGCTGGACTTTGTCATTCATTTCCACGGCTGGACCAACACCGTCGCCACCACGCTCCGCACGTTTCACCTCGTCGAACAACTCGTCGCCAGCGGCAAGAACGCGATTCTCGTCGTCCCTGAAGGCCCGTACAACGCGCCCGATTCTTTTGGCGGCAAACTCGAGGACGCCGATGGTTTCAAACGCTTCATGGCCGAGGTCATCGCCACGCTCCGCGCCCGCGCTGATTTTAAAACGCAGGACTTCTCGGTGGGCCGGATCATTCTTTCCGGTCATAGCGGCGGCTATCGTGTGATCACGGGCATCCTCGATCGCGGCGGCCTCGCGAAAAACGCCGACGAAGTCTGGCTCTTCGACGCGCTTTATGGCCGCACCGATTCCTTCCTCGCTTGGGCCGACCGCACGCACGGTCGTCTGCTCAACATCTACACCGATCACGGCGGCACGAAGGAAGAATCCGAAAAACTCCAAGCCCGCCTCGCCGCCCAAGGCACGCCGACGCTCTGCACAGAAGAAAAAGCCCTGCAAGCCGACGCCCTCCGCGAAAACCGCTTTGTGTTTATCCACACCGATCTCGCCCACGCGCAAGTCGCGGACGCGCGCCAAGAGTTCGCTCTCTTTCTCAAAACCAGCGTCCTCGCTGATCGTTGAACCGTCGCGCAGATTTATCCTCGTACCCGCGCGCGGCACTCGCTTTTCGCTCCTGCGTTTTTCTTCTCCATGTCTAGTATCTTAATTTACACCTAAATAATACCTTGCCTATTATCCCATTCCGACCAGTCAATAGACTGGTCTAATCGCCCCTCATGATAGCGACACCTACTGCACCTTCCAAAATTGTCGGGGCTTACGAGGCCAAATCGAAACTTTCGGAACTTCTCGACCTCGTTGAAAGCGGCCGAACCGTCACGATCACTCGTCACTCCCGCAACATCGCACGCCTAGTCCCCGCAGGTGAGCCTGTCGCGGACCGCTCGGTTTTTACTCGCATCCGGTCGCTCCACGCTAAGCTTTCGTTACCCAAGGGCGTGTCTGCACGGGATCTCATCAACGAAGGCCGCCGAATTTAACCTGTGAAGGCGCTCGTCATAGACGGTTCGACCGCGCTCGGCTTCCTGATGCTAGACGAGCAACATCCAGATGCGCTCAAAACGCTCGCGATCATCGAGAGTGGGACGCCGACGTACGTTCCGGCCCATTGGTGCGTCGAAGTAGCCAACGGCCTTGTCATGGCTGAGCGCCGCAAGCGCGCCAGCCAGGCCGACATTACCGAGGCGCTGAACCTAGTCGCGGCGCTTCCTGTTATCGAGGACGACCAGACAGCCCGCCGCGTCGGCAGTGACGCAACTGCTCTCGCTCGCCAATACGGCCTCACGATCTATGACGCCTGTTATCTCGAACTCGCTATGCGGCGCGGCGCGGCGCTAGCGACCAGTGACCATACTCTCGCCAAGGCCGCAAAAGCGGCGGGCGTTGCGATCTTTCCCTAACTGATGACCCGTAGGGGACTTTAGCCACACCCGGCAAAACGTTGATCACCTTAGTTCGTGCTCTGGCGGCTCAAAGGGTTGCCCTAGGGACGAGTTGTGTCCGTCAAATTCTGCAAAAAGGGGATGAGAGTGTGGGATTGGATGAGATCTACGGATTTATGGGCAGGTTAAGGTAGGGTCGCGCCGATTTCTCCTCGTACCCGCGCACCGCAGTCGCTTTCCTCAACTGCCTTTTCCTTTTCTTTCTTCATGTCCACCTGGTCCCGCTTTAAATCACTTTATTATCACCACGCCGATCTCGGCCTCGCGCTCGACATCAGTCGCATTCCGTTCCCCGACGATTTCCTCGCCGCCAAAGACGCCGCGATGCAACAGGCCTTCGCCGACATGGCCGCCTTGGAAAAAGGCGCCATCGCCAATCCCGATGAGAATCGCATGGTCGGCCACTACTGGCTGCGCGCGCCCCAGCTCGCGCCTACGCCCGCCCTCGCAGCTGAGATTGCCTCCACTCTGGCAGCGATCAAAGATTTCGCCGCCCGCGTCCACTCCGGCGCCATCACCGGCCCCAAGGGAAAATTTAAAAACCTACTCGTGATCGGTATCGGCGGCTCCGCTCTTGGCCCCCAACTCGTCCACCACGCCCTCGGCTCGCCTCGCAAAGACAAACTCGCAGTCGCCTTCTTCGACAACACCGATCCCGACGGCATCGACTATGTGCTCGCCGGTCTCCGCGGCCAACTCGCCAAAACCCTCGTCGTCGTCATCTCCAAATCCGGCGGCACCGCCGAAACCCGCAACGGCCAACTCGAAGCCGCCGCCGCCTTTCAAGCCGCCGGCCTTGATTTCACAAAGCACTTCGTCGCCGTCACTGGCGCCGGCTCCAAGCTGGACCAAACCGCGCTCGCCCAAAACTGGCTCGCCCGTTTCCCCATGTGGGACTGGGTCGGCGGCCGCACTTCCGAACTCTCTGCCGTAGGACTGCTTCCCGCTGCGCTTCAAGGCCTCGACATCCAGGCCATGCTCGACGGCGCCGCTGAAATGGACGTCGTCACGCGCCATACCATTGTCGGCCAAAACCCCGCTGCGCTCCTTGCTCTCATGTGGTTCTACGCCACGGACGGCCGCGGCGCCAAAGACATGGTCGTTCTCCCCTACAAGGATCGCCTGCTCTTGTTCTCCCGTTACCTCCAGCAACTCGTCATGGAGTCACTGGGCAAGGAACACGACCTCAAGGGCAACGTCGTCAACCAAGGCATCGCGGTCTATGGCAACAAAGGCTCCACCGATCAACACGCCTACGTTCAACAACTCCGCGACGGGGTGCACAACTTCTTCGTCACCTTCATCGAAGTCCTAAAAGACCGCGACGCGAAGACCGCTCTCGAAGTCGAACCCGGCATCACCGCCGGCGATTTTCTCCAAGGCTTCTATCTGGGTACCCGCGATGCCCTCAGCGAGAAAGATCGCCACTCGGTCACCATCACCTTGCCCGACGTTTCCCCTCGCTCACTTGGCATGTTAATCGCCCTCTACGAACGCGTCGTCGGGCTCTATGCCTCGCTAGTAGGCATTAACGCCTACCATCAACCTGGCGTCGAAGCCGGCAAGAAAGCCGCCGGTGGCGTAATCGCGCTAAAACTCAAACTCACCGCCGCGCTCAAGGCCGATCCGGCAGTCCATTATACCGCCGAGCAACTCGCCGCTCAAGTCGGTCAACCCGAAGCCACAGAACTCGCGTTCAAGATCCTAGAACACCTCGCCGCCAACAAGGGCAGTGGCGTGAAAAAGCGCGCCAAGTCCCCGTGGTTCAAATCCACTTACCGCGCTGCTTAAACCTCGCCCTCATCACGTCGGCTTTCACCCCATCGCCATGAATCGCCTCCTGCTTGTTCTCAGCCTGCTCGCCTTCACTGTGAGTGGCTCGTTGGGCGCGCTCTATTGGCAAGCGCTCGAAACGCGCCGCGATCTGACCGCGCGCGCCGCTGCACTTGATGGCCAGCTCGCCGCCTCACGCGAGTTGGCCTCATCGTTTCAAAAACAAGCCGTCACCGCCGGAGCCCAAGTCGAAATAACTAAGGCTCAACTCGCCACCGCCGAGTCCCGCACCGCACAGCTCACCTCCGATCTCGCCGCCTCGCGCGCTGCCCTCGCCGCCCGCGAAGCCGCTGAGCGCACGCTGCGCGAGGAACTCAGCTCGTTACAACGCGACCTCACCGACACCCGCGCAAAAGTCATTCCACCCGCGCAAGTCGAAGCCTACAAAAATACGATCGCAGAGCTAGAGCGGCAGCTCGCCACCTCTAAAAACGGCGCCGCCCTCCCCACCGCCGCCGGAGCTTCCACCGCCGTTTTCTCCAGCCGCGCCGGCCGCGTATCCGCCAATGTCATGAGCATCGGCCCAGAAAATTCCTTCGTCGTACTCAACTATGGCTCCATTCGTGGCGCGAGCGTAGACCAGCGCTTTTCGGTGCGCAACGGCACTGAAATTCTCGCTATCATTCGCATCAGCGACGTACGCTCACAATTTTCTATCGCTCAAGTGGAACCTGATTCTCTACGCGGCGTCTTGCACAAAGGCGATTTGGCCGTACTAACTCCTTAACTCACCAACGATGCACTCCCTCAAAAAACCGCTTCTGCTCCTCCTGTTGGCCACCTTTGGCCTCATTCTTAGCGGCTGCGAAACCCGCCGCCAGAAAGACACCGCGATTCCATGGAGTCGCCCCGCCGGCTGGGAAGGCCAGATTCCTGGCATGGGCCAACAAACCGGCCGCTAAGCCGCGCCTCACTTCCCTCTCGCCAAATCCGGCCTAGCGCCGGATTTTTTGTGCCTGCGCATGAACGAGCCCGCCGCCAACCCTTCGCTGATCCCTTCGCCCGGCACGCTCTACGTCGTGGCCACGCCGATTGGTAACCTCGCCGATCTGACCGAGCGCGCCCGTGCGATTTTGGGCGCGGTTGATCTCGTCGCTTGCGAAGACACCCGCACCACCGGTGGGCTACTCACGCGCTTCGGCCTGCATCGACCGCTCGTATCCTACCACGATCACAACGAAACCGAGGCCGCCGAATTCATCGCCTCGAAAATCGCCGCCGGCCAATCTGTAGCTTTGGTGAGCGATGCCGGTACGCCTGCCATTAGCGATCCCGGCTTTCGTTTGGTCCGCGCCTGCCGCCGACGCGGCTTGCCCGTAATCCCAATCCCAGGCGCCTGCGCAGTCGCCGCCGTCCTCAGCGCCAGCGGCCTGCCCACTAACGGCTTTCTCTTCGCCGGCTTCCTCATCGCCAAAACCTCCGCGCGTACCGCGTTTCTCGAAAAATACCGCGACTTTGAATTCACCCTCGCGCTCTACGAAAGCTGCCACCGCATCGACAAATTTGCAGAAGAAATTGTGGAGAAACTCGGTCCCGATCGTGTCATTTGCATCGCCCGTGAAGTCACCAAGCTCCATGAAACCTGGCTCGTCGGCCGCGCTGGCGAGGTACGCGATCGCCTGCTTAAAGGTAGCCTGAAAGGTGAGTTTGTCGTCCTGATCGCTCCCGCCGATTTCGTTCTGTGAACACCTCGCCCACAGGCTCCGTCGCCGTCATCGATATCGGGTCCAACTCGATCAAAATTCTCGTCGCAGCACGCGACGCGAAGAACACCATGCACGCCGTGCATTACCGCACGATCGACGCGCGCATTAGTGCCGGCATCAGCCGCACCGAACCGCGCCTGAGCGAGGATGGTATGGCTCGTGGGCTTGAGGCTATCAGCTCGCTCATAGCTGATGCCTCTATGCACGGCGCTGGCAGGATTATTCTCGTTGCCACCAGCGCTGTACGCGACGCCCGCAATGGTGCTGATTTTATTACCCGCGTCCACGCAGCCACGGGTCACTCCATTCGCCTGCTTTCGGGCAACGAAGAGGCCAACCTGATCGGCCGCGGCCTAACCTGTGACCCGGCGCTCGCCGACTTGCGCGATTTCTATGTCTTCGATCTGGGCGGCGGCAGTCTGGAATGCCTCGCCTACCGCGACCGTCGCATCACGCAAGCTGTCAGCCTCCCACTCGGTTGTGTGCGCCTTACGGAAAAATTTATCGCCGACCCAACGGCATCCTTCACTATCGCCCAGGCCAATGCGATCGCCGCACATGTGCGCGAGTTAATCCAGCAGGCCGGCTTTAGTTTTTCACTACCCACAACAGCCACTGCAATTGGAACCGGCGGCACCGTCACAAGAGTGCGAACGATCCAAGCCGCGCGCAGCGGCAGACCGCTTATAGAAACACCCACGCGACTCTCCGTTGCAACGCTGCGCTCACTTCTTAGTGAACTAGGTGAACTACCGCTCGCCGCACGTCAGCACATTGCAGGACTGCCGCCGGCGAGGGCCGAC
The DNA here is from genome assembly GCA_037142955.1 of Opitutaceae bacterium. Taxonomy (GTDB): domain Bacteria; phylum Verrucomicrobiota; class Verrucomicrobiia; order Opitutales; family Opitutaceae; genus Tous-C4FEB. Next base: position 15,191 of record JBAWZQ010000023.1, on the reverse strand, counting down.
GTTTTTCCGACAGCCCTGGCGACCGTGATCACACTGGCCGAAATCGGGCGCTTTAACGCGTTCGAAAACTCACTCTACAATCTACGCTGGGGCCTCGTCGCCGAGGCCCTCGATCCCGCTAAAGCTTAAACTTCGCGCACATGGGCTGCGGGGACAACGGGCTTGCGCTTACGCTTAACGGGCTCGGCAGCGATCATTTTTCGTTTCTCCTCAGATCGCGTAAGTTTACGTAATTGAGCGAGTTGAGCTTGAAAATCTGCCGGCAGCGGCGCTTTCAAGTCGAGGACCTTGCCGGAAATGGGATGCGTTACAACGATATGTTCAGCGTGGAGCATCACTCGCTCGGGTTGGTGCGGCAGGCGCGGATCACGTTTCCAGCCGTAAATCTCGTCACCCAGCACAACGTGACCGAGTGCCTTCATATGGACGCGGATTTGATGCGTGCGCCCCGTGTGAATCGTGCAGCGCATGAGCGTAGCAATTTTCCCGAAACTCTCCACGACCGCCCAATCTGTATGCGCATCGCGCCCGCGACCACTTTCGTCTTCTTCATCGATTGCAGTCATCTTGTGACGGTGCTGTTGATTGCGGCCGATCGACTTTTTCATACTACCGCTCAATAAACCGGGTGCGCCAGTGACGAGCGCGAGGTATTCTTTCTGCAGTTCTCGCTCTTTAAATTGCTCCGCTAATCCGCGGTGCGCGAGATCGCTCTTGGCGACTAAGATCACACCAGAGGTTTCACGGTCCAAACGATGCACAATGCCGGGGCGTTCCACGCCACCAACGCCGCTAAGCTTGCCTTTACAATGCGCGAGTAGGGCGTGGACCAGGGTGTCGTCGCGAGTGCCCGCACCGGGATGCACGACCATACCGGCGGCTTTGTTGATCGCGAGCATGTGCTTGTCCTCGAAAATCACTTCCAGCGGAATCTCCACCGCGCGCACACCCGATGGAATCAAATCCGGAAAAGCAAATGTGATAGCGGTATCCGGCAAGAGACGAAAATCACGCGGAATCACTTTGCCATCGACGCGCACCAACCCCGCATCGAACGAACGATGAAACGCTACGCGGCTGTGCTCGGGAAAGGCTTTCGCTAGAATTTTGTCGGCGCGGGCCGGACGGACGCTAGAGGGGACGAGGTAGGTTTGTTCAATCACAAAGAGGAGGAGCCGAGTGGTTCCACCCCCGACCCTAGCGAGCGCTTTGGTTTCCGCGAGCCACTTCTGCCGAAGCGGAATAGAACCCAGCAAAACGCTTACGATTTACCGAGCAAATAATCCGGATTCAGCTTATGCAAAGCTTTGGGTACGAACAGACCGTCTTTGCGGATGAGTTTACCGTCGAACCAGATTTCACCACCACCGTACTCGGGGCGTTGGATGCAGACCATATCCCAATGAACTTGGGATTTATTGCCGTTGCCCACGCCTTCGTAGGCCTGACCGGGCGTGAAATGAAAGGATCCGGCGATTTTCTCGTCGAAGAGGATATCACGCATCGGCTCGAGAATGTGCGGGTTAAAACCGATTGCGAATTCCCCGATGAAGCGCGCTCCGGCGTCGCTGTTGAGGATTTCGTTAAGACGTTTCGTATTGTTAGCCGTGGCTTCGACGATGCGGCCTTTTTTGAAAACGAGGCGGATGTTATCAAAAGAGGAGCCGAGGTACACCGTCGGCGCGTTGTATTGAATGACACCTTCGACTGAGTCTTTGACCGGACAGGAGAAAACCTCGCCATCTGGGATATTGCGCAGACCGCCGCAAGGTTGGGCCCCAATACCCTTGATCGAAAAAGTGAGGTCAGTGCCGGGACCTTTGAGGTGTACGCGGTCGGTTTTAGCCATTAAGTCGGCAAGCACCTTCATGCCGGGCACGAGGGTGGCGTAGTCGAGATTGCAGACCTTAAAGTAAAAATCTTCAAACGACTCTGTGCTCATGCCTGCTTGTTGGGCCATGGCGGCGGTCGGCCAACGCAGGACGACCCACTTAGTCTTGCCCACGCGGTGATCGAGCACCGGCTTCATCAACCGCGAGATAAGCTGGGTTTTGACCGAGGGCACGTCGGAATTTTCGAAAATATTTTCAGAACCACGCAACGCGATGTACGCGTCCATCTTTTGCATGCGAGCAAGTTCCACCTCCGCGTGCGGGGCGTATTGATCCTCGACTGCCGCCAGTGCCAATTCACGTGAGATGCGAGCGCGGTGAAGCTGCACATAAGGATGGGCGCCGCACGCCCGAGTGGCCCGCACCAGTGCGATCACCATCGCATCCGGCACATCGAAGGCGTCGATGAGCACACGTTCACCCGGTTTCAAGGCGGTGGAAAAACCAGTCAGGCCGGCGGCAAGTTGGGTGTAGCGTGGGTCGATGATCATGGAATTAAAAGATTAGCTAACCCCATGTCGGCCAGCACCTGCAAGCGAAAGCTCGTAGCACCGATTATCTCGCCCCTAGCGCGCACCACTTTGCGGGAAGCAGATTCGGCCCACTGCTTCATCAAAGTCAGCGGCGCCTCGTATAATTTCAATTTCCAGCCGCAGATAAAACAACGGCAGTGGGCATAGCCGGGTCTCGGCAATGCGCACCGCATCTTTTTCCGTCGTAATGAGGCATTCGGCGCCTTCGCGCTGCGCCGCAGCAAAGAGTTCGGCCAAATCTTCCTCCTCGTAGCGGTAATGATCCAAAAAGCGTTCACGGCCCATCACTAGGGCACCGAGATCACGCAGGAATTTCTCAAAACTTTCCGGAGTCGCGATGCCGCTGAAGGCAAATACGCGGCGACCCTTGAGCCAGGCTAGCGGTTCACGCGCGTCAACGGCGGTGACGGGGACGCCAAAACGCTGAAGGTACTGTGGTCGGTGCGCGCACTCGATGATATCGACATTGGGGTTATGCTCGCGGATGAGTGCTTCGAGGTCGTTGTCACGTTCGCCGTTGGATTTGGTGAGAAAAACGTAACTCGCGCGACTGAGATGTTTGATGGGCTCGCGGAGAACGCCACGGGGCAACATGTGGCCGTTGCCGAAGGGATTGGTTTTATCCACGAGCAACAGATTTAAGCGACCCTTGAGCGGCAGGTATTGAAATCCATCGTCGAGGATGAGGGTGTCGCAGCCGAATTTCTTAATCGCGTACGCGCCCGCTTTGACTCGGTTTTTATCCACAAGGACGACGACCCCGGGGAGATTTTTCGCAAGCATGTAGGGCTCATCACCGGCGGTTTCTGAATCCAACAGCACCCGAGTACCGTCGCTAACAATACGGGGTGGCGGCTCGGCGGTGTGTGTGAGTAAAAACCACCATTTTTGCCAAAACGGGGGGGGCTTACTTTTATAACCGCGGCTCAAGATCGCTACTTTGCGCCCGCGGTCGTGTAGCGCCCGCGCAAATTTTTCTACGACCGGCGTCTTGCCCGTGCCGCCGACCGTAAGGTTACCCACCACAACCACGAGGCAGCCCAAGGGATGATCATGCAACACGCGGCGACGATACAGCCAGAGCCGCAACTGGACGATCCCGCTAAATATCCACGAGAGCGCCTGCAAAAACGCCCCATAAACCGTGGCCCCGGCATCCGCTCGGCGACCCAGCACGATATCCACGGTGTACAGCTCGAAAGCCCGGAACTTCTTTTTCAACCAGGACAACGACATGGGTTTTGCGTACGGGACATGATGGGCTTGTGTCCGCGATGAAGGTTGACGGCCTTCGAAGCGTAAACTGTTTTCTGATCGGCCACGCGCCCACACTTATGAGCTACAAACTCTTCATCCCCGGCCCCATTGCCGTATCTGAAAAAACGCTCCGCGCTATGGCGCAGCCGATGATCGGTCATCGCAGCACGGATTTCGTCGCTTTGTACAATTCCATCCAACCGGAGCTGCAAGCTCTCGCTAGCACCCAGGATCCGGTTTATATATCGACCAGTTCCGCTTGGGGCGTGATGGAAGGTGCCCTGCGCAATGTCTGCCAGAAAAAGGTGCTCAACTGCATGAACGGCGCCTTTTCCGACAAGTGGTACGATGTGGCGTTGCGCTGCGGCAAAGCTGCTACCGCGCTCAAATTTGAATGGGGCCAACCTGTCGATCCCGAGGCTGTGCGCCGCGAGCTCGCCACGGGGGCGTACGATGCGATCACCCTGATCCATAACGAAACCTCTTGCGGCTGCATGAGCGACTTACCCGCTATCATGGCGGTGCTTCGCGAATTTCCTGAGGTTATCTCTATTATCGATACCGTTAGCTCATTCAGTGCGGTACCGATCAAGAAAGACGAACTCGGCATCGACGTGCTCATCACCGGATCGCAGAAAGCCCTCGCCCTTCCGCCCGGGCTTTCCCTTGTATCCGTCTCCAAACGCGCGCTCGAGCGTGCCGCCAAGGCCACCGACCGTGGTTATTATTTCGATTTCATTGAATTCCAGAAAAACCACGAAAACGGCATGACCCCCAGCACTCCGGTCATACCGCTAATCTATGCGCTAAAGTCCAAACTCGACGACATCAAGGCAGAGGGCCTCGATGCGCGCTACGCCCGCCACGCCCGGCTCAATGCCCGCGTCCGCGCCTTCGTCCTGGCGAAAGGTTTTAAACTTTTCCCCAAAGACGGCTACGGCTCTGTGTCGCTCAACTGCTTCGCCAACACGCTCAACGTCGACCTCGGCGCACTAAATAAAATCCTCAAATCCAAACACCAGCTCGTGATCGACGGCGGCTACGGAAAATTGAAGGGAAAAACCTTCCGTATTTCCAACATGGGCGATGAGACCGATGAAACCATCGCCGCCATGCTAAAATCGCTCGAATCAGCCCTCGCCGAAACGCCGAAAGCCGCGGCCTGATTTTCACCTGAAGCTTAGTTCAAAAAAGGCCGGTTTTTTACCGGCCTTTTTTATGTCCCCGGTTAGGCTTCCGAAAAACTAAGCCTTGAAATTACCGCGCGCGCCCCGTAACCGCTCGCGGCTTAAATGAAGACACTCATCATCGCGGAGAAGCCGTCTGTGGCGGCCGATCTCGCCCGCTCCCTTGGCAAAATCCCTAAATCCGGCGACCACTATGAAAATGATGAATATGTGATTTCCTCGGCCGTGGGCCACCTGGTGGAACTCGAGATGCCCGAAGATATTGATAAAAAGAAATACGGCTTCTGGCGGCTGGAGATGTTGCCGATCATCCCGGAAAAATTCGGCCTTAAACCCATTGAAGCCTCGAAAGAGCGGTTCTCACATCTTAAAAAGCTCCTCGCTCGCAAAGACATCGAATTGGTCATCAACGCCTGTGACGCCGGTCGCGAAGGCGAGTTGATTTACACTTACATCTACCAGCTGACGAAGTGCAAAATTCCCTTCAAGCGAGCGTGGATGCAAACGATGACTACCGAGGGCATTAACACCGCTTTCAAAAATCTGCGCGAATCCTCTCAAATGGCAGGCCTAGCCGACGCAGCTCGTTGTCGCTCAGAGAGCGACTGGCTCATTGGTATTAACGGCACCCGCGCACTCACCAAACGTATGTTTGGTTCCCGCGCCGGCAACGTCGCTTCCGTTGGTCGCGTACAGACCCCTACCCTCGCGATCATCTTCGCGCGCGAACTGGAAATCCGTAATTTCAAGCCCCGCGCATTCTGGCGGGTTACCGCCCAATTCACCGTGGCTAAAGGGGTCTACGAAGGGGTTTACCAACGCGCTCATTTCAAAAAAGCTGCTAACGACGAACACGATCGCATCGACCGGATCTGGGATAAAGCCCTCGGAGAGGCCGTTCTTGCGGCCTGCGCCGATGGCACCCTCGCTCAAGTCAGCGAAGAGAAAAAGGGTGCCACTCAAGCCTCTCCGCGCCTTTATGATCTGACCACGTTACAACGCGAGGCCAACGGCCGCTTCGGCTTACCTGCGCGTCGTACCCTTCAGATCGCCCAAGCTCTTTACGAGCGCCACAAGGTCATCACCTACCCCCGCACCGATTCCCGCGCCCTGCCCGAGGATTATATTCCCACCTGCCGCGAGACCCTAAAAAACCTTCAAGGTGACCTCGGCACTCACGCCGCGCATCTACTTGAGTCCGGCTGGCTGCGCCCGAACAAGCGCATCTTTAACAACGCCCAAATCTCAGATCACTTTGCGATCATTCCGACCACCACCGAGCCTAAGAATCTCGATGAGATGGAGGCTAAGGTCTACGACATGATTGCCCGCCGTTTCGTCGCTGCATTTTATCCTGCTGCTGAGTTCGACGTGACCACTCGTATCAGCACGGTTGCCCCGGGCCACGATTTCAAAACAGAAGGTAAGGTTCTCACTGCCCCAGGCTGGCTGGCGGTCTATAATAAGAACACCGTCGATGACGATTCACCGGATTCCAAAGCTCTGCCGGCGCTCACACTCGGCGACAAGGCCCAGGCCCGTACTCACGAGGCTAAACTCCATGCGGAATCGACCCGCCCACCGCCTCGCTACACGGAAGCCACGCTGCTCTCCGCCATGGAAGGTGCGGGCAAACTCGTTGACGATGAAGACATGGCGGAAGCCATGAAGGAACGCGGCCTAGGTACACCAGCGACCCGCGCCGACACCGTTGAAGGGCTCATTAACCAAAAATACATGGAGCGCAACCAGCGCGAGCTCGTCCCTACACCCAAGGCCGAGTCCCTCCTCCAGTTTCTTACCGCCGTCAAAGCGGATGCTCTCACCAAGCCCGACATGACCGGTGAATGGGAATACAAACTCCGCCAGATGGAGCACGGTAAATACCCGCGCGACAAATTCATGGCCGAGATTGTCGAAGTTGTTAGAGGCGTAGTGGACCGCACGAAGAACTTCGAAGAGGACGACTCAGCCGCTCGCACCACCGACATCATCTCTCCCACCGACGGCAAACCCATGCTCGAGACCCTCCGCGGCTATAAATCGCAGGACGGCGTCCTCATGGTCTACAAAGTCGTCACCGGCCGCAAACTCGAGGAAGCTGAAGTCAAAGAACTCGTCACTAACGGTGAAATCGGACCGCTGGACGGCTTCGTTTCCCCACGCACGGGCAACCGTTTCCCGGCCAAACTCGTTCTGGCCGACGACCCCAAACACGAGGGTAAACGCCGCGTCGATCTCGACTTCGGCAACAAGTTCGAACTGGCAGAACTGACGCCATTCTGGACCGATCCTACCACCGGCGCCGAACTCTGTGAAGCCCCTACCAGCTATGTACTTAGAGAGAAAAATGGTGACACCTACGAACAAAAATTCAGCGTAGGTCGCCTGATGTGCCAAAAGCCCATCACCCGCGAGATCGCGATCCAACTTGTTTCCCAACCCAAGACCGATCTTATCACAGGCTTCACCTCTAAAAAAGGACGCCCTTTTGACGCATTCCTGACCCGCGTGGGGCCGAAATTTTCTTGGGAATTTCCGCCGCGTAAACCTCGAGTGGGTAAAGACGGAAAAACCATCGAGCGCAAAGCGAAGGTCCCAGTTGATTTCTCGAAAGCGCAGACGCTCATTCACAGTAAACTCCACGATGGCCAACTGATGCTCACTAACGATGCGTTCTACGTCACCAAGCCGCAGGCCGACGGATCGCCTCGCGTGGTGTTCGAACTTAAGCGCATGCTGTGCGGCAAAGAACTTCCTGTCGAAGAAATCGAACGCCTCGTCACAGATGGCCGCACCGGCCTAATTGACGAACTCGTCTCCAAACGCGGCTCTAACTTCAGCGCTTATCTAGTCCTCTCCAAGGACAAGAAAAAAGCCGAATTCGAGTTTCCTCCCCGGTGAGCGGCGCGGCCCCGCGCCGCGCTGGATCGTTACTCGATTTACCCTCGCCTGGGACCCTCCGGCGTGTCTGCATCGGAGCGGACCGTAACTTTACCCTCGTCCCTACGTCTTTCCCCCAACCCGTGAAATCCTCCAAAACCTATCTGCTCGTCATCCTCGCCTGTACCACCATAGGCGGAGCCGCTTACGCTTGGAAACAATACCAAGAACTCATCCAACTTCGTGCCGCCGCCCTGGGCACCGATGAACGCTCTGATCTCCAAAAACGCCTTTGGGCTGCGGAGAAACGCGCCAAAGAACTTGCCGATCAACTCGCCGCCGCCCGCACCCGCGGCGAAGGTTCAGTCGACGAAAACACTGACCCTGCTAACCCCGACACGCCCAACCGCAGTAATCGCGGCAATCGAGGTCCCGGTGGCCCGGGTGGACGCGGTGGCGACTTTATGGCCGCCATGCAGAAACCCGAGATTCAACGCCTCCTTGCTACGCAACAAAAAGCCCAACTGGATGCCCGCTACGCTTCGCTCTTCAAGAGCCTCAACCTCACCCCGGCCCAATTAGAGAAATTCAAAAATCTCCTCGTCGAACGACAAACCTCGATGATGGACGTCATGACGGCAGCCCGAGAGCAAGGCATCAACCCACGTACGGACCCCAAAGGCTTCCAACAACTTCTCGCCGGCACCCAAGGAGAAATCGATGCCAGCATTAAAGCCGCGATCGGAGACGATGCCTTTAATAAATATAAGAATTTCGACCAAACCGCCCCACAACGCGGAACCACCGATCAACTTAGCCAACGCCTGAGTTACTCTGCCACGCCTCTCACCGCCGATCAATCGGCGGCCATGTTAAAAATCTTAAGCCAGACCGCCCCGGTGCGTACCGCACCAACCGGCGGAGCTACGATTACGAGCAACGTAACCGTAGTCGCCGAGGCCGGTCCGGGTGGTGGTGGCCGGGGAGGTTTCGGCGGTGGCATGAATATCGTCGGCGGCATCGGCGGCGGAACCATGGGCGGAGCCTCCGCTCCCATCACCGACTCCACCATTAATATGGCCCAAGGCGTTCTGAGCGGTCCCCAGCTCGAAGCCCTTAAGCAACTTCAAGCCGAACAACAGGCCCAACAAAAAATCGGTGAAGCTCTACGCCAAGCCATGGGCGGCAACAACGCAAACAACGGTAATACCGGCACGCCGAACCCGACAACCAGCAAGAACAAAAAGGGCGGCTAATCGCGCCAACACCTATTTTACCATCACAGGCCGTCTTTAGAGACGGCCTTTTTCATTCCCGTGCCCGACGTTCAGAGGTTGTGTTTAGCGGACTCAACCACTAAAAGACGGCAATCCGCGAAATTTCACTTGAGGCTTATTTTACTGGGCCGCACGTTAACGCTGTTTTTGCCTAAACCCATTCGCCCATGATCGTCACCACCGCGCAGCTCTTCAAACACGCCTACGGCAAATACGCCGTCGGTGCCTATAACATCAATAATGCCGAGCAGGCCATGGGCCTCTTCCGCGGCGCCATTGAATCGCAAGCGCCGTTCATCATCCAAATTTCCAAGGGAGCTCGCGCCTACACCGACAAACGCATGCTGGAGGCGATTATCCGCTCCGCGGGCGATATTTTCCCAGAGGCCATCTTCGCGGTACATCTTGACCACGGCGACGAGCAGACCTGCTACGAGTGCATCGACTCCGGTTTCTTTAGCTCGGTCATGATCGATGCGTCCCATGACCCGTTCGACAAGAACGTCGAGATCAGCAAGCGCGTCGTCGACCGCGCTCACGCCAAGGGCATTTCCGTTGAGGCCGAACTTGGCATGCTGGGCGGCGTCGAAGAAGACATTAAAGTAGAGGACGGCCACGCCACCCTCACCAACCCTGCCGAAGCCGAAGACTTCGTAAAAAAGACCGGCTGCGATTCCCTCGCCTGTGCCATCGGCACCAGCCATGGCGCCTTCAAATTCAAGGGTAAACAATCCCTGCACTTCGATGTCCTCGAGAAGATCAAGGCGCGCATGCCCGGCTTCCCGCTGGTCATGCACGGCTCCTCCTCGGTTCCACAAGACGAGGTCGCCCGGATTAACGCCGCTGGCGGCAACATCGCCGGCTCCATGGGCGTCGACGTCAACGAATACCTCCCCGCGGCCAAACTCGGTGTTACCAAGATCAACATCGATACCGACGGCCGCCTTGTCTGGACCCGCGTACACCGCGAATATTTCCGCGACAAGCCCTCGGATTTTGACTTCCGCCCGGCCGGCAAAATCTTCATCGCTGAATACGCGAAATTTATCGCTAGCCGCAACGTCCTACTCGGCAGCGCCAATCAACTCACCGACCTGCGCCAGAGCCTAGGCAAGTAATTATTCCAAGCCAACTGCAACCGGGTGACTTAAACCCGTCTTGACGTTCAGCGCGGCCGCACCCGGCCGCGTTTTTTTTACCCAAGCGACACGAAGCTCAAGCCCGACACTCTTACCACCGGGCCGCTCGCCTCAAAATAAAAACCATCCTTCGAATTGCCAGCCCGCGCGACACCTCTCAATGTAGCGAATATGTCGGCTCTCCGCCCCCGGGCTCCCCACCCGTTTTTCATTCTCACTAGGCTTAGCTACGCCCTCATATTAGCGGCCACTGCCGCCGCCGCCCCCGTTGATTTCAGCCGCGATATCCAACCCATTCTCTCCGAGAATTGCTACCACTGTCACGGTCCCGACGCATCCTCGCGCAAGTCCGGCCTACGTCTAGACCTACACGCTGAGGCGCTCGCCGGCGGCAAATCCGGGCTAGCCACCATCGTGCCCGGCAAAGCCGAAGACAGCGAACTCATAGCCCGCATCTTTAGCCATGACTCCGACGAGGTCATGCCATCGCCCGAATCGAACAAAACCCTCACCGCTGCTCAAAAAGATCTTCTGCGCCGGTGGGTCGCCGAGGGAGCGGTTTGGGGCGAACACTGGGCCTACACCCCGCCCAAGCGTCCCGCGGTTCCTGCGTTTGCATCACCCGACGCGCCCATCGCCAACCCCATCGACGCTTTCATTCTCGCCCGTCTTGCCCTCGAAAAAATCACCCCCTCGCCTGCCGCCGATCCTACCACGCTCATTCGACGCGTGTGCTTGGATCTTACAGGCCTGCCGCCGACCCCCGCGGAGACCACCGCATTTCTCAACGACTCGCGCCCCGACGCCTATGCCCGCCTCGTCGAGCGTCTGCTCGCCTCGCCTCACTATGGCGAACGGTGGGCCCGCCCCTGGCTCGACGTCGCGCGGTACTCCGATTCCAACGGCTACTCCATCGACGCGCCGCGCCAGATGTGGAAATACCGCGACTGGGTCGTCTCAGCCTTAAATCAGGATAAGCCCTACAACGAATTCGTGATCGAACAGCTCGCCGGTGATCTGCTCCCGCAACCCACAACGGAGCAAAAAATCGCCACCGGGTTCAACCGCAACACCCAGATCAACCAAGAGGGTGGCATCGATCCCGAGCAGTTTCGTATTGAGGCCGTCATGGATCGCGTCGCCACTTTCGGCAGCACCTTCCTTGGCCTCACCATCAACTGCGCCCAGTGCCACGACCACAAATTTGACCCGCTCCCGCAGAAGGATTACTACCGACTCTTCGCGTTCTTTAATAACACCGTCGAAGACGGCCATGGTGAAGGTATCCCCGGCGGACGCCTTTCCTTTTCCTCCGAAAATGGCCCCGCCGACACCTTCGTCGCCGACATCGCTCGCGTTCGCGCCGACCTCGCCAAGTTCCTCGAGCCTTACGCCGCTCAATACCCCGCGTGGCGCGCCCAGACCACGCCGGAGTCCCGCGCTAAGCTCCGCCAAAATGTCGCCACCGCCCTTACGCTCGCATGGGAAAAACAAACCCTCAATCAGCGTCGCGCCATTTTCCTGACCTTCGGCGCAGAAAACGCGACATTCAGCGCGCTCCACGAAAAACTAGCCGTACTCGAAAAACACGAGGCCAAAGCTATCACCACGCTCATCATGGACGAGCTGCCGCAGCCCCGCGAGAGCGTCGTGTTCATTAAGGGTGACTTCACGCGACCCGGTGAAAAAGTCAGCCCCGGCACGCCCGGTATCCTCCCGCCACTTTCCGTTACGCGCGGCCGCCAACCTAACCGTCTCGACCTCGCCCGCTGGCTCTTTGAGCCCGGGCACCCGCTCACCGCGCGCGTTATGGTCAATCGAATCTGGCAGCAATATTTTGGCCTAGGTCTGGTCGAAACTGAAAACGATTACGGCTCGCAAGGCGCCCCGCCGACGCACCCTGAGCTCCTAGATTGGCTCGCCACGGAGTTCGCTGCCCAAAACTGGAGCATGAAGGCCATCCACCGGCTGATCGTCACTTCCGCTACGTATCAGCGCGCTTCTATCGCTCGTCCCGACCTCGATTTCGCCGACCCACTCAACAAATTGCTTGCGCGTCAAAATCGTCTCCGGCTCGACGCCGAACTCGTCCGCGACGTCGCCCTCTCCGCCAGCGGACTGATTGAACTTAAACTTGGCGGCCCACCCGTCTTCCCACCCCAACCCGACGGTGTCATGACGCTTGGCCAAAACCGCCGCGCCTGGGTGGCCAGCATCGGCGCCGACCGCAACCGCCGCGCCCTTTATACGCATCACTGGCGAGCGACCCCGCACCCGGCCATCGCGGTGTTCGATGCGCCCGATGGTTTTAGCGCGTGCACGCGCCGGCTGCGTTCCGACACGCCGCTCCAAGCACTCACGCTGCTCAACGATCTACAGTTTTTCGAGTTCGCCGGCGCACTCGCCGCCCGCGTGCAACGAGAGGGCGGCTCTGATGATTCAGCGCGTCTGGATTACGCCTTCCGCCTGTGCCTCGCACGTCCGCCCAACTCCACCGAGCGCACGCGCCTGCTAGATCTACTGCGTATACTACAGCTGCCCGCGTCCGACCCCAGCGCCGAACCTGCCGCCACACCGCTCGAAGCGTGGACCACGCTCGCCCGTGTCTTGCTCAACCTCGACGAAACCATCACCCGCGCCTGACCATGACTCCAAAGCCCACCACCGACTCGGCGCAATCTTTCGACCCCGCATCGCGCCGACATTTTTTCAGTCGTTGTGCCATGGGCCTTGGCGGCATCGCGCTCGCCTCGATGTTGGACCAGAACCGCCTGCGCGCGTCGCCTGCACCCTCTATCGGTCCATTGGCTGAGCCGATGGCCCCGAAGCCCCCGCACTTCGCTCCGCGGGCCAAAAATGTCATTTATCTTTTCATGGCGGGCGGCCCTAGCCAACTCGAGTTGTTCGATTACAAGCCCCGCCTGATCTCGCTCAACGGCCAACCAGTTCCCGAGTCTCTCATTGCCGGAAAGCGCTTCGCGTTTATGGATAGTTCGCACGGCACGAAGCTACTCGGCACGCGCCGCGCCTTCGCCCAACACGGCCAAAGCGGGGCATGGGTCTCCGATCTTTTCCCGCACACGGCCGGCATCGTCGACGACATTACGCTCGTCAAATCGTGCGCCGCTGATCTGTTCAACCACGCGCCCGCAAAATTATACATGAACACCGGCTCTGGCCAATTCGGCCGTCCGAGCATGGGCTCCTGGATCACGTACGGTCTCGGTAGCGAATCGCAAAATCTCCCGGGCTTCGTCGTTCTCCAATCCGGCCCGCGCGGCCCCCGGGGTGGCGCCGTTAACTGGGGTACGGGTTTTCTGCCAACCACCTACCAAGGAGTACCTTTCCGCGGAAACGGCGACCCGATCCTCAATCTCGCAAACCCCAAAGGCATCACCGCCACGCGCCAGCGCCAGGCGATCGACGCCATCCGCGACCTCAATCTCCAACACGCCGTCGCCACCGGCGATGCCGAGATTCACACGCGCATCGCCGCCTACGAGATGGCTAGTCGTATGCAATCGAGTGCGCCTGAACTTGTGGATCTTAGCGGCGAAAGTGAAGCCACGCTTAAACTTTACGGCATCGAAAAAGACAAACCGTCATTCGCCCGCAATTGTTTACTCGCCCGACGCCTCGTCGAGCGCGGCTCCCGTTTCATCCAGCTATATCACACTAACTGGGACAGCCACGGTGGCCCCGGCGAAAACCTCGAAGTTGATTTCGTCGCACGTTGCCGCGAAGTCGACCAGGCCCAAGCCGCGCTTGTCAGCGATCTCAAACAACGTGGTCTGCTGAAAGACACGCTCGTAGTCTGGGGCGGCGAATTTGGCCGTACGCCGATGGGCGAGAACCGCGACACCACTGGCCGCAACCACCACATTGACGCCTTCACGATGTGGTTCGCCGGCGGCGGGACCAAGGCTGGGACCATCATCGGAGAGACCGACGAACTCGGTTTCAATTCCGTCAGCGATCGCGCCCACGTCCACGATCTGCACGCAACGATTCTCCACTTGCTGGGTCTCGATCACAAAAAACTCACCTTTCGTTTTCAAGGCCGCGACTTCCGTCTCACTGACGTCCGCGGCAACGTCATTCAAAAACTCCTGGCATAGGTCACCGACTCCGACCCGATCCTCCTGCCTCGCCTCCCTCGCACTTCGGCCATGTTGACTCGCCGTCATTTTCTGAAAACCGCCGGTGCACTGAGCGCCGGGGCTTTGCTATCCGCCCGTGCCCAAGCACCAGCTATCGTCTCGTCCGCGCCGGTCTTGGGCCAAGGAGAGTTCCGTTACCGCGTCGTTCCCGGCTGGGGCGTCCTCGATGCCACCACACCCGTCAACGACTGCCACGGCCTCGCCCGCGACCGCACCGGCCACCTCATTCTTCTCACCAATCACACCGCCAACAACGTCATCATCTACGACCGCGCTGGCCGCCTCGTGCATAAATGGGGCACCACATTCCCGGGCGCACACGGTCTTTCAATCGTCAGCGAGGGCGACCGCGAAGTTCTTTTTATCACCGATCTCATCTCGCACCGTGTCGCTAAAACCACTCTCGATGGGCAACTTCTCGAGGAATGGCGCTGGCCGGCCCACACCGGCAAATACGACAAGGAAGACCAATACCGCCCCTCTTGGACGCTCCATTTACCCAACGGCGAATTCTACGTCCTCGATGGGTACGGCCGCGATTATATCCTCCACTACGGTGCCGACGGAAAATTTCGCCGCATTTTCGGCGGCGCCGAGGGCGGCATCGTTCACTGGGGCCCGCACGCCGGCATGATCGACACCCGCGCGCCCGATGCGGCGCCCTCGCTCTTGATTGCCATGAGCGACCAACAATATCTCCTCCGCCTGGATCTCGACGGTCGACCACGCGCGCGCACGCCTATGCCCGGCGGCAACCCCCGCCAAATCCGCCGTCACCGTGACCACTACTTCGTCGCCCACCTCGCCGATAACTGGCCCCAAGATCGCAACAGCCGCGGCTTCCTCTCCGTCCTCGACGCCGA
>JBAWZQ010000022.1:0-35427 GCA_037142955.1 Opitutaceae bacterium | reverse complement strand
ACGGCGGCCATAGCTCAGTTGGTTAGAGCACAAGATTGTGATTCTTGGGGTCGCGGGTTCGAATCCCGTTGGCCGCCCCATTTTTTGATCGGAACTTTTAGTTCCTATATTGTGCAGCAAGAATTAATCGAATTTTTGGATTTTTCAGTTAATCTTTTGTATCTTTTACGAATCCAAAATTAGGGGAATCGCTTTAGTGAAATTTCGTTCCGCTTGCTACGCGACTATGGATTAAGTCGACGTTTTTTTGTGCATGGTTTGGGCGATGATTTTGAGATTAGCAATTCCTGCGCACGCATGGCCAACGCGTGCGTAGTCAATAAGACGCTAATGAAGGTAAATAGGGCGACGACTTAGGAGCCTCCTCCCTGCGTACACCCTAACCTTCAAAACCGTCCCGTTATGATCAATCGACCCTGTTGGACTAAATCCGCTTTCATTTTTGGTGGTACCGCGGTGTGGGGTATGGTACTTATCGGCTGCGTCTTGGCCAATCGTACGCTATTGGCGCCACCTCAGGTGGCTGGAGCGAAATTTATTGGTTCGAAAGAATGTGCACAGTGTCATGAGAATAAGACCGCGCATTTTGAGACTGCGAGCCATGCGCGCATTGTTCTAGCAGATCCTAAGCTAGGCGACACCGGTTGCGAGGCCTGTCACGGGCCAGGTAGTTTGCATGCCTCATCAGGTGGCGGTCGCGGTACCATCATTAATCCGCAGAAATCACCGGAGACCTGTTTCCAGTGTCACCTTGATAAACGGGCGCAATTCTCTCTGCCCAATAGCCACCAAGTGATGAATGGCAAAATGAGCTGTGGTGATTGTCACGAGCCTCACTCCGGCAACGCCATTGCTGGCACCGGCGTCGATCTGGAAGGCATGAACGCGACATGTACCAAGTGTCACACCCAACAAAAGGGTCCTTTCGTCTATGAGCACGCCGCGATGAAAGAAGGCTGCGTCTCCTGCCATAATCCGCACGGATCTATTAACCCCAAAATGTTGGTCGCCCGTGACGCCAACCTTTGTCTCCGCTGCCACTTGGAGGCCCCCGATGCTGGTTCATCAGGTCAAATCAATGCCAATGCCATTCGCCACACTTCGGAGAATCACAACAGCCGTCTGATGCAAGGCACTTGTTGGAGCGCGGGTTGCCACGAGCAACCCCATGGTTCCAACGCCAGCTACCACTTCCGCAACTAACCCACGACCCTCGCACGTCATGAATGCATCTCGTTCAACCCATGCACATACAATTCGCCTAGCGACGGGCCCGATTATCGTCTTCGCCAGTCTCCTCTCCCAGGGCGCAGAGTCTGCCCAAAGCGACGCTTTTCCGAATTTTGAGAGTTATGTCAAAATCACGGGACAAGCCGCCGCGGTAAGCGGCTCTGCCTCCACCTTTCAAAACAAAACCCGTCAGCCAGCCGGTGGTGGTGCGGGTATTGAGGATCTTCATATTCTGAAGGATATTTCTAAAACCACGACTGCCACGATCGACGGTCGCGCCTTGTTGGGCGCTGAAGACTATCTTGGCCGTGTAAATTTAACCAAGACGGACGTCGGCTCAATAGACTTTGGTTATAAGCGCTTTCGCACGTTCTATGACGGAGTAGGGGGATTTTTCCCGCTAAACCGTCAATGGATGCCGCTCGCAAATCAAGACCTGCATATTGATCGTAGTAAATTTTGGATTGAGGCTAAGGTAGCCCTCAAGGAGCGACCCGAGTTCGAAGTGCGTTATACCAATGAGCTCCGTTCAGGCAAAAAAGACTCCACGATTTGGGGAGACTCCGACTTGACGGGACTCCCTTTCAATCTCGCGCCCAATCCCGTGAGTCCAACTCGTAAATTTACTCCTAGCTATATCAATATGGGAGAACGTCACCAGAATATTGAGGCCTCGGTAAAACACATCATTGATCAAACCACGGTTAAACTATCGTTACACGGAGACACCACAGACAACAATGACACCCGTTACGTGACCCGCTTTCCGGGCGAAGTGATTCCTTGGTCCATTGCTGGCTTGGCTACGGCCTCGCAACCTGCCGCTAAAGCCGCCGTCGCTCCAATTAACTGGAACAATCAACAAGCCATCGCCGAAAACGATGCTTACAAGACCAAGACCAGTGGATTAACCGTGAGCTCGGATACGGTTCTAAGCCCAAAACTCACTTTACGACTAAATGGAGCGTATGAGCTTATTCATACTGAAATTAGCGGTGGGCGTCCACTGACGACAATAACACCGACATCGACCGGCGCTGTGAGTGTCATTACAGATAACTATCAAGGGCTTTATGGAGGCACTAGACTTAAAAATTATACCGGTAGTCTCGCACTTGATTACAAGGCGACAAAGACCCTCTTCATGAAAATAGCTCTTCGGGGTCAATCTGAGTTTATACGTGGTTCTAGCGAATATATCGTTATCGCTGCAACCGGAAACCCAGCCGTAGCGTTGGCAAGAACGCCGCGCTTGGGTTGGTCAAAAATTCATCAAAACGCACAAACTCCTTTGGTCGAATTGCGCTACACTGGCATCAAAGATTTGGCTCTCTATTTTAGCGGAAGTAAACGCGAACTGAGTGGAGATGAAAACAATACGTCGTCCTATAATTATATTTCTGCTGCTTCAGGGACTCTGGCTAGTAATCACGTAGCGGAAGATCATGGTAATTATACATTAGGTGCGAACTGGCGGCAGTCCACTTTCTTAATTTTACGGGCTGAATTTTTTGAAAAAAACCATAAAAATAGTTCTTCAGGTTATGCTACTCGGATAGGCGATTATTACCTGCTCGATTCCAATTATGCTGGATATAAATTCACGGCGCTTGTCCGGCTTACTTCGGAATTTGGTTTTACCACGCGCTACATCAATCAGGACGGAAAGATGAAGGTCACAGGGTATTTGCCAAATTTTCCAGCCTACGATTCACTTAATTCAAAAAATCACATGATTTCTGAAAGCTTTGATTGGAATCCAAACAAAGCCTTTTTTTTTCAGTTAAATGCCAATCTGGTTTATCACACGATCAACACGATCTACCCGCGGGCAGGCGTGACCGCGGCGACCTCAACACTCTCCGATTTTGATACTAATCGTGTGATTCAGAATTCCAATAACGATTATGTTACTTTAGGTGCTTTATCGGGATTTGTAATGAATAAATCTACCGATATGGAAATTCAGGCTAATCACTATAGCGCCAAAAACGGCGATGCAGTATTGGCTTCTATGGCTATGCCTTATGGTGTTTCAGTAGAGGTGTCGTCGGTGACGATCGGGCTGAAGCACAAAATGTCGAAAACATGGATCGCCAATGGAAAGCTTGGCTATTTCGATAGCAAGAATGATGTAATGGGTGGATTTATGAACTTCCGTGGACCGATCGCTTATGTTTCATTAGAGCATGCCCTATGAAAAAATCTGTTAGTGTAGAAGCTAGGCCGCACTTGATTTTAAATTTAATACTACTTTTAAAGCGTTTGAGCGATTCCGGTGCATTCAGCTCAGGAATTTAAAATTAACGCAATTATTTTGTGCGATTTTAAAGTGTGGATTTTCACGTTTAAATTATATAATTATAATCACATATTAGCTATATAGTAATAGGCAGCTGGTAGTTTATTAAATTATGTACTTTGCATAGATGCCGTCAGTAGTTTTATTACTTAGTTATCTAAATTAATTGTGACAACCGCAACCGCCGCCGCCAGTACATTTAGACTCATTTTGCAGATCTAAGGGTGCTGCTTCGCCACCTAGGTCATCGGATAACTCGCATAACATCGCGTAATATTCGTCGCGAGTAATTCCAAGTGCCGCTGCGCCAAAAGTTTCGGCTTCCTCTGAGGACGCGAATTCTCCGTAGTTTATGGAGACCATCTGGTAGAGCACTAAAGCTGGCACCAAATCAAGTTGTTGCTCGAAGAGGGGGTGTACGGCCATAATGAATCCGTCGTTTGGATTAGCTCCTTTCGCGTTCGGATGGGCAAATTCACCCGGCTGAAGATCTGAGGCGTCAAAAATGATTTCGCATGGATAGCGTACGTAGATGCGGTCACCCAGTAAACGTTGGAGCTGGCTCCATCCGAGAAGAGGTCCGTATTTTAGATGAATTTCATGGCCTTTGGATTCAACGTGTCCTAGCAGTGATTGCTTGGCGTCGTCTACGGTTAGTTGTTTAGCCATTTTAAGGAAAGTTAGAGTTTATAATTGAGGCTTTATCTAATTTATACATTTCGGAGTCGATTTGGCCCTCATTATTCTTGGATAATCTACCTTGTAAAATTGGCACGGACATACGTAAAAAAACTGTGTAACATAGAAATCCGAAGGCCCAAATGCCAAGACACACTAAAGTCTCATTAAATGATGGCCTGTAATCAACTACTGCTCCTAGTGGGGTAGGAATAAATCCAGGTATAACAAGTCCCATGCCTTTTTCAATCCATATGCCAATGATGCTAAGAACACACGCTACGTCGAGCCATCGTAAGCCGCGACTGAGAGGTAGTGATAAAATTACCATAGCAATTAAATTAAATGTAATTGCTGTCCATATCCATGGGACTAGAGCGTAGTGTCCGTGAAGACCAAAAAAAAGATACTTAGCGGAGGCGCTATGAGCAGTTCCAGAGTAAAATTCTTTAAAAACTTCGCAAGCGAGTAAAAACACATTAATAATCATAGAAACCTGCACAATGCTGCGTAACGTAAGCAATGCCTTGTCTTTAATCCTATAAGTTGTGAAATTCCGAATTACTTGAAGTGCTATTATGATTATAGCTGGACCCGCTGTAAATGCTGATGCTAAAAACCTAGGGCCAACAATTGATGCATTCCAAAATGGTCTGCCACCCAAGCCTACGTACAGAAACGCCGTGACTGTATGAATGGAAACTGCCCAAGCTATAGCCAGAAATACAAAGGGAATGTAGAACCATTTCGTGGTTTTTTTATTTTGATAACGGCAGTAAAGTAAGTAGCCGCATATGTGTATGTTAAGCAGTAGATAGCCGTTTAAAACTAATACATCCCAACTTAACATAGACTGGGGGAAATTCATTTGCCCGATACCAGGAATCAGGTGCCAAAAGCGATCGGGTCGGCCAAGATCAACGGTGACAAAAGCTAAGCACATGATTATTGCAGCGACCGCAAGCAATTCTCCGAATATTACTAGATCATGTAGCTCCTCATTGCCGTAAATATATACTGGTATAACCATCATAACCGCGGCGGCGGCAACGCCGACTAGAAATGTAAAATTGGCAATATAAACTCCCCATGAAACTTCATCACTCATCCCTGTCGTGATCAGACCATGCACGAGTTGTTTAGCGTAAGCGTTTAGTCCTAAGAGGCATATAATCGTAAGTGCCCCCATCCATGCGTAATAGCGCCAATCGCCGATAAACGCAATGCGGGCGCACCGCAGTAAAAATGTAACGTAGTTTCGTATAAAATAAATCATTTGTCAAAATAGTAAAAAAATCTTGGTGATGTTCCCATTTCCTCTTTTAGTTGAATAAATACACGTTTCTCGCGTAAAATATAAGAAACTTCACTATTTGGATCTAATATATTTCCGAATTTTCGCGCGCCGACAGGGCATGCCTCTAAGCAAGCGGGATATTTTCCAACGCGGGTCCGCTGAATGCAGAAATGACATTTCTCCATAACGCCTTGTTTGCGTGGACGATTACCTAGATAGGACATATCAGGGTTTATCTTATCTTTGGGGATCTGCGGTTTAGTGAAATTGAAACGCCGCGCCCAATAAGGGCAGGCTGCTTCGCAGTACCGACAGCCGATGCACCAATCATAATCGATTACAGTGATTCCGTCCTTTTCTTGCCAGGTGGCGTTTACAGGACAAACTTTAACGCAAGGTGGATTTTTACACTGCTGACACTGGATGGGCATGTAGAAAAATCCTTTTTCAGGTACCTGTTTGGAGTCGTAGTTGTGATTGCCTTTTTCTACATCCATCGACCCATGCGGCATTTTCAGAACACGGATGTATTGGATTTCAGGGCTCCTAGATTGATTGTTTTCTTTTACGCATGCGTGGACGCATTTTCTGCACCCAATACAGCGCGTTAGATTTAGGGCATACACAAATTCAACTCCGTCCATCGGCTTTAGGTCACGTACGTGGGGGCGGATACCATACTGCCGTTCTACTTCGCCCTCGATGCGTGTAATGACCTTTGTCATATCGCTAGGCGTTAGCTCTTTATAATATTTTTGAAGGAACTGCTCGGTGTTAGTGTAATCTCCAAGTTCCCTTAAAGGCGCCAAACTTGCCGCAAGGGCAGAAACCCCGCCAAAAGCGGCGCAACCGCGAAGGAAACTGCGGCGACTCATCGCCGCATCAGAGGTTTTATCAAATTGAGGAGGTGAAAAATTCATTTCAATGGTGCGATTTACTGGGTTCGTGGCTCGGTGCCTCATGCAAATAACGAGGACCGGGTGCTGCCTCACGGGTTGGGATGTCTGGGGCGTGTGGATTGTGGCAATTCGCGCAACTGAGGCGGTTGATATCTCCGAGTTTACGATCCCAATAGCCGCTTGTGCGGCCATGCGCACCCGCTTCCCAATCTCTCAGTGTTGGACCGTGGCAACTGCCACAAAGTTGAGGGATATTATCAAATTTCACGACTTTGCCATCGCGTACCTGCAATGTGTTTAAATTTTGTTCGTTATGGCAGTTATAGCATACATTATTTCTCTCATGAGCACCGTGGCTCATTTCGATATTTGCATGTTCTTTGGGTATTATTATTTTCTGATTAGTATCATAACGAATAAGCGGGGGCTTGGATTTATCGTGACAAGCATAACAATCGTAATCTGATAAATCCTCTTTAGCCTTTACTAAATCAGCGTATGTTTGACGCCATGGACTAGTATCAAGAAATTTTTTATCCACTAATGGAATTTCTAGTTGAGCTGCTACGTACGGCTTGGAATTAATTGCAAAAAAAATAGTCAGACTAAAAAAACTTACTGTTATACCACCTAGCCAATAATTAGCCGTATGACCTGATCTTTTTTGAGCAGATGGATCTAGTTTTGCCATAATTTGGCTGCCCTATAATTGATCTAAAATTAGTCTGTCTATTTAATCAAAGCACGAACGAATGGAATCAGTGCTTTCATTTCATCATCCGAAGTATTTTCGATAGCCTTCATCGATGTTTTACCGCTTGCATCGGTCAGGCCTGATTTCATGGCCTTAAATGCCTGGTCGTCGCTAAATTTAGCCTGTGTTTTGGGATCACTAAGATCCGCGATACCTAACTTGCGTCCCATTTTGGTTTCTCCTTTGCCGTCATCTCCATGGCATTTAGCGCATAGATCTTTCCAGTTGCTGGCGGCATCCGCGGCGAAGCTAAAAGAGCTGGTAGAGGCTAGAATCAGCGTTATTATTCGCAGTTTTTTTATCATAATACTTTTTTTGATTATCGATTTTTAGGGTTTACAGAGGCTCTCACCCACTATCCCTGATCCATAGATTTCTCTCTCTCCGGATATTGTCACACGTGACGCATATTTTGCGTCCTGCGCATTTTTCTCCTAGTTTTATACACTTCAGCGTAACGAGGTAAGTCACTGCGAAGCGACCTTTCGGGGTATTATGCGCTGATTATTTCTAACGCTATTTATGCAATCTGGGCGCTAGCCCACTTGCTCTGGTCCGTGCGGTGGCGTACTCTTTGATCAGACCTTATGCCGCGACTGCGCCTTCTCACGTTTAACATCGCACACGGGCGGGGCCTCAATCCCATTCAAGGCCTGACCTCGGCACGCAAGTTGCGCCTCAATTTGCGTAAAATTTCAGCGCTGTTGCGACGGCTGGAGCCTGATATCGTCGCGTTTCAGGAAGTAGACGAGTGCTCGCGCTGGGCGGGTAATTTTGATCATCTTGATTATCTCCGGGTGCACGGGGGCTTTGCTCATGCGCGTTTTGGGATCAATAATCGCCGGACGGGTTTTTTGAACCTGAGTTATGGCAATGCGCTGCTTTCCCAGCATGTGATCTCGCATGAACAGACGGTGGTTTTTGGTCGTGGTTCGCTCGGGGAGAAGGGGTTTCTTTTTGGTGAAATTGAATTCCATGGGCGACGGGTGCCGATAGTGAATCTCCACTTACATTATGGCTCTCGTGGTCAACGTCTGCGGCAGATCGATCGGTTGCTCGCCTGGTTACGTGATCAACATCGCTTGCGCCGCCATGACTGGGCGGTGCAACCGATAATTTGTGGCGATTTCAATACCCCGGCCACGCGGGACGACGCGACGGCTTCGTTGCAAAGTCATTTAGCGGATTACGGGGATTATGTGTTGCGGCCCGTTTTGACGCCCACGTTTCCCTCTATGCTGCCGCGCCGCGCGTTGGATTTTGTTTTTTTGCCAGCGGGTTGTCGTCCGATTCGCTGCGAAGTGGTGAAGTCGTTGCTTTCGGATCACCGGCCGGTCTTGGTCGAGGTGGAGTTAAAGTGACCGGGCGCTCCTAATATTGCTGTTCGTAAACTTTCGCTTTGCTCCGTTGGCTGGATTTTGCGGCGATGGGGGTCACATGTCTCGTCTCGCCCAAGCTTTTTCCCGTGCCCGTGAGCAAAATCGCTCGGCCTTTGTCGCATATCTCTGCGCAGGGGATCCGGACTTTAACACATCCTTGGCCGCTTGTCGTGCCTTGTTAGAAAATGGCGTCGATGTGCTGGAGTTGGGCGTCCCTTTTTCTGATCCATTAGCCGATGGATTGACGAATCAACTGGCGGCGCAGCGTGCCCTCGAGGGCGGAATGACCGCGGCGCGCGTGTTTGAGTTTGTGCGGAAAATCCGGGAATTCAGCGAGGTGCCCGTGGTGTTTTATACGTATTACAATCTTGTATTTTCGAACGGGATTGAAGCTTACGTGAAGGCTGCCAAGGCGGCGGGCGTCGATGGGATGTTGGTGTTGGATTTGCC
This sequence comes from Opitutaceae bacterium, assembly GCA_037142955.1. Classification (GTDB taxonomy): domain Bacteria; phylum Verrucomicrobiota; class Verrucomicrobiia; order Opitutales; family Opitutaceae; genus Tous-C4FEB. The sequence continues at coordinate 26,438 of JBAWZQ010000022.1, read as the reverse complement.
GCCCGAGGAAGGCGCGGAATTTTCCGCTGCGGTTCGCGCGCATGGGATCGACTCGGTGTGCATCGTCGCACCGACCACGCCGGAAGCGCGCATCGCAAAAATCGCGGCCGCGGCGACGGGTTTTATTTATTACGTTTCCCGCGAGGGCGTGACGGGCGTGCGGGATCAGGTCGCGGTCGGCATCCCGGAAGCAGTGGCGCGGATTCGGGCGCACACACAGCTGCCAATCGCGGTGGGTTTCGGGATCGGTACCCGCGCGCAAGTGGCCGAAGTGGCCGCGCAGGCGGACGGAGTCGTCGTCGGCAGTGCGTTGGTGAATATCATCAAAGAAAATCTCTCGTCTCGGGAAAAAATAGCGCCGGCGCTCGCGGCCAAGGCGGTTGATTTGGTCGCAGGGACGCGGCGTTGCGTGTGACGGTGCAGCGTTCACGAGGTGGCCGTCAAGCGGAGCTCGGGTTGGCTTCGCCCCGTTGGCTAGCGCGTCAACTCTCAGCAGCATGAAAGCGACGATCTATATTTTGACCGGTTGCACAGCGGTTGGAAAAACGGAATGGGCTTTGCGTTGGGCGGAGGCGAATGACGCGGAAATCATTTCGTGTGATTCTTTGTTGTTTTATCGGCACATGGATATCGGCACGGCAAAACCCACCGCGGAGGAGTTAGGGCGGGTGCCGCATCACTTGATTGATGTGGTAGCCGCATCCGAGCCGATGGATATCACGCGGTATATCACTTTAGCGCGGGCTGCGGTTGAGACGATCACCGCTCGCGGGCGTAAAGTCTTGGTGACCGGTGGGAGCGGCTTTTATCTAAAAAGTTTTTTCGGGCCCGTCGCGGATGACGTCGCGGTGCCAGCGGAGGTGCGCGCGGCGGTGGCGGAGCAACTCGAGCAGGCGGGGATCGACGCTTTGTTAGATGAGTTGCGGGCGTTGAATCCGGAAGGATTGGGCGCGCTCGATGTGGATAATCCACGCCGGGTGACGCGGGCGCTCGAGCGGTGTCGAATCACCGGTAAGACCTTGGCGGTGTTGAAGTCGGAATTTTTGGCGCGACCCGGTGCGTTTGCGCAGTGGCCAGTTACTTTAGTACGGCTGGAACGCGCGCCCGAGGAAGTAAACCTCCGGATCGAAGCTCGCGTGGAGATAATGATGCGAGCGGGTTTGGTCGAAGAAGTGCGTCGACTGCGAGCGGATGGATTTGAGCGTAATCCCAGTGCGGCGGGAGCGATTGGTTATCGGGAGGTTTTGGCGATGCTTGACGGTAAACTACCCGCTTCGGCTTTGGCGGCTGAGATTGCGCAGAACACGCGCGCGCTCGTGCGCAAGCAGCGCACATGGTTTCGCACGCAGTTGCCCGATCATCGGGTCGTGCGCCTCAGCGCCGCTGAGCCCAGGGAGCTGGAATTGTTTAATCCTGCAAATTAGCGCCGCAGCAACCGAGCGAAAATCATGACATGGGTCGCGATCAGCAGAGGAAAAAGAAAGAGCGGGAGCAAACTCAAGGGTAAGTGAGTGAGCGCTCGCAGCTGCGGCGGATGGGCCGTGTAGATACGGGCCGCGGATACGCTGACCATAATTATCTCGATGAGCCCGATCAAATTCCAGCGTGTGAGGTATTGGCGTTGGCGCGCAGGATCTAGTGGAATCGTAAGCAAGCCGACGGCTAACAAGGCCACGATGAGCTCCCCTACACCCGCGGGCACGGCAAAGGCGTAGGGCAGGTCTCCTCGGTAAAATAAAAATATAAAATAGGCCCCGAAAAAACGGGCGAGATGAAGTTGAACGAGCGCCAGTGGGTCGAGTTTATCCATCCAATCGCGAAGCCCAGGTAAGCGAAAATAGATGTAAAGCGCGAGCGCGGACAGCCCGAGAATAAGGACAGGCAGCGCGATCGGTGCGAGACGTTGTAGAATGAGATAATAGCCTCCGACGACGGCGGCGGCAAACCAGAGCCAGAGTGCGATACGGATAATGAGGGCCGGGCGCGGCATGATGAAATTATTATGGCAGTTGTGCAGAGCCAGGCGCGATTAAAAGTTGAAACAAAAAAGGCGGGCCTCGGGCCCGCCTGAAGTGATAGACTCGGGATTGATTCGTTTACTCGGGAAGGCCGATTTTGTAACGTTCTAACGAGCTGCCGTCGATGCGGTGGAGTTCAGCTAAAGCTATTCGTAGGTTGACCTTGGCTTGAAGCTCGTTGACGCGGGCGGCTTCTAGATCGTCCTGAGCTTGGAGCACGAGCCGACTGGTGGACAAGCCCGCGTCGAAGCGGGCTTTTTGGAGTTCGTATTGTTTGTTGCTGAGCTCGGTGGCCTTACCGGCGATTTCGACTGCAGCGATATTGGTCTCCACGGCGCGAACTGAGGTGCGAACGTTGACTAGCAGGGTCTGATCGAGCTGCTTGAGGCGGGTCTGTTGTTGGAGCAGGCTGGATTTAGCGCTGCGGTAGCGAGCCTTATCGGCGTGGAGCCCCCAAGGTACGGTGAGGGAGAGACCGACGTTCCAGTTGTAGCCATTGCCTTCCGGCAGGTTGCTGATCGCGTCGCCGAAAGAGCGCTCGGTGGCGGTGTAGCCGACCCCCGTGTCGAGGTTCAAGCCGGGTAGGGCGGCTTGCTTGGCGCTGCGGGCATCGATTTCGAGTTGTTTGATCTGGGACTGGGTGGCGAGAAAGTCCGGCGAGCTTTCGCGGGCGTTTTTATAAACCCGATCGAATGAGGGGGCCCCTTCGGTATAGTCGCCGAATTTCACCTCGCCGGGGCGGGAGTTGAAATCAAATTGGCCGATCAGGGTGAAGAGCGCATCTTCGCGATCGCTAACAGATTGCTCGGCTTGGAGGGCGGCCCGACGTGCGTTGGCGACTCCGACTTCGGCGGTGAGGACATCTAGATCTGTGGCCACACCGGTTGATTTGCGTACTTTGTTCTCTTCAAAAAGTTTGTCTGCTAGTTCAAGGCTGCGTTTTTTTACGACGAGATTTTCGCGGGCATAGGCAAGATTGTAGTAGGCGTTTTCCGTGTCGCGAATAACCGTGAGTACCTTGCTTTTGTAGTTCAGAAGGGCGATGCCGACTCCGAGCTTATTGCGTTCGATATTGGCTCGAGCGACGGCCGGGCCGGAGCCTTTAAGTAGCGGTTGGCTGAGGGTAACGGTGGTGCTGCTACCGAAAGCGGGGTTGAGCGTAGAGTTAAGCGAGTTGGTGGCCGCGCGGGTGGTGTTGCCGGTCACACTGACCGTGCCGCCCGTGACAACTTTCTCGCTTACTCCTACGGAATACGTGGTGTTATCGCTGCGGGGGCCTCTGGTCGAGGTGCCGTCGAGCCGACTGGTGGTCGCGGCGGATTGGTTAAGGTTGCGCCGACTCGTCGCAGTGAAGCTGGGGTCGAAATCGGCGTTGGCTGCGTTGAGGGACTCTTTTGCGATCTCGCTCGAGAGGTTTTGCACCTGTAAATCGAAGTTTTTTTGCATTGCGCGCGAGATGCAATCTTCGAGCGTGAGGTTCGTGCCGGCGGCCGCGGGTGCGGGTGCGGGTGCGGTTTCTTGGGCGCGAAGGCGCGCGAGGCTAGTTAAGATTAACAGGAGGGCAGTAGCGCGGGCGAGGTGGCGTGACATGACTTGAAGTAAAGGAATATTAGAAGAAGAGAACACGAGCGTCGACCAGAAGTTACTGTTTTTCGTAGCTACCATCGCTGGTACGTTTGAGAAGAGTGAATCCGGCTTGTCTAGCCCGTGAGACGGAAATGGGCGCGGAAAGTTGCGGGAAATTGATGCTATGCGCCACGTCGCGTTGGACGGGTTGTTGACAGGTCGGGCACTTCGTCAGGTCGGGTTCACGTGCGCTTTGGCGGTGTTCAAAGCCACTGCCACAAAGGCGGCAGGGGGATTGGATTGGCTTATAAGCGCAAAGGGGCATCTAATTACATCAAATAAATCTAGCTGCGGGGCACCAGTCAAAAGGCGCTGACCCGGCGGGTGAGGTGAAATTTTGCACGGGTAAATCTTACTTCAAACTCAGCCGAACTTACCGAAGTATAGGGGGGAGGTGGGGCCAGCGAAACATTGATTACTTCACTTTAGGCTCTGAGCGTTTGAGCTCGGTCTCGACGATTTCGGCTAGGTAAGCGCTCGATCCGAGGCGCGCGGTGTAGGATCCGAGCTGGGTGCGGGTCTCAGTGTAGAGGGGATTGGTTGGCGTGAAATCGGGGACCTTCTTGTCGACCACGTAAACATAGGTACCCTTGTCTGCGGCGATCGCGAGATCGGATACTTGACCTTTTTCTAGGCGCTCAAGGGCGCCCAGCACAGTGTAATCGAGATCTTGAGGACGGTTGCGCAGGCTGAACGCGGCTACGGCTTTGGTCTCGATTTTAGCCGAAGTTCCGGTCGCGGCTGCTGCAGTAGCCTTTTCGAAGGTGTCCCCAGCTTTAAGACGGTTTTCAATGAGGCTGCGTAGGGTGCGCCCGAGATCGACGAAGCGTTTGCGCTTTTCGTTTTCAAGGTAGTCGGTACTAACCTTGGTTTTGACCTCGGCGAAGGCGGGTTTGCGAGCGGGTTGGGTGTCTTGCCAGAAGAGTACGGCCGCTCCGTTGGGAGTGGGTACCGCTTCGGTGTAGGCCCGGTCTTTACCGAGTTTAAAGGCTTCTTCAGCGACGGCCGTGGCGGCAGGGCCGAATTCTGCCGGACCGGCTTCGCGTGTGAAAGGAGCGAGGGTCTTGAGCGGAGATTTACGCGTAGCTAGAATATTGGCGAGGGCGGGGGAGCCGGCGACAGCTTTAGCTTCGTATAATGAGAAGACAAAGTCACTGGCCGCTTTAGCTGCTAGGCGTTGCGCGCGTTCCGTTTTAACTGCGGTTTCAACTTGGCTACGTACGGCCGCGTAATCAGCGGCAGCGTCCACTTTAACTGAAGCGGTCGCCTTGACGTCGGCCGCGGGTTTAGGGAAGCGGGCAGGGTTGGCGTCGTAATAGGCGCGGACTTCGGCTTCATTGAGGGTAACTTGCGCCACGTATTCGGAAGCGGGGAATTCGGCGTAGGTTGCCATCATGCGCGGCGGGATTTCGTAGCGAAACGAGGCTTCTTCGAAGAATTTGGTCAGCTCGGCATCGGTGGCGGGAATCGATGGGTTAAAAGTCGCGTAGTCGACTGTGGCGATAGCGAGGGTCCAGGTGGTGTCCGCTCGGGCGAGTTGGTTTTTGATGTCGGAGGGCAGAACGTAGCCGGGCCCACCAAGGAGTTTTTGAACTTTATCAGCGCGAACGTCGTCACCCAAGACGCGAGCGATGTCGGCTTCGGTGAGGCGGGGATTGGCCTTCAAGTTATCGCGAAAAGTCTTGTACGTGGCTGCGTCAAATTGGCCGTCTGGGCCGGCAAAGGCTCGGAGAGTTTTGATCTGTTCAGCGATCTCGGCTGAGCTGGCATTGGGCAGGTGCAACTCGTCGGCAAGGTGGAGCGTCGCTGCGCGTTGGAAGGCGTAATTTTGGATCTGTTCAGCTTCGAGGCCGTAACCGACTTGGAGGTTCGCGCTCAGACCAGCATCGGCCATGAGACGTTGTTGGTCGACGGTGGAGCCTAAGTTATAACCGAAAAACTCGCGTTTAAGGGTGGCGCGGTCGGCGCGGCCGATGCCAGGAGCGGCTCCAATCGTGAAAACGAATGAGATGATGATTAGCCCAAGCAGCACGGCGAAGACGGTTTTGAAGTGCTGCTGGAAGGTGCGTTGGATCCAGGAAATCATGGGTATAGAGGGTAGTAGGCTAGGTCGGGCCGGGGGTGTGGCAAGGGTGAATTCTGGCCGCCGGCCTACGCGGCTTTAAGTCAGGCTTTTTAAAGGTGTGCGGACTCTTCGAAGGGGTGTTCGGCAAGTAATTGCTGGAGTGATTTGGTGAAGAAGGCTTGCTGGCCGATTTGGTCGAGGGCTGCGTTGTAGTATTGCAGGATCGGGTCGATCCGTTCGAGCGCTTGTCCCACGGGGTCGTCGCCAAGATTGTCGTCGAGATTTTTGAAATCGTAGAGGCTGATGCGACTGAGGGGACGCGCGGGTTGATAAAGATAATCGGTCGCGGTGGTGCCGGCGGCAGGGCGTAGGGTGGTAATAAGGTTCATTTTTACCAGCCGGTTGAGGCATTCGTTGAGAACCTGAGTCGGAACTTTAAGTAGGTCGCTGAGTTGAGCAGCGGAGGTGGGCGGCAGGCAGGACTGGAAGCGGCGGCAGATACTGAGCAATACAACTAGAGAGAGGCGTTCACGCATCGCCTCGCTGAGGCCGCCCCAGGCGGCTTGGCTGTTGCGGTAATGAACGTTTTGAACCGCGTAGCTGATCACGCCCCCGATTAATATGTAGAGCCAGAAGATGTAGAGCCCGAGCATGAACACTGGGAGGATGCCGAGTGATCCATAAAGGCTGCGCTCCAGGTAGACGCGGCGCACGTAGAGGAGGGCGACTACATTGTTGAGCATCAACAGGCCGGCGACAACCAGCGCTCCCACTAGCGCGGCTCGCCAATAAACACGAGTATTGGGTATGATCCGGTAAACTAGGGAAAGTAGCCCAACTAACATCGTGAGCGAGATCACCGGCAGTAGCCAGCGAAGAACGGCGAGTAGGCCGGCACCGCCGGGAAGTTTTTCAACGAAGACGTTGACGAAGGCTCCGGCGCCTAAAAGCGCGATCGTGGCGAAAAAAAGGACTGCGCCGAGGGTGAGAATTGTCCAATAAAAGACCACACGCATCAGTAGCGAGCGACCAAGGCGAACTCCCCAAATATCGTTGAATGCATCTTCGATTGATTTAAAAAGCAGTAGTACGATGAGGATCAGGGAGAAAGCACCGGCGACTCCTGCCGCGCTAGAACGAGCGCCGCTGATGATACCGTTGATGAGGTTGACGACCTCAGGACTGACGTTGGCGGCGGCAGACTGATCGGGAGCGTTGAGGCTATTGAGTTGGCGCAGCTGAGGTGCTACGGTTTCCATCAACTCGCCGAGTTTGTTGGCGACAAGATTAGGATCGTCATTATGCCCGAGCACGAACCCACCAATCAGGACCGCAATCGCCACCAACGGCCCAAGGCCAAGCAAGGAGCTGAAGCTGAGTGCTGCGGCGCGGGCCGGAATTTTCGTTTCAAAAAAAACCGTGGTGGTGATCGAAATCACTCTCAGCAAGGCGTAGAACCAGCCGCGAAAAGAGGTGTCGCGAAGGTATGCTTGGGACCAAATTTCCAATCGATATAGTTGGGCAAGACGTTGCCCGGAGGTTTTGAGGCGCGACATGACAGATGATAAGCGCTTAGATCAGCTGTAAATATAATGCCAAGCCACGCACCCGAGGCCGATCAATCCGGTCGCGTAGGACATTCGGATTTGTAGGGGTGCCACCAACACCGTGGTCAGGTAAAGACCGACTGAGCCAGCGATAGCTGCGAGCATCAGCCCATAGCGCGCTTGGAGAAAAAAAATACTTCCGAAAAGAACTACTCCACACGCTGCCCGCACGCGAATAAGGGGATAAGTTTTTACCGCACTCAGGTAGCTAAAGAGCGCTATGAGTAGGTCTAAGGTACCTAGAAAAATAAGCGGTTGCTGTTTCAATTTTATAGCTGTAAACGATTTAAATCCAGTAATGCTGGGTGCAATTTCGGCTGCAGCGCTTATCACCAACATCGCGATGATCGCGTACGTGCCCAATGGCACGGTGTGTATACCCTGGATAGAGCGTTTGTCTTTTTCGAAAAAAATCGTTTTCTCTAGATCGGCACTTTCGCCAATCGGGGTCCATTTTTCGCTGCTCGCGTCGTAGAAAAGGGTGTCGCCAGTAACGCCACCGTTTTTTGATAGCGAGATCAGTTGCTCGAGGTTATATGGGCCGCGGGCTTCGTTGTCGGACGCTTGTCGAATGTAGAACTCCTGCGTGTCCATGGTTTGTACCGTGCTCTCGCGAGGCTCAGCGGCAAGTCCGTTTTACAACGAGTTCAAGCGCAACCCGTGCCATCTTCCTATCCCAAGGCCATTTCACATGCGCGCCAGAGTGCGTAGGCCGAGCAAATGAAGCCCGGTTTCGAGTAAAAGCAGGGTGCGGGCGCACAGCAGCAGGCGCCGGGCACGCACAGCAGAATCTTCCACGATGACTTTTTCAGCCGCGTAAAAAGAACTGAATTCACCAGCCAACTCATAGAGGTAGGTGCATAGAAAATGGGGACGAAGTTGCGCGGTGGTGAGTTGTAGCGCAGTGGGGAAAGCCGTCAGTTTGCGGGCAAGGGCGAGTTCAGCGGGTGATTCGGGTGGAGTCGCACCGTGAGTCGCGGAGGCGTCCGCTGGGTCGAGGCCGGCCTTGCGGAAGATGGAGCGCACCCGCGTTACGGCATAAAGCAGGTAAGGTGCGGTGTTGCCTTCGAAGGAGAGGATTTTGTCCCAAGAAAACACGTAGTCGCTGCTGCGGTTTTGCGCGAGGTCGGCGTAGCGGATTGCGCCGAGGCCCACGGCGCTACTGATTTCGCGGCGCTCGAGCTCCGGCAACTCGGGAGCTTTGGCGGTGACCAGGGTATAAGCTCGTTCGATGGCTTCCGCCAGTAGCGCCTTCAGTTTGATCGGATCACCCGAGCGAGTTTTAATGGCTTTGCCGTCTTCACCCAAAATGGAGCCGAACGATACATGACTAAAACGCGGCAGTGTACGCTTCGTCTGGGCGAACCATTTTTGGGTGGTCAGCCAGAGCTGTTCAAAGTGATCAGATTGGCGTGCGTCGGTCAGGATGACGATAGCGTCTGCCTTAAAATGCTCAGTTCGGTATAGCATCGTCGCCAGGTCAGTGGAGGCGTAGTTGGCGGCGCCGTCGGACTTGCGGATAATAAAAGGCTGGGTCTTAAAACGTGGATGCTCGGGGTGGAAAACGACGAGCGCGCCTTGGGATTCTTCAGCGAGTTGGCCGGCGGTAAGCTCCGCATAAACTTGAGGGAGTTTGTCGTTGTAAAAACTTTCCCCAAGCTGGTGATCAAAGTGGATATCCAGCAGCCGATAAATTTCGGTGAAGGCACTGGCACTGATGGCGATGATCTTGTGCCAGAGAGCGAGATTTTCGGCGTCGCCTGATTGAAGTTTGACGAGTTCCCCGCGCACGGCGTCCAAGGTGGTAGGATCGGCTTTCGCGGCAGCGTCTGCTGCTTTGTATATCCGCTCGAGCTCTTCGAGTGGGTCGCTTCCGAGCGCGTTGGCGTCGAGGAGGTGTTTGTAACCCCAGATCAATTTGCCGAACTGGGTGCCCCAGTCGCCGATGTGATTATCGCGGATAACTTCGGCGCCGCAAAACGCAAGTAGGCGGCAAATGGCTTCGCCGATGACCATGCCGCGGACATGGCCGACATGAAGTTGTTTGGCGGTGTTAGGTGAACTAAAATCAACGACGTAGCGATGCCCTAGGTGCAGGGAAGCGGCTCCGGCTTTGATCTGTACGACCGAGCCTTGGGCTTGAATCCAAGCGAGCAGGGCGGCCGGGGTGAGGGTAAAATTGATGAAGCCCGGGCCAGCAATACTGGCCGTACAGAATTCAAGCGTAGCGGCAGGGAGGGCAGCGACGAGTTGCTCTGCGACGGCTCGGGGGTTCAATTTGCGGGCTTTGGCGTAGGCAAGCACGCCGTTGGCCTGAAAATCGCCATGCCTAGGGTCAGCTGTGCGCAGCTCAGGGTTAAATCCATCGGTCTCCAGTTGGGCGCTGGCGGCGGCGGTTCTGAGGGCTGCATCGAGCGCAGCGGCGAGGTCAAACGATACGTGCATCGCCTCACTTGAGGAGGGTGGTGGGCAGGCGCGCAAGCGTGGAGTGCGACCCCTCTCTTGCGTGGGCATCATTAAGGGTTGAGCCGGGTCTAGGTAGTTCAGCCTCGACTTTTTGGCTGGAAGCACTTTAGTCGCGAACTTTTCAAGGTCTCGGGCAGTTCTTACCTATACGCTAAAATCCTTCCATGAGCAGCAAACGCAAAATCCCAGCACGTCGTTTCATCAAACCCACGTTTGAGTTTCTTATCGAAAAGAAACGCGACGGCGGCGAATTCACCCAAGAAGAGATTCGATTCATTATCGACAGCACGCTTGACGGGGAAATGCCGCAACATCAGCTCGCCGCGTTGGCTATGGCCATTTACTTCTCCGGCATGTCCGCTCAAGAGACGGCCGACTTGACCGAAGAAATGATGCTCTCCGGCGAAGTTATTGACCTCTCGCACATCGCCAAACCCAAGATCGACAAGTACTCCACGGGCGGTGTCGGCGATAAAACCTCACTCGTCCTCGTTCCCCTCGCTATGGCGGCGGGCGTCGTGGTACCCATGATGTGCGGCGTCGAACACGATTACGTCATTAATACTCTTGAGAAGTTGTCCTCGGTCCCGGGCTTTAAGAGCCAGCTCTCTAATGAGCAATTCGCCTCACAATTGGCGAAAATCGGCGGCGCCATCATTGCCCAGACCCCCGATCTCGCTCCGGCTGACGCTAAACTTTACGAACTACGTAAAGAGACCGGTACGATCCCTAGCCTGCCCCTTATCACCGGCAGCGTGCTCTCCAAAAAATTGGCCGAAGGTTCCGAGGGCCTCGTCATCGATGTGAAGTGGGGCAATGGCTCGTTCATTAAAGATCTCGAGCAAGCCAAACAACTCGCTCGTTCCATGACCCGCGTAGGCCGCTCCATGAAGCGCCGCTGCGTCGCTCTGGTCACCGACATGAATCAGCCCTTGGGCGACACCGTCGGCACCTCGCTCGAAATCAAAGAGGCCATCGCCCTGCTCAAGGGTGAAGGTCCCGAGGATATGAAGGAGCTCGTCTTGAAGCTCGGTATGGAAATCGTTCGCCTTGCTGGCGTGGCGGGCTCAACGCTCTCTGCCAAGCAGACCGTCCAACGTCACCTGACCGACGGCTCCGCAATCGAGAAATTCAAGGACCTGATCAAGGCCCAAGGCGGAGACACTTCATTCATTGATCATCCAGAGAAATTCCCCGCGGCCAAACACATCCGCAAGCTCCCCGCGCCTAAGCGCGGCTACGTGCACACCATCAACGCCGCCATGATCGCCCGTGGCGTCCATCTACTTGGTGCCGGTAAAGAGAATCCTAACGACAAGATCGACCACTCCGTTGGTGTGTCGGAAATCAAGAAGGTCGGCACCCAAGTTAAGCAGGGTGAGCCGCTCATGATGATCCATTACAACGATGAGTCGAAGCTCGAGCAGGCGTTGGAGCATTTCAAGAACGCCTACCGGCTTGCTCCGAAGCGCCCAACCCCGCCTCCCTTGATCGTCGAGCGCGTCGCCTAACTCGCAGCCTGCGCCGTTTACCCCAAATTTCAGACGCCCGCATCTTCACGATGTCGGCGTCTTTTTTTCACCCCAATTGGGTTACGTGATCTGATTAAGTCAGCCGACTAACCTGTTTGACGCGCAAACTTGAGGTTGATGTGGCCGCTCGGGCGTTGATTGTTTGGGTAATGATTTTGCCAGTAGATATACAGCTTGTCGGGGACGAAGTCGCAATCCGTTGGAGCGATACGAAGGAATCCTATTTTAAGGGCGAGCGTCTGCGCGCGGCTTCTCCCAGTGCCGAGACGCAGGGTGAACACGATATTTTAGGTAACAAATACGGCGGATCAGGACCCAAGAAATTTAGCGGAGTTAATATACTCGGTTGGGATCAGGTCGGAAATTACGCGTTGCGTTTCGATTTTAGCGACGGACACCGCACGGGACTTTACAGCTTCGATTACCTGAGAAAACTCGATGGCATCGTCTAATATTTTCCTACCCTCATGAGCACGTTTGTATTTCCTGCCCGCACATCCACGGCTGAGATTGAGCTCGGTACGACCTTGCAGCCAAAATTTGGCTCGGATGGCCTAATCCCCTGCATCACCACGGATCACCTGACGAACGAGGTGCTAATGTTTGCCTTTATGAATGCAGAGTCACTTGCGCTCACATTGGCCACGGGCAAAGCGAGTTATTGGAGCCGTTCACGCAACAAACTCTGGGTGAAGGGTGAGGAATCTGGCAACGCCCAGCTTGTTAAGGAGCTGCGAGTGGATTGCGACCAAGACGTGATTTTGCTGAAAGTCGACAACGTCGGTGGCGCGTCCTGCCATAACGGTTACAAATCCTGTTTCTATCGCAAGCTGGCGCCCGGTGCTACGGCTGAGCACGCGACTTCGCTCAAGCTCGAGTTGGTGGGACGGCCACTATTTGATCCAGCGACGGTTTATAAAAAGAAGTAAAACCGCAGAGTCGCGTACGGCCGAAATGGGTGCGTTTTAGTGTGACTTATGCTCCGGGTGTTAGGCCTCGGGTACTCTCAGAGGCGAAAGCGATCACGCGTTGAAATTCGGCGCTGCCGGCGTTCGGGTGAGCTGCGAGTTTTTCAAGCGCTTGCGTCCGATTTAGGCCGTCGCGGTACAGGATGCGGAAAATTTGTTTTACCCGGTCGAGTTGTTCGGTCTTGTGACCGTTGCGCTCAAGGCCGATTTTATTGTACGCGCGGACGATTGCCGGGGTGCCGTCGGCGATGAAAAAGGGCGGCAGGTCTTGGACCAGTTTGGCCGTTGCCGAGAGCATCGCGTACGCGCCCAGTCGACAAAATTGATGGACGCCACCATAGCCCCCAATGATCACGTGATCTTCAACGATAACGTGCCCAGCGAGCATGGTTCCGTTACTCATCACGCAATGGTCACCTATGATACAGTCGTGGGCGATGTGGCTGTAAGCGAGGATCGTGTTGTCGGAGCCGATGACGGTGAATTCATTATCGAAAGTTGCGGCGTGGACGGTGACGTATTCACGAAACACATTGCGCTCGCCGATGCGCAGACCCGGGCGACCCCCTTTGTATTTTAGGTCCTGCGTTTTCCCTCCAATACATGCGTAAGGAAAGATTTCGCACTGTGCTCCCAACCTCGTATGTCCTTCCACGCTAGCGTGATGGTGAAGCTGGGTGCCTGCGCCGATTTGGACAGCGCTGCCAACGAAAGCGTACGCGCCAATCTGCACATCAGCGCCGAGCTCGGCGCCTGGTTCAATAATGGCGGTGGGATGAATGGTGGCGGGCATGTGTTAATCAATCGACCGAGCTGGAATCGACGATTGCGAACATCAGTTCGCCAGAAGATACGACTTGGCCATCAACGGTGCAGGTCACCTCGGCCGTGGCGAGTTTGGTGCCACGGGTCTTGGTGAGTTTGGCGTTTATGATGAGTTGATCGCCTGGGCGGACGGGCTTGCGGAATTTAACTTTGTCTGCGCTCATGAAGAGCGAGGTTTTGCCCTCACTGGAACCCCGGCGGAGCATGAGGATGCCTGCGGCTTGGGCCATGGCTTCAAGCTGAAGTACACCCGGCATGACGGGGTTGTTGGGAAAATGGCCCTGAAAATAAGGCTCATTGATGCTCACGTTCTTGATGGCGACGAGGGCGTCTTCGCCAATGAATTCAACGACCCGGTCAATCATGACAAACGGGTAACGATGAGGCAGAGTGTCCAGAATACGCCGGATATCGAGCGCAGTCTCATCGGGCATGACCATCGCTGGACGCGGTTTTTTCTTCGGGCCTTTTTGGCGTTCGGCGAGTTTTTCGGCGAGCGCCTTGGTGAGGTCAGCGTTGATGGCGTGACCTGGGCGGGTGGCGATGATGTGGGCCTTTAAGGGTAGTCCTAGTAGCGTGATGTCTCCGATGATATCGAGGATTTTGTGGCGGACAAATTCGTCCTTAAAGCGGAGGCCTTCCTTGGATATAATTTTATCGCCGCGAATCACAACGGCGCAGTCGAGGGAACCGCCTTTAATTTTACCGAGTTTGAGGAGTTCTTCGATATCTTCGTAGATCGTGAAGGTACGCGCCGCGGCGATCTGCGTCATATAGATATCCGGATCGATCGTGAGCGAAAGGTGTTGGGTGTGAATACCCCGGTCGTCGGCGGAGGTACACGAGATGCGGAGTTCATCGCAGGGCAGGGCGATCATCGAGGATTGTCCCTTGGTGACGGAGACGGGGGCATCGAGCGTGAAATACTCCCGGTCTTTATCTTGCTCGATCGGCTCGCCGCTCATGATCAGATCGACGAAGGGTTTGGAAGATCCGTCGAGGATCGGCGGCTCCGAGGCATTCATCTCAACGATGACGTTGTCGATGCCGCAGCCGCTAAGAGCACTGAGGACGTGCTCGATGGTCTGAACCTTGGCGTGGCCTGATTGAATCGTGGTCGCACGGACCAAATCGGTGATCAAGTCGGTGCGGGGGCGAATCTCGGGCGCGCCACTCAAATCGACGCGTTTGAAGACATAGCCGTGATCGGCTGGGGCAGGCTTGAGCGTGAGGGTGACGGCCTCTCCGGTATGTAGGGCGCTGCCTTGAATAGAAACTTCGCGCGCTAGGGTTCTTTGCTTCATGGATTTGATCGTCGCAATGTCGTCAACGCCGGTCGTGGAGCGCAAGCGTGGAGATGGCCGGCCTTGACAGTGTGAAAGCCCGCGCCTTACACCCTTACCCTTTCTCAACTCGAAACCTTCAATCCCAAGACCCTAGCCATGCCCGCAGCCAACGACATCCGCCGAGGCCAAGTCATCAAGTTCAACGGTGAACCCCACCTCGTCATGGAGACGCAGCATCGCACGCCGGGTAACCTGCGCGCCTTCGTCCAGATCAAGATGCGCAATTTGCGCTATGGTAAGGCTCTCGACCAACGCTTCGCTTCGACCGACACCATCGAAGTGCTGCCGACGGAAAAAAAGACACTCGAGTTCAGCTACGCGGATCGTGACGCTTTTGCCTTCATCGATCCCGACACCTACGAGCAAATCGAGTTGAGCTCTACCATTCTAGGTGAAGCTAAAAACTATCTCACTACTGGCGGTAAAGTTGACGTCTTGTTCGTCGATGATAAGGCCTTGTCGATCGAGTTGCCCTCTACCGTCACTCTCAAGGTCATTGAAAGCTCTGAAGGCATTAAGGGCGACACTGCCAGCAATGTTCAGAAACCCGCTAAGCTGGAGACGGGCTTAGTTGTTCAAGTTCCACTTTTCATCAAGGAAGGCGAGTTGATCAAGATCAGCACCGAAGATGGTTCTTACCTCGGCCGCTCCTAAGCTGTTTCAGTGCTCATTTTAAAGGCGCGTTGAATTTAACGCGCCTTTTTTTTTTGTCCGCTGAACTACGATCTGCCTCCCCTAAACAGAGGGAACACACTGCTGAAATAACCTCAAAGGGCCGCCAGGGCGGCGGCTTGCGCTCCAAGTAGATCGTTAGCTTTGGCCACACTGGTATTCAAGTTGCGCAAAAGTCCGTCTTTCAGGCCGTAGATCCAGCCGTGTACTGTGACGTTTTGACCTCGGGCCCAAGCGTCTTGCAGGATAGTGGTTTGGCAGACGTTGGCGACTTGCTCGATGACATTGAGCTCACAGAGTCGGTCGTGTTGACCCGTTTCACTAGGCACCGCATCGACGCGGCACTGATGTTTTTCGCGGACGTCCTGTACGTGGCGTAGCCAGTTGTCGGCCAAGCCCACTCGTTCGCAACGCAGCACAGTCCTCACACCACCACAGCCGTAGTGGCCTACTACCATGATATGTTTTACCTTCAATACATCGACTGCAAATTGAATTACGGAAAGGCAGTTCAGATCGGTGTGAACGACGACATTGGCGATGTTGCGGTGAACGAAAACTTCACCAGGCAACAAACCTATGATTTCGTTGGCGGGTACTCGGCTATCTGAGCAACCAATCCAGAGGTGCTCAGGATTTTGTTGGCGGGAGAGTTTCTGAAAAAACTCCGGGTCGCGCTCGGTGATTTTAGCCGCCCAAGTTTTATTTTGGGCGAAAAGGTGCTTGAGTTCGGCCATGGGGAACAGGAGGGGGTTTTAAAGGACGCGCGCCCAGAGCAATTTAAGGTAACGACTCTCGAGGCAGTTGGAATAAACGGGATGATCTGGGCCAGGGCCGGTGCGGTCAAAAAATTGCAAGCGGCGTTGCTGGCGATGTGCGGCCTTGATCACGTGAGCCTCAAAATCTTCCAAAGAAAGTAGGCCGGAGCAGGAGCAAGTAACAAAGATGCCTCCCGTTTTTACGAGGGATATTGCGAGCAGATTCAAGTCCTCGTATTTTTGGCGACCTTCCCAGTTACCAGCTGCGTCACGGGTAAAAATGAACTTCGGTGGATCCAGTACAACGACGTCCCACTTTTCTCCGTTTTGTTGCATCTGGCGCGCATACGCGAAGGCGTCCGCGTGGACAAATTTTAGGCGCGCTTGGTTGAGGTTGGCGTTGCGCTTGGCCTGCGCGAGGGCGGTTTCATCGAGGTCAACACAGGTGACATCGGCGGCACGGCCAGTAATTTTAGCATTGAGTGAAAATCCGCCAGTATAGCAGCACAGATCGAGCACGCGTGCGTCTTTGGTAAAATGAGCAACGCGGAAACGGTTGTCGCGTTGGTCGCAGAAAAAACCAGTTTTGTGGCCCTCTGCGAAATCGACTTCGTAACGGATACCGTGCTCTCGAATTTTAACTTTGGTTGGAGCGGCGGCGTTGGTTTCGTTAAATATCGACGGTTTGATGCCTTCGAGGCTACCGAGGTCGTGGTCCACGTGCACGCGTGCAAATTGGGTGCCGGCGAGTTCGTGGATGAGCGGTAGCCAGCTAAGAAGGCGTTGGGCGATCCCGAGCGAATAGATCTCGCACAGCAGCGTGTCGCCATAGCGGTCGATCATCAGGCCGCTGAGTCCGTCGCCGTCGGAGCCGATCAGGCGATATGCGTCGGTTGTCTCATCGAGCTTAAATAGCTCGCGGCGCAACGCTATGGCCCGGCGAATGGCTGTCTCAAAATAGGATTCATCGATCGGTGTGGTCGAGTGGCAGACGACGCGCAGGGGGATTTTGGCGCGTGGGTTAAAAAGGCCGCCACCGGTAAGGTTGCCGTTTTTATCGTAGACGTTGACGAAATCGCCCGGGCGGGCGTCGGGTGAGACGTGTCCCAGTAGACGAGGGAAAATCGCGGGCTGGAAGGTGAAATATTTAAGCTGAGCCCAAGGACGCGCCCAAGTGGAGCGATCGATAGGTGCGCGCGAAGCGGGCGGCTCGGGTATTGAGTTGGGCTCAAGCTCCTGATCGGGCTCGGTAGATGATGTATGGGCAGTATGGGCAGGACCTGACATGCTTTGAAATTTACGGTTGCGGGGGCATTCCGCCATCAGAATCGCCAGAGCTTCGAGGAACCGCTTTTGGCTAGCAATGAGCTGCGCTAAGGCATGTTCGGTTTTCAGGGAAATCTCCTTTACTCGGTTGTGGGGCGGCGGGTTTGATTCGAGACGTTTCCCTCGTGAATCTGCGTCGCTTCATTTTAGCCCTTTATCTTGCATTGATCGTGGGCATCGCCCTCGCGGGTGGTCTCTATTTTCTCGATGCTCGGGCGGAGTACGGGCGGCTTAAGACAATCCAGGCTGAAAGTCGGCGCCGCGTCGCCGATGCCGAGTTGCGTTTGAAATACCAAGAGCAAGTCTTAGAACGTTTGCGCACGGATCCAGCCTACGTCGAAAAAGTCATCCGTCGCAAATTGGGCTACGCTCGACCCGAGGAATACGTTTTTCGCTTTGAAAACTGAGGCGCCGCTCTTTTGCTCCATGTCATCCTCCCATCCGCTAATCGTGAAATTTGAACGTGCCGGTCAGGCACACGTTTTCGCGTTTTTCGACGAACTGGCGCCCGACGCTCAAGGCCATTTATTGGCTGAGGCAGCCGAAATCGATCTCGCCGAAATTGAGCGCTTGAATCGCACCTTGGTCGCACAAACGGGGGAGGCTGCTGGCGTGAATCTGAGTGGTTTGGCCCCTGCGCCCTATGAGCCACTAATCGCTCATGGTGGGGATGCCCTAGCTTGGGCGCGTGCTAAACGTGCGGGCGAGGATGCGTTGCGGGCGGGTCGAGTGGCGGCTTTCACGGTCGCCGGAGGGCAGGGGACGCGTCTAGGTTACGATGGGCCTAAGGGTACGTTTCCGGTCACGCCTGTGCTTGGAAAAACCTTATTCCAAGTATTTGCTGAGAAACTCCTCGCAGCCGGCCGGCGCTATGGTCGGCCGTTGCACTGGTTCATCATGACCAGCCACCAAAATCATCAGGCAACAGAGGTGTTTTTTAGGGAGCATAATTTTTTCGGCTGTGACTCAGCCCGTGTGCATTTTTTCCGACAAGGTCGGATGCCGGCAGTAGATTTTTCGGGTAAAATTTTACTCGAATCCAAAGGCTCAATCGCACTCTCACCCGATGGTCACGGCGGTTCGTTGCGTGCTTTGGATCGTAGTGGCGCACTCGATTTGATGGAACGCGAGGGCATTGATACGCTGAGTTATTTTCAGGTCGATAATCCGCTCGTGCGTGCGATCGACCCGGCTTTCATTGGCTGGCATCTCTTGCGCGGTTCCGAGATGTCGAGCAAGATGGTGCCCAAAGCTTACGCTGAGGAAAAACTTGGTCATTTCTGCGCCCAAAATGGCCGTTTGGTCGTTGTCGAATACTCTGATTTGCCGATGACCATGCAGCGTGAGACCGACGCTTCGGGCCAGTTGCGCTATCGCGCTGGCAGTATTGCTCTACATCTGCTCGACCGTGAATTCATTCGTCGCATGGCTCGTTCGGATGGATCGGCCGTAGCGTTACCGTTTCACCGCGCCGACAAAAAGATTCCTGCTATCGATGCAAGCGGTCAACTCCTCAAACCTGCTCAGGCTAATGGCGTTAAATTTGAGCTCTTCGTTTTTGATGCACTGCCCTTCGCCAAGAACCCACTCGTGATCGAGACTCGTCGAGCAGACGATTTTTCTCCCGTCAAAAATGCCGAGGGCGTTGATTCACCGCAAACCTGTCGGGATGATCAACGCCGTCAGTTTGCCCGCTGGTTAAAGGCCCAAGGTGCCGCACTCCCAATCGATGCCACCGGATTACCCGCGATCAACCTCGAGGTGGCTCCCAGCTTTGGCTACGACGAAGACTCTTTCGCGGAGTCTTGGGCCCACCAAACCCTGCCACTCACCCTTGCTGACGGACTCGTTCTGGCCTGAAATTTTTTCACTCAAGACATGACCACTCTCGCTAAAATTCAATCGGCCGCCGCTGCGGGCCAACTCATGCCGAGTACGGCGGAAAATATCGCTGCATTCCTCGCGGCTGGTCTCCCCGTTTGGGCAAAAGACAGCATCGACGAACTCATCGCCAAAGCGGCTTGGGGCGAATTGAATGACCGGTTTTATCGCTACCTCGAATTTGGCACAGGTGGGATGCGCGGCCGCACAATCGGCGTAGTGACGGCCACCGCCGAGACGGGTAGGCCTAACGCTGCCGGATCACCGGAGCACGCCGCCATCGGCAGTAATTTATTGAATGATTTTACGTTGTCGCGCGCCGTAATCGGGCTTTTCCGCTACACCAAAAAACATCTCGTTTCGCAACAGGTCAGCGCGAAACCACGTCTCGTGATTGCTTATGATGTGCGGCATTTTTCGCGGCATTTTTGTGAGCTCGCTGCCTCAACCTGGACTAAGCTCGGGGGTGAAGCGTTTATTTTCGATGGGCCTCGGCCCACGCCGCAGTTAAGTTACAGCGTACGCTGGCTTAAGGCGCATGCCGGGGTGGTGATCACCGCGAGTCACAATCCGCCACACGATAACGGTTTTAAAGCGTATTTTGACGACGGCGCGCAAGTCGTCCCACCACACGATAAAGGCATTGTAACGGAAGTGAACGCAGTGCCTCTTGCTGAGCTAGGGGCCTTCTTGGCGACGGATCTATCTGGCGTCACCACCCTCGGCCGTGATGCGGACGATGCTTACCTCGAAGTAGCCGCTCAAGCCGTGATCGATCCGCGCGTCCTGCAGCAAACGAAATTAAAAATCGCTTTCACCAATATCCACGCGACTGGCTCGGTGCATTCCATACCGTTACTCATCCACGCGGGCTGTGAAGTTAAACCGGTGCTGGCCCAATTAAATTTCGATGCAAATTTCCCGACCGTAAAATCACCTAACCCGGAAAACGCCGAGGCTCTGGCTCTCGCGGTGGCGCTCGCCGAGCGCGAGAATTGTGATGTCGTACTCGCGACCGATCCGGATGCTGACCGCATGGGGGTCGCTGTGCGTAACCGCTCTGGTAAAATGGAACTTCTCACGGGTAATCAAATTGGCGCGTTGCTCGCTGATTATCGCCTCACTAAATATAAAGAGCGTGGCTGGATTCCCGCTGCGGGCTCCCATCGTGCCTGTATCATCAAAACCTTTGTCACGACTCAGCTCCAGGACGCAATTGGTCGGGCCCACGGCGTAAAAGTAATCAATACCCTTACCGGTTTTAAGTGGATCGCTGCAAAGATGCGCGGGTATGAATATCAATTGCGTGCGTCTCAGCCTCCAGGCTTCGATTATGAGGCGCTGCCGCTTGCTCAACGCGCGAATTTGCTACTCCAGCACAGCACGTTTTACGCATTCGGTACGGAGGAAAGTTACGGTTATCTGCCCAACGATTTCCTTCGCGACAAAGACGGTAACGCAGCGTGTCTTATGTTTGCTGAACTCTGCGCATGGGTTAAAAGTCGCGGGCTTACAGTGCCGGAGTATCTCGACGAGATTTTCCTGCGTTGCGGTTTCTATTTGGAAGGAGTCATCAACCTGTATTACGAGGGCGCGAGCGGTAATGCTAAGATCAAACGAATCCTCGACACCTATCGAGCGCAGCCGCCCAAGAAATTTGGCGATGTTACCGTGGCTAATTTCCAAGATTTTGGCCGCGAGGATATCCGTGATGCCGATGGCGAACTGATTCCCAAGCAGGACCTCTATCTTGTTACCCTCGCCAACGGCTATAGCTTCGCCGCTCGCGGTAGTGGCACTGAGCCTAAGATGAAGTTTTATCTCTTTGCTAATGAGAAGGTCGGCAGCCCCGCAGACCTTTCCTCGGTGAAAGCCCAGGTGCGCACTACCTTGGATGCGTTGATTAAGCTGATCGAGGCTGACGCCAAGGCTCGAGCCGAGGGGTGATTGTCGACGCAGGCAGGCATCAGGGGGTAAAAAAAGCGCCGACCCTTAATTGGTCGGCGCTGAAATGGGTGAACCGTTCGGCTCGCGTTACAAAAGCAGCAGGGATGGGCTCTCGAGGTGAGCTTTCACGGCGTTAAGGAACTTTGCACCTAGCAAACCGTCGACGACGCGATGGTCACAGGACAGCGTCAAGGTCATGCGTTGGCCGATGACAATTTCGTCGTCTTTGACCACCGGCTTTTTAACGGTGGCGCCCACGGCGAGGATGGCGGCATTGGGTGGGTTGATGATCGCGCAAAAGCGATCGACGCCTGCCATACCGAGATTGGAAACGCAGAAGGTGCCACCGGTAAATTCAGCGGGTTGGAGTTTCTTGTCTTTGGCGCGGCCACCGAGGGATTTGGCCTCGGCGCTGATTTGGAAGAGCGTCTTACCGTCGGTATCACGGATAACTGGAGTGATGAGGCCATCTTCAATCGCGACGGCGAATGAAACATGGATCGCTCCGTGGGATTGGATGCCGGTGCCGGTCCAAGAAGTATTTACCCCGGGGATTGCTCGCAGAGAAGCGGCTGCGGCCTTCAGGACGAAATCGTTGACGGAGAGTTTGACTCCGTCTTTAGCGAGTCCGGCGTTGAGCTGTTCGCGTAGAGCAAGAAGCGGAGCAGCGTCGACTTCGATATCGAGGTAGAAATGAGGGATGGTGCTCTTCGCTTCGAGCAAACGGCGCGCGATGGTGGCGCGCATGTTGGAAGCCGGCGCAAACGACTCGGCTTGCACGGGGCTCTTGTCCAAAACCGAGCGATAGCCCCAAGCAGGGGCGGCTTCAGCGCGGCCGGGTTTGGTGGCGGCGGGTGGTGGATTTTTTTCCGCAGCGAGGATATCGGTGCGGACGATGCGACCCCCGGGCCCGGTGCCTTTGACGCGGGTGAAATCGATGCGTTTTTCCTCGGCGAGTTTACGCGCGAGCGGGGAAATTTTCACCCGGCCGGCGGGAGCGGAAGGCGCTGCCGGAGCGACGGGCTTGGTGGGGGCCGGAGCAGCCACAACAACGGGCGATGGAGTCGGGGCGGCGACCACAGGAGTGGCAGGCGCTGCGACAGCTACAGTTGGAGCGGCTTTTGGCGCTGGAGCTTCAACTGTTTCACCGGGTTTACCGATCGCGCAAAGGGGTGCACCGATTGGGAGTTGGGATCCGGCGGGGCTGAAAATTTTGAGCAGTGTGCCATCGAAATAACTTTCCAGCTCCATGGTGGCTTTATCGGTCTCGACTTCAGCGAGCATATCGCCGGTCTTGATGAGGTCGCCTTCTTTTTTGAGCCATTTGACCAGCGTGCCCACCGTCATGGTGTCGCTGAGTTTGGGCATTAAGGTAATATTAGCCATACGGTTGAAAAGTTAGCAAAAAATGAACAGGTTAGAGGGAAGCGCTACGCTCTTAGTCAAGCAGCGCTAGGGCGGCTTTGAGGATGCGTTGCGGGTTGGGCAATTGCTCAACTTCAACGGGCGGGCTGTAGATCGCTGGCGCGTCAATGGTGCAAAGCCGACCAATCGGAGCATCTAGGTCATCGAACGCTTCGGCTTGGATCATGTAGCTGAGTTGGGCGCCAACCCCGCAGAAAGGCTTCTGCTCTTCCACAACAAGTACGCGATGCGTCTTACGCACGGAGGCAAGGACGGTTTCAATGTCGAGCGGACGGATGGTGCGCAGGTCTACAACTTCTACAGAGATGTCGTGCTCTTTTGCTAGCAATTCGGCGGCGACAAGCGATTGGATCACGGGACGGCCGTACGTGACGATCGTAAGGTCTTTGCCCTCGCGTTTTACGTCGGCTTTGCCGAGCGGGATCAGGTATTCCTCATCGGGGACTTCACCTTTTTCTCCGTATAGAACGGTGTTTTCGAGGAAAAAGACGGGGTCGTTGTCTCGGATGGCTGATTTGAGCAGGCCTTTGGCATCATAAGGTGTCGATGGTACGACAACCTTCACGCCCGGGTGAGCGGCGAGGATATTTTCGGGCGTGTGCGAGTGCGTCGCGCCGACATTGGTGCCGCCATTGGCGGGACCGCGAATGACGATGGGGCAGTTAATTTGGCCACCGGACATGTATCTAACATTGGCGGCGTTGTTAAGAATTTGGTCAAAAGCGACCGAGTAGAACGACCAGAACATCAGTTCCATCACGGGGCGCACTCCGAGCATTGAAGCGCCAATGCCCATGCCGATGAAACCCGCTTCACTAATTGGGGTATCGGCGACTCGTTTCGGTCCGAATTTCTCGAGGAGGCCTTGGGTGACTTTATAGGCGCCCTGGAACTGGCCGACTTCTTCGCCCATAACGACCACATTAGAGTCGCGGGTAAGTTCTTCGGCTAAGGCGTGACGGACGGCCTCGCGGTAGGTGAGTTGTGACATCGCGGGAAAGTTTTTAAATTTAAAGGTGGCGACTCAGTTGAAGAACAACCGACCTTCTGAGGTGCGTTGGTCGGGATTGTCCGATTCCCAGTAAACATCCTTTTGGATGTCCTCGGGAGTGGGATAGGGACTCGCATCAGCAAAATCCGCAGCGGCCTCGGCTTCCGCGCGAGCGTCTTCGTCGATTTTTTCGGCGGACTCAGCGGTGAGAACGCCTTCGGCTATGAGTGCGGTCTGGAAGACTTGGATCGGGTCTTTAGTACGACGATAGTCCTCGATCTCAGTCTTAGTGCGGTACGTGTTATCCGGATCAGCTACCGAATGGCCGCGGTAACGATAAGTGCGGATCTCGACTACGGCGGGTTTACATTCTTCGCGGGCAATCTTAAGAAATTTATCCATCGTCGCACGGACCTCATAAACGTCGTGGCCCTCGCAGACGCCCCACGCCATACCGTAGGCTTCGGCGCGTTTAGCGAGTTCACCGGCAGAGGAACGGGCTTGGCTGGTACCCATGGAGTAACCATTGTTCTCGATGACAAAAATGCAGGGGAGATTCCAGAGCGCAGCTAAATTGTAGGCCTCGTGAACGGCGCCTTGGTTGACGGCTCCATCGCCCATGAACGCCATGGCCGAGCCTTTGTGACCCTTGTACTTTACACCATAAGCGAGACCGACTCCAAGCGGGATTTGACCGCCTACGATTCCATGGCCGCCCCAGTAGTTACGCTCCGGCGAGAAGAAATGCATCGAGCCACCTTTGCCTTTTGAGCAACCCGTGACTTTGCCGTAGAGTTCGGCCATAAGGGCCTTGGTGTCCATGCCGACGGCGATGGCGTGACCGTGATCGCGATAAGCTGTGATGACATGGTCGTGTTTGCCCATGAGCGAACAGCAACCAACGGCAATGGCTTCTTGGCCGTTATATAAATGGAGGAAGCCTCCGATATTAGCCCCCCCGGCGGCATTCTTGCCGGTGTAGGCGCGGTGGCTGCGCTCCTCGAAGCGACGGATACGAACCATTTGGCTGAAGAGTTCGATCTTCTGAGCCTGGGTCATCCCGGCGTTGATGGGAGCCTGGGCGTGGCCGGTGCTGCTTGCGGTGGGTTGCTGCTCGATTGTGGCGCTCGGTTTCTTGCTCACGGGTAAGTGGTTTTCTGGTTAAAAGGCAAAGTGTTCGGCGTAAGTTTTGGAAATCAAGCGTTGTTTATCGGCTGGGCCTACTTGGTAGTCGGGGTGATTTGCTCGATATCTACGTTAATAGGGCGGCCGGGATGACAATCAGCCTTGAGCGCAACGAAGCGATCTCGGTACTGGTCATAGATTGGCCATAGGGCATTGCGATCCGTTTCGGGAATGGGTACCGTAGTTCCGATGGCTTCACGGTTAAAGAAACCGAATTTGCCCTCCTCCATATCGGCTGGTTGCCCTAGGATTGGACGCTTGCAGCGAAATAAAAACATCAGCCAGTGCAAGTGACCCTCGTAAGCCTTCTCTGCGATCATGGCGAAGAGATGGAGATCATCGCCAGTGATGCTGAAGCCCGTTTCCTCTTTGGTCTCGCGGACGGCACACTCAAAAGGCGATTCTCCGATTGCTGTTTCAAGTTTTCCTCCAATGGGGCTCCAGAAACCTAGGTTCGGCGGCTTTGCTCTCAATAAAAGCAAGTGTTCGCCCGAGGCGTTTTCTAAGAAAACGAGTACGGCGATTTTGTAGGCGAGGGAAGGTTTAGCGAGTGAGGTCATGGGCCGCAGCTATGCGGAACTGATTAAAAGGGGAATTTGATTCAGCGTGACGCGCCGCGAAAGTTGCACAACTTTTTTTAGCGTGTCGCTGCTGCGCTCGATTCGTTTCAGATTATCTCAGTGGACGGCGCGAAAACCGGGTCGTTTCCCTTTAGGTCCGGGATGAAGCGCCGCCCTCCTTGATTTTTGAGCTCAAGCGGAAAAAAACTTCACTTCAGCCTTTACGAGTTGCTTCGGAAATAATTCTCAGCCCCGCAATTAATGGCGACTATCCTCAAAGCCTTCGTTTCGCCCTCGAGCCGACTAGAGGCTCAGGACGCCGCGCTGCGGGCCTGGGTTCCCTCCTTGCGTTTCCTTTTGGAACTGGATGCTCGCGCAGCGCAGCGATGCGTACCAAGCGAGCGAGGGCCGAGTGCGGATTAATTACCCTGATCAAGCCGCGCAACTGCCCGCGATGAAGGCGATGTTTCCATGGCTGGGCGAGGTTCCAAGCCAGCCGCTGCAGCAAACGCTCATGGACTTAGAAAAAGCCTTCCAGCGCTTTTTTTGAAAAGAAGGCCGCCTATCCGGCCCTCAAGGCCAAGCACCGCAGTAGTCCGGGCCTGCGTTGGCCGCAAGGGGTAGAGATCAATGGTCGGGCCCTCTGGCTACCCAAGCTAGGCTGGGTGAAGATGCGCTTTTCGCGCAAGGTCATGGGCACGATCAAAAGCGCAACCGTGCGCCCCGATGGCCTACGCTGGCAGGTAGCTATCCTTTGCGAGGGTGAGCAAAAACCCCTAGTTGTGCACCTAGGCTCGCCGATTGGCCTGGATGTAGGCGTGGAGGAAAGTATCGCCGTTTCCGATGGCCGGCTCATCCGGCTGCCGGTGGCCACCGACGCCGAAACAAAGCAAGTGGCTAAACTTGCCCGCCGAGTCAGCCGCTCTGTGCCCGGATCGAAGCGGCACGCCAAGGCCAAGCGCAGGCTGCTGGTTAATCGCCGCAAGATTGGCCACCGCGTTTCCGATGCCCGCCATAAACTCACGACGACTCTGGCTAAAAACCACAGCCTGATCGGCGCTGAGGACTTGGCGCTACGTAATATGACCCGTTCGGCCAAAGGCACGGTTGATGCCCCCGGCCAGAACGTCGCCGCAAAGCGCGGCCTCAACCGCTCGCTGCTTGAACAGGGCCATGCGGAAACCTTCCGCCAACTTGAATACAAAGCTCGTTGGCTTGGCGGGGAAGTGCGGCGGGTGAA
>JBAWZQ010000021.1:0-36730 GCA_037142955.1 Opitutaceae bacterium | reverse complement strand
GCAATCCGGGCTCCCAGTTCACGGTGCGCTTTGCGCAGGTCGCAGTCCGTCTGCAGCCGACTCCACCAGCCTTCGGAGAGTCCGAAATAGCGATCTAAGCGCAAGCCAGTGTCGGCCGTGATCGCCCGATTGCCAGAGAGGATGGCGGAGATACGAGTCTGCGGCACGCGGATATCTTTCGCCAACTGATATGCCGTGATGGCCATAGGCTTGAGGAACTCCTCGCGGAGCATCTCTGCAGGCGTGGGGAGTGGTAGTTTATTAGTCATGACTTAGTGATAATCTACGATTTCGACGTCTTCGATACCGCGGTCCGTCCAAAGGAAACAGATGCGATATTTGTCATTAATGCGAATGGAATGCTGGCCTTTGCGGTCGGCCTTGAGGGCTTCCAGCCGATTGCCTGGTGGAACCCGCAAATCGTCGAGCTTCATGGCGATGTCGAGTTGTTGGAGTTTACGTAGGGCGACTTTCTGGATATCGGCAGGCAGGTCTGGCGACTTGTCGCCTTGGTGGATTTTCTCGGTGGCTTTGCAGCGAAACGAAATAATCATCCGGTTAGATAGATACGCATAGCGTTAGTAACGTCAAGCGTTATTATATTCGAGAAAGGCAGGCGGTCCTGTTCACAAAAAATGCCTCCGGCGGAGTTCCGGGTAAAGCGATCCCTGTCGCTAGCAAAAAACGCGTTCAGATAGGTCCACTCTTCCACAACGGGCATCGCTTATCTGTCCACAGGTTCCCCGAAGCCAAACTACCTCGGTGCCGCGCATCTCGGAGCTAATCTTTTTTTCAAACTGCGTCCCCGCCCTCAATGCCGCGACCGGTGAGCGAATTTGGCATTTCCAAGAAATCGAACACGATATCTGGGATCTCGACGTTCCGTCGCCTCCGAATCTCGTCACCATCATGCCGACTCCAGCATGGGTTGGTTCGCCCTGAGAAGATGGCAAACCAAACGTATTTTACGGGATGCTCGGTGGCTCGGATTGGCTCGGCGCGGCATTTGATCCAACGAGCGGTCGCATTTTTGTAGCTTCGAACACCATGGCTTACAAGGTGAAGATCGTCCACGAGGACGAGGCTCCGCCACTGATACCAGCCACGGCGGGCGACAAGTCCTCTCGGTTACTCAATTTGAGAAAGTACCTATCCCAGAATTATTTAACCGTCGTACTACCTTGTTTGATACTAGCAATATCACTGAGGGCATACCTAACTTATTCTAAAATAGTTGGTTAATTCCGGACACTACTGATTGGTCTTAGCGGTTAAGCTGATAAGCACAAGATCACTTCGGGTCTTTTTTAGCTTAGACTGTCTTGAATCGCTGGCCTTGAAATTGACCCCTAGGCGTTATCGTTTTTTCCGGTTTTAGATGCATTTTTTTGGGGAGAGCTAGTGCATTGTTTTGGGCACAAAAAAGCCGCGACGCTTTTGGGCGTCGCGGCTGGAGGGAGCGAAGAGAAGCGCGGAGTTTAAGCGTACTTCTCTTCCGGGTTATTCAGCGGCGGGGGCGGGAGCGCCGGCGGGCTGGCCTTCGAGGTCGCGCATGGCGGCCTTGCGGCTCAGGCGGACTTTGCCGGAGCGCTCGTCGATACCGATGCACTTCACGGTGATGGAATCGCCCATCTTGACGACGTCTTCGGTGCGGCGCACGCGCTGCTCGGAGAGTTCGCTGATATGGCAGAGGCCTTCTTTACCGGGGGTGCACTCGACGAAGCAACCGAAGTCCTTCACGCCGGTGACGCGGCCGGTGTAGATCTTGCCCATTTCGATGGGTTCACCACCGCCGCCACCGGGACCGGAACCGCCGCCGCAGAGGCTGTCGATTTCCTTGATGGCACGCGCCATCGCGTCGCCGTTGTTGGAGTAGATGAAGATCTTGCCGGAGTCGTCGTCGGAGATGTCGATCTGTGCGCCGGTGGTTTCGGTGATGCGACGGATCGTCTTGCCGCCGGGCCCGATGAGTAGACCGATCTTTTCGGGATCGATCTGGATCGTCTGGATGCGGGGGGCGTATTGGCTGAGGCCAGCGCGGGGCGCGGGCAGGGAGGCGAGCATCGTCTTGAGGATCTCGATGCGGGCATCGCGCGCTTGGTAGATCGCGGTCTTGGCGATTTCGAAGGGCAGGCCATTGATCTTCAGATCGAGCTGGAAGCCGGTGATGCCCTTGGTGGTGCCGGCGACTTTGAAGTCCATGTCGCCGAAGTGGTCTTCTTCACCGAGAATGTCGGTGATGGTGGTCCACTTGGTGATGGCGCCCGCGGAATCCATCTCGGTCATCAGACCGCAGGAAATACCGGCAACCGGCGCGATGATCGGCACTCCGGCGTCCATGAGGGCCAAGCAGCCGCCGCAGATCGACGCCATCGAGGTCGAGCCGTTGGAGGCCATGATCTCGGAGACAACGCGGATGCTGTAGGGGAATGCGTCTTCGGGCGGGAGAATCGGAACCAGCGAGCGTTCAGCGAGGGCACCGTGACCGATTTCGCGGCGGCCGGGGCCGATAAAGCGGCCGGCTTCACCGACGGAGAACGGAGGGAAGTTGTAGTGGAGAATGAACGACTTGGAGGTCGGACCGCCGGTGAGGCCGTCCATTTCCTGAGCTTCCTTCGTTGGCCCGAGGGTGACGATGGCGATGTTTTGGGTGTCGCCGCGTTGGAACATGGCGGAACCGTGGACGCGGGGGAGGACGCCGACTTGGGCTTGCAGAGGGCGAAGGGACTTCGCGTCGCGGTGGTCGGAGCGGACACCTTTGGCGAGAACGGTGGCGCGGTAGGCTTTGTATTGGAGGTCCTCGAACACAACGTTCAAGTCGACGTCGGTGAACTTGCCTTCGCCGAGCTCAGCCAGAAGAGCGGCTTTGGCTTCTTCCTTGAGGGCTTTGACGTTGGCGGAGCGGACGTTTTTCTCGAAGCCGAAGATGGCGGCGGAAACGCGGTCGGCGGGGACTACGCGCTCGATGATGGCGCGGGCCTCGGGGGTGGCGCCGACCAACTTGAAGACGGACTTGGTCTTACCGGCGAGAGCGGTGAGCTCTTTGATGGCCGCGATGATGGGCTGGATGGCTGCGTGGCCGAAGGCGAGGGCTTCGACGAATTTCTCTTCAGAAATTTGGTCGGCGGAACCTTCAATCATTAGCATGTCCTTGGCGTTGCCGACGTAGATCAGGTCGAGCGAGCTGGAGAACATCTGCTCGATGGTGGGGTTGGCGACGAACTTGTCCTCGATCATGGCGACGCGCACGCAGCCAATGGGCCCGTTCCATGGGATGTCGGAGATGGCGAGGGCAGCGGAGGCGCCGTTGACCATCGCGATGTCGGAGTCGTGGATCAAATCGGCGGACATGAGCTGACCGATGATTTGGACTTCATTGAGGAAACCCTCAGGGAAGAGTGGGCGGCAAGGACGGTCGCAGAGGCGGGAGATCAGGATCTCGCGCTCGGAGGGACGGCCTTCGCGTTTGAAATACCCGCCGGGGAAGCGGCCAGCAGCGGCGTACTTGTCTCGGTAGTCGACGGTGAGGGGGAAGAAATCTTGGCCGGGGCGCATGGTCTGGGCGACGCAGGCGGTGACGAAGACGTTGGTTTCGCCGACATTGACGTTGACGGCGCCGCCAGCGAGTTGGGCGATGGAGCCGGTGGAGAAGGTCATCCCGAGGCCGGGAACGGTGACATTGTGTTTCTGATTCATAACGGATTTTCGGACGGATGCGGCGTAGGGGCCGCAGATTTCGGATTAACTGACTGTTTTTGTTTTTCGGTTAGCGGACAAGAGATGCCGGCGGCGCGCGGTAGCGCGGCGGCGGTGTCTCGGGTTTTGAGCTGCGGTTGGCGCGAAGGCCGACCGGGCTTTGCAATCATCTCGGTCAGACTCGAGAGATTTCAGGTTGGCGCCCCGCTTGGAGCAACAATCAGAAATGTCCCTGTCTAGATTCGAGTGTCGGTAAAGACAACGGGCGACCCGCGGATCGGGTCGCCCGTGCGATTTAAAGCGTTACTTGCGAAGGCTGAGCTTCGCGAGAATATCGGTGTACTTGTTCAATTCGTGCTTCTTGAGATAATCCAGAAGCTTACGACGGCGGCTGGCCATCTGGAGCAGGCCACGGCGGGAGTGGAAATCCTTGCGGTGAGTGCGGAGATGCTCGGTCAAGTGATTGATCCGGGCGGTGAGCAGCGCGATCTGAACTTCGGACGAACCGGTATCGGTGTCGTGGGTTTTGAATTTAGCGATGATTTCGGGCTTAACGACGGTAGTAGTGGACATGGTTTAGTGTTTGAGTTGCACGACTGTAGGGGGCCTTTGCAGGTCCCGTGCCGCCCGCCCGCACCGAGGGAAACTCGGGTTGGCCGGCGCCACCGTTTTAATCCGACGGAATGCCGGACCGGTCATGGTGAGGGTCCACAACCGATGGACTCTCACTAACGCAAGGTCCTAAAATCTGAAACCACAGCCAACCGCGCAAGCGCAAATTTGGGCTCGGGCCTGCCTGCGCCAAAACGTCACATTAACGTTCTTAGCCGGCGCGGAGGTTGAGTTCCTTAATGCCTGCGCAACCCGGTAGTTTTTGGATGCGTTCCACAATTTCGGCCCTATGCATGAAAAGCTCGTTGCGCACGACCGAATGGGCGACGTGCACGACCAAGCGCTTTTCGCGTTCGATGCGGACAGCGTGCGAGTAAGTAGCGTTGGCGGGGCCGACGAGTTCGGGCCAGTGAGCTCGGATCGTATGTTCGGCCGAGTCGCGGCCGATCTGGTGTTGGTTAAGGATCGATTCGACGAGGCCGGCGAGTGCGAGCGTAGGCCGTTTGCGGGTTTTGCGCGGTTCATCAAACGCGACACCCCGGAAATCGCCCACGAGTTCTTCGGCCAATTTGCTGAATGTATGGGGCTCGTTAGCCATGGGT
This sequence comes from Opitutaceae bacterium, assembly GCA_037142955.1. GTDB lineage: Bacteria > Verrucomicrobiota > Verrucomicrobiia > Opitutales > Opitutaceae > Tous-C4FEB. The sequence continues at coordinate 31,820 of JBAWZQ010000021.1, read as the reverse complement.
CCTGGGAGGGGTCTGCTTTTCCGCCTCGTAGAGCCGACTGTAGCGTACGAACGCGCCGAAGGCCGTAGCCCAGGCGATGTACAGGCCGGGGAAACCATCGAGGAATCCGAGTTTAAAAACGTACGCGCGTAAAAAACGCCAAAACGGACGGATGACGGCGGCGAGTACTGAGAAACGCGTGCCGCGGGCTTGGTGTTGTTGAAGGAATAGATCGGCGAAGGGATTTATTTTCGCGACGTGGCTCGCCAGGGTGGGGAACGAGTAGTGGTGGAGATCGCCACGCAAGGTTGCGATGGGGCCGTTGCATTCCATTTTCTCGTGGACGAAGGCGTCGCCGCCCCAGCGAGCGCGAGCGCGGTGGATGAGGCGCAGGCTGAGATCAGGATACCAATCACCGTGCGTGATCCAGCGGTCGATGAACCAAACCTTACGGGGGAAGCGCGCGCCGGCGAAGGCGTTATAATCGGTGCGGCCAAAAAATGCGGTAATCGCGGTGCGCAGGGCAGGGGAAACCTCTTCGTCGGCGTCCAGGCAAAGTGCCCACGGTTGGGTCGCGAGTGCGAGGGCGGCGTTTTTGGTGTCGCGAAAACCTTGCCACGGCAGGTGATGAACACGGGCGCCAGCGGCGAGTGCGAGGGCCTCGGATGCATCGGTGGTGGCGTTGAGCACGACGACAATCTCGGCCGTCCAGTCGTGCACGCTGGCAAGGCAGCGCGGGAGATTTGCGGCCTCATTTTTGGCCACGATGACGACGGAAAGTTGAAGTGGGTCAGCCACAGTACCAGTGAGACTTAAATTTTCCCGACGAGCGAGCGCGGGATTTGATAAAGGTAGCCGCAGGAGCGCCAGGCGCGAACGAGAGCTTTTTTGCCGTCACCGGTGCGTAAGATGAGCGTAGCCAAGAGCGCCATCATGGCGTAACTAAACAGTTTTAGAATATTCGCTAGCCAGCGCGACGCGAGGTAGGCTTTGGCGCCGGGTAGGCCGGCGCGATCGATGGTGCGCGAACGCGCGGAATCGAAAGCGTGGCGAGCGGCGTAGCGAAACGTCGTGCGGCTGGCGGGCATCTGGTGGCGTACGGCGGCGCGGGGGGCGAACCAGATTTCAAGGCCAGCAGAGCGAATGCGGCGCACCATTTCGCTGTCCCCGCCGGAGAAATAATTACCCGCGGCGCGGTCAAGAGCGGTGTGAAAAATACCTACGCGTTCAAATACACAACGGGGAATGGCGAGGTTAGCCCCCATAGGACTGTGACGAGCGGGCAGCGGGCCGGCGTCGGCACGGAAGGCAAGGGGGGCGTGCCACTCGGCTACCCAAGGCGGGAGGCCGTCAGGAAATACGGGTATGACTTCGCCGCCGACTGCGCCGATATGATCCGCGTTGGCGGTGGCAAAAGGGGCGAGCATCTGTGTCAGCCAATCTGGAGCGACGAGGATGTCGTCGTCGCCAAAAATAATAATGTCGCCGCGAGCTTCGGTGATGGCGCGGTTGCGCGCGTAGTCTAGGCCCTGCTGCTTTTCGAGTACATGGCGCGGCGCAGGCACGGCGTTAGCAAATTCGGCGACTACGGCAGCGGTGTGGTCGCGGGAGTTGTTGTCGATGACGAGCACTTCGAATTGGTCGCGCGGGAAATTTTGCCGCGCCAAGCCGGCGAGCGTTTGCCGGAGGAAATCGGCGCGGTTGTAAGTGCAGAGGGCGACGGTGAGGCGCATGGCGATCAGGCGAAGCGTTTGAGCGCGCCCCAAACCCAGCCGCTCGGCAAGCGCGCAAACGGGATGGCGCCGAGCCGAAGTGCGCGCGCGAGTGAAGCGGGCTTTTGGGGGAAACGTGCGGCGTAGCTCAGGGCGTTGCGGTAAGTGAAAAAACGCGCGAGCCAGCGACCGAGGCGTGGCGTGGTGGGAAATTGTTCTCGGGCGATGCGCAGGCGCAACAGATGGGTTTGGCGAATCATCGTGGGCCAAGCACGTTCGGTCCACTGGCCGTCAGCGACACGATAAAATGCGGCGACGGTGCGCATAACTTCGATTCGGCCGGCGCAGGAGAGCCGGTACCAAAATTCGTAGTCGGCGAGTGGCCCGGCGTTTTCCGAAAAACCGCCAAGACTTTGAGCGAGCTCGCGGCGGATGAGGACGCCTGGAAAGGGGGTCATGGCGCTTTTCAGAAAAAAGCGGGGCGGATAAGGCAAGGCTCGGGCATGGGCGGGTTCGGCTGGGGCGATCAGTTTGGGCGGGGTGGCGCCGGAGACGGTTCGAGTACAGATCGCGGCAAGATCATTACAAAGGTGTGGGACAACCGAAGCGAGGTACCAAGGATAGAGGGTGTCGTCTTCGTGGAGTACCATAACCCACGTACCGCGGGCTCGGTGGATAACCTCGTTCCAATTACGGACTGGGCCGAGCGAGGGAGTGTTGCGGTGATAGAAAAAATTGGCCGCCGGAAAACGTGCGACGATGGCGGCGGTTTCGGGCCGAGTGCCGTCGTCGCATACGATTACTTCGTAGGGGATGGCCGTGGTTTGCGCGGCGATACTAGCGAGAGTTTCCGCAAGCAGGGCGGGGCGGTTGTAAGCCGGAATGCCGAAGGTGATGAGTGGAGTAGCGGCGTTCATCGGGCGGTGGCGAGCGATGTGCGCACGGCCGCAAATGTATCAGAAATAGTGATGCGCCTTACGCATAGATTTTTGTAGGAATCGCCGGGCGCACAATCCGCGGGGGCGACGCAGGCGGCGGCGCAGGGTTGGCTGGCCTGAAGGATTTGGTGGTGTGGGCCGACGGGGCCCCAGATGGTGATGTTTTGGGCGCCTACGAGTGCCACGACGCGCGTGCCCAGGGCGGTGGCGACATGCATCGGGCCGCTGTCGTGACAGAGCATTAGGTCAAATTGGGCGGCGAGTGCGGCAAATTGGCCAATCGGTAAAGCGCGGTCGATGACGACAAGATGCGACTTTGCTGCGGTGCGGATGGCGTCGAGGAGTGGACGTTCGGCCGGACCACCCACGAGAAAAATCTGAGCGTTGAGTTCGTCTTGGATGCGGTCGCAGAGCGCGGCGAAATTTTCTGCCGGCCAGATGCGATAAGGGCTGCGGCTGCCGGGGTGCAGGAGGATTTTGCGCGTATGCGTCTGCGGTGGCCCGACGAGCGCGGTGATGGCGGCAATATCGCTGGGGCGCGGGATAAGACGGGCTTCGCGCGTGACCACGGGCACGCCTGCGGTGGCGAGCATCGCAAGGTAGGTCTCGGTGATGTGGCTCGTGCTGTATTTTTCCGAGCTGATAAATGTCGTGTGGGTGTAAAAACCCGGAAAATGGCGGCGGAGTTTCTCGAGGTGAATCGCGTGGCGCTCGGGGGCGCCCGTTAGCCGCGTGATGAGTGCGGTTTTATCGGTGTTATCCAGATCAAAAATATGGGTGAAACGGGCACGACGCAGGGTCCGGATGAACTTTGGCCAGGCTCCGAGTTTCCTCGGCAGTGCGATTGCGCCGGTAATGTCAGGATTGAGTGCGAGGAGTGGGCTGTAGGCGGACTCGGTGAGCACGCCGATGCGGGCCTCAGGCCAGTGCAGGCGCAGGTTGCGCAGGAAGGAGCCTAACAGGGCGATATCGCCGAGGTAGCGCCGGCGGATGACTAGAATGTGCGGGCTTGCCGGCATGCGTAGTGTGCTAATATGACTCTAACACTTTAGCGACGAATACCCCTTACTCGCAATGCAATTTAACCTTCCGGCTTGGTTGCCTGCTTCTGAAAACGGCAAACGTACCGATTACTATGCGCATCTGCGCGGCGAGGTTATTGAGGCGATTCCTGAGGGCTGCGCGACGATTTTAGATGTCGGCTGCGGCAAAGGCACGCTCGGGCGTTGGCTTAAAGAGCAACCGGGTGTGAAGACCGTGTACGGAGCGGAGTTGTTTCCGGCGGCGGGAGAAGAGGCCCGGCGCTGGTTGGACGAGGTCGTGGTGGGAAATATCGAGCAGCTCTCGCTGCCATTTCCGGCGGGCTCGGTGGATTGCGTGATTTGTGCCGATGTGTTGGAGCACACGGCGGACCCTTGGGCGGTGGTGGCGAAACTAAAAACGCTGCTCAAGCCCGACGGTTGCATCGTGGCGAGTATTCCGAATGTGGGTTTTCACCGAAACATCCGTAAAATGATCCGCGGGCAATGGCGCTACGCGCAGGAAGGTCTGCTAGATCGGACCCACCTGCGGTTTTTCACGTTGGAAACGATCGAGGAATTATTCTCGAGCAACGGCCTGCGGATCGAACGCGTGTTTAAGAAAGTCGACGCGGGCTGGAATGTCCGGATTTTAAACGCGCTAACCTTCGGTTATCTGAAAAACACGCTTTATTTGCACTACATCGTGCGTGTGCGTGTGCGTGCGGGTCGCTGAACGCGTGGCAGGTTTAGCGCAAGGTGAGCGCACGGGAAACAAAGGCGTGCAAGGTCGCGAGTGAGGCGGCGGGCGTGGTGTTTTCGGTGCTCAACACGAGTGAGGCTTCGCCGGCGATCGGAGGCTCAAAGGCCGAATCACGACCCGTGAATGAAGAGATTTGGCCAGCGGCGGCGCGAGCGTAGAGGCCTTTCGGATCGCGCTGCGCGCACGTGGCGTAGGAGGCATCGACGTAAACTTCGAGCAAGTCTGGCGCGGAGATGATGTCGCGGGCCATGGTCCGATGCGCGCGCAACGGCGTGATAAAAGAACAGATCGTGACGACGCCGGCGTGCGCGAAGAGTTTGGCAAGCTCGGCGGCGCGGCGGATGTTTTCGGTGCGATCTTTTTCCGAGAAGCCTAGGTCGCGGTTGAGTCCGCGCCGGAGGACATCGCCGTCCAAGATTTGCGTCACGTAGTTTTCCGTGCGCAGCTGGCGCTCGAGGGCCTCACCCAGCGTGCTCTTACCGGCGCCGGAAAGACCGTAGAGCCAGATCACCTTGCCGGACACGCGCTGCGGCGTGCTCGTCAGCGTGGAGTTATATTTTTGTTCAGAAAGTGACACGGAGGAGGCAGAAACAGTGAAGGGCTTGAGCGGGTCGAAAATGAAACCGGCGAGAGGGCTGAGCTTGAGCTAGTTCGACGGGTTAAGTTTAGGTGCCTTGTTGGCGGTCGTAGAGCGAACGGTAAAGCGGCTGGTTCGCGTGCAGTTCGGCGTGGGTGCCGGCGGCGACGATCTCACCTTGGTCGAACACGAGAATTTTGGTCGCGTCGCGTATGGTGGAAAAGCGGTGGGCGATGATGAGCACGGTTTTACCGACGACCAATTTTTTGAGGGCGAGCTGGATGGCGGCTTCGCTCTCGCTGTCGAGGGCGCTGGTGGCCTCGTCGAGGATGAGGATCGGGGCGTTGCGCAGGAAAGCGCGAGCGAGGGCGAGGCGTTGTTTTTGTCCACCGGAGAGACGTGCGCCGCGTTCACCGACGACGGTTTCGTAGCCATCGGGGAAACTGCGGATAAAATCATGTGCAAACGCCGCGTGGGCGGCCGTTTCAACGTCGGCAAGAGTGGCCTCAGGACGAGCGATTAAGAGGTTGTTGAAAATCGTGTCGTTGAACAGCACGGGATCTTGGGAGACGACCGCGATGTTGCGGCGAAGATCGGCGAGGCGAATGGCTCTAAGATCCTGGCCGTCGAGTAGGACGCGGCCTGCGACGGGGTCAAAAAAGCGTGGAACGAGATTGGCGAACGTCGATTTGCCAGCGCCACTCGGTCCGACGAGTGCGCAGACCGTGCCCGCGGGGAGGTGAAGGGAAACGCATTTCAGGACGCTCTCGCCATCGGTGTAAGCGAAACTGACGCGGTCGAAAGTGAGTTCGCCTCGGGCAACGGGGAGCGCTCGAGCCGCGGGGCCATCGATGATGGCTACGGGAGCTTGAAGGACGGCTTCGAGTCGGTCGAGGGAGCCGAGGCCGCGTTTCATTTCGTTGTTCAGGCTGCCCAGTTTCTTGATCGGTTCATAGCTCGCGTAGAGCGCGGTGATGAGCGTGATGAACGTGTCCTGGGCGAGGTGAACTTTGTAGGCGTAGAGAAGCGTGAACGCGATACCCACCGCCGAGATGATTTCGATGAGGGGCGTGAGGGCCTTCTCATATTTCATGAACTTCATCTGCGCGCGGATGAGCGTCTGAGAGGCGCGAGAGAATCGGGCGGTCTCACGGGCTTCGAGGTTGAAGGCGCGCACTTCTTTAGTGGCGCTGAGATTTTCGCTAAAAATATCGGTCACGCCGCCGAGCTCGGCTTGAATTTGGCCGGCGCGTTTGATCAATTTTTTGCCAACATAACGGATGGGTAAAACGGAAAGTGGGACAACGGCGAGCGTGACGAGGACGAGGGCGACGCCTTGTTCGCTGTAGGCGGTGTAGGCGACGAAACCGATGCTGCCGAGGAGGCTCGCGGGACTCTTGACGATCTCGTTAGCGACGGTGGTGAGTGTGACTTGGAGCTGGTTGGCGTCGGCGAGACCCCGCGAAAGCAAATCGCCGGTGGAATTTTTTTGAAAAAACGAGAGCGGCAGAATCTGGAGCTTCCGAAAAAAATCGAGACGGATGGCTTCAAGGACCCGCGTGCCGACGAGTTGAATGAAATACGTATTGAGATAGGTCGCGACGCCACGGACGACGAAGACGGCGGGAATCCAAAGCGTGATAAGAGCGAGTTCCCAAGCGCTCAGCGGCAGGGCTTTGGGCGCGAAAATCACGGGGAAAACTTTTTTCACCATGTACGGTAAACCCGCGCCTGAGGCCAAACCCGCGAGGATGCCGCAAAGAATCGCCGTGATTAATAAGCCGCGTTGCGGCCGAAGGTAGCTGAAGTAGGGTCGAAAACGGCTAATCATGCGCGAGAGAGTACTTTAAAAAACTGAAATGTTCCCGATCAGTCCTTGGAAGAACGCACGTCGAGCGCGTCGCGGAGGCCGTCGCCGAGGAAATTTAGGGAGAAGAGGGTCAGCGAAAATACGCCGCCCGGAAACACCAGCAGCCACCAGAATTCTTCCATTTTCTCGGCGCCGTCTTTAATAAGTACCCCCCATGAACTCATGGGCGGTTGCACACCCAAGCCGAGGAAACTAAGAAACGCTTCAAGTAGCATCACCGCCGGAATGGTGAGGGTCGTGTACACGATAATCGGCCCCAAAATATTGGGAATCATGTGTCGGAAGATGATCCGACGTTTGCCTAGGCCGAGCGCGCGCGCGGCCTCGATGTATTCCATTTTCTTAATCGAGATGATCTGACCGCGCACGATGCGCGCCATGGTGAGCCACTCAACCGCGCCAATGGCGAAGAAGAGTAAAAAAATGTTTCGCCCGAAAAAAACCATCAACAGGATCACGAAAATGGTGAAGGGCAGGGCGTACATGATGTCGACGATCCGCATCATTACCGAGTCGATTTTTCCGCCGAAGAAACCGGCGACGGCACCGTAGGTGACGCCGATGGCCAGAGCGACAAACGTTGCGACCAGACCGACCATCATGGAAATACGTCCGCCAAATAAAATGCGGGAGAATAGGTCGCGACCCAACGTGTCCGTACCGAGCCAATGCGCGGCGCTGGGGCCTGCGGCGCCTAGGTCGAGATTTTGATCTTGGTAGGACTGGGCGAAAAATGGACCAAAGGAGCAGAGTAACGCCAACACGAGCAGGGTAGCGCCTCCGCATACGGCGAGGCGATTTTTGCGCAGACGCGACCATGCGTCATGCCAGAGCGAATTACCCGTTTCGATTTGATCGGGCGTGACAACGACAGAGGGGAGGGTTGCAGGACTCATTCGAATTTTAGTTTCGGGTTGAGCCAGATCTGAACCACGTCGACTACGAGATTTAGGATTACGATCAGTGAGGCGTAGAGAATGACCGTGCCAAGAACTAGAGTGTAGTCGCGGTTGAAGGCGCTGTTGACGAATTCGCGGCCGAGGCCAGGGATTTGGAAAATCGTTTCAATCACAAACGAGCCTGTGAGAATTCCGGCGATGCCGGGCCCAAGAAAGGAAACGACTGGCAACAAACCGCCTCTTAGTGCGTGTTTGAAAACGACGCGGGCCTCGCTGGCGCCTTTAGCCCGAGCGGTGCGGATGTAATCTTGGTTGAGTACCTCAAGCATGCCGCCGCGAGTGAGGCGGGCGATGTAGGCGGCGTAGACGCAGCCGAGGGTAAGGCAGGGTAAAATACGATCAGTAGGGCCGTACCAGCCGGATGCGTTCAGCCACTGAAAATGAATCGCGAACGTGAGCACAAGCAGCGGTCCGAGTACAAAGGTGGGAATGCAGATGCCGATCATCGCCGTGGATGAGCAAACATAGTCGAGCCAGCTGTTTCGCTTCACGGCGGCGAGGGTGCCGAGGGTGATGCCGATTGTCAGGGCTACGGCGAGAGAGATGAAACCAAGCTCGAGTGATGTCGGTAGTTTGTCCCCGATGATCTCGTTGACCGTGCGGTTGGGGTATTTGAAGGAGGGGCCGAGGTCGCCGCGCAGCAGGCTACCCATGTAATCGAGATATTGCTGGTGAAGGGGTTTGTTTAGGCCGTAGTGGGCTTCGAGGTTGCGCAGGATTTCAGGGGTGACGGCTTTTTCCGCGGTGAAAGGTCCGCCGGGTACGAAGCGGATCATGAAGAAGGTCGCCGTGACGATAATCCAGAGCACCGGAATAATCTGGAGCAGGCGGCGAAAGGTGAAGCGAAGCATGGTGCGACGTGGACGGGAGACGAATGAGTGATAGACACAAGCACGAGGCTAATAGATGGCAAGCGCGCGACGGGTTCGGTGCTCGCTCAGCATACTTAACATCTCGCGCACTGCCAAAATTTTTGGTAGCAGCGCTAGCAGTTCAGATCTGCTCAATTTTCGAGATAGATGTATTTGTAGGGATGGTTGTCCAAGAGCGTGGGGTAATAGCCTTTCACGCGGGGGCTCAGGGCATGAACTTTGGTATAAAAATAGATCGGAATAACGGGCATTTCCTCGATGAGGATAGCGTCCATTTTTTGGTAAATCTCGTAGCGATCGGAGTCGTTTTTGGCGGTAAGCGCATCTTGGAATAGGCGATCGTAGTCGGCGTTGGACCACAGCGTGTCGTTGTTGCCGTTGCCGCTGGTCCAAATTTCGAGAAACACGTGTGGGTCGACGTAATCGGCGATCCAGCCGGCGCGTTGGAGCGTGTAGTCTTTAGTGATGTGCTGAGTATTGAGGTAAACTTTCCACTCTTCGTTGCGGAGGGTGATTTCGACGCCGAGATTTTTACGCCACATTTGCTGGATGGCCTCAGCAATGGCCCGGTGATTGGCTTGCGTGTTGTAAAGAAGTTCGATCGGTGGGCAGCCTTTGCCATCGGGGTAGCCGGCTTCAGCGAGGAGCTGTTTAGCGAGGGCGAGGTCGCCGGTAAGTTTGGCGCGCGGGAAGTAGCCGGCAGTGCCTGGGTAGCTCACGCTGTAGGCTGGAGTCTCGCCGCCTCGGGTGATGTTTTTAATGAGACTCTCGCGGTCGATGGCGAGAGCTAGGGCGCGGCGCACCCGTTTGTCGGTGAGTGGGGCGCGAGTAACGTTGCAGCGGTAAAAATACACGCCAAGCCATGGGTCGATCTTTAGGGCTTCGGGCCGTTCTCTGCGGTAAGTGTCGATTTTGTTGGCTGGTAACTCGTTGGTCATGTCGAGCTGGCCCGTGCGAAACATCCGCTCCTCGGTGCCGAGGTCCTCCGTGGGAAAAAACTCAATCGCGTCGAGTTTCACGCTGACGGAATCCCAATAATGAGGGTTACGCACGAAGGTGATTTTTTGCTGAGGGGCCCATTCCTTGAGCTGGAAAGGGCCGCTACTGACGTGGTTACCCGTGCGAGTCCAGCCGGTGCGTTTTTCGTCAAGCTTGCCAAATTTTTTCACGACGTGCGTGGGGACGATAGTCCAGGCGTAGTGGCTAGCGATGATCTTTAGCAGATATGGCGTGGGTGATTTGAGTGTGATCTGAAGGGTGCGATCATCGAGGGCCTTGAAACCGGCTTGAGTGAAATCGGTGAGTTTGCCCTTGGTGTAATCCTCGGCGCCAACGGCGAACCACAACAGATACGCGTATTCCGCGCCGAGCCCAGGTGAGAGCATGCGTTGATAGGATTCGACGGCTTGTGCGGCGGTGATTGAGGTTCCGTCGGACCACTTTGCATTGGCCCGGAGGTGAAAAGTGTAGACTAATCCGTCGGCTGAGATTTCCCAACGATCAGCCAAGCCCGGAATCGGGTGCAGGTCTTTGGGGTCTTCGGTGACCAGGCCTTCGAACAGCGCCATCATGAGTTTGTGCTCGGGGACGCCCGTGACTGTTTGTGGATCGAGGTCTTGCGGCTCTGCACCGTTACCTACACGCCAGATTTGCGAAGTGCTGCTTGAGGCAGGGGTCGTATCGCTTTTGGCGACAGGTGGAGTGCTGGAATCTTTTTTCCCGCAGCCGGTTAGTAGCGCGCCTAGCGCCATTAGGCATGTGAGGCCAAGGACTGAGCTAATGGACGAGACCTTGTGGAAAAGTTTAAGTAAGCGGAAGCCGCGGGGGTAGTCGAAAATACGCATAATTTGATGAGAACATGTGTATGGCTGAGGGCAAGCGGAGGCGGCTTGAAATTGTCGAGGGGTTCGGTGTAGGTGGACGTTGAGTTTACTCCTTTTTTTAACCCATGTACCTCGTTCGCTTACTTAACGCCTTCGTTCTTGCTGCGCTGATTAATGCGTTGGCGCAAGCTGCGGAGCCTAAACCCCCCGAGGATGCGTTGAAGGCCCAGGGTAACGTCGCACCGAAAATTGTGCGTTTCACGCCTGAGCAAGAAGCGGCCATTTTGAAAGACGTCAAAGTGCCAGAAGGTTTCGAGGTTACGCTTTTCGCTAACTCGGCCGCGGCTAATTATCCGGTTTTCGTGGCCGCGGCGCCCAACGGTGATCTCTATGTTTCTAGTGATGGTAATGGTTCTCTCGGCCGTGATCCGCACCGGGGGCGCATCTTGAGGCTCCGTGATAGCGATGGTGACGGCCGCGCCGATCAGGTAACTGAATTTGTCAAAGATATCGATTCGCCCCGTGGCCTAGTTTGGGATCACGATCGCCTTTATGTGGTACATCCGCCCCATGTAAGTGTATTTATCGACCGAGATGGCGACGGTGTAGCCGAAGAATCGAAAATTCTCATCAAGGACATCGCCTTTGGTTTTGCCGACCGGCCTGCAGATCACACGACTAATGGTCTGAGCCTAGGCATTGACGGTTGGCTTTATGTCGCGGGTGGCGACTTCGGTTATATGAAGGCCGTCGGTACCGACGGCCGTACCGTGCAACATCGTGGCGGTGGCGTAACGCGATTTCGCCCAGACGGTACCGGTCTGGAAATTTTTAGCCGTGGCACGCGTAACATAGTAGAAGTGGCTGTTGGTCCCTTGATGAATATATTTGCTCGGGATAATACGAACGATGGCGGTGGATGGGATATCCGTTTCGAAAACTTCACTGGACTTGAGCATCACGGTTATCCGTATCTTTACAAAAATTTTGGATCCGAGCACGTGAAGCCTTTGGCCGATTACGGCGGTGGGGCGGGCTGCGGTGCTTTGTTTCTGGATGAGCCCGGTTTCGGTAAATGGAATGGTCCTCTCACCTGCGACTGGGGTACGGGTGCTCTCTGGCATCAAGCGGTTGCACCGCGCGGGGCTAGCTACGTTGAGACCGCTCCGCCCGAAAAATTTGTGGCAATGACACGCCCGACAGACGCCGACGTAGACGCGTTAAGTCACGTTTATCAAGCGAGCTGGAAAGGTGCGACGTTCAACTGGGCGGGCGCTGACGTAGGTTACATCGTACGCGTGTCGCCAAAAAATTTTACGGCACCGACCTTGCCAGATTTTGGGCGGGTGAGCGACGCGGAGTTGGTTGCGCTCCTTGAGTCGCCTAGTCATCGGACGCGCCTTGAGGCGCAGCGAACGCTCTTGCGGCGTGAAATGAACGCGGAGACGACGGCGCGGTTGCTGGCCCTCGCGCGCGAATCCGCGAAACCTTTGGTTTCCCGCGTGGCGGCGGTTTACGCGATCACGCAACGCGCTTTTGGCGGCAACGTTGATGCGGCCGTCGCAGGACTGACCCGGGACGTGACCTTGCAGCCGTATGTATTACGCGCGCTCGCCGACGGCGGTAAGGATGCGCCGACTGATGCCTTCGCCGCCGGACTGGCGAGCGCGGATCCTCAAGTGAAACTTGAAGCGATCATCGCTGCTGTGCACCGGAATCTGACCTCACTTGCGCCGCAGATTGCAGCTTTGCTAGGTGATGCGGATGAGCGCGTCGCGCACACAGCCTATCGGGCGATTGCGCAGCTCGGAGCTTACGAAGCTGGTTTCGCGGTCCTCGATCTGCCTCAAGCACCCAAGGCTCAACGCAGCGGAGCGGTGTTGGCGTTGGCGCGCATCCACGCGAAGCCTGTTGTTGATGGTGTGTTGGCTCGTTTGGAAAAAGATAAAATTCCTGAGAATCGTCAGGATTTGATTCGTATTTTAAGTCGGTTGCATTTCACGGACGGCGAGTGGAAGGGCGATTCATGGGGCACGCGGCCCGATACGCGCGGACCTTATTATCAACCTGAAGTCTGGAGTGAAACTCCTCGGATAGCTTCGGCCATTAAAATGCTGCTGGCGAACGCGACACCGGCCGAGGCCAGTTATTTGGTCGCGGAAATGAATCTCAACCGCATCCAGTCCAATGAAGCTCTCGCACGGATTATTGCACTAGCGGCGCAAAATCCTGAGCTCGCAGCAGACGCCGTCATGCAGATGGCCGCACTAGAAGAAATCCCAGCTGAAGGTGTGCCGTTGTTAGTTCGCGCGGCGCAAAATTCTAAGGCTAATGCGGGTGTGCTTGCGCAGGCCGTGTCGGCTTTGGCTAAAACCGACAGCGTAGAAGGCGCGCGCGCGATGTTGGCTGCATTGGTCTCGTTGAATGAAATGAAAGGCGTGGGCAAAGAAAGTGACGCAGCGAGGCAGGCCTTTCTAAACGCCCCAAAACTCGATGTAATGCATGTGGTGTTTGAATCTGAGGCTGCACAGCTCGGTACACCGGGGGCGGTCTGGGCCGAGGGCGCTTTATTGAAAATTTCGAGCCGAGCGTTGGGCAGTCCCGAGGCGCGTGAACAAGCGGCTAAAGCCTTGGCAATCGGATGGGAAACGCCTGCACGTCGCATTCAGATCATTAAGGCCGCGGATAAATTTAAACTCCACGCGATTGATCAGAAAATTCTCGCCGCGGTGAACGACACGGATGTCGACGTTGTAAAGGCGGCGAAGAGCGCGGTGACTTCGTTAAGGTTGGGCGCGAAGGGCCCTGGGGGTGGTCCGCTCGTGGGTACGTTGAGTATCGACGACGCGGTGGCGCAGGTCGTTAAAATGAAGGGGGATGCGGGGCTAGGTGAGCAAATTTTCGTGCGTCAGACATGTGTTGCTTGTCACACGGTGAGTCAGGCGGAAATGCAAAAAGGGCCTTATTTGGGCAATATCGCTCAGACGTACACGCGGCCGGAGTTGGCGCGAAACATCCTTAATCCCAATCTCACGATCGCGCAGGGTTTCACGACGGAGATTGTGAAATTGAAAGACGGTTCGCAACAGGTGGGTTTTATCACTCTCGAATCGGCTGATCGCGTCAAATTGCGCAACGTCGCCGCGCAAGAATTTACGTTTCTGGTGAAGGATATCGCGGAGCGGCAGCGTCTGCCGATTTCTGTTATGCCGTCGGGTTTAGTCGACGGGCTGACCTTGCGGGAATTCGCCTCGCTCCTCGACTACCTTGAGGCGCTAGCGAAGAAGTGATGCTGCCCTCAGGGCGCGAGGGAGACAAATTTCAACGGGTGTAAATCCAAAAGATTTTCGTGCCAGCCTCGGACCGAAGGGGCGTGGAAGCGTCGCATCGGCACGTGATAGAGGGGAATTACGGGTGCCTCGGCGAGGAGGATCGCTTCCGCGCGGCGCAGGAGCGCATAGCGGGCGGTTGGATCGACGGTGCGCGTCGACTCGGCTATGAGGCGATCGTAGGCGGGACTGGACCAATCCGTCTGGTTGTTGCCGCCGCCAGTTAAGAATACGTCAAGAAAGGTCGCTGGATCGAGGTAGTCACCGTTCCAGAACCCAGCGAGGATATCGTAACTGCGGGAACGCCGGGCAGAGATAGCGGTTTTCATCTCCTGCTGCACAAGCGAGACATTGATACCGAGTTGGGAGCGCCACATTTGTTGGAGCGCTTCAGCGACAGGTTGCTCGGTGCCGTGATAGGAATAAAAAATCACTTCCGTTTTTGGGAATCCACGGCCTTCGGGAAAACCCGCGGCGGCGAGGAGGCGGCGGGCTTCGGCGATGTCGGTGCCGATGCCAGGATCGGCAGTGTAACCGGCGCAGCCGGGAGGAGTGAATGAAACGGCGGCTGTGTTGCTGTGAATAATTCGTTGGGCGATTTGAGTGCGATCAATCGCGAGAGCGAGGGCGCGGCGAACGCGCGCATCGGTGAACGGGGGGCGATGGCAATTGAGACGCAGAATCGCGGTAGAAAGCGCGACCCCATCGTGCAGCAAGGGGGTGAGCGCGGGGTCCTTTTGGGCGGCTACGATCTTGGCGACTGGCGGGATGGCGATGTGTAGTTGTCCGGCGCGGAAGGCGGCCTCGCCGACAGAGGGGTTTTCGATGGGATAGAAAACAGCTGCGTTCAGCGTCACGTGCGTGCGGTCCCAGTAGGTAGTAGATTTGGAAACGCGAAGATTTTGGTTAGGTGTCCAATCGCTCAGGGTGAAGGCTCCGTTTCCCACGTGGTTGCCAGGACGCGTCCAGGCGGTGCCGCGTTGATCGATGCGTCCATATTTTTCAATCGTGGCGCGGTGGAGTGGGTACCAACAAATTTGCGTCACCAGTGTGGGTAGATACGGTACGGGTTGGACCAGCAAAAGAATAAGGGTTTGGTCATCGGGTGCGCTGACGCCGACTTGCGAAAAATCGGTGAGTTTGCCGGTGGCGAAGGCTTCGGCGTTTTTAAGAATGTAGAATTGGTCGCGGAATTCGGCGCCGAGGTTGGGGGCGAGAATGCGGCGGTATGCGTAGACAAAATCGCGCGCGGTCACAGGGTCGTTATTGGACCAGCGGGCATTAGGCCGGAGGTGAAAGGTCCATGTGAGGCCATCAGCTGAAACCGACCACGTGGTTGCGACACCGGGAATGGGTAAGCACGTGATGGGATCAACCTCGCAGAGGCCCTCCATTATGGCGCGTATGACGTTGATGTCGGCCGGTATCGTCGTGGTATGCGGGTCGAGATCGCGAGGCTCAGCGGAGTTATTGACGTGGATCGTCTGAGTGCGGTTGCCGGCGGCGACGGCGGTTTCGCGGGAGCTGCAGCCAGATGAAAACCCGCCGACCAGCAGCGCAACGCTCAGGCCATAATAGAGCGACCAACCCAGGCGTGGACAAAAAAACATACGCGCGGGCATGGTGAAGAGTTACTGGCGCAACATTTGGTCGCGGCGCGCCTTGAACTCATTGCCTAGTTTCCACTCTGGCCAGTGCGGGTCGTTGGCGATGCGGCGCCCGACTTCGAGTAGAAACGCTCCGTCTTGTGCGGCGCCTTCAAACGTCCAATCGGGGCGTACTTCGTCACTGACTTTATGGTAGTCGTTGGCGGTGTATGCATCGGTGATTTTTTGGCCATAATCAGCGGGTTGTCCGAGGTAGGCGCGACCAGCTTTGGGGTAGTAGGCCGGGACTCCCACTTTCGCGAATTCAAAGTGGTCACTACGGTAGTAGCCCCCTTTTTCAGAGGCAGGATCAGGTAGCACGGTACGGCCCTGTGTTTGGGCGACGATCACGCCGAGGTCATCGATTGAGGATGCGCCATTACCCACCACCACGATATCGGAGGTAGGGCCATGGGCGTTCGCGCCATCAATATTGATATTGGCGAGCGTTTTACTCAGGGGGTAAAGCGGCACGCGGCCGTAGTATTGTGAGCCGAGTAGACCTTTTTCTTCACCGGTCACAGACAAGAAGAGAATGCTGCGGGCGGGTTTTTCAGCCGCGGGAAGTGAGTTGAAGGCTTGCGCAATCTCGAGGAGTAACGCGGTGCCGGAGGCGTTGTCGTGGGCGCCGTTGTAAATTTGGTCGCCAGTGAGTTTCGGGTCGCGCCCGAGGTGGTCCCAGTGTGCCGAATAGACGAGGTATTCGTGGCGGTGCTTCGGATCTGAGCCGGGTAGAAGGGCGGCGACGTTTTTAGAACCGACATCGCGCGTGGTGTTCGCGACGGCAAAGGAAGCCTGAGCTTTGAATGTGACGGGCTTGAATTCGCGGGTGGCTGCGGCGGCTTTGAGCACCGAAAAATCTTGGCCGGCGGCGCTGAAAAGTTCCTTCGTAAAATCCAATGTGAGCCAAGCTTCGACAGCAACGCGGGAAGCGTTGGCGTCGGGCGTTCGCAGGTCGAAATTTTCTCGGCCCCAGCTGCCGGCGACGACGGCGAATGGATAGCCTGCAGGGCCCGTCTCATGGACGATCAGGCACGCGGCGGCGCCCTTAGCTGAGGCGATCTCGTATTTGTAAGTCCAGCGCCCGTAGTATGTCATCGCTTTGCCACCAAAAACTTTTGGGTCGAGTTGTCCGGTCGCGGGATCGGTCACGGGTGGATCGTTGATGAGCATGACGACGGTTTTCCCTCTCACATCGAGACCTTTGTAGTCGTCCCAACCAAACTCAGGCGCGACGATGCCGTAGCCTACGAAAACGATATCACTGGCATTGACATCGACGCGCGGTGTGACGCGTTTGGACAGTGCGACATAGTCGATGAGGTGCGTGGGTTTGAACGTCTGTCCGCCAGCGGTGAAGGTGGCGGTGGGCTGTGAGGTAATCCCGATCATCGGCACGTTTTGCACGTAGGTTCCGTTGGGGTTACCGGGAGCTAGGCCTATTTTTTTGAATTCCTCGACGAGATAGGCTACGGTTTTTTCCTCCCCGGGTGAGGCGGGCGCACGGCCCTCGAACTCGTCGGAGGCGAGGACTTTGACCCGCCTAAGTATACTATCGGCCGAGAGCGTCGGTGACGTGGCTGCAGAGAGCGAAGCGGTGCCGGTGGCGACCGCGAAAAACAGGGTTAAGAAACGCATGCCTCGACGTTTTATAACGTCGGTTAAAATGGCAATCCTGCGGGTTGGTTCGCGGGAATCACGGTGCGACTGAAATCGCACTAAAATCTGGCGCCCATAATCCGTCCTCGTGCCATCCTTTCACGCGAGGCGAAAGCAGGAAGGTTTTTATATTAAAATAAAGCGGGGTCACGGCCGCGGCGGCGAGAAGTTGATTCTCGGCGGCAAAAAAATCGGATCGAGTGAGAGCAACGTCGAATGAGGTGGAGCTCCAGCCGGGGTAATTTTCGGCTGCGCCCGTGGCAAAATCACCGAGGAGGTTGTCGGCGTCGGCTACGTCGGGGATCGCGGTAATTAATGCGACATCGTAGTCGCCGGTTGTTAGGGCTGCGAGATGGACTCGGGCTTCGCGCTGAGTGAGCGCGATTTCAATACCAAGGTTTTCGCGCCACATGGCTTGAATGGCTTCGAGAACCGCCGGGCTGGTCCAAAATGAAAGTTCTAGACGTGGAAAATTTTTGGCGTTGAGGCCGGCTGAGGCAAGGAGCTTACGGGCGGCAGCGGGGTCGTAGCGGTGTGATGCCGGTAACTCGCTGGAATTATCTGCAGTTCGTAGTGCCGGAGGAATCATACGGCCGGTAGCGGGTTGACCTCCTTGGAGGATTTTTTCGACGAGTTTCTCACGATCTATCGCAAAAGCTAGTGCTTGACGCACGCGTGGGTCGTTCAGAGGCGGGCGGCGCGTATTGAAGGACAGATAACGCGTTTCTATAAGAGGTAAGCGTTGCAGCTCGCCGGCTCGTTCGATGTGGTAGGAAGTGATTTTTGCTGAGGGGACAGACATCGTGGCGTCGATCTGACCGGCGCGATAGGCGCGTTCCTCGGCGTCGCCGCTGTCGAAGCGGATAAACTGGATTTCGTCGAGGTGGATCCGAGCGGCATCACGCCATTTCGGGTTTTTACGAACGACGATACGTTGATCAGCGCGCCATTCGCTGAGCAGAAATGGGCCGTTACCAATAAAGTGCTCTGGGCGCGTCCAGTTGCGAGCGTGCTGAGCAATCACGTCGACGCGCACGGGTAACCATGGACCGCTGGCGACAAAGTAGGGAAAACGTGGATTCGGCTGCTCAAGGGTGATGACGAGCGTGTGTTCGTCAGGAGCGCGAAAGCCGACGGCGTTAAAATCGGTCAGCACACCGGAGGCAAATGCTCGGGCGTTTTTTACTAGGAAAAATGTATTCGCCTTGGGTGCTGCCGTGGCGGGCGAGAGGAGCCGTTGATAAGCGGCGATAAAGTGAGCGGCAGTGACGGACTTGCCGTCGGACCAGCGGGCGTTAGCGCGTAGATGGAAGGTATAAATAAGCCCGTCGCTGGAGACCTCAAAACGCTCGGCTGTTCCGGGGCGCGGTGCGGAGGCATTCACCCCAGGAACGAGCAGGCCTTCTAGTAGTGTGCGTAGGGTGCCAAATTCATCAGGTAACGTCGTAGTTGCGGGATCGAGTGATACAGGTTCGTTACGCTGGCTGACGCGTAAGATTTGGACCGGCGCGCTCGGAGTGCTCGGCGCTTGGGGTTCGGCTTTACGCGTGCAGGCGGTCCAGCAAAAAGCCGCGAGTAGCATGATAACGACGCAGCCGAATCTGCCTTCGGCTAAAGCGGCGCGGTTTGACGTTGTGGCCATGCGAGCGGGGCGGAGCAGGGACCGACGCGATCTTACTGGCGGGACGCGTCGTTTATTCCTTGGGGATTTGGTTGTCGGTTTTCAGAACGAGCACCGGGACTTTGGATTTTACCCAGACCTCGGCTTCTTTAAAAAATTTGGCTGGAACGTTTTCGAGGGCTTCACCGACTGTCTTGGCAGGATAAAGGCGTCCTTTCTTGGAGGCGTTGTAATCGTAGGCGCCGCGAAAGATACGGTCTTGGGTGGTGGCGACACTTTCGTCTTCAGGAATTTGAAGGACCCAGGCGACGAAATCGTGCTTGGGGAGGCGGTTGTCGGGATCGCTGGCGAGGACTACGAATTGTTTTTTAACCGCGGGTGGTTTGTCGCCGTCTGGACCCTCGGGTTGGGCGGCGAGGTTCATCTCCTCGATGACTTGGCGGAGGAGCTTGGGGTCGAGTTGGTTCTTCTTGAGGATCTCGGCTACGAGGTTGACGTCGATTTTCGGCATAGGGAAAGGCTTGAAAGGAACAACTGCATACGATCGCGCCGCAATGTAAAGGTCGGCGGCGTTGCGAGGTTGCCTTGGAGGCAAAGGGTTGGCGTGAATCGGTACATGAATAGCGAGGAATTTTTCGATGTAGTGGATGGTAACGATGTCGTGGTCGGCCGGGCCTTGCGGCAAGAAGTGCACGCGAGGGGGTTGTGGCACCGCGCGGTACATGTGTTAGTGTTCAATGCAGTGGGGCAGACATTTTTGCAGAAACGTTCCATGAGCAAAGATATGTCACCGGGTTGCTGGGATGCTGCGTGCTCCGGGCACCTTGATAGCGGGGAAGATTACGATAGGGCGGCGACACGCGAGTTGGGCGAGGAAATCGGCGTGGCTGTAAGAGCGGAGGAGTTGAGGCGCTGGCAACGCTTCGAGGCCTGCGCGCGCACAGGCTGGGAATTTCTTTGGGTATACCGTTTGCGGCACGAAGGTCCGTTTGTATTGCACCCAGAGGAAATTGAGCGCGGACAATGGATCGAGCCGGCGGCGTTGACAGCTTGGATGACGGAAAAACCAGCGGAATTTACGCCGGCGTTTCGTCTGATCTGGGAACACGTCGCCGTCGAGATTGCGGCGGGACGCTGAGGAGGCGCCTTGCTAGTTATATGAGGGGCCTAGGCCCGTCACACGTTTGCCAGAGATTTTACCGGAGCCGTCGTTTTGGCTGAGTTTTTTGATTTCCTCGAATTGTTTTTGCGTAATGAGCCGGCGCGGAACGCGACGCTCGGCTTCAGCTACGAGGCGTTCGCGGTCTTCTTCGGATGGCTCGTGCGGAATCCAAGACGTGTTGTGGCCTTGGTGCCGCGTCCACTCGATGTTGCCCCCGTGGACGTCTACGTGAATCTGATATTTGCCTTCGACAGGATCTCGGTGCCACCAACCAAACGTGATACTCATGCTGGTATTTTTGATGAAGTGGGCGTTTCCGCGAGAGCAAATTCTACGATTACGGGTCCGGGCTCAAAATGTCCGGCCCGCGACACGATGCGACGGACGCTGAGTTGAGTGGTGTTGATATCCACGGCAAAGGCGCCAAACGGACGACTAAAGGAGCCCGTGTTGATGACCGTGAGGCCAGAGTCCGTCGTCCACACGCCGGGGCGGTGGGTGTGTCCGATGAGCATGAACCGAGCGTTGGGGCGGTGCATAGCTGCGATGGCGGCCGCGCGCTTGGGGGTCTCTCGCCAAGCGCGCAGGATACGCAGTGAGCGTTGGGGCGGCCAAAGGTTATCGGCGGCGACATGCAGCGCGTATTTTAAGGGATTCGGCTCGGCTTGGTGGCCTTGAGGTAAATTCAGGCAGGCCTCTCGATAAATTTTGAGTCGCGAGTCGAGGTCGTGACGGCTTTTTTCGTCGAGGGCAGCGAGGTCGCGGTTGATACGAGCAGTGAAGTACTCGGCGTCTCGGCCCCATGGTACAACGTCTTCAAAAATGATATCTCCATGGGTCACGAAGACATGATCACCTACTAGATCAATTAAGTGATGGGCTGAGATATCTGGGTCGTGATTACCCGTGATATGAATGACTGCGGGTACACAACGGCTGAAGTAGGCCAAGGTTTCCGCGTAGATGCGATCAGTTTGCTGCGGGTGAGAACTGGGGCGGGTGTCGAACGTGTCACCGTTAAGAATTAATTGGTCTATGCCCTCAAGCAGGGGATCAAGTTGGTTAAGTGAGCGGAGACGGCTGGCTTGGTCGCCGTAGTGTAGGTCGGAGAAAATGCGGATAAGGCCTGGCACGTGGGTGTGACGTGGAGGAAAGTGCCTGGCGCGAAGCGGGCAACGTTATAGCTCTATTATCGAATTTTCTAATCCTCCGTGGCTTCCAATTACTGGGTCTGTTGTCTGTTTTCTGTACGTAAGCACATTTGCGCGGGCTCTTATCTGTTGGTGTTTCTCGCGGTTGCGTAACCCCAAAGTTTCGCGGCTTGCCAGGTTTTGCCGCGGAATCGAGGATGTGCTCATGGCTCTATTCGGTTCCCTTGCCACGGTGCGCTCTCAGCTCGCCACTTCGGAAAATTTCAACACGGCCTTCGCCTACGTCGAAGCGTGTCTGCGCCCGGGTTCGCCGGAACGCGCGTTGCTTGACGGCCTCGCTGCGGAGCAGATGCAGCGCGTGGAACTGGCGGGTGGAGTGTTTGCGTTGCCGCAAGCGTGCATGTCCCAGCCTGCGGGCGTGCCCTCGGTGCCGAAATGGGAATCGCACAAGGCCTACATCGACGTCCAAGCCGTGATCGTTGGCGAGGAAGTGATGGAGGTTTCTGATGTCACTCAACTGACCGTGAGCGAAGATTTGCGCCCGGCAAAAGATGTTTTGTTTTATCAATCCACCTCCACGTTTTCCTCCTTGCGAGTGTCAGCAGGAGAAGTCGCGGTGTTTTATCCTATCGATGGACATCGTCCGCTCGTCGCGGCCGGAGCGCCGATGTTGGTACGCAAGGTCGTAGTGAAAGTGCCGGTCACGGCGTGAACTACCGACACCATTATCACGCGGGGAATTTCGCCGACGTGATGAAGCATGTGCTGCTTGTGCAGCTTGTGCACGCTCTTCAGAAAAAAGAGAAAGGTTTCCTATGTCTGGACACGCATGCAGGCCGCGGCTGCTACGATCTTGCGGCGGCTGCGATCGGGGACACGCACGCTCGCACGCCCGAATGGCCTGAAGGCGTGGGCCGGTTGTGGACGCGCCTAGCGGCTGAGTTGCCTCCCGGAGTTGCGGAGTACGTGGAGCTAGCGCGCGCCTATGATCGACGCGAAGGCAACGCGACATCCGAGCCGCGGTTTTACCCGGGATCGCCGCTTCTAGTTAGCTTTATTGCGCGAACGCAGGAGCGGTTGGTATGTTGCGAACGCCAGCCGGAGGAAGCTGCTGCTCTCAAGGAACGTTTTCAATTTACGCAAGGCGCCCAAGTTCGCGAGACGGATGGGTATGGCGCGGTGCGAGCCCTTTTGCCGCCTCTAGAGAAACGTGCGCTCATATTGATCGATCCGCCTTTTGAGGCGCAAAATGAATGGGCGCAAATCGTGGCCGCGGTCAAAGAAGGATTGCGCCGACTGCCCAGCGGTACGTTTGCTATATGGTATCCGCTGACGGAGCGTGCGAAGGTGGATTTGTTTTTCGCTGAGCTGCGGCGGTTGGAGTTGCCGCCGACGTTGGCGGCTGAGCTGATCGTCAATCCACCGGGAGCTAAGATGGTGGGCTGTGGTTTAGTTATAGTAAACCCGCCGTGGAAATTTTACGACGAAGCGGCGAGTACGGTGGAGTTTCTCGCCCCTTTGCTTGCGCAAGGGCCTGGGGCGCACGGCGATGTGCTCTGGCTCAGGCCAGAACGTTGAACGAGCGCCTCGCGCGTTAAGATTTTGAGGCGATCTTCGTGGCAGCACGGAAGGCGAGGGCCATGATCGTTAGTGCGGGATTGAAGCCACCGTTGGTCACGTTGAGCGAGCCATCGCAGACCCAGAGGTTATCGTGTCCGTGGACACGACCGTAGGGATCGGTCACCCCGTCGCTAGGATCGGTGGCGAGTCGCGCGGTGCCGGCTTGGTGTTGAGAGGCGGATAACCGCAAATCCATGGGTGAACTCCAGACGCGTTCGGCGCCGGCGGCACGGAGCCAATCTTCGGCGCGGGCGCGAATGAATTCAGCGGTTCGTACTGTCTCGGGATGGGTGGTGCCGCTCAAGCGCGCGACAGGTAGACCAAATTGATCGCGTATTTGCGGGTCGAGCGTCACGCGCGAATCAGGCGAAGGAATTTCTTGCACGGGCCCGCGCAGATCGATGCCGCGCAGGTACAGTTCGCGCATGGCTTTTTTGTTGGCCAGGCCCCAGCGGGGAAGCTCGGGCGGAAGATGTGAGCGCCAGAAGATGATCGGGAGTTTGACGAAATCGTTGGCGAGCATGGCACCACCGATGATGCCGGGATTGCCGTGGTTAAATTGTGTGGTGGCGATGCTGACGCCGGGGCCGAGGTTGGGATTTTCGAAACCGGCGGGAAGCAGACCTGAAACTACCGGATAGTAATGGCCTTGGAGGTGACGCCCGACGTGGTCGCTGTGGTTACCAAGGCCACGCGGGTGTTGAGCGGAAGCTGAGAGCAGGAGTAAACGCGCTGTTTCGATGGCTCCACCGGCGAGGATGATGGTAGCGGCGTGGACCTTGCGTCGTTCGGTTTGCGCGGAGTCAGGTGTAGTTGGAGCGAAATATTCGACGCCATAGGCGCGGCCTGAAGCATCGGTGAGTACGCGGGCGACGTGAGCGCGAGTAATGAGCGTGCAACGTCCAGTGGCGAGTGCGCGGGGCAGGAGGGTATTATGGGAACCGTTGCGCGCATCGGTAGGGCAGGCGAAGCCAATGCACTGGCGGCATTGGACGCAGGCGTTGCGGCCTAGATAGGGCTTGGTGTTGACGGCGAGAGGAGGGGTGAAGGCGTTCCATCCAAGCTTAGCGGCGCCACGAGCGAGCCAAGCGCCGGTTGGCGTGGCTGGCACGGCAGGTAACGGAAACGCACGGTTACGCGGTGCATAATCAGTGGTATCGTGATCGCCAGCTACACCGATCTCATGTTCGGCGCGTTCGTAGAAAGGCGCGAGATCTGCGTAGCTGATCGGCCAGTCCGCGAGTGAACTGCCGACGGGTGTGCCGTAGCGCGAGGCCATGCGGAAATCATCGGGATGAAAGCGCCACGCTTGCATGCCCCAGATGCGGGCACCGCCACCGACTGTCAGGGCGTTGTTGTGATAATCGGCTTCGTGCGGAAATACGGTGCGACTGCGGCCTTGGGGATCGACGAACACGCGCGGGTGACCGGTGGGATGGTAGGTGGTGTTGTCGCCGTAGAGCGAAAGGCGATGGTGGCGCAGGTGATCGCCCGGAATGTCGCGGTAACGTAGATCGCGGCCTCGCTCGAGGAGGAGCACGCGTTGGCCGGCTTCAGCAAGTACGCCAGCGGCGATGCCACCGCCTAGACCGGCGCCGATGATGATGACGTCGTAATTGGAAGCGGTGGCGCTCATGGAGCGGAGGGGTGCGCGGGTAGGAGGGGGTCGTAGCCGACCATGCGCCACGAGGTGGCGTCGCGGTTGCCGCCGTTGGTGGGGTCTGCGTAAAAGCCTTCGGCGGCGAGATCGATGAGCCGGTTAATAAATTCGGACGCGGGAAACGCGGCGGGCCACGGAGTGGTGGTGCGGTTGTGCTCCAGCTCAGAGATGAGGGCATCTTGAGCGGCGATAGGGAGCTTGCCGAAGGGGAGGTCGTGGCGCCCGACCGCTTCAGCGTTGAGTTGGGTAAGGCTTTCTGCGATGACCGGAGCTTCGTCGGCGCAGGCGTGCTTCAGAAGTTGAAGGATGAATTTATCAGTCCCTGCGCCCAGGGCGCCGGGAAATTCATCCTCGGGAATGAGTCGATCGAGGAGTGCGCGCAAGGCTTCGAGTTGGGGTGGGGTCAGCGGCATGGGATCAGGTTTTGAAAAGCGCTAAGCTTGTAAAGTGGGCGCAAAAAAAGCGGAGACAAATGGGGTCTCCGCTTCAGTAAAAAAATCTCCTAGCCCTTATACGCTGCTCGTCGTTGTGGAGGGGCGGGGTGCAGGCTGGAAAGTTTTCGAGTCGACTCGGGGTGGTAAAACTTGAAGCGGTGGTGCACGAAAAATAGGCCGATTCCACAAAACATCTTCGCGAGTTACAAACTGCACGATGGATGGTTTTGGCTCAATTTCAGGAGGATTTTGATAGTGGATAGGCAAAGCCATGGCGGGGTACAGACTCTCATCGTTTGAATATGTGCCGCAGGAAAGAGAAATCTCAGCGATTAATTAAAATACCCCAATCGTATATTCATAAAAAGCGACCTTGCCGGCTGCAGAACAGTTTCCCACAAATTTGGGGTCGAGTTTGTCTCCAACCCCCACACCCCTAATCCCTAGTTATAATTATGAGTAACGAGCAAAATAGTTCCGCGTCGGTCGCACCTAATGCGAAGCGCCTCCTCTGGGCCGGTTTCATGGCCATCCTCGCCGCTGGCGTTGGTTTCGCCCTTCGCGGCGGTATCTTCGGCGCCTGGGCTTCTGAGTACGGTTTCACCGCCACCCAATTGGGTGCGATCGGTGGCGCCGGCTTCTCTGGCTTCTGCTTTGGCATCATCATCGGCGGCGTCCTAGTCGACAAGTTCGGCTACGGCAAGCTGATCGCTCTTGCTCTGGTGGGACACATCCTTTCGGCGTTTGTTACCTTCGGTGCCTCCACTCCGCAGAATGCCTATGACTTCCTTTACTGGGGTATGTTCATCTTCGCCTACGCGAACGGGACGCTTGAAGCCGTGGCCAATCCGCTCGTCGCCACGACCTTCCCTCAAAACCGTACCCACTATCTTAACATCCTTCACGCCTCTTGGCCGCTGGGTATGGTGGTAGGAGCGATTGCCTCCTACGCGCTCGGCGCTCACGGTTTGGGCCTCGGCTGGAAGGGTCAGCTCGCTTTCTATCTGGTCCCGACCGTCGCCTACGCCGTGATGTTCATGGGCCAGACCTTCCCGAAGTCCGAAGCTGCGCTTAAGGGTGCCAACTTCGGCGAGATGTTCAAGGACGTTGGCCTCCTCGGCGCGGCGGTCGCCTGTTATCTTGTCGCCCTTTTCTTCGGTGGCGCCACCACGGGCTTCATCATCGGCGGCGTCTTATTGCTTACAGTTGGTATCATCACGCGCTTCTCGCTCGGATCCCTCCTTCTTTTTGTGCTCTTCGTGACTCACGCCCTCGTCGGCGCGGTCGAACTTGGTACCGATTCTTGGATCGAAGCTATTACGGGTAATCTATTCACGGCTGATCAAGGTAAGACACTCTTCATCTGGACTTCGGCAATCATGTTCGGTCTGCGCTTCTGCGCTGAATTTATTGAGAAGAAGATTGGTTCTCCAATTGCCCTGCTGGTTGGTGCTGCAATCTTGGCTGTTGTCGGTTTGCGCCTAGCATCCGGTATGGATTCTTTCGCCGTTGCGCTCGTTGCTCTAGGTATTTACGCACTCGGTAAGACCTTCTTCTGGCCTACCATGCTCGCCGTCGTGGGAGATCGTTTCCCACGTTCCGGTGCCGTGGCTATGTCCATCATGGGTGGTATTGGTATGCTGTCCGCCGGTTTGATCGGTGGCCCCGGCCTCGGCTACGCCAAGGACCGTTTTACCTCGGAAAATCTTCAGCAGTCGGCTCCAGCAGTCTACGCTTCGGCCAAGGCTTCCGGTGAGTCGAAGTTCCTCTTCTTGTCTCCGGTGACAGCGGTTGATGGCACTAAACTCGAAGCTGCTAAGAAAGCCGGCGACAAGGGCACCGCCAACGAGAAGGCCATCGTTGCCGCTAATCAAGCCGGTGATCGTGCCACGTTGAAAGCTGACTCTTATATTCCTTTAACCATGGCTGGGGTCTACCTATTGCTATTGTTTTATTTTAAGAGCATCGGTGGTTACCGTGCGCTTAAGATCGAAGAGCAGGAAAAAGCTGCCTGATTTTGTGACATCACGGAATTAACATTCCGGCTCATTTAAAAAAGAGCGGTCCCTTTATAGGGGCCGCTCTTTTTTTTCGTCACGTTGAGCTTTGCCTTAAGCCACGCGTTGCAGGGGCAGGTTACAGCCGACAACGTTCCGCTTCGGCACAGTCACACTTAATATGCCATTGTGAATCTCCGCGCGCATGGCCGAATAATCAAAAATGAGTCCGAGCCGCAGGCGCAACTGGTAGTCCCGCTGTGCGCCCTCGAGGTGCAAGCTCGACCAATTTACCCGAATGAAGTGCGACTTGCGCGCCGTGATCAATAGATCGGGACCTTGCGCCTCAATGTCCACGCCATCGGCGGATACCCCGGGCACGAACACTTCCAGCTTCATGGCGTTGCCTTGATCCTGGCATTCGTAGTTGGGCTGACGAAAGGATTCGCTAGTTTTTACCTCCGAAGAGCGCGTACTAGCCTGGGACAAGATTGAGTTGATGATCGTATGCATGGAAGGGAAATTCGGTGGCTTCCTAGAGCTTGGGGCCCTGGGCTTCTCAGTTGTGCTAAACTCGTCCGTGATTGCGGCGGTTTAGCGGGAGAAGCCCGCGCTATTTTTTTGGCTCCATTGGTCTGCGACCGAACGCATCTGTGCACCGCGCTGCTGGTCGGCCTTCGTTATCGAAGTGCCCTCGGAGCGGAGGAGATGGTTTTGAGTGCGGTGCATGAGAGCGAGTAGACGCACATTTATGCAGTCGCTGTGCCAAGCTGGAAAAAATTTTTGACGGTGAAGATTGCGTGACAGCGCTTCGGCCCGCAGCCTCTCGACTATGGCTGCTGCAACGGATTCCACTACGAACTTGGCTGAACTCAAGGGCCGCGTGCTCGCCTTCGCTCGCGAGCGGGATTGGGAGCAATTTCACGCGCCGAAAAATCTTAGTATGGCGCTCGCGGCAGAGGCCGGCGAATTAATGGAGCATTTTTTGTGGAGTACGCCCGAGACTTCACGTGCTCAAGTGGTCGATCCGGTCAAGCGGGCCAAAATCGCTGAAGAACTAGCCGATATCTTGATCTACGCGCTGGAATTTGCCAACGTGGCGCAGATTGATGTTGCGGCGGCGATAGAGGCCAAGATGGCGTCCAACGCCCTCAAATATCCGGTCGAAAAAGCCAAAGGGCGCTCGGATAAATACACGGAACTCTGAGCGTT
The DNA here is from genome assembly GCA_037142955.1 of Opitutaceae bacterium. Taxonomy (GTDB): domain Bacteria; phylum Verrucomicrobiota; class Verrucomicrobiia; order Opitutales; family Opitutaceae; genus Tous-C4FEB. The sequence continues at coordinate 3,817 of JBAWZQ010000021.1, read as the reverse complement.
GGAGGGCTTGGGTTTTTAAAATTGGGGCTAAACGGGCAAAAAAAGTCGCGCTGGTTAGCGCGACTTTGGACAGGCGTTCAGGGCTGGGCTAATTAGGCTTTGCCGCCGTAGCTGATGAAGTCGTCGAGATCGAGCATGTCGGCAAAAGATCGGACGTCTTCGCGGGCTGATTTATTGCCTTTGATAACGCTGGCGATCCATTCGTGGCCTTCGGCGTCGCCGGGCCCAAGTTGCTCGAGCCAAGCCGACCAGGCAATGACTTCGTAAGGTTGACGCTTAGTGTTAGCGTTTAACCACGTTAGAATTTCTACATCGGTTTTACCTGCCTTGATTTCGGCGAGCATGGCTTCGGCGGTGACGCCAACGAACGCGAAAAGCTGTTGGTCGAGCGGGCAGTTGTAATGATAGTCGGCGCCTTTGTTGGCGATGACGGCGCGGGCCTTGTCGAGCAGGCGGGCGAGATGGGCGTATCCGCCGATGCGTACACGAACGCTGCGCGGAGGATGTTGGGTGAGGTCGGGATTGCTGTAGTTGATCATGGGCGCTGGAATTGAAATTTAGATTTCACTTTCACGCAAGCGGCTGGATGTTGAATCGATCAATTTGGCGCTCTGCCCATGAAAAACACCCATGTCATCCGTAATTACTATGTGCTTCCGTGCTGTTTGTTGCTGCTGAATCTCTGTGTAGAGATCGTGAGTTATAAAGCGCGAGTTTTCGGGGATCCTTTTCTTAGAACGGGTGCTATTATGGGCATGGTGTTGTTCGGAGGATCTTTGGTGGGATTTGTCGTATCGCCGATGATCGGTAAGTTGGTGGTCTCGTTACAGCGTAGTAGTCGGCGCACGGGCGGGGAATTAGGGGAAATTTTCTTCCTGCTTTTGCTCGGTGCGTTGGTGTTTTGGTTGTATTACCGCGTTTACATCATCGGGCCGGAGTCGGTGTTGCCGACAGAGTGGTTAAATCCAAAGACGTAAGGCGCTGGCTAAGCTTTCGGCCGGAAGCTTTTCATCACATCCGGTCGGGTTTCAAGTCGGGCGGCGCCGATGAGATCGAGGCAATAGGGGATCGCCGGAAAAACCGCGGCTAGATTTTCACCAATGGCTTTCGGACGGCCGGGAAGATTGACGATCAGCGTACGTCCACGGATGCCCGCGGTCTGACGCGATAGGATCGCGGTGGGCACGTACTCTAGGGAGGTCGTTCGCATCAGTTCTCCGAAACCAGGAAGTTCTTTCTCGATTATGGAGCGGGTCGCCTCGGGTGTGACATCACGGGGTGCTGGGCCAGTGCCACCGGTCGTTACGATGAGCGCGCAACGTGCGTCGTCGGCCATACGGCGAAGTTCGGCTTCAATAACAGGGCGTTCATCGGGGATGATTTTATAATCGAGCTCGAACTCCGTCGTTAGCCATGTGCGTAGTAGTGCGATGCAAGCTTGGCCGGGTTCGTCTGAGTAGATGCCGGCGCTGGCGCGATCGGAGATATTGAGAATGCCTATTTTGGGAAGACTCATGCGGTGGCGTGGCGAAAGGTTTCGATGATCTGTGCTGGAGTCACGCCCTGTTCGCGCATGGCTCGTAGGCTGAGGGCGTCGTGGCGTTTGGCGAGACGAACGCCAGCACCATCGAGCATCAGCGGTGCGTGGTAAAATTCTGGAGCTGGAGCTCCAAGAGCGCGCATGAGGAGGAGCTGGCGAAAAGTACTCTTAACCAGATCGGCGCCACGCACCACTTCAGTGATTCTTAAATCGGAATCATCGACCACGCAGGCGAGTTGATAGCTCGGGACGCCATCTTTACGCCAAACAAGGAAGTCGCCGAAGTCGCGACCCGCGGTTGCGGATTGTGGCCCCAAGGCGTGGTCATAAAACGTGAGGGTTTCTCCATCCGGCACGCGAAACCGCCAGTTGACGGTAATTGAGTCAGCCAGCGGAGGTAGCGGGACGTTGAGCGCGGGCCGAAATTGCGTTGGGTAAATGGGTTCTTCGTTGTCTGCCCCCTCGTGTGGGGCACCTATGGCGTCGAGCACATCACGTCGCGTGCGCGTGCAAGGAAAGATTACGCCCGCGTCGTGGAGCCGTTTGAGGGCGGTGCGATAAAGTGGGAGGCGTTGGCTCTGAGCGATGACGGGTTCTTCCCAGGTGAAACCCAGCCAGCGCAGGTCTTCTAGCATCGCGTCGACGAAATCCAGTCGGAAACGGATCGCATCGAGATCGTCGTTGCGCAGCAGGAGCGTGCCGCCGGCGGCGCGAGCGCGCTCGGCAGCGAGCCAGAACGTTCGAGCGTGACCGAGATGGAGAAGCCCGGTGGGCGAGGGTGCGAGTCGTCCGCGATAGGGTTTAGAAAGTGCCAAGGGAAAAGTTAAAATAAGTAGGCGGTATTAAATTCGACGAACAGAGCTTGGCGTTTCTCGGGTCGGGGCTCAATCCTCGGTCTTAAATTAACTCATGAGTAAATTACTTTGCATTTACTGCGCCTCAAGCGACCGGATTGATCCCAAGTATGTGGCAGCGGCGACTCTGCTGGGAAAATTAATGGTGGAGCAAGGTTGGGGCCTGGTTTATGGCGGTGGAAAAACAGGACTCATGGGCGCAATCGCTCGATCAGTGAAATCGCATGGCGGTCACGTGGTTGGAGTGATTCCCGAGTTTATGAAGGCGCGTGAGTTGGCTTTCGACGAGGCGGATGAGCTCATCACGGTCATTACTATGCGCGAGCGAAAGCTCCTTATGGAGACCCGGGCGGACGCCTTTGTGACCTTACCGGGCGGCTTTGGTACGCTTGAAGAGATTATGGAAATTCTTACCTTGCGCCAATTACACGTGGTTAAAAAACCCTGCGTTTTTTTTAATCAAGATGGATTCTACGACGACTTGTTACGGTTGTTCGATAAAATGCTCGCGGAAAAATTTTTTAAACCCTCGAACATGGATTTGTTTCGCGTGGCCAATAACGTGGAAGATATTTTTACGCAGATCGCTTTGGCGGCGGATGCGAAGCTGGAGCCAAAGTGGTTCGACACCCGTTAAGTTGGACTACGATGCACGCCAAAATTTTGGAGTTACTCCAAGCTTACTCTCGTACTGCGCTCGAAGCGCATGAGGCGGCTATGGTGGCGGAAACGTTACGATTTATAGAGGCGGAGCCGGAATGTTTACGGCGTACGTGTGCACCGGGGCATCTCACGGGCTCGGCCTGGATTGTAGATGCCACGCGGAGCCGGACCTTGCGGACGCATCATTTAAAGTTGGATAAGTGGCTGCAACTCGGTGGCCACGCTGATGGCGATGCGGATTTGCTCGCGGTGGCGTTGCGCGAAGGGCGCGAGGAAAGCGGACTCACGAGATTGCAGCCGGTGACGGGGAATGTTTTTGACCTCGATCGTCACTGGATACCGGCCCGTAAGAGCGAGCCGGCACATTGGCATTATGACGTGCGTTTTATGATCGAAGCCAATGACCTTGAGCCGCTGGTGCTCGCAGCGAATGAATCCAAAGAATTGGCGTGGGTTGAAGTCGTGCGAGTGACCGATTTAAATCCCGAAGAGTCGATGGCGCGGATGGTGCGTAAGACGCTCGCCGCGCGAGGTTGATTTAAGGTTTAAGCGTGGGGATCATCCCTGGCCAAACATAGGCTTGGAGCATGACGAGCAGGCCCACCAGCACGGCGAGGCCTAGGCTGTGCCAAAAGACCGCGCGCAAGATGGTGCCCGCAGAGGGACTTTCTGGGTGGCCACCGGTAGCTACACTCGCGACGACGATGCTTTGGGCGTCGATCATTTTGCCCATGACACCGCCGGAGCTGTTGGCGGCGCA
>JBAWZQ010000020.1:0-42695 GCA_037142955.1 Opitutaceae bacterium | reverse complement strand
CCCCGCCTAAGACCCCTCGTCTTTAGGCCGGGGCTTGCTCCGCGTCTTAGGTCACGACGTTTCCAATCCGACGTTTTTCACTGGCAAATCAGGTTTTTTGAGTAAGTTGATAGCTCAACGCGCCGATTTTGGCGAAGTCACCCTCATCTTTATCAACCTAATCCAACTATGAGTCTTCCTCTCACGCTCGCCCTCCTAGGCAAAAGTTCATTCCTGCCGTCTTGGGTCTTCATGGTCCTACTTGTTCTTGTCATGATTTTTTCGGTTTACGCTCAGATTCGCGTTTCGACCGTTTATAACAAAAATGCCCTAATTCCTTCCCGGGGTCGTATCACCGGTCGCGAAGCCGCCGAGGCCGTCATGGCGCGCGCGGGTATCACTGATGTCGAGATAGCGGCCACTGAAGGTCATCTCACTGATCACTACGATCCGATCAACAAGCGTTTGGTGCTTTCTGAAGAAAATTACAACGGCACTAGCCTCGCTGCCCTCGGCGTTGCTGCGCACGAAGCGGGACACGCTATTCAACACAAGATCGGCTACTCTATGCTGCATTTTCGCATGGCCTTGGTGCCAGCGACTAACTTTGTGTCACGGGCCTTGCCGATTGTGATGTTTGCGGGCTTTTTCATGGCGCGCGGTCTTTCCGGCATGCTTCTTGATATCGCCATACTTTGCTATGCGGTATTAACCGTGTTTCAACTGGTGACGTTGCCTGTCGAATTTGATGCCAGCCGCCGTGCTAAGGTTGAGCTCGTGGGCCTGGGAATTGTGGACCGTGATGAAATGCCTGGGGTGACTGCGACCCTAAACGCTGCCGCCCTGACCTACGTGGCGGCCTTCGTGAGCTCGTTGCTGTATTTGCTCTACTTGCTCAATTCGCGCCGCGACTAATTGGTATTACCTCGTTTTTTAGCATAAAGCCGACTCCAACGAGTCGGCTTTATTGTGGAAAAAATCTTTTAAACTGGCGGAGCTTTGACGTTCCGTCCAAGCGAAAGAATAAAGTCGTCTATCTGAAAAAAACGGGGCGTCTATTTGAAAGGTGAAATCGAGCATACCATCGAATGGCTACTGGGCACCGAGGTGGTGGGACGGGCCGCGCGGCTGGCCGAGCACCGTCAAAGTCATTGGCCTTCAACGACGGCTGCGCACCACGACCTAATTCCGGTTACATGGCAGGGTCGACGCTCTAATTAAACGGGCTGGCATTTTAACGGTTGGACGGGCGGTGTACCAATTTAACCCGAAAGTTCTGGTTTTCATACCACTCGCCTGACATCGGTTAACGGGAATAAATGCACGCCTTGAGCATCCCAAATGATCGATATCCGCCCTGACCGTCGCGCAATTCTCTAGTTTTGAACCGCAAAACGCGGAGATTTCCCGGGAGATCCCGCGGCCTGCAAGGCGAGCCGCCAGCCTCATGTTCGGCTGAGAAAGTCTGGCGGAGAGGGGGGGATTCGAACCCCCGGTAGGCTTTTACACCTACGGCGCTTTAGCAAAGCGCTGCTTTCGACCACTCAGCCACCTCTCCGAAGCAGTTCGTTAACCAATGAAGCTGTTGGTCGAAGGGCAAGGCGTTTTTCATGCTCTCCCCATCTTAGTTAGCAAATGGTATCAAATTCTTACTCTTCGTCCTCTTCCGGGTCAGTGGGACGCTCGAGCTCCTTGCGGCATTCATTGATAACGCGCAGCCATATCTCGCGCAAATCAAACAGCCTAGGTAAGGCATAGACGCGAAAGGCAACGACGGCAGGCTGGCGAGCGGCTTCGTCTGAATTGAGTAAAGCGAAGGTACTGTTGAGTACGTTAAGCGCACGCTTGAAGAGACTAATTGCCATCGCGTAATCACCGAAATCTAGGGCGTGAATCGCCTGAATGGCTTGGTCTTCACCGCGATGTAGCGCAGTCAGTATGTTCAGTGACACTGAGGCTGGAAGTTGATGTGCATCCCCAGCGGCTTGTGACCAAGTATGCTGTAGGGAGTGGGTGATCGCTTTGGTCGCGATAAAAATCGGGTTTTTGTGTAGCGTATAGACGTCGCCCTGGTCTGGAAATTCATCTTCGTCGTCCTCTTCGTCGTCGTCAGAATCAGGGATTTCACCGCCCTCTTCGGTCCAATCTTCCAAGCTCCATCCCATCTGGGCTGCTACCGCGTCGATGCGGTCGGTTGTGTCGATGGAGGCCTCGTAAAATTTTTGGTAACGTCCGATGGATTCGTCCTGCTCGCGCAGGTAACGCTCCCAGTCGAATTCGTTCCAAGCGAGATCGCCGCGCTCTTCCCACTCGTTGCCCGAGGGGCCGTCAGAATTGAAGTTACTCATCAGGTTATCTGGAAATGAGCGGGCGGATTCTGGGAATGCAAACTAAAATCTAAATCAGACCTTTTATCTAAGGTATTTTTTGCGGATTGAATGCCATCCAGCGCCGCGGCAAGTTTCTTGGCATCATGGCTGATGTGCATCACGAGCGGGCGATATTTACGGGGAGGGTTCAGGGCGTCGGATTTCGCTATGCGACGCTTCAGGTTGCCCGCGAATTTGAGGTCGCTGGTTTAGTGGAAAATTTGCCCGATGGCCGCGTGCAACTCGAAGCTGAGGGCCGGCTGGAAGTCGTGGACGCATTTATCGAGGCGATCAGTGAGCGGATGCATGGCTACGTGCGTAAGGTCGAGCGGTACCCATCAGCCCGACCTGCTCAGTTCAGTGGGTTTGTAATTAAATGATCCCAAGCGTACCACCGGCGGTCGAGTTGAGTGGGTTGACTAAGGATTTCTCCTTGGGGCTCCGCGGCATACGTTTGCGCGCGGTCGACAATCTTAGCCTCGCGATCAAGCCCGGGGAAATTTTTGGACTACTCGGGCCCAACGGCTCCGGCAAGAGTACGACGATCAAAATTATTCTAGGTTTGCTGCGGCCTACATCGGGCTCATGCCGGGTCTTTGGTGTGTTGAGTGAGCGCGTCGAAGCGCGAATTGCTGTCGGCTACCTGCCCGAGGCGCCCAATTTTTATCGGTTCCTGAGCGGCCGCGAACTCGTCACCTTTTACGGCCGCATTTGCGGTTTGTGCGGATCGACTCTCGCGGCGCGCGTCCCCGAAGTGATCGCTTGGGTGGGACTGGCTGAGGCGGCTGACCGCCGTGTGGGAACATACTCCAAGGGCATGTTGCAACGCATCGGTCTTGCCCAGGCGCTTGTGCATGACCCTCAATTAGTGATTCTTGACGAGCCGACTGCGGGGGTAGACCCCATCGGAGCGGCTTTGATTACCAAGCTCATCCGAGAACTCAAGGCGCGTGGTAAAACGGTGCTCATTACTTCGCACCTGCTCGCTCAGATTGAGGACGTATGCGACCGCGTTGCGATCCTCGATAAGGGCTCTCTGCTTGCGTGCGGTACGGTTGCGGCGTTGTCCACTGAAGGTAAAAGTTCAGCCGATACGCTCAACGCTGCCGAGCAGGCTGAGCTTGCACAATGGCTCTCGGTTCGGGGCAAGACTGCGGCCGCGATTGTTGGTCAGTCCGCGCGGCTCGACCAGATTTTTATCGAACGCGTAGAACGCAACCGGCCGCAATCGGAGAAGAGTGCCTCATGAAAACCGTACCATTTTCATTGCGTCGTGTAGGCTTGATCGCCGGCGTCACGCTGCACGAGGCATTACGCCAAAAATTACTCCATGCGCTCGTTTTGATTGCAGCAGGACTTGTACTCGGGGTTCGTGGACTGCGGGATTTTAATTTCGGCGTATCAGAGCTAAAATTTATTGCGGATTTTGGCGATGGGGCGATCGCGGGTTTCGGTGCCGCACTCACAATCGCGCTCACAGCGCAGTTGTTTTTTAGTGAAATCGAACACCGCACGGCACTCACGTTATTAGCCAAGCCGGTGTGGCGCACGGAATTTATTCTCGGAAAATTTCTCGGTGTAGCGGCTGTGGCGTTTACTTTTAGCGGCTTGTTGACGGCGACGCTCGTCGGAGTGTTAGGACAACGGCAACTCGAATTACAAGTCGACCAACCTGAGGGGTGGGTGGCGTCCCACGCCGTGAACTTCGGCACGCTGTGGGTTGCAGCGTATTTGCACGCGCTGAAACTTGCGCTGCTCGCAACCGGGACGCTACTTGCGGCCAGTTTTGCGCAGACGCAGATTTTTGCGGTTATGGCTGGCGGAGCGGGTTTTGTGATCTGTCATTTGCAGGGCCTCGCCCATGTGGCGTATGAGCTTAACGGCGCCTCAATAATGATTGCTCCAGCGACGCTTATTCATTGGATATTCCCTGATTTTCAACGCTTTGCGCTACCCGTTGATGGAGCTTGGACTTGGCTCGGGCTGGTGCAAGTCACGGCGTACTCGGCGGTTTATGGAGGGGTGGCTCTCGCACTGGCGGTCCGCTCTTTTCGAGAACGTGAAGTCTAGACTGCGTACGCTTTTGATCGCGATTGGGGCGCTCGCTTTGACGGGCGCTTTGCTCGAGCGCGCGCGCCTAGCGGATCCGGCAACGACAGCGCAACGCGGGACGTTGTCGTCCTCACCTGGGGCGGGAGCGCTCATGGGTTGGCTTGGCGGGTTTAGGGCCTTGGCGGCAGATTTTTTGTGGATTCGGATGTACGCGGGTTGGGAACAAAGGGATTTGCCGGGCACCCAGACCTTGTTGCGCGCGGTGGTAGCGGTGGACCCGCGGCCGCTGTATTTTTGGCTTAATGGGGCGCGTATTCTGGCGTACGATTTACCCGTCTGGCGCATCGACGCCGAGGGCGGTTACGATGCGGTGCCGGAAACGCGACGGCGCATGATCGAAATCGAGCACGCCCGTCTTGCGCTTGCGCAGATCGCGGCTGCGCGTCGCGTGCAGTCCGATGCGATCGCCCTTTGGATTGAGCAGGCGCACATCGAACTCAATAAGTTAGGTGATATCGCCGCCGCGGCGGCCAGTTATCGGCGGGCCTGGGAAGAAAAAGGCGGGCCTTATTACGCGGCTAGAATTTATGCCGAACTCTTGAAACGAGAAGGGCTCAATTCCGAGGCCTATGCGTGGTTGTGCGCCTTGTATCCTCAGTTGCCACGCGATGATGAAGCTGCGGACGCGCCCTTGGTTTTGGCGCGCATCCGGGAATTGGAGCGAACGTTGCGCGTCGCGCCTGAACAGATCTTTCGGCCCGAGTTGGCGGTGACAGTGGGACACTAGCCTTTGACAGCTCATAGGGATTGCTCGCAGGGTTTGCGGGTGAACGCTGTGAATCCTCCACCGTTTTTAAAGATTTGGTTGAGTGCAACGCGGCCGCGGACCTTACCGGCGGCGCTAGCTCCGGTTCTAGTTGGAACTGCGCTCGCCGCGCACGTGGGCCGTGCGGACTTTTGTGCGGCGACGCTCTGTCTGTTGTTTGCGGGTTTAATCCAAATCGGCACGAATTTTGCCAACGATTATTTTGATTACATTAAAGGTGCCGATACAGAGACGCGCGTGGGGCCGTTGCGAGCCGTCGCGGCGGGCTGGGTGCGACCCGAAGTTATGCGTCGAGCGATGATCGGAATTTTTGCGACGGCGTTTGTGGCAGGGCTCGCGCTGATTGCATGGGGCGGGCCCTGGTTGATTTTAATTGGCGTTGCTAGCATCGTCTGTGGGGTAGCCTACACCGGTGGGCCGTGGCCGCTCGGCTACAACGGTTTAGGTGATTTGTTTGTATTTCTATTTTTCGGACTCGTGGCGGTGGGGGCGACGTACTTCGTGCAAGCAGGTGCACTCACGCCGGATGTTTGGCTAGCGGCGGTGCCGGTGGGTTTGTTGGCCGCAAATATTTTGGTCGTGAATAACTATCGGGATCGGACCACTGACGCTGTCGCAGGTAAGCGCACGCTAGTGGTTCGTTTTGGTCTGAGATTTGCCCGAGTGCAGTTCAATACCTCTCTCTTGGTCGCGGGGGGGATTCCGTTGGTTTTTTGGGCACGCGGATTTTCGGTCTGGTGTTTGTTGCCGCTGGTGCTGGCTCCTGTGGCTTGGCGCCACTCGCGGCGGTTGCTCAACAGCCATGCGCCGGCTGAGTTGATCGTGCTGCTCGGCGATACAGGGAAATTACTTGCGGCTTACGCGGGGTTGGCGGCGCTAGGATTTGCGCTATGATTTTGGGCTCTAGTAACGCTTTTTTAGTCGATTCTTAAAATCTTGCCCGCGAGGTGTCGGGTCACTCTGGTGCCTTTAAATTAACATGCGACAAATATCTTTCGCGCATGGGTTTGTGCGGACTATAGGTCGCTGAGATCGGTGGGGCTGCCATTGCGCGGATAATCTCGGGCGCGGTAGCTGGGGTGGGCCTGGTTCCGCGCAGAAGTTCGATTTAAATAAGCGCGAGCGCTAGGGCTAGGGTGAAGGGAAGGAGACGGCGAAATAAGAGATCACGAAAAACAGGGGCGGTGTGGTCGAGTTGGGACGTGAGCGATTAATGGTGCAATGGGAAGCTCACGCTCGCACCTACACAAAAAATCCCCGACGCGGAAACGTCGGGGCGGGAAGTTTTTTGCTATCAGCTCGAGCTATTAAATATGGGCGGTGATTTTGGCTTTGATGGCTGCTTTGGGCATCATGCCGACGAGTTGCTCGGCCACTTGGCCGTTTTTAAACAGTAGCATCGTTGGGATGGCGCGAATACCGTAATCGGCAGCGATGGAGTCGTTGTCGTCGATGTTGACCTTGGCGATCTGAACTTGGCCGGTCATCTCAGTGGCGAGTTCTTCTAGGATCGGAGCGATGGCTTTGCAGGGGCCGCACCAGGGTGCCCAAAAATCCACCAGCAGAGGCGTGGTGGTGGCTGCGACGGTGGCTTTGAAATTATCGGTAGTGAGGTTGGCGATTTTTTCGGACATATTTATGAAGGTTATGGGTTGAAAAGAGGGGCTTGGTGGCAGGGAATGCAAGCGAGGTAATTATCGCGGAGTGGATTTATGAAGGATTTCGGCGAGCTCTTGGGGCTCAACTTTGTGCAAGGGTTTACCTCGAGTTTTGAGCTCCTCGAAGGTTTTGACGACGGTCTCCGTCATGCGATCGTGGGTTTCGGCGGAGCCTCCAACGATGGCGAATTGCTCACCAGTTGTTAAGCGTTTGTGGCCGTCTGTGTTATCGAGGCCGAGGCCGACTAGGCCGGCTTTCGGGGGGCTTGGTTTCCGAGGTTTGCTCACGTGAGGACCGTGGCTGGGTCAGCCGGAGTTTCAAGCGGGTTTTCCTCACGAACGGAGCAGACGATATCGGTAAAGGATTCGTTCTGGGCGATGCGGAGTTTGCCGAGGCGGGTAAGTTCGAGGACCGCAAGGAAGGTAGCGACGAGCTCACGCAGCGTGGTCCCTTGGGGAAAGAGGTGGGAGAAGATAAAAGATTTCTCGGTTTGAATACGAGTAAGCAGCCACTCCATCTGGTCGGAAACGGTGATGGACTCGTCTTGGATTTCCCCGACGACGAGTTTTTCGGCCAAGCGACGTAGTACGATGTTGAATGTGTTCCAGAGCTCGATCCGGCCCACGGCTTGAAGGGGGCGATCCTCGAGCTCCGTAGTGAGGGCGGAGACGTGGCGCTCCATCAGGTCTTGTTGGCGGCGGATGATGGCGGCGATTTCGCCTGCAGCCTCTTTGAATTTTTTGTACTGAAGGAGTTGGTGAACCAGTTCCCAACGCGGGTCGATGTCGTCTTCTGGGTCGGCGTTGGGATCGATGGCGTGGAGGCCTTTGGGCAAGAGCATCCGGCTCTTAATTTCCATCAGTGTGGCGGCCATCACGAAAAATTCGCCGGCAACTTCGAGGTCGAGCGATTGCATCGCGCGCAGCGCCTCTAGGTACTGCTTGGTGACCGACTCGATCGGGATGTCGTAGATATCAATTTCGTTTTTCCGGATGAGGAAAAGTAGAAGATCGAGCGGGCCTTCAAAGACCTGGAGCTTGATGCGGTAGTCGGTATCGGGAGCCACGGTAAAAACAGAGATTTAAGGGGTGACGGGGCGCGGCAAATAAAAACTTTAGCTGGGTTTTACGCGCGACGTAGGGCGGCGACAAAGAAGCCGTCGCAGTTATAGCGGGCGGGCAAAATCGTGAGGCCGCCCGTGGATGCGTCGGGGGTGAAACCGAAATTCTGCGCTAAGGGATCGGGTTTAAAGGCCGGATTTGAAGCGAGGAAATCACCAACTACAGCTTCGTTTTCGAAGCGGCTGAGCGAGCAGGTGGCGTAAATCAGGCGGCCGCCGGGACGCACGTGGGCGGAATAGGTGGTGAGCAGTTGGAGTTGGGTCGTGGCTGCTGCAGTGACTTGCGCGGGGGTCGTGGTCCACTTAAGGTGGGGCGCGCGCCGCCACGTGCCTGAGCCACTGCATGGGGCATCAACCAGGACGCCGTCGTAAAGCCCGCTAGGCGCGGCGCTGAGTAGGGCTATCTGTGTGAGGTGGGCTCGGTGAGCGCGGATTTGGAGTTCTTTGAGTGCACTTGGGCGAATGTCGTAGGCGTCGATATGGCCGTTCGGGCCTAAGAGAGCGGCGAGTTGGAGGGATTTGCCGCCGGCGCCTGCACAGGCATCGAGCCAACGGCCGCCGGGGACGATCCCAGCGGCGGTAAGAATCATTTGGGAGCCGAGGTCTTGGACCTCGACCAGGCCAGAGAGGAAGGCTTTGGTTTTGGTTATATCGGCTTCGGCGAGAAGCTCCGCCGCGCCGGGTACAACGCGGGAGATCCGACATGGCCAACCCAGGCTGGTGAATTCGGCGAGGACAGAGGTAGGGTCGGCCGTTTGGAGGCGTAGCCAGAGAGCGGCACGGGTGTGGAGCGCGTCGATATCGGGGGGCAGGCCGGCAGGGGGGCAATGACGCGGCAGCCACGCGGGCAGGACTATCGTGGGATCGGCGCCAAGGTGTTTGGCTTTGGCCGCGATGGTTGGTGGGCAAGCGGGCCAATCGCCGCAAGTGCCAGCGCGGTAGGCTCGAGTGGCCGGTAGATCAGCGGCGAGCCAGGCGACCCATTGAGCGGCGCGGGTAGGATCGGTGTCGAAGAGAGGTTCGATCCAGGGCAGGAAACGCAGCGTGGTGTAAAGCAACTCGCGGTAGAGTTTGCGGTCACGTGAACCAAAGGACCGGTTGGCGGCAAATTCCTGCTGGATGCGCAAGGGTAGCGATAGATCGGTGTGCCAGTGAGGGCGCAAGACCGTCACGAGGCGTAGGAATATTTTTTGTTGGCTACCGGCGAGGCTCATGAATGGAAAAACTTAAAATTGAAGGGTGGATGCTAAAAAAGATGGGCGGCTGCTGGATCATGCGAGCGGCCGCCGAGTGCGCAGCTTAGGTAGCTCACCGACCGAAAGCAGCGAGCTTCTTCGGACGGCTCAGTAATTATGGGCCTCGATCTGAATGTTGAATCCAAAGCCGTTTTCGCGGCGTCGGCCGGAGTAAACGGAAACGACGTACTCGATTAGCCATGCATTATCCAAATTGTGGATCAGGCCATAGGCTTGTTCGTTGAGGCGACGAGTGCGCGCGTCATATTGGAGTCGAGCGAGGATATCAAAGGCTTCGTTGAGATGGGCCCGACCCTCGATGCGGTAATCTTCGCTCTCTCGGCGAAGAAAATTGGTTGCGAAGCGGAGCGACCAGGCGGTGCCGTCGTGGACGGTGATACCGGAATTGAGCTCCTGAAGTGTGCCGGTTTGGGGCGTGAAGCTTTCGTATACGTCGAGCTGGAACCAAGCGGCCGGCATAACTGCAAGCTCGGTGTGGAAGGATGAAAAATCGCGTTGGCCAGGCTCGCGATGAAAACGAAGGTCTACAGCGTGGTTGAACACAAAAAGGTCGCGCGAGCCGTAGTTTTGGTCGCGAGTTTGGAGGGTATTGTCGAGCCCGAGGCGAAGAGTGTTGGTGGCATGGAGGTCGTCGAGGTTACGCTGCTCGCCGAGGCCAAGCGGTCGGAGATAGCTGGTGATGGGCTCACGGCGGTCGATGGCGGGAATAAAACGACGCCCAATATCGCCTTGCGGGATATAACGATAACTCAGTTTGGGTGTAATTAGGTGGCGCAGACCGTCGATTTTCCATGTGGCATTTTTATAGGCGTAGGTGGCATTGGCGCGCAGAGACGCGTCGAGGCCAACTTCACCTAGCACACGGGTATAGCCCCCGGGTACACTCGCACCGGTGGTGTTGGCATAGTGCGTCAAGCGGGCCCCAGCGGTGGGACTGACCGCGAGCCACTCGCTTGGGGTAAACGGTCGGGTTAGGGCGTAATATGCGTCGGCGCGGTCACTGACCAGCCGCGGGCCTATCTGAACCGGAGGGCGCTCTCGTAGCGATACGACGCTGGCTTGGGCGCGTTGGTAAAGACCGCCAAAACCGAGGGCGACCGGCATCAAATCATAGCGGAGTTCGGGGAGGCGTTCTTGAACGTAATCGAAAGCGTTCGGCTGCAGACGCGTAAATAAAGAGATGAAGTAATTGTGACCGGTGTAGACCGACTCAATAAATGTATCAGGAGTTTGGACCGGAAAAAAAGCGCGAGGGCGGAAATCACGAACGACCTCGGAATCCCGCCACGCGTTAATCTGCCCGGCGAGGGTTAGATTCTCGGTAACGCGTTGAGCGTGCTGCCAGTCAATGTATCCGCGATTGGTCGGAACAGGTCGGCCGAGGATGTCAGTCAGCTTGTCGCCGTGATCACGGATGAAACCCGAGCGAAAATAACCGTGCAAATCACGGCCCTCGTTTTCACCGATGTAGCTAGCAGAAGGTCCGACCATCAGGCCTCGAGCCGTGTAGAGACCGACATCGCCTCCGATTTTTACGCCCTCTTTAATTGGAATGCGTAGGCCGCCCTCGGCGTATGCGCCAAGAAACTTGCGGTAACCTCCCGTGAAGGTGAGGTAGGAGATTAGGGGCTCGTTGAGATTTTGCTGGATACGCGGTAACGGAAAGGGCTGCGCACCACCAAGGCCAAAACGGGTGTTTTCGCTCCGGAGGTTGCGGTTAGGTGCGTAAAGAATGCGCGAGGATTGTACCGTGGGCTGCCAAGGACCGGGCTCGCGATAGGTGACGGTGGCGTCAGTCACGTTAATCACCTCGAGTGTACCTGCGGCCGAGGCGCCGCGTACATAAAAGGGATAATACCCTACTCGAATCGATTGCGCGGCAAACGAGGTCGCGCGCCGGTCGTAGGTGAGTTGTTCAGCGAGTAAGCGCTGGGGGCCGCGGGTGAGTGTGACGTGGCCTGTTGCGATCGCTATATCGGTGCGAGCGTTATAGCGAATTTCATCTGCAGTCAGCAGCGTGAGGCCATCGCTGATTCGAGCGTGGCCAGTGAGGATTTGCTCACCTGATGCGAAATCAAACGAGCTCTGGTCTGCGCTCACGTCGAGTTGATGCGTTGCCGATGCCGGCGCGACTGGGGCAGAGGTGTCTTGAGTAGGCGCGAGAGATTGTGCTGGTAGCCTCGTGAAGGCGGTCAGCAGTATGATGGAAACGAGGACGTGACGACGAAACACACGCCGAGCAAAGGCGCGGGCGCGTGGGCAAGCAAGCCTCCGGCAGGCTTTTGATAATTGGCGCAGTTTTAGCTTTTGCCATGGTGCGTCGCGTTGCATCGTGCGAATAGTTCATGGCTAAAAATATCTCCCCTCGTTCTTCTGCTCTTCAGGAAATGACCGCCTTGCGCGCTGAAGTACGGGCGCTGGGCAGTGCACTGGGTCGGGTGATCACGCGACTCGAAGGTCCCGAAACGTTTCAGACGGTCGAGGTGTTACGTCAGCTTGCAAAAGCGCGCAGGGCCGGGGGTGAGGCCGCGGCGCGCTCCCTCGCAACAAATGTAGCAGCGCTCTCGCCCACGGATGCCTTTAATCAGGCGATGGCGTTCACCTTATATTTTGAACTCGTGAATCTCGCGGAGGAAAATTTCCGTATTATGTTGTTGCGGCGACGCCGGGCAGCTCGGGGTCTGGATGCCACGGCACTGCCTCCTCTGCGTGAGTCCATAGAGGCGGCGGTGATTGAGTTGAAGCGTCGAGGTGTGGGTGTCGTAGCGATGCAGGCGCTTGTGGATCGATTGAACATTGAATTGGTCTTCACCGCGCATCCTACTGAATCAAAACGCCGCACGCTGCTCACAAAACTGCGTCGCCTAGGAGAAATTTTACGGCTGCGGGCGCAACCGGCGCTGCTAACCGATCCGGCATTGCTCGATGCGGAATGCGTGGAGCGTGAGATCGCTTCACTGTGGTTGACGGATCGCAGTCGTTCGGCCCGGCCCGAGGTCACCGATGAAGCTAAGACAGGTTTATGGTATTTCGATACAACACTATATGCGACGCTACCGCGGTTGCAATCGGACATGACGCGGGCCCTAGCGCGGTATTACCCGGGCGTACGCGCCCCGCGCCGCTGGCTGGCTTTTGGATCCTGGATCGGGGGCGATCGAGACGGAAATCCCGGCGTAACGGGGGCGGTAAGCGCAGAAGTGCTGTTACTCCATCGCCGACTCGCGATTGAAAAACTGCGACTCGCAGCTAGGGAATTGGCCCGTACCCTCACCGTCAGTGACCGACGTGATTCGGTCGTGCCGGCGCTGAAAAAAGAATTACGGGAAAATCTGCATGTATCGAAACACATCGAGGAATTGAGTAAGCGCTATCCGCATGAGCCATATCGTTTGTTGCTCGGCGTGCTACGTGAGCGACTTGCGCAGGCGGTCAATGAGGTGCGCGACGGTAGCGTGTTGGTCGAGGAAGCTGCAGGCGAAGCATGTCTAAGTCGTGACACCATCGACGAGACTCTGGAAAGCATTCGAGCGAGTCTTGCCGCGGGTAAAGGTGCGATGTTGGTCGATGGCGAACTCAAGGCGCTCGGCGAACAATTTGAAGTTTTTGGTCTGCACACGGCGCGACTGGATATTCGTCAACATTCCTCCCAACATGAGGCAGCGGTGGCTGAGGTGCTTGAGCGCTCAGATTACCCAAAGCTCGCAGAGTTGGAAAAACGCGAGGTTTTGCTCACCGCGTTAGGCCGAGCGAAACCGCTGTCCGCTGGAGCGCTGGCGAAATTTTCTCCGCCGACAAGGCATGTGCTGGATCCGCTGGCGTTGGCGGCACGCGCTGCGCTGCGTTTCGGGCCGGAGGCTTTGGGTATCGCGATCATTAGTATGACCGATGGGGTATCGGATGTTTTGGAGCTGGAATTCTTGCAGGTGATTACGGGTGCTAAGCTGCCGATCGCGCCCCTTTTTGAGACTCTCGATGACTTAGAACGTGCTCCAGAAATCTTGGCAGGTTTGTTTACCCTTCCGGGTCGGTTGAAGCCCGTCCACCAGCACGTGATGCTTGGTTATTCGGATAGCAACAAGGATTGTGGTTACGTGACGGCGAACTGGGCTCTCTATGAGGCCCAAGACGCAATCGCGCGAGTGGCTCGAGAGCATGACGTGCGCGTGACTTTGTTCCACGGTCGCGGCGGCAGCATCGCACGTGGCGGCGGTCCGGCGGCGAAGGCAATTTTGGCGCAACCTGCGGGCTTGCGCGATGGTGGTATCCGCGTAACGGAACAAGGCGAAGTGTTGTCCACGCGGTATCACGATCCTGATTTAGCGCACCGAATTTTGGAGCAGATGACTTACGGCGTCATGCTCGGTACCCATGCAGCGGAATCGGCCGCAATCGTCCCTGAGGAATGGAGTGAGGCGATGCGCGCAATCAGCGCCGCAGGCTTTGCGGCTTACAAGGCTGTGGTGCATGACGATCCGGAATTTTTGGTCTTTTGGAAACAGGCGACTCCAATCGATGAAATCAGCAATTTGAAGTTCGGTTCGCGTCCAACGTTTCGCCGCCCAACTACGAGCGTAGATGATCTGCGGGCGATCCCGTGGGTATTTTCGTGGATGCAGAGCCGGTTTAATTTTCCCGGCTGGTTCGGGCTGGGAAGCGCGCTCGACGCCGTGCTCAACCGCGGACCCCAAGGCCGTAAATTGCTTCGCGCGATGCACGCAGATTGGCCGTTTTTCCAGACATTAATCGATAATGCCCAGCTTACCATGCATAAGGCTGACATGGGCATTGCATCGCTTTACGCTGATTTGGTGGAGGATCTCAAGATTCGACGGCGAGTGCTTGCGGTGCTCACGGCTGAGTTTGAACGCACTGAGGCCGCGATTCTCGCGGTGACAGGACAGCGGCAATTACTAGCCAAAGAGCCGGTTTTACTCAAATCAGTACAGCTGCGAAATCCCTACATTGATCCGCTCAATTATATCCAAGTCGAAATGATGCGCCGTTTGCGCGCGGCTCCGGGCGATAAATTGAGCGCCACCGAAGTCGACTCCGTCCGCGCCGTGATCGAGCTGACAATCAACGGGATCTCTGGTGGACTTAAAAATACGGGCTGAGGCAGACGCCATAACGCCCTGGTTATCTCCGGCCTATGTGGGGTGGGCGCGGAGCGGGCCTAGGATTCGCGGCTAGACGAGACCGCCAGTTGCGGTAGTCTCTACGTCATAACGTCGTGATTATCTCCAAAGCCGATCTCGCCTCGCTGCTCAATGCGACCTGCGCCACACCCCACGACGTGTTGGGTATGCATCCGAGCGTGCGGGCGCGGAGCCAGGGTGTGGTTGTGCGCGCGTTTTTGCGGCAGGCGCTACGTTGTTTCGTTGTTGAGCCAGAGGCTAAGGGTGAGTTGACGCACGAGCTCAAGCTGATCGCGCCTGATGGTTTTTTTGAGGGCTTCATCGCTAAGCGTCCGGGCGTGTTTAGGTATCAACTGCGGGCGACTTTTGCCAACGGTGAGACGCAGCAGTTTAGTGATCCCTATAGTTTTTTACCGACGTTGAGCCCGCAGGACTTATATCTTTTTAACGAAGGTAACGCGCACCGTATCTATGAAAAACTTGGGGCGCATCGCTGTGAGCTCGGTGGAGTGCCAGGCGTTGCCTTTGCGGTGTGGGCGCCGGCGGCGGTGCGCGTCTCAGTCGTGGGTGATTTTAATCAATGGGACGGCCGTTATTTTCCCATGCGTCCGCTCGGAACTTCGGGTGTGTGGGAATTATTCGTTCCCGGGTTAGCGGTCGGTGCGCTTTATAAATTCGAGATTCGGCATCCGTCGGGTACCATCGCTGTTAAGACCGATCCATATGGAACCTATTTCGAGGCGCCCCCAGGTAATGCCGCCATCGTCTATGACACGGGCGCGTTTACCTGGAACGACGCGGCTTGGATGCAGCAGCGTCAGGCGCAATCGGCTCAGCTCGATCGCCCCGTGTCTATTTACGAGCTCCATCTCGGTTCGTGGAAGCGTAAGCCCGAGGATCATAATCGATCGCTAACTTACCGTGAGTTGGCGCCGGTACTAGCGGATTACGTGCAGGAAATGGGCTTCACCCACGTGGAGATCATGCCGATCTCTGAGCACCCTTTCGATGGTTCGTGGGGCTATCAAGTCACAGGGTTTTTCGCTCCGACGCAGCGGTTCGGGGCGCCGGATGATTTCGCTTGGCTAGTCGATTACTTGCATGGGCGAGGCATCGGCGTGATTTTGGATTGGGTGCCGGCGCATTTTCCACGCGATGCTTTTGCTTTGGCCCAATTCGACGGTACGCATCTGTACGAGCATTCTGATCCGCGGCAGGGCGAGCACATGGATTGGGGAACTTTAATTTTTAACTACGGGCGCAACGAAGTGCGGGGTTTCTTGATCGCCAGTGCACTCGCTTGGTTGGAGCGGTATCACCTCGATGGTTTGCGTGTGGATGCCGTGGCCTCCATGCTTTATTTGGATTACTCACGAAAGCCAGGGCAGTGGATTCCGAATAAATTCGGTGGGCGCGAAAACTTAGAAGCGATCGATTTTTTGAAACAGGTGAACGATCTCGTGCACCATTACTATCCGGGGGCTTTGATGATCGCCGAGGAAAGCACGTCATTTCCGCAAGTAAGCCGGCCTACAAGCGCGGGTGGACTCGGTTTCGACTATAAATGGAACATGGGTTGGATGAACGATACTTTGCGGTATTTTGCCAAGGAATCGGTTCATCGCCGCTGGCATCAAAGTGAACTGACGTTTGGGATGCTTTACCAATACGCGGAAAATTTTGTAACGGTTTTTTCTCACGATGAGGTCGTGCACGGTAAGGCATCATTGCTGTTTAAGATGGGTGCGTGGCACATCTCTGAAAAAGCTGCGAACTTACGCGCCTTATACGCGCACATGTGGTGTTATCCGGGAAAGAAATTATTGTTCATGGGTTGCGAGTTTGCGCAAACGCGGGAGTGGAATCATGCCTCGAGCCTAGATTGGCATCTTTGCCAATATCCCGATCACGAAGGCGTGAGGCGCTTGGTGAGGGATCTGAACAGTCTTTACGTCGCCGAACCCGTTTTGAGCCGCAATGATTTCAATGCGGAAGGCTTTCGCTGGGTTTCATGCCATGACGCCGATGCCAATCTAATCGCCTACCTAAGAAAGGATCCGTTCGAGCAGACGCTTTTTTTGGTGGTCGCCCATTTGGGCGGAGCGAAGCGGAATTATCTGGTCGGAGTGCCGCGAATGGGAATTTGGCGTGAAGTGATTAACTCCAATAGTGAATATTACGGTGGGACGGGAGAGGGTAATGACGGCGGACGGACCTCGTTTCCCGCCGAGCGTGATGGATTTGCGCAGGCAATCGAGGTGACGCTCATGCCGTTCACGACGACGGTGTTTAAGTGGACCACCGTCTGAGGTTCACGGGCCCCTAGCGACGCCGAAGGTGATCAGGTGACAGACCTGCATGCGTCGTTGTTTCAAGATTCACTACGGCCCGGACTTGGTTTAAACCAAGGGGAGGGGGCGGGTGGGGCTTCCTTTCCTAGCGGTTCGCTCGCGATTCGGCGGCGGGTGCATAGGCTGAATAGGCTACCATCATGTCGGCATCGATAGATTTTATCCAGAAAGCCGTACCGCGCAGACGTGTGACGACGGATTGCAAGAGGCTCGGTTGATCCTGCGCCGGCAGACTATAAGTCAGGGTCGTTTTCATTAACTCGATCTTAACGCCGAAAGACGGTGCGAATGGCGCCGTGTTTTCAATCACGAGCGATTCTATGGTGCTGGTGGCTTTGTGCCATACGATCACGGTGCGTAGAAAGGCGGCGGTCCGGTCCTCCTTTTCAGTAGGTTTCAGAAGTCCGCGATAAGTGATTCTCTCGGCCGTTTCATTTTCAACGACTAGGCTACTTTGATCAATTTGGTCGCTCAGCTGGGGGGCTGTTCCCGTACTGGAATAGCGACTAAATTTATCTCGGTAGCGGCGTTGGGCCTCATCGTTGGGCGAGCGACCGTCTTCGCTGATCAGGGTCCAGCGGTTGAACTCCGGTCGGGCGCTGTCGTAATGCTCGATTACGGTCCGGCCCTCAGCGGTAGTGGTTTGCGTGAATGACCACCCTTTGGGTCCCTCCGTGCGAAAGCGTTTTAATACCTCGGCAAGCTCTTGCTTAGGATCCAAGGACGGGGCTGCGACCGCCTCTAAGGTCAAAAGCAGTAAAATCATCATACGCATGGAGGTCATCAATGCACGTGATCTGGGTGGATCAATTCTTAAGGTCTGTATTTTGCATTTTGATGATCGGTACTTCCGTCCAAAATTTAATCATAAGTTATTTACTAAAAATGTGCTTAGGTAATTTTATGGGTCGCTTGGCTGTGTGGGCAGATTCTCAACGATCCAAACTGATGAATCTCGCGTTGACGCGGTTGGCGCTCTCCATGAACTTTTAAGCAACATTTTCCATTTTCTGCCGTCCCAACAGGCATCTTATCTTTTGCATGAAATCCCTTCGTTTGGTTTTTTCCCTTGGTATTTTCTTCTCCTGCCTGTTACAGGCCCAAGAAGAACGCCAAGCCCCACCCACGGAAATTCCTGATTTCTCAAATCTCGACGAATACATCTACGTCCCTAAATCGACTCTGCATTTGGGCTTCCGTAACATCAGTGGCCCCAAGACCTCTTTCTCTGGTAAAGGTAAACTCGCTCCTGAAGATAAAAGTGGCTCCGCCACTGGTTCCAACGAATTGCGCTCGTACCACGACGGCAGTGTCTCGCCCGATGGCCGCACTACGGTTTCAGATAGTAGCGACGGGCTCAGCGTCAGTTTCCCTGTTCCCAACGACGGTAAAACCAATACGTGGGCATACGGCAACGATAAGCAGCTTACCAGCGATGGTTACATGACGTTCCACAATTACTCGGCTCAGATTATCGACACCAATATCCGAAGCTTGAACGCTGGCCGTAGTTCCGGCCTCGAACTCAGCGTAGCCTACGACATGGGCAAAGCCTTCAAGCGCTTTGATTGGAGTCTGATTGCAGGTGTTAGCCTCAACGACATCTCCTCCTCGACCAAAGATAAGGTCGCCGCTCGACTCACCACCGTCACTGATACCTATAATCTTTTCGGTCAACTCCCTCCTGGCGCTCCTTATTCTGCGCCTTCCTCTGTCTCTAGCTCTGTCACTAACGCTGACGGTACCACGAGCACCGATACCGCGGACAACACCACGCTACTCAGTAATAAGCCCCTCGATCGCACCATTACGACTATTACTGATTCTAGCAGCGTGAACAACCGTTGGAAGTTAAAGGGCGCTTATTTTACCATGCGCGCGGGGCCTTCATTGACCCTTCCATTTACGACCCGTTTTAAAGCTTCTGTCAGCGCTGGTCTTGCCATGATCTACGCCGGTTCTACTTACAGTGTCGTTGAGTCCTTCCAGCCTGACACCGGTGCCGAAATCAAAGAAACTGTAACGGACGAAACGACCAAGTTTCGCTTTGGTTATTACGCCGATGCCACCTTGCAATTTGATGCCACGGAACGCACCGGCTTTTACCTCGGCGCTGTATATCAGGCGACCGGGAGCTACGATCAAGCGATCGCCACGGCCAACGCAAATTACGTTTCGAAGATTGATTTGAACAATCTCAACGGCCTTCGCGCCGGCATGACATTTCGTTTTTAATTCGGTGAATTCCTCGCTCGTGCGAGCGACCTTTTCCCGCCCTCTGCGGCGGGCGGGGTGATTCCAGCTTTGCAAACTTTGCTCGTGCGGTTTGCCTCGTGCGCGTGAACTCCCCCAAAGCCACATGGCCGATGCTGTCTTTGACGGTGCTGACCGGCCTCAATCTCCTCGACTACTTGGATCGTCAACTGCTCGCCGCGGTGCTCCCCACTTTGCAGGTGGAATTGGGATTTGGTGATGAACAAGCAGGCACTATCGCGACGGCTTTCATGTTGGGGTATTTTTTGACGGCACCTATTTTCGGCTACCTCGGTGATCGCCTTCCACGGCGAATCTTGATCGCGGCCGGCGTTTTTGTCTGGAGCTTGGGTACACTGCTTTCGGGGCATTGTGGCACGTTGGCTACGTTGATCTTTTTTCGTATTTTAGTTGGTTTCGGCGAAGCGAGTTTCGGGACTATTAGTCCTGGTTGGATCGCTGATCTTTTTCCCGCGGCGCGGCGCAACAATGCGATTTCGATCTTTTATCTGGCGATTCCAGTAGGCTCGGCCCTGGGCTACATTCTAGGTGGTTTCATGGCCGCGCGCTACGGTTGGCGTTCGGCATTTTTGTGGGCGGGATATCCGGGTTTGGTGTTGGCGCTGGGGATGTTTTTTTTACCTGAGCCTGCACGAGGAGCGATGGAATCAGACGACTCCAAGGCGGCGACACATCCAACCGGTTGGCGTGTTTACAGGCAATTGCTCGGCTTTCAGAGTTACGTACTCGTGGTGGCCGGTTATATTGCGCAGACCTTTGCACTAGGTGGTTTTGCGTTTTGGGCCCCTACATTTTTGCACCGGGTGCACGGCATGGATGTCGAGGCCGCGGGCAAATTTTTTGGTCTCTCGCTCGTCGTGACGGGCTTGGTCGCGACCCTGACCGGTGGTTACATCGCTTCGTGGTGGCAGCGGCGCACGGGGATGGGTTACGCTTGGGTGTTGGCGTTAAGTTCGCTCGCCGCGGTTCCGGCGGCGTATGCGGCCTTTGCGCTCGGTGATCTCGCCGCGGCTAAACTCGGTTTGATCGCGGCGATGGTTTTGCTGTTTCTCGCGACGGGGCCGGTGAATACGCTCATTTTGGAAACGGTTCCGCCGGCAATGCGCGCGTGCGCGATGGCCGGATCTATCTTTGCGATCCACTTATTCGGTGATCTGTGGTCGCCGAAATTGGTGGGATATCTCTCGGACCAATGGGGAAATTTACAACGTGCGGCGTTGTGCGTTTTACCTGCGGCGTTGGTGGTCAGCGCGTTATTCTGGGGCTGGTTGGTGTGGCATACGCACCGTAGCCGCACTCGTAGTTAAGGCGTTTTCACTGCAACGTTGCCAGTACCGTCTCGATGCTGCGGAGTTGTTCGGCAGGGAAGAACGAATTGATGCGCATGATCACTTGCTGGATAATACCATCGGGACAAGAGGCACCGCCGGTGACGAGAATGCGTTTCGGCTTGGCGCAGGTCGGCCAAAGTGGGCGCGATTCCGTGTGGCCGGTGCCGTGACCGTAGACGTAATGATCCACGTGGTCGCGCGTGGGGATATTGGTTTCGCTCTGAATAAAAAATGCTTTCGCCCCAAGCTTCTGTTCGCAGAGGCGAAAGAGCTGGTAGGTATTAGAGGAGTTTTTGCCACCAATGACAAAGGCGGCATCGAGCGGTTCGGCTAGCGCGCGGCTTAAGGCGTCTTGGTTGACCTGAGTCGCATAGCAAAGGGTGTCGCGGCGGCTTGTGCCTCCAACGCGGGTGTCGTCGCCGTATTTGGCCCGGTAAATCCCTCTCAGGTGCTCGATAATTTCGAGCGTCTCATTCATAAGAAGGGTGGTTTGGTTGACGATGGCGATGCGCTCAAGATCCCGGTTAACGTCAAATCCTGGTGTATGCTTGCCCGCGAAAAGTTCGTAAAAACTCGCGCGTTGGGCGGGGTCTTCACTAGCTATGATCGTGGCGAGGTGGTGGGTTTCTTCAAGGTTGCGCACGATGACGGCTGGCGCATAGCGGCGGGTGTTGGAGAAGGTAGCTTTGGTTTCCTCGTGCTCGCTTTTGCCGTGAATGACGACGGTATAGCCTTCCCGGCCGTAGGCCCGAGCAGCTTTCCAAACTTTTTCCACCAACATGCAGGTGGCGTCGTATTGGCTGACGGCGAGACCGCGTCGCACAAGCCGTCGCTTGTCTTCATCGGTCGCGCCGAAGGCGGGGATGATGACGATGTCCTCGGGTGTAAGCGTGTCCCAGAGTTGCGGAGCTCCGGGCGCTTCGGTAGTGGTGTACGGTTTGCCTTTGTCGGTCTGTAGATAGCGCAGCCCACGGCGAAGCAGGTCCTCGTTTACGAAAGGATTGTGGATCAACTCCGAAAGCATGAAGACGCGTTTGCTAGGATTTTCAGCCATCGTCTCATAGGCACGTTCGATGGCGTTTTTTACACCGAGACAGAAGCCAAAGTGGCTCGGTATGACGTAGCGAGTGGCCCCAAAGTCCAGGCTGACGGGCGCATCAGCGGTACGTTCGTGATGACGCGCGAGAGCTTTGATCGCTGCGCACAGTTGCGATTGATACAAGCCAGTGGCGGCCGGATCTTGTGAGTAGATGGCGGTGTTGCGCTCAATCGCAGGGCGAAATTTGTAAATGAAATCGTTTTCGCCCAAATGCAGGTAAGGAATGTCTACCAGATGAGGCTCTAGTTGCTCTAGTAGTACGGCGAGAGATGGGGCGAGTGCACTCGGATGAGCTTCGAGTGCATCGATTGATTCGAAAGCGATTTCAGCGTCAGCTGCTTGTCCATCCACCCGGGCAAAAAAAACTCGGTAGCTGCGTCCACCGGCCGCGCTAGAGAAATATTCCACAGGTGCAGTGTGCTGGGCGAATGCTGATTCGAGGCGCGCGGTGGCCATGGCCAGATCCGTGCCGGTGAACGGTAGACCGGCTTTAGAGCCAAGGCGCCGCACGGCGAGTTGATTCCGCGCATCAAAGGCAAGAATTGCGATGAGAGCGGGTGGAATGGCGGCGGCCGGATGCATGGAAGAAGGATGGAAATCTAGCCGAATTAATCCGCGTCCACCATTGCGGTATCGTCCGCAGAAATATCACCGCAAAATTCCCAACCGAAGCGGTCATTTGCGATAAGTTGAGCTAGCACGCTGAGAACAATTTGGCTGCGTTGGTGCGCGTCGAGGTCTGGGTATTCGAGCGACAATTCCTCCAGCAGTAACGTATGAGCTACGATCCGGTCGGTATCGGCAGGGATTAAATCTTCGGAGCGATCCATTAAATCGACGATAAGGGGGGCGAGGTTCACGATGTAGATTTATTAAGATTTTCCCTGTAATTTCCGACGGAAAAAAAACAACAATACAACGAAGACCACCCCGCACCCAAGAAGCGACCAAAGTCCGGTAGCTACAGATTTGCTAATGGCGGTGAAGACGAGGCCAACCAATAGGAATGTCGCCACTTCGTTGTACGCGCGAAGTTGCGCTGAACTTAATTGAAAGATTCCCGTGCTGAGCTTTTTCCTGATCATTCCGCAGTGAAAATGATATCCGAACAGCCCAGCCAGTAGCGTGAACTTCAGGTGTAGCCAAGGGCTTTGCGCGATCGAGTGATAACTCAGAAGCCAGCCGCCCGTGACCAAAGTCAGCGTCATCGCTGGCACGGTGATCCCCAGCCAGAGTCGACGTGCCATGAGCGTGAATTGGGTGATTAGAATGCCCCGTTTGGGCTCTAATTCTTCGTTGGCCTCAGTGTGGTAGATAAACAAGCGCACGACATAAAAAAGTCCTGCGAACCAGCACACAATGCCGATCAGATGCAGGGCTTTTAGGACGAGATATGTCATGCTAACACTCTTAAAATTGTTATCTTCACTGATATGGCAATGCTGCGTGCAGATATCTCCTCGGGTCTACCGTCCAGAGCTTAGAGAAATAGAATAAATAACGGCTCAAGGCGCCCTGCTGGCGCTCTGGGCGGCTCGAGAACGAATGGGCAAAGTGCAGACGATCTTTTTGCGCTTTGCCCTTTGCTCAGACTTTGAGGATTTCAGTGAGTTTGGCGATGTCTTTGCCGCCGCCCATAGCGAAGTCGGGTTTACCGCCGCCTTTGCCACCGATCTGGATTGTGAGGGTTTGCACAATTTTGCCGGCGGCATGGCCGGCCTTGATCGCGTCAGGCGAGCAAAACGCAACGAGGCTGGCCTTATCGCCAAACGCGGCACCGAGTTGCACCACGCCTTCGCTCAGTTTTGCGAGAACCTGCGAACCAAGTGAGCGTAGTGATTCTTGATCTTCGACGGGCACTAGGGCGGAAACAAACTTAAGACCGTCACGGGTCGTGGCATTAGCAGCTAGCTCAGCGGCGAGTCCAGCGAGGGCTTTTTGTTGGAACGCTTTGAGTTGCTTCTCGATTTCCTTTTGGTTGGCGAGAAGGGCTTCAAGTTTTTTGGTTACATCTGCCGTACCCGCACCGAGGTGCGCGCTGACGGCGGCGAGGGCGGCTTCGCGCGTAGCGATGAAATCGATGGCAGCTTGGCCGGCTACGGCTTCAATCCGACGCGTGCCCGCCGCAACGGCCATCTCGGCGACAATTTTAATGAGGCCAATTTCACCGGCGGTGCTGACGTGGGTGCCGCCACAAAGTTCACGGCTGTAGCCTCCGATGTCGACGACGCGGACGAATTTGCCGTATTTGTCACCGAAGAAGGCGAGGGTGCCTTCTGGTTTTTTGTCGAATTCGGTTTCGTAGGTTTCGACCTTGGCGTTATCGATGACCTTGGCGTTGACGAGAGCTTCGACCTCGCGGAGCTGCGCGACGGTGACAGCTTCGAAGTGTGAGAAATCGAAGCGCATACGATCAGGTGTCTTCGATGTGCCGGCTTGGCGGACGTGGGTGCCGAGGACTTTGCGCAGCGCCCAATGAATGAGGTGGGCGGCGGAGTGCTGGCGGGAGATGGCGCGGCGACGGACGAGGTCGACGTTGAGTTCGGCGCGGGCACCAGGTGAAACGACAAGGCCGGAGGCTTCGGCGAGTTTATGGAGGTGACGCCCCGCCTTGTCTTTCACGCAATCAGTAAAGTGAGCTAGGCTGCCGTTGATGAGCGCGGTGCCGGTGTCGCCGGCCTGGCCGCCCATTTCAGCATAGAAGGGCGTCTGATCGAAGACAAGAAACGTGTCTTTTTCCGCGCGGATGACGTCGATAAGCTGCGCGTGGGAGTGGGTGTGTTCGTACCCGAGGAACTTGGTGGCGGCTAGCCCGGTGGCCTCGCCTTCGGTGGCAGCAACGACAATTTCTTTTTTCTGAGCGGCGCGACCGCGGTCGCGTTGCTTGCCCATTTCATTTTCAAAACCGACCAGATCGACTGTGAGCCCACGCTCGCTGGCAAGCAGCTGAGTCATGTCCAGCGGGAAGCCATAGCTATCGTAGAGGAGGAAGGCTATCTCACCGGGGAATTTTCCTCCGCTGGCATGAGCGCCTTTCGCGGCGTGCTCAGTAAAAAGCTCGATGCCTCGATCCAGCGTGCGTCCAAAGGATTCTTCTTCAGCGCGGATCACGCGTCGGATGATGTCTTGTTGGACGACGAGCTCAGGAAATACGGGCCCGAGCGATTCGACGACTGGGGCCACAAGCTGCTCAAAGAAGCCTGTAGCAAGGCCGATTTTTTTGCCGTATAAAATACCTCGGCGAAGTATGCGGCGGATAACATAATTGCGACCATCGTTGCCGGGCATGATGCCATCGGCGATCGCGCAACTGATGGTGCGCGCGTGGTCAGCGAGGACGCGGAAGGCGATGTCGGTGTTTTCTTGCTCGGTTAGGCCTTCGCGTTTCGTGGGTACAGTGCGGGCGTAGGTCTTGCCGCTTAGGGTGGTGATCTTGGCGAAGAGCGGGGCGAATACGTCGGCTTCGTAGTTGGAGGGCTCAGGTGTAAAATCAGTAAACCCCTTTGTCGAAGCGTAGATCCCGGCGACGCGTTC
Organism: Opitutaceae bacterium; assembly: GCA_037142955.1. GTDB lineage: Bacteria > Verrucomicrobiota > Verrucomicrobiia > Opitutales > Opitutaceae > Tous-C4FEB. The sequence goes on along the minus strand of JBAWZQ010000020.1, from coordinate 17,707 downwards.
GAAGCCCATGCCCGTGTCGACGTGTTTGGCTGCGAGCGGAGAGAATGTACCGTCGGCGTTGGCGTTGAATTGGATAAAGACGTGGTTCCAGATCTCGATGCAGCGTGGGCTGGAGGAGTTGACGCCCTTGCGGCCCTCAACCTCCTCGTCGGAGGGTAGTAGGTTAAAATGGATCTCGGAGCACGGACCGCATGGTCCGGTGTCGCCCATCATCCAGAAATTGTCCTTCTTATTGCCGTGGACGATATGAATAGCGGGATCGAGGCCTTCTTTTTTGAAGATTGTCGCCCAGATATCGTAGGCTTCTTGGTCAAATTCAGCGGGGTCGCCTTTGGTTTTGTTGGGCGAATAAACGGTGGCGAACAGACGCTTGGGCGGAATGCCCCAAACCTTGGTGATAAGCTCCCATCCCCAAGTTAGGGAGTCTTTTTTGAAGTAATCGCCAAACGACCAGTTGCCCAACATCTCGAAGAGCGTGTGGTGGTATGTGTCGAAACCTACGTCTTCGAGGTCGTTATGTTTACCGCCAGCCCGGATGCATTTCTGGGTGTCCGCGGCTCGGGTATCTTTGGCAGGTTTTACGCCGGCCCATTTAGAGACGTCCGGGGCTCGGTCACCGAGGAAAATGGGCACGAACTGGTTCATACCGGCGTTGGTAAAAAGGAGTCCGGGTGAATCGGGTAGCAACGATGCGGACGGGACGAGCGTGTGGCCCTGCTTGGCGAAGAAATCAAGGAAGCTCTGGCGGATTTGGGCGGAAGTCATGGCGGCTAAAGGAACAACAAAAGTGGTGGAAACGACGCACGGGTGCGCCGTTGTTCGGTGGATGATTTAGAGATGCGCGATGATGGCGTCGGCCATCGCGCGGGTGCCGACAGACGGACGACCAAAGGCGATGTCGCCGGTACGCGTGCCGCTTGTGACGGCTTTTTTGACGGCGGTCTCTATGCGTTTAGCTACGGGCTCGAGGTTGAAACTGTAGCGCAACATTTGCGCCACGGATAGGATCTGGGCACAGGGATTGGCGATTCCTTTGCCTGCGATGTCGGGCGCAGTGCCGCCGGCAGGCTCGTAAAGCCCGAAGGGTAGACTGAGAGAGTTTTTGCCGGTGCCTAGCGAAGCGGAGGACAACATGCCCAGAGAGCCGCAGATCACGGCCATCTCGTCGGAGAGGATGTCGCCAAACATGTTTTCCGTAACGAACACGTCAAACTGGTTGGGGTCACGCGCGAGCTGCATGGCTGCGTTGTCTACGTACATGTGGCTCAAGGTTAGGTCGGGCGCGTGGGCCGCACAGTACTCGGTCACAGTTTTTCGCCAGAGCACGGAGGTTTCTAGCACGTTGGCTTTATCAACGGAGCAGAGCTTCTTTTTACGGGCGCGCGCAGCGGTGATGGCAACCTGGAGAATGCGCTCAATCTCGGATTTTTTATAAACCATCGTGTCCACAGCTTGGACATCGCCATCAGGGAGGTTCGTGGTTTGCTTGGGCAGTCCAAAGTAAAGGCCGCCGGTCAGTTCGCGGATGCAGACGATATCGATGCCGTCGGGGATGCGTTCGCTCTTGAGCGGGGACGCATCGGTGAGCTCTCGGTAAAGCAGACCGGGCCTTAGATTGGCGAACAACGTGAAGTGCTTGCGCAAGGGCAGCAGTGCCGCGCGCTCGGGCTGTTCCTTCGGTGGTAGTTTTTCCCACTTCGGGCCTCCGACGGAGCCGAACAGAATGGCATCGGACTCGGTGCAGATCTTGAGCGTGGAGTCGGGGAGCGCCTTGCCGTGGTTATCGATGCCAGCGCCGCCCACATCAGCGGTGGTGTAGGACAGGGTGAGTCCCTCCTGTTGCGCGACGTGGGTGAACACGCGAAGGGCCTCGGTCATCACCTCGGGCCCGATGTAATCTCCTGGAAGAACGGCAAACTTGATAGTCGGCATGGGAAAGGTAAACGGTGACAAACGCCCCTGCGGCGAGGCAAGCCGCCTTTACGGTCGCTTGAAATGGTGCTTCCCGCGTGGCGTTATGATGGGCACAAGCATGGGCAGGGCGCTTCACGCCCGGTTTTTATGACTGTTGCCCTCTCTGCTTGGTGGTTACTTGTGCTCGCTCTACCCGTATTGCTCGCGGGTGAGACGCTTTTGCGTCGGTTTCCAGTCTTGGCTCGATGCAATATCCCTGCGTCTGTGGCTGGTGGTTTGCTCGGTGCGTTGCTTGTGCTCGTTTTTCAAGCCTCAGGTATGCTGCATATTACGTGGCAAACCAAAGTAACTGCGGCATGGTGGACGTGGCTTGCGACACCCGAGCCCGAGTGGTTCACGCGTCCGGCTAAGGCGATTAATCTGCCGCTGCTCGTGGGGTTTTTCACGTGTGTAGGTCTGGCGGCACCGGTCAGTATTTTGCGCACGGGCGGACGGGCGTTAGTGATATTATTATGCGCAGCGACATTGATGGCCGTACTGCAAAACGTCCTAGGCGTGGCGCTAGCCCGGGCCCTGGGTGCGCCACCGTTATTAGGTGTCGTTTGTGGTTCGCTGACTTTGGTGGGCGGACACGGGACGGTTTTGGGCTTTGCATCGCGGTTTGAAGAAGCCGGTTTCGCGTCGGCGGCTACCGTTGGTGCCGCGGCAGCGACGTTTGGTTTGGTATCGAGTGGTTTACTCGCAGGCCCGCTCGCGGAATGGCTATTGCGAAAAAACCACGGCACGGCGTCACCCGTAGTTTCGATCACGTCGAATCCTGAAACGAATCTCGTGCGGCGTGGTTTGCTGGCAGATGTCCGGGATTTTTTGGCTGACCGCAAAGCGGCCCTAACGCATGTGCTCGTGGTCGCGGTGTGCATCAAGGCTGGCGCCTGGGTAAGTTTTGCGCTCAACGCGATGGGTGCTGTATTTCCGGCCTACATGGGGGCTTTACTGACCGGACTTGCGCTGCGCGCAGCACACGATACGGTTGGGGCAACATGGTTGCGTGGGACGACGCTCGCGCGTTTGGGTGGGTTGTTCTTGGCCCTGTTTTTGGTGGTGACGTTGACAGCTCTGAACCTCGCTGAGTTAGCGACTGTAGCCGGACCGATGCTTATTATTTTAACGGCGAATATCGCGGCCTCCCTGGCATTTGCGGGTTTAATCGTGTGGCCGTTGCTTGGACGAGATCATGAAGCGGCGGTTATGGTCGCAGGCCTAGTGGGGTTTGGCGTGGGTTCGACGGCTACGGCGGTGGCCTCGATGGATGCGATCGTGCGACGGCGAGGACCGGCGCCTCGTGCCCAAGCGATCGTGCCGGCGACGGGCGGCTTCCTCATCGATCTCACGAACGCGCCGACGACTACAGCGTTTTTGCAATGGTTGCGCTGAGTTTTGGTTTTCACGGTTGCGCGCCGCTTGAAAGCCCGTGGATTGGCGGGGTGAAACTTCATGTTCTACCCGCCGGGCCGATCCAGACTAATGCTTACTTATTGACCGCGCCAGAGCGCGGCGAAGCGATTTTGATTGATGCACCCGGTGCGGTATGGGCTGACGTGGAGCCTATTTTAACCCGCGATCAATGTCGCCTTACCGAGCTCTGGCTGACTCATGGGCACTGGGATCACACTCAGGGTGGGGCAGAAATCGTGCGAGTTACATCAGCGCTCGTTCGCGCACACCGCGACGACCAAGTGCTGATTGAGTCCCCGCGGGTGATGAGCGCGTTTCTTGACAGCTCGATTAAACTCGAGCCGATAAAGGTCGACCACTGGCTCACCCCAGGCGAGACACTTAGCGCTCTCGGCACTACGATCGAAGTGCGTCACGTGCCCGGCCATTGTCCAGGTAACGTGTTGTTTTATTTTAGTGTGAATTCTGCTGTGTTTGTCGGCGATGCGTTGTTTAAAGGTAGCATTGGTCGCACCGATTTACCTTTAGGTAATCACGCCCAACTCGAGCAGGCAATTCGGGCGGAAATTTACACCTTACCCGAGTCTACGGTGGTTTATCCGGGTCACGGCGAACCCACGACGGTCGGCCACGAAATGCAGACCAATCCTTATGTCCGTGCCTGAACACGAACGCTTCATGCGGCACGCGCTCGTCGTGGCGCGTAGTGTCTGGGGACAGACCCAGCCCAACCCGATGGTCGGAGCCGTTATTGTGGAAGAAGGTCTTGTCGTCGCTGAAGGCGCGACGGCACCCGATGGTGGGCCGCACGCGGAACGCGCGGCCTTGCATGCGCTCGGTCGCGCACCACGAGCGGGTGCTACGCTCTATGTGACACTGGAGCCCTGTTGCACGCATGGGCGCACGGGTGCTTGCACGGATGCGATCATCACAGCGGGTATTAAACGTGTCGTGGTGGGTGCGACGGATCCGTTTCCTAATCACCAAGGGCATGGTTTTGAAGTGCTGCGCCAGGCGGGGATTGAAGTGATCTCGGGCGTGCTTGATAACGAATGCGCAGATTTGAATTTAATTTTTAACCACTGGGCCGTGCACGGGCAGCCATTAATTGCAGCGAAGGCGGCTGTGACCCTCGACGGGCGCACGGCGTGTCGCACGGGCGATTCAAAATGGATTACGGGTGAGACGGCTCGGGCTGATGTTCATCGTTGGCGGAGGCTGTTTCCGGCCATCGCCGTCGGCGCCGGCACGGTGTTGAAAGATAATCCGCGGCTCACGGCGCGGATCGAGGGTGGTGCGTCGTGGAGTCCGGTGCGTTTCGTTTTCGACGGACGACTGCGTACAGTTAACGATAAGCACCTGCCGCACGTTTTCACCGATGAGTTCCGTGAAAAAACGATCGTCGTTACGACCTCCAACGCGGGTCAGGGCTATGTGCGCAAACTGCGCGAAATGGGCGTCCAAGTTTGGGTGTGCGAATCACAAACGCAGCGTGCACCTTGGGCGGAATTTCGTCGGCGCTGCGTTGAGGCGAAACTAAGCGGTGTTTATGTAGAAGGCGGCGCGCAACTCATGAGTCAGCTCGTGCAAGAGCGTCAGCTAGATTATCTGTTTCTTTACCGCGCGCCGCTGCTCCTCGCCGATGATCGTGCGAAGCCTATGTTGACTGGCCTGCGTACCGAGACGCTCTCGCAGGCGGTGCGCTTGACTCATGTGCGCTCGGAGCTTTTCGGCGACGATGTGCTCACGCGCGGCCACGTCGTCTATCCGCCTAAAATTTCCATTGATGAAACTGTTTTTAGCCTCGGGTAACGAGCACAAAGCGGCGGAGTTACAGGCCCTCGCGCTCGCCGGCGGGCTCGATGTGGAGATCGTCTCCGCTCGCGCCATCGGCGGTATGCCCGCAGTTGTAGAAGACACCGGCACCTTCGTCGGCAACGCGCGCAAAAAAGCACTCGCGCTGCGCACGAGGTTACCGGCGGATGCGTGGGCTTTGGCCGATGATAGCGGACTCTGTGTCGATGCGCTCGGTGGCGCGCCGGGAGTCGAGTCCGCCTACTATGCCGGACCACAGGGTGACGGCTTGGCCAATCTAAAAAAAATAGTGACCGTTATGCGCGATGTGCCCGACTCGCGGAGGGGCGCGTACTTTGTTTGTGTGCTTTTGTTGCGCGGTCCGCAGGGGGCTGAAAAGATTTTCGAAGGACGCTGTGTGGGCCAGCTACAACATGAGCCGCGAGGCGGCGGCGGTTTTGGGTATGACCCCATCTTCGTGCCTGTAGGGCAGACCTTGAGCTTTTCGCAACTGGGCGACTCTGTGAAAAACAGCATCAGTCATCGCGCCCGAGCTTGGGCCATGCTGGCGAATTGGATTAGAGCGAGTGCTCCTGTGATTTAAAGCACCTACCAGGGGCGAAAAAAGCTAGCTGCAAAACTTTCGACATTAGGCTCGGGCTGGTTTTTGCTGAAGGGCTTATCGATGAAGTCGTTCTATATTACTACCGCGATTGATTACGTGAACGGTTCGCCCCACCTGGGCCACGCCTACGAAAAGGTGCTCACGGACGTGATAGCGCGTTTCCGCCGCCAGATGGGTGATCGCGTTCATTTCCTTACGGGCGTCGACGAACACGGCCAAAAGGTCCAGCAGAGCGCCAAGAAAAAAGGCATCGCGCCGCAACAATACGCCGACGAAGTCAGCGAGGAATTTCGCGCCCTTTTACCTAAGCTCAATATCTCTAACGATGATTTCATTCGTACCACCGAGGAACGGCACAAGAAAGTCGTGCGTCAGGTGCTGCAGCAACTCTTTGACAAGGGAGAAATTTATAAGGCTGAGTACAAAGGTTTTTATTCGACGCGGCAGGAACAATTCTTGCAGGAAAAAGATCGCCTGCCCGATGGCAAATGGCCGGAAATTTTCGGTGAAGTCACCGAGATCGTGGAGTCCAACTACTTCTTCAAATTGAAGCAGTATCAGGACTGGCTCGTGGAGTTCCTGACCAAGAACGAAGATTTTATTTTCCCGCGTTACCGGCAGAAGCAAGTGCTGGAGTTCCTGAAAGAGCCGCTCAACGACCTGTGCATCTCGCGACCACGTGAGCGGTTGGAGTGGGGGATTTCGCTGCCCTTTGACGATGGCTATGTGACGTACGTGTGGTTCGATGCGTTGTTGAACTATTACTCGGCCGTGGCCGACAAGCCCGGTGTGTGGCCGGCGGCGTATCACGTGATTGGCAAAGACATTCTCTTGCCGCCGCACGCGGTGTATTGGCCGATCATGTTAAAGGCCGCGGGTATTCCGCTGCCGAGCGGCATCATCACGCACGGTTGGTGGATGACGGCTGGCGCCAAGATGTCCAAGAGCACGGGTAACGCCCTTAATCCGCTCGATCTTGTAACAGAGTTTGGCTCCGACGCTTTTCGATATTTTTTGATTCGCGAAATGAACGTCGGCCAAGACAGCGATTTCACGCGCGAGCAATTTCTCGTGCGATACAACAGCGAGCTCGCGAATAATTTTGGCAATCTGGTCAACCGTACGCTGAACATGACTAACAGGTTTTCCGCTGGTATCGTGCCCGCGGCGGAACTGGTTGAGGACGCCGAGCGTGAATTACACACACTTTGGGAAACGACCCGAGCCGAAGTTCTGCCGTTGTGCGAAGGCTTTCAATTTCACGCCGCGTTGGAGAAGACGATGTACTTTATTACTGCTACCAATGCCTACATCGAAAAACGGGCGCCGTGGAAACTTGGTAAATCCCTCGAGACCCATGATCTTGCGCTGCTTCGCACTTCGATCGCGACGATGGCCGAGGCCTTACGCCTAGGCAACGCGCTCTTAACGGCGGTGATGCCTAGCGCCGTGGTGAAAATAAACGCCGTGCTTGGCTACACGCCGGGTGTGACCTGGAGCGAGGAACTCGTCTGGGGCGCTCGCCTCACAGGGTCTAAGGTCGCCGAATCGCTCGTGCTCTTCCCTCGGCCAGCGCCGCCGGAAAAGCCACCGGTTGCGCCAAAAAAATAATTCGAGCGCCACCGTTTTTTTCGCGTCGCATGACGATTTTGCCGATCAACCCCGCTTCCAATGCGAATCCGGACGCCCTGCGCGCGTTTCTGGACCAAGCGCGCGCTGCAGCTATCCGCGCGGGACGAGCTAAACTCGTGAGCATTTCTCTCGCGGTCGATGCGCTCGATCCGCTTGCCGTGCTTGAGTCGATCTTTGAGCCCGGCGAACCGCATTTTTACGCGGAGCGGCCTGATATTGGCAGCGCGATTGCGGGTGCGGAGACGGCAGTCGTGTTTGAGACGCATGGACGCGATCGCTTTTTGGCGGTGCAACACTGGATCGATGACACGCTCGAGCACACGATCGCCGTGGGGGATGTGAACGGGCCGTTCGGTGGTCCGCATTTTTTTACAAGTTTTGCGTTTAACGACGACGTAGAAGCTGGCGAACCGTTTCCGGCGGCGCGGGTATTTGTGCCGCGCTGGCAGGTCGCGCGGGCTGGGTCGATCACGACGGCGGTGGCGAATCTCGTCGTAGCGCCCGAGGCGGATTTAACGGCTCTGACAGAGCGCGTGTGGCGTGCGCACGCAAAGTTTATGAATTTTGAGTACGGCGAAAAAGCACCGGCTGATACGCACGGTGCCGTTCTGCCGGTATTTCGTTCGACTGAGGCGGGTGATTATCGCGGTGCAGTCGCGCAGGCGGTTGCACGGATTGGAGCAGGGGAATTCCAGAAAATTGTTTTGGCCCGCGCGCAGAATCTGACCGCGGATCAACCCCTTCATCCGTTGCGTGTGCTCAATGTTTTACGACAACGTTTTCCGGATTGTTACGCGTTTTCAATGGCTAATGGTCTCGGACAGAGCTTCATCGGGGCAAGTCCGGAGCGGCTCGTGCGGGTCAGCAAAAGCGTGCTTGAGACTGAAGCTCTGGCGGGCTCGATCCGACGTGGTGCGAGTGCAAGTGAAGACGCGGCGTTAGCTACGACACTGTTGCGCAGTGAAAAAGATCGGCGTGAACATGAGCACGTATTAGCGGCGATCTGCGGGAGGCTCGCGCAATTGGGCTTGAAGCCGGAATATGAAGTGCAGCCGGGGCTTCGACGCTTGGCGAATGTCCAACACCTGCACACGCCACTGCGGGCGGCCTTGCCTGAAAACGTACGTTTGCTCACTGCGCTGGCAGCTTTGCATCCGACGCCTGCCGTGGGCGGCGCACCTTTGGCTGCGGCGGTGGAGGGTATTCGAGGACTCGAAGGTTTTCCACGTGGGCTTTACGCTGGGGCTTTGGGTTGGGTCAACGCGCGGGGCGGCGGGGAGTTTTTCGTCGGCTTGCGCTCAGCGCTCGTGGAAGGTGCGGCGGCGCGCGTGTATGCGGGAGCCGGGATCGTGGCCGGATCGACGCCCGAGAAGGAATTTGCAGAGACGGAACTAAAATTTAAGGCTATGCTCGAAGCACTGCGCACCTAATGCACTCCATCGATATCGACTCCCGTAATCTCAACACCCTTTGGGCCAGCGTCTGCGTCGAGACGCTCTCGCGCTGCGGCGTGCGTCGCGCGGTCATTTCACCGGGCTCGCGCTCCTCACCGCTAACGATCGCGCTCGCTCAACACGCGGCTATTGAGGCCATTCCTGTACTCGACGAACGCTCTGCGGCTTTTTTTGCCCTAGGTCTCGCCAAGCAACAAGGCGAACCCGTGGTGTTGCTCTGCACGAGCGGTACCGCGGGAGCGAATTACTTACCGGCCGTGATCGAGGCCCGCGAATCGGCGGTGCCCCTTATCGTCATTACCGCGGATCGGCCTCCGGAGCTGCGCGCCTGCGCCTCGGGTCAGACGATTGACCAACTTAAGCTTTTCGGAGATTTCGTAAATTTTTTCCACGAACTCGCCTTGCCTGAAGCTACTGAGCCTCAGCTGCGTTACCTGCGCCAGACGACGATGCATGTCGTGGAACGCGCGCTGCAGCCGGTGGCTGGCCCCGTGCATCTTAACGCTCCTTTTCGTGATCCCCTTGCACCTACTGAGGATGGTGGTTTGGCCTCATCGATTGCTTCGACGATTGATTGGTCGCTCTTTTTTCAACACGTGGAGCCACCGCTTTCGACGACGATTTTGGCCACGATTCCGACATTTTCCTGTGACGTGCATGGCTTGATCGTCGCGGGTCCTTCGCAGCCCGGCGACCCTGCCTCGCATGCGGCTATGGTCGGTGAGATCGCGCAGAAACTTGGTTGGCCCGTGCTTGTAGACGGACTTTCGCCCTTGCGCAATTACGCCGGTACCGTACCGCATCTCGTGACTACGTACGACACGATCCTGCGCAATCCCAATGCGGCCGACCGCCTCAAACCTGAGGTCGTAATCTGCCTCGGTAACTGGCCGACCAGCAAAGTGCTCCGGGCTTGGATCGAGGAAAGTGCTGCTCCCATCTGGATGGTAACGCGTCGAATGGATAACCGTGATGCCTTGCACGGTCGCACGGTCCATCTGCCTGTCTCTCTCGCGGCCCTCGCGGCCGAGTTACCAGTGGCGAGCGATCCCAACGGCTATGAACAAATGTGGGCCGGCTATGAGCACCGCATGCGCGTGGCCTTGGACGATCGTATCACCCAGGCAAATGGTCTATTTGAAGGGCGCGTGACGGCGTTGTTGGCGCAACATCTTCCACCGGACACGACACTGTGCATCGCAAATTCGATGCCCGTACGCGATATGGAATATTTCTGGCCGGCCACCGATCAGCACATCCGCCCGATGGCTAATCGCGGCGCTAATGGCATCGACGGTACGCTTTCTACGGCCTTGGGTGTAGCGCACGCGGCGGGCCTGCCGACGGTTTTGCTGACCGGTGATTTGGCGCTGCTGCATGATACGAACGGATGGCTCATCACGCCGAAGTTCCGCGGTAGCCTCACGATCGTTCTAATCAACAATGCCGGCGGTGGCATCTTTGAGCACCTGCCGGTTGCGCAGTTTAATCCTCCGTTTGAGGAATTTTTTGCGACCGCCCAAAAAGTCGATTTCTCAAAATTGTGCTCGGCTTATGGGATTGAGCACGTGGCCGTGGGAGATTGGGAACAGCTCGGAACTCATCTCGAACATCTACCAGCCAACGGCGTGCATGTGCTTGAAGTCGTTACGGACCGCAAGATGGACGCGGCCACGCGCAAGCAGTTGTTTGCCGATTTGGCGGCGGAACTTTGACTTAACGGCGGCTCCCGCCGCTGCGACCTTAAAGTTGAAGCGGCAATCCGATCTCGATGATTTGCGAGGGCGTGATCCGATAATAATCTTTGGCTGGGCGAGCGTTGCGGCTCAGGAGTGCGTAGAGATTTTTCTGCCATTCCCACATGCGGGCGTTGCCGCCGGTTATGATCATCTCGCGATTGAAAAAGAACGTCGCACCCTGCGGGTTAATCGGCACGCCGGCAGCTTTGATTTTCTCCATTAGCTCGGCGACGTCGGGGGATTGCATGTAGCCGTAGCGGCCGACGGCGCGCCACACGCCTTCGCCGATATCTCGCAAGGTGAGTTGGTCTTTTGCTGCAACCGTCGGCACGTCTTCCGTGGCAATACTCAGTAATACGACGGTTTTATGGAGACAGCGGTTGGATTTGACGTGGTGAAGCAGGGCTATCGGCGTGCCGAGCGGCGAACCGACCATAAATACCGCTCCACCGGTCACACGAGTGATATGGTGACTGCGGGCAATGCTGGTGAGTTCGGCTTCGGTGACGTTGTTGCCGTACACGCGGCGAAAGATTTCCTCCCGCCCGATTTTCCACGTGTGCATGACGGCCAGTAGTACTGCGCCTATGGCGAGCGGAAACCAGCCGCCATCGGCGAGTTTATGTGCATTTGAGGCAAACAAGGCGAAGTCGATGACAAAGAAGACGGCGCAAATGGGCAGGGCGACGGCGTTGGGCCAGTTAAGCGAGCGCTTGGCCACCAGATAGAATGCAATGGTCGTTATACCCATCGTGCCTGTGACCGCAATACCGTAAGCGGAGGCGAGTCGATCGGAAGACCCGAAGTTGATCACGGTTAGGATCGCGCCGATAGCGAGCAGCGCATTGACAAAGGGGACGTAGATCTGGCCGGAGTGCTCGGCATTGGTGTAGGTGATTTTAAGTCGCGGAAAGTAACCTAGCTGGATCGCCTGACGTGTGAGTGAATAAGCTCCTGAGATTAGCGCTTGGCTGGCAATGACTGCAGCTACAATTGAGAGCCCCGTAAGTCCGGCTCGAACCCAGCCTGACGGAGCCATAGCAAAAAACGGGTTTTCCGTCACCCCGGGATGGGTGAGGATAAACGCGCCTTGGCCGAAATAGTTCAACGCCAGCCCAGGGAAAGCTACTCCATACCAGGCGATCGCGATGTAGCGGCGGCCAAAGTGGCCCATGTCGGCGTAAAGAGCTTCGGCTCCCGTTATCGCGAGCACGATCGCACCCAGCAACGCACCTACTTGAGCGGGCGAATGATTAAGCAACGCCAAGCCATAGACGGGGTTGAGCGCGCGTAACACCACGGGGTATTGGATCAGGTGCCACAGGCCCAAGGCCGCCAGCGAAACAAACCAGACCAACATCACCGGCCCAAAGATACGTCCAATGCTTTGCGTGCCATTTTTTTGAAACCAGAAAAGTAGGGCCAAAATTACACACGCGATGGGCACGACGTATTTCTCGAAGGCTGGATTGACGGCATTAAGACCTTCCGCCGCGCCCAATACGGAAATGGCCGGCGTGATGATGCCGTCACCATATAGCAGAGCGGCTCCGATCAAGATCATGATCATTACCGGGCCAAGCCCGCGCTTGGCCGCACTCGCGCCTTCGGCCGTTTTGCCCTTCCCGGCGTGGATCAGTGCCAATAGCGCGAAAATACCGCCTTCGCCGTGATTATCGGCTCTCATAACAAACCAAAGATACTTCACGCTCACGATCATCACCAAAGACCAAAAGATCAGGGAAAGAACCCCAAGCACGCCGGCGGTCTGGTCGACTGGGGGTAGATGCGCGATACACTCACGCATGGTGTAAAGCGGACTGGTGCCGATGTCGCCAAAGACGACTCCTAAGGCACCGAGAGAGAGGCCGGCTTTGGCCGAGTTACTGAGGGACGCAGACGCAGGAGTACTCATTGACTTGGATCAAAGATGGTCCCTGCGAGGGGTGACTCCAAGCTGATTTAGCTTAGGATGCGAATGTTGCTTGCTTTTGCATTTCTGGGTGGACGCGACCTCGACAAACGCCCCTCTGCGGCTAAGTTGCGCTTATGAGTCTTGTTTGGCAGCAGGTCAAAACTTACACCGATATCCGCTACGAGAAGGCCGACGGCATCGCCAAGGTCACGATCAACCGCCCGGAGAAGCGCAACGCGTTTCGCCCCGAGACGATCATGCAAATGTATGAAGCGTTTATCGATGCGCGCGAAGACCCCACGGTAGGCGTGGTCTTGCTCACCGGGGCGGGCCCGCACACGGACGGTAAATACGCATTCTGTGCGGGCGGCGACCAAAGTGTGCGCGGTCATGCCGGCTACGTTGGCGGTGATGGCGTCCCCCGCCTCAACGTCCTCGATCTCCAGAAACTCATCCGCTCCATGCCCAAGGTCGTGATCGCCCTCGTGGCCGGTTACGCCATCGGCGGCGGCCACGTGTTGCACCTTGTCTGCGACCTCACTATCGCCGCCGACAACGGTGTTTTCGGTCAAGTCGGCCCGCGAATGGGCAGCTTCGACGGCGGCTTCGGCTCCAGTTATTTAGCGCGTATCGTCGGCCAAAAGAAAGCCCGCGAAATCTGGTACCTCTGCCGCCAATACGACTCGGCGCAGGCGCTTGAGATGGGCCTCGTCAATAACGTGGTTCCGGTCGCTCAACTCGAGGCCGAAGGCGTGAAATGGGCCAAGGAAATTCTCGGCCACAGCCCGCTGGCGATCCGTTTACTTAAGAGCGCCTTCAACGCTGAACTCGACGGCCAAGCTGGTATCCAAGAACTCGCCGGCAACGCTACGTTGCTTTACTACATGAGCGACGAAGCGAAGGAATTCCACTCCGCTCAACGCGAGAAGCGTAAACCCGACGCCCGTAAATTCCCCTGGTTGCCCTGACCGCGAACTCTGATGCGCCTCACGCGCTCGTGCTTTCCAATGAAATTAACCCCACCTCGGCTCAAGCTCGCCCTCCTGGTTCTCGCCGGCGTCGCTTTTGCGGGCGCTGCTGAGCATCAGACCGTCGCCACGTTTGAAAAAACGACCACTAAGACAATCCGCTACGATTATCTCGTCTCGCTACCCGATGGTTATGATCCCACCTCGGCTAAAACGTGGCCGGTGATCCTTTTCCTGCACGGATCTGGCGAACGCGGCACCGATCCTTGGAAGGTCGCCCAGCACGGACCGCCTAAACTCATCCGCGGCCCCATTCCTCCGTCACCGTCTGCTCCCGGCGCCAAGGTCGCACCCGCCACGTCCGAAACTCCCGCCGCCCGCGCGCTTCGCGAACGCTCCGCAGCCTTCCTCAAAGCCCATTTCATTGTGGTCTCCCCGCAATGCCCTCCCGGTGTATGGTGGGATGAAGACGGTGTCCTCGGCCTGCTCGACACGATCGTGGCCCAGCACAAAACCGACTCGAGCCGAATCTACCTCACCGGCCTTAGCATGGGCGGGTACGGTACGTGGAGCGTGGGCCTCAAGCATCCGGAGCGCTTCGCCGCGATTGTCCCCATCTGCGGCGGCGGTCAATATCGCGACATTCTGAGTGCCACGCGCATCCAGAAAGCCGCGCTGCTTAGTTTAGGGATCTGGGTGCATCACGGCGCTAAAGACCCCACCGTGCCGCTCTCCGAATCGGAAACAATGGTGGCCGCCCTGAAGAAAGTCGGCGTGACCGACCTGCATTTTACGATTTATCCTGAAGCCAAGCACGACTCCTGGACCGAGACATATAACAACCCCGAGCTCTACACCTGGCTCCTTGAACACCAACGCACGGCCAAGTAAGTCAGCGGGCATGAACCCAAGGGGCAGCCCCTTAAGTTATCTAGTGAGTATGTTTTTTCTCACAAAAAAGATTCCCTCTTATGTGTTAGCGCCGAGATTTCATCAACGTCGCACTTCTCGACCTCATCCGGTCCGGGCTGAGGTCTGGCTACGCCATTATCCCTAACTTGACTACTTGTCTCAGTAAATGTTCTCTGAGCGTATGAGCGCTACTTTCACCATCGGACAATTCAAGGCTCGTCTACCCGAGGCCCTCGCTCTCGTGCACAAAGGCCAAGCCGTTACCGTCACCTATGGTCGCAACAAGCGCCCGGTCGCCGTCTTCGGCCCGCCCCCCTCAGCTCCTAAGCGCAAACTAGGCCTTCTTTTAGGCAAGGCCACTGTGAGCATCAGCTCCGATTGGAAAATTACGGACGAAGAATTTCTTGGTTCGTGAAACTACTGCTCGACACCTGCTCTTTTCTCTGGGCTCTGCACGAGCCCACACGACTCTCTGCAACCGCCCGCAAGGCGTTGCAGGCACCCGAACATTCGGTGCACGTTAGCGTGATCACCTTCTGGGAAATCAGTTTGAAGGCGGGTCTCGGCAAACTGAGATTCAAAGGTGTCGGCCCCGAGGATTACCCGGCTTTGGCGATCAAAGCGGGCTGGGCTATCCACCCGCTCTCCGCAGGGCTAGCTGCGAGCGCCGGTCGATTACTTGCCCGTCCCGAACATCGCGACCCGTTTGATCGCCTGCTTATCTGGACCGCGATCAACGAGGATTTAGTCCTAGTCTCCTCGGACGGCGCCCTACCGGCCTATGTGTCTGGCGGGTTAAACATCTGCTGGTAGCCGCCCGACTGGGGATGCCAGGCAGACATGGGACAATTTTTTTCGTAAATTTGGGCCGCACCTATATTACTTACCCGCAGCCCAGTGGAGGCCGTGGGCAAGCAAAGCGATGAAGGTCGGGTCGGACCAAGTTTCTTTGCTGTGGCCGAAGGTCGTGCCGAAGACGCGCGTGCCGTGGTAGCTATTGGTCCATATGCAGGTGTAGTCATTGCCGTCTTTTTCGCTCTTAGCTATCGCGAGGGCTTTCGCAGTGGGCCAAAGTTTTTCGATCACGTAGAGCTCGTCCATGGGTGAAACCCATGGGGAGGTAAAGCCGGTGAGCGCAGGGTGGGTGGGGTCGACGGGGCGAACGGGGTAATGGCTTTGGTGATCGTGGCGGCGGGTGGTAACGCCGAGGAATTCACGCCACGTGTCTTCGGTCATCGCGCGGTAGGTGTGCATCGCACAGTGGATGACGACGGCGGGCGTGCCGGCGCGGTGGGCGGCGAGGATCTTGGCGACGTAGGCGGGGTCGTTGGTGTCGGCGAAACATTCGTTGTGCACGACGACGTCGTAGGGTTTGGCCCATTGGGGGTCTTCGTAGAGCTTGATCTGGCCCTTGGTGGTTTTGCCGCCTTCGTTGACGATGGTCCAGGTGATGGGGCCGTAGGGTTTGAGGCCCTCGGTAAGCATTTTGGCTTGGAAGTCGTAGTCGTGGCAGCAACCGCCGGTGATGAGCAAGGCGCGGAGGGGTTTCGCCGCGGCGGCGGGGGTGGTGTCAGCGGCGAGTGCAAGCGATACGCCGCCGGCGAAGAGGCTCAGGAGGATAACGAGGCGGGTTTTCATCGGGTGGGGTTTTTTAGACGAAACAAGAAAGGGCGGGACTCAGCGGGTGAGGCGGTAGATGAGTAAAGCGGTGCGTTGGACGAGCTCGGGCACGGTGCTGAGATCGGCCCATTCGTTGGGCGCGTGGGCGCCGCCGCCGCGGATGCCGAGGCCATCAATCGCGGGCAGGGGCGGGGAAACAAACGCGACGTCACCGGCGCCGCGGGAGCGCGGGTCGTAGGCGGTGATGGCAGGAAAACCAAGATCACGGCTCACGGCATCAAGCTGCGCGAGGACGGTACGGTTGGCGGCGGAATCGGGCATGGCGGGGTAGCCCTCGCTGAAGGTGATCGTCGCGGAGGTGCGGGGGAGATTTTTGGCGACGATGGCGCGCATCTTGGCTTGGGCCTCGGCGAATTGCTCGGCGCTGACGGTGCGGAGGTCGCCGCGGATGAGGGTGCTTTGGGCGGTGATGTTGGTCTTGCCGGTGACATGGCCGCCGGTGCGGTCGAGGGTCGTCTCGGTGCCGCCAACGATGAGGGCGGGGTTGAGGGTGAGGCCGTCGAGTTTGCGTAGCTCTTGATAAAATTCGGAAAGGATGCGGGCGGCTTCATAGACGGAGCCGGCGCCCATGGCGGTGGAGAAAATCGCGGAGGAGTGGCCGGTTGCGCCTTGGACCTCGACGGACCACGAGGCGCTACCCCGACGGGCAACAGTGGCGGTGTGCCCGATGGCGCCTTCGAAGGACAAGGCGATATCGCTGCGGCGCACGGCCTCGAAGAGCTCGGCGCGGGCGACCTCGACCGGACGTCCGACGGACTCCTCATCGCCGGTCATGACGACGAGAATCTGGGTGTTGGCGAGGGCGCCGGCGGCGTGGAGCGCGCGGAGGGCGTAAATGAGAATAAGATCGCCGCCCTTGATGTCGTTGGTGCCGGAGCCGATGGCTTTGTCGCCCTCGCGGCGGAAGTTGCCGCCGGGCAAGACGGTGTCGAGGTGGCCGATCAAAAGGAGACGCTTGCCCTGGGTGCCGCGGTGTTCGGCGACAAGGTGGCCGGCGCGGCCGCTCGAGGCGGGGAGTGCAGCGAAACGATAATCGAGGCCGAGGGCGGTCAGTTGGGCTCCGAAGAGATCGGCTACTTGGCGCACGCCGGTGAGGTTTTCGCTCGGGCTGTTGATCTGGACGACCTGTTCGAGGTCGCGGTTGAACGTGCCGACCTGGGCGTTTACGGCGTCGATAATTTTTTGCTCAGCCGGCGAGAGGGCGGCTGAGGCGGCGGGTACGGTTAAGGCGAGTACGGCTAGGATAAGAAGGTGTTTTGGCGACATGAAGGCAAAGGGTTCGGTCAAAGTTGAGAGGTTGATAGGCGTATGGGTGATTTAAAAAATTAAAAGCGTTCGAGTTTGAGCGGATACGTTTTACCAGAGGCGAACTGGGCGACGTAGAGGCTCTCGTCGGTGTCGACGAGCAGATCGTGCGGGTGCAGAAACGTGTCTTCACGGTGCCGCATGGGTTGGAGTTTGCCCGTGGCCTCGTACACGGGCGGGGAGCCGGCGATGTTGGAAACGACGCGGAGCTCGGCGTCGAGGACGGAGAGGAAGCCGCGGCTGTTGCGATCTTGGGGCCAGTTGTCGGCAAGGTGGGCGACGAAGTAGTGGTCACGGTGACGGCGGATTTGGCG
>JBAWZQ010000019.1:0-43755 GCA_037142955.1 Opitutaceae bacterium | reverse complement strand
TACTGCTGATATAAGTGATCGCACCGTAACTACCGCCAGAGAGGGTCGAGTTGACGGCGTTGGTCAGCGTAGAGCCGACGGCAACCGAGGCGGTGCTGGGCGTCGAGAAGGTCAACGTCGGCGTCGGGCCCATCGTGAAGGTTCCTACGCTCGTGTAGCCGGTGCCTAGGCTGTTGGTGGCATAGGCGGCGTAGCTGTAGGCCGTGCCGGCGGTGAGGCCGGTCACATTCACGGTGAACACCCCGGTCGTGCCGGTGGTGGCGAGGTTGGTCACGCCGGTGCCGCCGAGCTGCGGTGCCTCATTGGTCGCCGTGACGGCATAGACCACGCCGCGGGCGGTAATACTAGAGCCCCCATCGGTAGTCACGTTACCGCCTAGCGTAGCGGTCGTCGTAGTAAGGTTTGCGCTCGTGGGCGTCGTAAGTATGGGCAACAAACTGCCCTTTCGGATCGTTTGATTATTTTGATCCGCGACGTAAAGGTTACCCGCGGTATCCACGGCGACGCCGGCGGGGCCGGAAAACCGCGCATTGCTGCCGGTGCCATCCGTGGAGCCCGAGCTGCCAGCCGTGCCGGCCAAGGTCGTTACTACCCCGGCGGAGGTAATCTTTCGGATCGTTTGGTTATTCTGATCGCCGACGTAGACATTGCCCGCGGCGTCGACGGCTACGCCGATGGGGCGATTAAACCGCGCCGCGCTGCCGGTGCCATTCGTCGAGCCTGAGCTGCCGGCCGTGCCGGCCAAAGTCGTCACCACTGCATCGGAGGTAATCTTTCGGATCGTGTGATTAAGCCAATCCCCGACGTAGACATTGCCCGCGGCGTCCACCGCCACGCCTCGGGGCTGATTAAACCGCGCCGAGTTGCCGGTGCCATCCGTGGAGCCCGAGCTGCCGGCCGCGCCGGCCAAGGTCGTCACCACCCCGAAGGAGGTGATCTTCCGAATCGTGTGATTTGTCCTTTCCGCAACGTAGACGTTGCCGTTGGCGTCCACGGCCACGCCGGCGGGGCTGTAAAACCGCGCATCGGTGCCGGTGCCATCCGTCGAGCCCGGGTCGCCGGCCGTCGAGCCGGCCAGCGTCGTCACCATCCCGCCGGAGGTAATCTTTCGGATCGTGTGATTTCCACGATCCGCGACGTAGATGTTGCCCGCGGCGTCCACGGCCACGCCGGAGGGATTAGAAAAGCGCGCCGCGCTGCCGGTGCCATCCGTCGAGCCCTGGCTACCGGCCAGGCCGGCCAGCGTGGTCACCACCCCGCTAGGAGTCATTTTTCGGATCGTATGGTTACTTTCATCCGCGACGAAGACGTTGCCCGTGGCGTCCACAGCCACGCCACCAGGGTATTTAAAGCGCGCCGCGCTACCGGTACCATCTGCCGAGCCTTCGGCACCGGCCAAGCCGGCCAGCGTGGTAAAGGTGTAATCGATCGTGACCGTGAGCGTGTAGCTACTAGAGCTTGCCGCGTTAAAGCCGGCCGCAGCGGCTTGGGTGGCCGTGATCGTAGTGGTACCGACGGAGAGACCCGTGACCACACCGGTGGTGGCATTCACGGTGGCGACGGACGGACTGCTGCTGGTGTAGCTGATCGCGCCGTAACTGCCGCCGGAGAGGGTTGAGGTGACGGCGTTGGTCAGCGTGGCGCCGCCGGCGACCGAGGCGGTGCTTGGCGTCGTGAAGTTCAACGTCGGCGTCGGGCCCGTCGTGAACGTTCCCACGCTCGTGTACGTGGTGCCTTGGCTGTTGGTCGCGTAAGCGGCGTAGCTATAAGCCGTGGCAGCGGTGAGGCCGGTGGCGTTTACCGTGAAAACTCCCGTTGCGGCGGTGCCGGGGAGGGCAGTCACGCCCGTGCCGCTTAATTGGGGATTACTGTTGGCCGAAGTGGCCGCGTACACGACCCCAACCGCGGTGAGGCTCGCATTACCGGTAGCGGTCACGTTGCCACCGAGCGTAGCACTCGTGGTGCTGACACTCGCGCTCGTGGGACTTGTAATCGAGGGAGCAGTTATAGGGGATAGAGCACCAGGACCTATGCAACTTAAAGTGAAGTTGCCATAACCAGTATCATCACCATAGCCAGTATGACGATAAAATGTGCTGACTATACTATAGGTTTGACCTTGGGTAAGAGTTATTGTAATTTGTGAAAAAGTAGAATAAAAGTCATCATTTGCCACTATACCGTTAGAGTTTGGACTCAAAGGGTCAAAGGTGCCGTCGTACAAATAAAGGATCGTGTCTTTAGTGACGCCATTGGATGCAATAGTTTTGATTATATAGGTGCCAGTTACTGTAGGCGTAACAATTTTAACGCTATAACGGTATGTGTCGGGTAATATTGTACCCCAGTTGGAGACAGGACCATCTGATCCTACGGGTCTAGAGTAAGTACTTGAACCAGTTTGTGGTAATTCTACCGAAAAGTTAGATGTTACCTGCGCCTGCGCTACCAACCTAAATAAAGGGGAGAATAGGATAACTATTAAACACAATAGTTGGTAAAAAGCACGGTTCACTGAGTAAGTTTTCATTAGTAGGGACCGGAATTTGCCTACTATTATAGAGCAATTCAGGTATGTCGTTAATGATATTACTAGTATCAAACAAGGTGGCACGACGGTTAAATATTTCTGGGATAAATACTTTCTAAAATTGAGTCTGGTGTTAAATAAGGAGTGGAACATAGGTAGAGGAATCCGACGCGCTGGCTGGCTCACTGGATGGCTGACTCGTGCAAATCGCGGGTATGGTAACACGGCTAATCCACCGCGAGAACGACTTTGTTGGTCTTACTGTGATAGCTTTTAACTAATAGTGGCCGACCCTAGCCCTTCATAGCCCACTCCCCTCCTAGAAATCCAAGCCACTTAAAATGTTAGTCTGCGGCCCTAAAATGAACCCAGATAATGAAAGATAGTTGCACGACGGAACAAAAGATCCGCATTTTTGCGGTAGGTTGATCACAGAAAAACGTCGCTGAAACCGGAAATAAAAAAACCTCTCCCGCGTCACTTTAGGTTAATACTCCGGTAATCCCGCGTCCCCAAGTGTATGGAGTTTTTGGCCCGTGTTATCAGGGATGCTTTTCGGCGCGAACTGTGACCAGAGCATGCGGCATCATCCGCATAGTAGTGCGATATATGGGGTATAATAATACGAAAAGATTTTACAAAAAAAAGGGCGGCCAAAATAGCTGCCCCTGAAAACAATTAAACTAGTTATGCCGAGAATTTAGGGTAGATAATGTTCGCTGCCGGAGTTCGCGCGAGGCAGTGAGCACCGTGTATTTTAACGGCAGTCAAATCAACGCTACTACAAGGCCACCCTTTCCGAACGACAAAAGGGGTACGGAATTGCGCTAGGTTCATTCAACAATGGAGCGACGCCATCGGAGTATCTGGATAGGCAGGCACTTCATAATCGCATTTTCCAAGACGACATCAGGTTAGAATATGTTTTGGAAAATCAGGGATTTCCGATCATCGTTGTCTCCCAACCTAGGGTTAGGGTGCCTCACCCACACAAACGGCAATAGACGAGCACGTCACTGGTTTTCAAAGGTGGCTTGCACCACCCCAAATCCCGCCCATGATATCAAAAAATCCTTTTCACCTCGTTCCGCCCTGCACTTCCTGCGCTGCATGGAAAAGCTATCCCACCTCGGCCACACGCTGACGCGCTGGCGCGTCGGTTCATCCACGTTTCTAGCTTATCCCGAAAAAGGTGCCCGCCTCATGAATTGGCACCTCACGCTGGGGGACGGCTCAGTGCGCGACATCGTCTACTGGCCCGAACTCAACTCCTTCGAGGACTTTTTCAAAACACGCGGCGGTAACCCGATCCTGTTTCCTTTCAACGCCCGTACCTTCGACCGCGGTGACATCCATTTTTGGCGGGCGGCCGATGGGGTGAGGCGCCCCATGCCGATGCACGGCTTTGCCCGCCACTCCGATTTCAAAGTCACACGCCTAGACCCCGCCGGTTTCACCGCGCAACTCACCCCGACTGACGAGTCCCGCGCGATTTATCCTTACGAATTCGAATTCAACGTTAGTTACCGCTTTGCCCCGCTTGGCCTCACTTGCGAATTCGCCCTCACTAACCACGGTCCCGAGCCCATCCCGTGGAGCGCCGGGCATCATTTTTATTTCACCCTGCCCTGGGCCGAAGACACGACGCGCAGCGATTACCGTATTCGCATACCAGCAACACGCCGGTACAAACACGATTTCACGACGGGTCAACTCACCCCCGGCCCCACGCTCAATCTGGAAGAAACGCTCTCAAATCCCGCTCTGGTCGACACCCTGCACACGAATCTGAGCGGTGACGAAGTCTGGTTCGGCGAACCCGGTCGCCCCGGGGCCATCAGCGTTCGTCTCGGCGAGACCGCGGTCCCGCCGGCCGACGCCACATTGGTGACTTGGACACTGGACGACCAAGCCCCGTATTACTGCGTCGAACCTTGGATGGGCCCACCCAATGCCCCCGAAAACAAAATCGGTCTGCACTACGTCGCACCCGGAAAAACCGAGAAATTTAACGTGAGGGTCACTGTAAAATAAGGGCTGAGAGCGCGCATTCACCAGACTTCACGCTTGCGCGCCGCCCCACACTTTGCGGCATTGACCCTCTGCATATATGGTCTCCACCGAAAACTTAAACCAAATCGAAACCATCAAGAAGCGCGCCGGGCATCTATGGAGGTTTCTTTGACTGCGATCAAAAGCAGCGTGAAATCGAGGCCATGGACGCGGAAATGGGTGCGCCCGATTTCTGGAACAGCAACGACCGCGCCCAGAAGCACATCGCTAAACTGAACGCCCTCAAACGGGCTATTTTGCCGGTCGTCGCTTACCAAAAGAAAATCGATGACCTCGCCGTCATGATCGAGCTCATGGCCGGTGAAGACGCCGCCGCGCAGGAAGCCTACGACAAGGAACTCACCGGCACCCTGACCGCGCTCACCACCGAGCTCGACGAGCTCGAGATCGCCTCCTTTCTGACCGGCCAGTTCGACCGCAATAACGCCATCTTCTCCATCCAAGCGGGCGCGGGCGGCACTGAGTCCAATGACTGGGCTGACATCATGTTCCGCATGTATTCACGCTGGGCCGAGCGGCGCAACTACACCGTCGAACTGATGGACGTACAACCCGGCGACACCGCCGGCATCAGCAAAGCCACCATCTTAATCAAAGGCGAAAATGCCTACGGCTACGCCAAGGCCGAGCGCGGCGTCCATCGCCTCGTCCGCATCAGCCCGTTTGATTCGAACAAGCGCCGCCATACCTCGTTCTGTGCCGTGGACGTGGTCGCCGAAATCACCGAAGATATCAACGTCGAGCTCAACGAAACCGATATCCGCGTCGACGTTTACCGCTCCTCCGGCAAAGGCGGCCAAGGCGTCAACACCACCGACTCCGCCGTCCGCCTCACCCACGCACCCACCGGAATCGTCGTCGTCTGCCAAAACGAGCGCTCGCAGATCAAGAACAAGGCTGCCGCCATGAACGTGCTTAAGGCCCGCATCTACGAGCGCCGCCAAGACGAACAACGGGCCGAGATGGATAAGTTTTACGGCGAAAAAGGTGAAATCGGTTTTGGCGCCCAAATCCGCAGTTACGTCCTCCAGCCTTACCAAATGGTGAAGGACTTGCGCACCGGCATCAGCACCAGCGACACCCAAGGCGTCCTCGACGGCGATCTCGACCGCTTCGTCAATGCGTGGCTGCGCGCCGGCTGCCCGCGCCACCGCAACAAAGACATTCAGATGGACGAATAACGCTCGCGCCACGCCGACCAAGAACACGCTTCCGGTTTGGCCCCGCGAGATTTTCGGCCTTCACTGTTTTTCCGCTCCATGTCCGATCTGCCCTACGAACACCTCCGCTCGACGTTCGCCGCGCAATCGCTGTTCGAGGATAAGACCTGGCAGCTCACCCCAGAAGCCTGGGCCCTCACGCCCGAACAGCTCTCCCAACTCGAAGCCATCGGCGGGGCGTGCCTCGAATTTCACCACGCCCTCGAGACGCTCTACCTGCGTTCCGCCGCCGGTAAAAACCTCCTTCGCAATAAGCCTCTCCTCGCGCCCTGGGTCGCCGACTACCTTGACCGCGGCAAACCCGCCCACCTGATCGCCCACGCCCGCGACCCCAAGAACCGCGGTAGCTTCCCTACGGTCCTACGACCCGACCTGCTCCTCACCGACGACGGTTTCGTCATGACTGAGCTCGACTCCGTTCCCGGAGGCATCGGCCTCACCGCATTTCTCAATCGCCTCTACGGCGCCGGCGGCTCCGCCACGCGCATCATCGGCGCCGATGATGCGATGATTCGCAACTTCTACGCCTCACTCGCCGCGCTCAAGCCCAACGAGCGCAACCCCCTCATCGCTTTAGTCGTCAGCGACGAAGCCGCCACCTACCGCCCCGAGATGCAGTGGCTCGCCCTCCAACTTCAACTCCTCGGCCACCGCGTATTTTGCATCCGTCCTGAGGATATTTTTCCGCTCGAAAACTCCCTGTTTTTTTCCGCCGACGGCAATCCCGAGAAAATCGATATCATTTACCGTTTTTTTGAGCTCTTCGACCTCGCTAACCTGCGCACCCAAAACTTCATCTTCGAGGCCTGGGCGGCCGGTGAAGTCGTACTGTCTCCGCCGATGCGACCGTTTCAAGAGGAGAAACTTTCCCTCGCGCTCTTTCATCATCACCTGCTCGCCGAATTTTGGATCGAGGCCCTCAGCGCCCGCACCCTGAAAATCCTCCGCGAGCTCATCCCCCCCTCCTGGATCATGGACCCTGCGCCTCTGCCGCCCGGCGCCGTTCTCGATGGGCCCCGCGCCGCCGGCCGCGCCCTCAGTACGTGGCTCGACCTCGCCCACGCCACACAGAAAGAGCGCGACCTCATCATTAAAATTTCCGGCTACCACGAGACCGCCTGGGGCGCCCGCAGCGTGATTCTCGGCAGCGATTGCTCGCGCGAAGAATGGCAACATGGCCTGGCCCACGCCCTCGAGCTCGCGCCAACACACCTGCACGTCCTCCAAGCCTTCAAAAAGCCCCGCCGCGCGCGCCACCGCGTCTATCGCCCCACCGCCGCCGATGTAGGCGGGGTGAAACCAACCCACGAAACCTCGGCCTCCACCGCGATGAGCGCTGTCGAAGTCGACGGCCGCCTGCGCCTGTGCCCGTATTATTTCGTGGTGGGGGGCCAGGCTCGGCTCTCCGGGGCCTTAGCCACCTTTTGCCCGCCCGACAAAAAAATCATCCACGGCATGCAAGACGCCGCCCTCCTGCCGAGCAGAGTAGTTTAAGCCAAGCTCGCCCTGTTCCTTGTTTTTCTTGGCGTAGGACCCGCCGCGCCTGACCGATAAGCTCATCCTAAAGTTGCCACAGCACCTAAAGCTGCTTCAAATAAAGAGGTCTGGCTTCTTTGAACCCCGATTCATCCTTCCGCCCTATGGCCTCGCTCTCTCGCCGCCACTTCATCGCTGCTTCCTCCGCCGTTGTCGCGGCCGCACTCCTGCCGCGCAACCTCCATGCCGCCTCCGTCGGGTCGACCTGGCCGGTCGGCTGTTTTAATCGCCCATGGACCAAATGGTCGTACGAGGAAACGCTCGATGCCATCAAAGCCGCCGGCTACACTCACACCGGCTTGCTCACCCCCACCCCGGCCGACCCGTTCACCGGCTCCAGCGCGACCCCGGAATACCTCGCTGCGATCAAACAGAAAATCGCCGCCCGAGGTCTGAAAGTTAATATGACCGCTTTGAGGGTAAACGCGGCCTTGGAGCTACCCGCGGCAATTGCCGATACTCGCAAACAGATCGAAAATGGCCATACCATAGGCGTCGAATTCGCCCTCACCTTTGGCGAAGACAAACCTGAGCGTTACGAAAAATACTTCAAGATCATGGCCGACGCGGCGGCCTTCGCCGCGGAGCGCGGCATCAAATTAGTCATGAAACCCCACGGCGGCGGCAGCGGGGCTTCGGCCGAAATCCTTAGCGCGATCAAAACCGTCGGGCACAAAAATTTCAAAATCTGGTACGACGCCGGCAATATCATCTACTACACCGGCAAAGACCCCGTCGAAGAGCTAAAACCCATCGTCCAGCACGTCACCGGTTTCTGCGCGAAAGATTGCTCCGTCGCAGTCGACGCCGCTGGCAAGCGTAAGCCCGATGTCATGATTCAATTTGGCGCCGGTCAGGTTGATTTTGCCGCCGTTTTTCAAGGACTGAAGGCCGGTGGTTTCAACGGTCCAGTGATGGTCGAGTGCTGCAAGATCGGCGCGACTGCCGCCGAGACTACCGCCAACGCAAAAGCCAACCGCGATTTCCTCACCCGCGTGCTCGCCGGGGTCTGATCGCGCCGCGATTAACTCGCGACCGCCCAAGGCTCGAAATCATTCGCCGCCTCGCCGCGGTAAAACCGCACGATCTGGCGCTCGAGATCTGCGCGCGAGTGCGCGCTGCTCAAGGATGGCACGGCGTGGGCACTGACCTCGGCATAATACCAGCCAGCGAGGGTGCGTACGATCGCACCTGAAGCAGCGACCGGACATTCGCCCAGCCACACCCGCGCCACGATTTCGCCGGTCTCGCCGCTGGGTGCCGTGACCAAACCGGCGGCCCGCGCGAAGTGAATCACTCGCACCGGGGAATTCATGCGGCGACTTGATCGCGACGCTCGCAGTCGGTCGCGGCCGAAGCAGAACGGGCGAGTTGTGCAAAAAAACGGTCGCGGCGTTGGCGCGCTTCAGCGAGGTCTTTGGTACCCAAGGTCCGCCGGATGCGGTCTTTGGTGAACGGCGTAGGATGTACCGTGTAGTGCAAAAACCAGGTGCCGTGGTTGTTCCACAGGTGGTGGTTGGGATTGGCCGCAGAGAGGCGTAGTCCAGGGATGGAGTTGATTGTGATCATGTTGCGTGATTTCTTGGTTGAGGAGGATCGCGCAGCAGGGGTGGAAAAACAAAAAACCGACCTGAGGCATCAGATCGGTTTCGTCTTCGGGAGCGTGCTTGGTTCGTCGCCCTTGCGGGAGACGCACATCCGAGCTTGCGCTCGATCCACCGTGGCCGCTCCCGGCCCGGTTGGCGGAACTGACTTTTTTAAGGTCAGTTCATTCCTGATGCATCAACGAACATGCCCAACGCTGCGCCTGGGTCGAGAATTTTTTTTACGAACTTTGTCATAAGACTGCGGCGGGGGGATCAAGGACGCGGACGATACTGCCCGCCAATGAGTTATTTCAACGCGGCGCGCACCAGGCGGTCGTCACCGTCGTTGGGCGCGGGCTGCAACTTAAGAGCGGCGCAGAGCAGGTTGTAGATATGAATGTTTTCCACGGGCTCGACGAGGACGCCGGCTTTAAAGGAGGGCCCGCTGGCAATGAAGATGCCACGCATCGACGCGTGCGCGGGGTCGTAGCCGTGATCCCCTTTAAGGAAAGCGAGGCGGATACGATCGAAGCGCAGGCGGCGCTCCACGTGCCAGCCCAGTTCGGGCACGATCCAGACGGGCGGGATCCGCGGGTTGTCCTTCAAGTGAAACGACGGCGGCAGATCAGCGGCGAGGTACGCGCGGCCGTGCGGCAGTGCGGCCAATCGACGCACAAGCGCGGCGGCATCTCCGTCGTGCGGGCGCAGACCGACAGCCGAACCATCGAAATCCACCTGCACGGCGGAGAGGTCGATGTAGTCGTCTAGGAGCATGACTTGGTCGGCACTCACGGGCGTCATGCCGTGGTCGGAAACAATCACGAAATTCGGGGTAACACCGGCCTCGGCCAAGCGCGTGCGGAGCTCGCCAATCTGCGAATCGAGTAAACGAACGGCGGCGGCGAGTTCGGGAGATTCAGGGCCATACTTGTGGCCCGCGGCATTGGTTTCTTCAAAATAGAAGGCAACCACTGCAGGGCGTTTTTCAAGGGGAAGAGTAAGCCAGCCGACAAGCTCTTCGAGACGTTTTTTAAACGGGACGGAGTAGTCGTACTTTTTCCAATAGCTGGGACGCACCCCGTGGTTTTCGGCCTCGGAACCCACCCAAAAATAGCTGGCGCTGGCGCGGCCTTGTCGAACCGCGGTGGTCCAGATCGGTTCGCCACCCCACCATTTCGCGGCGCCAACGGCGGCGGCGTTTTTATAGTTAAAAAATTCACCGAGGACGGGGTCAAAATGGTCGTTATTAATCATCCCGTGGTGCGCGGGATAAAGGCCGGTCACGATCGAATAATGATTAGGAAAGGTATTGGTGGGATAAACCGGGATGAGGGCGCGCGCCGAAGTGCCGGCGCGGATTAAGGCACGGAGTTGGGGCGTCTTGTCCGGGTAAAGATCGCAGTAATCCCAACGAAAACCATCCAGCGAGATCAAGATGAGTGGCGGCGGCGTTTCGGCCGCACGAACAACGACCCACCCTAAAAGCACCAGCATCAAAACGAGCGGCCGCTGAAAGGATTTCATCCGGCGAGGCTGAGGCCGGAATCCACTCGAGCGCCAGCCCGGTTTTTTAGAACACGTTGGACGCGCGCTTAGACATCAGCGCGGCCACGCTGGGGCGCCGCGGGCTTGCGCGGGGCTAGAGCCGGGGCCGGCGCAGGCGGCACAATGGGCGCGGAGGAAACGTCGTTGTTCAACGGGGCGGACCCATCAGCCGCGGCGACCGGTTCACTGGCGATGTGGGGCCCAGGAGCATCGGTAGCCACCGGGGAAGCAGGAATCGTATCAGCGGGAGTCGTTTCGGGGGAAGTTCCAGCCGGAAGCGCGGCGACGGGCTGCGCGGAGGTGATGACGGGCGTGTAACTGGCCTGGTTTTGGCGGTATTCGTCCTCTTGCAGCGCGCGCTTGAATTCTTCTTCGACGTTACTCGTAGCTTTTTTCAATTCCTTCATCGACTTACCCAGCCCTCGGGCGAGCTCGGGGAGTTTATCTTTACCAAATAACATCAAGATGATCACGAGGATCAGTAACATCTCGGGACCGCCAACCCCTTCAATGAAGGCGAGCGTGAAGACAGGAAAATTCATACCTAGCAGTGTGACGCTACCGAACGGAATTTGTAACGGGAAAAATTCTAAGCCCACCGGCGCCCCAGCAGCCGGGCGCGCACGCCGCGCTTAGGCGCGAAGCGTGCCGGCGGCCTGTTCCGCGAGGAACGAGGCGTAGGTTTTGGCGACACCATCGCAGAGTGCAATGCGGGCACGCCACCCAAGCGCGGCAAGCCGAGAAACATCCATGAGTTTGCGCGGGGTACCGTCAGGCTTACTGGCGTCCCAGACGATTTTGCCCGTGAAGCCAGTGACGGTGGCGACGGTTTCAGTAAGTTCGCGGATGGTAACGTCGGTGCCCGTACCGACATTAATCCAGTCAGGTGGATTTTCAAGCGTGAGCAAAAATGCGCAGGCCTCAGCGAGGTCGTCGACGTGGAGAAACTCCCGTTTAGGCGAGCCCGTGCCCCAGGCGACGACTTCGGCGCGGCCAGCCATTTTGGCCTCGTGAAATTTGCGCAGAAGCGCGGGCAAGACATGCGAATTCTGCAAGTGGTAGTTATCGCCAGGACCATACAGATTGGTCGGCATCGCAGAGTGGTAAAGCACGCCGTACTGCTTGCGGTAGGACTGGGCGAGCTTAAGGCCGGTGATTTTAGCGATGGCGTAGGCCTCGTTAGTGGGCTCAAGCGGGCCGGTAAGCAGGCAATCTTCAGCCATGGGCTGAGGTGCGTGCTTAGGGTAAATACACGAGCTACCAAGAAAAAGCAGCCGTTTCACGCCACAGCGATAGGCGCCGTTAATCGTGTTGGCCGCGATGGCTAAATTATCGAAAAGAAACTCGGCCGGGTAAGTGTTATTCGCGTGAATACCCCCGACTTTAGCAGCGGCGATGATGGCAATATCGGGCTTCTCCGCCGCGTAGAAGGCGTCGACGGCCGTTGGCGAGGTGAGGTCGAGTTCGCGGCGCGAGCGCAGGAGAAGCGTTACCCCGGATTCGCGTTGAAACCGGCGCACGAGCGCGCCGCCGACCATGCCTTGGTGGCCCGCGATGAACAGCTTCATGCGATCGTCGTGGACGTGGGTTGAGGCAAGCTGGCGATCTGAGCCTCGCGTTTAGCCAGTTCGAGGTCGGCCTCAGTCATGATTTTAACCAGCTCCTTGAACTTAGTCTTGGGCTCCCAACCGAGTTGGCGCTTGGCCTTCGCGGGGTCACCGATGAGCAGTTCGACCTCGGCGGGACGCTCGTAGCGGGCATCGTAGCTGACGTATTTTTCCCAATCCAAATTGAGCAGACCAAAAGTTTCCTGGATAAATTCGCGAACGGTGTGCGTCTCGTTGGTGGCGACCACGTAGTCATCGGCTTGGTCTTGTTGGAGCATAACCCACATCATCTCGACGTATTCCTTGGCGTAACCCCAGTCCCGGCGGGCATCCAGGTTACCCATGTAGAGGCGCTCTTGGAGACCGAGTTTGATCCGGGTGGCCGCACGGGTGATTTTGCGCGTAACGAAGGTCTCGCCACGGCGCGGGCTTTCGTGATTAAACAAAATGCCGTTGGAGGCGTGCAGGTTATAGCTTTCCCGGTAGTTCACCGTGAGCCAATAGGCGTACATTTTCGCGCAGCCATAGGGCGAACGGGGCCAGAACGGGGTCTTTTCGGTCTGCGGCACTTCCTGAACTTTACCAAACATCTCGGAAGAGGAGGCTTGGTAAAAGCGGCATTTTTTAACGAGCCCGGCTTCGCGGATCGCTTCAAGAATACGCACCGAGCCCAGGCCAACGACATCACCCGTGTATTCAGGTATATCAAAGGAAACACGCACGTGCGACTGCGCGCCTAAGTTGTAAATTTCGTCGGGCTGGAGCTCATAAAGCAGTTTCACCATCTGCACGGAATCGGCGAGGTCGCCGTAGTGAAGGTGGAGCTTCACGCCATTAACGTGCGGGTCGCGATAAAGGTGATCGATCCGGCTGGTGTTAAAGGTGGAAGCCCGGCGAATCACGCCGTGGACCTCGTAGCCCTTGGCGAGCAAGAGCTCAGCGAGATAAGAACCGTCCTGCCCCGTGATGCCGGTGATAAGTGCTTTTTTCATGCGGTAAACCCCCACGCTAGCGAGGGTGCTTTAGCCGGGGCAAGTCTCCATATATTGGCTCATAATAGATATTATCAACCGCGGCGCGGACCGCTTTGAAATCGCGGCGCGCAGCCAGAGCCAAGCCAATGACCCGGGCGGTCAGCTCGGCGATGAACGAAGCCGCGGTGGAAATTACATTTACGCTCCGCAGGATTTCCCGAAGAGATCAGACCGTGCACCATCTCGGGCATTGACGCCGATTTTACAGAATCGTTTCCTCGCGGCCATGCATGCCAACAAACGAGTCGCGCTCGGCGTTAAATATAAACGCATCATTCTAAAGCTTTCCGGCGAAGTCCTTCGTGGCGGCAAAGGCGGGGATCCCATAGACGCCGCCACCCTCGAAAAAACCTGCAGCCAGGTCAAAGAAATCGCCGATCTCGGCGTTGAAGTGTGCGTCGTCATCGGCGGCGGCAACATCTTCCGCGGCCTCCAAGGCTCCCAGCGTGGCGTCGACCGGACCACAGGCGATTACATGGGCATGCTCGCCACCGTCATCAACGCCCTCGCCCTCATGGATTGCCTCGAAAAAATGGGCGTCACCACGCGCATCCAAAGCGCCATCCCGATGAACCAGATCGCTGAGCCGTTCATTCTGCGTCGCGCCATGCGCCACCTCGAAAAAGGCCGTGTCGTCATCTTCGCCGCCGGCACCGGCAACCCCTACTTCTCGACCGATACCACCGCCGCCCTCCGCGCCTCCGAGATGCACGCTGACATCATCATGAAAGCGACCAAGGTCGATGGCATCTACGATAAGGACCCGAAAAAGTTTCCCGACGCCGTCAAATACGACCAAATCTCCTTCATCGACGCTCTCAAACAGCGCCTCAACGTCATGGACTCCACCGCGTTCTCCCTCTGTCTGGACAATAACGTCCCGATCTTAGTGTTCGACCTTAATGACGAACACGCCATCCGCAAAGCTGTCCTCGGCGAAAAAATCGGTACACTCGTCAAAAACTGATCCGCCTCGCCGCCTTTTTTTTGCACCTTTAAAAAAAATCCGACCCCCACCATGTCCTCCCCGTTCCTCGCTGAAGCTCAAGCCAAGATGAAAAAAACCGTGGACCACACGCTCCACGAATTTAGCTCCATCCATACCGGCAAAGCCACGCCCCAGATGGTCGAAACCGTCATGGTCGAAGCCTACGGCACCATGACCCCGCTCAAACAATGCGCGGCCATCAGCACGCCCGACGCCCGGCTCATCCAAGTCCAACCTTGGGACACCAGCATCATCAAAGACATCATACGCGGTATTCAAGAAGCCAACCTCGGCTTCAACCCCATCCCCGATGGCAAAGTCATCCGCATTCCGCTCCCCGATATGAGCAAGGAACGCCGCCTCGAATTCGTTAAAAACGCTCACCGCCTCGCCGAAGAAGGCCGTGTTCACGTGCGCAACGTTCGTCGCGACGTCATGGAATCGGTCAAAAAAGCTAAACTGCCCGAAGACGAGGCCAAGCGGGTCGAAAAAGACATCCAGGCCGCCACCGATGCAGCCATCAAGAGCATCGGCGAACACCTCGCGCACAAAGAAAAGGACTTGCTCACCGTTTGAGCCCGTGTGGGCGGAGTTTTCCCTGCGCCCTAATCCCTACTCGCCGCGGACCGCCGCGCCTCCCGCGTTGAAAAAAGAATCCTCCGCCACTCCGAAACGCGTCGTCGTCAAACTCGGTACCGGCGTACTCACGACGGGAATCGGTCAACTTGATACCGCCCGCATCGCCGATCTCGCCACCCAGCTCGCCGCCCTGCGCTCCGCTGGCACCGAGGTGATCGTCGTTTCGTCCGGCGCCGTCGGCCTGGGGATGGGCGCCCTCGCCCTCGCAAAAAAACCCAAAGACGTTTCCAAAAAACAGGCCTGCGCCGCCATCGGCCAATCTCGCCTCATGCAGGTCTGGCAAACCGCCTTCGCTCCCCACGCGCTCACCGTCGCCCAGGTCCTGCTCACCCACGACGATCTGCGCGTACGCACCCGTTACCTGGGCGTCCGCGAAACACTCCGCCAGATCATCGGCTATGGTGCGATTCCCATCATCAACGAAAACGACACCGTCAGCGCCGCCGAAATTAAATTTGGCGACAACGACACCCTTTCCGCCCTTGTCGCGAGCCTCGTCGAAGCCGAGCACCTCATCATTCTTTCCACCGCGCCCGGGCTGATCGACCTCAAAGGCACTGGCGAGATCGTCCCCGTAGTTGAAAAAATCACCCCCGTCATCGAAGCCATGGCTGGCGGCACTACGAGCGAAACGGCCACCGGCGGCATGATTTCCAAAATCACGGCCGCCAAACTCGCCACGCGCGCCGGCTGCGGCGTATTCATCGCTAGCGGCTCCGCGCCTGCCATCGTGGCGCGTCTGCTTGGGGGCACCGGCCCCGGCACGTTTTTTGTCCCCAGTGGCCTGCCCCTTGACGCTAAGAAACACTGGCTCGCCTACTTTCAGCGACCTGCAGGCACTGTGTTCGTCAACGCCCGTGCCGTACCCATCCTCCGCGAACAAGGTAGCAGCCTTCTAGCAGTCGGCGTCACGCACGCCCGCGGGGAATTCAGTATCGGGGACATCGTTAACATCGCTGGCCCCGACCAGGCCGTACTCGCCCGCGGTAAAACGAATTTCTCCAGTAAAGAAATCTCCGCTATCGCCGGGCTCCAAGCCGTCGCTCTGCGCGCACTCCACCCCTTGCGCAAGCGCCTCGAAGTCGTTCACCGCAACGACCTCGTATTGCTTTAAAACGTTTCCGCTTTCCCCAGCTCCGGTGAACATCCACGTTTCCTCGGACAGCTGTCTCAAGTTGAGTTAAATCGTCCGCCGCCGCCCCATGAAAAAAATCCTGTCTGTACTCGCCGCGATCTTAGTCGCCGCCCTCACCCAACCACTCCGCGCTGCTACAAGCTCCGCGCCTGTCACTTGGGATACCGCCGAGGAAATCCTCGCCCGCATCAAAGCTCCGGTGTTCCCCGATCGAGATTTCCCCATCACCGCTTACGGCGCCGTCGCCGGTAGCACGACCGACGCTACCGCAGCAATCGCCCAGGCTATCGCCGCCTGTCACGCCGCCGGCGGTGGCCGCGTCGTCGTCCCCGCAGGCGTATTCAGCACCGGGGCCATCCACCTGAAAAGTAACGTCAATCTCCACCTCGCCGCCGGCGCCACGCTGCGGTTCAACCCCGACCCCGCACTCTACCCGATCGTGTTCACGCGCTGGGAAGGCGTCGAATGCATGAACCATTCACCGCTCATCTACGCGTTCGAACAAGAAAACATCGCTGTCACCGGCAGCGGCACGCTCGATGGCGGCGCTACCACCGACACGTGGTGGGCGTGGAACATGAAGCGCGGCGCCACGCCGCCCAAGCAACGCGTCGCCCGCGATGCACTCATCGCGATGGGCGAGCGCGATGTACCCGTCGCCGAGCGCGTTTTCGGCGGCGGACATTTTCTGCGGCCCAATTTCATCCAGCCCTACCGTTGCAAAAATATCCTCATCGAGGGAGTCACGATCATCCGCTCCCCCATGTGGGAGGTTAACCCCGTGCTTTCCACCAACGTCACCGTGCGCGGCCTCACGATCAATTCCCACGGCCCCAACAACGACGGCTGCGATCCTGAGTCGTGCCGCGATGTCCTGATCGAAAATTGCGTCTTCGACACCGGCGACGATTGCATCGCGATCAAATCCGGCCGCAACCGCGACGGCCGCCGCGTCAACGTACCCTCGGAAAATATCATCGTGCGCGGCTGCACCATGAAAGACGGTCACGGGGGCGTCGTCATTGGCAGTGAAATCGCCGGCGGCTGCCGTAACGTCTTCGTGGAAAACTGCACCATGGACAGCCCCAACCTCGAACGCGCGCTCCGCTTCAAGAGCAACGCCGTGCGCGGCGGCACCATCGAAAATATCTTCATGCGCAACGTCCAGATCGGCCGCGTCGCCGAAGCGATTGTCACGGTGGATTTCCTCTACGAGGAAGGCGCCAAGGGTACGTTCATGCCCACCGTGCGCCACGTTTCACTCGAAAATATCACCAGCAAATCTAGCCCTCGCGTCTTCTTTGTCGTCGGCTTCCCCGGCGCCATCATCGAGGACATCCGCATCGCCAACTCCACGTTTGCCGGCGTCACCGCCAGCGACGTCATCCACCACGCGGGCAGAATTTTTCTAGAAAACGTCACCGTCGAGCCGGCCCAAAAAATTCGTAGCTTAAACTCTATCACGGCACCCAGTGCCCCCGCCACCCATTGAGTCGGCGTAGACCATAATCGTTCCACTCGCCAGTCCAGGCGCGAAACTTTCGCTTTGCTCCCGCCGGCGGAGCCGTGAGCCTTAGCGGGTCCATGGATTTCGAACTCGACGCTCCTTCAGGTCCGCCCGGCTTTCCGCCGATCGATTTCCGCGCGCTGCTCAACGATGAGCAATTCGCCGCCGTCACCGCGGCGCCCGGCCCGATCCTCGTGCTCGCTGGTGCCGGCTCAGGCAAGACCCGCACGCTCACTTACCGCGTCGCTTATCTTATCTCCCAGGGCGTCCAGCCCTGGGAAATCTTGCTGCTTACCTTCACCAACAAAGCCGCCAAGGAAATGCTCCACCGCGTGCAAGAACTCACCGGCCTCGAGCCCGGGCGTTTCTGGGGCGGCACGTTTCACGGCATCGGTCACCGCGCGCTGCGCATGCACGGCGAAGCCATCGGCCTTCCGAAAAATTTTACCATTCTTGACGCCGACGAATCCGAGACGCTGCTCAAGCAGACCGTCGAGGCGGAGGACAAAATGTTTTTTAAAGATAAGACCAACCCGCGTCCCGGCCCGCTCTTCAGTGTGCTCTCCCTCGCGCGCAACACCCAGCTCTCGCTCGCCGAAACCGTCTCAGATCAGTTTCCCCAATACGCTGAAATCTCGCACCGTTTCCCCGCGTTTGCCGCCGCTTACGCCAAGAGAAAGCGTGAGCAAAACGTCGTCGATTATGACGATTTGCTCGAGCTCTGGCTCAAGCTCCTCACCGACGCCCCCGAGGTCGCCCAGCACTTCGCCCATCGCTTCCGCCACGTCTTAGTCGACGAGTACCAAGACACCAACACGCTCCAAGCCCAGATTGTCGACAAACTCGCCGCCCACCACCGCGTCATGGCCGTAGGCGACGATGCCCAATGCATCTACTCGTGGCGCGGGGCCGATTTCGAAAATATCATGACGTTCCCAGAGCGTCACCCCGGCACGGTCATTCACCGCATCGAGACCAACTACCGCTCGACGCCTCAAATCCTAGCCCTCGCCAACGGCGTCCTCGAAGCCCAACCCAAGGGCCGCCATTTTGAGAAAGAACTCCGCGCCCACCGCGCTAATGCCCAAAAACCGTTCGTCGTCCAAGCCATGGACGACCGCGAGCAGGCTGATTTCATTTTGAAACGCATTCGCTCTCTCGTCGACGACGACGGGGTCTCGCTTAACGAAATCGCGATTCTTTACCGTTCCCATTTTCTCGCGCTCGAGATCCAGCTCGCACTTTCCCGCGCCGGCATGCCCTACCAGATCACCAGCGGGGTGAAGTTCTTCGAGCGCCAACACATCCGCGACCTCATCGCCCTGCTCCGCTTCGTTTACAACCCCGCTGACGAACAGGCCTGGCAACGCATCGCAGTTCTTCTGCCCAAAATCGGAGAAAAGGGCGCACAAAAAATCTACGCCGTCGCGCGCGAAAACGCCCAGCTTCTGCGCAAAAACTTTATCGACGTCCTGCCCACCGATGACGTCCTAAGCAAAGTCGCTAAAGACGCCCGCGACGACTGGCCCAATTTCTGCACCTCGCTCGAGCAAATCGCCGAGGCCATGCAAAATCGCAAACCCGCCGAGACGGTCGAGATCGCGATCGATGGTTGGTACGGCGATTACCTAAAAGGCGCCTACGCCGACTACGTGGACCGCCTCGAAGAATTAAAAGCGCTCATTGGCTTCGCCCAACGCTTCGACGAGACCCAGGATTTTCTCGCACAGATTGTCCTACTCAACGGCGAGACGAGCGAGCGGCGCGTCGAGCCCGAGACCGACGCCATCAAGCTCACCACCATTCACCAAGCCAAAGGTCTCGAATACGACGTCGTCTTCTTGATCGGCCTTGCCGACGGACAATTCCCCGGCCGCCGTGCCATCGAAAACGGTGATGTCGAGGAGGAGCGTCGTCTATTTTACGTCGCCGTCACTCGCGCCCGCAACGAGCTCTATCTAAGCTACCCGAAGATCGCCTCCCGCGCGGGTCCTGGCGGCATGATGCTCACGCCGAGTCGTTTCATCCTCGAACTGCCCACCGACCTTTACGAAGCGCTTCGCATCAAGCGCAACTACGGGTGGTAAACCGGTGCCGCCGGCCCCAGCCGCCGCCGCGAAAGTTCGATCAATCCTACATCACCCGTCATGTCCGCTCCGTCCGATAATATGCAGCTCTCTGGTTTACATCACGTCACCGCCATCGCGGGTGATCCGCGCCGCAACCTCGCTTTCTACACAGGCGCGCTCGGCCTGCGCCTGATCAAACGCACCGTCAATTTCGACGACCCGTCCACCTATCATCTCTACTACGGCGACAGCGTCGGCACGCCGGGCTCCGTGCTCACGTTTTTCCCTTGGGCCGGCATCCGACGCGGCCGTCCTGGCACGGGCCAAGCCTACGCCACGGCGTTTTCCGTACCCGCGGGCAGCCTGAATTTTTGGCGCACACGCCTCCTCGCCCACGGCGTCACACCGAGCGCGCTCACGACGCGCTTCGGCGACCAAGTCATCTCGTTTACTGATCCCGACGGCCTCGTTCTCGAACTGGTCGCCACCACCGAGCCTGATGCCCGCACCGCGCCCACCCACCCGGAAATTTCCGCGGCAAATGGCATCCGTGGTTTTCATAGCGTCACCCTTGCTGTGTCCGAAGCCTCGCCCACCGCCGCGCTCCTCACCCACGCGATGGGTTATCGCACCACGGCCAACACCGATGACCGCACGCGCTTCAGCGTCGCCGCCGGCGGACCCGGAACCTATGTCGATGTGCTCGTTGACCCCAAACTCCCGCGCGGAACCTCCGGCGCGGGCACGGTTCACCACCTCGCATTTCGCACCCCCAACGACACCACCCAAGCCCATGCGCTCGCCGCCCTGCAGGCGCTCAATCTGGGCGTGAGTCCCGTGATGGACCGAAATTATTTTCATTCCATTTATTACCGCGAACCCGCGGGCATTTTGTTTGAAATCGCGACCGACAACCCCGGCTTCACCATCGACGAACCGCTCGCCACGCTCGGCACCGCGCTCAAACTCCCCGCCCAATACGAGAGCCAACGCGCCGCGATCGAAGCGCACCTGCCGCCGCTCATGTAATCACGCCCATGGCCTTTTCCTTTCACCACATTTTCCAACCCGGCACGAATCCCGCCGCCGCGCCCTTGCTCTTGCTCCACGGCACCGGCGGCGATGAAAACGATCTACTGCCAATCGCGCGCAAACTCGCTCCAGGCGCCGCCGTACTCAGCCCGCGCGGCGACGTCTCCGAACACGGCGCGCGCCGCTTTTTTGCCCGCCTCGCCGAGGGCGTCTTCGATTCCGCCGAAGTCACGCGACGCACCCACGCCCTCGCGGATTTCGTCCAAGCCGCCGCCACGCATTATGGTTTCGATGCCACTCGCCTCACCGCGCTCGGCTTCTCCAATGGCGCCAACATCGCCGCCACCCTGCTCCAGCTTCGCCCTGCAACGCTTAATGCAGCCCTGCTACTGCGTTCGATGGTCGTACTTGATACGCCCACCGCGCCGGGCTCGCTCACCGGCAAACGCGTGCTGATGCTCAACGGCAGCGCCGATCCCATCGTGCCGCTTGACCACCCTCCTCGTCTGGCTGAGTTCCTGCGCACAGGCGGGGCTGAGGTCACACAAACTTTCGTCCACGCCAGCCACGGGCTTGTCGCGGCCGATCTTACCGCCGCGACCACTTGGCTCGCAGAATCTTCACTTTAAGGAAGAGGGAGCGCTGGCTTTAGCTGACTGTAACCACGCAAGCGTGCGGTCCGTGAAGTCCGTAAACGCACCGTCGATACCCGCCTCGCTAAAAATGGCCGAGTGCAACGCCGCCGCCGAGGGACAATGGTTGGGTAGTTCATCGAAGCGAATCGTGTAAGCGTGCACCACCAGTCCGGCCGCATGAGCGTCCTTCACCAAATTAGAAATTTTTGCTTCACCTTTATCCGTCCACGTCGCGAGGCGTCCAAGCGAGGGACCGATGCCATCGGCAACTTCGGCTAGCTCCCGCAGTCCGGCCGGCGTACACATGCGCGTAAAATCGGTACCGTCGTCGCCCTTCGGGCTCGCTTCAATCAACATGACGATATGCCCCCGCCAGCCCAACTCACGACGGATACGTTTCACTTCGGTTAGTTCAAAGCATTGCAAAAAACACGCGTCGTTCTTCGTCGCGTAGCCGTAGCGCGCGAGCAACGGCAGCACGATTTTACTGATATCGTGGCCTTGGGCGCGATGCCATTGCGGTTGCTTGATTTCGGGATAAATTCCAACCGCACGGCCCGTGCTGGAGTTAAGACCTTGAATGAGCTGTAATTCTTCCTCGAGGGTCGAAATGCGAAACTCCGCCAGCCCCGGGGGAAACCGCCCCGCAAACACCGCAGCGCCGGTCTTCGCATTAAAACGCTCCGTGACGCGCAACTGCTTGAGTTCCGCCAGCGTGAGATCGAGCGCGTAAAAACGGCCGTCGGCCCGCTTCCGCTCCGGGAAACGCACCGCTACGTCCGTTACCGTATCAAGGTAAATATCGTGCAACACGACGGGCACATCGTCTTTTGTAAGCACCAAATCTTGCTCAAGAAAATCCGCGCCGAGGGCGTGAGCATACGCCTTGGCGGCGAGCGTGTGCTCGGGCAAATAACCGCTCGCACCACGGTGCGCGATGACAAGC
The DNA here is from genome assembly GCA_037142955.1 of Opitutaceae bacterium. GTDB lineage: Bacteria > Verrucomicrobiota > Verrucomicrobiia > Opitutales > Opitutaceae > Tous-C4FEB. The sequence goes on along the minus strand of JBAWZQ010000019.1, from coordinate 21,673 downwards.
GGCCGCGTTTCCGCCGCCCCGGCCACTCCAGCCAGCCATAAAAACAATCCAAGTATATAGTTAATGTTCATCGTAGAACTGGTTTGAGCGCGACTCAGGCACCCCAACAAAGATTCCGCGCGGCGCCTAGCCAATTACCTCCCGCGCCACCAATCGTAACAATTACCCCAAAGCTTGCTCACCCCAGCGCAATCAGCCCAAGGTAACGACAACGTTCATGTCGTTTCCTTTACCACCCGCGCTCCTCGGCTCCCGCGAGCTTCGTTCTGTTGACCTCGCTCGCGATCCCGCCACAGCCTTGCTCCGCATCTATGCCTGGATGCACGTCGCGCGCACCAGTGATAACCGTATCCTCGATCTTTTCCGCCAGGGCCTAATCAAGGGCACGGTCACCGGTGGCCAAGGCAACGAAGGCCTCGTTGTTCCCCTCGCTTTGCTTGCGGACAAGTCGACCGACGTCATCTCGTTTTCACACCGTGGTTTTGGCGGCCACTTGGTTTGGAGCGGTCACCTCTGCGATCATTTAAACCAGTATTTCGCCAACGCCGAGAGCCCTACCCTCGCGCGTGAAGGCAATATTCACCACGGCGACCCGGCCGCGCGTTCATTGCCCATGATCAGCCACCTTGGCGCCATGCTCAGCAACGTCGTGGGTGCGACCGATTCGCAGCGTCGCCTCGGCCGCCCCGCCATAGGCTTAGCTTTCTTTGGCGACGGCAGCTCCAGCACCGGTGATGTCCACGAGACCCTGAACCTCGCCTCACTCCTTTCGCTGCCCATCCTCTTTGTCGTCGAAAATAACCGGTACGCGTACTCAACACCCGTCGCCGAACAATTCGCCGGTAACACCGAACTCTGGCAACGCGCCGCTGGTTACGGGATCGAGGGCTTCGCGCTCGATACCACGCTCGATGTTGCCGCCACCACACGCACCTTTGCCGCCGCGATCGAAAAAGTCCGCTCCACCTCACGTCCACTACTGATCGAAGCCCACACGCTGCGGCTCCGCGGCCACGCGGCTTACGACACGGGCGACTACCTGAAACCCGGCGAAGCCGAGGGCTTCTTCGCGCGCGATCCCCTCCCTAAACTGCGGGCGCAACTTGTAGCCACACACGGCCCCGCCCACCTCGACTTACTCGACGCAGAGCTCAACGCTTTCATCGAATCGTCCATCCATGTCTCGCTCGCCATCGCTCGCCCTGCCGCCGATGCGACCGCGATGCTAGCGGATGTTTACGCCCCAGCGAGCGCCCCACTCCCTTGGCAACCCTCGCCCGCCACGCCGCAAAATCTCAACGCCGCCCAAGCCCTCAATCTTGGTTTGCGCAAAATCCTCACCGAGCGCCCGGAGTCCCTCATTCTTGGCCAAGACATCGGCACCTATGGCGGCGCTTTTAAAGTCACGGAAGGCCTTCTCGCCGATTTTGGCCGCCCTCGTGTATTTAATACCCCACTCGCCGAAAGCGCCTGCACCGGCTACGCCATCGGCCTTGCACTCAACGGCCACCGCCCCATCGAGGAATTTCAGTTTTCAGATTTTGTCACCGAGGCCGCCACGCAAATCACCCTCAACGCCGCCACCTACCGCTTCCGCTCGGGCGCCGCTGTGCCTCTGGTGTTGCGCCTTCCCACCGGCGGCGGCCTCACTTTCGGCTCATTTCACTCGCAGGAACTCGACTCATTTCTCCTCGCGATGCCGGGCCTAAAAGCGCTTTACCCCAGCACGCCGCAAGACGCCTTCAATGCCCTCCTCGCTGCCTACGAGGACAATAACCCCGTAATCCTCTTCGAACACAAAGCTCTCTACCGCCGCGGCAAAGCCCCCGTCGCTTGGGACGCAAACTACCGTGACGTCTGGTCGCCGAAAAAACTTCACACCGGCGACTACGCGACGCTCGTCACCTACGGCGACATGGTCCACCTCGCGGAGGAAGCGGCCCTCTACCTCGCCGCCGAATACGAAATTAGCCTAGATATCTTCGACCTACGTGCCCTCGCGCCACTTCGTCTGGACGCCATCGAAGCCTCCCTTCAACGCACCGGTCGCCTCATCGTCCTGCATGAAGGCCGCCGCACGCACGGCTTCGGCGCCGAACTCGTCGCCCGCCTTACCGAGAAGCACTTTTCCTCGATGAAGGCAGCCCCGCTACGCATCGCCTCGCTCGATTTACCCGTGCCCTTCGCCCCTGAGCTCGAGCAAGCCTTTCGCCCCACCAAAGATAAAATCATCGAGCGCATCACCGAGTGGATGGGGTGATTTTGCGCTCGGTAAAAATCTAGGGTTTTTCTATGTTCCAATCGAAAGCCGGCCCCCGCAAATCATCCCGTCCAACCACCGCCCATTGGGCCCGCATTCGTCTGTTTGCCATGGATGTCGACGGCATCCTCACCGACGGCACCGTTCTTATCTCCTCGGACGGCACCGAGGCCAAACGCTTCTCGATCCTCGACGGCCTAGGCCTTGCCCGCCTCCGCGACGCCGGCCTCCCGCTGGCTTGGATTTCCGGCCGCGCATCCAGCGCCACCACCGCCCGCGCCACCGAGCTTAAAATCCCCCACCTCATTCAAGGCCGCTCGGATAAACTCGCCGCCCTCACCGAGCTAGCGGACCAGCTTAACCTACCTCTGTCCGCCTGCGTTTATATGGGTGACGATGTGATCGACGTGCCCGCCATCCGCGCTGCCGGGATTGGCGTCAGCGTACCCGGGGCCATCACGGAAGCCCGCACCGCGGCCGACTACGTCACGAAACGCGAAGCCGGCCTCGGTGCCGTCCGCGAAATCTGCGACCTCCTCCTCGCCTCCCGCGGGAACAAACCTCGCCGTTAGCGCTCCCTTGCGCTTCCCTCTTTAAGTGCCCCAGTTTGCTTCAGTTTTATGGCTTTTTCTCCTGCTCGCGAGCGTAACGCGCGCGGCTGAACCTGCACGGACCGTCCAGCCCGTCGTCGCCAAAAACTGGAGCCTACCCCTCTTCACCAAAGAAGGCTATCGCAGTATGACGCTTAGGGGCAGCGAGGCGCGCACGTACAGCGCAGAGCGCATCGACGTTATCGATCTCAATATTACCACCTTCAACGGTGACGCTGCCGCCAAAGTCGACTCGATCCTGCTTTGCCGCGAACTCGCCAGCTTCTTCCCGAACGAAAAAGTTGTCCGCGGCGAATCCAGCGTCCGCCTCGTGCGCGATGACCTAGAAATCACTGGCGAACAATGGACCTACGACCACGCCGCCAAAAAAGTTTCCCTCGGCCGCCACGCTCGCATAACCTTTAAGGCGCAGTTGCCCGATATTCTCAAATGACGCTTCGCTCGCTCCTCTCCCTCCTCGCCGCGCTCAGTGTTGTGCCCGCTGCCCTCCGCGCTCAAACGGCCGCGACCGAGCCCGCAAAAGAAACCATCATCGAATGCGCCGGCCTCGCCGAGACCACCAGCACGGAAACCGAGAGCATTGCCACTTTCCGCGACCGCGTCGTTGTCACCGCCAGTAATCTCAAACTCACCTGCGATTACCTCAAAGTTGTCACCTCGCGCAAAGGCGATCCCAAGGCCATCATCGGCAAACAAAGTTATTTCAAATCCCTCCTCGCCACCGGTCACGTCCGCCTCCTGCAGAGCGACCGCATCGCCACCTGCGGTCGGGCCGAAATTTTCCCCGACGAAGACCGCGTGGTCCTCAGCCGCGAAGCAAAGACCGAGCCCTTCCCCTCCGTCACCTTCGATAAAACGGTCATGACCGGCCCGCGCATGATCCTCTACCGCGGTCAACGCCGTGCCGTGGTCGAGCCCGAGGATGGCGTCGGCGTCCGCCTCACCGGCCCCACCATCAAAGACCTCGGTTTCGAAAAACTAAAGCCCAACCCCGCGCCGAAATCCGCCAGTCCTAGCACAACGGCCGAGTCGCCCAAATTAACCCCATGAGCGACCCCGCCCCCACGAGCCCGCGCTCCGAGATCATCACCCAGGGTCTCGTTAAGACGTTTGGCGCCCGCACCGTCGTCGATGGCGTCAGCCTACGCGTGAGCGCCGGCGAGATCGTCGGTCTACTCGGACGCAACGGCGCGGGTAAGACTACGGCGTTTTACATGGTCGTAGGCCTTGTGCCTGCCACCGCCGGAACGGTTTTTCTCGATGGCCACGACTTGACGCGCCTGCCCATGCACGAGCGCGCCCGCCACGGCATCGGCTACCTCCCGCAAGAAGCCTCCGTCTTTCGCAAACTCAGCGTCGAGGAAAACATCCTCGCCATCGTGGAGGTCATCAACGTGCCGCGAGCCGAGCGCGCCGCCCGCGTCGCGCATCACCTCGCCGAACTCTCGCTCACGCACCTCGCCAAACAAAAAGCCTTCACGCTCTCCGGAGGCGAACGTCGTCGCCTCGAGATCGCCCGCGCCCTCGTCACCCGGCCGAAGTTCCTCCTCATGGACGAACCGTTTGCCGCAATCGATCCCATCTCCGTCGCCGAGGTGCAGAAAATTATTCTCGAACTGAAAACCCGCGGCATTGGTGTTATCATCACCGATCACAACGTCCGCGAGACGCTCCGTATCGTCGACCGCGCCTACCTTCTGGAGAAAGGCAAAGTCCACTTTGAGGGTACCGGCGAAGCACTCATCAAAGACGATCAAGCGCGCAAATTTTACCTCGGCGAAGATTTTAATATGTAACGCCCCCAGCACAGCCGCCCACTATCATCACCCCCATTTTTGACGGCCCCTCGCGAGTAAACGGACCAACCATTCCCCATGCAAAAAGCCATCCAAGGCATCACCGTCGCGCATTTTTTCGAAACCTACCGCGAAAAACTCAAGATGGAGCTTGTGACCGGTGAAGTCGGTCTACACCGGCTCATTCGCGAGGGGAGCATTAATCGGCCTGCGCTAGCCCTCACCGGCTTCTTCAAATATTTCGCGCACCGCCGCGTCCAAGTCCTCGGCGCCGCCGAGATGAATTACCTCAAGACCCGCTCTCAAAAAAACCAGGCCGAGACCTTTCGCAAAATGATCAAAGCCGGCGCCCCCTGCCTAATCCTCACGCGTAATTTCAACCCCACCGAGGCGATGCTCCGCGTCGCCCAAGAGCTGGATTTCCCTCTGATCCGCACGACGATGATCACGATGAACTACATCAATCTGGCGACGCTGTGCATCGATAACGAATTTGCTCCTTCCTCCACCGAACACGCCACCACCCTCGACATCAAAGGCGTCGGCGTGATGCTCCGCGGCGATTCCGGCGTCGGCAAAAGCGAATGCGCCCTCGCTCTCATCGAGCGCGGCCACTCCCTCGTCGCCGACGATCTCACGATCATCAAGCTCCTCGACGAACGCGAACTCATGGCCTCCAGCCGCCTGCTCAACCGCGGCTACATGGAATGCCGCGGCATCGGCATCATCAACATCGCTGAGATGTTCGGCATCAAATCCATCCGCCTTGAGAAACGCATCGACTTGGTCGTCTCTCTGCGCGAATGGACCCCCGAAGTCATCGAAGAACGCACGGGTCTCGAGGAAAACTACTACGAAATCCTCGGCATGCGCGTGCCTCACGTCGAACTCTACGTGCGACCCGGCCGCGACATCGCCCGCCTCGTTGAAGTGGCCGCCCTCACCCAAGCCCTCAAAAAAATGGGCCACGACCCCGCCCGCGATTTCAACGACCGCTTGATCGCCTTCATGTCGAAACAGACCGCGGCCCCCGTCACCAAAATCAAACCCACCGAACGCGAAGAACGCGCGCCCGGCTCCTAAACCGCGCGCGCTTTCCAACCGACTTCGCGCCGCGCTCGACACCACCCGCTCCCGTCGTTCCGATCTTCCCTTATGTCCACTTCCCGCTTCGACGGCCGTAGCCCCAGCCAACTTCGCCCGATCACCTTTGAGGCCGGCGTTGCCCCGCACGCGACCGGCTCCGTCCTCGTCTATTTCGGTGCCACTCGGGTTATCTGCGCGGCCACGATCGAACCCGGCGTACCCACCTGGATGAAACAGCAAAAAGTACCCGGCGGCTGGCTGACCGCCGAATACTCGATGCTCCCGTATTCCACGCTCGAGCGTAAATCGCGCGACATCTCTCGCGGCAAAATCGACGGGCGCACCGTCGAGATCCAACGCCTCATCGGCCGCTCACTGCGTGCGGTCATCGATCTGAATAAGCTCGGCCAAAACACGCTCTGGCTCGATTGCGACGTGCTCCAAGCCGACGGCGGCACCCGCACCGCCTCGATCACCGGCGCCTACCTCGCCGCTAGACTCGCCGTCCAAAAGTTGCTCGACGCCAAAAAAATCGCCGAGAATCCGCTGCTCGATTCCGTCGCTGCCATCAGCACCGGTATTTTTAACGGCCAAGCGCTCCTCGATCTAAACTACATCGAAGACAAAGACGCCGAGGTCGACGCTAACATCGTCATGACCGGTAGAGGTCAATTCGTAGAAGTTCAAAGTAGCGGCGAGGAAACCACCTTCTCGGGCGAACAACTCCAAGCCTTACTCGCCCTCGCGCACACGGGGCTAAAAGAACTCTCCGCGCTGCAGACTGCCTTTCTCACGCAACAGTTGCTGAAGTTTTAAGCCGCCTCTTCCCCTTAACCAGCGCCCGGCTCGCACGCAACTTCGACCCGCCTTAGCCCTTTCTGCGTACGGCGGGTTTTATTTTTTAGCGATAGGTTTGACCTCGGCTTTGACCGCGCCAAAAGCCCCCTCTTCCGAGGCTCGTACAAAGCCTTCCGTCACGCTTTTAAGCTCCTCCCAGCGCTCGCGGATTTTTTTGGCTTCGTCTTGAGTGATCACGCTATCGGCCGAGGAGATCGCAATCGTCGCCAACATATCGGCAAATTCCTGCACAATGCCGTTGGTCATCGGAATCAACGGTTGATTCGGCGCCAGTTGTTCCGGATTACGGATAAAAAAACCGTCCGCTTGCTGCGCCACCCACTGCGCAATCCGTTCATCGCGCGTACTGCGGATCAATTGCCCGACTCGATTCAGGGGATTATTCGCCGCGCTTCCCGCATCCACTTCGGGCAGCTCCGCCCACTTATAAATCAGCGAGAGCGAGAGTTGCAGATCGGCGGCGACCTGCTTCGCGCTCGTTTTTTTAAGAACTTCCCGGATAACTTCGTGCGATTCCATGACGTAGACGAGCCTGCCGGAGCATTAGCCAAACGCAATCCTGCGCGCGTCCGCTCTTACAAAACGTGCTGACTACCCCCGGCCTCGTTTTTGTGCGTGCCACCCCCCGCTTCATTCTGGCAAAGATACCGACCAACTTTCCCCGCATGAACATCCACGAGTATCAGGCCAAAGCCCTTTTTGAGAAATTCGGCGTCGCTGTGCCCAAAGGCACCACCGCCACTAGCCCCGAGACCTTCGTCACCGCCCTCGCCGCCCTCCCCGAGGGCCCGACCATGGTGAAATCCCAGATTCACGCTGGCGGGCGCGGTAAAGGCACCTTCACCAACGGCTTCAAAGGCGGCGTAAAATTCTGCAAAACCAAAGCCGATGCCCTCGCCATGGCCGGCAACATGCTTGGCCAGACCCTCGTAACTGCCCAGACCGGTCCCGCTGGTCGCAAGGTCCAAACGATCTATTTCACTGTCGCGAGCGACATTAAGAAAGAATACTACCTGGCCATTCTCCTCGACCGCGCCACCTCGCGCCCCGTCATCGTCGCTTCCACGGAAGGTGGCATGGATATTGAGACCGTCGCCCACGACACCCCGGAGAAACTCTTTAAAGTCCTCATCGACCCGGCCTACGGCATCGCCGACTTCCAAATTCGCGACCTCATCACCAAGCTCGGCTTGGCCGGGGCTGAAGCCAAGAACGCCACCAAACTCATCCGCAACCTCTACACGATGTTCTGGGAAACCGATGCGGCCATGGTCGAGGTCAACCCCCTCATCACCACCCCCACCGGCGAGGTCCTAGCTCTCGACGCCAAGGTCTCCTTCGACTCCAACGCCCTTTACCGCCACCCCGAGATCGTCGCCCTACGCGACCTCAACGAGGAAGACCCCAAGGAAATCGAAGCCTCGAAATACTCTCTTAGCTACATCGCTCTGGACGGCAACATCGCCTGCCTAGTCAACGGCGCCGGCCTAGCGATGAGCACGATGGACATCATCCAGCACTTCGGCGGCACCCCAGCTAACTTCCTGGACGTCGGCGGTGGCGCCTCCAAAGACCAGGTCATTGCTGCATTCAAAATCATCCTAGGTGATCCCAACGTTAAAGGCATCCTTGTTAACATCTTCGGAGGTATCATGGACTGCAACGTCATCGCCACCGGCATCGTCGAAGCCGTCAAAGAAGTCGGCCTCAAACTGCCCCTCGTTGTCCGCCTCGAAGGCAACAACGTCGTAGCCGGTAAAGCCACCCTCGCTGCCTCCGGCCTCGCCCTCGTCTCCGGCGACACCATGGCCGACGCCGCCCAAAAAATCGTCAAACTCGTCGCTTAAACTTTCGCGCCCCCACTCCCATGGCCATTCTCATCACTCCCGAAACGAAGATCATCGTCCAAGGCATCACCGGCGACTTCGGCGGTCGTCACGCCAAGCTCTCCCTCGACTACGGCACGCAAGTCGTCGCGGGCGTCACCCCCGGCAAAGGCGGACAATTCTTTGAATACGGCGCCCACCAAGTGCCCATCTACAACTCCGTCGCCGACGCCGCCCAAGCCACCGGAGCCACCGTATCGGTCATCTTCGTCCCACCGCCATTCGCCGCCGACGCCATCCTTGAGTGCGTCGACGCCGGCCTAGATCTCGCCGTCGCCATCACCGAGGGCATTCCGATTAAAGACATGATCCGAGTGAAACGCGCCATGAGCGGCGCCAAGACCCGACTCGTTGGCCCCAATTGCCCCGGCATCGTCACACCCGGCACCGGCAAAGACTCCTTCGGTGGCTGCCGCATCGGCATCGCCCCCGGCTACATTCACAAAAAAGGCCACGTCGGCGTCGTCTCCCGCTCAGGTACCCTCACCTACGAAGCCGTCTTCCAACTCACCTCCAAAAACATCGGCCAAACCACCTGCGTCGGTATCGGCGGTGACCCAGTGAACGGCACCAACCACCTCGACGTCATCAAGCTGTTCAACGCCGACCCCGAGACCCACGGTATCATCCTCATTGGTGAAATCGGCGGGAACGCCGAGGTCGAAGCCGCCCGCTGGATCAAGGCTAACTGCCAAAAGCCCGTCGCTGGCTTTATTGCAGGTGCAACCGCCCCGGCGGGTCGTCGCATGGGTCACGCCGGCGCGATCGTCGGGGGAGCCGAAGACACCGCTGCCGCCAAAATTGCCGTATTTAAAGAATGCGGCATCGAAGTTGCCGCCACCCCATCCGACATGGCCGACGCCCTCCTCCGCGCCGCCAAAGCCAAAGGCGTGACGCTCACGTAAACGGAAATCCAAAATTGCGTTTCTTTTCAGGGCCGCGTCACCGCGCGGCCCTTTTTCTTTTTTTAGCCCGCCGCCGACTTGCGCCGGAATTTCAGGCGCACGCGGTCCAGCCACAGGTATACGACCGGGACCGTATAAAGCGTCAGCAACTGACTCACCGCCAAGCCCCCCACGATCGCAAGCCCGAGCGGGCGGCGCAATTCCACGCCTTCACCCGCGGCCAATACTAAGGGCAGCGCCCCCAGCAAGGCCGCAAAATTGGTCATCAAGATCGGCCGTAAGCGCATCTGCGCCGCTTCGAAAATCGCCGCTCGCGGGGTAAGCGCGTTGCGCCGTTCCGTATCAATCGCAAAATCGATCATCAAAATCGCGTTCTTCATCACGATACCAATCAGCAGAAATAATCCGAGCAGTGCGATCAGCGTAAATTCTGTCCCCGTCAAACGCAGCGCTAGCAGCGCACCCAATCCCGCCGAAGGCAGCGTCGAAAGAATCGTCAGTGGATGAATCAAGCTTTCGTATAGAATCCCCAAAACCAGATACACCGCGACGAGGACGCCGAGGATCAATAACGGCTGCGCCTGCAGGCTTTTTTGAAAGCCCTGCGCTGCGCCTGAAAGCTCAGTTTGAATTTCCGTCGGCAACAAAATTTTACCCATCGCTTTGTCGATGGCAGCCAATGCTTGTTCGAGTGAAACATCCGCAGCGAGAGCGAAACCGATGTTCTCAGCCGCGAACTGGCTGCGATGCCGCACCCGGTCATCCACCAAAGAGTAATCATAACGCGTAAACGCTGAGAGCGGGACTTGCTCGCCGTTGGCACCGATGACCTGGACCTGTTTCAGCACCGCCGGATCGGCTGTGTACTGCGGCGCTAATTCCATAATTACACGGTATTGATTTAACCGATCGTAGAGCGTCGCGATCTGGCGCTGGCTAAAAGAACTGTTGAGCACCGAAGTCACCATTTGCATGTCAACGCCGAGGCGGCGCGCCGCCTCGCGGTCAATCGTGAGCATCACCCGCGTCGTACCACCCTCCGAAGGCGCATCGATGTCGGTCAATTCCGGCAACTCCCGCAGCGCCGCCGCGATCTTCGGCGTCCACTCGCGCAACAGCGGCATCTCCGCCGACATTAAGCTCAAACTGTAAGAGGTGGAATCCGACATGCGCGGCGAATCAATATCCTGGGCGCCGAATAGATAAAGCTGCGCGCCCGCGACGATCGGTGCCGTGGCGCGGATGCGATTAACCACGTCATTGGCGGAAATTTGTCGCTCAGCCAACGGCTTGAGCCGAATCGTCAGACGAGCATTACCTAAACCAGTCGCCCCACCGGAGGAGCCGATCACATCTGAAATTGCGGGATCCGCCAAAATATGCCGCCTAAAAACCTCAACTTTCGGCTGCATCACCTGAAAAGAAAAGGCATCATCCCCACGCACAAACCCCTGCAATGTGCCCGTGTCTTGTTGCGGTAAAAAGCCCTTCGGGATGGTGATGTAGAGCGAGACGTTGAGCGCGATCGTACCAAGTAAAATGATCAGGGTGAGCGTCGCGTGCTCGAGCACCCAAGCAAGCGTTCGAGCATAGCCATGCTTCAGCGCCTCGAAGGCAGCCTCGGTTCGACGCCGAAATCCACCGATGGGTTGCGCGCCGGGTCGCACCAAGATTCGTGCGCATAAACTCGGCGTTAGCGTCAGCGACACCACCAAGGAGACTAACATCGCCGCCGAGAGCGTGATCGAGAATTCACGGAAAAGTTTTTCCACCAGCCCGCCCATAAACAAAATCGAAATAAATACCGCCACCAGCGACAGATTCATCGCCAATAACGTAAAGCCGACTTCGCTCGAGCCTTGCAGGGCCGCGCGAAACGGCGAGAGCCCACGCTCAATGTGTCGCGAGATATTTTCCAGCACCACAATCGCGTCGTCCACCACGAGGCCCGCCGCCACGATCAGCGCCATCAGCGAAAGGTTGTTCAGCGAAAAACCATACAGATACATGATCGCCAGCGTACCGATTAGCGAGACCGGGATCGCCAGACACGGAATCAACGCCGCGCGCGCGCTACCGAGAAAAAGAAACACGACGAGCATCACCAAACCAGAGGCGATCGCCAACGTCTTCTGCGATTCGCGCAACGTACCACGAATACCCGGCGAGCGATCCATCACAACATCCAGCCCCGCGTCTACCGGAACGAGCGCACGTAGTGCCGGCAACTGCGCGTTGATCGCGTCAATCGTAGCGATGATGTTCGCCCCAGGTTGACGGCTAATGAGCAGCGTCACCGCCGGTCGGCCATTGTGAAATCCGCTGCTGTAACGATCTTCGATCGAATCTGTGATCGTAGCGACATCGCCGAGCCGCACCGGCGCCCCGTCGCGATAGCGAATGACCAGATCGTGATACTGCGATGCGTGACGCAGTTGGCCGCTCAACTGCACTTCCCATTGGCGGTCACCCGCCTCGACCACACCACGAGGACGCACGGAATTAGTGGCACTGATCGCCCGCCGCACTTCATCAAGCGCGATGCCATAGTGCGATAAAGCATGCGGATTGAGTTGCACGCGTACCGCCGGCAACGAACTGCCGCCGACGGAGACTTCGCCCACGCCGTTGATCTGCGCGATTTTTTGCGCGAGCACCGTCACGGCGAGGTCATAAAGATCTCCCGGAGCCAAATTAGGCGAATTCAACGCCAGCGCCATAATCGGCGCCTGCGAGGGATTGGATTTCTTAAACGTTGGATTGCCCGGCATGCCTGAGGGCAACTGGCCACGCGCTGCATTGATCGCCGCCTGCACATCGCGCGCCGCGCCGTTAATGTCGCGCCCGAGCGCAAATTCCAACGTGATGCTCGTCGAGCCCTGCCTGTTGTCGGAGTAAATGCCGCTCACCCCCGCAATACCCCCGAGCGCACGCTCAAGCGGTGCTGAAACACTCGCCGCCATCGTATCCGGACTCGCACCCGGTAACGAAGCGTTGACGCGGATGGTCGGGAAATCGACCTGCGGCAACGGCGATACCGGCAACAAGCCATAGGCGAGCACACCCACCAGCACGAGCGCCACCGCGATCAAACCGCTCGCCACCGGACGCCGAATAAAAGGACGTGAGAGGTTCATCTCGAAACATCCACCGCAGCGCGCGGTTTGACCAAACGAGCCCGGAGTCGGTCAAAATAAAGATACACCACCGGAGTCGTAAATAGGGTGAGCACTTGGCTCACCAGAAGTCCGCCAACCATCACCAGGCCGAGTGGTTGCCGCAACTCGGCGCCTGAGCCCGACGAAAACATCAGTGGCAACGCGCCAAATAGCGCCGCGAGCGTCGTCATTAAAATTGGCCGAAACCGTAGCAACGCTGCTTGGTGGATGGCTTTCTCGGGCGACAACCCTTGGCGCCGTGTCGCTTCAAGCGCGAAGTCCACCATCATGATGCCGTTCTTCTTCACCAGCCCGATGAGCAAAATAATACCAATGATCGCAATCATGTCCAAGGGCCGACCCGTCACCCACAGGGCCAAGAGCGCACCCACCGCCGCAGAGGGCAGCGTGGAAAGAATCGTGATGGGATGAATCAAACTCTCGTACAACACACCCAGCACGATGTACATCGTCACCACTGCCGCCAAAATCAGCCACAAGGTACTAGAAAGCGACGAGCGAAACGCCCGTGCTGCACCTTCAAAACGCATCTCAATCGCCGCCGGTAACTGGACGGTGAGCACCGTGCGCTCAATCGCCGCGACGGCATCACCCAGCGAGGCTCGTGGCCCGAGATTGAAGGAAACACTGACGGAAGGGAATTGCCCCACGTGATTAATAAGTAGCGTCGTCGGCCGCTCGCTCACCCGAGCGATGCTGGACAAGGGCACGGGTTGGCCGTTGCGCGTGCGCACAAAAAGCGAGGTCAAAGCCTCCGGCCCTTTGGCGAGGCGCGGGTCGATTTCCATGACCACGCGGTATTGGCTCGCCTGCGTGAAGAGCGTCGAAATCTGCCGCTGCCCGAATGCACTATAGAGGGTGTCATCAATATCCGCCATCGTCACGCCCAGCCGACTCGCGGCATCGCGGTCGATTTCTAAAAATGCCTGCAGCCCACGATTCTGTAAATCGCTCACCACATCAGAAAGCGCGGGCGCTTCCTCTAGGGCCGCGATCAACTGCGGAACCCACTCTTGCAATAACTGCTCATCGGGACAGGTGAGCGTAAATTGAAACTGCGTGCGACTCACGCGATCCTCAATTGTGAGTTCCTGCACAGGCTGAAAATACGCCGTGATACCAGAAACCTCCCGCACCGCCACGCGCAGTCGGTCGATAATCTGATTCGCCGTTTCACGACGCTCTTCATGCGATTTCAAATTAACCAACATCCGGCCGCTGTTGAGCGTGGCATTGGTGCCGTCTACGCCAATAAACGACGAGAGGCTGCGCACGGTCGGATCTTCGAGGATTTTAGCCGCGAGAGCCTGTTGCCGTTCAGCCATCGCGGCAAACGACACGGATTGCGGAGCGTCAGTCACAACTTGGATCGCGGCGTTGTCTTGCACTGGGAAAAAGCCTTTCGGCACGATCACATAAAGCCCCGCCGTCACGAGCACGGTGCCGATCGTGACGCCGAGCGTGAGCCGCTGGTGTTGCAACACCCAGTCGAGCCAGCGGCCGTAGCGCGCGATGACCACGTCGAGAAATCCGGGCGGCGGCGCCGCCTGGGCATGCGCTTCCGGCGCGGGCAACATGCGCGCACACATCATCGGCGTCAGCGTGAGCGAAACGAGCAACGAGATCAGAATCGAAACCGCCAAGGTAATCGCGAACTCGTGAAACAAGCGTCCGACCACATCGCCCATGAAGAGCAACGGGATCAAAACCGCGATAAGCGAGATCGTGAGCGAGACGAGCGTAAAGCCGATCTGCGCCGCGCCTTTGAGCGCCGCTTCCATCGGCCCGTCACCTTCTTCGCGGTAGCGCGCGATATTTTCGAGCATCACGATCGCGTCATCGACGACGAAGCCCGTCGCAACAGTCAGCGCCATGAGCGTGAGAATATTGAGCGAATAACCCGCTAGATACATCACCCCAAACGTGCCTATCAACGATAGCGGCACCGCGATGCTGGGGATAATGGTTGCCGCAACATTGCGTAAAAAAATAAACGTCACCAACACCACCAACAACACGGCAAACACGAGCTCGTGTTCCACCGAGCGCACCGAGGCACGGATACTCTGGGTGCGATCCGTGAGCACTACTAGCTCCGCGGCTGACGGCAGGCTCGCTTCAAGTTGCGGCAAAAGCGCCCGCACCCGGTCCACGACTTCGATCACGTTGGCGCCGGGCTGGCGCTGAACATTGATCAAAACCGCCGGTAAATGATCGGCCCATGCGGCCAGGCGGCGGTCTTCGGAGGCGTTCTCGATCTGGGCCACATCGCCGAGTCGCAGCGGCGCTCCATCGCGCCAGGTGATGATAAGATTGCGAAATTCTTCGACCGAGCGAAGCTGGTCGTTAGCATCCATCAGGATCGTGCGGATCGGTCCGTCGAAACTGCCTTTGGGCTGATTCACACTGGCCGCGTTGATCGCGCTACGTACATCGGACAAATTCAACCCGCGCGCCGCCAAGGCGCCGGGATTGATCTGCACGCGGACCGCCGGGCGTTGACCGCCGGCGAGGCTCACCATGCCCACGCCGGGAATCTGCGCGAGTTTCTGCGCGATGCGCGTGTCCACCAGATTGTGCACCTGCGGCAACGGCAAGGTGGCTGAGGTCACAGCGAGCGTGAGGATCGGCGTGTCGGCGGGATTAACCTTACGATAAATCGGCGGCGCCGGTAAATCGTTGGGGAGGAGATTACTCGCAGCGTTGATGGCCGCCTGAACTTCTTGTTCCGCTACGGCCAATGAGACTTCGAGCGAGAACTGCAACGTGATCACCGAAGAACCGCCAGAGCTCGACGAGGACATTTGGTTCACGCCGGGGATTTGGCCGAAGCGGCGCTCGAGTGGCGCGGTGACCGAACTCGCCATGACCGTCGGGCTGGCACCGGGATAAAAAGTGAAAATCTGGATCGTCGGAAAATCGACCTGCGGGAGCGCCGAGACCGGCAGCAAGCGATAGGCCATAAGGCCCGACAACAACAACGCGACCATCAGCAGGCTCGTCGCCACCGGTCGCAGAATAAACGGACGTGAGGGATTCATCCTTACTTGGTAACCCCGCCCTTACCGCCTTTGCCCGAGCCCTTAGTCATGCCGCCACCTGGCGTCATGGGCGGAGGATTTTGGCCATCTTTCTCAACTATAATAACAGGGCGGCCTTCACGCAATCGGTCCACGCCTTCGATCACCACGCGCTCACCGCCCTCGAGACCCTTGGTGATGGATTGCATCGCACCATCCGATGGCCCGATCACGATGTCGCGCACGGTCGCGGCGTTTTTTTCGTTTACTAAAAACACATACGTGCCGCGCGATCCAAATTGCACCGAGGCGCTGGGGATCACGACCGCTTTGGCCAACGTGCGAACCCTCAGACGGACGTTGACGAATTGATTGGGGAAGAGGCGTTCATCGGCGTTGGGAAATTCAGCCTTCAAGCGCAGCGTGCCAGTTGTTAGGTCAATCTGGTTATCCACCGTGCGCAAAACACCGGATGCGAGCAGGGTCTGCTCGTTACGATCCCAAGCTTCGACCGGCATCTGTTCACCAGCGCGGAGCGGCTCAACGACTTGGCGCAAATCCATCTCGGGCACGGTGAAAGCAACCGCCATGGGCCGCGTCTGCGTGATCACGACTAGGCCTTTGGTGTCGGCCGAACGGATAAAATTACCTGCATCGACCTGCCGTAGGCCAAGACGACCAGCAATGGGGGCTTCGATCTTGGTGTAAGCGAGCTGGCGGCGGGCATCGTCAACTTGCGCTTGATAAGCGGCTTGCGCGCCCTCGCGATCCGCGACGAGGGCTTGTTGCGCCTCGAGTTGCTGGGAGGAGATCAGGGCTTGGCCACTGAGTTGTTGAAAACGTTCGAGGTCGGCGCGCACCGTGCGGAGCTGAGCGGCGTTTTGACGCATCTGTGCCTCCATCTGCGCGAGACGGATTTTATATGGCGCGGGATCGATCTCGGCGAGCAACTGCCCCTGCTCGACGGACTGGCCCTCAGTGAAGGCCACGCGGAGCAACTCGCCGTCCACGCGACTACGCACGGTCACAATATTGAGCGGCTGGACCGTCCCAATCGCGCGCAGTTGGACGGTGAGGTCTTGGCGCTTCACAATTTCAGCCCGAACGGGAGTTGGCTGGTTACTGTTGCGCTGGCGCCAGGGGTTGCCCGTCACCGGCGGGGTGGTGCGCAGAGCAAAATACCATACCCCCCCGGCAAAAATGAGGGCGACGACTGCATAAAGTAACCAGGGGCGACGGGGTTGAGGAGCTTGCGACATATTATAAGATGAAAATTAAAAACACGCGGTCCGCAATACGGCCGAGTTGCCCGAACAGACGACCAACGTTAGCTCTCCGTTGCTAGAAGTTTTCTTAAAAATCTTGTCCATCGACTTGATGGGCTCGTTTCCAACCTTGCCGACTAGGTCAGTTTTACATAAATAAAAAACCATGCGCCTCACCCCACGCCAAATCCTTGCCGTCGTTGCCACCTGGCTTGCAACCTCGCCCATCGCTGCCCTCGCCTCAACCGCAGAAATGACGAGCGCGGCCCAAAAATTCCTCGCCGCGCTCGATTCCGCACAACGCACCCGGGCCGTCTTCAGCCTTGCCGCACCCGAACGCGAAAAATGGTTCTTTGTGCCGATTAAGCGCGACGGCCTCACCTTGAAGGACATGACACCCACGCAACAAGAGCTTGCGCGCGCCCTGCTCCGCTCCGGCTTAAGCCAACGAGGTGCCGCCCGGGCCGAGACGATCATCACCCTGGAAAACGTACTTCGCGAAATCGAAAAAGACCCCGTCCGCCGCGATCCCACGATGTACTACGTGACAATCTTCGGTGATCCATCCGCATCCGCACCATGGGGTTGGCGCTTTGAGGGCCATCACCTCTCCCTCAATTTTACGATTTTTGACGCCGACCACGTCGCCGTCACCCCATCCTTTTTTGGCACCAACCCCGCTGAGGTCCGCGACGGCCCACAAAAAGGTACGCGCGTCTTAGCTGAAGAAGAAGATCTCGGCCTCGCCTTCGTAAATAGCCTCGATGCCACGCAACGAGCCGCCGCCATCATCGCCGTCAAAGCCCCCAACGAGATCGCCACCAGCAATAAAGCTCGAGTCGATCCCCTCGCTCCCGCCGGCCTCCCTGCCACCGCGCTCACCACCGCCCAACGCGACCAACTTCGTACCTTGCTGCAGCTTTATTTTACGCGCTACCGCGCCGAGATCGCTGATCCTGCCCTCGCCGAAGCGATCAGCCAAAACCTGGCCAGCCTCCACTTTGCATGGGCTGGTGTCCTCGACCGCAGTGCGGGCCATTATTATC
Source organism: Opitutaceae bacterium (assembly GCA_037142955.1). Lineage (GTDB taxonomy): Bacteria > Verrucomicrobiota > Verrucomicrobiia > Opitutales > Opitutaceae > Tous-C4FEB. The sequence continues at coordinate 3,761 of JBAWZQ010000019.1, read as the reverse complement.
GCATTCAGGGCAAGACCTTCGTCGTCGAATTTGACAACACCCAGAACCAGGCCAACCACATCCACACGGTCTGGCGCAACTTCGCGGACGACTTCGGCCACGACGTCCTGGCCGCGCACTACGCTCGCGAGCACGCCAAAAAATAAATCACGCGGACGCCACGCCTAGAGAGGGGATCTCGGTCGCGCCTTGCTCTTCTTATCACGGTTGCTCGATTACGGCTTAACCTCATCGTGCTTAATATTATGAAAACTTACCTAACGTACGGTTTTTACATAGCCCTCGGCAACGCGCTGATCGTGTTTGCGCTTTATTTTTTCGGCATGCACAGCGAGGCCGCGAAACTCGATCTGGCCCAAAAACTTCAAATGGTTAGCAGTATTGGGATAAGTATCGCTTGCTTGATCTATGGCACTCGAGAACACCGGGATGCATTACCTGCCGCTGACCCTTACGGCTACGGCCGAGCCCTCGGCACTGGTTTCATGATAGTGCTCTTCGCCTCCCTGTTCGGCGCGATCTTCAACTACCTTTACGCCACAATCATCAACCCCGGATTTATCGAGGTCTTACTTCAAGCCCAGTCCAATAAGCTGGAAATCGCCGGCATGAGTGCCGACAAAATCGAACAGGTTAACCGCATGACCCGCACGATGATGAAGCCCGCGATCCAAGCCGGGTTCGGTTTTTTCATAGTTCTTTTCTTCGGCACCCTATTAGCCCTCATTACGGCCGCGTTCCTGAAACGCACCGCGCTTGAGGAAATCGTCGCCAGCTAAAGGCACCTGGCCTGCCTAGCATCAACGCTGGCCAGGAATAAACAGCTGGGTGTGTCCAGGCAGCGTCGGGATTTCGCGCTCACACGCGATCGCCCACATATCCCAGTGCCCGTCGATGTAGTTGCCGTTACCCGGCAGCGGACAGGCTTGCACGTAAAGATACCACTTATCATCGAACTGATAAAACGCGGGCGTCGCCACGTGATACATCGTGTCGTCGCGGTAAAGCCCGGTCCATTTGGTCTGCAACACTGTATCAACCGCGAGCTGTTTCCAACCACGGTCCGGGTGCTGACTGACGGCGATCACCGGCCGCCAACGTTTGCCTTTTTCGATACCAACCTCGATCGCGAGCACATAAGTGCCGCCAATTTTTGAAATCTGATGCCACTCATAATAAGCACCGGGCGTAGAATCAAAAATGTGGCCCATGCCACGCGGATCTCCATCGTCGTAGTGGCGCTGCCAGGTTTTTCCGTCACTTGAGGTCGCGAGTCGGATACCAGGCAACGTGCCATTTTTGCCGCGATACGAATAATACATGTACCAGCGCCATTGCTGTGTCGCGGCATCTTTTTCCCGCCAAACCGCCGCCTGCGAGGCCATCGTTTCGGCAAAGGGTTCCGCGGGCTCTGGCGCGAGCACCGGCGCCGCCCCCACGCGCTGAATTACCGCAGGGCTAACTCCGGAATAACCGTCGGCGCCCGCCGGACAAATCGCCAGGCCGATCTGATCCTGCACCGTCGCCCTCGTACCCGAATAATAAATATAATACGCGTCTTCTTCGGCAATATACAGCACCGTATCGAGCCGGATGCTACCGGAATCCCAACCTTGCTTGGCCGGGGCAAAGACGGGATTAGCTGCGTCCTGATGCCATGTAAACGGATCCGATTTCAACGCCCACGCCTTTCCGATGTAGCATAATTTGCGGTCAGAGGCCGGCACGCCCGAGTAAAACATCACCAGCCGCGTCGGATCCTTCGAGTTGGTTAAAATACACGGCTCCTGCACCTGCTGCGATTCCCAGGGCGCCGTCTGGCGATTGATAATGACTTCACCACGAATCGTTGGCGCAGCGGATGCAGCTAACGCCGCACCTGTGGTCACAAAAAATCCAAATAAACCAATTAAAAACAGGGGTGATTTCATGAGGAGGGGGTAAGAAAACACCCGTCATCACGCGCAGGGCTCGCCCCAATTCAACGGCAAACCTTGTGAATAATATCCCTCGCCGATCGCAATTTAACGCCCGTACATCGCCGCCAGCGACTTCAGATACGCCGCCGAGCCCCCACCCATGAGCTGTTCAAGTTGCCCGCTACGGTAACGCCACTGCCAATTACCCTGCGGCTTTCCAGGCGAATTGAAACGCGCCGAACTCCCGAGGCTCATCACATCCTGCAACGGCACGACCGCGAGCCGGCTCACCGCCGCATAACTCGTGCGAATAAAATCCCAACCAATTTCTCGGCCATCCACGCGCAAATAACGACGTGCATGATCACGCTCTTTCTCCGCGGCGGTCGCATACCAACCAAGCGAAGTGTCATTGTCGTGCGTGCCAGGATAAATCGCGGCGTTGGCCACAAGATTATGCGGTAAATAAAGATTCTTCGCGTCGTCCCCGCCGAAGGCAAATTGCAGGATCGCCATGCCCGGCAACCCTGTCGCCTCCCGCAATGCGACAACACTGGGCGTGAGCTCGCCCAGATCCTCGGCAATGATCTTGGCCTTGGGAAAAACCGCGTGCACCGAGCGAAAAAAATCAAGTCCCGGCGCTTTAACCCATTCGCCCGTACGCGCGGTCGGGGCATCCGCCGGAATCCGCCAATACGCGTCAAACCCGCGGAAATGATCGATGCGCACCACATCGCACAACGCAAACGAGGCCCGCAATCGCGCGTGCCACCACGCATAACCATCGGCCGCGTGGCGCGACCACAGGTAAAGGGGATTGCCCCACAATTGTCCGTCGGCGGAAAAATAATCCGGCGGCACACCCGCCACCGCCAAAGGCCGCGCGGTTTGCGGATCCAGCTCAAACAACTCAGGGTTGGCCCACACATCAGCCGAATCCGCCGCGACGAAAATGGGAATATCTCCGATAATCTCGATCCCGCGCACCGCCGCCGCCGCACGCAACGCCCGCCACTGGCCGAAGAAAAGATATTGGTAAAACGCGTGGGCCTCCGTTGCGCTCGCGAGCTGTGCGCGCAGCAGAGATTTTTTTGCCGCCACGTACGAACGCACCGCAACCGGCCATTCCCACCAAGCAACGCCGCGATGGTGATCCTTCAATGCCCTAAAAAACGCGTAACCATCAAGCCACGCCGCCTGCTTGGCTTGAAACTGCGCAAACGTTTCCCCGTCACCCGCCAGCGCGGGTGCACCGGCTACTTTGAACCGCGCAAAGGCCTGAGCGAGCAGCGGCCATTTTTTTTCGTAAAGCGCCCCATAATCCACCCGATCGGAATCTAATGCGGCGAGCGGCTCGATTTCCGCCGAAGTGAGAAGTTTCGCAGCGACCAGGGCCTTGAGGTCGATCAAATAAGGATTACCAGCAAACGCCGAAAAAGACTGATAAGGCGAATCGCCGTAGCCCGTCGGCCCCAGCGGACAGAGTTGCCAGTATTTAAGTCCGGCCGCTTGCAAAAAATCGAGAAATTGCACCGCGTGTTCGTCGAAGGTGCCAATGCCTTGACCACCGGGTAAAGCCGTAGGATGCAGCAGCACGCCCGCCGCGCGAGTATCGAGCCAATTGAACAAAGGCTGAGTCGGCGTAGTAGCGGTAGTGGTAGCAGGGAACATGGCTATGTTTTCACAGCATGAGCGAGGCCAGCGCACAGCGCACCCTGTTTTTTTAAAAGATGCACCGTTTTTAGGCGAGTCGGTTCAAAATAGGCTCAATCGACAACTTCTACCTCAATGAACTACCATCGCCCAAGCCTAAGCGGCTATGGACGAGGTTTCGCAGCCGGT
>JBAWZQ010000018.1:0-46975 GCA_037142955.1 Opitutaceae bacterium | reverse complement strand
CACCGGCTGCGAAACCTCGTCCATAGCCGCTTAGGCTTGGGCGATGGTAGTTCATGAGGTCGTTCCATTTACCTTGAAGGTTGAGCGGTTGGGTGCCGACACGGGAGCCCGCGATCATGAGATAACGTCCATAGTGGAATAGAAGCGCGGCAAGAGCGGGGTCTCCGGTCTGGCGAAAGGCCGGGATACGGGTATCAGTGGGGAGTTTATTTTTTGTGGCGTCGCCGTCTAAGCGTAGTGAGACGCGATCGAATAGCGCGGAGAAGTCGGCAAGGTGGCGTTCGCGAAGCTTGGTGTAAGGTTGCGCGGCGGCTTCACGTAGGTCGTGCGTAGTGCGTAATGCGGGATCGAGGCCCTCGCGGCTGGGACTTTTGTCGGGGCCGTTAAAACTGCTGGCGGCGGTGACGAAAATCGTGGCCTCGGTTGCGCCCTCGACGTGGAAGGCGTCGCCCTCTGCGCTAACTTTGCCGTTGGTACGAATTGTGAGTCGCGCTTCGAAGAAGGTGCCTTTGCCGTCTATATCCGCGCCGTAGAGGACTTGAGCGACGTGAGGGCGTCGGGTCCCGTCGGGTTGGTATAGCTCGGGGTATTTACGTTGGTCGCCCCATTGTTCGATAGTCTTAAGTTCTCGGCGACTGACGTAGCCGGGAACCTGACCGCGAAAAATGAGTTCCTCGCCGGTAGTCGCGGCTTTTGCGGTTGGATGGACGGATGAAAACGAGATTTTGAAAGCGAGCGTGCCGGGTTGGTCTGTGCTGAGATGGAGTGCGATGACTTGGTCGGGTGCGCTGGCGAGGTATTCACGCGTGAACGTCGCGCCGTCGCGCCGAAAGCTCACGCCGGCAGTTGCGGTGCTGAGATCGAGCCAGCGTCGGTAGTCACTCACGGCGCCTTGGCCAGAGAAATCCAGCCAGAGATCGCCTAGAGGTTGGTAGCATTGTTGATTACGACCGAGCCAGTTTTTGGTGACGTAAGCATCTGCTTCGGAATTTTTCCCGGCTTTGATTAGAGCGATGACGTGATCGTAATTTTTAGTTATATCAAGCGAGCGGAGATCTGCGGGTGGTTCGCCTGAGGTGAGCGTGTCTTCGTTGAGCTGTAGATGCTCGCGGAGAGGACCCCCATAAACCATGGCGGCGAGCCGACCGTTGCCGATTGGGAGCGCGTCCGTCCATTTTTCGGAAGGTTGATCGTACCAAAGCGTGAGGGCGTCGCCGGGCTTTGCGAAAGCGATCGAGACTATTGAAGCTAGGAAGACTAGAAATGTAAATGTAGCAGCGGGGAGGCAGCGGTGTTTGGCCATAAAAGGGGTGAGAAATTGAGTATGCTAAGAATGTCGTGCTAGGAACGCGAAAACTGCGCGACGGTACAAAATAATGCACCGAGCGCTTCGAGGCTAAGAGCCATGTGTAGCAGTCTCAATCCCCTGCGATTTTCAATCGGAATTCCACGAGGATTTCCTATGGGCGGATTTGGCTACCATCCGAAAGGGCAATACCTAATTACGATAACAACTTGAACGGTCTAAAATCAGGATGTTAAGCTTTTTTAGGATCATCCCAAACAGACTGCTTTAATAACTATCGGAGCGGTGTACTCAAAGCGTGATCAAAAGCTGAATTTTGCGCCACAGCGTCTCGGCGATGATAATGTGGCCGGCGAGATTGGGGTGGATTGAGTCGGCTTGATTTAATTCCGAGTGGCCGCCGACGCCTTCAAGCAAAAAGGGGATCAGCGTGAGCTCGTTTTTAGTGGCGAGGGCTTGATACATTGTTGCGAATGCGCGCACGTAATCTTCACCCATACTCGGAGGCATCATCATGCCGGCGAGGATGATTTTTGCGTTGGGATAGCGTGCGCGCACACGGTCAATTATTGTCTGAAGATTTTTTTGGGAACCTGCGGGATCGAGGCCGCGGAGCCCGTCGTTGCCGCCGAGTGCGAGAATAAAAATATCGACCGGCTGGCGCAAAACCCAGTCAATGCGACGTGCTCCGCCGGCTGTGGTTTCACCGCTGAGCCCAGCGTTGACGATGCGCCAACGCGCACCTGTGTCCGCTGTCGCCTGGGCTTGATCTAATTTCTTTTGGAGCAGCGCGGGGTAAGATTCGGCGGACGCGTTTTCCAGACCATAGCCCGCCGTGATGCTATCACCAAAGCAGATCACGTTGCGAGTGCCAGGTTCGGCGGCGCGGATGCGAGAAAACCCATGTCCCGTGAACGACACTAAAAAGACGAATAAAAAAAAGCAGCTGCGTGTGCGGAGAACCCAAAGGAATCGAGTCATTTCTGGCTTTCGGGAGCTGAATGTGTTTCGTAGCACTATAACGATCATGACTAATGCCTGTATATTGAAAGTCGAGCGACTGACTAAAAATTACCGCACGGCTTCGGGTCCACTTACAGTTTTGCGCGAGGTTAGCTTCGACCTCGTGGCCGGAGCAAGTCTTGCAATTGTAGGGCCAAGCGGCAGCGGCAAGACGACTTTGCTTGGATTGTGCGCGGGTCTTGATCGTGCCTCTGGCGGCACGGTCTCGCTCGCAGGCAGTGAACTTGGCGCACTTGACGAAGATGGTCGCGCGCTCGTGCGCAACAAACATGTAGGGTTCGTGTTTCAGAATTTCCAGCTCATTCCGACGCTCACGGCTTTGGAAAATGTGCTCGTGCCACTCGAGTTGCGCGGCGAAGGTGGCGCTAAGGTCGAGGCGGAAGCGACGGCTTTGCTCGGGCGTGTCGGCCTCGGTGCGCGTTGCGATCATTACCCCGTGCAGCTCTCCGGGGGCGAACAACAGCGCGTAGCGTTGGCGCGGGCGTTTATGAATCGGCCCAAAATTTTATTCTGCGACGAACCGACCGGTAATCTCGATGGTGATACTGCAGCTGCTATGGTGGAGCTGATTTTTGGCCTCAACCGCGAGAAAGGCACTACGCTCGTGCTTGTTACACATGACCTAGAACTCGCAAAGAAATGCGGTCGCATCCTGCGTTTGCGTAGTGGTGCGGTGGTGTCGGATGAAACGCTCGCGGCATCATGAGCTTCATTTTAAAAATGGCGTGGCGGGATTCGCGGGCTTCACGGCGGCGGTTGTTGCTATATTCGTTGTCTGTAGTGCTTGGGATCGCAGCACTCGTTGCGATCGGCTCATTTACGGTAAATCTGAAGCAAGCGATCGATGATCAAGCGAAGGGCTTGCTCGGCGCGGATCTCGTGGTGACCTCGCGGGTAGCTTTTAGCGACTCGGTGCTCGCATATACGGCAGGGCTTGGGGGCGAACGATCACGCACGCGCGAGTTTTCTTCGATGCTGGTATTTACAACCGCCAACGACGCCACTCGGCTTGTGCAGGTGCGTGCAGTTGAAGCTAATTTTCCTTTTTACGGAAAATTTGAAACTGCTCCGGCTAGCGCCGCCGCAGAGTTGCAGGCCGGGCGGCCGGTCGTTGTTTTGGAGGAGACGCTGCTCACGCAATTTGGCGTGAAAGTCGGCGATTTGGTGAAACTCGGCCAAGCGACGTTTACCATCGCGGGTGCGATCATGAAAGTACCCGGCGAGTCGGCGGCGATTGCGACGTTTGCGCCTCGAGCATACGTGCCACTCGGTTTGCTAACGACAACGGGACTAACGAATCGTGAAAGCATCACGCAGCATCGCGTGCTAATCAAACTACCCGAGGCTCAAGATGCAGAGGTTGTAGAGCGCATGATGAAATCAAAATTTGTGGGTGAACGCCTTTCGTTTTCCACGGTGGCGGAACGTAAGCGCAACCTTGGTGCGGCGCTGACCAACATCGAAGGTTTTCTTAATCTCGTGGGTTTTGTGGCGCTGTTTCTTGGAGCGATCGGGGTCGCGAGTGCGATTCATGTCTACGTGCGTCAAAAGATCGCGACGGTGGCGGTGCTTCGTTGCCTCGGTGCGAGTGCAGCGCAGAGTTTTTCAGTGTATGTAGTGCAAGGTATCGCGCTCGGGATGTTTGGCGCGGTACTCGGCGCGGCGCTTGGGATTATTTTGCAATTATTACTGCCTGTTGTGTTGCAGGGAGTCTTGCCGATTGATGTGAATTTTTTTATCTCATGGCCAGCCGTCGGTCGCGGACTAGGCGCGGGTTTGGTGATTTGTTTTCTATTCACACTTTTGCCGTTGCTGGCGGTGCGACGGGTATCGCCGCTGGTGGCCTTGCGCTCGGCGTTCATTGAGCGCACAGGTTCAGCGACCGATCCTTGGCGAATTATTCTAGGAGTGTTAATTCTAGCAGCAGTCACAGGCTTCGCATATTGGCAAACGCGCAGCTGGCGGATCGGGCTCGGTTTCACTGGTACATTGATAGCGGGTTTCGGGGTGCTGGCTGGCCTCGCACAGGTGGTGGCGTGGGCAGCGCGCCGGTTTGTGTTGCGGAGTCTGCCTTACGTCGTGCGGCAAGGGATCGCTAATTTACACCGGCCGAACAATCGCACGGTCTTGCTGTTGCTCTCTTTGGGATTAGGAATGTTTTTGATTCTTACGCTGTACCTCACGCGCACGACTTTGCTAAACCAAGTCGATCTCGCGGGCGAAGGCTCTCGGCCTAATTTGCTATTTTTCGATATCCAGGACGATCAGATTGAGCCTTTTAAGAAAATAGCCGCTGAGCAAAACACGCCCGTCATTCAATCGGCGCCCATCGTGACCATGAAAATTTCTGCGATTAAAGGTCGTCCCGTGGACGAACTTATGCGTGAGCGTGAGGCGCCGCGCTCGACGGCAGTGGGACCCGAAAATTCCGTTGAAAAAAATGATGAACGCCGTCCCGCCGTCGGATCGCGTAGGGGCCCGAAAGCGCGTGGCGGGCCGCTTCTCTCGGGCGGCATGCTTGGTCGTGAGTATCGCTCGACTTATCGCTCAAAAATCTCGGGTACCGAGCGTGTGGTCGCAGGAAAATTCGACGGGCAGGTGCCACCGGGCGCGGCGGTCGTACCCATCTCGGTCGAAGAAAGCTTTCTGAAAAATCTGCAACTCGAGCTCGGTGATGAGATCGAATGGGACGTGCAAGGTGTCCCCGTGCGCACGAAGGTGACAAGCGTACGGGCTGTCGAGTGGCGACGCCTCGACTCGAATTTTTTTGTGGTCTTTCCCGAAGGTGCGATCGAAGCGGCCCCGAAGACATTTGTGGCGGCGCTGCGCGCGGCAAGTCCGGCAGTGTCCGCAAAGACGCAACGCGCTCTCGTAGCTGCCTTTCCAAATATCTCGGCGATCGACCTCGCGCTGATTTTGCAGGCACTCGATAGCATTTTTTCGAAGGTGGCGTTTGTGATTCAGTTCATGGCGCTCTTCACGGTGTTCACCGGCGTGATCGTGCTCGTGGGAGCAGTGCTCAACGGCCGTTATCAACGCATCCGCGAGACTGTTTTGCTTCGCACGCTCGGTGCCACGCGCCGCCAGCTCGTGCAAATTCAACTCGTGGAATACTCCATTCTCGGTGTGCTTGCTGCCGTCGTTGGCGGCGGGTTGTCAGTCGCGGGTAACGCGCTGCTCGCACATTTTGTGTTCAAGATCTCACCCGTGGCTCCGCCTATGCTTATTCTTGGTGCGGTCGCGGTGGCGGCGGCCATTACAGTGCTTACGGGTTTGGTGACGGGGCGTGGCGTCACGGATTATCCGCCGTTGGAAATCTTGCGCCAGGAAACATGAGGGTCGGCGGATTTTTTTCGATCGTTAGATTTAGCTCGGAGCAAGTCCATGGGCATCACAAGTTCAAGGTATGCGCTCCGTCGTTACCTTTCATTACACACTCCGCGATCCCTCCGGCCAAGTGCTCGATACTTCGAGCGGCACGGCGCCTGTGACTTACCTTGAAGGGGCCGGACAAATCATCGATGGGCTTGATGAGCAACTGCGTGGCGCGGCGGCGGGCTCGAAGACCCGAGTCACCGTTCTGGCAGCTAAAGCCTATGGCGAACGCGATCCCGCCCAAGTGCAGCGCATCAAACGTGCTCAGTTGCCTGTTGAGGGCGAACTCCATGTGGGCGATCAGTTCCAGACAGACAGTGATCAATTCGCTCCTGTTGTCACGATTGCCGGCATCGACGGCGATGAAGTTTTATTGGATGCTAACCACCCGTTAGCCGGAGTGGACCTCACGTTTGATGTTGAGATCTTATCGGTGCGCGCCGCGACTGAAGCGGAGCTCAGTCACGGTCATGCGCACGGTTCGGATGGTCACGCTTGCGGCTAAATATTAAGCGTTCCTGCACACGCTAAGTGCATGGGTGCATTTTCCGTGTACTCAGTTTGTCGGTTGATCTCGGCGGGGCCTATGTTTTTTTCAATTTAGTATTTCCATGAAAACTCTCGGCATTGATATTGGTGGTTCGGCACTCAAAGGCGCGATCGTGGACACCACGACGGGTAAATTGCTCTCTGAGCGTTTTCGCATCGATACCCCTGATACGCTTACACCCAAAGAGATGGCTGGCGCGGTCAAAGCAATGACGCAGCATTTTAAGTGGAAAGGGCCTGCGGGTATCGGATTCCCTGGTGTGATTCAAGGCTCTACGATTTGGACTTCAGCTAATCTCGATAAAAAGTTCATTGGCTGCGATGGTGCTAAGCTCTTCGGTCAGACGACACGTTGCCCGATCGCCATGATCAATGATGCGGCTGCAGCGGGCGCAGCCGAGATGCGCTACGGCGCCGGGCGCGGCTTCATGGGGAAAGCATTGTTGCTTACACTGGGAACCGGGGTCGGTTCTTGCTTTTCTTATCAAGGGGTCGTCACGGCGATGGAGCTCGGTCATTTTCCATGGGGAAAACACGGTAAGTCGGTGGAAAAATTCCTAGCGGCCTCAGTGCTAGAACAGCAGAAACTGTCTTGGAAAGAATGGGGCGGTCGTCTGCGCGATTATGTGGCGATCCTAGAAAAATTATTTTGGCCGGAGTTGATTATCGTAGGTGGCGGCGTCAGCGCGGATCACGCAAAATTTTTCAAATATATCAAACCACGGGCGCAGCTTGTTCCCGCTGAATTCTTGAACAACGCTGGTATCGTCGGAGCCGCACTATGGGCAGCTGAGAAAAAATGATCTTTTGTTGGGCGGCCGGGAAAATCTCTTCCCAATTTCGCAAGGGGTGAGCTAACGTCAGGCTCTGATCCTATGTTGTCTGTCGCGCCCAAACTTCGTCCCGTCCTAGATCCCGAATTTTTGCCGGCTGCGCTTTGGGAACGCGCCTATCGCGCGCTGGTAGCCAAGGATCCAGGTGCGCGGCTTTTCGCGGTAGTACTCGAGCGTAATGATGGCTCGGTGTTTCGTCATGAAAGTCGCGTGTTAGCGGCTAATCATGCTGCGGCGGCACTTACGCTCACGTATGCCGAACGACTCCTGAAATTTTTATTGTGGATGAAGGGCGCCCCCCGCGTGTTGGTCGCTGGAGCGGACGAAATCGCTGCCGCACTCGCGAAAATTTATGCACCCAGCGGGGCGCGCGCGTTTGATTGCGAGTTCATGGGAGTGAAAATATTCGACAGGGTGTTTACTGTCGAAGCGGTGTCTTGGAAAAATTTACCAGAGACCCGCGAGACGAGTTTACCTATGGGTCGAAATCTCGACGGTTGCCGGATTGGTTTTGATCTTGGCGGTAGCGACCGGAAGGCGTCGGCGCTGATTGATGGGGTAGTCGTTTTTTCAGAGGAAATCGCATGGGATCCTTATTTCCAAAAAGACCCGACGTATCATATTGAGGGTGTGCATGATTCCTTAAAGCGGGCGGCGGCGCATCTGCCGCGCGTGGATGCAATTGGTGGTAGTGCGGCGGGAGTTTACGTGAATAACGAAGTTCGTGCAGCATCCTTGTTTCGCGGTGTGTCGCCAGTCGAATTTGATCAACATATTCGCCGGATGTTTTTCACATTACAGGAGCGCTGGGGTGGGGTGCCGTTTGAAGTCGTGAACGACGGTGAAGTCACCGCGCTGGCGGGTGCGATGTCGATGAACGATAACGCGGTGCTTGGCGTTTCGATGGGCACGAGTCAGGCTGGCGGTTATGTCACGTCGGTGGGTAATATCACGCCTTGGCTCAATGAGCTCGCCTTTGCGCCGATTGATTACCGCTCGGACGCGCCCCGCGATGAGTGGTCGGGTGACGTCGGTTGTGGGGTGCAGTATTTTTCGCAACAAGGGGTAGGTCGGCTTGCGGCATACGCAGGTTTTGATTTTCCAGTAACCATGCCGTTGCCTGAGCAGTTGATCGCGGTGCAGACCGCGATGAAAGCCGGAGATTCTCGGGCGCGGGCAATTTATGAGAGTATCGGTGTTTGCTTCGGCTATGCGATCGCCCACTACGCCGATTTTTACGAAGTGAGAAATCTGCTCGTGCTTGGGCGGGTTACCTCCGGAGAAGGCGGGGGAATTATTTTGGAACGAGCAGGCGCAGTCTTGCGCGCCGAGTTCCCAGATATGGCAGAAGCAATTCAACTGCGTACGCCTGATGAAAAAAATAAACGACATGGTCAGGCGACGGCGGCGGCGAGTTTGCCGACGCGGCGGGCCGTGCGATGAATCCATCTGGTGCAGCCGCGGAAGTACTGATCGTTGGTCAAGGGGTCGCTGGTACGTTGCTCGCTTGGGAGTGCGAGCGGGCCGGCATTCCGTTTATGTTGGTGGCAGGTGCCGAGGGCGCTCCGGCAATGGTTTCGCGGGTGGCCGCAGGGATAATTAATCCTGTGACAGGACGGCGGCTCGTAAAAAGTTGGCGCATTGACACGGCCCTACCGGTGGCGAAAGCAGCGTACACGGCCCTTGAGTCGGCTTGGGGCGTTAAGGTCTGGCGTGAAATGCGAGTGCGGCGAATTTTTCAGGACGAGCGAGAGCGACGTATAGGTGCTGAGAAGACTGCGCGAGGCGAGTTGGCGCCATATGTGGTGGCGGCCGAGTCAGACGGACTTTGGATAGAAGCTGCAGCGCGCGTAGATCTGCCAGTGTTGTTAGCAGCCGCGCAGGAGCATTGGACGCGGACGGGGCGTTGGCGAAGCGACACGCTGAATATTTTGACTGAAGTAAAGCATCACGATTTGGTAGTAGATTGCCGTGGGTTGGCCGGAGCGCTGGATCCGGTGTGGTCTATGGTGCCTTGGGAGTTTTCCAAGGGTGAGACCTTGGAGTTGGCGGTGGCGAATTTACCTGCGGACGTGATTCGCAATTCGGGTCATTGGCTTTTGCCGGTTGCGCAGGGAGCTGCGTGGTGCGGCGCGACGCATTCACCGGGACTAGTGGAGGCGACACCGACTAAGGATGCGCGTAAGACGCTCGAGGGCAGCGCGGCGCAGTTGCTTGAAGGTCAACGCTACGTGGTCACAGGTCACACAGCGGGTGTACGGGTAAATTTGCCGGATCGACATCCAGTCGCTGGCCGTCATCCGAATGTGGCATGCTTGGGTTTACTTAATGGTCTTGGAGCCAAGGGGGCTTTACTTGCGCCGATGTTGGCGAGGCAGTGGATCAATCATCTGACGGAAGGCGTGCCTTTTGATCCCGCGATTGATGTTGCTCGTTTTATGACTACTCATCGCGAATCGGCTTAAGTATTTTTCCCCCTAATTGGAGTTTCTGTGGGCAGGCTCATCGTTAATTGGAACTTTAGTGCAACCTTTGATAATCGTTGGTGTTGTGCTAGTATGCTGTGGGTTATCCTTACATCTGACTTCAATTTCTTGATCCATAATAGGGGTCGCCGCAGTTGATTTTTGGGTTAGGTTACGCAGATCTGACGCCATATTCTTTCATATAGGGCTACGTGCAGCTTGCCTAGTGGTTGTCGATTTTTTCATTTCTTAATCTTACACACTTAACAGATCCCATGAATGTTTCCGCCTCCGCGTCTATCGCGGTCAAAAAATCCAAGACGAAGTACATCGTCATCGGCGCTCTCCTGCTCATCACCGCTCTCGGTGCCGCAGCTTATTTTAAAAATAAAAAAGCCGATACAGGCCAAGTCGTCACCATCGAAAAAGCTGTGGTTAAGACCATCACCCAGCTCGTCACGGCCACCGGTAAAATCCAGCCGGAGACGGAGGTCAAAATCTCCCCTGAAGTCGCCGGTGAAATCATCGCTATTCCTGTAATCGAGGGGCAAACCATCAGTAAGGGTACGTTACTCGTTAAGATTAAACCCGATACTTACCAGGCGCAACTCGAGCAACAAGAGGCCGCCCTAGCCTCCGCTAAGGCCACTGCCGTTCTTGGTAAAGCTCAACTGATGAAGGCTAGCCAGGATTTCGCCCAAGCAGAGGAGTTGCATAAGAAAAATCTTATCTCTGAGGCTGATTATACTGCCACCAAAACGCTGCTCGAGGTTGCTCAAGCCAACGTCGAAAACTATCAGGCCCAGATTCGTCGTAATGATGCCTCACTTAGCCAAGCTCGCGACCAGCTGAGTAAAACCACCATTTACGCGCCGATGGATGGCTCCATTAGTTCCCTTACCAGTGAAGTCGGTGAACGGGTCGTTGCCCAAAGCAGTTTTACCGGCACCGAGATCATGCGTTTGGCTGATTTGACGAATATGGAAGTTCGCGTCAAAGTGAATGAAAATGACATCGTTAATGTGAAGATCGGGGATAAAACTGTGATCTCCATCGACGCATTCCCAGGTCGTAAATTTGCCGGCACCGTCTACGAAATCTCTAGCTCGGCTCAAGGCTCCGGTGGCTCCGGCGCAGGTTCCAATCAGGCGCTCAACACCGATGAGGTAACGAACTTTCTGGTAAAAATCCGTATCGCCGATCGCGACGTCAAACTTCGCCCTGGCATGAGTGCAACCGTCGATATTGAAACGCAGACAGTCGAAAACGTCATCTCGGTCCCAGTGCAAAGCGTCACCGTTCGCGCCGCCGGCGGTAAAACCTCGGAAGATCTCCAAAAGGAAAAAGCCAAGGAAACCCGTGAGAAATCCGGTAACGATCTCGACGTCGCCAACGAGCGAGAAGAGGCTCGGCGTAATAAAGTAAAACTCGACCGCGTGGTTTTTGTGAAAAGAGGCGACATCGTCGAACTCCGCAAAGTCGAGACCGGCATCGCGGACAACACCTCCATTGAGATCAAAAGTGGAGTGAAAGATGGCGAAGAAATTGTCTCTGGCAGTTACGCCGCCATCAGCCGCAAACTTAAAGATGGGGTCAAGGTGCAACTCGAGAAACCCAAGAGTGAAGAGGATAAGAAATAATTTGCGCGCGGCCCTCGCCTTTTTTGCCACCGTACCTACGCCATGATTACTTCACAAGTATCAGATAAAAATCGTGTTACGCGCCCGGCTGGCCCTCTCGTAATCGATATCGCTGGGGTCACTAAGCTCTACGAAATGGGTGAAGAAACCATTCATGCCTTGCGTGGTGTTTCGGTTCAGATTCACCGCAACGAATACCTCGCGATCATGGGCCCTTCCGGCTCCGGTAAGTCCACTTTGATGAACATGCTGGGTTGCCTCGATACGCCCACCGCTGGTCGCTATGAATTCAACGGTAAGAACGTCGCATCCATGATCGATGATGAACTAGCTGATATTCGTAACCGTGAGATCGGCTTTGTTTTTCAAACATTCAATCTACTTCCGCGTTCTACCGCTCTAGCTAACGTTGAGTTGCCTTTAATTTACGCAGGCTACTCGCCCGCTGAACGTCGCGTCCGCGCGATACACGCCTTGGAGAACGTTGGCCTCGGTTCCCGCCTTCACCATAAACCTAACGAGCTCTCCGGCGGCCAACGCCAACGTGTTGCTATCGCCCGCGCTCTTGTTAATTCGCCTTCGATCATCCTTGCTGACGAGCCCACGGGTAATCTTGATTCAAAGACGGGTGTCGAAATCATGGCTCTCTTCGAGCAACTCTACGAGCAGGGCAACACCTTGATCGTTGTCACGCATGAGGAAGATATCGCTCGCCATGCCCGCCGCATTGTTCGGCTGCGCGACGGGTTGATCGAGAGTGACGGCTCGGTGTATTGAGCCGCGTTTCACCTCGCTGACATGAAGCGTCTTCTCTACGAGCTTACCGAGTCCTTTCGCATCGCCTTTGCTCAGATACGAGCCAACAAGTTGCGGTCGATCCTAACCGCGCTCGGGGTCATTATTGGCATTGTCGCAGTCACGCTCATGGGCACGGCTATCCGTGGGATCGATACGGGATTTACCAACAGCCTCGCGATGCTCGGCGACGATGTTCTTTACGTACAGAAATGGCCTTGGGGTGGCGTCGAGGATTGGTGGAACTATGCCAATCGCCCGCCCATCCGTCCTGAAGATGCCGACAAGCTCAACCGCATTATAGAGCAAACGCCTAACTCTCTACTCGAAGTTGCGGTGCCCGTTTCCACGCGTGGTAATTCGGTTAAGGCCGGCGAAAATAAAGTCAGCGGAGTTTTCACCATTGGTACCACAGCCGACTACGGCCGACTGATCAGCGCCGATTTTTCTGAAGGCCGTCTTTTCAATGACTCCGAGGCTGCCGGCGGTCGACCGGTCTGCGTGTTAGGCTTCGACGTCGCCGAAGCCCTTTTTCAAAATCGATCATCCATCGATCAGACCGTAATTATTGGTGGGCATCCGTTTACGGTCATTGGCGTTGTGGCCAGACAAGGCTCTTTTCTAGGTCTCTTTTCTTTTGATAATCAGGCAATTTTGCCGCTAGAAGCGTTTCGAAAATATTTTAGCGTGCGACGTGGCGCTGAGATTCGCGTTAAAATCACCGATAAAACTCGCGTGGCTGATGCTCGCGAAGAGCTCACGGGTGCGATGCGTCGCGTGCGTGCTCAACTTCCCGGAGAGCGAGATAATTTTAACATCAACGAACAAGGAGCATTTAAAGCTCAACTTGATCCAATTAAGCAAGGGATCGCTCTTGCTGGATTATTTATCACTGGGCTATCGCTTTTTGTCGGTGCCATCGGCATCATGAATATTACTTTTGTCTCCGTCAAAGAGCGCACGAAGGAAATAGGTACTCGTAAAGCCCTCGGAGCACGTCGTCGTACTATTTTACTACAATTTCTAATTGAGGCTGTTTCGATTTGTTTGATCGGAGGCTTCGTTGGCCTCGGGCTTACTTACGGGCTCGTGTTGGCGGTTGGTGCGGCGTTTCCGGCCATCCCCGTCGAATTCTCGGTGAGTCTCGTTTTTATCAGCATGGCAGTATCGATTTTGACGGGCATCATATCTGGTTTTGCGCCAGCCTGGGGCGCCTCCCGTCTCGATCCAGTGGTGGCGCTGCGTTACGAATAAGACGCGCATGAAATTTACCGAAATTCTCCGCATGGCCCTCGGCTCTTTGGGTCTTAACAAGCTTCGTTCGGCGCTCACGATGCTTGGCATCACGATTGGCGTTTTTTCTGTGATCGGCGTGATGACCGCGGTATCCGCGCTGCGGCAGTCCGTCGAGTCCGGTCTCAGTTTCTTAGGTTCCAATATCATACAAGTTGGAAAAAACCCCATGGGTATTTCTAGTGACGGAGCAAATCGTCGTCGCTTTGAAAATCGTCGGGATATCACTCTCACCAACGCGCTCCGTTTTGCCCAACTCATCGAAGGTTACACCGATGTCGTCTGTCTTAAGGTCTTCAACAACGAAGGTGTTGTTCAGGCTACATACGAAAATCGCAAGACAAGCCCTGGACTCACGTTTGGTGGTAGCAACGAACACTTTCTCACCGCCAATCAATATAGTATCGGTATCGGTCGCAATCTGACTCCGGCCGATGTCGAACTAGCCCGTCCTGTGATCATCATCGGCCAGACGATTGTTTCCCGGCTTTTTCCCAACGAGACACCCTTGGGTAAACTAGTTAAAGTCTCAGGTAAAACTTACACCGTGATCGGCACGTTTGCTGAGCGTGGTTCTTCCTTTGGTAATTCTCAGGACGGTATATTGATAATTCCGATTACGCGCTTCGTGATCGATTTTGGCCGCGCTCGTCGGAGTATCAATATCGCGATCCAAGCGCCTTCACAGGATCGCTATAACGAGACGCTAGATAAAATCGTGACTGCGATGCGCATTGTGCGCGGCCTGCGTCCTGAACAGGAAAATGATTTTGAAATTTACTCCAACGATTCGCTCATCGCCGCCTTCGCCAAAGTAGCCGACGCGATCAGTGCTGGCGCTTTTGTGATCAGCGCGATCGCACTCCTCGCTGCGGGAGTCGGTATCATGAACATCATGCTTGTTAGTGTGACCGAGCGCACGAAGGAGATCGGTATCCGTAAATCCATCGGTGCACGAAAAATTAGTATCCTTACGCAATTTCTTATCGAATCGGTCGCAATCTCGGTCGCGGGTGGCTTGGTCGGTATCTTGCTGGGGGTAGGAGCAGGCAATGGCCTTGCTTTGCTGCTTAGCGCTTCGGTGGTTTTCCCCTGGGGCTGGGCGCTCGCGGGTTTGCTAGTGTGCTGCGGAATCGGCGTAGGCTTCGGTTTTTACCCCGCATGGAAAGCTGCGGCGCTCGATCCAATCGAGGCGCTGCGCTACGAGTGATGCGGCTGGCTTGTGTCGCCTCGGACACGCTTGACGGGAGCGTGTCCTAGCCGCGGCGGATTTCTGAGCCCGGAAATCGAACTTGAATGCGGTACACTTTTTTCAACCGGCATTTGATTTGACCGGTCTTGAGGTCGAAGTGTTCGGGAATCTCGATACGGTGCAGATCCACTGCCGCGTGGTAGCCGCGCTCGGAAAAAATATCGATCAACATCGCCAGCGCGATCGGATCTTCGAGGCATGGATCCTCGGCGTTGACCAACGCGACCCCTGAGATCGCGTGACGTAGTACGATCGGCATCATCTTTTTTTCGATGAAGGCCGCCACTCGACCGAAGAGTTCGGCGTGTTCCAATTCGTAGCCATCGAGGCGGCGTACGAGTTCTTGGCGGGCATGAATGATGATCTCGCTCGCAACTGGAATCGCGCGCAATCGGTCCACTGTACGTGGGTCGAGCTCGAGCGTGCTCTGGTATTCGAGTTCGTGCTGGATGTTGCGCTCCACCTCAGTGACCGAGCCCTGCGCATTCACGAAATGGTAGTGGAAAATCTCTTTCAGTTCTTGGAGCGCGTCCCACGTCTGTTCTTTAAACACGCGATAACGTCGTTGGGCCAGCGCCTGGTCAAAATCGGTAGCGCGTTCTTCCAGTAATTCACCCACTCCGGTGCGGCGGACTTCTTCGTTGTGCGCTTTGACTTCGCGACCGCGGAAAAGCTGGCGCTCCACCGAGGTCTTCTCGTCCACAAACAATACCATGATATGAATCGTGGGTTGGCGAAAATGGATGCTTAGCTGCGTTGAGTAAAAATCGCGGCGCAACATATGCATCTTATCCACGAGCAATTTTAAGCACTCGACCTGGACCTTGGTGCGCGGAAAACCATCGAGAATGACGCCGTCGCGAAATTCCTCGCGCAATAAACGGCGCAGGAGCAACCCGATTACCTCGCGATCCCCGACCATGTTGCCACCATCCTTAAGCCTTTTGGCTTCAGGCGTGTCGAGCAAGGCGCTGATTACGACCGGCTCACAGGTCAGGCCGCGGGCTTGGGCGATGAAGCGGGTGTTGGTGCCTTTGCCGGCGCCCGGGGCGCCTCCGAGGAGGATGAATTCTTTTGGGAAGCGCAGATTTTCGCGACCGAACTCCGCTTGAAGATCGGACCAGACGGCGCTGAAAATCAGCTGAGCGTCTTTGATCTCGAGATCTGCCACGCGAGGCGGAGGAACGATTGGGCCGGATTCAGACCGGGAAGAGGAATTACTGGGAAGCGCCATGGCGGGTTTTGAAGGACTATGCTTAGAGACTTTATCGACGGCATTCGACTAAAGAAAAAAATGTTTAGCCGACGCGAATGGGAACCTAGCACACCTATTTTGGTCCTTTGGGTCACTTTACACGCTGACTGCCAGTTTGAGTGCGGGTTAAAGACCTGTATTTTTTGTTACTACGATGGGCGAATAACTTTACATTTGCCCTGGTGACGGGCTCGGGTTTGCTAATTTCGCTATGCACGCCACCAAGGTCATCGGCAAAACCCTCGTTGCCTCGCCGGAGCGAGTGCTCGAGGCCGATGCCGACATGGCCATTGTCCATCGCGTGCAAGCCGGTGACGTGGCGGCCTTTGATGAGTTGATTCTCAAATACCGCGAGCGCGTGCTCGGTATTATTTATAACATGACCTCGAACCGCGAGGATGCAGCTGATCTCACGCAAGACGCTTTTATTAAGACTTTTCAATCGATCCATCGTTTTAGCGGACAGTCCTCTTTTTTCACGTGGTTGTATCGAATCGCGGTTAATACGGCTCTTAGTCATCTGCGTAAATACCGCCTCCGCTCGTTCTTTAGCCTACAACAGATTGACTCCGATGAACCCGTTTCCCGTGAAATCATCGCAGCGCTCACGGACACGAGTGGAGCTGAAAAAGATACTTACGTGCGCGAACTTCAGGAAAAATTGAACGAAGCGATGCAAAAATTGTCTATCAACCATCGTACCGTGGTTACTTTATTTGAAATCGAGGGCCTGAGCCACCAAGAGATCGCCGAGATCATGGATTCCTCCGTGGGAACC
The DNA here is from genome assembly GCA_037142955.1 of Opitutaceae bacterium. Lineage (GTDB taxonomy): Bacteria > Verrucomicrobiota > Verrucomicrobiia > Opitutales > Opitutaceae > Tous-C4FEB. The sequence continues at coordinate 30,411 of JBAWZQ010000018.1, read as the reverse complement.
GTGCGCTCGCGGCTGCACTATGCGAAACAACTCTTACAAGCTGAGCTCCAGCCCTATCTGCGCCAATGAAGTCTGATCACCAAAAATCTGTCAGCCTTGAGGATTTGCTGCGTTTGAAGCGGGCTGAGCGCCCAGCGCCGGAATTTTGGGCTCAATTTGAACGCGAGTTGCGCGCCAAGCAACTGGCGGCCCTCGTCACAAAACGTCCTTGGTGGCAGACCTTGCCCGCCAGAGCAATCGCGGGACTTTCACGTTATCATTTACCGCTTGGGGCTACGGCAGTGTTGGCACTTACTTTTTTGAGCGTGCGGGAATATCAAAGCCAGAACGCTGGTGTCAGTGGTGTCGTGATGCCCGGGTTCGTGGATCAAGGAGCTCAAAACAATTTCCGAGCTAATGCCGGAGCCTCGGTAGCGGCACCTGCTACGGTCGTTAGTTTTCCGGTTATTAGCGCCTCTGAAATGGCGGTGACCGAAGATAGCGAAGTAAACGCGTCGTCGGAAAATAATTTCATCAATTCAGACACCGCCGAGCGTGGCACAGCGATCACGGCTCTTAGCGGTGGCGGCACCGCAAAGGTAGCCGGCGCAACTCCTTCGGCTCGGTCCATTGCGGAAAATTTCGCTGCTGCCCAATCTGATGATAATACCTTCGGTGGTCGTCCGCTCCTTAATCCTGCTATGCGCGGTTTTGAATCGCGTGTGATGCCAGCCCGCACTCCCGTGGTAGATCCACTCGCACAGATGAAGGCGCCGGCGGATGTGCGTCGTGCTCGTTATCTTGGCACAGCGTTGCCGGTCGTGGCCAATTCTAAACCCATCACCCCGCGTAGCAGCGAGCGCTTGGCCAGTCGGATTTCCGACGAACGTCTTTACGAATCAGTCAACAGCCGACTTGGTCTTGGCGGTGATCGTTTGATGGTTAAGTTTTAAGGGGGTCATTTTTTCTGCGTTGGTAATAACGAGGTTGTGGCTGGGCTTGAGTGTGACGCGTGAGGCGATTGGCTCAGGGCATGGCTGTTTTTCAAGAGATGCTTACGTTGCGGGCATGCGGAGCGGGTATGCATGAATTTACTGATCAGGTCGCAGGCGTACTAAGACGTAGCGGGATGGCTCGAGGCGTGGTGACCATTTTTTGTCAGCATACGAGTGCGAGTTTGGTAATCATGTAAAACGCCGATCCCTCGGCGCGGCGCGACCTCGTCGCGTGGCTCGATCGCCTTGTGCCTGTGAACGATCCAGAATTCGAGCACACGCTAGAAGGCCCCGACGATATGCCCTCTCACATAAAAATGGCTCTCACGCGCACGAGTGAGAGCGTACCGTTTGCCGAGGGCCGATTACAGATGGGGACGTGGCAGGGGATTTTTTTGTGGGAACACCGTAGGGCACCGCATGAGCGTACGGTGATTGTAACGGTGCTGGGCTGAATGCGTCGTCTTATCCTGGGACGCAGATGCCGCAATTGTTGACGAAGAAGTCGTTGCCCTTGTCGTCGACGAGGATGAAGGCGGGAAAGTCCTCCACTTCGATCTTCCATATCGCTTCCATTCCGAGCTCTGGGTACTCGAGGACTTCGACCTTTTTGATGTTATCCTGCGCTAAGATTGCGGCGGGGCCTCCGATGCTACCGAGGTAAAATCCGCCATTGGCTTTGCAGGATTTGGTGACGGCTTGGCTGCGGTTGCCTTTGGCGAGCATGATCATCGAGCCGCCGAGGGATTGGAAGTTGCTGACATAACTATCCATGCGGCCGGCGGTGGTGGGGCCGAAGGAGCCTGAGGCGAAACCGGTTGGGGTCTTGGCGGGGCCGGCGTAGTAGATAGGATGATCCTTAACGTAGTCGGGCAGGCCGAGGCCGGCGTCGATGCGCTCTTGGAGTTTTGCGTGGGCGCTATCGCGGGCCACGATCATCGGGCCGCTAAGCGATACGCGGGTGGTGACGGGATATTTGGAGAGCTCTACCAGAATCTCAGCCATTGGTCGGCGGAGATCGATTTTGACGATGTTGTCGTCTTTGAATTTTCGATCGGCTTCGGGGATGAATTGGCCTGGGTTGGTTTCCATTGCCTCGAGGAAGACGCCGTCTTTGGTGATCTTGGCTTTGATGTTACGGTCGGCACTGCACGAAACGCCCATGCCGACAGGGCAGCTGGCGCCGTGGCGCGGCAGCCGTACGACGCGGACATCGAGGGCAAAATACTTACCTCCGAATTGGGCGCCTATTTTACTATTTTGAGCGATCTCTAAGATTTTCTTTTCCCACTCGAGGTCGCGGAAGGCACGGCCGTGTTCGTTGCCTGAGGTGGGAAGTGCGTCGAGGTATTTTGCGGACGCGAGCTTGAGCGTTTTTAGGCACGCTTCTGCGCTGGTGCCACCAAGCACGAAGACAAGGTGGTAGGGTGGGCAGGCGCTCGTGCCGAGGTATTGGAGTTTGTCGGTGACGAATTTTTCGAGGCTCTTTGGGTTGAGCAGCGCCTTGGTTTCTTGGTAGAGAAACATTTTGTTGGCGGAGCCGCCTCCTTTAGCGACGAAAAGAAATTCGTACTTCGCGCCTTCGGTGGCGTAGAGGTCGATTTGGGCGGGGAGATTGGTCCCAGTGTTGACCTCTTTCCAAAGATCGATCGGTGCCACTTGAGAGTAGCGAAGATTTTCCTTGGTGTAGCAATCGTAGACTCCACGGCTGAGCCACTCTGCGTCATTGGCGCCGGTCCAAACTTGTTGGCCTTTTTTACCGAGGATGGTGGCGGTGCCGGTGTCTTGGCACATCGGTAGTATACCGCGGGCGGCGATCTCAGCATTTTTGAGTAGGGTAAGGGCGACGTAGCGGTCGTTGGCACTAGCTGCTGGGTCGTCGAGGATCGCGGCAACTTGGGCGACGTGTTTAGAACGGAGGAAAAACGACGTGTCGTGAAATGCGTGCTGCGCGAGATAGGAGAGCGTCTCAGGTTCGACTTTGAGGATTTCTCTGCCTTCGAAGATTGTGGTACTCACACCTTCTTTAGTGAGTAGGCGGTAAACGGTGTCGTCTGGGCCGAGGGGCAGCGGATCTTGATAAACGAAGGCAGGCGTAGGCATAGGCTTAACTTGGCGTTAGGAACTTAGGGAGTAAAGCGGGTGGCGAATTATGAGCCACTTTCTCCGCAGAAATTAGGGCCGCGTGGGGTTGGCTTTAACCGACCTTACGGGGTGGCCATCATGCGGACGGTGGCTTCGAAGCGCGGAAGATCGGCTAATGTTGTTATTTCGCTACCAGGGTGGTTCCAACCCTGGGCGCTAGGCCATATACCGTGCGTGAGAAATGCATCGCAGGCTGTGTTCATACCAGTGACGTTAAGGTAATCTTTTTGTTCTTTTTCATCGCGCACGCCTGAGATGAGGCTAGCGGGTAACGGCGAGATGATGCGACTGGAGACATGCGCGAGATCGTTGAGTACGACGAAGGGGCGAGAGTCGACGAGTGATGTGGCAGGTCGCGACGTTTCACCTCGAAGGTAGCGGTAATAATCGAGGTGGTTGCATTCGAGGCCATCGAACGGCTCGGGCGTGCTTCGCTCGATGCGGCCGTCGTGCCAGCGAATCTCAATCTGGCGGCCCACCGCGTAGTGAAGCGTGGCGCGCTCGCATAGGAGCGTTTCATTATGCGAGGCAGTTCCTGCGCAGGCGTGCGATAGGGCGAAGCGCAGGTTGACGCCAGTAGTGGTCGTAGCCTCGACGAAAAACGTATCTGCTCCCTCAATGGCATGGGCGCGATAAAGTTCGGCGCGCACGGTGGCGAGTTGCGCCCAACTGTGTAGTAAGTGTGGTCCGGCCCAGAACAATACGTTGTGGACAAAGTGCGCCATGGCGTTGCCGAAACATGAATCGAGTACGGGTCGATCCGCCATCATGAGGCGACCAGCCCAGTCGTTGCGCTGGAAATAACTCGCGGGTCGCGGCCATAGAGCGCTCAGCGTTGTGCTTCGTAGCGCGCCGAACTCACCCGCCAGCAGGCGTTCTTTTAACGCGAGACGCGGTTTCTCGACAATAAAGTTAAAGCCGACCAGCGAGGCTTTGGTTGCTTGCGTATCTGCGGAGATCATTCGCTCGAGCTCGGCATGATCGAGCGTGGGCGGTTTCTCTAGATAAACAGGCAGGCCGAGGGCTGTGACCGCCGCGTGCATCTCGGCATGGAGATTAATCGGCGTGGGAATGACGACGAGATCGAGGTTGCTCGAACAAGCCGCGAGCATAGTGCGGTAGTCGGCAAAGACCTTCACGCCTCGAGCTGTGAAGCTAAGAGTTTCACGTTCTTTGGTGAACGCATCGGCTCGCGGATCGCAGGTGCAAATAAGTTTGGCGTGGCCGCGTTCCTCGAGCCGCGCGACGGTATTGTGGTGTGATCCGGCGAATCCGCCGAGGCCAACGATGGCGATGCGGATAGGGGGCTTCACACAATTTTTAATTTAGGCAAATCTTGTCCGTCGATCAGGCCTACGGGTCGGCCTTGGTTATCGACGACGATGAGATCGTCGATCTTGTGGGCCTCGAAGAGACGAAGCGCGTCCACGCCGAGTGCTTCGGCGGATATAGTCTTGGGTTTGCGCGTCATGAATGCCGCCACGGGGCGGTCTAGAAAATCGGGCCCGGTGAGTGCGCTGCGACGAAAATCGCCGTCGGTGAGAATGCCGGTAAGGCGTCCCGTTTTTTTTGCGATCAGGGCGATACTGCCGCTCTTGGCCTTGGTCATCGCGAGAATCGCCTCTTGGAGTGTGACGGTGTCCGCTGCGATCGGCAGGCGCTCGTCGGTGCGCATGATATCGCGCACGCGCAAAAGCAGCACGCGACCGAGGTTGCCCGCTGGATGGAAGCGTGCGAAGTCCTCGCGGGTGAGGCCGCGGGCTTCTAGAATAACCATTGCGAGTGCGTCACCGAGCGCGAGGGCGGCGGTGGTGCTTGCCGTGGGGGCGAGTTTTAGCGGACAGGCCTCACGGGGAACGTGGTAGAGAAGGCGGTAGTCTGCGGCGCGGGCGAGGTCGGAATCGCTTTGCGAGGTAAACGCGACGACACGTAGACCGAAACGTTTCAAAAGCGGGATCAGGCGCAGGATTTCTTCGGATTGGCCGCTGTTACTCAGGAGAATCGCTAGATCGCCCTCGGCGCACAGCCCGAAATCACCGTGGAGCGCCTGCGTGGCGTCGAGAAAACAGGAGGCGACGCCAGTGCTATTGAAGGTCGCTGCAATTTTTTGGGCGATGTGGGCGGATTTACCGACGCCGCTGAAGATCAATTTTCCACAGCTAGCTGCCGTTGATTCGACGGCGCGAGCGGTGGCGACAAATTCCCGGTCTAAGCTGCGGGCGGTGGCGGTGAGAGCCTCGCCTTCGATACGAAAGCAGCGTCGGGCGCGGGCGAGGGCAGATTTCGGTGCGATGGCCATTTATGATTTGAACCGCGAGGGCGGAGACTGGAACTTAGGGGAGGCTTATTTGCATTCAATCCCTTTCACAGTTTCCGATGTCCAAGTTTTTAAAAATTCTCTCCGCTATAATGGTGCTAGCCTTTGGGCTGGTGGGCGCGGGTTGCGGTCCCGGTGAGAGCTTGGGCTTAAGCGCGGAGACGGATGACGCATCCTACCGCGAAGGCCAGCAGCTGGTAAAACAGGGCCGCCCCCAGGAAGCGCTGTCGACGTTTCTACGCGTCATTGCCAGGCGCGGCGAGGCCTCGCCCGAGTCGCATCTCGAGGCAGGCCTCATTTATAAGCAGCATATCAAAGACCCGATCGCGGCCATTTATCATTTTCGCAAGTACCTCGAACAACAACCCAACTCTCGTCAGGCCCCACTCGTGCGCCAACAAATCGAGGCAGCTAAACGTGATTTTGGACGTACGCTACCCAATCAGCCACTGGACTCACGAGAGGTTCGGCTCGACGGTTTTGACCAACGTGAACGTCTCGAGCGTGAAAATGAACAGCTGCGCAATGAACTCTCTATTTTGCGCGGTATCAGCGGTAGCACGCCCTCGAGTCTCGGTTCAGTTCCTCGTGGCGCCACCGCTGAAAGCATTGAGGCGCGCCTGCCTGCGCCTGCGGCAGCGGATGAAACCTCGGCTATCACGCTTGCACCCATCGCCAATCGTGAGCCTGAGCCCAGCGCTGATATTCAAACTCCCTCTAATTTAGTCGGTGCGCGCAGTAAGGCTTCGGCTCCAAGCCCAACCGGTGGTCGGCGGCACACGGTCGCGGCGAAAGATTCACTCTACGCTATTGCGAAAAAATATTATGGCGCTGCCACCAATGCGCGAGTCCAAGCGCTAATCGAGGCCAACCGCGATGTGCTGCCGGCCGGTGCGGGTACGCCGCTCAAGGAAGGTATGACGTTGAAAATTCCGTGATCACGCCGGTCTGCCGGCGTGGCGCTTGATATCGACGCGCTTTTTAGCCTGATATTTCCCCCATGCCCCGCACCTCGCAACGCACTGCCGGTTTCACCGAGTCGCTCATTCGCGAGATGTCACGCGTCGCCGTTCGACACGGCGCGATCAATCTCTCGCAAGGCTTTCCTGATTGGGATCCGCCGGCCGCGCTGGTGCAGGCGGGCAAAGATGCGATGGATGCCGGGCGACACCAATACGCCGTGACATGGGGTGCGCCTGAATTACGCGCGGCGCTCGGCGCGAAGATCGCGCGGTTCACCGGGCGGCCGGTGGATGCTGACCGCGAGCTCGTGGTGACCTGTGGTGCGACGGAGGCAATGATGGCCGCGTTCATGTCCGTCTGTGATCCGGGCGATAAGGTTGGGATGTTCTCTCCATTTTACGAAAACTACAATGCCGACGCGATTCTCTCCGGCGCGCAGCCTGTGCATGTGCCGCTGCATCCGCCTCATTATCGCTTTGATCCGGCTGAGCTGCGCCGAGCATTTGCGAGCGGATTGAAAGCGTTTGTATTATGCAATCCATCGAATCCGTGCGGTCGGGTTTTTACGCGTGAGGAGCTTTTACAGATCGCAGAGCTTGCCGAGGAATTTGATGCGTGGGTTCTCACGGATGAAGTGTACGAGCATATCGTCTTCGCTCCCAACCGGCACACGTATTTCTCGACGTTGCCCGGCATGGCTCAGCGTACGCTCATGTGTTCGTCCTTATCAAAGACGTTCTCGATCACGGGCTGGCGGCTAGGTTATCTCCATGCGGCCCCAAGTGTGATTGCCCAAGCGCGTAAGGTGCATGACTTTTTGACGGTGGGCGCGGCAGCACCGTTACAACACGCGGTGGTAACGGCGCTGAATTTTCCGAGAAGTTACTATGATGGATTGACGGCGGAGTATGCGGCCTCGCGCGATGTGTTGCTGAGTTATCTCGATCAGACCGGCTTGAGCTACACACGGCCTGAAGGGGCGTACTTTGTGATGCTTGATATTTCACCATTCGGTTATTCGAGTGACGTGGAGTTCGCTCACTGGATGACAAAGGAGATCGGCGTCGCTCCCGTGCCAGGATCGAGTTTTTTTGCGAATGGCGAAAATCGCTATGTGCGACTTAATTTTGCTAAAAAACCAGCGACGCTCCATGCTGCAGGTGAGCGGCTGCTGAAATTAAAGCGTTAATACGAATGTAGATAAAGCGCCTCGCCCTCGAGTTTGAATTACGCAAAAAGCCACACTTTCCGCTTGAAGTGTTAAGGTGCCACTCAGGTTTACTGTGGAATCTCAGGAACGTCGGGACAAGCTCACGCCCTCGACTAAGACCGCAGCGAAGAATAACCCCCCCATTAAAAGGCTCCAATTCGCGGCGACGCGCAATTGAGGGGTACCACGAAACCGTACGTCAGCCAAGTGCGAGCCCGCTGGGACCTGAAACGCCACTAATCCATTAGGGGAGCGAAACGCGCCCACTGGCTGCGCATCGACGCTGACGCGATAACCCGGTTGCCAGGCTCGAAAAGTTTCTATCGTCCCCGCGTGCTCTGCGCGCACCCGTAGTTTTAGTGGTTGTAGACTTAGCACTTCGATAGGCGCGACTGACGGTTGATATTCAACGACGCGTAGGCGCAAGAGCTGCTCACCGGTTTTTAAAGGCATGTTGGCTGTGGCTCCCTCGCGCTTCAGTACCAGTTCGATCGTTTCCGGCTTTGAGCCCGAATTCCAAAATGACAACGTGTGATGATGAGCAATCTGATTGCCGAAACCCAGCCGTCCGCCCGCTTCCGGTAGAATGTATTCTCGGTACAGATTATGGCCACGTGCGATCAACCAGCCTGGAGCCCCTTCTGTGGCCCATTCAAATGTGACAAGTTTTCGCTCACCTGGAGCCAGTATTAATTTGGGTGTTAGATAGAGCCATGAGGGATAATTTGGATCTTGGTTCACACTTGGCTCGATCCACGTCGCGTTTTGGGCGTGGGCCATCACGGCCGCAATTTCGTCTGGCCCTTGACGATTGTTGGGGCCCGGTTTTTTCCACCATATTCGCGTTTCTATACGAAAATCTGCCACGCCGTTGTTGTGATAATTTGAATACGGTAATAGATCGTAGTGAAAACGGGAGAGTGGACGATTTTCTGAGATCAGGTGTTTTTCGGTGAGTGCCGACGACTCGCGAAATTGCCATGACCTCCCGATAACGGAACTATTTTCCCACGCTGCCCAAGGTATAAATCCGATCAACGCCATCGCGGGCCAACGACAGGTTCGTCCTGTTGAATTTCGGTTCAGCGCGAGAAAAATTGCTACTAATGCAAACGGTGCTGTCACCGGCATAAATCGTAAAAAATAGGCGAATCCGATAACATCTGTGATTTCCTGTGGTGTGTTATACCAAAGCAGCCGGCAAAATCCTGGCACTGGCGCCAACGCGATCATCATCCCCATGGTCGCAGCTAAAAACGCCTGCGCGGCCGGGTGCGGTCGGCGCAAAAGCGCGATCAATGACAACACGAGTCCTGCAGCCACTGCATACCCTAGTTGATCGTTGCCTTTAAGATGCAAAGAAAGCCAAAGCGATTTATAACCGCCGCGCAGGCCTTCTAAATAAGGATCCACCTTGGGGAATGCGGGCAAATTCAGGCCAAAAAATATTCCCACACCGAGTGCCGAACCCATCATCATCAATTCCGGGAATGGCTTCAGGCCTAAAGCTGGTATAAAATGAGCCAGCGCTAACAGCGTAGCGCTGATGGCGATAAATACGATCACCGGAATTAGAATCGCAGGGCAGAAAAACGCTAACGCCTCGACTCCCACCACTACCCCAGAAGCAGCCAGACCCCAAGCTACGGGCTGCCGATATCGATAGCATCCCGATAAGCCTAGTACGATACCAGCGAGTGCCGCTCCGGGTACCACGACATTAGCTAGTGGATCGGTTAAGCCGCCACGTAGATTAGAAAATTCTCCAATTGAAATAAAATAGCCTGCACTTACCGCGGCACCCACAAGTCCGGTTGCTGCCAACTGGCTGATGGTGCGCAGGTCTAACGGCCGCATCAGAATCCAAAATAAAATGACTAGCGCTGCGCCCGCACTTGTTAAAAACGCGACTGGCGGGTGGCAAAACCACACTGCGCCCAGTCCCGCCCCAAGCCAAATCCACGCGCGCCATGTCCGCTTTTCCAACGCAAAACCAAGCGATATGACGACGAGTGCCACGATCGGCATCGCCGCCGTCGTCATGTACATGTCGTGTTGGATTTGTGGCATCGTGAGCGCTGGACATGTCGCGTAGAAAAACGCGATCAACCAAGCGAACCAAGGCCAGTCTGGCCGCAAACGCCTCAGTCCCACATAAATCACCACTACCGCGGCCAAAACGCTTGCGATCAAAACTAGATGTTGCACTGCCAACGGTGTGAATTGGCGTAGTGTGATAATGTCGAGCAACGCACCAAAATTATGGTGCCAGGGTGCACTCCGGAAGGGATGGGAATTTCCGTTCCAGGCAAATTCACCCTGACCGACGAAGACCGGAAAATGCCGTTCCTTGTCTGGGTGAGAAAATCTTCCATGAGGTCGCCATACCATCGTTCATCGACTACGCCCACAATTTGTGGTGTGAAATACGCCCACCACGTCGTCAGTACGACCACCATCAAGAGGATTACTCGTGTTTTTTCTTCCCTGCTGGGCTTGGGCCCGTTGGCCAACCGCGCAGGCATGCGGGCTACACGCGTTGCCAGCAACGCCATCGCGATCACAAACGCCTGCATTACCTGCGTTGTCACGCCTGGCCACGCCGGTAACATTGCGCTGGTTGCCACTGTGATGGCCGCAAGCGTGTAGGACGCGCGAGCTGATGTTTGTTGCCCGCGCAAAATTTTATCCGCACCAGACCACGCGGCGATTAGCAGTCCGGGACCAAGCCAGAGCCATGTGGGGCGCATTTGGCCGATGAACCCTGACCACGCGACCACCATGATGGCGCCAAAAAACCAATCTAATGCCGCTTCTGCCCAACATGTCGGGTCTCCGTTTGTATAAATCACCGTATAGAATCGGCGGCTAACGGATGAAATTTTAAAAAACATCAGAATCTTTGAGCAAAAATTTTCCCGTCTAGTAAGCCGAGTCTAGGTTAAAGCAATTTTGAAGAAAAAAGAGAAGAAAGGCACGTGGTAGCCGGCATTGTCCGACGGCGTTGCAGCAGGAATGATTAGTTTAACCGTACGGCTTGGCCGGGCCGGGCGCGGGTGAGTTGACCGGAGCGAATCACGGGGACGCCGTTAACGATTACGTCACTAAAGCCAGTCGCGTAATGGTGTGGGTCGTCATAAGTGGAGGGATCATTGACGGTCGCAGGGTCAAAGATGACAACGTCAGCGATGGCGCCTGGGCGAAGTTCGCCGCGCTCGCCGAGACGAAACGTGCGCGCAGGTAGCGAGGTCATTTTGCGAACGGCGTCTTCGATTGGAATCACTTGTTGGTCGCGCACGTAGCGGCCGAGAATACGGGCGTTATTACCGTAGCCGCGTGGGTGCGGGACGGCTTCGCCGAACTTCCGTATTCCGGAATCAGAGGCGATCATGGTGAGCGGTTGCGCGAGAAATTTTTTGAGGTCGGGCTCACTCATGCCGTGAAAGACGCCTTGCGCGCCGCCGCGTGCTTCGATGTCGAGGATTGTCTCGATTTGGTCGTCTAGTGTCGTCGCACCGCGGAGGAGTTGCGCGCACTGGGGGATGGTTTTGCCGTTGAAACGAGGGTCGGGCTTAAAGTTGGCGACGACAGCATAGGTGAAGTCGCCGCGTTTGCCCTTGGTGATGGAGTCTTTCATCTCGGCGATCATCTGGGACTTGATTGAGGGATCGGCGAGGCGCTCTTTGTAACGTGCGGCGCCACCTTCGCGGAACTCAGCGGCGATGAGCGCGGAGATGCCAGTGCTCGAGGCCGTGTAGGCGTATTGGTCCTGCGTAATTTTTAAACCCTCTGCGCGCGCGCGGTCGAGGTAGGCTATGATTTCGTCAGCGCGGCCCCATGCGTTGGGACTGGAAAGTTTGATGTGGGAAACTTCAGCGGGGATTTTGGCTTCACGAGCGACAGTGGTGAGTTCGTCGAGGGCTTCGAGGATGCGGGAGTTTTCATAGCGCATGTGGCTTGCGTAAATGCCGCCATGCGCTGCGGCTACTTTGGCAAGGGCCACAATTTCATCGGTTTTAGCAAAAGAGCCGGGTAAATAAATCAGTCCTGTGCTCAAGCCGACAGCTCCATCCCTCATTGCTTGTTCGACGAGGGCGCACATTTTTTCCAACTCGGCGGGCGTGGGTGGGCGCATGAAGCTGCCGCCCATGACTTGAAAGCGTACCGTATTGTGACCGATGAGTGTGGCGACGTTGAGTGAGATGCCTGTTTGCTCGATTTGGGCCAAGAACGCGCCCACCTCGAGCTTGGAACCACCACAATTGCCCGTGACGATGGTGGTTACGCCCATGCGTAGGAAATTTTCCGCCGTGGGAAGATCGTTGACGTCTTCACAGTGCGTGTGGACGTCGATGAAGCCGGGGGCTACGCTTTGACCCGCGGCGTTGATTTCGGTAGGAGCAGTGGAGCCAGCGGTGAGCTGTCCGATGGCCGCGATACGGCCAGCACGGATCGCGAGATCACCAGCTCGAGCGGGTGATCCGGTACCATCGATGAGTGAGGCGTTGCGTATGATCAGGTCGTAGGTTTCGGCAGAGAGCGGCAACGAGATGAGCGTGATGAACAGGCAGCGAAGAATAAATCGAGCTAGGCGCATGGGTGAAAGTTAGTTAACGTGGAGATCAAAACTTCTCGCGGCAATCCGGGATGGTGGACGGTCGGGTCAGTTGAGAGCTGGGTGTGCCGCTAAGGTGAATTTAATTCGTGGCGGCCATTTTTTACTTTGCGCGTAGGCCCGGCCGACATGTGGTGGAGTTATGGTAGTCCAGCCCACGTTTCGCATGGCGGTGAAGTTTTGGCTCAAGCTAGGCCTACTCAGCTTTGGCGGACCGGCGGGGCAGATTGCGTTAATGCATCGTGAACTCGTGGAGCAAAAAAAATGGGTTGAGGAGTCGCGGTTTTTACACGCGTTGAATTTTTGCATGCTCTTACCTGGTCCGGAGGCGACGCAACTTGCGACCTATTGCGGGTGGCTCTTGCATGGCGTGCGTGGGGGCTTGGTGGCGGGCGTTTTGTTTGTGTTACCGGGTGCGCTGGCGATGTGGGGCTTAAGTTGGATTTACGTTAGCTTCGGTGCTGTGCCGCAGGTGATGGGCGTGCTGCACGGATTGAAGGCGGCGGTGTTGGCGATTCTTGCGGTGGCTGTCGTGCGACTCGGGCGCAAGTCCCTGAAAACGCCGATCGCGTGGGCGATCGCGGTGACGGCGGGCACGGTGCTCGCATTGGGAATGGCGCCTTTTCCGGTGGTTGTGGCGGGCGCGCTAGCGATAGGATTTTTCGGCGTGCGACGTTGGCCGGATGCGTTCGGGCCAACCGCGACCTCGATTGCGAGCGAGGCGGCGGTGGCAAATGCAGCGACGCAAACGCGCACGTTACGCGAGACGGTGTGGATCGCCTGCATAGGTTTGGCGTTGTGGTTTGCACCGATCCTAGCTACGGCGTGGCTGCTAGACGGGGATAAACTTTTCGCGCAGCTCGGTTGGTTTTTTAGCAAAGCGGCGGTGGTGACTTTTGGTGGGGCGTACGCTGTATTACCTTACGTGGGGCAACAGGCGGTGGAGCAGTATTATTGGATCACTCCGGCGCAGATGGTGGATGGGTTGGCGCTCGCGGAGACGACGCCGGGACCGTTGATTTTGGTGCTACAACACGTCGGTTTCCTCGCGGGCTGGGCTCAACCTGGCGGGCTGTCGCCCTTGGCTGCGGCGACGTGGGGTGCAGCGATAACAACGTGGGTGACCTTCGTGCCGACATTTTTATTTATTCTTTTGGGCGCGCCGTACGTGGAGCGGTGTCGGAGGTGGGCGCTCTGGCGCGGGGCCTTGGCGGCGGTGACGGCGGCGGTGGTCGGCATCATCGCACAGCTGGCGGGTTGGTTTGCGTGGCACGCTCTCTGGCCGAGGGGCTTGCTCGAAAGCTTTGATTTCTGGGTCTTGGGCTTGGGGGTCGCGGCGGGAGTGGGGTTACAATGGGGCCGCGTTGGCCTCGGCTGGATCGTTCTGATGTGTGGGGTCGCGGGAACGTTGAGCGCGATGACGTTCTAACGTAGCGTCAAAAAAGAAGCAGGCAGCAAAAAGGAAGTAAATGACTCAAGCCGAATGAGAGGCCGAGCGCTGGAGTGGGGCATGAAAAAGGGCCGGCTTTGAGACCGGCCCTTCAGAGCAAAAGAATGAACTGTTCGGCTTGATCAGCGGTGGCCTTGGGTTAGCTCGGAAACTAGGGTGGGGACTTCGTAGACTTTTTTCAACGCTTCCAAAATGCCGGCGCTGTGTACGCTCAGGGCGCGGGATTGTTTGTCGTCGTAGCCAAAGTCGGCGGACAGCGACTGGATGTTCCCGTCGAAGATGATGCCGACGAATTCGGCTTTTTGGTTCACGATCGGGCTGCCGGAGTTGCCGCCAATGATGTCGTTGGTGCTAACGAAATTGAAGGGCACGTTGAGATCGAGGGCGGGTTTTTTCGCGACCCAGCGCGGCGGGAGGTCGAAGGGAGATTTGTTGTCTTGCTCGGCGCTGCGGGCGTAGAGGCCGGCAAAGGTCGTCATGGCGGCGACGGGGGCGCCGTTTTCTTCGTAGCCTTTCACGGTGCCGTAGCTGAGGCGCAGAGTGAAGGTGGCGTCCGGGTAGGTGTTGGCGCCTTCAAGGGCGAAGCGAGCTTTGCCGATGAGGGCTTGGGCTTGTTGTTTAATCTCGGTCTGAGCCTCGACGATTTTGCGCAGGGCGCGGGCTTCGGTGTCGATGAGACGGGCGACTTCGATCATGGGGTCATGGGCCGCGGCGATGGCGGCGGCTCCGCCGGTGTAGAGTTTTTTGCGGAAGGCGACGTCGCGGACTCGGGTCGAGTTAATGAGTTCGGCGGCGCGGGCGCGGGGGGATTGGCCGGCGAGAACGGCGATCACGAGGGGGTCCTCGGCGCCGAGGTTAGCCGAGAGGTAGGTGAGGGAATCGGCAAGGGAGAGGATTTCGTAATCGGCGTAGATGGGTTTGTCGGTGAAAAGCATGAGCTCGAAGGATTCGCGGCGGGCTTCGGCGAATTCGGCGAGGCGTTCGCCGTTGGGCTTGGGGCGTTCGTCACCGGCGCGGAGGAGGCGGCGGGCGAGGCTGAAAGAATCGGCGTTGAAGCCGCCGGCGCCCTCGAGGAGGCGTTGGCGGTTGGCGATGAGGGCGATGCTCTTTTGCGCGGCAACGATGCGCTCAAATGCTGCGAGGGCTTCGGCGCCATTCGGCGAATCGGCGAGTTTTTGTTTGAGGGCTTTTTCAGCGGCGACTTTGGCGCCGAAGAAGGTGGGGTCTTGGAGAGCGGCAAGACCGCCGTCGCGGACTTTGCGGGAGTTTTGAATCCCAAAAAGATCTTCGCGGGCGCGGCGGGCGTTTTCTTGACTGCGGCCGCTCCAGGAACTGAGGAGGACTTCACGACGTTTAAGGGTGGCGAGTTGGTCGGGGAATTGGTTGTCGCGGAGGTAGGTGAGCTCGGGGGTGGTGAGCAGGCGGCTGGTGCGGCCGGGGTGGCCTGACACGAAGACGAGTTCGTTATCCGCGGCGCCGCGGGCGGACCATTTTAGGTAATGTGTAGATTGAACGGGTTGGTTGTTTTCGTAGACGCGGAAAAAGCAGATATCGAGGTCGTAGCGGGGGAATTCGAAATTGTCAGGGTCGCCGCCGTAGAAGGCGATTTGGGCTTCAGGGGCGAAGACGAGACGAATGTCGGTGTAGCGTTTGAAGCGGTAGAGGTGATACGCGCCGCCTTGGTAGAGGGTTACGACGTCGCTACGGAGGCCGGTTTTATCGCGAGATTCTTTTTCGACTTCGGCGATGATCTTACGGCGGGCGAGGGCAGCTTCGGCTCCGCTGAGGTTGGCCGGAACGGCGGCGTTGATACGTGCGGTGACGTCTTCGATGGATTGGAGGACGTTTACTTCAAGGTCGTTGCACTTGATTTCTTCGGCGGCGGTTTTGGCGTAAAAGCCGTCGCGGAGATAGTTGTGCTCTTGGGAGCCCATCTTTTGGAGGGAGTCGGCGCCGACGTGGTGGTTGGTGATCACGAGGCCATCGCCGGAGACGAAGGACGCGGAACCGCCGCTGTTGAAGCGCACCGAGGAGAGGCGCACGTGGTCTAGCCAGGCGTCGGTGAGGTCGAAGCCGTATTTGGCTTTGATCTGGGCGCGGGGCGGAGCGGAGTAGAGCCACATGCCTTCATCGGCGCGGGTGGCGGTGCCGACGCACAGCGCGGCGAGGGTGACGAGGAGTGAACGGAGTTTCCTAGATTAAAAGCCAAAGCGCATACGGCGGTGGGAGGCGAGCCGGAAGGGGCGCGCTAAATGAAAAGCGTCGGGGTTTAACCGACGAAGAATTTTTGGATGCGGTGTAGGCTCGCGACGAGCACGTCGATCTCGGCTGCGGTGTTGTACAGATAAAAACTCGCGCGCGTGGTGCTGGTGAGGCCGAGCTTGCGCATGAGTGGCTGGTTGCAGTGGTGGCCGCCGCGCAGCGCGAGGCCGTCTTCATCGGCAAACGTGACGACGTCGTGGGCATGGACTTCGGTGAAGGCGAAGCTCACGAGTCCACCACGGGGCTGGCCAGCGCGCGGTCCGATGATGCGGATCCCGGGTATGACAGAGAGTTTTTCCATCGCAATTTGCGCGAGGTGGTGATCGTGGGCGGCGATGGCGTCGCGGCCGATCTCGTCGAGGTAATCGCAGGCCGCGCCAAGAGCGATGGCATCGGCGATGTTGGGTGTACCGGCTTCGTGACGTTCGGGGGACGGTTTCCACGTGGCGCCCTCATAGGTAACGCTCACAACCATACCTCCGCCAGTTTCGTCGGGGGTGAGCTGATCGAGTAAATCGCGCCGACCGTAAAGCACGCCAATTCCCGTGGGGCCGCACATCTTGTGACCGGAGAAAGCGAGAAAATCGCAACCGAGGGCCTCCACATCGATGCGGGTGTGGCCGATGGATTGAGCGGCGTCGATGACCGTGACGGCACCGATCGCGCGGGCGCGAGCGCAAAGCCGCGCGGCGTCGTTTATGGTGCCCAAGGTATTGGAGATGTGGGTGAACGCCAGGAGCTTCACTGCGGGCGTGAGCAACGTATCGAGCGTAGCGTAATCTAGTCCGCCCTCGGCATCGGCGCCGAGCACAGGGATGTAGCGGACCGTGGCGCCGACGGCTCGTGCGGCTTGTTGCCAGGGTACTAGGTTGGAGTGGTGCTCCATCTCGGTGGTGAGGATAACGTCGCCGGATTTGAGGTGCGTGCGGGCCCAACTGTGCGCGACAATATTAATGCTCTCGGTCGTGCCGCGCGTGAAAATAATTTCTGCGGGGTCGGCAGCGTGAATGAATTTAGCTACGCGTGCTCGCGCGCCCTCATAGGCGTCGGTCGCGCGCATAGAGAGCGCGTGCAGGCCGCGGTGGACGTTGGAGTTGTCGCGCTCGTAATAGCGGACCAGAGCGTCGATCACACACCGGGGTTTTTGCGACGTGGCGCCGTTGTCGAGGTAGACGAGGGGCTTGCCGTTGACCTGTTGGTGCAGGATCGGAAAATCAGCGCGGGTGCGTGCGAGGTCGAACATAGTACGGGCGGCGGAAGAGGAAAACGACTTAATCTTTATGCGTCTCGGTGGTGGCCGGAAGTGGGTCGCCTTTTAAGGCGTTAAGAGCTGCGTGCCAACCAAGCGTGGCGCACTTGATGCGAGCTGGGAAAGTATGGACACCGGCGAACGCGGCGAGGTCGCTGATTTCGGCGGGCGCTTCGCCGGTGGTGACGATGTGGTGGAATTCGTCGTAAAGTTTCTTGGCCTCGCCCCCGGTCTTACCCTTGAGCTGCGTCGTCATGAGCGAGGCGCTGGCCTGCGAGATGGCGCAACCGGAACCATCGAAACTGATCTCTGCGATACGGTCGCCATCGAGGCGCAGATGCACGCTGCATTCGTCGCCGCAGGAAGGGTTGTTGCCGTGAGCGACGCGGTTGGCGTTTGGCAGCTTCCCGCGGTTCCGGGGGCGGCGGTTGTGGTCGAGGATGACCTGCTGGTAGAGTTCGGAGAGATCGGCGGACATGACGTGGAGGGCATCAATGGGGCGCGGATCGAGCTGATTGGCAACTACGGGCTCATGGTTGCTAGCGCCTGCGAGTGCGCCGAGTGTAACAGAGTTTAGCTAAAGCCGGGACTAAAACCCCGGAGGGGGCTCCTGGGTGTGCGTAAACGCAGAGAATACTCAGTGTTTGATTTCGTAGCTCAGATTGATCGCGGCTGGATCGCCTTGGCGCTGGCCCTTCAGATATTTTTTGTCGAGGAGGTTGCGGGCGTCGAGGCCCACGCTGTGGGCGTAGCGGCCGCCGGCGGGTTTCCACGCGTAGCTCAGGCCACCCTCGACAACGATGTAGGCGGGTTGCGTGAAGAAATAAGTGTCGTAGCGAGTGCCTCCGATCGTGACGGGCGCCCCCTTCAGGCCGCTGTCGCCGTAGATGCTGGAGGTGCCGTTGCTAACGAGGGAGCGGCCTAGGTAGCGCACGCCGATACGGAGGCCGAGGCCTTTGAACGAGCCTTCGCGCGCACGGTAGGTCGAGTAGGTGCTGACGTTCCAACGCGGGGAATTGTCGGGCGGCACGCCGAGGAGGAACTGCTCGGTGGCGTTAGGCACTTTGGTGTAGACGATCTTGTTATAGGAGGCGGCGAAGCCCGCGGCCGAGCCCTCGGTGAAACGCCAGCTGCCGTCGAACTCGATACCGCGCGAACGCACGTCGGCGAGGTTGCTGTAGTTGCGCGTGGTGCCGGCGACGGTGCCGGGAATGTTGAGGGCGGTGCCGTTGACGTCACGTGCAGTGCGGGGGACGTTGCTGCGGACGATGTCGTAGGCGCCGGTGGTGAACGTCAGACGGTCTTCGAGGAAGGAGGCTTTGAAGCCGAGTTCTTTCCCATCGCCCCGCTGCGGATCGAGCGGGAGGCCGTTTATATCCACGATGGTGGCGCCGGTGCCCTGCGGAACAAACGACGAGCTGTAGTTGGCGTAGGCAGACAGATTGGCGCGAAGCTTGTAAACGATACCGGTCTGATAGGTGGTCGCGATCTGATCGGGAAACTGTGCCCACTGCCCGGCGGGCACGGTGGCGGTAGGGCCGTTGATGATGCCGAGGTAATTGCGCTGGCCGCGTTCGATCACGTCGTGCCGGCCGCCAACGATCACAAAGAGACGGTTGCCGAACATCGCCAGACGCTCGCTGGCCATCAGCCCCTTGGTGATCGTTTCGTTGCGGACGTTGGCGGAGAGGACGTCCCAGACGGCTGTGTTGTAGAAATCCCAGGCGTAGGGGAACGTGGGGGAGAAGCGGATGCCACCGTTGAGAAAATTCGAGAGTGGTGTGCGGGCGTCGGCGCGCGTGGTCGTGCGGGTGAAGGCGCGGGAGTGGTTGTTGATGTAGTCGGCGGTGAGGAGGAGTTTGTGCTCGACGCCACCGGTGCGGAACACGGCGAGAAGGTCGGCTTGGAGGTTGTGCTGGATCTCGCGGTTCTGCGAGGGCGAGAGCTGCTGGGTGGCGTAGAGCCCGGGCGCGTAGGTGTTGGCGCCACTCGTGAACGTGGAGCCGAGGTAGCCACCGGCAGGGAAGCCGCCAATGGCCGGGAGGCTACCGGCCCCGGCGTTGGTGATCGCAACGCCGAAGTTGTCCTGCTTGCGCTCCCATTGCGCGGCGAGGGCCCGGAGGCTGAGCCAGTCGGTGAACTTATGGCTTAAGTTGGCGTCGAGCTGGCGGTAGATGACTTGGTTGTAATTGAAGGGGCCGTTGACGTTGAGGTGGCGGAACGACTCGTAGAGTCCGCGGCCGAGTAGATTTGTGGCCTGGAAGGAAGTCGCGCCGTTGTTGACGAACGGGACGAAGACGAAGGGGAGATTCGCGGTGTTTTGCGCGTTGTTTTTCAGTTTGATGTATTCGGCGTGGATGGTGGCGGTGGTATTGGCGGCGATCCTCCAGCTCATCGATCCGTAGAGATTCTGGCGGTGCAACCACGCGTCGTTTTGCACGTATTGACGCGAGTCTTCGTAGGAGCCGGCGGCACGGGCGAAGAGGACGCCCTTCACGACGGGCTGGTTGACGTCGAGCATTGTGCGCGAGTAATCGCCGGAGCCAAATGAGGCGCGGAGATTTTGGAACGCGCGCGGTGTGCCCTCTTTCGTGATGCGGTTGGTCATACCGCCGGGCTCAGCTTGGCCGTAGATTGCGGCGTTGGCGCCCTTCAGTACCTCGACGCGGTCGATCGAGGCGGGGCCCCACATGCCGCCCTCGCGGATGCCGTTCTTGTAGACGGCGAAACCGCGGATGCCGCGCAGGCTGATGTCGCCGGTGCTACCGGTGTTAGTGGGTGCGGAACCGCTGACGTAGTTGAGCACGTCCTGCCCGGAAAAATCAAAGATCATGAACTGCTCGATGAACTCGCTGGAGACCGTCTGGATCGACATGGGAATATCCATCACGCGCGCGGCGTAGCGTGTGCCTGAGGTGGACTCGGCGGCGAGGTATCCGCCATCGCCCGATTTCACTTCGAAGGCGGAGAGTTTAACGGGCGTTTCCTCGGGTCTCGGCTCGGTGGAGTTGGACTGGGCGCGGGCGGTCGTCAGAAGAGCCAGGAAGGCGAGCACGGTGAAAGTGAGGCCGAGTGAGGGGCGCAGACGGGAGGAATGGGGAAGTGAGTTCATGGGGATATGGCTATTGGATCGGGCCTGCCGCGCAGGGCGACGTCGGTGGGGCTTGGGTCATTTATGAAGGCTGCGGTCGGCCCCGGAGGCGAATATCGCGCGCGGGCCAAATCAACCGCGTTCATGGCCGAAACGAGCATTTTGAGTACAAGGCTCAAGGACTTACGAGCAAAGTGACCTCGACTCGGTACAAGGAGAATGCATTTTCCGGCCATCTTTATGCTGCGTTATCTGAATCAAGGCATGCGCACAGTGCGCTCCGCCGCCTTCAAACACCCACTGGGTTTGAAACGCGGAAACTGGGAGTTTTTTGCGGTGGTAAGCGGCGCGGTGCGGCCGATCGAACCGGAGAAAATGGCGGGAGTTTTTCAAAGTCGGCGACTGTGGATGATGCCACCGGATTCGGCGCATACATGGAACCTGCCGCCGGGGAAGCGTTGTCACGTCTTCGTGTTTCACTTCTCCGGGATCCATCCATTGCTGGAAAAATCGCTGTCTTCGAGCCGGCGGCTATCGATCCCGCTGGACGAGATCGACGTTCGGTTTCTGCGGGCTCTGTATGAGGAACTGCTGCCGTATTATCGGTCGCCGCGGCTGGCGAGCGCGGTGCATTTCGAGGCGGCCATGCTGCGGTTGTGCGCACGTATTCTGGACCACAACCACGAGGTCGCGGCGTTGCCGGCGTTCGATGGCGGGGCGGAAAAGGTGCTGCAGGCGATCCAATGGCATCGGGCGCATTTCGCGGAAGGTGTGCGGGTGAACCAAGTGGCCGCGGCGCTGTATTTGTCGCCGGGGCACCTGCGGCGACTTTTCCTGAAACTACGCGGAGAGACGCCAAAGCGAGTGTTTATGCGCACGATGGTCGAGGAGGCGTGCCGGCTGATGGCGACGGGTGAGCTGAGTTTTAAAGAAGTAGCCACGCGCTGTGGATTCAGCGGGTTCAGCGAATTCTACCGGGCTTTCAAGAAGGAAGTCGGGCAGTCGCCGTCGACGTGGCGGGCGAACCATTTTTATCGCGGGTTGGGAATCAAGACGGGCGCTCGAAAGAGGAGTTTGCAGGCTTGAGACGCGAGGCTTTGATTTTGAGCTGTCGGGCGTGAAGTGGTTTGACGTGAATTGGCGGTGCTCGGCTTGCGGAGGTGCCGAAGATCGTGAAGTATGGTGATATGAGTCTGTTGATCCGTCACGCCCGCATCTTGACCCTGGCCCAACCCACCGCGGTGGGAGCAACCGTGTTGGTGGGCGGCCGGAAGGCGCGGCGCGCGGCGGCGTTGAAGGAACTCGGGGTGATCGCGCGCGGCGATGTTTTGGTCGCGGATGGTAAAATCGCGGCGGTCGGCGCGGAGTTGCCAATGCTGGAAGGCGCGGAAGTTATCGAGGCGGATGGGCGTGTGCTCATGCCGGGATTTGTCGATTGCCACACGCACGCGTGCTGGGCGGGCGACCGACTCGGCGAGTGGGAGCAGGAGTTGAGCGGAGTCGCGCCGGCGGAGATTTCGAAAAAAGGCGGCGGCATCCAGGCGACCGTGCGCTCGGTGAAGGAGGCGACGCGTAAGCAACTCGCGGCGGGCTTGCGGACACGATTGGACGCGATGCTCCGCGGCGGCACGACGACGATGGAGGTCAAGAGCGGCTATGGACTGAGCATCGACGGCGAGACGAAGATGTTGCACGCGATTGTGCGGGCGGCACAGGAGTTTCCACCCGGGACAGTAGTGCCGACCGCGCTTCTCGGGCAGACGGTGGACGGCGATGTGGCGACGTTTACGCGAATGGTGGTGCGGGAGCTATTGCCGGCGGTGTGGCACGAGTTTCCAGGTGTAGCAATCGACGCGGTGTGTGCAGCGGACGCGTGGCCGCTGGAGGCGTGCGTGCGGCTCTTTGAGCGGGCTGGGAAGCATGGACTGCCTTTGCGCGTGAGCGCGGATACGGTGTCGTCGACGGGCATGATCACCGAGTCCCTGCGGCTGCATGTGCGCAGCGTGGATCATCTGGAAAACGCCTCGAAAGCGGACCTCGTGGCGCTAGCGGCGAGCGAGACGTTTGGCGTATTTACCCCGGCGGCGAGTTTTCACGGGAAAGGTCGTTATGCTCGGGCCGGGGCTTTTGCGGACAGCGGCGGATTACTCGCGCTCGCCAGCGATTACGGTGTAGCCTCAGCGCCGACGCACTCGATGCCCTTCGTCATTGCGTTGGCGGTGCGTTATGCGGGTCTGACCCCAGCTGAGGCGATTACCGCTACCACGGTGAACGCGGCGGCGGTGCTTGGGTTGAGCGATCGCGGCACGATCGAAGTCGGACAACGCGCCGATTTGATTATGCTGCGGCACCGTGACGAACGACTTTTGGCTTACGAAGTCGGCGGGAACCCTGTGGAGCTCGTAATTGCGGGTGGCGCTCGCGTGGTTTAAATATACTGCGCCGCGTCCCGGTAACTGGAAGAAAGTTTTGCAGACGCCGTTGCAGGTCGTTTCCATGGTCCCGTGTCGCTCACGTTATTTTTAGGTCGCGAATTGATTTCCGCTTTGGGCGGGTTGGGCGTGGCGCAGGTGCTCGGACCGTGGCGCGGCGCGCGACCGGCGGAGCGACGTCCGCGGATGAAGTTCAGCCCGGTGCTTTATGGCGAAGATCACGCCCACGAACACGCTGAGCTCTGTCTCCTGTTGGCTGGGCGGTGCCGATTTAGTTTTGAACGCGCCGGCTGTGAATTAGAGCCCGGCGATCTGGTAATCTGTCCCGCGGGCACGGCGCACGCAGAGGCATTTGGCCGGCCGGGTGTGGGTTATCGACTCGTTTGGTGGAGTTTACACGCAGGTGAACCGAGCCTGCACGCGACGCGCTACTCGAAACGCGGCGGCTTCCAAGTGGAACATCGCATGAGCTTGGCGGCGTTGCCAGCTGAGGCACGCGGGCGCTTGGCGGCATTGCGCGCCATGGCGAGCGCGGAATGTGTACCCGACTTAGATACGCTGCGCGAGGCGATGCTCACGGTGACACTCGCTTTGTATCGTCGCGTACTGGACGGCGGCGAGGCGCAGCACGACACGCGCGCGCAACTCGTGGGTCGTGCGGTGGATTATGTGCGCGCTAACGCCGCCCGGCCGCTGGCTTTGGGTGATGTAGCGCGGGCGGTGCACGTGTCGCCGAATTATCTAACGGGACTTTTTCGCGCAGAGACGGGTACTCCGCTTGGACGATTTATTTTAGGCGAACGAATTGCGTTAGCGCAGCACCGCCTAGGCCGTACTGGGGCGAGCGTGAAGGCCGTCGCGCTCGGCTTGGGCTTTGCGGATCCCTTTGCGTTTAGCCGCGCGTTTAAGCGCGTGACGGGGCAGACGCCGCGGGCGGCGCTGGCGGCGCGAAGCGGAAGTTTGGCCATGGCTTCGTAAGTGCGGCTATTCCCGTGGCGGCAGCGACGTGGTAAATTGAGTCATTATGAGCACGCATTCTCCTTCCTTGGCATCGAAATTGGCCCTGCTCGGCGGTACGCCGGTGGGCGAAGTGGTGTATTCGAAATTCCCCGTCTTTTCGGAGCGGGCCATCGAGCGGGTGGGCGACGTGTTGCGCTCGGGCAAGGCTGTGGGGCTTGGCCGGTTTCACTCGCCGGAAATCGCAGAGGCGGAAGACACGATCTCGCGTTATCACGGCGGCCGTCGGGTCTTGGCTTGCAGCTCGGGTCACGCGGCGTTGCAGGCGGCGCTCGCGGGTTTGGAAATTTGTTCGGGCGATGAAGTGATTACGACGCCTTACACGTGGGGCGCGTCGACCTCGTGTATTCTGCACCAGAATGCGATTCCGATCTTCGTGGATGTGGAGCGCGATACGGGCTTGATCGATCCGGCGGCGGTCGAGGCGGCGATCACCCCACGCACGAAGGCGATTCTCGCGGTGCATATTTTCGGGCAACCGGCGAACTTACGCCGCTTGCGCGAAATCGCCGACCGCCGCGGCTTGAAGCTCGTCGAAGACGGCAGCCAAGCGCACGGCGCTGAGATCGACGGTTTGCGTGTGGGTAACGTCGGTGATGCCGCAGGATTTTCCTGCATGGGCGGAAAAGTGCTGCCGACAACGGAGGCCGGTTATCTCGTGACGCCGGACGAATCGGTTTTCTGGAAAGGCGCGATG
Organism: Opitutaceae bacterium; assembly: GCA_037142955.1. Classification (GTDB taxonomy): domain Bacteria; phylum Verrucomicrobiota; class Verrucomicrobiia; order Opitutales; family Opitutaceae; genus Tous-C4FEB. The sequence continues at coordinate 5,989 of JBAWZQ010000018.1, read as the reverse complement.
ATCGGGCAACACATGGGCCGCTCGCCGGAAAAAGATTTCCCCGATGCGCTGCGCCCTTGGGTGGATTCTCTTGTGTATACGTATCGCGTGACGCCTTTGAACGCGGTATTACTCACGGAACAATTTGGCCGAATCGACGGATGGATCGCTGAACGTCGCCGACACGCCGAGCTGTTGCGGAGTAAAATCGCTGCGGCGAAATTTGTGCGGATGCCCGACTACGCGGCGGGAGTGAAGCCGGTTTATCATCTGCTCACGATGAATTTTGATCCCTCGGTCGCGGGCGTGTCGCGCAATACCTTCGCGGCGGCGATGAAGGCGGAAGGTATGATGGCGTTCGGCTATGTGCCGTCGCCAATCCCGGATTGGGCGCGACTACACTGGCAAGATTACCGTGGCCCCCGCGTGTCGTGGCTCGCGGCGCTCGAGCGCTCGGGCGTGGATTATCGCGGGATGGCGTTGCCGCAGTGCCGTTGGCGCGTGGCTAACTCGATCGAGACGCGTTTTGACTTCGTCGATCCCAACGAAGATATGGTGAGTCGCATGGCCGAGATTATTTTGAAAGTGGAGGCAAACATCGGGGCGCTGCGCGAACATGAGCGCACGGCGGGACCGACCGCGCCGGCGCGACGCTGATGAAAGCAGGCTTCGGCAAGAGCGACCTCACGCCGCGCCTCGGCGTCCAACTGGCCGGCTACGGGCCATACCGCAATCGCGCGGCGCAGGAAATCGTTGCGCCCCTCGCGGCCCGCGCGGCGGTGATCCGTGACGGAAAAACGACTGTGGTGTTGCTGAGTCTAGAGTTGTGCGGAACGCCGCGGCCCTTGGCCGGGCGCATTCGCGCGGTTGTCGCTGCGCGCGTGGGTTGCCGAGCGGATGAGGTGTTTTTGTCTTCTACGCACACGCATAGTGCGCCCTCGGTTGGCGGGATGTTTGGTTGGGGTGAGCCTGATGCGGTATATTTAGAAACATTGCCCGCACGGGCAGCCGAGGCAGCGGTGCGTGCTAAGACAGCAATGGCCAAGGTCGAGTGGCGTCACGCGCACGTCGCGTGCGAAGGCATTGCTGTGAACCGCGAGACAGACACGGGTTTTGCGTTGAACGCGAATTTCGCTGAGCGGATAAATCCACGTTGGCGGCCAGAAAAGCCTGAACAGACGGACCCAAGTGTACGCTTGTTAGCGGCTTACGGTGCGGGCGGAAAATTGGTGGGCTTGCTTCATCATTTTGGCTGTCACCCGGTCGTTTACGGGGAAAAAACCGCAGCGATACATGGGGATTTTGTCGGGCTGGCTTCGATCCAACTAGAGGCAAAGCACGCGGGAGCGGTGGCGATTTTTTTGCCGGGAGCGCTGGGCGATGTGAATCCGAAGTTGAACCACCGCGTACCGTGGGAATCGCGGCGGGCGTTGACTGCGATTGCGCGTCAGTACGCGGTCGCGGTGACGCGGGGGTTGCGCGCGACGCGGCCGGTGGCGGGCGCAGCGAACGCGTTGGTTAACGTAAGCGATGAAGTTAAATTTACGCGCGTAGCGTGGTCGCGGGCGCGGGTGCTCAAGCGGGTGGCGGCGTTGGAAAAGATTTTCACGGGTGCTGAGGTGACGGATTTTCCGCACGCGGGCGGGTTGCCGCCGTTGCACACGCGCGGGATGGAGATGGCGCGGTTGCAAGGTTTGCGAGCGTTGCTTAAGGAGTGGCGCGGGCGGGTTGCGCCCAATCCGTCGGTGCGCGTGCACGGCCTACGAATAGGGCCGGTGGCGTTGCTGGGCTGCGGACTGGAAGTGTATCACAGCTTGCAGGCGGAGATTTTGAAAAACAGTCCGCACGCGGCGACCTGGGTCGTTAGCTTGGTCGGTGGCAATGGCTACGCGCCGGATGCGGCGGCGCAGCGGCGGGCGGGTTATTCGGATGATTTTGTGCCGCTGATGATGGGTGAGTTGCCGTACGCGCGAGTGGATCAGGACTTGATCCAAGCGTTGGCCAAGCTGGCGCGGCAGCTGGGCGCAAAAAAGACCGCGCGGTGAGGCTCGGCTTTAGTCTTCGTAAATGCTCGATCGGTGGCCGACGGCGATAACGATGACAACGACGCGGAACTGCTCGATCCGACAGAGTATGCGGTAGTCTTTCACGCGGTAGCGCCAAAAACCCTTGAGCTCGCCGCGAAGGGCTTTGCCGAAGGCCATTGGATCTGCAGCGCCACGGATGCGTTTTTCGAGAAACCCTAAAATACTCTCTGCGGCCGAAGGGCCGATTTTCTCAAGCTGTTTGACCGCCTCAGGGCTCAGTTCAAAGTTCCAACGCATGACGAGCCTCCTCGCCGCTCATGGTCTTGGCTCCGCTTTTGAGGTGACGTCCCCAAGCGGCGGCGGCGGCGCGGTAGTCGATTTCGTCTTCGACGGCATCGTAGACGGAGCGCACGAGGGTGGCGAGGCGTTCGAGTTTGGCGTCGCTGGTGATGGAGCTTTGGGTGCTCTCGAGGGCGACACGCTTTATGTAGGTGGCGGGGCTCAGGCCACGTTTGCGGGCGGCGATAGCGATGCGGCGTTTCTCGGCGGCGGTGAGCCGAATTGAAGTGGGAACAGTCGCGGAGCTCATGCACTACAGGTGTAGTGCGCTCACACGCGTGTCAACGCGAGGCACGCGTCGGCTGGGCGCAAAAAAGGCCGCGCTCTGAGGCGCGGCCTGCGGGAAACGCGGTGAACCGTGCGCGGTTTAGCGACCGAGGTATTTGTCGCGGCCGAGGACGAGGGCTTCCATTTTGCGGTCGGCGATGGAGCGTTTGAGCATCCAGAAACCGCAATCGGGGTGGACCCATTTCACGCGGCCGGGGCCGACTTTCTTTTCCACAGCTTCGATGCGCGCGGCGACTTCGTCGGCGGTCTCGATGTGGTTTACCTTGATGTCGATCACGCCAACACCGAGTGCGATTTTCTTGTCGATGTGTTTGAGGGCATCGAGGTCGCTGGCAGGACGGTGGGCGAGTTCGAGGACGAGGTGGTCGGTGTGGAGGGCGTTGAGGAAATCGAGGAGAGCTTTCCAATTACCCTTTTGGATCGTCTGACCGCCGTAGTTGCCGAAGCAGAAGTGGACGGCGCGCTCGGTCTTGTTGTCGATGGCGTCGAGAACGAGGTTCATCGAAGCGGCGGCGAGGGGGGCGTCTTTGGGGTTGCCGGGGATGTTAGCTTCATCGACTTGGACGCAGGCGGCGGGTAGGCCAGGCATTTGGGCGGCGAGGACGTGGCCGAGGGCCATGGTGAGTTTGTCGAAGCTGCCGTAGTGGTGGTCGAGCAACGTGCGCGCGAGCATGTAGGGGCTCGTGACGGTGAACTTGAAGTCACCGCCCGAGACGGAGGCGGCGCGTTGGCAATCGGCGAGCAAGTTAAGGGAGCCTTCGCCGAGGGCGCCCGTTACGACGCCAGCGGGCTTGCGGCGGAACCCCATCGGATGATGGCGGGAGAATTCTTCAGTGATGGAGCGGCCGACCTGGCCGTTGATGCCGGACATAGGACGAATGAAGTATTCGATCATGCCGTTGGTATCAGGGTGGTTGACGTCGAAACGATAGAGCTCTCCGTCGGTGGGTAGGTCGATACCGGCCTGGTGCTGAATGTCGAAAACGACGCGCGTTGCGTCGATGACGGCTTGCTCGGAGGGAAGGGCAGCGAGCCAGTCTGGAACGGGATAGGAACCGACGGTGGTGGTAAGGATGCTGGGTTTAGCCATGGTGTTAGGTGGGGATGTGTGAAAAAAAGAAAGTTAAGTTGGGCCTATAAAGCGGGGGGGTGGCGAGCGGGATTATGCTGATATTTCAGCAAGGGTCTCCGTGGCGGGACGGCTGGTCAGCCAGCGGCGTAGTTGTTTTTGGAAGGTGTTGGCGAGGGTGTCGCCGGGCATAACGAGGACGCCCCAGCCGCCGCGGCCGGGGTTAATGGGAACTTCGGCAGGGATTTGATTTTCGCACATGAGGCGATCTTCATCGAGGACGCGGACTGCGAATTCGAGTTGAGTGGCGGGCGGCGGGCCGTCGAAACCTGGGGAAATCGCGAGTGACCAAAAGACCGTGCAACTCGTGCGGGTGCGGGGCGAAGGAACGTGCAGGAGTACGCGGGCGTCACCGTCGGCGAAGCTTTGGCGGATGGTGGTGAAGTTGGGCAAGTAGCCGCGTTGGGTGCGATGGTGCGCGCTTTGGAGTTTGCCGGGAGGCTCCGCGGGCGTGGCGAGAGCGGGGAAGGGCGCATCCATCTGAAAACCGCCATCAGCCGTTTCTCGGATGTCCATCGGCGGAAGACGGTGGTCGGCGGCTTTGCCCAACGTGGTGGCGTGGGCGAAGGCGAAATGGGTCATATCAAGGTAGTTTTCGACTTCGCGGCGCCAGCCGGTCGCAAACGCCATGGGCGGGCCCATGATGTAGGTCCAGCGTGGATCTTCAAATTCTGGCACTTTGGGCAACGTAGCAACTGTGCCAACGGCGGCATGCGTAGAATCTAGCTGGACCCAGATGAAGCCGTAACGCTCTTGCACGGCGTAGGTGTGGAGATGGGACAGGGCTAGTTTGGCGGCGTTGGGCTCGACGAGGGAGGGGATGGATTGGCAGGCGCCCGCCGGATCAAAGCGCCAACCGTGATACGGACACATGAGTTCGCCCTCGCGGATGCAACCAGCGGAAAGCCGTGCTCCCTTATGCGGGCAAGCGACATCCGCGGCGAGAAGGTGACCTTCGGTGAAACGCGCCAAAACGAGCTCCGTCTCGAGCAAGGTAACGCCCATCACGGCGCCGGGGGCTAGACTCGCGGAGTTTGCTACGGGTTGCCAGGTGGCGCGGAGTGAATGGAGGACGTGGTCTTCGTCGAGATGCATGGAGCGGAATAAAACCTTAGCAAAAGCGGTGGGGCGTGTCGTGGCGGGCCGGGCAATCAAGCTTGGCAGATCGGGCAATTTAGTTATAATGGAACATACATGTTTGAACCGCTCGCTCGGCGTCCAATTGAAGTTACTTTTAACGCGGCGGGGGTTTTTGTTTTAGAAAGCAGGCATGATCGCGCGTTTCGAATGGAGGACACGGCGCATGCGTTTGTGAAGGTGTTGCTCGTGGTGGCGGGGGCGGGGGTGTTGGCGTACGGGCCGCGGCGGGAAGTTTTGGAAACCGGCGCGGTGGTGTTGGTGCCGGCGGGATGTCGGCATCGCATCGAGGACACGCGGCCGATGTCGCTTTATGCGGTGTGCGTGGAGGCGCGGGTGTTGGGGGTGTTGCCGGCGAGCGCGCGGGGGCTGGGGAGCGTCCAAGTGTTTGGCCATGCGACCTGGGCAATGGATGCGCGCGCGCTGATCAGGCAGATGTTGCATGAACAGACGCTGCGGCGCGCCGGCGGGGAAGCGTTGTTGCTCGGGCTGGCGTGGCAATTGATGGGTTTGGTGCTACGTGGGGCTGGCGCGTCGAAGGGCGGAAGGGGCGCGGGACTAGCGGCGGGGTCGTTGGCCAAGGCGCGGATGGCGGCTTATGCTCGTGGACTTGAGCAGACTTTTTTCGAGGAGCGACTCATTGATGAAGCGGCGGAGCGGTTGGGGCTTAGTCGGCGGAGGTTTACGACGCTGTTCAAGGAGGTGGCCGGCGATACATGGTTTAACACGGTGCGGGCGCTGCGGTTGGCGCACGCGCGGAGGCTTTTGCGGGAAACGGGGCGCTCGGTGACTTCAATCTGTTATGAATGTGGTTTCGAGGACGTCTCAAATTTTTATCGGGCCTTCCGGACGGTGGAGCGGGCGAGTCCGGATGCTTGGCGGCGCAAGATCGAGGTCTTAAACAGTGTGTAAGTTCCGCGTTGACCCGGCTCGGGCCGCGCTCTTTGTTTTGACCCTTCGCCCAACGACGGGCTCGTTTTTGACGAGTCGGTTTAACACCGGAGAGGTGGCAGAGTGGTCGAATGCGCGCGCTTGGAAAGCGCGTGTTTCCGAAAGGGAACCGGGGGTTCGAATCCCTCCCTCTCCGCCA
>JBAWZQ010000017.1:0-53718 GCA_037142955.1 Opitutaceae bacterium | reverse complement strand
CGGGACAGGACTCGAACCTGCACACCTTACGGCAAAGGCTTCTAAGACCTTCGTGTCTGCCATTCCACCACCCGAGCGTCACTAACCAGGTTAGTTTGCTGTTGAGAGCGGATCCGACGCAAGCGGGGAAACGTTATTCTTGATTTTGTCTTCGGGGGTGCTGCTCGAAACTTTTGGGGGGCTGGATCCGTCAATCTGGTCACTTGGTTTTAAATCGCGCCTTTCTCCCAGGCGCGCGTTTTAGTTCAGCGTAAGTTACCTTTCTGAATACACCCCCCTTTTCCTTATGAAGCGTCTTTTCCTTACGGCTTTATTATCGCTTGCGAGCGTCATCCCCGCTTTCGCACAAGATCCTGCCAGCGCCCTGTACGATCCGGTCGTCGCGTTGCCGGCTTACACGGTTACCGATGCGCGCGATTTGCCACCACCCGAGGCCTGGCGTCATGCTGAGATTCCCGGCTTTGAAATTCTTTCCAACGCCTCGGACCGCGAGACCAAGCGCCTCATCCAGGATTTCCAATTGTTCAACCAAGCGATCGGCGTCGTTTGGCCTTCGCTGCTCGGGCGCAGTCCAACACCGGTTTCGATCATCCTGTGCGGGCGCGGGGATAAATTTAAAACGTTCGTCCCCAAAACCGCCGATGCGGGTCCCGCCCAAGGTATGGCCAGCCTTTTTTTACGCAACAACGAGCGCTCCGCCATCGTTGTCGATCTCCAAACCCGCGAGTTATCCCTCGCTGGACTGGCGGGCGAGTTCAATGTTAGCGGGGTCGAAAACAACGGCAGTATCGAGGTCGACGCCTATAAACAGCTTTACCGCGAATACGTTCACTCGCTGCTCGCGCGCACCACGCCTCGCCTCGCCGCTTGGCTTGAGGAAGGGCTGGCGCAGTTGCTCATGGGGATGAAGGTCAGTCCAACGTTAATCGAATTCGCTAAGCTCGATGATCCCAACACGGTCTCGATCCAGCAGGCCAACGCCGCCCAACTCAATGCCCTTGCTGCCGCCGATGGCGACACAGCCGCGCCTCTTACCGCTGCGGCTGAAGACCGTGATTTCAACGCTGCCCTGCAACGCACCCACCTCATGTCGTTTCCTGAAATGTTCGCGGTGAAACACGACGATCCAATCGCACGCAATTCGATCGGGAGCAAATGGGCTAAACAATCCACTGCTTTCGTTCACATGTGCCTTTATCAGACGGGTCAGCGTTTCCAAAAGGGCTTCGTCACCTTTATCCAGCGTTCAGCCAAAGAGCCTGTTACGGAGCCCATGTTCAAAGAGTGCTTCGGCATCGGCTACAAAGACATGTTGCTGGAGCTGCGCGGATATCTCGATTTTACCAATTACAAATCTCTTGGCTGGAGCTCAAAGAAAGGCGAAGGCCTTGGCGAAGCCACGCCGCTTATTCTCCGGGATGCTACCGATGCGGAAGTGGGTCGCATCAAGGGTGAGGCGATGCTCCTCGCTGAATTGAAAGAGCCAGCGCGCATCGCGCTCATCACTCCTTACACGCGCGGGGAACGCGATCCGCGCCTCCTTGCCGCCCTCGGTCTGTACGAACGCAGTGTCGATCACACGGACCGCGCCCGTAAATTCCTTGAAGCCGCCGCCGCCGGAAAAGTCGTTCGTCCACTCGCTCACCTTGAGCTTGCCCGCTTGCGCTTCCAAGCCGCCCAAATCGCTGCTGGCCCCGAGGCTTCGTTTACTTCTGCGCAAACCGCTGAACTCTCTGCGCCCCTTCTCGTGGCTCGTCTCCAGCCTCCGTCCATGCCTGAAGTCTACGAGTTGCTCGGCGACGTTTACGCGCGCAGCGTAGATGAGCCTAAGCCTGAGATCATGGGTATGCTCTTCGAAGGAGTGAACCTGTTTCCTCGTCGTCTCGCGCTGGTGTACCGCACCACGCTTCTTTGCCTGCGGTTGAAGGAATTCAAAGGTGCCGCTGCTCTCATAGAGCACGGGTTACGCACATCTCCGGTGGGCGTCGCGCAGACGCGCTTCGCTGAACTCAAAACCCAGCTCCCACCCGGCGCCTTTGAAGAAGCTCAGGCAAAGTTCAAGGCGATGAGCGTACCTAAAGCTGCGCCCGCCAAGTCTTGAGCGTAACGCCGTGCCCCAACCCAAATCACCATGATCCGAAAAGCTTTTGTTATGACCGTCCATCCCGGCCTCGAAGTGGAATATCGTCGGCGCCATGCGCCTATCTGGCCGGAGCTTGAAGCCGTGCTCAAAAGTCACGGTGTCCACAATTACTCTATTTTTTTGCATCCTGAGACGCGCCAACTTTTTGGCTACGCTGAGATCGAGAGTGAAGCGCAATGGGCCGCGATTGCGCAGACCGATGTCTGCCGACGTTGGTGGGCCTTCATGCGGGAGATGATGCCCTGTAACGCGGACAATAGTCCCGTCTCGCTCGGCCTAGAAGAAGTGTTTCACCTCACCTGAGTAGAGCCCAGCCGGGAGCACCGCGCGCAGGCGGAAAATCGCATTGGCGAGGCAAGGGAAGTCCGGCACGGTAAATTTTTTACAATGATCAAAAAACTTTTGCACACGCGCATGCGCGTTAATGACCTCGCCCGCACGGTAAAATTTTACGAAGAGGCGATTGGGCTCACCGTCTCGCGTCGGCACACCTCGCCGCGTGGTGCGCAGTTGGCTTTTCTAGCGACGCCCAACAGCGACGAGGAAATCGAAATCTGTCAGATGCCTGCAGGCGCACCGAGTGTCGTCGTGCAGCCAGATTTGATGCACCTCGCCTTTGAGGTGGAAGACCTGGCGGCGTTTGCCGCGGCGGCGGCGGCGAAGGGTTATACCTTGAGCGACGGGCCGACGGTCACAGGCAGCGGTTCGGTGATTGCGTTTATCGATGCGCCGGAAGGCTACGAAGTAGAATTGATCCAGCGCTCTAAGTAACCGTGCGCTGAGCGCTCATCACGTTTTAGCGTTTCTTGGCGATTAATTGCGGGGCGGTTTCCATCTGGCCCCGGGTGACGCCGAGTTGGTTGAGTAGCTTTAATTCGCGCCATACTTCAGCGCCGGTGATCTCGCCGCGCAACAGTTGCTGATAACGCGTGAGCGTGCGCACGACTTCGTCGGCGCCTTCGTTGATAAATTCTACGCGGAAACTGCGCGCTCCAAGCTCAAGGAGGCGGGCAACGTAGTCAGCACCCGTTTGGGCGCGGTTGTTGTAGACAGTGTTTCGGCAACCGGCGTCGGCTTTGAGTGGGAGTTCGGCGCCGACGCGGTCGCGGAGGGCGACGCGGTGCGTGTCGCAGGGGCGCCCGCAATCATGGTAGTCTTTGCCTTTGGACAAGAATGCGCAAAAAACGCAGTGCTCCATGTGAAACATCGGCATGTGTTGGTGGATCGTGACATCGAACCACGCGCCGGGTGCAGCTTGAAGGAGGGCTTCTAGTTGGACGATGTTGAGATCGTAGCTGGCAGTTACTCGCTCGAGGCCGTGACCCTGGAGGTAGTGGGCGGCGGTGAGGGGATTAGCTACGTTGAGCGAGAAATCGCCACGGCGGCGATCGGCGGCGAAGTAGGCGAGGTGGTCGTAATTGCGCACGAGGTAACCGTCAGCCTCGCATGAGCGAACCTGTTTAAGAATCCATTCTTCGCCGGGCTTAGTGATACGTGGCGGGGCGACCCAGATCGATGACGCCGGTAGACCGGGCGCGGTGGCGACTGCCGTGGTTTGCCAGGCGCGGAAACGCGTGACGGCGTCGCGGTAGTGTTTGGGGTTTTCGAATTCGCAGTAGACTGTAGCAATGCCGGCGCAGGTGAGGGCGGCATCAAGTTGCTCGAGACTGCGTACGACGACAATGATTTCGGGTGCGGTTGCGGGTGAGGTGGATGCGGCAGGCCGTGAAAGTGCGGCGAGGCCGGATGGAGCGGAATGAAACTGCCAACGGGTGGGTTCGGCGGCGCGTTGCTCGAGGGTGGCGATCGTTTCACGGCGCAGCCGGTTGAGCTCGCTGACGGGGAGCATGACGGCGCCCTCAAGGTGGTTGATCAGTTCGCCGAGGGAAAACGGCGTACCGCCCAGCCGGCCGAGTTGATCGCGCAAGCGCTCGGTGGTGAGGGGTTGATTTTCAGCTAAGGCGAGCGGCAGGGTGGAATCGGCTTGGGCAACGTGACCGTGCGCGTCGCGGGCGATCAGGGTGAGCGGAACACCGACATGGCCGTGGAGTTCGAGCGTGATCGGACGTTGAAAACGAATTTTTTCGCCTTCGAACGTGGCGCGTAGTTCGCGGTCGAGGGCTGGGTCGTTGGTTTTCCAGACACGTTGGCCGGCGCGGACGCGGGGCCAATTGATATCACCATGGCCAAAACGAAGCACGGTTTCGCCCGCATGGGAGCGCGAAGACTCCACTTGGTAAACGCGGCCACCCTCTTCGCGCTCTGCTGGATTGCCGGCATCGAAGACGACGCCATCGCCGGGTTTGAGTGGCGCGGAAAGTGTGAGTGCGACGGATTCACCGCTTACGCGTATAACTGTACCGAGCAATACACCGCGTTTGGTACCGAAGCGACCGTGGGCAAGTTCCTGGTTGTTGATGCCGCGAAACCAACCCGTGTATTGGCCACGGGAGAATGCCATCTGGAGCTCGTAATGTGCGGGATCGAGTGTAGTGGAAGTTACCGCTTTTTGTGCTGCAGCCGTGGCTGTCTTCGGTTCGCAAATTTTGTCAAGGGCCTGACGGTAGACGCGAGTGATGCTGGCGACGTATTCGGGGGATTTGAGGCGGCCCTCAATTTTTAGGGAGGATACGCCGGCGCGGACGAGATCGGGCAAAACATCGAGGCCGGCGAGGTCTTGTGGGCTGAGCAGATAGCGGCGATCACCGAGGTCTACTTTTTGGCCGTCGGAGATGAGGTCGTAGGGGAGGCGGCAGGCTTGGGCGCATTCGCCCCGGTTGGCGGAGCGGCCGCCGAGGGATTCGCTGGTGAGGCATTGGCCCGAGTAGGCGACGCAGAGGGCCCCATGGACGAAGACTTCCAGCGGCAAGGCCGGCTTAGCGCTCTGGGCTTGGCTAGATTGGATGGATTCGATCTCGCTGATGGAATTTTCGCGGGCGAGGACAACGAGTTGCGCGCCGAGATCACGGGCGAACCCTACGCCGGCGGCGCTGGTGACGGTAAGTTGCGTCGAGGTGTGGATCGGAAAATCGGGCGAGAGCGCGCGGATGAGTCGGCAGATCCCGACGTCTTGGACGATGGCAGCATCGACGCCGGCAGCTATGATGGTGCGCAGGTAGGATTCGGCGTCGGGCAATTCGGCCGTGAAGACAAGGGTGTTGAAGGTGACGTAGCCGCGGACACCGCGATGGTGAAGAAACTTCATGAGCGCGGGCAGATCGGCCTGGGTGAAGTTTTTCGCGCGCATGCGCGCGTTGAAACGCTCGAGGCCAAAGTAGATAGCATCGGCACCGTTCTCTACGGCGGCGCGAGCGCACTCCCAGTCGCCCGCAGGCGCGAGTAACTCAGGGCGCGCGGGACGAGCGAGCGCGGGAGTGGTGTGGGGCGTGGGCGACGAGACGACGGACATAGTTCACTGGTAGGCGAGCGGCGCGGCGCCGCAATCGCATTCACGGGGTGGCAACGAAAAGGCGATTAAGTTTGGCTGGAGCTTTGGCCGCGGGTCGCGCAGATTCGGTAGAAACAAGCTTTTCATTCCGTGGCGCATTTTACCCCAATAATTAAATTTTTCACACGAGTCGGGTTGGCTGGGTTGTTCACTATCGGTGCGATGTCACTGGCTGTGCGTGCGGAAAATACGGCGCCGAACTCGCGTTGGGCGGCGGTGGAAAATTATGTGGAAGCGGCGACGCGCCAAATGAGCGGCCTGCGCTCTGAGTTAGAAAAATTAAAGGCGGCGATCGGCGAACCCGGTCAGCGCGTGTGCTCGGAGCTCGCGGCGGAACTTGCCTCGGGTGATGAGCTCGTGGGGCAGTTGCGTGCGGCGAGTCCTCAGGAATTTGATGTGCTCAAAGCGAAGTTTGAGCGTCTGCGAGGTGAAGTCGGCGAGACGATCACGGCCGTGCGAAAAACCGGTGCGACCCGTTAAGAATTTTTGGGCCCAACCGGTGGAATCAGGCCGGCGTGGGCGACATGGGGCGCCGCATGGCGTAGACGGGCGGCGAAGTAGACCGTTAGAATAAAAAATCCGACCGAAACAAATCCGAGGTTGCCGTAGCCGAGCAAGTGACCGTCGGCTCGAGTGGTGATAAAAGCGCCGGCGAGTAAGCTAGCGAGTCCGCTGGCGGCTTGTTGTACGGCGGAATTCACGCTCATGAAACCGCCGCGGTAGCGGGCCTGAACTGCGTTGGCTACCATCGCCATCGCGGGCGCGTAGCGACCCGACATCGTGACCATGAACGCCGCCATGATCCCGCAGGCCAATGGCAACGTCGCGGTATCAAGGTGCGTGAGGGTGAGTACCACTCCGACGGCCAGCACCGAGAGAAACGTGAGCAAATGCAGCCGGTCGATCCGGTCGCTTAAGCGGCCGATTATCGGTGTGGTGATGACGGTTGCCAAGCCGCCAATCATGTAAGCTTTGGGCAAATCGATTTCGCTCAGGCCGAAATTGGCCACGAAGGATGGAGCTAGAAAGGGTATGATGCAGCCACCGGCCATCACCAGTGCGATACTGACGGCAAACGCGCGCAAGTGCAGCGAGTGCGTGACGATCTCGCGCATTTGGCGGATGGGATTATGGCCATGGATGGCAGTCCGCAAATGCGGCAGCGCGAGCGCTGCGATCCCCAGATTGAGCAATGCACAACCAGCGAGCATGAAAAATGGGGCGTGCCAGCCAAATAGGCTAGCGAGATACAAACCAGCCGGGATGCCGAGCACAGAGGCGATCGGAAAGGCGCCCATGACCACGCTCATGGCTTGGCCGCGACGCGCCGGTGGGATGATGTCGCCGACCATCGCGTTCACCATCGAGCCGGAAAGTCCGCCAAATGCACCGGCGGCGATGCGGGCGGCGATCAACCAATGGTGGGTAGGGGCGAGGCCGCACGCCGCGGTGGAAAGTCCGAAGCCGGTATAAAGCACCAGTAAAGAGCGTTTGCGGTCGAACCGATCTAGCACAAAACCACCGGCGAGTCCGCTGAGGGCAGCAGCACAGCCATAGGAGGCGACGATCACCGTGAATTGCCCCGGTGTGAGGTCGAACACGCGCATGAGTTGGGCGCCCAAGGGCATAATGATCATGAAGTCCAACACGTGGGTGAACTGCACACCGGCAAGCGTTAGCAGCGTGATGCGTTCACGGCTTTTGGTCAGCGAGTGGTGTTCGGGAACAGACATGCAGCTTAATCTTGGTCTATTTTCTTAAAGTGCAATGTCGGCTTGCGTGGCGATTCGGCTCATAGGTGGTTTTAAGATCAACTCATGAGCTCGACGGCCCGCTCACGTAGCACGGTGAGAAATTGCTCGGCGCCGCGGCTTTGGTAGCGTTGTTGATGGCGGATGATGGCTAGCTCGCGGGAGGGCGAACCCCCTGAAAGCTCGATATAGACCAGCGATTTAGGGTCTTCGGGGTCACGGGCGACTTGTGGTAAAATTGAAATGCCCACGCCGATGCCCACCAAGGCTTTGACGGTGGATACCTGTGCGCAACGGAAGCCGATGCGGGGTTCGAAATTGTGATTGCCGCAGAAACTCTGGATCTGGCTCGCGAGCGAGCTGGAAGAACCGAGAATGACAAAGGTTTCGCCGGCGAGATCGGGGGCTTTGACGCGGGGCTTACGGGCGAGCGGGTGGTCTTTGCCCACTACGAGTAGGAGTGGCTCGGTGAGGAGGGGTTCGACGGATAACCGTGGGTCTTTGATGGGCAGAGCGACGATGGCGAGGTCGACTTCGCCCTCGACGGCCGCGCGCGTGAGATGGGTGCGAAAATCTTCCCGCACATCGATTTGGAGATTTGGATACCGGGCCCGACAGCGGGTGATTAACTCGGGTAAAATGTAGGGCGCCACTGTGGGAATCGCGCCAACGGTGATGCGCCGCTCCAAGGTAGGGTGATCGCCGAGTTCTTTGGCGGTATTTTCGATTTCGAAGAGGATGCGGCGAGCGCGTTCGAGAAACACTTCGCCGGCCTCGGTGAGAACGGCTTTGCGGCCGAGGCGATGAAAAAGCTTACGCCCCACCTCGGTTTCTAGATTTATTATTTGTTGGCTTAGAGAAGGTTGACTAATGTGTACCCGTTCGGAAGCGCGGGTGAAATTGCCCGTCTCGGCTACGGCGACAACATAGCGTAGTTGATGAATTTCCATAGTTTAAAAATATAGATAATATAGTTACTACCGATTTCAACTATTGAAAGAGTTAGTGTATGATGGCCGTCCAGACCTTTAGTGGGTCGGGCTTAAATCAAGGACACATCCATCATGAAAAACTACATCAATGCTACCACGGTCATCCCCGGCGTCATCGTCGCGACCGCGTTGCTGCTTTCTTTCCGTTCCTTCTCTAAGGCTGATATCGTCGTAGGCTTCGGCACGGTTGCCGTGTTGGTTGCCATCGCAACCCTCGAATATCGCCTTAACTGGAAACGTTTGCTGGGCCTCTAATCAAGACCGCGCAAAACCCTCCCTGCAACGGGGCCGGAGCAATCTGGCCCCGTTTTTTTGTGCCCGCTAGGAGGCAGAAAATTAGAGCGTTTTGCGGTGCCGCCACGTAAGTCCGCTAGGAAAAGTATACTCCGCCAACGAGGCCGGCTTCATGCTGATGTTGGTGCCAGCAGCGAGGTGGCATGATCGCTAGCGCAGGTGAGTTATCGTAAAAACCTGCACTATAGCTTTGGCCGCCCTTCAGGATTTAACCTAAGTCCACGCTTCCGGAGCGATTCAACGTGGCCTCGGCCTCCCCCAAAATGGCGAGCAACTTTTCGAACGGCATGGGTTCGCCCAGGAACATTTGCTGCATCGCCGCGTAATCGGCGCGCACAGCGTCAAGCCGTGCCGCCGGCGGCACAAGTCGTAGCGATCCGGGCACCGCTGTAGCATAGTTGGCCCAACTGGAGGAGAAGAAGCGGGATTTGTGGAGACGCACCCGCTCCAACAAATCGAGGCGGCTGCGCGCTGCCTGTGCCGGTGCGTGCCGCCACAACGCCGCGAAGTCAGCGTAGTGGCGGGCATGCCGATCGCGCATCTGGCGGTCGGCTGGGCGATGAAATTCGGCGTGCAGAATCGTAGCCTTCTCCCAAAACGTACGCTCCAGTTCCAAAGCGACGACCTCCGCTCGAAAGTCGGTAAAAGCGCCAGGGGCGAGTTCGGTTATAAAGGCCTTAATCGGGTGGCGTCCGATGGGACGCTGATCCGTCAGCGACCCGAATTCTATCTTCACCTCGCGGGCGATATAGGCGACGCCGCGAGGTAAGGAGCCGGGATAAGCGAAGTAGAGTACCGCAGAGCGGCCGGCCTTATCGAAGCGATAGGTCATCCATCCTTCACGATCAACCGGCGCTCCGAGGACCGCTTGGACAGCTTTTTCTATTAGAGGTTGCCACGTCTCTTGCACGGCAGCGGCACAGGCTCCTTCCAACTCGGCCATGCGCTCCTCCCGCTTCGTGCGGGACGGCGCCAGGTCTAGGTCGGACTCCTGCCACCCCAGCGAAGCAGGAATGATGGCAAGGTCGATGTCTTCGGAGAATCGTTCGATGGCACTGAATACTTTCGAGAGGGAAGTGCCCCCCTTAAACACACACGCGTCTTCGAGTTGGGGTTGCTCGAAGATACGGCCAAGCAACCAGCAAACCCAGAAATCTTTTTCCGCGATAACCGGATCGACGCCGCGCTTTTCCTGATACTGGCGAAAGAAAAGTTCACGTTCTTTTGCGGGCAGGTTGGCAAACGTGCTCATGGCAATTATTTCGCGGCGATAGTCCGCAGATGGCGATGTAGCCAAGCGGGAGCGCTCGGCAAGTCGGTGAGCAACTGTCGCCGGTCCTCGGCGGAAAGCGTTTTTTGCAAATGGGCGATCCGATCCGGCGTGACATGGGGTTGGCCAAGATACCGTAGCGCGGCCAATACAAGCCCACTGGTGCGGCCCGCCGAGGCCACCCTGCGCGGCGTCGTGGGTCGTAACTCTATAATGAGCTTTCCTAGCTTCACTTTGCGTGCGCGACCGCTGGTGAGAAACACGACTTTGGCCGGTACTTGTTCGGAAAGCCCGAGGAGGTTGGCAGCGTAGGCCCCAGAGGGCTGCAATTTGACCTGTTCGCTGGCAGCCATGGCCTTGGTCACGGCCTCAATGGAGGGCGCTACTTCGCCGAGTAGCGTGTGGCTTTCGGGGTAATGATAGAGTCCACGGGCGATGCGACGGATGGTGCCCAATTTCGTCAGACGGTGCAGAGATTGGTCGATGGCATCCCGGCTACCTAGATCGATAAAATCACTTGGTGATAGTACGCAACCCTTGCCGCGTCCATAGATACGGCTAATAACCTTTTTAATAACACTTTGTGAATTATTAGACATATATATAATGTCAGAAAAAAAGGGTGGTATTTCTTATAATAATTAATCCTTAGCAAGCTTTAATTCTTGAATCCAATTTCGAAAGAATACCGGCCCCCGTTTTTTTGGGCGCGCAGGTGGGCTAGGATCGCGATTTAGGTTTGTAGGGCCGAGGGCTGCGGCATGGGCAGCGGATCGGTCCGGCCGGGCATGGGTGCGGTGGCGGGCGGGGTGAAGGCGCTCAGGAGCTCGGCGATACGGACGGGTTGGCCGTTGGCGATGCTCTGGTTGGCGGCTAGGCCGACGAGGATGGCGGCGGCGCCCCCGCGTTCGTCGGAGGCGCGTCGGTAAGGATCGGGCTTCGTAGCGGCGGGAAGAAAAATTTCGCCGAGCATGACCTCATCACCGCCGCCGTGGCCGCCGGTGCTGGCCCAAGGCGTGAGGGTGCGGGGCGCGCCGCGCAGCGGAATGAGGCGGGTGGTGACGCCGTCGGTGGCGATGCCACCTTGAACGGTGTCGGTGCCG
The DNA here is from genome assembly GCA_037142955.1 of Opitutaceae bacterium. Lineage (GTDB taxonomy): Bacteria > Verrucomicrobiota > Verrucomicrobiia > Opitutales > Opitutaceae > Tous-C4FEB. The sequence goes on along the minus strand of JBAWZQ010000017.1, from coordinate 42,717 downwards.
TTGACGTAGGTAGACTCGACGATGGTGTGTTCGATGCGGCCGAGGGTGCCGTTGAAGGCGATGGTGTAGCCTTCCCAGGCGTTGAAGGCGTTTAACGAATAGGCGAGGCTGGCGCCGTTGTCGTAGCCGACGAGGACGTTCATCGTGTCCTCGATGTCGATGTCGGGCCGGAAGACGCAGCGGTCGCGGAGGTAAAGGTCGTGGTGTTCTTGGTCGAGGTAGAGGGCTTTGAGGCCGGGGGTGGCGGCGAGGTCGAGGTGGAAGCCGCAGCGGGATTTTTCCGCGCAGGTATGGCAGCGCGGGCCGGGGGCGGTGAGGCCAAAGCGGGCGGCCATGGCGGGGGTGTAGAAATCGCGTTTGCCAGTAGCTTGGACGGTAACGGGGAGGGCACCGAGCCACCAATTAACCAGGTCAAAGTGATGCGAGGCTTTGTGGATGAGTAGGCCCCCGGAAATGTCTTTGTGCGCATGCCAGCGACGGAAGTAATCGGCGCCGTGGCTGGTGTTGAGCATCCAATGAAAATCGACCGAGAGGATGTCACCGATTTCGCCGCGCATCAGGAGGTCTTTGACCTGGGTGCGGGGTGGGGAATAACGATAATTAAAGGTAACGCGGAGGTCGCGGCCGGTGCGTTGCTTAGCCTCGAGGATGCGCTGACAGCGCTCAGCGGTGGTCGTCAGCGGTTTTTCGGTGATGACGTCGCAGCCAGCTTCCATGGCGCGAATGATGTACTCGTCGTGTGTGGCATCAGGCGTGGTGACAATAACAACGTGCGGCCGAGTCTCGGAGAGCATGCGAGCAAACTCGGTTGCTAAATAGGCGGGTGGGGGCGTGGCCCCGTTAAGGAGGGAGCGGGTACGGGCGAGTTCGAGGCGGCCGGAATTGGTATCACAGAGACCGACAAGGGCGGCGTGGGCGGGGTAGGTTTGCTCGATCGCGTCTTGATACATCGACGAGCGCGAACCGGTGCCAACGAGGGCGTAGGTACGGCGCGAAGAGGTGGGCGCGGGAGCGGCGGGTTGCATCGGCGTGCAGGTTTTACGCGCTGACAGGGCGGGGCGGGGCGGGGCGGGGCGGGGCGGGGTGACTAAAAAACAATGCACGGATTCCAAAGAATACCGTGCATCGGATGCGGAAGATTTTTGTTCTTAAGAAAACTTACTTGAGGAGCATATCCTTCACCGTTTTGCCGGCGGGGATCATGGGGAGCACGTGCTCAGTGTAGGGGACGATCACGTCGAGTACGTACGGGCCGTCGTGATCGAGCATCTCTTGGATGGCTTCGCGCAGTTCGCTCTTTTTGTGAACGCGGCGGGCTTTGACGCCGAAGCCTTGAGCGATGGTGACGAAGTCGGGGTAAATGCCGGGGAGGTTATCGGGGCTGCCGACGTTATTCTCGTCGCCGAGGATCGTGTTGCCGCGGACACTGCCGTAGAAGCGGTCTTCCCATTGAACAACCATGCCGAGGTGTTGGTTATTTAGGATCATCGCTTTGGCGGCGATCTTCTCAATCTTGGCGGTGGCGAGTTCCTGGATGTTCATGACCCAGGAGCCGTCACCATCGATATCGATGACCTGTTTATCGGGTCGGGCGACTTTGGCGCCGAGGGCGGCCGGATAGCCGAAGCCCATCGCTCCGAGCCCGAGCGAGCTGATGTAGCGGCGCGGTTCGTTGAAGCGGTAAAATTGCGCGGCCCACATCTGATGCTGGCCGACGCCGGTCGTGATAATGGCGTCGCCCTGGGTGAGTTCGTAGAGGGTCTTTACGGCTTCCTGGGGGACGATGTGCTTGCTCTCTTCGTAGCTGAAAGGGTGATCCTTCATCCACGTGGCGATCTGAGTGTGCCAAGGGGTGTTGTCGGGTGGGGTGAAGTTAGTGGCGAGCTCGTTGAGGCGAGTGAGGGCGAACTTGATGTCGCTGGTGATGGCGAGCTGGACGCGTTTGTTTTTGTTGTGCTCGGAGGCGTCGATGTCGATGTGGACGATCTTGGCGTGGGTAGCAAATTTATCGGTGTTGCCGGTGATGCGGTCATCGAAGCGCGCCGCGAAGCAGAGGAGTAAATCGCTCTGGTCGACGGCCCAATTGCCGTAAGCAGCTCCGTGCATACCGAACCAGTGCATGGAGAGCGGGTGGGTCTCAGGGAAGGCGCCGACGCCCATGAGCGTGGTGGCGACGGGGACGTTGACCTTGATGGCGAAGGCTTTGAGTTCGGCGCTGGCCTCGGCGGAGATGACGCCGCCGCCGACGTAAAGGACGGGTTTTTTTGCGGCGGAGATGAGGGCAAGGATTTCCTTCAGTTCACCATCGGAAGCCTTCGGGATATGGCTGAGCGTGGGGTTGCGGAACTCGACGCTGGAGGGGAAAACGGGGGTGAATTTCGCCTGTTGGATATCTTTTGGGATGTCGATGACAACGGGGCCGGGGCGACCGCTGCGGGCGAGCACGAAGGCTTCTTTGAAGATGCGCGGCAGGTCGTGCACGTTCATCACCAAATACGAGTGTTTCACAATCGGCAGCGTCATGCCGTAGAAGTCGGTTTCCTGAAATGCCATTTTACCGATGTATTTGGAAAACACCTGACCGGTGATCGCCACCATCGGGATTGAATCCATGAACGCATCAGCGATGGCTGAGACGAGGTTAGTGGCGCCGGGGCCGCTGGTGGCCATGCAGACGCCGACTTTACCGGTCACGCGCGAGTAGGATTCGGCGGCGAATGAACCGCCCTGTTCGTGGCGGGGCAGAATCGTGCGGATCTTGTCGGTGCGGGCGAGGGATTGATGGAGCTCCTGCGAAGCGCCGCCGGGATAGGCGAAGATGACGTCGACACCCTCGCGGATCAGGCACTCGACGACGGCGTCGGAACCCTTCATTTCGCGGCCGATCTCGGCTGGGGGAAACGTGGCGGGAGTGGAGGAAGTTTTCATGGTAACGGAAGTAGGCGGAAAAACATGAATAAAAAACCATCAGTGGGCTGAGAGGCAACCTTGGAAATAAGGGTTGGCGCTCTGGCGGGGTCCTTGCAGGTTGGCGCGATGCTGAAGCTTTTGTTCATTGGTGATATCGTGGGGCGGCCGGGGCGCGACATGGTGATGGAGCGCGTGCCGCGTTTGCGCAAGGAGCTCGCGCTGGATTTCGTCATCGCCAACGCCGAGAATGTCGCCGCGGGCGCGGGTATCACGGGCAAGTTGGCCAAATCGATTTTGGAGAGCGGAGTGGATGCGATCACGCTCGGCGATCACGTCTGGGATCAACGCGGTTGGGAGACGGAAATCGCGACGATGGATCAGGTCTGTCGGCCCGCGAATTTGCCCAAATCCAATCCTGGCTGGGATCATGTAATTATCGAGAAACGCGGTTTCCGCGTAGCGATGTTCACTGTGCTCGGGCGGACGTTTATGGGTTTGAAAGCGGATTGTCCGTTCCTATGTGCGGATCGGATGATCGAGCAACTGCGCTCGCAGGCTGACGCGATTGTGGTCGAAATCCACGCTGAGGCGACGAGTGAAAAAATTGCGCTAGGCTGGCACTTGGACGGTCGTGTTACAGCGGTATTGGGCACGCACACGCATGTGCCAACGGCGGATGCGTGTGTGTTGCCCAAAGGCACGGCGTTTATGTGCGATGTCGGTATGACCGGGCCTTACGCGAGTGTGCTCGGGCGCGAAGTTGCGCCGGTGGTCGCGAAATTTATCGAAGGCATGCCGCACCGGTTCGAAGTCGCCGAAGGCGACGTGCGCTTGTCGGGCGCGTTGGTGGAAATCAGCGCTTCGACTACGCGCGCGAAAAAAATCGAGCTATTGACGGTCCGCAAATAACGTAAGCTCACGCCGCGCTTTAAAATTAGCGCGGCGGCGATGGGAGCCCTAAAAACTCAGCTACGGACCGTGCCGGCTTCGACGTAGGAGCCGAGGTGGCGGTAACGTTCGTAGCGGGTATCGAGGAGTTTTACCGTATCGAGCGCGCGTAGATCGTTAAGGTGTTTTTGTAGCGCGTATTTGAGCGCGGCGGCGGCTTGAGCCGGGTCGTTGTGGGCGCCGCCGAGGGGTTCGGTGATGACCTCGTCGACGATACTCATCTTCTCGAGGTGGTCCGCGCTCAACTTGAGCGCGGCGGCGGCTTTCGGGGCGGCGGCGGCGTCTTTCCAGAGAATGGCGGCGCATCCTTCGGGCGAGATGACCGAGTAGTAACTATTTTCGAAAATGAGGACCCGGTCGGTGACGCCGATCCCGAGGGCTCCGCCGGAGCCGCCTTCGCCGACGATCACTGAGATCGTGGGGGTCTTGAGCATGGCCATTTCACGCAGGTTGACCGCGATGGCTTCGGAGACGTGGCGGGCTTCCGATTCGATGCCAGGGAAGGCACCGGGGGTGTCGATAAAAGTGAAGACGGGCAGGCTGAATTTCTCGGCCATTTTCATGAGCCGAAGGGCTTTGCGGTAGCCCTCAGGTTGGGGCATGCCGAAGTTTCTTAAAATTTTCTCCTTGGTGTCGCGGCCCTTTTGTTGAGCGATGATCATTACGGGTTCGCCGTTGAAAAAGGCGGTGCCTCCGACCAAGGCGCGGTCGTCGTTGAACTGGCGGTCACCGTGAAGTTCTTGGAAGCCGGTGCAGATCGTCTCAACGTAATCGAGGGCGTAGGGGCGTTTGGGGTGGCGGGCGACTTGGACTTTTTGCCAAGGAGTGAGGGCGGAATAAATTTCGCTCTGGGTGGCGCTGATTTTCTTTTCGATGCCGTTGATTTCGCGGGCGAGGTCCACGTTGGTCTCAATGGACTGTTGGCGCAGTTCATCGAGTTGCTTGGTGAGTTCGCGGAGAGGTTTTTCAAACTCTAAGACGTAGGCCGGAGCTTCCATAAGTAGTATTTTCTACGGGCTGGCAGGAGGGGGTGTCAACGGGGCGTCAAGCTAGGCCGGGCGTGCCGGGGGTGGGCGGGGGGGACTTGAGCTGCTCTTTCCAACTTTGGATTTTGGCCTGCGCGCCGTAGTGTTCGGCCCGGGCTTTGTCGCCGCGCTCCATCCAGATGCGAGACAGAGTGGTGTTGATAAACAGATCGGCGGGTTGAATGGCATGAGCGCGGTCGGCGGCAAGAAGGGCGGCATCGAGTTGGCGCAGGGAAAAATTTACCTCGGCGAGTGCATGCCAGGCCTCGAAAGAGTTGGGGGTCGCGGCGGTGGCGCGGGCGAGTTTGGCGAGGGCGCTGTCGGTGTCGCCTAGAGCGTAGTCGGCGGTGGCGTCTTCGATTAAGGTCTGCAGGTCGTCGGGCGTCATGGGCGGTTGAGGCGGGAGTGTGGCGACGATAGGTACAAAAATAAAGGACGGCCTTGCGAGCCGTCCTGAAAAGTAAGCGCGATGTAAAACCGCGCGGGTAGATTATTTTTTCAACACGGCTTCGATGCCGATGTTCAGGCTGACCTCGTCGCCGAGGGCTTTGCTCAGCATAGCGGGGCCGGCTAGGCCGAAGTCGGATTTTTTGATCAGACCGGTGACTTCCCAGCCGGAGAGCTTGGCGTTATTCATGCCGTCGCCGAAGCCGAGGAGTTTGACGTGGAGGGTGACGGGTTTGGTGATGTTTTTGAGCGTGAGATCGCCGGTGACATCGTAGGCGTCTTCACCGGTTTTTTTCCACGCGGTGCTCTTGAAGCTGGCGGTGGTGTACTGGGCGACATCGAAGAAATCGGGGCTCTTTACGTGGCCATTGCGCTTTTCATCAGCGGTGTTGACCGAGGCGATGTCGACGACGGCTTCGACGGAGCTGCGGCTGAGATCGGCGCGGTCGACGTTGATGCTGCCGGTGACTTTGGTGAAGCTACCGGTGAATTTAGAGACGAGATGGCGAAGGCTGAAGTTCAGCGTCGAGTGCACCGGATCAATGACGTAGGTTTCGGTCGCAGCGGAGGCGGTGCGGACGAAGCCAAGCGCGAGGACGGCGATGAGGGCGAGTTGGGCGATGGATTTCATATTAAAATGGATTTAAGATCGTTTGATGTTTTAACGCTTCGATGGATGGAATTCGCTCTGCTGGATGATGCAACTTATTTGGTGCTTTTGGGCTCGGCGGACGAAAACCTCACACAATGAGCATGGCGTCGCCGTAGCTAAAGAAGCGGTAATTGTGGACGATCGCTTCGGCGTAAATTTTCTGCAGCCAGGCGATGCCCTCGGAAGAGCCGGGGGTGAGAAACGCGGAGACGAGGCAGAGCAGCGTGGAACGTGGTTGATGAAAATTGGTGATCAGCGCGTCGATCCCGCGGAACGTGCGCGGGGGGTAAATAAAGATGTCGGCCTCGGCGAGGTGCGGGTGCTCGAGGGGGGTGGAGTGGTGGGCCAGAAAATCTTCGACGGTGCGGACGCAGGTCGTGCCTATGGCGATACGTCGGCCGGAAAGGGGTGCAAACAGGGCGCGTTGGGCCGCGACGGGAATTTCGTAAAGTTCGCGGTGAATCGCGTGCTCTTCGATGGTGGCGGTGGTGATGGGCTTAAAAGTACCGAGGCCGACGTGGAGGGTGAGATCGGCGTAGAGGATGCCTTGAGCGGAGAGCGTGGCTAGTAGTTCTGGGGTGAAATGCAGACCAGCGGTGGGAGCAGCGACGGCGACTTGGCGGGCGGGGTTGGCGTAAACGGTTTGGTAGCGGGCGCGGTCTGAGTTGGTTGCAGCGGCGATGGCTTGATTCTTAGCGGGAGCGTCTGGCCGCACAATGTAAGGAGGCAGTGGGATTTCGCCGATACGATTAGCGAGGGTGGTGACGGGTTCGTCGCCCAGGGTGTGGAAGCTTACGTAAGCGGAGCCATCGGGCTCGCGGGCGACGATCTCGGCGTGGAAGGCGCCCGTGGGCTCTGCAAAGGTGGCGCCGACGGGAAGTTTTTTCCCCGGCTTGATGAGGCAGCGCCAGGTTTGACCTGTATGGGTTTCTGAGGGGCGCAGCAGGAAGCACTCGACTTGGCCGCCGGTGGGACGACGGGCGCGGAGGCGGGCAGGGAGGACGGCGGCGTTGTTACGAAACAGCGTGTCGCCGGCGCGCAGGAAGTTGGGGAGATCGGCGAAGGTGTGATGCGAAACGGTACGGGTGGCGCGGTCGACCACGAGGAGGCGGGACTGGTCACGCTGGGCGGCGGGGGTCTGCGCGACGAGGTGTTCCGGCAGGGTGTAATCGAAAAGTTGGGCGTCGAGCGGCGGCACGGCGGGAAAATGAGGCTTGCCCTTGCAGGGGTGGCGAGTTTCTTCCGCTCTTCGCGAGTTGGTTCCCGCGCGTTGTTATTATAGCGCCGACATAGCTCAGTTGGTAGAGCAGCTCATTCGTAATGAGCAGGTCATCGGTTCGAGTCCGATTGTCGGCTCCACTTCGCGGTAGGACGGAAAGGCTTTAATTATCGGCGATGTGCTCGTCGGCGAGTCCGCCCTGGAGTTTACGACTGAGTTTAATCTGCTCGATGTCTCGGCGCAGCTCGCGGTTGAAGAGTTGGAAACGGCGGTGCACGTCGAGGGTTTCGAGCAATTTCTGTTTTAGAGTGGGATTTTCGCAGAGGCTGAATGCGGCAATGTCCACAAAGGCCTCGGGATCGGCGACGGTTTTGAGGAACCGGGTCAAGTCGCTGGCTTGGGTGGCGACGAGTTTGAGTTTTAATTTAATCAAGCGGGCCAGTTCGGCGCGAAGACGCTCGTTTTCGTCTAGGGATGCGCCGGGTTCACTGGTGAGAGCGCGGATACGGATGCGGCGGTAAGGTTCGTCGCTGACGATGGAATCGATCTCGGCGCGGCAGAGTCCTTGGATGAGCAGGTTGGAGGTTCCGTTGTCATTTTTTTGGCAGGCGCGGATGATACCTAGGCCGGCGATGCGGTGCTGGGGCTCGGGATTTTCGGTTTGGCCGATTTGACGCAGATCGAGGCCAGCGATGGCAAAAATGCGGTTACTGGCGAGGACATCACGGAGCATGTGTCGGTAGCGCGGCTCGAAAATATGGAGCGGCATCAGGGCTTGCGGAAAAAACGCGACATTGGGCAATGTCATGACGGGCACTTCATCCGGTATTATAATTTCCGCTTCCATGGAACAACCCTAACTGGGATTAGCCAAAATTCAACTGTGACGATACTGTGCCACCGCCGCGGCACGTTTTTGGAAAAAGTGGGACAATTTGACCTAAATATGATCGCTCATCCAAGGCGTGTTTTAAATCAGATTTCTTTTAAATTATAATGGACAATGACTAAGGTTATTTTCGCGCCCAAGGCATGTGCGTTGCTTAGTGGTTACCCATTATGAGCAGAATTCTAGGCATCGATCTTGGTACCACCAACTCTTGCATGGCGGTCATGGAGGGCGGCGAGCCCGTCGTGATCCCCAACGCCGAAGGCGCACGCACGACGCCGTCCGTCGTCGCGTTCACCAAAACCGGCGAACGTTTGGTCGGCCAAGCCGCCAAGCGCCAAGCCATCACCAATCCCCGCAACACCGTTTTCTCCGCGAAACGTTTCATCGGCCGCAAGCTCTCAGAAGTGAGCGAAGAGTCGAAGAACATGCCCTACAAGGTTGTGGCCGGCAAAAACGGCGATGCCTACATCGAGGTGCTATCCGCCGAAAAGACCGAACAGTTCGCGCCCGAGCAGATCGCGGCGTTTGTTCTCGGTAAATTGAAGGCTGATGCTGAAGCCTATCTGGGCGAGAAAATCACCCAGGCTGTTATTACCGTCCCTGCCTATTTCAACGACTCCCAGCGCCAAGCCACCAAAGATGCCGGCAAGATCGCCGGGCTCGAGGTGCTCCGCATCATTAACGAGCCTACCGCCGCTTCGCTGGCGTACGGTTTGGACAAAAAGAAGGACGAAAAAATCTCCGTGTTCGATTTGGGCGGCGGTACGTTTGACGTGTCGGTGCTCGAGATCGGTGATGGTGTTTTCGAAGTGAAAGCTACCAACGGTGACACCCACCTTGGCGGCGACAACTGGGACGAAGCTCTCATCGGCTGGCTGGTTGAAACCTTTAAAAAAGAAAACGGCATCGATCTGCGCAAAGACCCGATGGCGCTCCAACGCCTCAAGGAAGAAGCCGAGAAAGCCAAAATCGCGCTCTCCTCGACTCAATCCGTCGATATCAATCTACCGTTCATCACCGCTGACGCCTCCGGTCCCAAGCACCTCAACGTGCAACTTAGCCGGGCCAAGATGGAGCAGATCTGCGAAAAGCTTTTTGAGCGCTGCATGCAGCCGTTCAAAAACTGTCTCAAAGACGCCGGCCTCACCTCCGACAAGATCGACGAGCTTGTACTCGTCGGCGGCATGACGCGTATGCCGAAGGTTGTCGATATCGCCAAGACCCTCGGTGGCAAACCTCCGCACCAAGGGGTTAACCCCGATGAAGTCGTCGCCATTGGCGCGGCCATCCAAGGCGGCGTCCTCAAAGGCGACGTCCGTGACGTGCTCCTCCTCGACGTCACCCCGCTGACCCTCGGCATTATGACCGCAGGCGACGTTTCGACGCCCATGATCCCGCGCAACACCACGATCCCGTCGAAAAAGACCCAGACCTTCTCGACCTACAGCGATAACCAACCTGGCGTTGAGATCGTTGTGCTCCAAGGCGAGCGTTCCATGGCTAAGGACAACAAAACCCTCGGCACCTTCAAACTTGACGGTATCCCGCCCGCTCCCCGCGGTACGCCTCAGATCGAAGTCACCTTCGATATCGATGCCAACGGCATCCTCCACGTCTCCGCTAAAGATCTCGGCACCGGCAAAGACCAAAAAATTACCATCCAAGGCTCTTCTGGTCTTTCTAAAGAAGAGGTCGAGAAGATGACCAAGGAAGCCGAGCTCAACGCCGCAGAGGACAAGAAGCGCCGTGAAGCCGTCGAGACCAAGAATCAACTTGATAGCACGATCTACCAGCTCGAAAAGACCTTGAAAGACGCCGGTGACAAGCTCCCCGCGGACAAGAAAACGGCCATCGAGAACGCCATTGCCGACGCTAAGAAAGACCTCGAAAGCAACGATGGCGACCGCATGAAAGCCGCCATGGAGAAACTCTCCAAAGTCGGCGCTGAACTCTACGCCGAAGCGCAAGCCGCGGCGCAGGCCGCCGGTGCGGGAGCGACGCCCAATGCAGGTGCCGACGCGGCTCAGCCTGCTGGTGGCGCCTCCAAGAAAACCGAAAAGAAGGCCGACGTCGTCGACGCGGACTTCGAGGTGGTCGACGAAGACAAGAACAAGAAATAATTTTCAAATCTTTGCGCACTGCGGCGGTTAAGCACCGAGCGGCGCGCTTTGTTGAAACCCACAAACCTAAAAACCCAACCTTCAGCCCAAAAACAAAAATCCATATGGCCAAAGTAAAAATCAAACCCATCGGTGATCGCGTTCTCGTGAAGCACCTCGAGGAAAAAGAACAAGTCCGCGGCGGGATCATCATCCCGGACAGCGCCAAAGAAAAACCACAAGAAGCCGAAGTTATTGCCCTTGGTACCGGCAAGAAAGATGAAGCCGGCAAACTCTCCACCTTCGAAGTGAAGGTCGGCGATAAAGTCCTCATCAGCAAATACGGCGGCACCGAAGTCAAAATCGACGACGTGAAGTACACGCTCGTGCGTGAAGACGACATCCTCGGCATCCTCGCCTGATCTCGCGTAACCGAATAATTTAATCTCAAACCCAAAGCTAAAAACACATGCCTGCTAAACAAATCCTATTCGACGAGGCCGCTCGTCAGAAAATCCTCCGCGGCGTCGAGCTGCTCTCCCGCGCCGTTAAAGTTACCCTCGGGCCTAAAGGCCGTAACGTCGTCATCGACAAAAAATTCGGCTCCCCGACCGTCACCAAAGACGGCGTGACCGTCGCTAAAGAAGTCGAATTGCCCGACCCCTACGAAAACATGGGCGCGCAGATGGTTAAGGAAGTCGCTTCCAAGACCTCCGACAGCGCCGGCGATGGCACCACCACCGCCACCGTCCTCGCCGAAGGTATCTATCGCGAAGGTCTCAAGAACGTCACCGCCGGGGCCAATCCGGTTTACCTCAAGCGCGGTATCGACAAGGCCGTTGAGGCCGCTGTCACCGAGTTGGCGCGCGTTTCCAAGAAGGTCTCCGACCGCGAAGAAATCCGCCAAGTCGCGACCGTTTCCGCCAATTGGGATGCCACCATCGGTGATATTATCGCTGACGCCATGGACAAGGTTGGCAAAGACGGCACCATCACCGTTGAAGAAGCCAAGTCCATCGAAACCACCCTCGATGTGGTCGAAGGTATGCAATTCGATAAGGGCTACCTGTCGCCGTACTTCGTCACTAATGCGGAGAGCCAGGAAGTCGCCCTTGAGGACGCCTACGTGCTCATCCACGAGAAGAAGATCTCCAACCTGCAGGAGATGCTCCCACTCCTGCAGACCGTCGCCAAGACCGGTAAGCCGCTCCTCATCATCGCCGAAGAAGTCGAAGGTGAAGCCCTCGCCGCTCTCGTCGTGAACAAGATCCGCGGTACCCTCAATGTGTGTGCCGTCAAAGCCCCCGGCTTCGGCGATCGCCGCAAGGCCATGCTCGAAGACATCGCGGTACTCACCGGTGGTAAATGCATCACCGAAGATCTCGGTCTCAAGCTCGAGAACCTCACCCTCGCCGACCTCGGCAAGGTCAAGCGCGTCGTCGTCGACAAGGAAAACACCACCATCGTCGAAGGCACCGGCAAGAGCTCCGACATCCAAGGCCGCGTGAAACAAATCCGCCGCCAGATCGACGAGACCACCTCCGACTACGACCGCGAGAAGCTCCAAGAGCGTCTCGCCAAGTTGGCCGGCGGTATCGCCGTCATCAACGTCGGCGCCGCCACGGAAGCCGAGATGAAGGAAAAGAAGGCCCGCGTCGAAGACGCTCTCCATGCGACCCGCGCGGCCGTTGAAGAGGGTATCGTCGCTGGCGGCGGTGTCGCTCTGCTCCGCACCATCAAAGCCATCGAAGCCCTCAAGCTCGAAGGCGACGAAGCGTTCGGCGCCCAAATCGTGCGTCGCGCCATCGAACACCCCATTCGCGCTCTCTGCACGAATGCCGGCGTCGACGGCGGCGTGGTCGTCAAAGAAGTCCTCAGCTCGAAGGGCAACGTGGGTTACAACGTCGCTACCGATAAGTTCGAAGACCTCGTTAAAGCCGGCGTGGTTGACCCCACGAAGGTCACCCGCACCGCGCTGCAAAATGCCGCGTCCATCGCTGGTCTCTTGCTGACCACTGAGTGCATGATCACCGAGATCCCCGAGAAGAAGGAAGCGGCCGGCGGCGGCCACGGCCATCCTCCCGGCGGCGGCATGGACTACTAAGTCCTCGTCGATCTCACGATCACGCTAGGTAAAAAAATTCAAGGCGCTCCGCTTTTCGCGGGGCGCCTTTTTTATGCCCTTATGGGGGCGAGGGGAGAATCAGCGTCTGCGGGCTGGCGGCGAGGATAGTTTTGGGTTTTTATGCTACACATATTATGGAGCTCATTTTTTTCGGCACTGGGACCTCGCAGGGCGTGCCCATGATCGCGTGTGATTGCGCCGTGTGTCGCTCGACCGATCCGCGCAATCGGCGCACGCGCGCCTCAGTTCATGTGGTGATGGATGGATTGCACATTCAGGTCGATGCGGCTCAGGAGTTCCGGCTGCAGTGTTTACGGGAAAATATCCGCCAACTGGATGTGTTTATCCTCACGCATGGGCACACCGATCACATCACGGGTATGGATGATTTGCGGCGCTTCTGTGATCTGCTCGGAGGGGAAGGGTTGCCGGTGTATTCGACCGATGAAGGCATCAGCCGCGTGTTGGCGATTTATCCTTACGCGATTATGGAGCGGCCCGTGGTGAAGGGTTATCCAGCTTTTAAACTCAAGGAATTGCCGCCCGTGTTGGAGTTGCCGCAAGGGACGATCCAATCGACGCTGCTACCGCACGGCGGGATCAACACCCTAGGTCTCGTTTTCAGGGAGCGCAGCAGCGGCAAGAAACTCGTTTACTACACCGATTGTAAACGCGTCCCGCGTGAGGCCGTCGCGCTTGCTCGTGGGGCGGATCTAGTCGTGCTCGATGGCCTGCGGCCGTTGCCGCACCCCTCGCATATGAGTATTCCAGAGGCGGTCGCCGTGGCGCAGGAGATCTCCGCGCCGCGGACGTTGCTCACCCACCTTACACACCTGAGTGATCACGCATTGCTCACCGCTGAATTACCCACCGGTATCGAACCGGCATTTGACGGTCTACGGGTGAAGCTTTAACGGTTTATCACGCGCATTTCCGCACATTAGGTGAGCGGGTGGTATCCAGCTTACGCGCGTGAGTAAGCGGTGTTTCATGGAAGATGTTTCTATGGGTCAGGTATTAATCACTAGTGAGCGCACACTTGCCGCCGATGCAGCTCATCGCCAAAGGCCTCTGGCCGATACTTTGGTGCCACCCTGGCCGCGGTTTAGGTTCGTGGGCTTTTTCTAAGATTAAAGCCATGGGCACCTTGAGGTTGTTCCGCCCTAGGTTGTGCCAGATAAGCACATTAATTTTTTCTTAAATGCATTGTAATTGAATTACTTGGAGTGAATCAAACTCACAAACGATAGCCGATGATTTGAGGCTTGATTTAATTCCTACTTAATTAATGTAGTTTAATATAGTAGTGATATGAAGCTCTCTAAAAAAGGCGAATACGCGCTCCGCTCGCTTATCAACCTCGGCATCGCCGTGGAGGTGAAGCGCGCCTTGGTGCAGGTCTCCGAACTGGCCGACAACGAGCAGATCCCGATCAAATTTCTCGAGCAAATCATGCAGGCGCTGAAGGAGGCTGGGTTGGTGACGAGTGTGCGTGGCAAGTTTGGCGGCTACCGCCTCGCGAAGCCGGCCCGTGAGATCACCATCGGTCAAGTGGTTCGCCTGATTGACGGCCCGCTCGCTCCGATCGGCTGTATCAGTCAATCCGCCTACGAAAAATGCACCTGTCCGGATGAGACGCACTGCGGTCTGCGTATGCTCATGCTGGATGTGCGTAACGCGATCGCCGGTATTCTCGATCGTTATACGCTCGCTGATGTGGTTGAGGTTACGCTACGCAAACTTCGGCGCGACAGCCTTCCCTTACCTTTCTCTGTAGAAGCCGACGCCGCGGCCTCCTCCGCCCGTCAGGCGCGTCAACTCTCTCGTCGCTCGGCTCACGCCCGCCTCGATGAATCCGAGGGCGTACTCCACCAGATTCTGGGCGAATATAGCATTTAAAATATTGATGGTCTGCGCGTCTCATTTTTACCCAAGTGAAAAAACTCTTCAGTTTCTCTATCGCGCTTTTCGCATTTTTTTTCATTGCGTGCTCAAGCGCTAAAACGATCGAGCTCCTCAACGTCTCGTATGATCCCACGCGTGAATTGTACGCTGAGTTGAACCCTGCGTTTGCTGCGCACTGGAAAGCTAAGACGGGCGACATAGTCGTTATAAAACAATCCCACGGTGGCTCCGGTAAGCAGGCCCGCGGCGTGATCGATGGGCTTCAAGCCGATGTCGTCACGCTTGCCCTCGCCGCGGACATCGACGCGCTCTATGATGTCGCGCAACTCATTCCGAGCGATTGGCAAAAGCGTCTGCCGCACCATGCCTCTCCGTATACGAGCACCATTGTTTTTCTCGTCCGCAAGGGTAACCCCAAGGCGATCAAAGATTGGAGCGACCTCGTGAAACCGGGCGTGTCAGTGATTACGCCTAATCCCAAAACCTCGGGTGGTGCGCGTTGGAATTATCTCGCCGCGTGGGCGTACGCGCGGCGGCACACCGGCAGCGAAGCGGGTGCGCAGAAATTCGTCGCGAATCTTTTTAAAAATGTCCCTGTGCTCGATAGTGGTGCGCGCGGCTCCACCACGACATTTGCCCAACGTGGCATTGGCGATGTGCTGCTCGCTTGGGAAAATGAAGCTCATCTGGCGCAAAAAGAATTTCGCACCGATGGCTACGAAATCGTCGTGCCTTCGTTGAGCATTCTCGCCGAGCCGCCGGTCTGTCTCGTGGATAAAAATGTGAAAAAGAAAGGCACCCAAGCCGTCGCTCAAGCTTACTTGGAGTATCTTTTTTCGGACGAGGCTCAGCAGATCGCAGTGCGTCATTTTTATCGACCCAGCTCGCCCGCGATCGCGCGCAAATACGCGCAAAATTTTCCGCAGCTTGAACTGGTGATGATCGACACTGAATTCGGCGGCTGGACCCAAGCCCAAAAAACTCATTTCGCCGATGGCGGCGTATTTGACCAGATCTACGCGCGCTGATGTCTTTTTTCCGCAAAGAGCATTCGGTTCTCCCGGGCTTCGGCCTCTCGCTCGGCTTCACGCTGGCATACCTGGGTCTGATCGTGCTCGTACCCTTGTCGGCGGCGTATCTTAAAACTGCGGGCATGTCGTGGGTGGACTTTATCGCTGCGGTTGCCTCTCCGCGCGTGATGGCGGCGTATCGCCTGAGTTTTGTTGCTTCACTGGCGGCGGCGAGCGTGAACGCATTTTTCGGTCTCATCGTCGCGTGGGTGCTGGTGCGATATGCGTTTCCGGGCAAACGCATCGTCGATGCGCTCGTTGATTTGCCCTTCGCCTTGCCCACGGCAGTCGCCGGCATCGCGCTCACGGCAATCTACGCAAAAAACGGTTGGCTCGGCCAATGGCTTGAACCCCATGGGGTGAGGGTCGCTTTTACGCAGATCGGCGTGTTCGTCGCGCTCACGTTTATTGGGCTGCCTTTTGTGGTGCGCACGCTGCAGCCTGTGCTCGAAGAACTGCAGCCCGAAATCGAAGAAGCCGCGGCGAGTCTGGGAGCTAATCGCTGGCAGACGATCAGTCGGGTGCTCTGGCCCGAGCTTTTTCCGGCCTTACTCACGGGGTTTGCGCTCTCGTTTGCGCGTGCACTCGGTGAATACGGCTCAGTGGTTTTTATTTCGGGCAACATGCCCATGCGGACCGAGATCGTTCCTCTGCTCATCATCACCAAGCTCGAGCAATACGACTATCGCGGGGCCACGGCGATCGCGGTCGTGATGCTCACGGCGTCCTTCGGCCTGCTTTTGCTGATCAACGTGATCCAGAAATGGAGCCGTCGCCATCACCGCATATGATCACGTCTGCATTCATATTTTTCCGTCCGCGACATGGATCTGACGGCGGCTGCACGCCCATTTTTTAACATGGCCGTCGTCGTCACTTCAGCTCTCGTCAAGGCTCGCCCGGTTGCTGGGGCGCCGCTGCGTGCGACGCAGGATCCGCGCTGGGTGCGTTGGTTGCTGACGGGGATCGCGTTGGGGTTTCTGGCGTTCTTTCTTTTCTTGCCGCTGGCGGCGGTGTTTGGCGAGGCGTTGCGGCGAGGTTTGGGGGCATATTTCGCCGCGGTGGGTGACGTCGATGCGCTGGCTTCGGTCAAACTCACGCTGATCGCCGCAGTGATCTCCGTGCCGGCCAACGTGGTCTTCGGCGTCGCCGCGGCGTGGTGCATTGCCAAATATTCGTTCCGTGGAAAAAGCCTGCTGATCACGCTTATCGATCTGCCGTTTGCGGTTTCACCGGTCATTTCAGGCTTAATCTACGTGCTCGTTTTTGGTGCGCAGGGTTGGCTGGGGCCCTGGTTAATCGAGCACGATGTTAAGATCATCTTTGCGGTGCCAGGGATTGTTCTGGCTACGACATTTGTGACTTTCCCCTTTGTTGCGCGTGAATTAATTCCGCTGATGCAGGCGCAAGGCAGCGAAGAAGAGTACGCCGCGATCACGCTTGGGGCCAACGGGTGGCAGACATTTTGGCGCGTGACCTTACCCAACATTAAATGGGGTCTTCTCTATGGCGTGATCCTCTGCAACGCCCGAGCGATGGGTGAATTCGGTGCTGTCTCGGTGGTGAGCGGACATATTCGCGGGGAGACCAACACCATGCCCTTGCACGTCGAGATTCTCTACAACGAGTACAATTTCGTCGGCGCATTTGCGGTGGCCTCGTTGCTTGCATTGCTCGCGCTGGTGACCCTTGGGCTCAAATCCATCGTCGAGTGGCGCCACGCCCAGGCGCATGCCCCTTGAAGCCCTTCGCCGCATGAGCATCCACGTCTCCAACATCCGCAAATCATTTGGCGCTTTCTCGGCTCTCGGCGGCATCGATCTCTATGTGCCCGCGGGCAAACTGGTTGCTCTGCTCGGTCCTTCAGGCTCCGGCAAGACCACGTTGCTGCGCATCATTGCCGGACTCGATGAGCCTGATTTAGGCTCTGGTCGTATCGTGTTTCACGGTGAAGACGTGACACGCGTGCCGGCAGGCAAACGCAAAGTTGGTTTCGTGTTTCAACATTACGCGCTTTTCCGGCACATGACGGTATTTGAAAATATCGCCTTTGGCCTGAATGTCCGGCCGCGTCGTGATCGTCCGCCGGCCAGTGACATCGCGGACCGCGTGCATCGCTTGCTCAAACTCGTCCAACTCGAGGGGCTTGACGCGCGTTTCCCCACTCAACTCTCCGGTGGGCAACGGCAACGCGTCGCGCTCGCGCGCGCTCTTGCGGTTGAGCCCAAGGTGTTGCTCTTAGACGAGCCCTTTGGCGCACTCGATGCGAAGGTCCGCAAAGAACTGCGGCGCTGGCTCCGGCGTTTTCATGAGGAGATTAATCTCACCACCCTTTTCGTCACGCACGACCAAGAAGAGGCGCTCGAGATCGCCGACGAGGTCGTCATCATGAACCAAGCTAAGATCGAGCAAGTGGGTACTCCACAGGAAGTCTATGACCGACCGGCGACGCCCTTTGTTTATCAATTCCTCGGCAACGTAAATATCCTGCGCGCCCCTGCGCTCGCGCCCGCTGTAACGCCCGGTGCTCCGGCGCTCGTGCGCGACGGCCAGATTTATGTGCGCCCCCACGATATCGCGATATCTCCTTTTGTAGTGGGTGCGGGTGGAGTCGAAGCCGAGATTCGTGGTATTCACGCGGCGGGTCCGCAGGCAAAGCTCACACTCGAGCAATTGAGCAGTCATGAACTGATCGAGGTGGAGCTTTCCCGTTCTGAACTCGTTGGTCTCGATCTTAAGCTTAACGACCGCGTGGGTCTTAGCCTCCGGCGTTCTCATTCCTTCAGCGAGGACTACGCGATTTGATTTTCTCTCGGTAATTTTCCCCTAAAAACTAACTTATTCCCACCATGGCTAAAATATACAACGACATCACGGAAACGATCGGTAACACTCCGCTCGTGCGGCTTAACCGCACCGCGGCCGCACACGGTGCGCAGGCGGAGATCCTGCTCAAACTCGAGTTCTTCAATCCGCTCTCAAGCGTGAAGGATCGCATCGGTTTTGCTATGATCGACGAGGCGCTGCGTAGCGGCAAAATCACTAAAAATACGGTCCTCATTGAGCCTACTTCCGGCAACACCGGCATTGCCCTCGCCTTCGTCGCTGCGGCCAAGGGCCTTAAACTCATCCTGACCATGCCCGAGACGATGACGATTGAACGCCGCAAGTTGCTCAAGGTACTCGGCGCTCGTCTCATTCTTACCGAAGGCGCCAAGGGCATGAAAGGCGCGATCGCCAAGGCCGAGGAACTCGCCGCTAAGATACCCGGGGCTCTCATCCTCCAGCAGTTCGCCAACCCCGCTAACCCTGAGATCCACCGCAAGACCACCGCTGAGGAAATTTGGCGCGATACCGACGGCAAGGTCGATTTCCTGGTCGCGGGTGTGGGCACCGGCGGTACGATCACCGGCATTGGGGAAGTGCTCAAAGCGCGCAACCCCGCCCTTAAGGTCATTGCCGTAGAACCGGACGCCTCCCCCGTACTTTCCGGTGGCTCGCCCGGTCCGCATAAACTCCAGGGTATCGGGGCGGGATTTGTGCCCGCGGTGCTTAACACTAAGCTCTACGACGAAGTCATCCGAGTTAAAGAAGCCGATTCCGGTCCGGTGTCCAAGCAGGTCAACCAGCTCGACGGTATTCCAATCGGTATTTCTTCGGGTGCGGCGGTGTGGTCGGCCTTACACGTTGCGCAACGGCCAGAAAACAAGGGTAAGCGCATCGTGGTCATCGTCGCCTCGGCTTCCGAGCGCTATCTCTCTTCGTGGTTATTTGCCGATATCAACGTCGAGAGCGACTCGATCGAGGATCTCATCGGCGCCGCGAAGGCTTGAGCCCTCGAAGGACAATTTAGCTCTCGTACAGACCGGTCATTGACCGGTCTTTTTTTTGTCGGCTGCGCCGGCCCACTTGAAAAAACACACGCCGAAGGCAGCGAGAGCCACGGATAGGCCCATCAGTTTCATGCTCACGCCGGCGAGGAGTTGATCTTCGGCCGCGGTGAAATCGGCGATGAGGCGCGGGGCGTATTCGTAGGTGGGGTAAAGCACGTCCTCAGAGAAGGTGATGTAGGCAAAGACTGGGGTCATGGCGATCAGCACGCCGAACAGATAAATCATCCGAGCGCCGTAATTGAGGGGCGGAAATGCCCGCGAAGGACTTAGCATGGGCCACCAGTAAAGTAGGCCTGCGGCGAAAAACATGAGGTGTTCCACCACGTGGACGGTTTTATTCTGCAACGCCCAATCGTACGCCCACGGTAGGTGCCAGAGGCTGATAATGAGGGTGTAGCTAAGACCGGCGACCAAGGGGTTAAACAACAAGCGAAGTGCCCTGCGCCCAGCCAAGCGATCGAGCAGCGGATCTACCATCCACTCCGGCAGACCGCGCAGAAAGAAGATGGCGGCGCCGTAAATCAGCAATTGGTGTTGCAGCATGTGTACGCTAAAAAGGAAGCGTTCGCCGATTTGGTCGAGCGGTGAACCGACTGCTAAGTAGAAGATCACAAGCGCCGTGTAAAATTGCGCCGCTTGGCCGTGGGGGTAGGCAATACCGGCAGCTAGGCGGGCCCGAAGTGGCCCGGCGAGGATCGCGTAGAGCCAGCCCAGCAGCACGAGCCCACCGACCAAGTAGGGCTCGTTGTGCCAGTGGCGCCAGTCGATCATATTAAAAAGAAAGGCGGCCGAGAGGCCGCCGGGGTGCTTACAGGGATGGGCTGAGGCTGTGTGGTTTTAGACCGGCAGCGGTAGACTGGCTGGGGTCATGAATAACTGGAGTAGGGCCCAAGTGGTGCCGCAAGCCAGCACCAGTCCGATAAAAAACATGATCGTGCAAAAGGGTTTATCCCAGCGCAGGTGCATGAAGTAGAAGATTACGTACATGAACTTCACGACCGAGAGTACGACCAAGCTTGTTACGATGATCCATTTAGCGAAGGGCAGGTAAATGCCGACGATTTCTACGCCGGTGATGACGGCGAGGAGCATGGCGATCTGCACGTAGATCTGAAACTTGCTTTCGTCGTGGCCGTGATCGTGGGCGGCTGAAGCGGAGTGGGCGGGAGCGCTCATGGTATATATCAGAGGTATTCGAGAAGGTAGACGGCAGTGAAGATGACGATCCAGACGATATCAACGAAGTGCCAGTACAGGCCCATGGATTCGACATCGATGGCGTTGGCTTCACCAAAATTGACGGGTCCGTTCGGGCGGGCTAGGAAGATACCGGCGGCGATACAGGCGAGCAATCCGGCCAGCATGGCAAAATGACCGCCAAAGAAGGCGCCGAGGCTTTCGCCGGAGTGCAGGGTGTGGACGAGGGCGAGGGTGGAGAAGATCGCAAGCAAGATGGCTCCGATGATCACGGCGATGTGGACGGCGTGGCGAATGAACCAAGCGGTGTTGCGGCCCGCCTCGGGTGGCTGGAAGGAGCGCACATACATTAGGATCAGCCATAACACGCCGATCGCGACGTGGGTACCGTGGGTACCCGTGAGGGTGAAGAACGTCGTACCCAACATACTGTTGGTGATGGTCATCTTTTTAACCTCAACGAATTCTTGGAATTCGTAGACTTGGCAGCCTAAGAAGATCGAGCCGAAGAAGATCGTGGTCAAAATCGACCAACGCATGCTCTTCAGGTTACCCTTCTGGATCGCGGTGACCGCGAGCGCCATCATCAGCGAGGACATCAGCAGGATGAAGGTCGAGAACGAGGTCAGCTCGATGCTGAAGATGTTCTTGGGCGAAGGCGCATCTGGCATCGGGTGCAGACGGTAAATCAGATGCGTCGAGATGAGCGCACCGAAGAACATGCAGTCCGAAGCTAGGAACGTCCACATCAGCAACTTTTTGTTGGGGATGCCGGTCGAGGTGCTCGGATCGTGGTGGTGGTCAATGGTGCCAGCGTGACTGCTCATGGAAATTAAATCGGATTAGGAAGCGTGGACGGTGCGGGGCGGGTGGAGCGCGGCTTAGTGTTTAGCGGCGTTTTTATCGGTGGCGGCGTGGCCCTCATCCTCGAGATGGAGGTGATAGCCTTCGTTACCCTCGAGGGCCCAGAAATAGATGCCGGCGAGCATAACAACACCACCGATCATCGAGAGGCCAATTTTCTTACCCCAGAAACCAGGGCTTGGGTCGTGGTCGACTACTGCGATACCGATTGCAGCAATGAAAAGACCTAAGCTCGCCACGAAGGGATAGATCGACTGGTGCGGCATGTGGATGCCGCCGTGCGCTGCTTCAGCTTTCGCGTTTTCAGCTTCTTCCCGTGCGATCTCGGCTTTGTGCTGCTTGTTGTACCAATAAGCGTCGCGGGCATGGACCGTTGGGATTACTCGGTAGTTATACTCGGGCGGGGGATTCGGCAGGCTCCACTCGAGGGTGCGAGCATCCCACACATCTTTGCCTACTTTTTCACCCTTCAAGAAGGTGTACACCATGACGGCAAAATAGATGACGATGCCGACGCCTAGGATGAGCGCACCAATGGTGGCGATGAAATTGGCGGAATTCCAACCTAGGTTAGATTCGTAAGTGAAATTGCGGCGGGGCATACCATTTAATCCCAGGAAGTGCATGGGAAAGAATGTGATGTTGAAGCCGGCAAAAATGACCCAAAAAGAAAGCTTACCCCAAAACTCGCTGACCTTACGGCCAAACATCAGTGGGAACCAGTAGTGGATACCGGCGAGGAGGGCAAAGAGCGAACCGCCGATGAGCACGTAGTGGAAGTGGGCAATGACAAAATAGCTGTCCTGTTGCTGGGCATCGGCGGGAGCGGCCGAGTGCATGACCCCGGAAAAACCGCCGATCATGAACATCCACACAAAACCCATGGCAAACATCATGGGGGTGCGCATTGAAATGTGGCCGCCCCAGAGGGTGCCGATCCAATTAAAGATTTTTACGCCCGTTGGTACGGCAATGGCCATGGTGGCGAGCGAGAAGGCCGCGGTGGCCATGGTGCCCATGCCGGTGGTGAACATGTGATGGCTCCAGACGGAGAAACCAAGGAAGCCGATCGAGGCGCCAGAAAATACCACGATGGGGTAGCCGAAGAGGGGTTTGCGCGAGAAGGTGGGAAGGATTTCCGAGACGATGCCCATTGCGGGTAGAATCAGAATGTAAACTTCAGGGTGACCGAAGACCCAGAAAAGATGCTGCCAGAGGATCGGCATACCGCCGTTGGAGACCTCGAAGAAGTTGGTGCCAAAGAGCCGGTCCATCATCAGCTCGACCAGAGCGATAGTGATGAAGGGGAAGGAGAGTACGATCAGGAAAGCCGTGATGAGTGTCATCCAGGTAAAGACGGGCAAACGCATCATGGTCATGCCGGGCGCACGGAGGTTTACGATCGTGACGATGAAATTTAGGGAGGCGGCGATGGAAGCGACGCCTAGAAGCTGGAGGCCCATGACCCACATGTCGATTGAGTGATCGGGAGCATACGTTTTCGAGGTGAGAGGAGAATAGCCGACCCAGCCGCCGTCGGGCGCGCCGTCATGCATAAACCAACCCAAATTGATGATGATCGCGCCGGCGACGAAGGTCCACAGGGAGAAAGCGTTGAGGCGGGGGAAGGCGACGTCACGGGCTCCGATTTGGAGCGGCATGATGAAATTAAAAAATGCGGCCGACAAAGGCATGATCGCCAAAAAGATCATCGTCGTGCCGTGCATCGTGAACATCGTATTGTACTGCTGGGCGGTCAGTACCGTACCGTTAGGATACATCAATTGGAGGCGAATGAGGAGTGCTTCAAAGCCGCCGACCAAGAAGAAAAACAGCGCGAACACGCCGTAGAGAAACCCGATCTTTTTGTGATCGACGGTGGTCAGCCAACTGATGAGGCCGGTCTGCGCGGTAGGGCGCCAGAAGATGGCGGATTTCACGGGCGCGTGGACGTCCTTGGCGTGAAGGTCGGTTTTAAGAATTGCTTCCATGGTGCGAGATTACTTGAGGCTTTGGAGATAGGCGACGAGAGCGACTTCGTCTTCGTTTGAGAGCTTGATATTATTGTCGATATAGCCTTTGGCCATCTTATTGCCGGGTTTCACTGCGCCGGGATTGTGAATCCAGCGCTGAAGTTGCTCGGCGTTGTTCTCGATCAGACCGGCGGCGATCATCGAACGCGCACCCACATGAGTGAGGTTGGGTCCGGTAATACCGGCCGCGCCGTGGCCACGAACTTCATGACAGCCGGCGCAGGTTTTACTTACAAACAGGGCTTTACCTTGAGCGATCAACGCCCCGTTTTCGCCCTTTTCGGGGAATTGCTTAGCTTTCCAAGCCTCAAGGGGAGCGACCTCATATTTATCGGTGATGCCGGTCTCGTTCTGTTTGAACGAACGCAGGGAAGCAAATTGGGCCTTAGGCATCTCGCCCGCCTTGGGCGCGACGTTGCGGGCAGGAGAGGTTTGTTGGGCAACCCAGTCAGCGAAGTCCTTCGGTGAGAGTGCGATGACGCGGAAGCGCATAACGGCATGGGAATCGCCGCAGTACTCAGCGCATTGACCCCAGAAATACCCAGGTTCATCGGCTTGCATCCATAGGAAGTTGCCGCGATTGGGGATCATGTCGACTTTACCAGCGAGCTTTGGGACCCAAAAGCTGTGAATGACATCAATGCCACGCACATTGACGCGGATGGGACGGCCGGCAGGTATCACCATCTCATTGCCCGTGGTCAGGGCGCCGGTGCCGGCGATTTGCTCGCTGGGATATTCAAATTTGAACCACCACTGGTAACCGGTCGCGGTGATTTCGTAGGTGTCAGCCTTGCGGTCTTCAGGTACATCGTAGGTGTACCAGATACCTTTGAGGGTCGGGATGGCGATGATGACAAGGGCCAGGACGGAGGCTCCGATCAGGCCGAGCTCGATCAACGGGTTGCCGTGGCCTTGCTCTGGCGGTACGGCTTTTTCCTCTTCCGCGCTCTTGGCCCGGAACTTCAAAGTCGCGTAGGCGAGTACGCTGCCCACTAAAATGAATATAACCAAGGTGACCCAGCAGGTTACATAAAATACCTCCAACTGCGAGCGCGCCACCGGGCCAGCCACGCTGATGGTGGATTGGTGCCCATCCATTTGCCAGAAGTTGTAGTCGCAGCCGGACAGTAGGGCCAGGGCGCACAGGGCGAAGCTCGCGCGGCTCCATGGGGCGGTGGTGGTGAGAAGAGAGGACAGGCGCATGGTGCGGTTTTTAAGAAATTAATTGGAGATTGGTGGGATCGCCGAATCTTTATCAGAGTCCGCGAACCCTTCTTCTTTTCAAGTAATAATACGACAAAGGTTCGTCTAACATGAACTTTATGTGGTGCATCGCAACCTAGGGTGCATCACGGCCTTCACCTATTAACGTGGCTCCCGGGGTCATTAGTAGGGGCGTTTATTGGTGCTCATGAAATTTTCTCAAGGGGGGTCGGGCTCTGGCTACTTTTGCCTGCTTCGGGTTTGCCAGACTTAAAAGTCTCACCGAGATTTTCTTCGTCATGAAAAAACACCTTCTCTTCCTTGCTTCCCTTTCTGCCCTATTCCTCTCTGGCCTCGGCCAGAGTGTTGCTCTCGCGGCCCCGCGCGTGATCGAAGTCACCGCGGGTGATAACATGAAATTTAACCTCGCTACAATCGAAGCTAAGCCCGGCGAAGAGCTCAAAATCACCCTCAAAAATATCGGTACTATGCCCAAAGAGGCCATGGGTCACAACTTCGTAATCTTGAAGAAAGGCTCTGATTCCACCGCCTTTGCTACGGCCGCCTCGACCGCCAAAGCCACCGAATATATCCCAGAATCCCTGAAGGGCCAAGTTCTCGCGCACACTCCCGTGCTCGGGCCCCGCAAATCCGCCGAAATCACCTTTAAGGTTCCCGCTGAGGTTGGCGACTACCCGTTCCTCTGCTCGTTTCCGGCTCATTTCATGGTCGGTATGAAGGGTGTTATTTCCGTTAAATAAGCTCGTTTTTTTTAAAAAAAGCCGGGCCCGCCTTGGGTCCGGCTTTTTTGTGCCCGTTTCCTTTAACGTGCGGCTGGCCACCACTGATACAAAAAGAAATAAACCAATACGCCGGTAACGGAGACGTACCACCAAATGGGAAACACCACCCGTGCCCAACGTTTGTGGCGCTCAAAATCTCCTTTAAAAGCGAACGCAAAGGTTCGCGGCACCAAGTAGGCGATACTGATCGCGAGTACTACGTGGGTGATCAACATGACATAATAAACCATCCGGATCGCGCCCTGGCCGCCGAACTGCGTATGGACCGCTTCTCCCGCCCCCGCCGCCATGCCCTTCAACACTTTGTGCGTGAGGTAGCCGACTAAAAAAAACGCCGACACGATGCCCGCGCTGAACATCGCTGCCCGGTGGGCGATTTTGTGACCCGTCTTGATCAACACAAAGCCCGTCGAGATTAAAACGGTAGCAGCGGCGTTGAGTGAGGCGTTCAGGGCAGGAATGTCGTTAAGCGTCATGGAGGTCCTGGTTGGGTTAAAAATTTATGATTCGGTCCGCTACGAGGGCGCCTAGTACGAGGGGCAAATACGCGATCGAACATACAAAAAGTTTACGCGCGGCCGCATCCCGCCCTTCGGCCCGCAGAAAGCTTCCCGCTCGCACGATAAACCACAACCCTCCTGCCACGGCCACACCGCCCGACCACCTCGTGGCTAGACCCATCGCCCACGGCAACACGCTGACCGCTACCAGCCCGAGCGTCGTTGCAAACGACCACACCGCAACGACTCCGCCCTTCTCATCGCGCACCGGTAACATCGGAAACTGCACCACCGAGTAATCGCGTCGGTAGGTCCACGCGATCGCCATAAAATGTGGGATCTGCCAGAAAAATAACAGGCCAAAAAAAATCCACCCCAGCGCGCTTATGCGTCCTTCGGCTGCCGTCCAACCGATCAACGGTGGCAAGGCCCCTGCCACCGCCCCAATCTCTGTACTCCAACGCGACCAACGCTTGGCCGGCGTGTACCAGCAAAGGTACGCGACCATCGTCAACAAAGCCATGCCCGCACAGAGATAACCGACGCGTGAAAACAAAATAAAGAGCGCTCCCACACACATTAACCCACCCACCACAAATGCCGAACCGGTCGCGATTTTCCCTGAGGGAATCGGGCGATCCGCCGTACGCTTCATCAAGGCATCCGTGTCCGACTCTAGCCACTGGTTGAGGGCCGCGACCCCTCCCGCGGCTAATGAAGTTCCTAGAATCAACAACCCCAATTTGGCGGGGCTGTGGGCCGGTCGAGCCGCCGCGTAGGCCGCCAGCGCGGTCAGCACCGAAAGTAGACTCAGGCGTGGTTTGGTGAGTTCGAGATAATCAGAAAATTTCGCGGGGCTCTCCGCGGCGGCAGGTTCGGCGGTCATGTTATTTAGTTCACGCAATGCGCTTCCACGACGTCGCGGTGTGCGAGCCAAGTTAGCCCAAAAGTTGTCACTAGGGTCGCGGCGCCCACGAGCACATGCCCGGTTGTCATCGCGGCCGAGCGCTGGCTCCAAATGATCCATGCGCCCAACCCCACTTGCAATATCAGCAAGTTCACGAGTAAGGCCGCGCCGCAACGTAGTATGAGCGTCGCTCCGCGGTCCCGCCAGATTTTCAAGGCAAACCCTACGAGCGCCACGGACAACACCGCCGCCATGCAACGGTGTGCGAAGTGGATGCCTACGCGGAAATTCCAAGCAGGGGGCAACCAACTGCCGTCTGGGGCCGAGGCCGGAAACGTCGGGATGGCCATCCCGGCGAAGCTGTGGCGCATCACCGCAGCGATTGCTAGTTGGCAGAAAATCAGCGCACAACAGATTGCTCCAGCGCGGCGCACGCCACAGCTCACCGGAGTCGTCCGAGTGACCCAGCCCTTCGAGAGCGCGCACGCGATGGCGATCAACGTGCAGGCAAACAGTTGAGCCAAGCACGCGTGAAGCATCGCAAATAGTCGGCCCACGCTCGTGTCCACCATCTCAACGTGCCAATGATCGAGCAAAACCCTCAGACCGCCCACCATGGCCTGAAATAAAACCAGCCCTACAGCAAAGAGTGCAAGTTTGCGCAGCCACGCCCTCTGCTCGGTGCGCCACACCACTGCGGCAAGGATGATCGTCACGGCACTCATCACACTCGCACTTAGGCGGTGTGAATGCTCCGAAAATTTATCGATTTCGGTCAGCCATCCCGCTGGGTTTACTGAGCCATTAGAAAGAGGCCAGTCGAGAAACGCCATCCCTGCGCCGATGCTGGTGGTGAATGCCCCGAGCGCCACCAACACAAAAACCCACGCGCTGCCCAAATAGGCAAACCAAGCGACGGCAGGCTTGTAGTCTGAAGTGCGATGAGGATGAAGGTTGGCGGTCATTATGAAAACGAAGACCGAACAGAACCTACGCTGCTGCTCGCGGCAAACCCTTTGACAAAATTATGCTGGGGCGAATCCGTAGTGATATGAATTCTTATAACTGGCTGGGCGGCTGGCTAGGCGGCGCCACGCTGCTGCTAATCCTTGGCGCCTGCGGGCGACCCCCTGCGCCTGTCGCGCCTGTGGCTGTGCCCGCGGCGGCCAAGAGCGTCGCTGCAAGTTACCCTTTGAGTGGTGAAATCATCGGGGTCGATGCCCCGCGCAAGGTCTTGATCGTGCAACACGATGAAATCAAAGGCTACATGCCCGCGATGACGATGGAGTTTCTGGTCAGCGCCGCTGACCTTGCTGCCGCTAAACCCGGCCAACGTATCCGCGCCGAGATGATTCCGAGCTCAGATGGCGACATACGCTTGGAAAAAATCTGGCCCGATGACCGCGTTGCCTCCTCCGCGGTGGCAGCCGCGGCCCGCGGTCTGCGCGAAAACACCATGACCCGAGGCAAAAACGCGTACCGCGAAGTCGGCGAAGCGATGCCCGATTTCACGCTCTACAATCAGGCCGGCCAAGCGATTCCTAGTGGTCATTTTCGCGGAAAAAAAGTGATGATGAATTTCATCTTCACGCGTTGTCCGATTGCGACGATGTGTCCGGCCTCGACCGCAAAGATGATGGCCACCCAGAAACTCGCGCGTGAAGCCGCCGTCGCCGGCATCGAATTTGTCTCGATCACGCTCGATCCCGCTTTCGACACTCCGGCCGTGTTGCAGGAGTACGCGACCTTGCGAGGCATCGACACCCACAACTTTTCGTTTCTCACCGGTCCTGAAAGCGCGATCCGTGATTTGCTTACGCAATTTGGCATCATCGCGGAATTCGAAGGCGACTTACTCAAGCACACGCTCGCGACCCTGTTGATTGATGAACGCGGTAAGATTATCCACCGCGCCGATGGCAGCGTTTGGGAACCGCGTGAGTTCGTGGCAAAAATGAAGGTCGCCAAATGAGCCAGCCTCCCGTGGGCGCGGCTCTCTCGCTCGCGCAACGCCGACAGATCGCCTGGATCAGTGCGTCGGCGTTAGCGGTTTTTTTATTTTTCCGATTTTTACCCACCGGCACTAACCTAAATCACATGGATTTCCGCGTGAGCGGAAAAAATTCCGTGGATTTTTGTGACCCGGCTAACCCGCAATTTATTCCGGTCCTCGCCGCGCGATCGCCGTTAAAAATGACATTGAAACCTGAGGATACGCCAAGAACGGGCGAACCGCTTTGGGTCACTCTCTTGCTTGTCACCGCTGGGGGAAAACCGATTGCGCCCGAGGACTTGCTGGTGATGCATGCGAAAAAGCTGCACCTGTTGATCACGGATCCGACCTTGACCGAATATCAACATGTGCACCCCGAGCCGACGCGTCGCCCAGGGGAATGGCGGTTTTTATTCACCCCGCGGCTGGGTGGTAGGTACCGATTCTTTGCTGATTTCACTCCGGTGGCGACGGCGCGCAGTCTCTACGCCAACGCTGACTTAGAGGTGGATGGGGTGCTGCGCAACTTAGGGCAGGTCGTGGGTGAATCGCCCGCTGGGCCAGTGACTTCATGGAGCGCAGAGCAAGACGGTTATCGTTTCACCCTCGAGCCGGCTTCTTTGCCGGTGCGTGCGCGGCAGGTCGCGGATTTGAAATTTAGGGTTAAGAAAATCGACGGCGGCATCGTGCCGCTCGAGCCGGTGATGGAAGCCTATGCGCACCTGGTGGCGTTTGATGCTAGCCGCAGTGGTTTCGCGCATCTTCACCCGATGGAGACGGATTTGAGTTTACGACCGGATGCGACGCTGCCGAGGTTGGCGTTTAAAATCACGATCCCCGAAGCGGGGCGTTACGTGATCTGGGCGCAGGTCAACCTCGCGGGGAGCGAGTTGTTTGTGCCGTTTTGGTTCGACGTAGCGCCGTGAGCCGCGTCGAGGGCGCAGGCTTCATTTCTCCAGCGTGGCGCTGAGTTGGTAGTCTAGGTAGAGTTCGACGTTGAGCGAATCGAGCGGGCGCACGAGCACGGGGCTGTCTAGGCCGGTGACAGTGACGACGTTGGCGCCGAGTTGTTCGCGGGTTTTGGAAATTTGCTCGCGAATGAGCTGCATCAACCGCTCGCGTTGTTGCTCGGTTCCGGCGACGGCGAGGGTCGTGGAGACGATGCGCACTTCCGCGTCGACGGGCACTTCGACGCGAGCGATAAATTGGGTGACTCGCCGAATCACCTCGAAAATCTCGGCCTCTGGCGTGAGCGGGCTGAGCACGCGAAGATTCGTTTGGAGCGAACCCGGTGTCGTGTTGGAGCGGCTAGAAAGATAACTGGCGTTGCTGTTGCCGCCAAAGATTCGGGCCGGGCCTTGGTGCAGTTGAAACGTGTTGGAACTCTGGATGGCGGTCGTGAGGCGGCGCACAATTTCCTGGATCGCCGCGGCTTGGCGCTCGGGTTCTTTGAGGGTGCTGCGGATCGAGACGTTGGCGCAGAGGTAATCGGCGGGGTGTACGATTGAAACCGCCGGCGTGCCGTGCGCGGGCTCAAAGGCGAGGGACAGACTCGCGGAGTTGTTGACCGCCCACGCGGGAGTCCCGGCGACGGCGCACGTGACAAGCGTGATTAAGAACTGACGGATGCGGCTCATGAGTTGGAGGATGTGAACTAGAACCTAAGGTGTTTTACGGTGAGCCCCTTGTTGATGAGCTGCTTTAAGGCAGCGATGCCGATTTTGAGGTGGTCGTTCACGTAGTTGGCATCGACTTCCTTGTCGCTTTCGGCGGTTTTCACGCCTTCCGGAAACATCGGTTGATCTGAGACCAGTAGTAGCGCGCCGGTTGGAATTTGATTAAAAAACCCTGTCATGAAGATCGTCGCCGTCTCCATATCGACGGCGAGCACGTGGATTTTTTTTAAGTATTTTTTAAACGTCTCGTCGTGCTCCCAGACGCGGCGATTGGTCGTGTAAATGGTGCCAGTCCAGTAATCGCGCGAGAAATCGCGGATCGTCGTTGAGATGGCTTTCTGCAGCGCGAAGGCGGGCAGCGCGGGCACTTCGGGCGGGAAATAATCGTTGCTCGTGCCCTCGCCGCGGACGGCGGCGATGGGTAAAATTAAGTCACCGATCTCGGCGCGGTGTTTCACGCCCCCGCATTTACCGAGGAAAAGAACCGCCTTGGGTTTAATCGCGCTCAGTAGATCCATCACGGTCGCCGCGGTGGCGCTACCCATCCCGAAATTGATGATCGTGATATCGCCCGCGGTGGCGGAGGACATGGGTTTGTCTTTGCCTTGCACGGGCACGCGGTGCCACTGGGCGAAGAGCTGGACGTAGCGGTCGAAGTTGGTGAGCAGGATATAGTCGCCAAACTTGTTTAATGGAACACCGGTGTAACGTGGCAGCCAATTCTCGACGATTTCGCGGCGGTTCTTCATTGTTGGATTGGTAACGAGTTGCGACCTGAAGGACACGAAAAAGTGTCGTTCGTGTCGCGTGCTTTTTTTAATTTTCTCGTTTATATCTGCCCCGAACTCCTGTCTGCCTGTGCTGCGCGTTTATCCCCCGCGCCCCATCTTTATGAGCCTCACTGGAAAAAGTCTCCTTGCCGGTCAGCCCGGCGCCCTCGGCGGCGCGACCTTTCGCGCGGTCAATCCGGCTACGGGCGAAACACTTGCGCCTGATTTTCACGAAGCCTCGCTCGGCGAGGTCGACACTGCCCTCCACGCGGCGGCGCGGGCCTTTGCAGATTACCGCCAGCGTCCCGCCACCACACGCGCGCAACTGCTCGAGGCGATCGCCACCGAGATTGAAGCGATTGGCGACCCTCTCCTAGAGCGCGCCCACGCCGAGACCGGCCTCCCGCTCGCCCGTTTGAGCGGTGAGCGCGCGCGCACCTGTGGCCAGCTGCGCTTGTTTGCCGCCGTTGTGCGCGAGGGTTCGTGGGTCGATGCGCGCATCGATCCGGCGTTGCCCGAGCGGCAACCGCTCCCGCGGCCCGATCTGCGGCGCATGTTGATCGCGCTCGGGCCGGTCGTTGTTTTTGGGTCGAGTAACTTTCCTTTCGCGTTCTCGGTCGCGGGCGGCGACACCGCCTCGGCTCTCGCGGCGGGTTGCCCGGTTGTCGTGAAAGCGCATCGCGCGCACGCGGGCACCGCCGAACTCGTCGGTCAGGCCGTGGTGCGCGCGGTTGCGGCGTGTGGTTTGCCGGCGGGGCTTTTTTCCCTCGTGCACGGCGGGGGCGCGACGGTCGGTATCGCCATGGTGAAACATCCGGCGACCAGCGCGGTGGGCTTCACCGGTTCGCACGCCGCCGGGCGCGCGTTGTGTGACGCGGCGGCGGCGCGGCCGCATCCGATTCCGGTGTTTGCGGAGATGAGCAGCTTGAACCCCGTGTTTCTTTTGCCCGGTGCCTTGCGTGAGCGTGGCGCGGCGATTGCGACCGGATTATTGGGTTCGTTTACTCTCGGAGTGGGGCAATTTTGCACCAAGCCGGGGCTTGTCTTCGTGCAGCGCGGCGCGGAGACAGACGCGTTTCTCCAAGCACTCGCGGTCGGCGTCCAAGGTGCGTCGTGCGCGACGATGCTCACCCCCGGGATTCGTACGGCGTTTGAGGAGAATCGCCAAAAAGTTACCGCGCTTGCGGGCGTTACGGCGCTCGCCACCGCTCAAGCCGCCCCCGTCGCGCAGAAAACCGAAGGCCAGCCGAGTGTCGCGCTCACGAATGCCGCGAATTTCCTGAAGCATCCAGAACTGGCGACGGAAGCGTTTGGGCCGTTCACGCTCGTTGTAGTCGGGGAAACTCCCGCTGAACTCCTCGCCTGCGCCCGTGCGCTCGAGGGTCAACTCACCGCGAGCCTCCACGGTAACGCCGAGGACCTTGGCGCCGCGGGTGCCTTGGTCGCGGTGCTTGAACAGAAAGCGGGTCGCCTCGTCATCAATGCCTTTCCCACCGGTGTTGAGGTCAGTCACGCGATGCACCATGGCGGGCCCTCGCCGGCGGCGAGCGATGCGCGTTTCACCTCGGTGGGCACGGCGGCGTTACTGCGGTTTGCGCGGCCCGTGTGTTACCAAGGGTTCCTAGCGGCGTTGTTGCCGCCGGCGCTTCAAGACGCTAATCCGCTCGGGCTCATGCGACTGGTCAATGGCGTGCGTACCACCGCCCCGCTTTAACGCTCCGCTTTTTTACCCCTTTTTTTTTTAAACATATGCCCCGGGTTCTAATCCTCGCGTTGGCGCTCCTTTTTCTCTCCGCCCACGCGGCCTCCGCGGCGGTGCAGCGCGCCATCGTGGGGCGCACCCCTGAAGGCGTCGAAGTCGAGTGTTTCACCCTCACGAATGCCCACGGCTCCTCCGCTACGATCCTCACCTTAGGCGCGACGTTGGCCGATCTGCGCATGCCGGATCGCACCGGCAAATTCGCTGCTATGGTCAACGAGATCATCCCGACCCCTCGGGGTATAGCGGAGGGTTTTCCGCAATCTGGCGCCGTCATGGGCCGTGTCGCCAACCGTATCGCCCAGGCCCGCTTTACGCTCGATGGCCGTACCTACGCGCTCACGCCTAACTCGCCCCCGCACCACATGCACGGTGGCAAGCGCGGCTTTAAATTCGTCGTCTGGCGCCCCGAGGTGCCTGACGCCGGCCGCTCCTCGAGTGTGCGGCTGAGCTACATCAGCGTCGCCGGCGAGGAGGGTTATCCCGGCACCCTCAATGTTTCGATTACCTACACGTTGACCGACGACGATACCCTGCGGCTCGAGTACTCGGCTACGACGAGTGCACCTACGCCGCTCAACCTCACCAATCACGCTTATTTTAACCTCAATCCCGGCGCCGACGTCGTCGATTACCTAGTCGAGATCGCCGCCGAGCGCTACACGGCCGTCGATGCCGAAAAACTCCCGACCGGCGCCTTGCCGGCGGTGCGCGGCACCGTCTTTGACTTCACGCGTCCTACGCGGCTAGGCAGCAGGGCGGGGGATTTGGGCCCGCGCGCGATCTACGACCACAACTACGTCATCAACCGCCCCGAGAGCGATACCACCCTACGCTTTGCGGCCCGCGTGAGTGACGCTGTAAGTGGCCGACAAATTGAGGTCTGGACAACGGAGCCGGGGATGCAGCTGTACACCAGTGGGCTCAACGCTTTACCCGTGGCCGGGCGTAAGGCTTATGTGTGCCTTGAGACGCAGCATTTCCCTGATTCGGTTAACCACCCCACGTTTCCCTCCACGATTGTGCGCCCGGGCACGCCCTTTCGCTCGACGACCGAATACCGTTTTTCATCGCGATAACTCTATCGAGGATAAGGAGAAAAATAAAAACACGCCGTTCGCTGGAACTTTCGGCGATCTGTGATATCTATACTAAAGTCAGTTTAATTTCTCCTCCGCTTAGCGGGGGAGATTGGGGTAAGTAAGAAAGCAAAGGCCGGTCACGTAGGGGTACGTGACCGGCCAACTTTTTTTAGGCTGCCGTGATGTAGGTGCGCCTTCGTTGGATTCACGAATCGACCGTATTCGATACATTGGCCCGTATCGCCCATTTTGAAGCACCACAGGAGCATCACCCTACGCCTGGCCCACCGCCATTTTGACCGCGAATCACTCGCGGACCCTAAGTCGGTTCCACTTGCAGGCTGGTCTCCAGCTTGAGCGTATCGATAAAGTTTTTCACGGGAGCGGAGGTTTCATTTTTCAACCACACCGCTCTTAGCTGATACTTAGGGTCGTTTTTGTTCACCTCAATGGGGCGTTCCACTACTCCCAATGGGGGAGGAACATTGTGCAATTTCGGCCCCAGCGTCACCCCTAGATTAGAGATCATGAATGCGTACATACTAACAAAGCTATTCATCTGCTTTATTTTGGCCGGCTTGAGGGAGTGCTTTTGAAATATTTCCCTCACGGATCTCTCATGCTGCCCGAGAACCCCGTTATCGGCTAGACACAGGACAGTATCGCCGGCGAGCTCAGTGATTTTTATACTTTTTTTGGCCGCAAGGGGATGCAGCCTGGAGAGCAGTACGATCGGATCTCGCTCAAAGACAACGTAATGTTCCAGATGGGGAATCGCTGGGTCTCCGGCTTGGTTAAAAATAAACGCAATTTGAATTTTCTTGGTCTCGAGCTGAACGATCTGCTCATCGAGAGCGATCTCCTTGAGGAAAACATCAATGTTAGGATAAGTCTGCGAAAAGCGCTTGAGCGTGGCGGGTAAAAACTCGCCACTCACTGGTCCTAAGATACCCAGCGCCAACTTGCCCGCATGTCCGCCGACCGCTCCGCGCACCGCTGCGACCGCCTCGTTGGCCTTGGTGAGCAAGGCCTCCGCCTGTTCCAAAAAAACTATCCCAGCGCTCGTGAGTTTAACCGTCTTCGTATTCCGATCAAAAAGCCTCACCTCTAGTTCGTCCTCCAAATTCTTGATCTGTCGACTTAACGAGGGACTCGCCACGCGCAAGATCTCCGCCGCGCGCCGGAAATTTAATTCCTTCGCGAGGACGACGAAATATCTAAGATGCCTAAGTTCCATAGAGGTTGGGCGTATACGATTGGCATGAACTCACATGGTAGGTCCTACTTCTGCAAGTTTTAGCATTCGATTAGAGCCCTAACCAGCGTTTGAGCGCGGCTTCCATTTCGCCTCGGACGCGCGGGTCAAACGTGCCGGGCGCTTTACGAATGAACTCGGTGAACTTCACCGGTTGGAGGCTTTGGGCGTTGATGTAGCTTTGCTCGCGCAACCAAGGCACGCGCGGAAGCGTGACCTCGTAGGGTGTGTCCTCAAATTGGGTGGTGATCAAAACCACGCTGGCCAATGCCAGTCGGGCATCAATTTTTGCCGCCAACACGAGCACATAGCGTGGTTTACCTACGAGGCCCAAGTCCACGAACCAAACTTCGCCTGCTTGCGGCACCGTTTTCACGCTCAGAACTCATCGGCCAGCTGATTGCGGCGAGCGGCTGCACTGAGCACCTCATCTTCCGGGCAGTCCGCCTGGAGCGGGAAGGGGATGGCCCGCCGCTTGATGATCTGGGTGTAAAAGAGCTCTAGGGCGGCCCGTGGTTTTAAACCGATTTCTTTCAGCACTTCCTCGGCCTGGCGTTTCAGCTCAGGGTCTATCCGACTCTTGGCAATTACGCTCATGATTCAATTTGGGCCCAAATGTGTCCTTAAGTCAACTGCTGGTTTGGCGTCAACTTGATCACCTAAAGCCTACTTCGGGTCCCTCATGCTTGGTAACAAAAGAGGAGCGACGAGCGCTAAAGCCGGACACTATTAGTTTAAAGCTATCACCGTGCGGCCAACAAGGTCGTTCTCGCTGAGGCTTAGCCGTGTTACGATACCCACTTATTTTCGACAAGCCAGCTAGCCCGCGCGTCGGATTCCTCACCTATGTTTCCCTTTTTTTCATCGCCTCAACGTGCGCAGTGCCCTTCTGGGGCGGGTTTAGCTTTTACCGCAGTTCTAACTCGCGGGATCGATCAGTGCCGGTCCAAGTTTCAGTCGGACAGTACCAAGAGCCACTGCCGGAGGTCCATCAACTACTGGGTGGGGTTCGTGGGCGGCTTTGTGGTGACGGGAAATGTCCCGAAGACCGTGCTCATTCGTGGTTTCGATCCAGCCCTGACCCGCTTCGGCCTCGCTGGCGCGCTCTCCGATCCTACGCTCACGATTTATAAAGATAATAAGGTGATCGCGACCAACGAAGGCAGGGCCGATAGTGCCGCGATCACAATCGCCGCGATCCAGACCGGTGCCTTCAGCCTGCCCAGCGGCAGTAAATATGCGGCCGTGTTACTCACGCTTAATCCCGGCGCCTACACTGCTCAGATTAAATCAGGGAAGGACTCATTCTCCGGCTTGGCTTTGATCGAGATCAATGAAGTACCGTAACAGCCCGCCCACCTCACTTCCGCTTCCCCTTTCGGCGACCCGCCTGCGATCTCATCTCTGGTCGCACGCCGGGTGCCTTTAGTATTCGGTCCCAGTCGATGCCCGCGCCCGCATCACCTACGGGGGTGGGGTGGGAGTGGGAGTGGGGGTGGGGGAAAATCTGGGTCGCATTGAGCCCAAAGCCTTACTTTGTATTTTGCGAATCATGACCAGCCTCACGCCAGCCCCCTCTGCCGGCTAGTCTCCAACTTAAGCGCATCGATAAAGTTTTGCACGGGCACGGAGGTTTCATTTTTCAACCACAGTGCCCTCAGCTGATACTTAGGGTCGTTTTTTTTCACCTCGATGGGCCGTTCGACTATTCCCAGCGGGTGAGTAACATTATATAATTTCGGCCCTAGCGTCACCCCTTGATTACAGATCAGGAATGCGTACAAACTTTCGATACTATTTACCGGCTTTAATTTCGCCGGCTTGAGGGAGTGCTTTTGAAAAAGTTCATTAACAAGCGCCGCATGGCGCCCACTGCGCACATTATCCGACAAACACAGGATTGTATCCTTTGCGAGCGCTGTGATTGTTATGCTCTTTTTTGCCGCGAGGGGATGAAATTTGGAAAGTAGCAGAATGGGATCTCGTTCAAAGACAACGTGATGTTCTAGGTGGGGGATCGCTGGGTCTCCTACTTGGTTAATGGTAAACGCAATCTGGACATTCTTGCTCTCAAGCTGAGCGATCTGCTCATCCAGAGGGATGTCCTTCAAAGAAACCTCAACCTGCGGATAATCGTGCGAAAAGCGCGAAAGTATGGCGGTTAAAAACTCGCTACTCACGGGCCCTAAGATACCCAGCGCCAATTTGCCCGCATAGCCGCCGACCGCTCCGCGAACCGCTGCGACCGCCTCGTTGGTCTTGGCGAGCACAGCCTCCGCCTGCTCCAAAAAAACCACCCCGGCGCTCGTGAGTTTAACCGTCTTCGTATTGCGATCAAAAAGCCGCACTCCCAGTTCATCCTCCAAAACCTTGAGCTGTCTGCTCAACGACGGATTAGCCACGCGCAGGATCTCGGCCGCGCGTCGGAAATTCAATTCCCTGGCGAGGATGACGAAGTATCTTAGGTGCCTGAGTTCCATGACTAGTGAGTGTCGAAAAGTTGGCTGAGCTCATATCCTAGGCCTTGGCGAAAGTTTTAGAGAACCGAGACTTAAATTAGAACCGTGATGTACCCGACAACATATATGTTAGGGTAGAGCGGGTCAAATGGATGTTAGCTAAAAGGCAGCACTGTGCGACCAACAAGGTCGTTCTAGCTCTGGCATAGCCGTGCTAAGGTAACTCAGATTTCGATTAGCCAGACCGCTCGTCGGATTCCTCTCCTATGTTCTACTTTTATCTGTCTCCTCATCGTGCCCAGCTTCGCTCTAGGTCGTGGCTCACTTTTATCGCAGTTCTCGCGGCCGGGCTCGGTCGGTGCCGTTCTGGGCTACGGCCGGAAGGCACGCTGAGCCGCCCCCGTTGGTCATCGCTGAACACTTGGGTGGGGTTCGTCGGGGCGCTGGCCCTCTCGGTTGTTGAGCTGTCTGCCGCTGTGCCTAGTGCTCCGACCACGGTTGTGGCCGTGGGCGGAGATCGGGAAGCCCTGGTGAGCTTTGCCCCTCCTCCAAATTCCAGTCCTGATATTAAAAATTACACCGTCACGGCCAGCCCGGGTGGTCGCACGGAGCGTGGCAAATCTTCCCCTCTTACAGTCACCAAGCTCACCAACGGTACCGCTTACACCTTCACAGTAGCCGCCACCAATGCGGATGGCACCAGTGCCGCCTCCGCTCCTTCTGCCCCGGTCGTGCCCTCGGCGAACACGGTGGTTGAACCCAATGTCGGAACTACGGCTCCGGTCATCCCGGGCTCACCGACCGCGGTGGTGGCCGTGCGCGGAGATCGGGAAGTCGTGGTGAGCTTCGCCGCCCCGCTGGATTCTGATTCTAAGATCAAGAATTATACCGTCACGGCCAGCCCGGGTGGACGCACGGAGCGGGGAAAATCTTCCCCCCTCACGGTCACCAGCCTGACCAACGGTACCGCTTACACCTTCACCGTAACCGCGACAAACGATGCGGGCACCAGTGCCGCTTCCGCTCCTTCTGCCCCGATCACTCCATCGGCGGATAGTCTGGTTGGAATCAATCTCGGTATCAGCGGTTCGGTCGTGCGGATAAACAGCACGGTCATCGATTCCGCCGGAAATATCTACCTGGCCGGTAACTTTGATGGTAGCGCCCTGCTTTATAACGGGGTCACCTTAAATAAAATCGGAGCCCAAGACCTTTGGGTGGCCAAACTAAATCCCGATCGGACCTTGGTCTGGATTAAGAATTTTGGTGGCAGTAACGGTGCCAAGGTGACACCCAACGGCCTGGTGGTAGATGGCGCGGGCGCGATCCATGTCGGAGGTTATTTCAGCGGCTCTGGCTTATCGACCCCCGTATTGGCCAAGGTCAGTACGGCTGCGAATAAACCCGATGCTTTTGTCCTAAAATTGGATAACAACGGCACGACGCTCTGGGCCAAAAATTTTGGCGGTGAGTCCGCGGCCACGACCGGCAGCTGCCTCGCCGTCGATGTTAATGCCAATGTGTATTTAGGCGGATATTTTGAATCCGGAGATTTGACTGTACCCGCGATTAGTAAAATCACCCGCAGTGCCGATTGGGACGGTTTTGTGATAAAACTTTCGAGTGCGGGAGAAACCCGGTGGGCAAAAAAGTATGGCGGTGCTGCCGCGGCCACCAAAGTGCAGTCTATCGCCGTTGATGCGTCGGAAAATGTGTATTTCGCCGGCCAATCTAATTTGGGTAAAATGACCCGGCCTGCGCTTAAAAGATTAAGCCATGATGGGGGCGGTCACGACGTGTTTCTGATTAAATTAGACCACAGCGGCCAGACGATTTGGAGCAAGAACTTCGGAGGTAAAGGGGCCAATACCTTTAACTATGCTATGACTATGGATAAGGCCGGTTTTGTTTATATATGCGGCGCCTTTATGAATGGCAGCATGACCTCACCCGTGCTCAAGCATACCCGTAGTGGTCATGCTTTCAAAGATGCTTACGTCCTTAAAGTGGACCCTCAAGGTGAGGTCATTTGGGCTCAAAATTACGGCGGTCCGGAAGGGCAGGCTGAAGTTAACAGCATCACGGTCGACCGTTTTAGTCAGGTCTATCTGGGCGGCATTTTTAAACATGCCGATCTAGCCCGGCCTAAGCTGGGTAAAATCGGTAATCAGGATATGTTTGCGCTCAAGCTGGATGCTACGGGCGCGGTCACTTGGGCCAAAAACTTCGGGGGCACGGGTACTGACACTACTCTCAACTCGATTGCCTGCGACGCCCAAGGCAACGTTTACCTCGGCGGAGCATTTAGAAGCGGAAAAGTGATCGCGCCAGCGTTTACCAAAGTAGGGATAGCCGATGCGTTTTTAATCACGGCGTACATTGCCGATCCTGCTGCGAGCAACTGATCAACCCAAGCCACGGCTTCTTGTACCATGCATAAAGTATTAAATTTCTTAACCGTTTTGTTTGCCTTCAGCTTTATCGCGTTAAAGCTAAATGCCAGTGGGGTAATCACAACCGTAGCGGGTGATTTACTGCCAGGAAATGAAAATGCAGCTACAGCCACTTTAATCTTCCCGGCGGGAATCGCGGTTGATAATCAGGGTAACGTATATATTGTAGATAACTACACTGAAAAAGTAAAAAAACTCGACCCCAATGGTAATCTTACCGACCTTGGCGTACCAGATTTAAGCCAACCTTGCGGAGTGGTTGCCGATACCTCGGGCAACATTTATATTAGTGATACGGGCCATGGTCTTATCAAGCAACGCGACTCTCTGGGCATTATAACCACCATCGCGGGTGATGGCGGAACGGCTAATCGTAAATATTTAGGGCCAATTTCAGCGGCAGGGGTAAGTCTTATAAGTCCTTTAGGGCTGGCGCTCGATCAATCGGGCAATCTTTACATTGCGGACAAGAGCAATTCTTCAATTAGAAAGCTTCAACTGGGATCAAATTTAATATCTACCCTAGCGGGACGGGCCGGTACGATTGCGGGTCGCAATACGACGTTTAGTGGTGATGGAGGTCAGGCGATTGACGCCGACTTGCAGTATTCTTTTGGGGTGGCGGTTGATAGCGTGCGTAATGTGATCTACATTGCGGATACATTTAATCATAGAATCAGGAAAGTGGATTCACTGGGGGTGATTACGACTGTGGCCGGATCAATTAGCGGCTACGGTGCCGAACCCGTTAATGACCCACTCGGTGATACGTGTCCTCAAGGCTACCGAGGCGATGGAGGGCCCGCCACCAGCGCGATGCTTGATACTCCAACCGGCTTGGCCGTAGATTCTGCCGGTAACCTTTATATCGCGGACACCGGAAATTGTGTAATCAGAAAAGTGGATACTAATGGGATCATCACCACCGTAGCGGGCACAATTCCGCTACTTAATGGTACTAATCCTATCAATACCTTCGCGCAATCCGGATATAGTGGCGATGGAGGTCCCGCCACCAGCGCAAAACTCAACGCGCCGTATGCCATCGCTTGCGATAGTGCGGGCAATCTTTATATCGCAGACACCGGTAACGCTCGAATCAGAAAAGTAACCTTTGCGAGCGCTCCTACAATCACCACGCCCACGAGCGCGAGTGTCGGTTCCACGACTGCGACCCTCGGAGGCAACGTGACCGGGACCGGCGGCGCCAGCCTCACCGCCGTCGGCGTCGTCTATTCGGTCACTTCGACCAATAGTAATCCCCAACTCAGCGGCACGGGTGTGACCAATGTCACCAGCACTGCCGCTACGGGTGTCTTCACGGTCAATGCTACCGCTCTATCCGCCGGCACCGCCTACAGCTACGCCGCCTACGCGACCAACAGCCAAGGCACCACGTACACGAGCGTGGGTACCTTCACGACCACAGTCCCGACGCCGACGTTGACCTTCACCACGCCCAGCACCGCCTCGGTCGCCGTCGGCGCCACTCGGACTAACGCCGTCACCTCGACTCTTTCCGGCGGCAGCTATGGTGCGATCACCTACACTAGTAGTCAGACCAGCAAAGCCACGGTCAATGCCACCACCGGTGTGGTCACCGGCCTTGCCGTCGGCACCACCACGATCACCGCCACCCAAGCCGCCGCCTCTGGCTTCAACGCGACGACGTCCACCAGCTATACGCTCACGGTTACGATCGGCACGCCGACCATCACGACCGCACCTACGGCCAGCGGTATTACTTATGGTCAGACCTTGGCCTCCTCCACGCTGAGTGGCGGTACGGCGAGTGTCGTCGGTACGTTCGCCTTCACCACGCCCAGCACCGCCCCCGGTGTCGGCACGGCCGCACAAGGCGTGACCTTCACCCCGACCGATACCACAAACTACACGAGCACGACCACGACGGTAAACGTCACGGTCGCCAAAGCCACGCCGACGATCTCCGCCGCACCGACGGCCAGCGGTATTACTTATGGTCAGACCTTGGCCTCCTCTACGCTCAGTGGCGGGACGGCGAGCACGGCGGGCACGTTTACCTTTACGACGACGAGCACCGCGCCCAACGCCGGCACCGCCGCGCAAGGCGTGACCTTTACCCCGAGTAGCACCATCAACTACAACGCGGTGACCACCACCGTAAACGTGACCGTGGCCAAAGCCACGCCGACGGTGACTTGGGCCACACCGAGTGCGATCACCTACGGCACGGCGCTCTCCGCCACGCAGCTTAATGCGACGGGCAGTGTCGCGGGTACTACCGTGTACAGTCCCGCCAGCGGCACGACGCCAAGCGCCGGCACGCAGACGTTGACCGCGACGTTTACGCCGACGGATACGGCGAATTATAATACCGCAACCCGCACCGTCTCGCTCGTCGTGGGTAAAGCCACGCCGACCCTCACCTGGGCGACGCCGAGTGCGATCACGTACGGCACCGCGCTCTCTGCGACTCAGCTCAATGCCACTGCTAACGTCGCGGGTGCGATCGCCTACAGTCCTTCGACTGGTACCACCCCGAGCGCCGGCACGCAGACGTTGACGGCGACCTTCACCCCGACCGATACGGCCA
>JBAWZQ010000016.1:0-53843 GCA_037142955.1 Opitutaceae bacterium | reverse complement strand
GGGGGTGGGGGTGGGGTGGGGTGGGGGTGGGGGTGGGGGTGGGGCTACGCGTTACTTTGCGACCGAGGCAGGGACATCACCACAGTGGCGCGGCCTGCGCTGCGCTCCATTGATTCCAGCGCGCGGCAAGATCGGCGAGCCGTGCCGGCTCTCTCGCCGCGAGGTCCGTGCGCTCGCCGAGGTCTTCGGCGAGGTTGTAGAGTTGCCAAGGCCCAAGTTGGCCGCGGGCGGGTTCGCGCATGATTTTCCAAACCCCTTGGCGCAGCGCGGCGCGCTGGCCGGTGCGCCAGTAGAAGGTGCGCTCGGGGGGTGTGGCCGAGGTGGTGAGCAAGGGACTCAAATCGACGCCATCGGCGGCGGGGTCGGCTTTGGCGCCGGCGCCGGCAAGTGCGGTGGCCGTAGCGTCCATCGACAAAATGGGGGTGTCGATCGTGCGGCCGGCGGGAAACCGGGCGGGCCAGCGCAGAATAAACGGCACGCGGATGCCGCCCTCGAAGAGGGATCCTTTTTCGCCGCGGAGCGGCGCGTTGCTTGAGGTGAGTTCGCGGGTGGCGCCGCCGTTGTCGGAAAGAAAGACCACAAGGGTGTCGCGTTCCATGCCGCTCTCGCGGAGATGAGCGAGGACGGCGCCGATGCTGTCGTCGAGCTGGGCGAGCAAGGCGGCAAAAATGCGTCGGTGGATGTCAGGGATGTGCGCGAATTTTGAGAGGTAACGGTTGTCGGCCTGCAGGGGGCTGTGGACGGCGTTGTAGGCGAGGTACAGAAAGAAGGGTTGGGCTGGGTGGCGGGTGATGAAGTCGCAGGCTTCGCGCGTAAATGCCTCGGTGAGGTGGGCGGTTTCGGCGACCGGTTGGCTGTCGCGCAGGAGGGGGTTGTCAGCATTATAGTCAGGCTCGTTACTGCCCATGTGGGTGGTCCAAATGATGCGGCCGTCGGGCGAGGTCCAGCGGCCCTTGCCGCCGTTGGGGAGCGCGGTGCGGCGCAGCCAAGAGGTGACGCCCGGCCAGGGTGGTGGGACGTAGGTGTGGCCTTCGTGCAGAAACCCAAAAAATTCGTCAAAACCGCGCCGTTGCGGGTGGAACAGGGGTGTGCCACCGAGGTGCCACTTGCCGACCAAGGCGGTGGCGTAGCCGGCGCCGCGCAGGTGCTCGGCGAGGGTGCGAATCCCCACGGGAAGGCCGATGCGGGGATCGGCATTTTGGGCGCCGGTGGGATTGCTCTCGTAGCCGAAGCGGGTCTGGTAGCGGCCGGTCATTAGGGCCGCGCGCGAGGGGGCACAGTACGATGCGGTAACGTAACCTTGGGTAAAGCGCGTGCCCTCAGCGGCGAGGCGATCAAGGTGGGGCGTGGGTATTTCCTTGCCGCCGTAAGCGCCGAGTTCGCCGTAACCGAGATCGTCGGCGACGATGAAGAGGATGTTGGGCGGGCGCTCGGCGGCGCTCAACAGCACGCCGCTTAGAAGTAGGAG
Source organism: Opitutaceae bacterium (assembly GCA_037142955.1). Taxonomy (GTDB): domain Bacteria; phylum Verrucomicrobiota; class Verrucomicrobiia; order Opitutales; family Opitutaceae; genus Tous-C4FEB. The sequence goes on along the minus strand of JBAWZQ010000016.1, from coordinate 52,375 downwards.
CGGGAAGAACTTCATGGGGTAAAGTGGCGGCGTGCGACTGCGGCAGGGATTAAGACAGCGCGCAGGCCTGGGCGCGCGGGACGAGTCGGAACTTTATTTCCCCTGCGGGCCGTAACCGGCGGCGGGGTGGCCGTTGGCGTCGAGGTGGCCGGTGGCCCAGAGGACGCCCCGTGTGACGAGATCGAGGAAGCGCGGGTCGTTGACCGTGAGGTTATTGTGGCCCAAGGTCGTGCTGAAGACACGCGCTTGTTTCGGGCCGTAGGTATTAGTCCAGACGACGACAGAGGTTTTGTCGCTCAACGTGCCGTCTTTAGCTTTCACGGTTTGCTTGCCGGTGGCGAGAGACTGGTGACCGGCAAAATTTTTCGGGTCTTGGACGTTGTTGTAGAGCTCTTCTTTGATGGTCGTCCAATTTTCCAACCCGCGGGTAATCGGGCTATCGCTGGCGGCGAAGGTGATCGCAATGGGCTCTTGTGGGCCGTGGCCGCTGGATTGGAGGCCAAGGTAATCGAACCACAATGCACCAGGTGCACCGGGGGCGAGGGGTTTGCCAAATTCTTTGGTGACACGGTAACTGTGCATCGCGCAGTGCAGGTTCACGCCGGGGAGGCCGGCGAGGTGCGGGGCGAGGACGTTCTGCGCGGCGGCGGGGTCGGAAATATCGGCGGCGCATTCATCGTGAATGACTAGGTCGTAGCCATCGGCGTAATGGGGGTTGGTGTGCGCGGGCAAGCTGGGGCGCGTGGTTTTATCGGCGGTGTGCATGTGCTCGACCACGACATGGGCGCGGGCTTCGAGACCTTGTTTGAGGAGATCTTTTTGGGCGAGGTAATCATGGCAGCAACCGCCGGTGATTAAAAGGATGCGCAGGGGTTTTGGCGCGGGTGTGGCGGCGGTGGCGGCGGTGGTGTCCGCAAAGACCAAGCTTAACAGCGCGGCGACTAGGGCTAAAATGAGCGAGCGAGGTGACTTCATATTTTTAAACGAGGGTCAATGGGGTGATTTCTGGGCGGCAGGCAGGGGGGTAGAAGGGAGCCAGATAAAAGGATAAAGAACCGCAGGGTGGAGGAAATCAAGGTCGCGGGAGCCGTACAGCGGTTGATGTCTAAATCACCTCTAGCACTAAGACGAGTTTGCGTCGAAGAGGGGAGCAGAGCCGCCGATAGGCTGTTCAGAAATGGCTACTTCCCGCGAATCTATCCAGTTTCACGTAAAAAGGCACCATGGCGTTGACTTTGTAGTGTATTTTATAATATTACAAAATTGTGTTATTACGAAATACACTCATCGAAGTGCTGAGAGATCAGAGGCCGCCCGTTGCCGCTACTCCGGAAATTCCTAGAGCTATCACGCGCCGACTCCCCCTGGGAAATTCCGAGCATGCCTTGGTTCTAAGCGGCGTGCGCCGCTGCGGCAAAAGCGTCTTACAAGCGCAGCTCCTACGCCGCTATCCGGGTGCTCTTTATTTAAATGTGGAGGATACTCGGCTCTATGGCATGGGGCCGGAAGATTTTCCGACGCTTTTGGATGTCATTCACGAGCTCGCAGGAAAACAGGCTGTTTTTTTGGATGAGATTCAAGAACTGCCCGAATGGCAGCGGTTGGTTCGTTCGCTTTTGGACCGCGGTCACCCTCTTTGTGTGACCGGCTCAAACGCCTCACTGCTCGGGCGCGAGGTCGGCGCGAAGCTCACCGGCCGGCACCAGTCATTCGAGGTCTTCCCTTTTTCCTACTCTGAGTATCTAGCCTATACCGCCCGCGAACGCGGCGCCGCCACGCTCACCGCTTATCTCAATGACGGGGGATTTCCGGGTTATCTACGCGAGCGTGACCCGCGAATCCTGCAGCAGCTTTTGCGTGACATCGTGGAACGTGACATCGCCCAGCGTCATCATTTGCGGGAATCACGGCACGTGATGAACCTCATTTTGTATCTTCTAGCGAACACCGGTCAGCCGCTGTCATTGCAAAGTCTAACAAAATCACGCGCGATTCCCACCGTCTCTCAGACCTCTCGCTACATCGAATTTCTGCAGGATGCTTACCTACTGTTCGCCCTTCCGAAATTTAGCACCTCGTTTAAGCAGCGGGTGGTGGCGCCGAACAAATACTACGCGATCGACAACGCGCTCCGCCGCGTGAATTCGCCGAACCTCACCTTGGACGTGGGTCATCGCCTCGAGAACGCCGTCTTCCTATCCCTGCGCCAACGCGGTTTGAAGCCCTGCTATGCGGGTGAAAAAAACTCTTGGGAGTGCGATTTTGTGACCGAAGATTTAGCTATCCAAGTTTGCACCACGCTCACGCCCTTCAATCGCGAACGCGAACTGGAGGGGCTGCGAGGTGGATGCGCGTTACCTGGCAAACGTCGAGGAGTTATTATCACCCTAGACCAACGGGACGCGATGTCGGTCGACGGCGTTGAGGTCGAAGTGGTTCCTGCTTGGGAGTGGTTGGATGCCGAGTCCTGATGGGTGATGGTGGTGGGCTTTGCGTGTTCGAGTGAGCGCTGGGATAGGGCGCAGCGGAGATCAGTGCGCGCCCACGCCGAGAAGAATGCTGCGTTTGTTGCTTAAGGGCCGACATTATACCCTTTCCCCGTTTCTTTCCGTACAAAAAACGCGGGCTACGCGCACGGCTCGACCTCAAACCCCTGCGGAGCGGCAGACCTACCCTCATTCTTTTTGGTTGGTTCAGGGTGTACGGGGGTTTTTCGGACCATCGTGGGCTTGGTGGAAAAATTTGAAGTCAGCGCGGCCACCAGCGGTCCTGGAAGAAATGGTGTAGCTAAATAGTCCGACCTTGGTCCCTTCATACCACGCGGTACGGTAGGGGTAGTCGCGATCGCCCAGAACATCATAACGCTCACCGTCGAAACTGTAGGAGAGCGTGCCGCGGTAGTGGCGGTATTCGAGTTTCAGCCAGACTTCGTTTTGTCTGAGTTCGGGCCCGTCGGTGTAGGCGGTTTGGCCGTTGGAGGCGTCGCCTTTCGCAAAACGAATCCGTTTCACACTGCCCTCGCGGACGACCCCGATCCAGGTGTAGTCCTCGCTCAAGGTGCAGAGACCGGCGCGTTGACCGTCGCTTAGCCAAGACGAGTCAAGGCGGGTCACGATGTCGGCCTCGGCCCCGCAGGGGCGTTGCACGAGTGTGTTGGCCGCAAAGAGCAGGTGGTCGGAATGATAGTTTACCGGAACGTGGCCCAGTTGGGAGACGCCGCCCTGAGTATGTAACGGCTGCGCGGTCAGGCTGAGCCAGCCCGGTCGCGCGGTGAGCGACCAATGGGCGTCGTCGGGGTCGTGGTTCCAGGCCCACTGGCCTCCGAGTGTAGCCGTGGAAAACTCGTCGGAGGGATCAGCCGGATTGATCGGCTGAAGCGGTAGAGCCGGTTTGGGGTAGGGCGCGTCGAGGCCGACGGGTTCGCCGATACCGTCGCCGTCCCGATCCACGCCGATCCACGGCCAGTCATCGGATGACCAGCCGGCGGGTTGCAGGTAGAGCCGCCGGCCGTAGGGGGCGGTGAGATTGTAGTCGTGGTGCAGGAAAGCCCACTGGTCACCGACCACTTGGACTAGAGAGCCCTGCGCCCCGTTGAAGTCAGCGCGGTCGGAATGGAAAACCTTGCGGTGTTCATAGGGACCGTAGAGCGATTTCGCGCGATAGATGTGCTGGGCCTTGTCCGGATTTTTCCCGGTAGAGGCAACGCAGATGTAGTAGTAACCGTGGCGTTTGAAAACCTGTGGCCCTTTCGGCGGGATGTCGGCGATTAGGGTCGTACCTTGATCAATGATGGTGTCGAAAGTCGCGTTAAGGCGGAAGATTTTCAACGGGCCGGGATTGCCGACCATTAATAGGTAGCCGGAGCCATCGTCATCCCAGAAGGGGCATGGATCCTCGAAATTTCCGCCGAGGTTTTCAGTGATTTTGCGTGGAGGGCTCCACGGACCCAGGGGCGAAGAAGCTGTGCAAAAAAAGCCGCGGTAGCGCGTGCTCCAATTAAACATGTAATAGGTGCCGCGATGAAAACCGACCTCACCGTCCTGCGAGCCGGCGGAGTAGGCCGCGCCGGGGTGGGTAAAATCGGCGTACAGTCCGCCGAGGCCTGAGTAGATCCGGCCGGCGTGCGTCCAGTTGACGAGGTCCTTGGAGCTTAGCAGTGGCATGCCCATGAAGTGGTGCGAGGCGGCGGTAAGAAAAAATTCGTCGCCGGCTTTGAAGACGCACGGGTTGTTGTAATCGGCCCATAATATGGGATTGCGGTAGGTGCCGTCTCCTTGATCGCCCCAGGCGGGCTTGGTGGCGGACTCGGCCGCCAGCAGGGTGGGTAGGGTTGCCGCGAGTAGGGCGATGGGTACGGTGAAGAAGAGTTTCATCTAATGAATCGGGTAAAAGCCACTCTTGGCTCGCGCGAGTTTTTGGCTCGGTGAAAGTTTCGATGATACTTTAGTAGGGTTGGTCGAGCGTAGTGCGGCCGTCGCTGGTTTCAAAGTTCCCAAGATCAATTACGAGACACCGAAGGCCGGGGCTGAAGCCGCACCCTACTTTTTTGCGGCGGGTTTGGCCGGTGGGGTCCAGGTGAGTTTTTGCCCGGCGGCGAGAAGGCGGGTGCGGAGGCTGGGATAGTCCACGGCTTGCACGGAAGTGCGGGCCTCAAGGGCCAGCGCGGCGGCGGTGGCGGCGCTCTGGCCAAGGAGCATGAAGACGGGTTCCATGCGGATGCTGCCGTAGGCGATGTGCGAAGAGGAAACGGCGACGGGCACGAGCAGGTTGGCGCATTCGCTTTCGTGCGGAACAATCGCGCGGTAACTCACGGGGTAGGGTTGAGGCGTGGATTTCTCGACGTTGCCTTCGGCCATGACGACCCCGTTGACGACGACGCGCGCGGTGTGGTGCGAGTCCATCGTGTAGCTGGCGAGGCCGACGCTGTCCGCGGCGATAATTTTGCCCTTACAATTATGCTCGGTCATGACGTAGGCGGAGACCATGCGGCGGCCTTCGCGCACGTAGAGCTCGTGGGGCCAGCCGTCGGTTTCTTCGAACTGGTCGCGCGGGAGGCCGAAGGTTTTGACGTGGTCGCGGAGCTTGGCGGGCACGGCTGCGTCGTGCGCGAGGAACCACATGTAGCCCTGTTGGTAGGTGACGTGAGCTTGGAAGATTTTTTCGCGCTCGGCGTAGTCGCCCTCGGGCCAGCGGTTGCTGCCGCCGATGAAATCGGTGGAGACGGGGCCGGCGTTGTTGCAGTCGCCGAGGTTCAATTTTAGCGGCCCTTTGCGGTAGGTCCAATCCCACTCGAAGTCGGCCGGCGCGGAATTGAGGAAGCGTTCGAGTAGCGCGTAGTCGTCGCGACGGTAACCGGCGGGTTGCGGAAAGGGCCGACCGCTCGCAGCGGGCGCGAGCCACATGCGAAAATTATAAGCTTGGACCGATGTGTCGCCCGAGCCCTCAGCGCGGGGCGGCTCGGCGGAGATGCCGGGGAGGAGGCCGCTCTTCGGATCACCGGGCGTGCGGAACGGATCGACGGGAAAACGAAACTGGTGTTTGTCGGCGATGAAGAACCCGTTGAAGGCTTCGCCGTAAGCGGCGTTGCCCTCGCGACCGACGTGAAATGAAACCCCCGCGCGCGCCAGCAGATCACCTTCGTACGTGGCGTCGATAAACATGGCGGCTTCAATGCGGTCGCCGTTTTCAAAAACCAGGGCGCGGAGGCGGTTGCCCTCTTTTTCGACGCGGGCGAGGCGATGTTCGAACCACACGGGCACGCCGGCCTCGGCGAGCATCGCGCGCATCACTCGCTCGGCGTCGGCGGCGCGGAAGCCGCTCCACGAGCCCATGCGGTTGAGAAATTCCTCCGCCATGCCGCCGATGGATTCTTTTTTACCTAGATCGACGGCGGTGAGGCCGGCGGCGGTGAGGCCGCCGACGTGGCGGCGAAACACGGCGAGGGCGGTGGTTTTGCCGAGGCGGCGCGCTTGCACGGCGGCGCCCACGCCCCCCGGGGTCCCGCCATATACGCAGATATCAACGCGCAAGGTTTGCGGGGTGACCGCCGGATCGACGGGCAACGGATAATAATATCGCAGGCCAGGATTGGGCGTGGTCGGCGCGGGTAGCGGCGCGGGTGACGCGGCGTGGAGGAGGGTGGCGGTAGCGAGAAATAGGAGCGCGAGTTTCATGAAACGAAACGGCGGCGGCGCGCGTTATTTTTTTTTGGCGGCGGGCTTCGCGGGAGTTTCCAAAACTTGGCCGTCGTCGAGGAGGCGGGCGCGCAACGTGGCGTAGGGCACGTCTTGCACGGCAAGGTTTTGATCGATCGCGAGTGCGGCGGCGGTGGCGGCGCTTTGGCCGAGGATCATGAAAACAGGCTCCATGCGGATCGAGCCGTAGGCGATGTGTGAACTGGAGACGCACACAGGTACGAGGAGATTTTCACACTGCGATTTTTTCGGGGTGAGTGAGCCGTAGGCGATCGCGTAAGGGCCTTTGGTGGAGACGCCGATGTCGCCCTCGTTCTGCACGTAGCCCTCGGGGGTGATGTAGCGTTGGACGTTGTGGGAATCCATCGCGTAGCTACCCATGCCGACGGATTCAGGGGTGGGGCGGCGTTTGAGCAGCTCGTTTTCGGTCATGACGTAGGAGCCGATCAAGCGGCGCGCTTCGCGTACGTAAATCTGGTGCGGCCAGTGGCCGTGGTCCTTAAATTCATCTTTGGCGAGGCCCCAGCGAGACATTTTTTCGCGGACCTCAGCGTGCACGCGCAGGTCGTTGGCGATAAAGTAGAGCCAGCCTTGTTGGTAGGACTCATGCTCGCGGATGATCTCGCGACGCCGAGCGTAGGAGGCGTCGGGGTAATCGTAATTTACCCCGATGTTGTCGGTGCTGAAAGGGCCGTGGTTATTGGTGTCGGTTTTATGATTGGGGATGGGGTCAAATTTACCAAACGTCTCCGTCCAACCGGCGGCGTAGATGCGCAGCAGCAGTTCGTATTGGGAGGCGTCGTATCCGGCAGGCTTGGCGAACGGTACGCGATTGGACGGGTCGTCGGTGAGGCACAGGCGGAAGCAGTAGGCTTGGATTTTTTTATCGGCGGCGCCGAACTCGCCAGGTGGCTCGGGGCTGATACGCGGGAGAACGCCGCTCTTGGGGTCGCCAGGGACAACGTAGGGGCTAATTTTAGCTTTGAGTACGCCGAAGTGGTGGCGGTGGTGAAGGACGCCGGTTTGGACCCCGTTCAACTCTTCGTGGTACTGGGCGCGGGCTTCGCGGCCGACGTGGTAGTCGAGACCGGCGGCAGCCATGAGGTCGCCCTCGTAGGTGGCATCGAGAAACATTTTTCCGGCGTAGGTTTTGCCGCTCAAGGTGGTGATCGAAGTAATACGGGCGCCGGATTTTTTTACGCCGGCGGCGCGCTCGAGCCATTCGTCGCGAACGACCGGTAGTTGGAATTCGCGCACGAGATCTTCGAAGATCTTTTCGGCCACGTGGGGTTCGAAGATCCACATGGTACGATTAACTCCATCCAAGGCGGGCGTACCTTGGCCTTTGTTACCGTAGTCGGATTTCTGCTGTTGGCGCCAAGCCTCAGGTTGGTCGTAGTGCTGCCAGACGCGGTGGTAGAAATCGCGGGCGAGGCCACCGATGACGGATTTGTCCCCTGTATCCGTAAACCCCAGGCCACCAGCGGAAAGGCCGCCGAGGTGTTTATCGGGTGAGACAATGATGACCGACTTACCCATTTTTTTCGCCTGGACGGCGGCGGTGACCGCGCCGGCGGTGCCGCCGTAGATTACGAGATCGTAGGCAGCGGCGCTTAGCGTAACGCCCGTAAGCGTGAGGGCGAGCGTTGCGAGAAGGCAGCGGAGCATGACGGGTTAGGGGTAGAATCTAGGCGAATAGGGTCGGTAATAAATTTCACCCGCGGCGCGGTGGCAGCGTAAGGGAAATCGAATAAGGTAAGTCTGCGGAACGGGCGCGCGGCGAAGAGGCAGAGGCGTAATCAGACCGTGTCGGGAATCGCGTAAGTGGGCCGGTGGGGTTCGCGGAGAAGTTGGCGGGCGCGAGTGAGGGCAAGGGCGCCGGCAGAACCGGCATCCGTGATACCATCGCCCGAGGGGTCGAGGTCCAGCCAAGGCCCCAGCGTTAGGGGTTGGGCGGCGAGCTCGACGCCATGCGCTCCGAGATGGGTTTGCAGGGATTGCGCGGCGGCAGCGGCAGCAGGGAACGAAGCCAGCGCGGAGGCGATGGTGGTGGGGGCGGCGGGCGTGCCGACGCGCAGGGAAATGTTACCGTAGTGACAAATACTCGCGGAGGCGTGGCCGGTGGCGGTGGACGCGGCGAGATCGGTGTGTCGGTGGCTACGAACGGCGTCGAGAAAGTTGGTCATGTGGGCCACCACGCCGCCGTCGCCGGGAAAATTTTTGATGAGTTTACCCTGTGAATCTTTCGCGGTGCAGCCGATGAGGCCGGCGAGGGTGCCGCCCTCGCAATGCGCAATCAGGCCAACGCGGAGGCCGCCGGCTTGGTCCATAAAATTGACGCCGGGCTTCGCTGGTAGGCCGCGTTGCTCGAAGATGACGGGCGCACCGGGGTAATCGTAGACGGCGAGCTGAGTGTTGGGCGTCTCGGCGGCATCGTCGTGGACGTAGCGGCCGCCGAGACCGAGGACGCGGCGGGGTGGGCCGTCGGCGCGGACCATGCGGCGGGCGACGTCAAGGAGGTGGACGCCGTTGTTGCCAAGGTCGCCGTTACCGGTGGCCCAAGACCAGTGCCAATCGTAGTGGAGACTTTCCCGGTTGAGTGGGGTGACGGGCGCGGGGCCGCACCAGTTGTCGTAGTTGACGGCGGTGGGATACCACGGGGCGCGGCGGGCGACCGCATCGCGTTTGCCATAGTAAACGGCGTGAACGTGCTGGAGTTTGCCGAGACCGCCCGAGTGCAGGAACGCGATGCCGGCGGCGAGTCCGGATTCGGAGCGATACTGGGTGCCAACCTGAACGATGCGGTCGTATTTCGCGGCGGCGGCGACCATCTGGCGACCCTCCCACACCGTGTGGCTCATCGGCTTTTCAACGTAAACGTCTTTGCCGGCCTGACAGGCCCAGATGGTGAGCAGCGCGTGCCAGTGATTGGGCGTAACGATCAGGACCGCGTCGACATCGGCGCGGGCGAGGAGCGTGCGCGCATCGGGCGTGGTGAAAGGGGCGGGGCCGGTGCCGGCGAGGAGTGCGGATACCTTGGCTAGCTGGGCGGGGTCGACGTCACAGAGGGCGACCAAGCGGGCATCGCTGCGCTTGAGAATTTGTTGGACGTGGGCGGTACCTTTCGCCCCGCAGCCGATGAGGCCGAGGCGGATGGCACCGTTGGCGCCGACGGGTGCGGCCCAGACGGAAGGACGCAGGGTGGCGGCGGTGAGGCCGGCGGTGGCGACAACGGCGGATTGGCGGAGGAAGGCGCGGCGGCTGAGGGGGGGCATGGGTGAGTGAGAGAGGTGTAGACGGTGAAATGGGCTGAGAATTAGGCGGTTGGGTATTCGTAGCCTTTGCGGTAGTCGCGGCGAAGCAGTTGGTTAGCCGTGTCGTCATTAAGGCAACGTTCGCGGGCGCCGTCCCAGTCGAGACTGCGACCGAGTTTTAAGGAAACCATACCCAGAAGCGCTAGGTTGGTGGAGAGATGAATGTCCTCGATGTCAGCGACGGGGCGCGTGCCGGTGCGAATGGCGCGCAGGAAATCCGCCCAGAGCTCTTGGATATTTTGCGAATCGGGCTGGTGGAGTTGCGCGGGCTCGGTGATGGGCGGGGCTTTGCTGTCGTTGGGGTAAAACGTCCAACCTTGCTGCCAGCCCATGTGAAAAATTCCCTTCGTGCCGTAAAAATAGCAGCCGACGTTTTCGCCTTTATCGGTGTTGTTGGCACCGAAGCGGCGATGCTCCCACTGCACGTTAAATTTATCGAAACTGTAGGTAGCGAGTTGGTGGTCAGGGGCGTCGGTGGTTTGCTCTTGAGCGTTGAGAATCGGAGCGCCGGCGATGGGGCGGCCGCCGCTGGAGTAGATGCGTTTCGGGTATTTTTCACCGGTGACCCAGAGGACTTGGTCGAGCCAGTGAATACCCCAATCGCCAAGGGTACCGTTGGCGTAGTCGAGGTAGTTGCGGAAGCCGCGCGGGTGGATGCCGCGGTTGCCGGCGCCTTTAGTGGGGTCGCGAGGATCCCCGCCGTTGAACGGCCTAAGTGGGGCTGGGCCGCACCACATGTCCCAATCGAGCTCGGGTGGGACGGCGACGGTAGGCAACGGCTTTTCCGGGCCGCTACCACCGTAGTTCACGAAGCAACGTACCATACCGATCTCACCGAGTTTGCCGGAGCGGATAAAGTCCCGCCCGCTGACGTTGTGCGGGGAAATCCGGCGGTGCGTGCCGACTTGGACGACGCGTCCGGTGGCGCGCGCGGCGTTTACCATCGCGCGGCCTTCCATGACGGTGTGGCCGATGGGTTTTTCTACGTAGACGTGCGCGCCGGCTTGCACGGCGGCGATCATGGGGAGCGCATGCCAGTGGTCAGGGGTGCCGATAATGGCGATGTCGGGTTTAGTCGCGGCCAGACATTCGCGGTAATCCTTAAACAACTTCGGCGTGCTACCCGAGCCCGCGGCGCCATTTTTTAGCGTGAGTTCAAACTGGCGCGAATCGACGTCGCACAACCCCACTAATTCGCACGCGCCGCTGGCGAGCGCCTCGCGCAAGATATTGTTGCCCCACCAGCCGCAGCCAATGAGCACCAGCCGAAAACGCGGGCCGCCGGATTTTGGCTGCGCACGGAGGGAAAATGGGATCGCCGCGAGAGCAGCAGCCGTAGCGGAATTTTGGAGAAACGTGCGGCGATTCATGGGGTGGGGTGGGGTGGGGTGGGTGGGGGTAACGAGGTTAACGTTTAAGCGCGGCGGCCGAGGCCGATCTCGCGTCGGAGATAGGCGAGGGATTTTTCGATTTCGGCCTTTTGGAAATCCTGAGTGGCTTTTTTGCCTTCGGGGCCGGCGGGCGCTTTGAATGGCGAGAGCGCGTGGCCGCGCGCGGCGAGCGCTTCGAACTTCGCAAGCTTTTCGGGTCGACGATCGTAGTGTTTCCAGAAATCGGGCTGCTTGTAGGGAAACACGCGCTGCGAGCCGGAAATCGTTTCGATCATGATCGGCACCTTCGGACATAACTGCGCCCAACGCGCCACATATGCTTTCCAATCGATGAGGCCTTCGCCGACTGCGGTCCATTGCACGGCGGCGCCCTCCGGGGTACTCCAGATTTGTTGGTCGCGCAGGGAGGAACAGATGGTCACCGGGCCGAGTGCCTCGAGAACATCCATGGGATCTTCGAGCGTCCAAGCGGCGTTACCGGAATCAATGTTGGCGCCGACAAGATCGGGGCCGGCGGTCTCGATCAGTTGCCGGAGTTCCCACGAGTGCATGTCGCCGGCGTGATTTTCGATCGCGATTTTGACGCCCGCCTTTTCTGCGTCCCGGCGGCAGGCTTTGAGGACGGCGATCGTGTCGGCGATGCGCGCTTGGATGCCGCCCTCGGTTTTGCGATCCTCCATCGTACCAAGAACCGCGCGGAAGGTGGGCGAGCCAAGTTCTTGGGCGACGCGAATACCGAGGCGGAGGAGCTCTTCAGCGGTGCCCCAATTTTTCTTAAACGCTTTCGAGGTGGGGCAAATACTCCAGCCGCCTGCGTACAGGCAGAGACCGGCGGCATCGGCTTGATGGCGCACGGCCCGAAGTGCAGCGGCATCGTAACTAGCATAGGCATCTAAATCGGAAATAAAGAGCGCGTCACAGCGTAGCGACGCGGCGTAAGTGATCAACTCGGGTGCTTTCCAGCCCAGGGCGCGTACGGAAAAATTATCCAGCCCTAAGGCAATTTTGGGCGCGGCGGCGGAGCCCGCGAGCAAAGGGGAACGCGAGAAGGCCGTGGCTACAGTGGCTGCGGTTGCGGTTTTTAAAAACGTGCGACGGAGCATAGGTAAAAACGAGGTGGGGTGGAACGGGGCGAGCGAGTGGGACGAAGCATGGCGAAGGTGAGCAAGGGGGCGATGAATGACAAGCAGTCGCGATGCGAACTTGTACAAAGAGAAAAATTGCTTCGCTTGCGCGGCGAGAATCGGGTGAGCGCTCTTTTTTTCTGCCGTCTCGCGTCGCCCAGTAATTGTAACTCTACTTAGCTTTACCGCCTAGGACTGAGCAGGCCAGGTTTTCTACTTTTTAACTACTCAAGTCCCTGCCCCACCCTAACGCTCTTTTAGTATATGCCCGCAGTTAGTACATTTTTTAGATTATTTTTGGCTCTCGCACTGGTTGTCTCGGCTTTGACTTCAACTATCGCCGCGGACACCGCGTCGCATTGGTTTAAGGGCAACCTCCACACGCATTCGCTTTGGAGTGATGGCGACGATTATCCCGAGATGATCACCGATCGCTACAAGCGCGCCGGCTATCACTTCCTCGCGATGTCTGAGCACAACATCATGCCTGAGGGCCAGCGCTGGTTTGAGCTCAAGCCCCCTGCCGTCGTCGCCGGAAAACTCGAGCAACGCGGCGGCGGCGCGGTGCTGGATAACTACCTCGCGCGCTTCGGCGCTGATTGGGTTGAGCAACGCACGACCGCCGCCGGAGCCCGCGAAGTTCGTCTTAAGCCACTCGCGGAATACCGCCCGCTCTTTGAGGAGCCCGGTCGTTTTTTGATGATCCCGAGCATGGAAGTCACCTCGAGCTGGAAGCGTCCCAAGACCGCGACAGCGCCCGAGCAGACGGGTCCGGTGCACATGAATTTCACCAACCCGCGCACACTTATTGCGCCTGTCGCCGCCGACAACGCTCTGGAAATCATGCAACGCTCCGTGGAAGCCGTTATCGCGCAACGCGAGGCGACCGGTCAGCCGATGTTTATCCACCTCAACCACCCGAATTTCGTCTGGGGCGTGACGGCGGAAGAGTTGATGCAGGTGCACCACGAGAAATTTTTCGAAGTCTATAACGGTCACCCTGGCGTGCACAACGCCGGCGATGCCGCGCATTTAAGTACGGAGGAAATCTGGGACGTCGTCCTCACGCGCCGCCTCGCCGAGTTGAAGCTCGAGGTCATGTACGGCATCGGCGTCGACGATTCCCACAACTATCAACAACTCATGCTCGGCAAGAGTAACTCCGGGCGCGGTTGGGTGATGGTGCGCGCGCGCCACCTTACGCCGGAGTCGATCGTGTTGGCCCTCGAGGCGGGTGATTTTTATGCGTCATCCGGCGTGACCCTCCACGACGTGACGCGCTCGGCCACGACCCTTGCGCTGGAGATTCAACCCGAGCCGGGCGTTACTTATGTGACGCAGTTCATCGGCACGCGACGAGGTTACGACCCTGCGAGCCAGTTGCTTCCGTCCAAAGATGGCGCGGCCGGATCACAGAAAACGCTACCGCACCACCGCTACAGCAAAGACGTGGGCGCGGTGCTCGCCGAAGTGAAAGGCCTGACCGCGACGTACCGGTTGCGTGGCGATGAGATTTACGTGCGCGCGCGCGTGATCTCCTCGAAGGCTAAAGTGAACGGCAGCGTCGCCGATGAATTCGAGATGGCCTGGACGCAGCCCTTGGTGAACGCGGTGAAGTAACCGCGTTCACGCCATTATCTCGGCTTAGGATTTGGTCGGCGGCTTAGGCTTGGTGGTCATCTCGAAGTCGTCGCTGCGGAAGGGTGTGACCGGGAGGCCGTCGTCGGAGAAGAGATTGCAGACGGGGTTATCGGCCCACGCGTAACGCACGGCGATGGGCGTGGCGACTGCGGCGCAGGTGACTTCGACTTGGTTGGGCGCGACAATTTTGGCGGTGGCGTTGTGCCAGACTTTATCGGCGCCGCAGACGGTGAAGCCGCGGGCTTCAGCGACGTCGAAGGCGCGCAGTTTGCTGCCGAAGCAATCGATTATGACGGTGATTTTATCTCCCGCGACGGTATGGCTTTGATACTCAGGGCTGTGGTAGGGCAGTTTCATCCCATAATCTTTAACGAGGGCCCAGCGCACGAGACGGGCGGCCACGTCGTGTTTGTTGCGCGGGTGGATGTCTTTGCCTTCGCCAAGGTCGATGATGACGGCTTGGCCAGTGTGGGAGAGGCGTTGGGTCTTGGTTTGAGTTTCGCGCAGTTCGGCCCAGGCGCTTTCGGTGGGCTCAGATTTTTCCGGCATATAGTCTGCCAGTTGGACCCAATAAAACGAGAAATCGCCCTGGCCCCATTCCTTGCGCCATTGCTCGATGAGAAACGGAAACAGGAAGCCGTGATCGTAGGCGCGGGAGGCGTTGGACTCGCCTTGATACCAGATGACTCCCTTTAAGCCGTAGCCGAGCGTGGGGTGAACCATAGCCGCGAAGATATTTCCGGGCCGAGAATTGCCGGTGAGCCATGCTTCGGGCGATTGTGGGGCGGCGGGCGCGGTTTTGCCGGCGGCTTTGGCTTTTTCGGCAGTGACTTTCCATTGGGCGAGGGCGGCTTCGTGCTCGGTTTTGGCTTTGCCGGAGGCGATATCCGCTTCGCGTTGGCGCATGAAGCCCATGTGAGTCTGGAAGCGCGGATCGGCCTCGATCGTTTCGCGCCGGATCCAGGCTTCGGCGGCCGAGCCGCCCCAAGAGTTGTCGATCAAACCCACCGGGACACCGAGGATTTCATGTAAGTAGCGCCCATAGAGAAACCCGACGGCGCTGAACTTACTCGCGGTTTCCGGCGTGGCGGCGCGCCATTGGCCTTTGAAATCGGTCTTCAATTCCTGTGAACCGGTGGTGGGAACAGAGATGAGGCGAAGCTGGGGCAGCTTGGAGGCGGCCGCTTCGAGGTCGCCGTTCCAATCCCTAGCGAGTTTGAAGCCCATGTTGGATTGGCCGGAGCACATCCAGACTTCGCCGATGAGCACATCGGTGAGTTCCTGCTTCGTGGTGCCGGCGATCACGAGGGTTTGGGGGGTGGCGTTGGCGGGCGCGGCCTCGAGTTTGACCGTCCATTTGCCGTCGGCGCCCGCGGTGGCGGCGTAGGTTTTGCCGGCGAAGGTCACGCTGACGGCGGTGCCGGGAGTGTCCCAACCCCAGATGGGGTTGGCTTGCTTTTGTTGGAGGACCATATGGTCACCGATGATGGCGGGCAGTTTGAGTTCGGCGCGCGCGGTGGAGACGGCGCACGCGAGGGCGAGGAGCAGACCGATTTTTTTCATGGGGAAAGGGGAAACGGGAAAAACGACGGGGTGGAGCCTGATGGGATTGCACGCTCTCAGCCGCAGAAGCAACCCGGCGTTGGCGGGAGCCGCCAATGGAGTTGCACCGGCGCTCGGCGCGTTTAAGGTGCCGCTTGCATGCTAAGTTTACCGTTAGAGTTTATTATTCTAGGTCTGCTCGTGCTGGCCAATGGCGTGCTCGCAATGACGGAGACCGCCGTTGTCTCGGCGAAAAAGACTAAACTGCGTAAACTCGCCGCTCAGGGCGACGTCGGCGCGGGTAAGGCGCTCGCACTCGCGGAGCATCCCGCGCGATTTTTGGCGCTCGTGGAATTCTGGCTGACCTTGTCGGGCATGGTCGCGGGCGTGCTGGCTGGGGCGCATTTGGCGAAAGAAGTGAGTGATTGGTTCGCCGCAATGCGCCCGGGATTGGTGGCCTATGCTGATGCGCTGGCACTGGTGGTCGTCACCATCGGGCTAACGTCGTTTATGTTGGTTTTTGGTGAGCTGGTGCCGAAACGCGTGGGGCTCGCGCATCCGGAAAAAGTCGCCTCGCTGCTTGCCGGGGCGATGCGCGGCTTGGCGTGGCTGGCGGCGCCTTTGTTGCGGTTGTTTGAATTTTGCACTGAGCTCCTTGTGAAACTCATAGGGCTAAAGACTCGTTCGGCGGCCGACAACGTGAGCGAAGACGAAGTACGCGCGCTCGTGGAACAGGGTTTGCATGCCGGTGTGTTTCAACGCGCCGAGAAAGAGATGGTCGAAGGTGTGCTCGCGCTTGATCAATTGCCTGTTACGCGCCTCATGACCCCCCGACCGAAAATTGTTTTCCTCAATCTCGATGATCCTGAGGAATCCAATTGGCGCAAAATTGTGACCAGCGGCCACTCGTATTTCCCGGTATACCAGACGCAGCGCGACACGATTGTAGGGATGATCGCGGTGAAAGCGCTTTGGGCGCACTCGGCGATCGGGTTACCAACGACATTAAAAAACCTGCTCCTGCCGCCGCTATTTGTGCCGGAAACGTTTTCGGCGATTCAGTTACTCGAGCGTTTCAAGCAAACGGGTAAACACATCGCGGTCGTGAGCGATGAATTTGGCGCCGTGCAAGGTTTGGTGACCCTGATTGATGTGCTTGAGGCGATTGTCGGCGATCTCCCCACCCCTGGCGACCGCGCCCAACCTGAGGCGAAACAACGTGAAGATGGCTCGTGGCTCATCGACGCAACTTTGCCCATCGGCGAATTGAAAACTCTCCTTAGCCTTCACGCGCCGCTGCCGCACGAAGGCCACGCGGATTATCAAACCGTGGGCGGCCTTATGGTGACCGAGCTCGCCCGCATTCCGGTTGCGGGCGATTATTTTGATTGGGCTGGCTGGCGCTTTGAGGTCGTCGACATGGACAAACGCCGCGTGGATAAAGTCTTAGTCGGGCGCGCTCCGGCGCCGCCCGCTAAAGTTGCCGGCGCGGTCGAATAAATTTTAACTCGGATCGCCCGCCCGTTCGCCCACAAAACTTTAGCAGTACGTGGAGTCAGAAACCCGTTGCCAACGCGCGGCGGCCGGCGGACGTTGCGGCCATGGCGGAACCATGCAAGACCACTTCACCGGCCAAATCACCCGTATCCAAGGCCGCTCCCTCCCGAGCGACCAAGCAAGACGCGACCTTCAACACGATCACGAGCGAAGACTGGCGGCGCTCGCTCGCCTCGGCGCGGCGGCAACCGAATGCGGTGTCCGCGCAGATTCGGACCGCGATCTCGTCCTCCTCGCCGAAGACGAAGTAAGCTTACTCGAAGGCGCGGGCGGCGCGTGGGCGGCGTTTGGCGCGGCCATCCGCGAGCTGCGCGGGCTCTTGCCCTTGCGGCCGCTTGAGGATTTTGGATTTCCCGCCTCGCCACTCTTGTCGTTCGAAGCTGAAAATACGCCCGGCGCTGTAGTGGAGTTGGAGGCGTCGAATCCGCTCGAAGAGGCCAATCCGCACTTGCGCCGTATCGGTGGCGGGGTGGAAGCGTGGGCGTTTGCGGCCGAGACAGATAATTCCGTTTATAAATTTTATCTCCCGCGCGAAGAAGGCCGGATCGGAAGTGAATTTGGATTTCGCCGCGGCGAGGAGACGACGTTGCGCGCCGAGGCTGGGTTGGGTACCTACCGCGGGTTGTTGGAAAAATTGCTTCTGGTACACGCGCTCGGCGGGATGGCAACGGAAGTAGTGGCGGTGACGCCCGAAGGAATTTTGGTGGCGAAGCAGGCGCTCGGCGAACCGCTTGCGCAAGGCGACGATGTGTCGCGGGTATTACCGGCGGGTTTAATCGAGATCCCGTCGCGTTTTCTACGGGCAAACCGTGATCATCCGCGGTTATTTTTCTTGCACAGTAGCACCGGCGGAGCGCCTCGGACGTTTTTGGTGGCGGATATGCATGCGCGCAATTTTGTGCGCTGCATCGATGGGGCTTTGCGCGTGATCGATCTGGTCGCCGCACCTTGGCCGGTGGCGATCACGGAGCGCGAGCCATTGATCGCCGATTGGCTGGGTCGCGTGCGAAGCGATCCGGAAGCGAGCGCTTTGCCGGGAGCACATGACGACGAACTGTAACCTCGCGTGCCGGCGAGTTTGAAATTGGTTCCAATAAGGAACCACGAGGAGCGGTTTGCCTTAAGCGCCGGTCCTTTTTTCAGCCACGGGCACGATCGATGTATTTTGGATACGCGCAAAAAAGCCCGTTGAGTTGCAACGGGCTGGGGAAAGGGAGACGTAGATCGCCTGATCTTAGCTCTTCGCGCTGGCCAGATACTTTAGAATATTTTGGCCCTGTTCGGCGGTGACGCCGGTGTCTTTGTAGACGATTTTTCCGCCTTTGATTAAGTAGGCCTCGCGGCTGGCGAACATCACGGCGGATTGGCCGAAGGCTTTGAGCACTTTTTTGTCGCTGTCAGCGAGCAGGGTGAAGGGAAAGTGATATTTTTCCTTAAACGCTTTTTGCGCGGCGACGTTGTCGGTGCTGACGCCGATGATGGCTACGCCCTTCGCGGCGAGATCGGTATTGGCGTCGCGTAGCGAGCAACCCTGTTTGGTGCAACCGGGGGTGTCGGCTTTGGGGTAAAAATAAACCAGTGTGTAAGTATTTTTTGAATACACATCACTCAAATTAAGTGTGGCGCCAGTGTCGGTGGTGGCGGAGATGAGCGGAGCGGCGTCGCCAACATTGAGCGGAGCGGCGGCGGCGGAAGTAAAGAAGGCGAGGAGGGAGGAGAGCACGAGGAGGGAGCGGAGTTTCATGGCAATGTGATATGTAACCCAGTCGCTAGCGGATGCAAGTAATCGGCGCAGTTTGGGATGGGGGGGTGGTGGCGCGGGTTTTGATCTGTAAAGACCTCGACACACTGGGGTGGACCGGCATTTTGGCGACGGTCTTTCTTTTTTTAACCCCGTTAGGATTATTTCTTCATGAGTATTGCCCTTGGTATTAATTCCTGGGTCTGGACCTCGCCAATGAGCGACGCCTCGGCCGAACTTATTTATCGCGCCAAGGCCATGGGCTTCGACGCGTTTGAAGTCGCGGTCGAAGATCCCGCGCATTTTGCGGCCGACGGCGCGGTGACACGCGCGCTGCGGGAGACCGGCTTGAAACCGATCGTTTGTGGGGCGTTTGGCCCGACGCGTGATCTCACGCACGAGGATGAACGTTTTCGGCGCGAGAGCATCACTTATATTCGGGGGGCGCTGGCCCTCGCGCAGGCCTGGGGCAGCACCGTGCTCGCGGGTCCGGTGTACTCTGCGGTGGGCAAGCGTCGGCAATTACCTGATGCGCAGCGTAAAATCGAGTGGCAGCGCGCCGTCGTGGGTTTGCGCGAGGCGGGCAAAATCGCCGCCGACGCCGGGGTCACCCTCGCGATTGAGCCGCTCAATCGTTTTGAAACCGATTTGGTCAACACCTCTGCGCAGGCGGTGCGGTTAGTTGATGAGGTCGGTTCGATGGCCGTGAAAATCCACCTCGATACCTTTCACATGCACATCGAAGAAAAATCCTTGCTTGAGGCGATCCGCCTCGCCGGCCCGCGACTCGCGCATGTGCACGGCTGTGAGAATGACCGCGGTGCGCCGGGCACGGGCCTGGTGGCTTGGGGGCAGGTTGCGCAAGGTTTGCGCGAAATTGGCTACAGCGGCTCCGTGGTGATTGAGTCGTTTACCCCGGAATGCCAAGCGATCGCGGATGCCGCGGCGATTTGGCGGCCTTTGGCCGCCACGCAAGATGCGCTAGCGAGCGAGGGGCTCAAATTTTTACGCGGTTTGCTGCGTTAAAACCTCGGTTTTCGGGTCCGCGCGCGGTCGCCTACCGTCCGCTGGGGGCCGCGCGAAGGAGATTTTCGGAACTTGCGCCCGAGCTCTCGGGACTAAAAACTCATTCTTCACGCAATTCAGCCGGCCGCGCTCGCAGACCAACTTTGGGGTTGGCTTGCCCGCGGCTGTCTGCGCCGCGCTCGACTCACCTCGCTGACTTTCCTAGTTTTTTCAGTTCAAACGTTTTCTTCCATGCTGTCTTCATCGTTTTTCCGCTCCGGCGCCCGCGCGCTCGTTTGCACGAGTGTGCTTTTGTTGGGTTGCGCCGCCACGGCCCTCTTTGGCCAGAGCACCTCGTCCAACGACGGCTATGACCCCAACGTCAATGGCGCCATCTTGGTCGCCACGACCCAGCGCGATGGCAAAGTCATCGTGGGCGGTGCGTTCACCACGGTCCAACCCAACGGCGCCTCCGATAAAATCGACCGTAACTACGTTGCCCGTTTTAATACCGACGGCTCCCTTGACCTTAATTTTAACCCCAACGCCAACGACCAGATCAGTGCCATCGCACTTCAGTCCGACGGCAAGATCCTCATTGGTGGCCTCTTTTCCACGCTCCAACCCAACAACGCAACCACCGCCACCACGCGTAATCGCCTCGCCCGTTTGAACGCCGACGGCACGCTCGACACCGCGTTTAACCCCAACGTCACCGGGAGCCTAGCTCCGCAAGTCACCTCCATTGTCGTCCAAGCCGACGGCAAAATCGTCATTGGCGGTACTTTCCGCACGGTGGGCACCACGGTTCGTAACTACCTTGCCCGTCTGAACACCGACGGTTCCCTCGACACCACTTATAACCCCAGCCCCAACGCTGCGGTCCTCAGCCTCGCCTTGCAAGGTGACGGTAAAATCATCGCCGGTGGTTCCTTCACCGCCCTCAATCCTGAGGGGGGCGAGTCCACCGTGCGCTCCCGCCTGGTCCGCCTCAATGTTAACGGTTACCCCGACTCTGAGTTCGACCCCAAACCTAACGCGGCGGTGAACGCAGTTGTAGTTCAAGTCGATGGTAAGATCGTGATCGGCGGTACCTTTAGCACCGTCCAACCTATCGGCGACAGCACAGTTTCCACCCGCAGTCGACTCGCCCGATTCAACGCCGATGGCACCCTCGACGGCTCTTTCAATCCTAACGCTAACGGCAACGTCTACAGCCTACTAGTCCAAACCGACGGATCGCTGATTGTGGGCGGCGCCTTCACGGTTCTTCGCCCCAACAACGACACCGCCCCCTCGTCCCGCTCTTATATTGCCCGTATTCTGGTCGATGGCACCCTGGATCCGGCATTTCTCACTAACTGCAATAGCCCGATTTACGCTCTCGCTGCGCAAGCGGACACCAAAATCGTTATCGGTGGCTATTTTACCCAACTTCGCTCCTCCAGCTCTTCTAGCTCCATCACCCGCAATCACCTCGCGCGGCTGAACGCTGACGGCTCAGTTGACACTACGCTCGACCCTTCCGCTAACGGTCGCGTCTTAACCCATGCCGTTCAACCGGATGGTAAAACTTTAATAGGCGGGTATTTTACCGTGGTCGGTGGTCTTACTCGCAACTACCTCGCCCGGCTCAACCTCGATGGCACCGTTGATACCGCCTTCGCCCCAGTGTCCAACGACATCATCTCTACCATCGTTGTGCAATCCGATGGTAAAATTGTGATTGGCGGAGCTTTCACCAATATCACGGGCATCACCCGTCGCTACCTCGCGCGCTTAAATGCCGATGGCAGCGTGGATACCAATTACAATCCCACTCCTAGCGCTCAAGTTTCATCGCTCGCGCTCCAGTCTGATGGCAAACTAGTGATCGGCGGCTCTTTTACCACTTTTCAGCCTAACGGCACTTCCGCAACCACGACGCGCAACTATCTGGCCCGTCTCAACACCGATGGCACCGTCGACTCTTTCGACCCGGGCGCCAACGGCACCCCCAACGTCATTACGGTCCTGTCGGATGGCAAAATTCTGCTGGGCGGCGGCTTCACCTATTTTACCCCCAATGCCGGCACCACCTCCACCGCTCGCGCTTACTCCGCTCGTTTGAATACCGATGGCACGGTCGATACCTCCTGGCAGCCTAACCTCAACGGTAACGTTCTTACCCAAGTCGTACAAGCGGACGGTAAAATCGTCATCGCCGGTGCCTTCACGGCGCTCCAGCCCAAGACGGACACCACTTTTACCACGCGCTATTATATCGCTCGCTTGAACGCCGATAGTTCCGTCGACACCGGCTACAACCCCCGCGCTAGCGCCCAGATCAATTCGATCGCCCTGCAAAGCGATGGTAAGATCATTGCTGGCGGCCAATTTAGCTTCTTTCGTAACGGCGACGACCTGACCAAAAACGTCGATATTAACCGCATCGCGCGCCTTAACCCCGATGGCACGGTTGACACCAGCTTCAACCCCAACGCTGGCGGCCAAGTCAATTACCTCACCGTTCTTTCTACCGGTAAGATCCTGGTTAGTGGCGGCTTCAACGCCCTCACCCCTGCCGGCCAAGGCCTCGTGCTGGCTCCCAATCATATCGTCCGCCTTACCCCCGCTGGCCTAGTTGACGCCACCTTCGATCCGGCTTTGACCGCAGCTAACGGGGGCCAAGTCACCGCCTTAGCCGTTCAACCGGATTCCAAACTCATCGTCGCCGGTACTTTTGCTAACTTTGCCGGAGCTACTAGCCGCAACCTGGCTCGTTTCAGCGCTGCTGGCAGCGCCGAAACCGCTTTTGCCCCTAACCCTGATGGCCCAGTCTCCGCACTCATCGTCCAACCTGCCCGTAGCACCGCGACCACGACCACCGGCAACTTTGGCTGGTTTGAGCGCGATAGCTCGCTTCGTTCTTCCTTTGACCACTACGGCGCCCGCCAACTTACCGGTACCCTCCGCGCCATCCTCGTCCAGCCCGACGGTAAGATTCTTGTTGCCGGTGCTTTTACCAACGAGACCGGCCTCACTAATTCGAATTTGGCCCGGCTCAACCGTGACGGCACCTTCGATAGTTCGTACAAACCTCTCATCAACGGCGAAATCTTCGCCCTCGCCCTCCAATCAGACGGCAAACTGATCTTCGGTGGTTCCTTTGATAACGTGAACGGCGTTGGCCGCAGCCGCATCGCCCGTCTCAATACGGATGGCTCCCTTGACACCGCCTACGACCCCCAGGCCAACACCACGGTCCGCGCGCTGATCCTCCAATCGGACGGCAAATTGATCGTCGGTGGCGACTTCATTACTTTCCAGCCCAATGCGGCTACGACCACCACCTCTCGCAACTACATTGCCCGCCTCAACCCGGACGGCACCGTCGATTCGGGCTACAATCCTACGGCCAACGGCGCGATTTACACCTTCGCCTTCCAATCTGACGGCAAGCTTTTAGCGGGCGGCGCCTTCACGGCCTTCCAGCCCGGTGCCACCGGCACGGCCACCACCCGCGATTACGTTGCCCGGCTCAATGCCGATGGCACCGTCGACACCGGTTTTAATCCCATGCCCAACGGCGTCGTTTACGCCATCGCGGTTCAGCCTGCCGACGGCAAACCCATCATCGGGGGTATCTTCACCGCAGTCCGTCCTAATGAGCTCGGCTCCTACGCCCGCAACTATATTGCGCGTCTGAACACCGACGGCACCCTCGACTCCAACTTTGACCCCTCGGCCAACGCGCCGGTCAATGCGATTGCCCCTTATGGTGACGGCACCATCCTGGTCGGCGGCGACTTCACCACCTTCCAGCCGAACAACGCCGCTTTCCGCACCAGCCGCACCCGCTTGGCTATTCTTAATAGTGATGGCGTCCTCAACCCTGGCTTCAACCCCGGTCCGAACCGTCCCGTCTACGCCGTGGTGGCCAACTCTGACGGAAGCGCGCTTGCGGCCGGTTCCTTCTCCGGCCTTCAAGCCGACGGCAGCGTCCTGGTCGGTGGCGCCTTCTCGACCATCGGTGGCTCCAGCCTCACCAATCTCGCCCTGGTTGACGGCGACGGTAACGCCTCCCCCTCCTTTACCCCCAACCCCAACGGCCTAGTTGCCGCTTTGGTTCAGCAAAACGATACGAAGGTCATCGTCGGCGGTAACTTCACCAGTATTGGTGGTCTTCCCCGCAACCGCCTCGCTCGGCTCTCTATCACCGGCGCTCTTGAGGCGGCCTATAATCCCAACGTTGACGGTACCGTCGCGGCTCTAGCTCTCCAAGCGGACGGGAAACTCCTTCTCGGTGGCACCTTCTCCCTCGTCGCGGGTAGTTTCCGCAACAACCTGGCTCGCCTTAACCCCGACGGCACCCTCGACACCTTCTTCCAGCCCACCATCAACGGCGCCGTCAACGCCCTGCTGGTTCGCCCTGATGGCAAACTAGTGATCGCCGGTTCCTTCACTACCGTGAACGGCGGTTCTCGTCTACGTCTGGCTCGCCTCAACCCCGACGGCTCCCTGGATGCCTCCTTCACCCCCGCGGTTAATGGCGAAGTCCGGACCCTCGCCGCCACGGCCGATGGTAAGATCCTCTTGGGTGGCACCTTCACCACGGTCGCCAACACCGGTCGCGTTTCGGTCGCCCGCCTCAACGCTGACGGCTCTCTCGATACCACCTTTGAGGCCTCTGCTAACGGCACCGTTTATACGGCCCTCGTCCAATCCGACGGTGCTCCGGTCTTGGGTGGCACCTTCACCACCGTTGCCGGCCAAGCTCGCTACAATCTCGCCCGCCTCTCCAGTACCAGCGCCGCCGCGCAAACGTTGGTCGCCGCGGCCAACCGCACCTCCGTCACCTGGCAGCGCTCCGGTAGCAGCCCTGAACTCACGTCCGCGCGCTTCGAATTCTCCACCGATTCGGCTAACTGGATTGACCTCGGCTACGGCACTCGCGTCGGGGCCACCAGCAACTGGCAGATTACCGGCATCAATCTTCCCTCCACCGACACCTTCTACGTGCGCGCCTCCGGTCGCGCCAACGGCCTGGTCCGCGGCCTGCAGACGTATAACTATTCTGTCGTCCCCGCCTTTAACGCCATCGCCG
This sequence comes from Opitutaceae bacterium, assembly GCA_037142955.1. Lineage (GTDB taxonomy): Bacteria > Verrucomicrobiota > Verrucomicrobiia > Opitutales > Opitutaceae > Tous-C4FEB. The sequence continues at coordinate 27,780 of JBAWZQ010000016.1, read as the reverse complement.
CCGTAGGCGCCACCACCGGCACGGCCTTCCGCTTGGCCATGGCCGATGGCACGGTCGCTACCTACACCGCGGACGATCTGCCTGCCGGCATGACGCTGGACCCGCTCACCGGCATCATCACCGGTACGCCTACCAGTGCTGGAACCTACACGGTGACCGTCACGGCGACCAACGCCGGCGGCTCCGTCTCCACGCGGCTTAATATCTCCGTCTCCACCGCCGGTTCCACCCGCGCTAACAGCACGCTGCTTTATAACCTCTCCGCCCGCGCCACGGTTACTCCCAGCGGTATGACCACCACCGGTTTCGTCATCACCGGTTCCAGCGACAAACGTGTTCTTATCCGCGCCGCCGGCCCGACTCTCGCCTTGTTCGGCGTCGACGACGCGGTCAGCAAACCGCACCTCCGCGTCATGGACGCCTCAGGAAAACAAATCCTAGAAAACGCCGGTTGGTCCAGTAGCGGTACGCTTTCCGCTCTGGCAAGCCGTCTCGGGGCCTTTGCTTATAAAACCGGCAGCGTTGACGCTGCGCTCAGTGCCACGCTCGCCCCGGGTGGTTACACGGTTCAAGTCAGCGACGATGCCGCCAAGGGTGGTACCGTCCTCACCGAAATCTACGCGGCTGATGACCTGACCACCTCCGACACCCCGCGCCTGATCAACCTTTCCGCTCGCGCCGTCGTGCAAGCCGGCAAGCCCCTCATCGGCGGCTTCATCGTCACCGGCCAACCTGGCACCGTCCAACAAATACTCGTACGCGGCATCGGTCCCACGCTCGCCAGGTTCGGGGTCGCCAATGCGCTCGCCGCTCCGGCTCTCAAAGTCTACGACTCCACCGGCGCCCGCATCGCCTTCAACGACTCCTGGGCCAACAGCACTGAAGTCAGTTCGGCGGCCGCGGCCACGGGAGCGTTTGCGCTCGATGTCGGCACGAAGGACGCCGCACTTGTGCTCTCGCTCTCGCCTGGTTCTTACACGCTGGAGATCAGCACCGCGGGTGCCGCGGGTGAAGCCCTCGCTGATATCTACGCGGTCCCGCAATAATGATCCAGCGACCCAGCGCTTAAAGTATCCTCAGGCCGGTCCAATCAAGGACCGGCCTTTTTTTGCATTCCAGCGACTTTACCCCGCCCGTCGCAGCCCATTCGATCCACTGCGCCGTACGTCAATCAATGGTATGAGCAAAATGCCCATAAATTGCCACAACGTGCTTCCAATCGATATCAGGGTTTAGCAATTGAGGGGAAACGATTTTTGCAGGAACCCTAAAATCATTAGGGCATAACCCGGAAACTTACTTTGGTACTGAAAAAAGCTACTTTTACTGAGTAGTGAAAATAATCAAAATCAGTAATGCGGTGGTTCGTTCGGGAACATGGGCCTGCTAGTTATCCCCAAAACGCAGAAAATTACGATTTTTAAGGCAAAAATGGCTACAATTGGCCCAAAATCAGCAATTTTTGGGTCAAAATCAGGGTTTTAGCCCCTTCTGCCTAATCTGGCCTTGGATCAGACGATCCTTCTTTCCGGCGTACAAAATTCCGCCGATCAACTTCGGGTTTGGGCGGCGGCGGTCAGTGCCGCCACTTGTTTTTCGAGCGCACGCAACTGCAAGATCATCTCCGGCAGGCGCTGGATGCCGACCCACTGGCGTTTGGCCTGTTGGTCGGGTGCGGCCGGGAAACCGAGCACGGTTTCTTGGTCACCGACATCGCGCATCACGCCGGATTTGGCCCCGACGGTCACTTGGCGGCCGATTTTGAGGTGTCCGGCCACGCCGGATTGCGACGCGATCACGCAATAATCGCCAAATTGGGTGCTACCGGCAAAACCGCATTGGCCCATGATCAAACAATGTTGGCCGAAGACGACGTTGTGCGCGACGTGCACCAGGTTATCGATCTTGGTGCCCGAGCCGATCACCGTGGATCCGAGGGCCGCGCGGTCGATCGAGGTGTTGGAACCGATCTCCACATCCTCGCCGATCACGACGTTACCGACTTGGAGGATTTTTACGTGCTGACTATGGTCGAAGACGTAGCCGTAGCCATCGGAGCCGATGACGCTGCCGGCATGAATTGCGGTGCGATGGCCGATCTGGGTGTGCGCATAAACGACCACGTTGGGAAATAGCCGCACATCGTCACCAAGTTGGCTATCGTGCGCCACGTGGTTGCCGCCGAGCAGTGCCGTGCGAGCGCCGATCTTAACCCCTGCGCCGATCACACAGTGGGGCCCGATGTGAGCCGTCGGATCGATTTGCGCCGTGGGTGCCACTGTCGCGCTGGGGTGGATGCCGGCCGCAAATTGCTCGGGCGGAAAAAACAAGGGTAATACTCGCGCCGCCGCTACTCGGGCATTAGCCACCCGGATTATGACCTTCGAGGCCGAGGTGAACGGACCCGAGACCATAATCGCTGCTGCCGCACTCGCGTCTGCGGCGGCAAAATACGGGTCTTTTTCCGCAAAGGTCAGGTCGCCCGCGCGTGCGCGGTCCGCTGCGGCGAATCCGGTGAGTCGCACCGTGCCGTCGCCAATGACCTCGCCCTTAAGTAGGGCTCCGATTTCAGCGGCCGTGTAAGAGGGAGTCATAAAATAGAAAAACCCCGGGGCGGCCGCGGTTTCGTCTAGAGGCCGCGGAGGCTGACCATGCGCTGCGTGGGCACATCCCAGACTTTGAGCTGCAGGGAGCGCCAGATATCGGCGGGCCATAGCCGGACGACTTTGGGCGACTGTAGTTCAGGGAGTGCCGCCATCACCTCGGGTAGTCGGTAAAACGGCACGCGCGAGTTGAGGTGGTGGATGTGGTGGTAGCCGATGTTGGCGGTGAACCAGGCTAGGATCGGCCCGGTGCGCATGTAGCTGGAAGACTCGAGCGCGGCTTTTTCGTAGGTCCAGCCGTCTTTATCGCTAAAGGAGACGTCGGGGAAATTATGTTGTACGTAGAAAAAATACGCGCCGATCGCATCCATGATAAAATGGGGGAGCAGTTGGGTGCAAATGACCGCGGTCCAGCCGCCCACCGCATAAAGGCCGAAGCTGATCGCCACGTGTACGATCACCGCCACCAGACAATCGAGGTGTTCGCTCGGGTGGTTGAAGAACGGATAGATGCACATCCCGTGCAGAAACATGAACACGTAGCCGAACAGGATCGTGAGCGGGTGGCGAATGAACAGGTAGTTGAAGCGTTTGCGCGGTGAGCTTTGGCGGAATTGCTCGCTGGTCATGATGGGATACGAGCCGATGTGGGAGCCGCGGAGCTTAGAATTATGATTGTGGTGATGGTTGTGCGAGCTGCGCCAGACGCTACTGGGGCTCAGCATTAATATGCCCATGAAGCGCATGAGGCCTTCGGCGAGCTTTGAATGGGGTAAGATCGCGTGATGTTGTTGGTCGTGGTAGATCACGAAAAACCGCACCAAAAGTAATCCGGCGAGCACGCTGCAACTGAGTTTAACCGCCAGGGGCTCAGCGGCGAGGGTGGCGGCGAGGGTGGCGGCGAGCAGCGTGAGGGTCGATAGGACGACCCACCAACTGGTCATCGTGTGGTCACGGGCGAAGGGCTTGGTGGCGAGAATTAGCTCGGTGCCAGCTTTCACGTGCGGCGCGCGAGTGGGTAGAGAGTTAGGGGGAGACAACATAGACTAAAAATTTACCGTGCCCAGTCGGGGCCGCGGTGCAAGGCCTCGCTGCGGTTTTTTTGTTACAGGGCGGTGGCGGAAGCCTGACTCCATGAATCGGCGTTACCAACGATCGGAGCGAAACGGGGCCGCTGGCAGGCCGGAGCCGTTGAAAAGATTCGCGACCGGCGAGTTGGTCCACGCGTAGCGCACCGCGACCGGTTCTGGTACTGCAGGGGCGGAGACAAGTAAGCTGTCCCGCACGATGCGAGCTTGGGCGGGATGAAAAACGCGGTCGACCCCGGCGATTTCGAGCGATTGGGCCGGTTGATCGTGAGCGACCAGGCCATCGCTGGCGTGGGTGAATTTCACGCGCAGCGCAGAACCCTCGCGGGTGAGGCCAGCGAAGGTTGGGCCGGTGTCGTTGCCGGTGATGCCATAGACGCGGTTGCGCGCGAGCAGGGCGAGGCGGCGGCCGACGTCTTGTTTATTGGTTGGGTGGATGTCGTCGGGGTTGCCGATGTCGATGGTGATGGCCTGGCCGGTCTGCGGGAGCTCAAGGGTCTCGGTCTGGGCTTCGCGGAGCAGGGGCCACTGATGCGGCGCGGGCTCGTAGGCGGCTTTGAAGTTGGCGAGTTGGACGAAATAAAACGGGAAATCGCCCTGCCCGAAATGTCCGCGCCACGCGGTGATTAGGGCTGAGAACAACGCGCGGTATTCGCTGGGGTGATCGGTGTTGCTCTCGCCTTGGTACCAGAGCGCGCCCCGCAGCGCGTAAGGCAGCAGCGGGTTGATCATACCGTTGAAAAGACCGGTCGGCGTCCACGTGTCGCCCGGTCCGCGCGGGGCGCGGGGGCGGGGGCGGGGGTTGGCTTTGAGGAAGGCGGCGTGCGGCGTGAGTGGCGGTGTCTTGGTCTTGGCTTTGGCGACAGGTGTAGGCGCAGGCGCGGCTTTGGCGGCGGCTTCGGCGGCGAGCCACGCGGCGCGGTCGGCGTCGTATTGGGCTTTTTTTGCGGGATACTCTGCGATGTTTTTAGTCCAGCGCTCGTTCACCACCGCCAAAGCTGGCGCACTCGCGAGCGCAGCGGGACTAAGCCAAGCTTCCACCGGCGTGCCACCGACGGAGCTGTTAATGACGCCGATCGGTACGTTGAGTTTTTGAAACAGATCGCGGGCGAAAAAATAGCCTACAGCGGTGAATCCACCGACGGTCTCGGGTGTGGTGAGTTCCCAACTGGAAGTTTTTACCGTTTCAGCGGGAGTGGGGGCGACGGTTGGCGCGATCCGCACGTGACGAATGAGCGGGAAACGCGCGCCGGCGATCTCAGTCGCAGCGCGCTCGACGCGGGCGTTAGCCTGCCAGGTGCCGGCGCGCGCATCGACGGTGAATTCCATGTTGGATTGGCCGGAGCAGAGCCAAACTTCGCCGACAACAACATCGGAAATTGTCACGGTGTTTTTCCCGGTGACGACAAGATCGGTGCCCGCGACTTGGGCTGGAAGGGCCTCGAGCATCACGAGCCAACGTCCATCTTTCGCTGCCGTGGTGGCATGAGTTTGTCCGGCAAACGTCACGGTGATTTTTTCGCCCGCCTCGGCGCGGCCCCAGATCGGTATGGGCTTGTCGCGCTGCAACACGGCGTGATCGGTGAACAACGGCGCGAGTACCACTTCGGCGCGTCCAGCGGTCGCGACGAGCACCAACAACGCAAACAGGAAAGAGCGGGCGTGGGGCATAGGAAAACGTGGGGTTACAGAAACGAAATAAGTGCGGCCTTACCAGCCGTTCGTGCGCGTCCACGTTGCGACGATGTCGGGCCCGCCGTCGAGCACATGATAGCGGTCGTAAGCGGCAGCGGTGAGGCAGGAATGGTTGGGCAAAATCCGCAATCGCGTGCCGATCGGCAAACGCGCGAAATCAATCGGGGCTACGCTGGCGATTTGGCCGTGTTCTTGGCTGACACCCGCGACCGTGAGCCCCGGTAGACGTACCCCGTCGAGCGTGGTGACGGCGCCGTAGCCCGTGTGTTGCGCGGGCGGCAGCTGGGAGGTATTGAGGTCTTTGGAAAGCGCGAGTGCACCCGCGTCGACGAGGAGTTGGTTGCGCTCGCGGCGGTGGCCGATGACGGCGGCGAGGACACTGATCGCGATATCGGCCTCGGTGCACGAACCGATGGCGGCCTGAAACAAATCGCCGAACATGTAGACGCCGCAGCGCAGCTCAGTGACGCCCTGCAAGTGCGCCGCATACATCGCCGTCGGGGTTGAGCCCACGCTCACGACCGGGCACGGAAGTCCGGCGGCGCGCAGCCGCTCGGCCACGCCCACGGCTGCGGCTCGCTCGATTTCGGCGGTCGCCCCATGGTCGGCCGCGCTGCGACCGGCGTAAGAATGGCCTCCGTGGGTGCACACACCGCGCAGTTCGGTGCCCGGACCAGCTTGAAGCACTTGGGCGAGCGTGAGTACGTCAGGGTCTTTAGGCATGAGCCCGCTGCGATGATCGCCGCAATCAATCTCGATTAATACCGGAAAACGCACCCCGAGTTCTGCGCCCGCGGCCGCGAGAGCTACGCCCATAGTGAGATGATCACAAGCCAAGGTGAGTCGCGCGCCCGCGCGCACCAGCGCCGCGGCGCGCGCAAATTTTCCCGGTTCAATGGTGACCGCGTAAAACAGATCGCGATGTCCGCGCGCGTAAAAATATTCTGCCTCGTGCAGCGTTGATACGGTGAGACCGGCGAGTGGCCCGCGATCTTTGGCGAGGGCGGCGATTTCGCCGCATTTGGCGGTTTTCAAGTGCGGCCGCAGCAAGACTCCGAGCGCGGTCGCGCGCGTCGCGAGTCGGTCGAGATTGGCGCCAAGGACGCGACGCTCGAGCAACAAGGCGGGCGTGGAAAGCGTGGAGAGGGTAGGCGACACGGCGCCACTGAGAAGGCGCGGCAGGAACGGCGCAATGGGGAAAGCTGCTTGCGCCGCTCCGCGAATCAGCGGACATAAAGCACCATGACTCCACGCCTGTATTTACCCCTGTTGGCGGTACGGTTGGCCGCGGTTGCTGCTTCGGCTGCGCCCGCTCCCCCTATTACCGATGAAAGCAAGGTCCCGCCTTACACGTTGCCCGATCCGCTCGTAACCACCGCCGGCTCGCCTGTGCGTGATGCGGCGGCGTGGCGGGCGCAGCGGCGACCTGAGTTGCTCGAACTATTTGCCCGCGAAGTTTACGGCCGCACACCCTCGGGCCGGCCCGCTGCGCTGCGCGCCGAGGTCACATCGGTCGATCGCCACGCCCTCGATGGCAAGGCCACGCGGAAAGAAATCACGCTGTGGTTCTCCGGTAAAACCGACGGTCCGCGGATGCACCTGCTTATTTACCAACCCAACGGACTAAAATCTCCGCCGCCGGTTTTTCTAGGGCTCAATTTTTTCGGCAATCATACGGTGCACGCGGATCCCGCCATTTCGCTCGCGCAGCCGCATGTCGTCTACGACGCGGCCCGTTATCGTCCCGCCGATTCGCAGCCCCAAAAAAAACTGCCGCAACGCGGGGCGCACGCTGACAAATGGCAGGTCGAGGCTGTGCTCGCGCGTGGTTATGCCACCGCCACGGCCTGGTGTAACGACCTCACGCCCGACCGCCCTGACGGTCTCGCGGCGCCGGGTAGCGTGTCGGAAATGTTGGGCACCGGCGGCGCCGAGACGCGCACAGGCGATGCTTGGGGCGCAATGGGCGTGTGGGCCTGGGGCCTTAGTCGCGCACTCGATTACATCGAGACCGACTCAGAGCTCGATGCGCAGCGTGTGGCGGTCCACGGATTTTCACGCCTCGGCAAAGCCGCGGACTGGGCGGCGGCGCAAGACGAGCGTTTCGCGATGCTCATCTCCAACGAGAGTGGCTGTGGTGGCGCGGCGTTGAGTAAGCGTATCTACGGCGAAACGGTTGGCATCATTAACAGTAAATTCCCGCACTGGTTTGCGAAGAACTTCCGCCGCTACGACGACAACGAGGTAGCGTTGCCGGTGGACCAGCACGAATTACTGGCGCTTATTGCGCCGCGGCCGCTCTACGTGGCCAGCGCCGAGGGAGACCAATGGAGCGACCCGCGCGGCGAATTTCTCAGCGCGCAAGCCGCGGAACCAGTTTATGCGTTGTTCGGCAAAAAAGGACTCGGTGTCACCGCGATACCGCCGCTCGATACGCCCGTCGGTGAGACGATTCGGTACCACAATCGCACGGGCAAACACGACATGACCGCCTACGATTGGGCGCAGTACCTCGATTTCGCGGATCGTCATCTGCGGCGTTGAGCGCGCGCCGCCACTGGCGCTGCCGGCGGAAAATTATTTCGCTCTCGCCGTCGGCGCGCCGTGGAGAAAGGCGTGCAGTTCGGCGGCGAGTTTGCCGCCGAAACCTGGGACGTCGGCGATCGCGGCGATGTCGGCGGCGCGGAGCTTTTCGATGTCGCCGAAGTGTTCGAGCAACGTCGTGCGGCGGACGGCGCCAAGGCCGGGAAAATCATCGAGCACGCTCTCGCGGATTTTGCGCGAGCGCAGATCGGCGTTGTAGGTGTTAGCGAAGCGGTGGGCTTCGTCGCGCAGGCGCTGAAGGAGATTGAGCGCTGGGGAATTGAGCGAGAGATTGAGCGGCGGACGCTCGTCGGGGAAAATGATCGTCTCGTGTTTTTTCGCCAGCCCGATGAGCGGCGGCGGCGTGAGATCCAGGGCCACAAAGGCTTTGAGCGCGGCGCCGATTTGTCCGCGGCCACCGTCGATCACTACGAGATCGGGCAATGGCTTTTGTTCATCGCGCAGGCGGCGGTAGCGGCGTCCGACGACTTCTTCCATGGCGCGGAAATCGTCGTTGCCCATGAAGCTTTTGATTTGGAAGCGGCGGTAGTTGTCTTTGTCAGGTCGGCCGTCGACGAAGCGCACCATCGAAGCGACGACGAAGGTGCCGGAGATATGGGAAATATCGAAGCACTCCATCGAGCGCGGCGGTGGGTTGAGCGAGAGCGCCTCGCCCAGTAAGCGCACGGCTTCGGCGCTTGTATTAGGCAGTGCAAGCGTGGGATCGGTGCGCTCGAAGTTGCGGGTCTTGGCCAAGGTTTTTTCGAGGGCGAAAACGATGTCGCGCAGCTCGGCGGCTTTTTCGAATTGTTGTTTTTCGGCGGCGGCGAGCATTTCGGTGCGCAGAGACTCAAGCCATTCGCGGGATTTGCCTTCGAGAAAAGCGCACGCTTCGTCTACGCGTAGGCGGTAGGCGTCGGGGGTGACGGTATTTTCGAAACCGTAGAGTTCTTGTCTGACGTCGTCGTAAAGTTGCCAAGTGCCGTCGGGGAGTTTTTTTGGCGTGGCGTCGCCGAGAAGCACGCCGAATTGGCGGCGCATTTGGGCAAGGGTTTTGCGAAGGAGGCCGCTATGGGCGAAGGGGCCGAAATAGCGCGAGCGGTCTTCTTTTTTGAAACGGGTGAGGCGGACGCGCGGTAGTTCCTCGGTTACGTCGACGCGGACCAGCAGGAAGCGTTTGTCATCGGTGAAGTCGGTGTTGTACTTCGGCTTCCACTGTTTAATCAGTTTGCCTTCAAGTAGGAGTGCCTCGGGTTCTGATTTCACCTCGTGCACGTCAAAGTCGGCGATCATCTCGATCAGGGCCCGAATTTTTGGGTGCCACGTCATGGCGCGGGACGGCGTGAAATACGTTGAGACGCGTTTTTTGAGATTCTTGGCCTTACCCACGTAAATGATGCGCCCCAGGCGGTCCTTCATCAGGTACACGCCGGGCTGGTCGGAAAGGCGGCGGACCTTTTCCTTTAGATTAACGGTTTCGCCAGTTGGCATTTTGGCAGAATCCTCCTAAGATCGAATCTCGCAAGTATGGTTTCTTCCAGCAACACCCCCCAGGCCCGTAAACCGGTCGCCCAACTTTATTACGAACTACTCACCCTTGGGGATGAATTGCTTCTTGGGCTGACCGCTAACGGCCATCTCACGTTTATCGGTGCGCAACTGGGTCGGCGGGGCGTCACGCTGCGCCGCAACATTACGATCACAGACGACGCCGACGCGATTGTTGCCCAGTTCCGTGAGAGCTGGGCGCGGGCCGACGTCGTTATTACAACGGGCGGGCTCGGTCCGACCTGCGACGACCGCACGCGCGAATGTATCGCCGAAGTCCTAGGGCAAAAACTGGTCCAGGATGCGAGTGTGGAGGCGAGCATCGCGGCGCGTTTCGCGCGACTCGGACGCACGATGACCCCAAATAATCTTAAGCAAGCGTTGGTCTTTGAGCGCGGCGAAGTGCTCGTAAACGCTAACGGCACCGCGCCAGGTCTTTGGGTTGAGCAGGATGGCAAAATCCTGGTGATGTTGCCCGGCCCACCGAACGAATTGCAGCCAATGTTTATCGAGCAGATCGTGCCGCGTCTGGCTGCGCGCGGTTTGCTCACAGAAAAAGAAGCGTATGTGCAACTGCGCACCTCGGGCGTGGGCGAAAGTGCGCTAGAGACGCGCTTACAGCCGATTTTTGATCGCTTTGGCGCGGCACTAAGCATCGCATTTTGCGCGCATTCGGGTCACGTGGATTGTCGGGTGAGTTCGCCCGGCGGTCAGTTGAATGATGTGCAATTGCAGGTCATCGCCGCGGAGTGTGCGAAACTGCTCGGGGAAGATTTTGTCTGCTACGGTCACGATTCGCTCGCGAAGGTCTGCGCGGACATGTTGCGTTCGCAGGAAAAGACCCTCGCGTGTGCCGAAACGGCGAGCGGTGGTTTGCTCGCAAATTCGTTTACGGATATTTCCGGCGCCTCAAAATTTTTCGCTGGCGGCACGGTGTGCTACTCCAACGAATCCAAGATGCAGCTCCTCGATGTGCCAGAATGTCTACTCGCGCAGCATGGCGCGGTGAGCGCGGAGAACGCCGTCGCGATGGCGACGGGCGCGGCGGAGAAACTTGGAGCCGATTATGCGGTCGCGATCACGGGCTTCGCCGGCCCCTGCGGCGGCACACAAGAAAATCCCGTTGGAACCTTCTTTTTGGCGCTGCATGCGCCGCATGGCGTGTGGTCAAAAAAACTCAGTTATCCCGGCCCGCGCACGACGGTCAAAGTCCGCGCGGTGAATGCCGCGCTTGATTGGTTGCGTCGTGAATTAGTGCGCGCGGCAAGTGGCGCGAGCGCGATTTCACCGCGGGGCGAAGCGATGCAATGATCTCCGGCAGGTGAACGCCGAAAGAACGATTTCAGCCTAGTAATTTTTTTAACGCTGCGAGGTATTTTTCCTGTGTGCGGGTAATAACCTCGGCCGGTAAATGCGGCGCGGGCGGTTGCTGGTTCCAATTGAGCGCGAGCAAGTGGTCGCGAACAAATTGTTTGTCGTAACTCGGAGGCGAGCTTCCGGGTGCGTAGCTCTCGGCCGGCCAGTAACGCGAGGAATCGGGCGTTAGCACCTCGTCAATCAGTACGAGATTACCGGCGGCGTCGGTCCCGAATTCAAATTTGGTATCGGCCAGAATCATGCCGGCGGCGTGGGCGCGGTCGTGCCCGAATTGGTAAAGCGCGAGGCTCGTGGCTTTAACTTTCTCGTAGAGCGTGGCGCCGATGCGCTCGGCCGCTTGGGCATCGTTGATCGGTGCGTCGTGCTCGCCTTTCGGTGCTTTGGTTGTGGGGGTGAAAATCGGCGTGGGCAGCCGCTCGGCTTGGCGCAAGCCGGCGGGTAGACGAATACCGCAGACTTCACCTGTTTTTTGGTAGCTGCTCCAGCCACTGCCGATGAGGTAACCGCGCGTGACGCATTCAATGGTGAGCGGCGTGAGTTTACGCACGATCATGCTGCGCAACTGCAGGTCGCGCTCGTGCAAGTCACGTCGGGTAAACTCGCCGGCTTGATCGGGTAAGAGGTGGTTGGAGATGAGTTTTTGGGTCTGCGCGAACCACCAGTTGCTCATTTGGGTGAGCACGATGCCCTTGCCCGGAATACCGTCGGGCAGAATCACGTCGAAGGCTGAGAGGCGGTCGCTTGCGACCAGCAAGAGTGCGTCGCCGAGGTCGAAGATTTCGCGTACCTTGCCGGAGGCGAGTAACGGAAACGGCACGCGGTCGAAACGGGTGACGGCCTTGGGCGGCAGGGCGGCGGCGATGGCGGAGAAGTGCATGGGTTTTCCGCCACCACAGAGGCGCGGTCTGCGCGGGAAAACAAGCCTCGCGTGTGTGTACTTGCGGTAGGCTGCCGTAAGGCGGCGGCCGGATGTGTGGTTCCGCAGTTGTGCCCGGGCGCGAGGTACCCCAATGTCTTCGCGATGAAAACGTCGCGCGGGCTGATTTTAGCTGGGATGGTCTTGGGGCTGAGTTTTCCGCTCCGCTCTGCGTCGGTTTCTACGGCGGCGAGTGCGCCGGCCGTCCCGCCGGTGGCTTCGCTTACAGATTTACAGTCACGGCTCGAAGCGCAGGTGAGCGATCCGCGTTTCGCGGCTGCAGTCTGGGGCGTAAAAATCGTCTCCCTTGATACGGGTCGCACGCTGTACGCGCACGCGCCGGATCGACGCTTGAGCCCTGGTTCTAACGCCAAACTCTACGTCGCGGCGCTCGCGCTTGACACCCTCGGCGGCGATTACCGTGTGCGCACGCCGGTCTTTGCTTCGGCGCCGGTTGATGCGGCGGGCGCGATTCAGGGCAACGTAATCGTGAGTGGGCGCGGTGATCCGAGCTGTGACCCGCGGCGTTTACAGCAGGATTTTTTAGCGGCGTTTGATCCGTATGTTGCGGTGCTAAAAAACGCTGGCGTGCGTCGCATCGCGGGAGACGTCGTTGCGGATGCGACCTATTTTCGTTCTACCCCCTTTGGCGCTAGTTGGACGGTCGATGACATTAATGATTATTACGGCGCGGAAATTTCTGCGGTTTCAGTGAACGATAACTACGTCGACGTGCGCGTCTCGCCGGGGCCGAGCGTGGGCGCGCCGTGCACGCTTGAGTGGTTGCAACCGTTCGCTGGACTTACTTTTGACAATCGCACCCTGACGACGCCAGCCGGCGGGACGCGCACGATCAGTCTGTTGCGTTTGCCTGGCGAGACGACGGTGCAGATTTTCGGCGAGCTACCGCTCGGCGACAAACCCGAGTTGACCGAGGTGACCGTGCCTCGGCCCGCGGCGTGGTTTGCCGCGGGGTTGAAGGCGGCACTCGCGCGGGCTGGCATCAACGTTGGCGGCACGGCTCGTGGTGTGCGTTGGCCGGAAGTTTCAGCATCATCGACGAGCGACGTGCGGCTTGGAGAAGCCGTTTCACCGCCCCTGCGTGATTATCTCGGCGTGATGATGAAACAGTCGCAAAACCTGCAAGCTGATCTGATTTTCGCGCATCTTGGCGAATTGCGTCGCACGGCTACGACGCCCGCGACGATGCGCTCTGAAGACCTCGCGTTGGCGGGTTTGCGGGAATTTTTGACGCGCCACGCGCTGCCGGTGAGCGATGTGATTTTTGACGAAGGCTCGGGCCTTTCGCGTAATAATCTCACGACGGCAACCGCGACGTTGGCGTTGCTCGAATTTATGGCGAAGCACAGCGAGGCGAAGGTGTTTGCGGAATCGTTACCGATTGCGGGGGTGGACGGGACGTTACGGCGCCGCATGAAAGGCACGTCTGCCGAAGGCACAGTCCACGCAAAGACGGGCACGTTACGCTGGACGACAGCGCTCTCGGGCTACGTTACGACGCTCTCAGGTGAGCGATTGGCATTTAGCCTGATGCTGAATCGCTACCCGGCGGCCCCCGGTCGCGCCGCCAGTCGCGAACTCGACGAAATTGCCGCCCTGCTTGCCCGCTACGCTGGTTCGCGGGACTGATCACCGATTCTAGCCCTTTTATATGAACGGTTATCCTGCGGCTCGGTTGATCTCTTTGGATGCGTTTCGTGGAGCGACGATTGCGGGGATGTTGCTCGCCAATAATCCGGGTTCTTGGGGGCATGTTTATCCGCCATTGCGGCATGCGGCATGGCATGGGTGGACGCTCACTGATATGATCTTCCCCGGGTTTTTGTGGATTATGGGCGTCGCGATGACGTTATCGTGGGCGAGGCGGGTTGAAGCAGGCGAAGCTCCTGCGGCGCTGTTTCGGCACGTAGGGCGGCGGGCGGCGATTATTTTTGGGCTTGGGCTGTTACTTGGAGCGTTTCCGTTTGGCTTATGGCCGACGCATACGCTGGCGATCGGTTCTTTGCGCATTCCTGGGGTATTGCAGCGTATTGGGGTGTGTTATGCGGCGGCGGGTGCGATTTGTTTGTGGGTGGGTTGGCGTGGGCAGGTGTCGTGGGTCGTGGGGTTGCTGGCCGGGTCGGCGGCCTTATTAAAATTTTTCCCGGTGCCGGGTTATGGCGCGGGGCATATCGACGAGGCGGTGGGAAATCTCGCGTGGTGGATTGATGCGCACGTGTTGGCGGGCCACACTTGGAGTGGGGCGCCGGCGCCGGGTTTTGATCCGGAGGGAATTTTTTCCACGTTGGGGGCGATTGCGACGGTGGTGCTCGGGGCATGGGCAGGACGGATCTTGCGTGCGCCCGTCGCGGGGACGGTGCGGGCGGCACGTTTGTTCGGCGCGGGAGTGGCGTTGTTGGGTGCCGGACTGATTTGGGATCTATGGCTGCCGATTAATAAAAATCTTTGGACCAGCTCATTTGCGTTGTTCATGGCAGGTGCGTCGAGCGTGGGGCTGGCGGTATTTTATTGGGTGATGGATGTGCGTGGGTGGCGGCGTTGGGCAACGCCGCTGATAGTGCTGGGCGTGAATGCGATCGTGATATTCGTAGGCGCGGGACTGGTGGCGCGGATGCTCGGCTTGATCGCGTGGAGCGATACGGCGGGCGCAAAAGTGACGCTGAAGGCATGGATCTACACGCGAGCTTTTACGCCGTATTTTAGTCCGCTCAACGCTTCGCTGGGGTTCGCGCTGGCGTTTGTCGGCGTGTTTCTCGCCGCTGCTGGGCTGATGTGGCGCAAGCGCTGGATCGTGAAGATCTGAGCGCTTGCGCGGCGATTAGAAGGCGGCGGAACGCAGGAAATCTTCGGGCGCGTAGCGTTTGAAAGCTTCGATGGCTTCGTATTCGGCGAGGCCTAGGGTATTGTAGGCTTCGGCGAGACGGCGGCTGCGGTCTTCGGTACGTTGCCAGAATTCACGCCGGTCTTCGCCCAGGAAGAGCGCTTGGTCTTTTTGTGTTTCGTGGCGGAAAATCGCGCGGCGGCGGCGCAGGACTTCTTGCGGGCTCAGTGGGACGGCGAGGTCAATTTCGTCAACGGGCCAATCATTCCAGGCCCCGCGGTAAAGCCACAGTTCGGCGGCGGCGAGCCAAGGCGCTCGGGCGGTGGCGGCTTGACCGAAGGCGTCGCGGAGAATGCGCAGGCACAGCCGGTGAGTGCCGTGAGGGTCGTTGAGATCGCCGGCGGCATAGATCAGGTGGGGTTGGAGTTGGGCGAGGAGATCGCCTACTAGGCTTACGTCGGCGGCGCCGTAGGCGCGGCTGCGTGGGGCAGCGTTGTAAAACGGTAGGTTGAGAAAATGTAGTCGAGTTTCGGGCACGCCGCAGACGCGGGCGGCGGCGGTGGCTTCGTGGCGGCGAACCAGTGCTTTCCAGCGCAGCAGTTCGGGCGTCTGAGGTAACGTGGCGCCGTGACTAAGTTGGCTCGTGAGGCTGGAGAGGTGGGTGGTTTGGGCGGAGTCGGCGAGCCCGCTGTCGCGAACGAAGGCCAGCAGGCGCCACACGGCTTCGTCGGAGACGGCGCTAGCACCCGAAACGCCGTAAGCAATGTGGACCTCGTGCCCTTGATCAACGAGACGGCAGAGGGTGCCGCCCATGGCGATAACGTCGTCGTCGGGGTGGGGTGAGAGGATAAGAATGCGTTTGGGGAAAACAGAGGCACCGGTTCCGCGCAGTGGGCGGACGGGAGCATCGCCGGGTTTGGATTTTTTGGGATCACGACCGCCGGGCCAGCCGGTGATCGTGTGTTGAAGTTCGTAGAAACCGATTAGGTTGGTTTCGTAGGCGGAGCCGTGGAGGTGGATGAGGTCTTGAAGACCGGCTTCGTTGTAGTCGTCGTCGGTGAGTTTGAGGATGGGCTTACCGCGGAGTTGGGACAGCCAGAGGATGGCGCGGCGAATCATGCGGTTGTCCCAAGCCAGGCCTTGTTCCTCGAGGGCCCCGATCAGCCAGGGCGTGCGGTTGCGGGTGAGGGCGTCGGCCGCGGCTGTATCGAGAACAAAGAGGGCGGCAGGGTGCTCTTGGAGGAAGGAGGCGGAGACCTGGGAGTTAACTTCGCCCTCAATGGCGGTGCGGACGATTTCGGCTTTATGTTGGCCCCAGGCCATCAAGACGACGCGACGGGCGTCGAGGATGGAGCGTACGCCCATAGTTAGAGCGTGGCGCGGAGTGGCGTCGTTGCCGCCGAAGTCGCCGGCGGCGTCGCGGCGGGTGAGGGGATCGAGTGTGACGAGGCGAGTGAGGGAGTGGCGCGGGCTGCCCGGTTCGTTGAAGCCGATGTGACCGGTGCGGCCGATGCCGAGAAGTTGAAAATCGATACCGCCGGCAGCGTGGATCGCCGCTTCATAAGCGGCGCAGTGGGCGTCGACTTCGGGTTTGGCGACGGTGCCGGACGGCAGGTGTGTGCGCTTCGGGTCGATGTCGATGTGATCAAAGAGGTGGCGGCGCATGAATGCGCGGTAGCTCTGCGGATGCTCGGGTGCGAGCGGGTAGTATTCGTCGAGATTAAAGGTGGTGACGTTGGCAAAACTCAGGCCCTCTTCGCGGTGAAGTCGGACGAGCTCGGCGTAGACGCTCACGGGTGTGGATCCGGTAGCGAGGCCTAGGACGACGGGTTTTTTTTCGGCCTGACGCTGGCGAATGAGGGCGGCGATTTCTGCGGCGACGGCACGGGAGGCATCAAGACTGCCCGTATAGACGGCGATGGCGGCTTGTTCGTAGCGGCTGCGAGGGATGAGGTGCGACGAGAGCATGAGAATTAAAAAAAGACAGGATGATACGCCGAGGAGAGGTTTGAGCTCATAATAGAGCTCGCGGGCTTCGGGACAAATGGCAAAAATGACGATGTTTTTAACAATTATGCCAACGCCAACCGCTCCCGATCTTAAGCAATTGGTCGCGCGTCTACCGCAGCCGCTGCATCAAATGCAGGGGCGATCGGCGAGAGCGCTCATGTTGCCCGACAACATCGTGTGTTTTCAGCGGCGCACCGCGATCGACTTGAACAAGCCACGACGCGGGCGGGCGCTGCATCACCGCTTTGTATTAATCTGTGCACTGAAAACAGCGGTGACCGTCTACGTGGACGAGCGCTCGATACGGCTGAAAGCGGGTGAGGCGTTGCTCGTTTTTCCGTTTCAATTTCATCATTATGCCGAGGCGCAACAGGACTCGCTTTCGTGGTTATTTGTGACCTTTGAATTGGAAGCGCCCGAGGCTTTGGCAGGGCTCCGATTTAGGCCGTTGCGTCTCACGCCGCGCTTAATCGCGCTTGTGGCGGATTTGGTGGCCACGTACGAGACCGAACGTACGGCGGATCTGCCGGTGTTATTGCTGGCGGTGTTGTTGGAGCGATTGCGGCGGTTAAAGCCGGCGGCAGCGCCCGAGGAAACTGCTTCCGTCTCACCGCAGTCTAGATTAAAGTTGCGCGTCAACCAATTCGCGCAGCGCAGCGGTGAGTCGCCCGGAATTGGTGAGATCGCGCGCTCCCTTGGAATCAGCCCGAGTCATTTGCGGGCGCGGTTTCGGGCTTCGTGTGGGGTGAGTATTGGTCGGCATTTGCGGCAATTGCGGCTGGAGCGGGCTTGTGGATTGTTGCGGCTGGGGCCTCAGCGGGTTTCTGAAATCGCGGAGCAATGTGGATTCGCGTCGATTTACAGTTTTAGCCGAGCGTTTAGGTTGGCCTACGGCGTGTCACCCTTGGCGTATCGCCATAGTGGCCGGGCGGCGCCAGCGGGTCGGTCGGGTCGTTCGTGGGTGAAGGAACGCCGTTAGCCTAGCTCCGATTATCCACCGATTAATGTGTAGATGGACAGAAATGAGGTATTTTTTAACAAAAATGCTCGTTGGTCTGTGCAGCTATCGTTGTTAGGCGTGGGGTTAGCTGGATTTCGTCTTGGACGTGGGCTAATAAAGATTAATCTGTTTCATATTCTAACCACTTAGATCCACCGTGGGTAGTTTCCCTGCGGGCGAGTTGTTATAACACCACCTACCGATGAATCATCAAACCGTCAGCTCTGCTCGTAGTTCGGCCTTCCGCCTTTGGCGGGGCGTTGTTAGTTTATTAGTCATGCTGGTCCTTGCGGCCTCACCCAGTTTTGCCGCTGAGGTGAGTGCGACGGGCAACATCACCGGCTCGATCTCCAGCGCCGGTTCCAAAAACGCTCTCCAGGGTGCCACTGTGAATATCCCGGCGCTCAATCGCACGGAGTTCACCGACAACGCTGGCGCTTTCATTTTTCAAGGTTTGCCGACCGGCGTTCAGGAGTTAGTTATTAATTACACCGGATTTACGGAAGCGCGCGAACGCGTGATGGTTTCCGCGGGTCTAACGGCACGGATGGACGCTAGCCTCAAATCCTCTGATGTCGTCGCGATGGCTCCTTTCACCGTTGAGTCCGTGAGTGAAGGTCAGGCTCTGGCCCTCACCCAGCAGCGCAACGCGGCGAATATCAAAAACGTCACGGCTTTCGACGAGTGGGGCGTGTTACCGACGCAAAACGTGGCCGAACTCCTGACCCGTCTGCCCGGCATCGCGGTGGCGCAGCAGGATGAAGACGGGCTCAGCATGAGTGTCAGCATCGGCGGACAACCCGGCGGTAATGCCGGCTATACCCGCATGAATATCGACGGCATGGCCTCGACCGGCGTGGGCGGCGACGGACGGACTGCCACCATGCACTCCTTTTCCGCCTCCATGTATGAGCAGGTCGAAATCATCGCCGGTCAGACGCCCGACAAACGCGCCGACGGTCTCGGCGGCCAGCTGAACCTCGTTACCGCCTCTCCGCTCAACATGACGGACCGCCGGCGGATTGATTTCACCACCAGCGCCCGCTACTTCCCGTCCTTCTCAAAGCGCAATGACATGCTCTCGGACCATGCGCTCCGTCCGGACCTCAGCGCCACCTACAAAGAGGTCTTCGATGTCGGCGGCGGCTCGCGCAACCTCGGCATCATGTTCAACGCCGGTTATCAGGAGATCGTTAACCCGATGGATTTTAATGTGAAGTTTTGGCAGGCCACTACCAACCAGGTTGGCTGGTTGCAGGATTACCAGCGCAGCAGTGGTCTCAACGACCGCTTCATCTCGGCGTTTAGTGGCCGCGTCGACTACCGGCTCTCGGCCTCGACAAAGATCTCGGTGCGCTTCCTCTACAATGCCGGCTCGGAGCCGTTCTTCCAATACACCCACGTGAATCCTTTCGGCAGCGCTAATCTTTCGGTTTACGACGCGTCGACCAATCCGAACGGTAGTATTATGCCCGGCTTCACGGCCGACCGCACCGAAATCCGTCCTACGACCACGACCTCCGCCGGTACGACCGTCGGGGCTGCGCGCCTGCGCCTGAACATGTGGAAGGTCTCATTCACCAGCAAAAATCCCACGGGTACGGTGGCGCTTGATCATAACTGGGGCCGTCTCAAAGTCGACCACGCTTACCGTTGGAGCCACACGCATTGGGACTCCGGGGCCGGTCGAAGCCGCGAGGCGGGCGAAATTCAGATGCGCACGAAGGACCCGCTCGGCTTCGTCCTCGATTACTCAAATCCCAATGGCAAAATCTTCACTCAGACCAACGCCGCTGCCGTTAATCTTTTCGATGCAGCCAGCTACACTCCGTTTCTTGTCACGGCGCGAAACACGACCACCCAGCCGACCGACCAGACTTCAACGGTGTTTATCAAGCGCGACAACGTGACTAACACCAACGAGGTCTCTGCGATGGTGAATGTATCTTATCTTTTGCCTACGCAGATCCCGATCACATTGAAGTCCGGTCTCGATACGGTGAACCGTCGCGTCAATGCCTTCGTGCCGAATGCCCGCCGCTGGTATGGCGTGATCGGCTCGGTCTTGCCTACCACCGGCCTCGTGCCGTTGACCGAGTTTGAACGCCAAAACTACGTCGGGGCCCGTCTCCCTGTGCTCGATCCGGCCGCGATCAGCACCACGCTCGGCAACACCGCGCTCTGGACCGAGGATGTGAACTACAACGCCATCGAGAAATACCGCAGTACCCGTATTCTGGAGGAAGGCGTGGACGCAGCCTACCTTCAGGCCAGCTCGAAGATCGGCCGCTTCTCTATACTAGGCGGGGTGCGCGGAGAGGCGGTGAAAACCGAGGCTTTCTATTACGTCGCCGCCTCGGCGGCGAAGCGCACTCCGATCGCGATCGAGCCTGATCCCCTCAAGCGTGCCATTCTCGACTACACCCCCTCTTCCCGCGATGGTGACTACGTCAAATATTTCCCTAGCGCCCATCTTGCTTACGATCTGACCCCAGACCTTAAACTGCGCTCCAGCTGGTCTAAGAGCTACGGTCGCCCGCGCCTGCAGGATCTAGTCGCCAGCCCGACGGCGGTCGATCCCACCAGCAGCGCCTCGGGCACGGTTACCGTCGGTAATCCCAGTCTTAAGCCCGCGCTCGCCACCAACTACGACGTGCGCATCGATTGGGCCTTCTCCAAGCGAGGCTTTTTCTCGATTCGCTACTTCGATAAAGCGATCAAGGACTACATCGGCTCATCCACCCGTTCCGGCTACTTTATTCCTGACGGCGCGGACAACGGCTTTGGCGGCCAATATGTCGGCTACGAGCTCGTTCAGCCTAACAACATTGGCACCACGAAGTCCAAGGGGGTCGAGGTGGACTTCCGCCAGCAACTGACGTTCCTCCCTGGTGCTTTGAAGGGCTTCACGGTCCGCGCTAATTACACCAATGTGCAGACCCGGGCGGTGTTCGGCGGCCTCGCCTACGCCCCCGGTCAAGTTGTTGGCTCGGCTGGTCAGTGGTATATTCCGCGCACCTACAACGTCGGTCTTAACTACGTATACAAAAAATTCGGCGCTTCGTGGGATATGAACTACACCAGCCAGTTCCCCATCGCCTACAGCCTTACGGCGCCGCAGAACAACATCTACCGCGAGACCCGCACCCTCATGGCCGCTGGAATCACCTACCAAGTCCGCCCCGAGGCGACGCTCTTCCTCAATGTTGCCAACATCAACGAAGAAGGCATCTCGGAATATCGTTATATTCCGACGCGCAACTACCGCGGCTACAACACCCCGCGCTCGCTCAAGTTGGGTCTGACCGGCCGCTTCTAAAGCCGTTTGCTCTCTGTGGGGGCGATCCCAACCGGATCGCCCCTTTTTATATTCCTTCCCGCTCATGACGCTCCGCTCGCTCCACCTTTTCCTCGCCTGCGCCTTCGCTGCTTGCGGCTTGCTCGCTGCCGCTGAAACCACGGCTCCCGTTGCTGCGACCGATCCGATCGCGCCGCTTCTCGTCAAGCCGCTCTATCAATTCACCGAGGCCGAAACCGGCCTCTACCTCGCGCACCTCCAGGCCACCGAGCCCGACCTGCGCCGTCGCATCGTCCACCTCGCGCGCAAAAACATCGGCCAGCCCTACGAGATTTATCTGCTCGGGGAGATGCCGTTCGAGACCTACGATCCGCAGCCGATCTATTGCCTCGGCAAGAGCGACTGTCTCGTCTTCACCGAGCACATCTACGCCATGGCGCTCACGCGCGACTGGACCGGCTTTATCCGTCTACTCCAACGCATCCGCTACCGCGACGGCCACCTCGGCGTCGCTTCCAGAAATCATTATACGGAACTTGATTGGAATCATTCCAACCGCTGGCTCGTGCGCGATCTCACTACGGAACTCGCCGGCGCCAAAGCCGTCCCTTACGAAGAAAAAATCGACCGCGCCAAATTTCTCCTCGGCCGCTACGGTCTCAAAACTTTCGCCCCCATCGAGCTGTTCCGCGACACCTACATCCCGCTCGACGCCCTCGCCGCCGCGCTGCCGCACCTGCGCGACGGTGATTTCGTTAACGTCGTCCGCGCCTCGATCTCACCCGGCAGTCACCCCAACGCCGAGATTTACGGCGGCAACGCCTGGGTCGGCCACACCGGCCTCATCGCGCATGGCCCCGACGGCACGGTTCATTTGATTCACTCTGCTGAACCCGCCGTGCGGGAAGAACCGATCGCGGAATTTATCGCGCGCTCCCGCGAAAAAGCCGCCGCGCCCGGTGCCAAGCAACGTCTCGTCGGTTTCAAATTTCTCCGACTCAGCGATGATCCGCTGGCGCAACTCCGTCAGCTCGATGGCCCCGACGCCCCGCGCGTGACCTTGCCCAACGGGGCGGGCTTCTGATTACCTCTTTTTTTCATGCCTTCCGTTCCTGCCTCCATCGCCGCGCTCCCCTCCCGCACGCCTGAACTCGGTGCGCTCCTTGAGCGCTGGGCTAACATCAACTCCGGTTCCGGTCACGCCGCGGGCCTAGCGCAGATGCGCGAAACGCTCCGTGCTGATTTTGCGCAAGCCTTCCCGGCTGCCACGATCACCGCACTGGTGGCGGATGCACCGGGCTTCAATCCTCCTGGCTCGCGCGCTCTTAGCATTAGCCTGCGTCCGAGCGCACCTACTCAAGTGATCCTTTGCGGCCACTACGACACCGTCTACGAAGCCGACGACGCGTTTCAAACCTGCCGCTGGCTCGACGCCACGACGCTCAACGGTCCCGGCACCGCCGACATGAAGGGTGGCCTCGTCACCCTTCTGGCCGCGCTCCAAGCCTTCGAGGCTACCCCTCACGCTGCACAAGTTGGTTGGGAGGTGCTGCTGACGCCCGATGAAGAAACCGGTTCGCATGGCACGGTAGATCTTTTTCGCTCCGCCTCACGCCGACACCAATTCGGTTTCGTCTTCGAGCCCGGCCGACCTAACGGCAATATCATCCATTCTCGCAAAGGCACCGGTGGAATGGTTGCCACCTGTCACGGCCGCGCCGCTCACGCCGCTAAAGTCCCCAACGATGGTCGCAGCGCCATTCTCGCTTTGGCCGAGTTTCTTTTGGAGGCGGCGAAAATCCCTGCCGAGATGGCTGATGTCATGGTTAATGTCGGTAACATCCGTGGTGGCACCGCCGCGACCAACGTGGTCCCGCACTTTGCCGAATCAGAGATCGATATTCGCATCACCAAAGTCGCCGATGGAGCACCGCTACTTGCGCGATTCCACGCCATCGCAGAACGTTTTAACACTCGCGACGGCATTAAGCTCACGCTCAAGGGTGGCTTTAACCGCCCGCCCAAGGAATGTCTCCCGGCTGAAGAAGCCGCATTTCCCGAATGGCAACGCGCAGCGGCCGATGTGGGCGTGGCGCCGTTTACGTGGGTGCACGGTGGGGGTGGCTCCGACGGTAATTTTCTCACCGCTGGTGGCCTACCCAATCTCGACGGCGTCGGCCCCATCGGTGATAATTTGCATAGCGACCGCGAGTTTTGCCGCGTTGAGACCATCGCCCCCCGCGCCCAGATTGTAGCTCTCTTTTTACACCGTGTCGCCGCCGGCGAAATCACGTTGCCGCCGGCGAAAGGTTAAGACTTGGCGCCGGTCGCGTGCGGCCAAAGAAAAAATCAGAACCTCCGCTCGAGCGACTGCCCGGGTGAGAGTGGGCGCCACGCGGCGCCGAATTCACGTAGCGCGGTGCGCACGCGGGTGAGTTCCTCAGGCGTGAGCGAGAGGGTCGGCACGCGTTCTTTTTTGCAGGCGGCGGCGAGTTTCACGGCGAAGGCGGCGGGTTCGCTGGCGCCACCCCATTGCTCGGCGGCGAGACAGGCGACCAACGCTTCGCTTTGGCGAAGATGCGGAATTTTCGCAGGCGATTTTTTCGCCGTCTGAAATTTCGCCGTCACGCTAGCGAAGTCGGCGCCAGCAGCGATCTGGCCGAAAAACCCGTCGCTCCAACCGAGGGTGGTTTCGATCACGAAATGAAACGCCACGTGCGGGAGAATCGCCTGCTTGGGCATCTGAGCCTTGGTGCGAGTGTCGTCCTTGCGGAGACACGTGAGGGCGTCGGCAGAATCAGACGGGGTGTTTTTGGTAAAACGAACGAGCATGAAAAAATCAGGAGAGGCGGGCCCCACCGAACTCAAGTGGATCGCGCGAGCAAGCGTCGCACGCCTTCGATAGGCGCGGCGGTGATCGGCGTGAGTGGAAGCGAAGTTCGGGCTTTGAGCGCGGCGAGCACAGCAGGATGGGTGAGCAAGGCGCCACTGAGGCCAGTCGTAATCGAGGTCGGTGGTGTTTCCGGGAAAAGTTTCGCGGCGACGTGCGAGGCGAGGTCTAAAAGTTCGGTGGCAGATTCGATTAGCACTTGATGAGCGGTGGCGTCTCCCTCCTCAGCGAGGCGCAGGATTGAGGGGGCAAGGGTGGCGATGACGCGGTTGGGCTCGGCGTGGGCGTAAAAATAGCGCGTGATCTCGCGGGCATCGGCGGCGTCGCCGAGTTGCGTGTGAGCGCGTACGGTGGGGCTGAGCCGCGAGGCAGGTAGCCAGCCCTGGAGTTCCAACAACGCGCGGGCGATGGCGCGGCGGCCGAGTTCGTAGCCGCTGCCTGGATCGCCGAAGCGCCAGCCCGTGCCGCCGGCGTAGTGCACGCTGCCTGCAGGCGCGCGGGCAGCGACGAATGACCCCGTGCCGGCATGAATCACGAGCCCGGGCGCACCCTGGGTGGCGAGTTCGAGCGTCGGAAGGGAATCGGGCGCCGAGGTGACACGGCCGTAGCCAGTGAGTTTCGCGGCGAATTCGGTCCAGAATGCGGGCACCCCGGACATGAACAAATGCGTCGCGGTGAGATTGGCCGATGGGAGTTGAGCGTGGAGCGCGGCGAGGGCGGCGGTGAGCGTGGCGGCCGCGACTTCGGTGCCGGTGATGTTGGCGTTGCAGCCTGGGGCGAGGTGGCGTGCGACGATGGTGCCGGCGGCATCGACGAGGATGCACTCGGTCTTGGTCGCGCCGCCATCAACGCCAATTTGAAAAGAGGAGTTACCCACAGGGTTTGAGGGAATACACGGAAGCGGGCGTGGGGAAATATTTATTCGCAGCCGGTCGCAACCGCGATTTCCAGAATCCAGTTGTCCGTGGAGGAAATCGCGGTGCAGGCTAGGTCGATGCAATCACGTCGACGCGCCGTTCAGCCTGTAATCCACGCATGATCCTCGGCATTGATCACCTCAACATTGTCGTCGCCGATATGGCGCGGTCGTTGGCGTTTTATTGCGACGTTTTGGGTTTCACCCAAACCAAGCAAGCGCACCTCGAAGGCGAGTGGATTGAAAAAATCGTGGGCCTGTGCGGCGTGAAGGCGCACGCGGTGTTTATCGTTTCGCCTGGTGGCGAACCGCGGATTGAGCTGCTGCAGTACCATTCGCCGGAAGGCGTGGCGCTCCCGGAAAATTCGCGGGCTAACACCCGCGGCCTGCGCCACTTTGCGTTGCGCGTCACCGATATTGCCGCCGTGACCGCAAAGCTGCGCGCTGCTGGCATCGAGGTATGGGGCGAGCCGACGGCGGTGCCGGGCGGCGTAGTGAAATTCGACACGGGCGCGGGCGGAAAAACTCTCGTCTACTTCGTCGATCCCGACGGAGTGATTGTGGAACTAGCGGAGTATCGTTGAGGTGGTCTGAAACGTCTTAGGTCCGCATCCCACGCTCTCTGCAGTTTTTCACCTCCTCGGTTTTGCCGCGCTGCCTTGGCTTTGTTTCAGCGGTGCGCCGCGATGACACCGCCGGCAATTTTGTGAGCAAAGACGAGCCGCATCCCCCTTGCTTTAGCTATGAGGTAAGGCTCGCAATCCTGTAAAAACAAGGAACCATCCTTGATTATAGGAGTCAAAGCAGCATAACATGTCCGAATCGAACCACAACGTCACCTACGACTGCCAGTATCACGTGGTCTGGTGCCCGAAGTATCGTCGCGGGGTTCTGGTCAGCGGAGCAGACCGGAGACTGAAGGCGATCATCCGGGAGGTGTGCGCGAACGGAAAGCGAGGCTGATCGAGCTGGAGGTGAGGCCAGACCACGTGCGTCTGCTGGTGGCGGTTGATCGACCATTCGCGAATCCCAGATTCGAGCGTGATGGGCGCAAAGGTTACGATATATGAGCGATTTAGGTTTCTAATCTAATATCCCCATAGAAGGATTATTCGCATAATGGGGTTACGCTTCCCAGCGCCCGTAAATGCCGCACGGCAAGACTTTGTCGTCGCGCTGGATCGGCAGCCCGACTTCGCCGGCTGTAATGTGGCCGCCGCGGCCGGACATGAGTTCGGTGAGGAGGTTGGCGACGACGGTCGGCGAGAGGCGCGCGGTATACGCGTTGATCAGAAAAAAAAGCGGCGAGGGCGTAAGCAACGCACGGCACTCGGTGAGGAGTGGCCAGAGGTGTTCCTCGAGTTTCCACATTTCGCCGGTGGCGCCGCGACCGTAGGTGGGCGGATCCATGATAATGGCGTCGTAGAATTTGCCGCGCTTCTGTTCGCGGCGGACGAATTTGAGGCAGTCATCGGCGATATAGCGGATGGGTGCGTCGACCAGACCGCTAAGGACCGCGTTTTCTTTGCACCACTTGACCATGCCCTCGGCGGCGTCGATGTGGGTGACGCTCGCGCCGGCTTTGGCCGCGGCGCAGGTGGCGGCTCCAGTGTAGCCGAACAGATTGAGTACGTTGACGGGGCGGCCGGCGGCCCGGGCGGTTTTAATTTTGGCGGAAAACCACTCCCAGTTGACGGCTTGCTCAGGAAAAAGTCCGGTGTGTTTAAACGAGGTCGGGTGGATCTTAAACGTTAGCCCAAGTGACTCGTAAGAAAGTTTCCAATGATCGGGTAGAGATTTGCGGTATTCCCATTTGCCGCCGCCCTGTTCGCTGCGGTGGTAGAAGCCATCCCAGTTTTCCCATTTTGCGCCGGGGCTCGTACCGTGGCGGGGCCAGATGATCTGGGGGTCGGGACGGACTAAGTTGTAGGCGCCCCAACGCTCTTGTTTGAGACCGTCGCCGCAGTCGAGTAATTGATAGTCGCGCCAGCGGTCGGCGACGATGAGGGAAGGGCGTTGAACGGAGGCGGACATGCGTAAAGTGAGCGCGAGGCAAAGCGTGACGGGCGGCAGTGTCGAGCCGCGTCGCGGGCAAAGGGGTGATTTAGCGAGATCGGGCGCGACGGGCCGCGCGGTCAAAACTCCAGCGTAGGCACGGCGCTAGGATGCCGCCGAACCACGCTAAGGCCGTCACGGGCAAGCCGGGTGTGATCGAAAAACGTCTCCGTGCGACTCCGTCGAGGGTCACGCGCGCGATGGCCTCTGCTGTCCAAAGCCCGCCGCCCGCGGTCACCGCTTTCGTCTCGGCGGGTTTGGTGCGGTTTTCTTCGGCGAGTTGTGGCGTGTCCGTATCGGGTGGGTAAACGATGCTCACGTTGACACCGGTGTCGGCGAGTTCCGCGCGCAGTGACTCCGCGAGACCGCGCAACGCAAATTTCGACGGCGCGTACGCCGTGTAGCCAAAAAAACCGTGTAAACCTGCACCCGAAGATATGAGTACGACCGCGCCGTGTCGGCGCAAGCGCATCGCGGGGATGACGGCTTTTAAGGCGTAAACGGTGCCGAAATAATTCACCGCCATAGTGCGCTCGAATATATTGACGGGAATAGTTTCAAAATAGCCGGGCTGTGCGATGCCGGCTGAGGTGATGAGCACATCGACGGGTCCCAGCGCGAGTGCCGCGGCCGCGAAGGTGTTTTTAACCTCGTTCTCATGGGCCACATCAGCCGTAGCGGTAAATAACGAGACCGCGGGATTCGCGGCGCGCAGGCAAGTGGCTGCAGCGGCGAGTTTGGCTGGATCGCGGGCGATGAGGCTCACGCGGGCGCCGGCCGCCACGGCTCGCTGAGCGAGGGCGAGGCCAATGCCGCTCGAGCCGCCGGTGATGAGCACGTGTTGATCGCGGAGTTGCACGGGATGAAGCGAAGCGGGAAAACACGCGAAGGGCGAGTCCTAGGTGTGACCTAAGACGCGGAGCAAGCCCCGGCCTAAAGACGAGGGGTCTTAGGCGGGG
>JBAWZQ010000015.1:0-54439 GCA_037142955.1 Opitutaceae bacterium | reverse complement strand
CGCGACCCCAAGAATCACAATCTTGTGCTCTAACCAACTGAGCTATGGCCGCCGTACAGAAGGGAAGAAATTCGCGAGCTGCATCCACCCTGTCAAGGCCCAGTTCGAATTTGCCGCAGTCGTCGGTCGGTGTGGCTCATCTCAAGCCTGACGACCCTGTCGCAACCGATCCAGGAAGACGGCAACGATGATCACCAAACCAATTATGATTTCCTGAAAATAAGTTGGCCATCCCATCTGCTGCGAACCGTTACGCAAGACCGCCATGATTAAGGCTCCGATCATCGAGCCCAAAATGGTACCGACCCCGCCATTCAAACTCGCTCCGCCAATGATCACCGAGGCAATGATATCCAGTTCGAGTCCTACGGCAACCGTCGGATCGCCTTGGCGCAAGCGAGAGAGCTGAAATAGCCCAGCCAAGCCGAAGAACGCACCAGCAAGCGTGTAGATCGTAATTTTCAAACGCGTCGTGGCGATACCACAAAGACGCGCAGTGGCTTCGTTGGAGCCTAGAGCGAAAATATGTCGTCCAAATACCGTATGGCGCAGGACTAAAGCCGTAAGCATGGCGAGCCCAAGGGCAACCCACACACCCGTGGGTAACGTGCGGCTAAATGGGTCGGCCGTCGTCATCCAGCCGTTGATGGGAGAACTGTCGTAGTTTACCGTCTGATTATCCGCCAGCCACTTGGACGTACCGCGCGCTACACCCAACGAGCCGAGTGTAATAATAAAAGGTGTCATTCGCAGCCCAGCAATAGCCGCACCGTTCAAAAGTCCGATCAAAGCCCCAGCCCCCACCGTGGCCAGCACCACCGGCAATGGCGCCCATCCACGTTGAATCAACATCGCCCCGGTTACACTCGTGAGCGCGATGCTCGATCCGACCGACAAATCGATACCTCCACTCACAATAATCATGGTCATGCCAAGCGCACCGATGGCTACGATAACCGTCTGCGTAAAAATAATCTTGAAATTATTATACGTCAGAAAGAATTCGCGCGTCTCTGCCGGAATCGAGAACAACACGATCACAAGAATGAGGCCGATAAAAGGGCCGCCTTTGGACAGGGATTTTTTAAAAAGAGCGTTCATCGAAAAAATTAGCCCGCACTGCCGGTGGCTACGCGCATGATGTCGGCCTCGGTCCAATCACCCCGCGGTCGCACCGCCAGCAATTCCCCACGGCACATCACCCCAATCGTATCGCACAGACCGAGCAATTCAGGCAAATAAGAGCTCACGACAACGACCGCCTTGCCTGCAGCGGCGAGCTCACTAACCAGTTGGTAGATTTGAGCCTTACTGCCGACGTCGATGCCGCGCGTCGGCTCATCTAGTAGAAAAATTCGGGCGGGGTGTTCCAGCAGGCGAGCCAACGCCACTTTCTGTTGGTTCCCCCCGGAGAGTTGACCCATCGTTTGCCCGGCGTCCTGACATTTGACGCGGAGTTCGTCGACCCAGCGTTGAGCTACAGCGCGCTGACGAGGACCATTGATCCAGCCCCAGCGACCCAACCGATTCATCTTCGTAAGGGTAAGGTTATCCGCGATGGATTGATTTAACATCAGCCCCTCTTCCTTGCGGTTCTCACTGAGAAAGCCTATGCCCTGCAACCATCGCTCACGCGGGCCATGCACATGTTCGGTCGCACCCACGACGCAAACTTCGCCAGCGGTTAATTGGTCCAAACCAAAAATAGCACGTAACAAATCGGTGCGCCCCGCACCAATCAAACCGCCGAGTCCAAACACTTCGCCGGATCGAATTTGCAAGGTGGCACGCTTTAAACGCGGTTGGCTAGCGACGGCTTTGACTTCGAGTACAACGGCACCAGGTGCGCGGTCGGTGCGTGGATAAAGATCTTTAACTTCTCGCCCGGTCATGAGCGTCACGAGGTGATCTAGACTCGCTTCTGACATGGAACCACTACCGACAGTTTCGCCATCTTTAAGCACGGTATAACGATCCGCAATCAGTCGGCATTCTTCGAGAAAATGACTGATGTAGATCACGCTGACACCTTGCCGGCGAAGGCGGTTGATCGTGGCGAAAAGTTTTTCCGTATCCGCCTGAGTAAGGCTGCTAGTCGGCTCATCCATGATGAGCACCTGGGGCTGAATCAGCAGTGCGCGGGCGATTTCGATAATCTGTTGCTCGGCGATAGAAAACTCGCCGGCCGCACGATCGAGATCGAACCCCTCGTGACCAAGTTGAGCGAGAGCCGCCTGCGCGCGTGCCCGCGAGGAACGTGCATCCACCCAACCCAGTTTCATGGATTCAGCCCCGAGCAGAATATTTTCCTGCGCGCTGAGGTGCAACGCGAGGTTGAGTTCTTGGTAAATCATTGCGACGCCTTTCAGGCGAGCATCGTGAGGATTTTCCGGTTCATAAGGGACCCCGCTCAATTGCATCGCGCCGGCGTCAGCTCGGTGCGCGCCGCTCAGCACTTTCATAAGAGTACTTTTACCCGCGCCATTCTCTCCAATCAAAGCATGAACTTCACCGGGCGCAATTTCCAGCGAGACACGTTTTAAGGCACGCGTAGCGCCAAAGGATTTTTGAATGCCGTCAAGGCTAAGGCGTATGGCGGCCATCAGGGCAATACGGATTCCAAAGCGATTAGATATACCACGAAAGCACAGCCTCGGGCGAACACCCGATTCGCACCCAGATGATTACTTGAGATATTTGGTCAGAGGTGGGTTCACAATCTCGGCCATGGCGGGATCGTTGAAATTAGCCTTGGTGACAAAACCCACACCCGTGTCGATCTGAGCAGGTACCTTTTCACCGCGAATCGCTGCTACAACGGTCTTCACCCCAAGGTAGCCCATGTTCATGGGATTTTGGACGACAAGACCGTCGATATCGCCCGACTTGAGGCCGGCATTGAGGGTTTCACCTGAGTCGAAGCCGACGAATTTAACCTTACCCGCCAGACCAGCATCGCGGAGGGCAAGCAACATGCCTGCGGTGGTAGATTCGTTACATGTATAAACACCGGTGACTTCGCGACCGTAGCGGCTGATTAAATTTTCCGAGACCT
Organism: Opitutaceae bacterium; assembly: GCA_037142955.1. GTDB lineage: Bacteria > Verrucomicrobiota > Verrucomicrobiia > Opitutales > Opitutaceae > Tous-C4FEB. The sequence continues at coordinate 51,384 of JBAWZQ010000015.1, read as the reverse complement.
GTTTGGCGGTGTCACGTGTGACCCCGGCGTGTTGATCAGTAGAGAGGAGGCGCACGGCAGGATAATCCTTTTTCATGACCTCGAGAAAACCTTCCTCACGTTCTTCCGTACTAGCGGAACCGACGGCGAGGCGGAGCATAATAACATTACCCTTCCCGCCAATGAGGCGTCCAAGATTACGCGCGGCAATACGGCCACCTTCACGGTTGTCGGTCGAGACGTAGCTAGTGATTGCCTTGCTCGAGAGGGCGGAGTCGATGATGACGACTGGAATTTTTCCGCGGCGCGCGGTTTCTACAGGTGCGACAAGCGCTTTATTGTCGAGTGGGGCGAGGACGATACCATCTACGCGGCGGCCAACAAAGTTTTCCACGACCTGGATTTGCTGCTCGCGGTCATCTTCTTTCAATGGGCCTTTCCAAATGATATTTACCGCAATGCCTTGAGCAGCGAGTTCGACTTTAGCTTTTTCAGCGCCCGCATGGATAGATTTCCAAAATTCATGAGTCGTACCCTTAGGGATAACGGCGATTTGATAGGTGTCGGCCGCCGAGGACAAAGCCGCAGCAGCGAAGAAGGCGAGACTAGCGAACAGGGGTTTTTTCATGGGGAATAAGGAACGTTTAAAACAGGGGATATCTAACGGCGGAGCGATGCCGAAATTTCTTAAATGTAAAAAATTAGTCAAAACCAGAAGAGAAAATGGATATTCTAGATAGAGGTGGGTGTGATTTCGCTTTAAATAGATTTGTTTTAGGAAAAAGTTCTCCGCCCCAAAGCTCCGAGCTCGCCGTTACAAGTACGGAGACTTTGATCAATGCATGTTTGCGTTAAAAAAATTCATCTCGTTCTGGCTGATGCCGCTGCCGTTTTGCCTTACGCTTCTAACCGCAGGATTGATTTTATTGATGCTGACGAAGCGCGTGCGACTCGCCCGAGGACTGTTGGCTGCGGGCGTGATCTCGCTAGGACTGTTCAGTAATAAAGTGGTGAGCATGGCCCTAGTGCGACCTATCGAGGCCTCGTTTCCTCCGATTCCAGAGCTGATCGCTGGTCAAGGCGTGCCCCTTGATTTGGGGCGCTGTAGGTACGTGGTGGTGCTTGGTAGCGGTCATAGTGACGCGGCTGGTTTCTCAGCTAACAATCAACTCTCTTCGGCCGGACTAGCTCGGGTCGTCGAGGGGGTACGTTTATTAAAAGCGTTACCGGATGCGCGGCTCGTATTGTCCGGCGGCGGAGAACCAGGATATCCGAGCCACGCAGCTGTGCTAGAACGCGTCGCAGCCCAATTTGGGGTCCAACCGGAACGGATATTGCGCATCGAAAACGCACGCGACACCGAGGATGAGGCACAAGCGCTAAGGGGGCTAATCGGGCCCGCGCCGATTGCTTTGGTGACCACAGCTTGGCATCTACCAAGAGCAACCGCATTATTCCAAGCAGCCGGCTTCAAGATTCTGCCCTGCCCCACGGGCTATACAGCGCGTCCCAATCCCAACGCATCATGGAGTGAGTACAGTTGGAGTGTTGAATCGCTGGAGCGAAGTACCGCGGCGATACGCGAGCGAATCGGTTTTTTTTGGTTACTGTTGCGCAAAAAAATTTAGACGCAAAAAACATGATTAACCAACTTCTAAGCGACCTCGTTTTCTCCGACCTTCACTGTAAAGATAGCTGCCGATTAATCCCCATGAATTATAATTATTGTGATTCATTGATTTGAATCAGTAGATGCGACTTGCAAAAAATCAGCGAAAAGAGCGTAGATAGAATGGATTTATTTTAAGAGCCACCCTGTTTAACACGTTAAACAGATTTTTCGATTCCCACCTAACGCCATGATTATACCCCCTGATCTTAGGTGCTGCCGGACCAGGCTATCGATTGTCTCCGCGCTCTTATTAAACTGGGTCTACGCCCCGTTGTCCGTTCACGCCAACGCGCCGGCTGCGTCAACTCCAACTGAGCCCACTCCACCGCCGACAGCCGCTTACACGAATCAACCCATTTACAACGAGCGGGTCGAGTATTACGCCAATAACAATTCGTCGAACTACAATAGTAGCTTCTCCAGCCCGAATTTTACTACGACGAGTTATTACTATGCCCCGTTAGCGACCTTCTTTTTTCCACCCACTCCGCCCCCGCTTGGCGGTCCGATTTTGTTATTCCGCCGCTATGGCCTTAGCCAACCAGAGACCCAGCTACCGCAACTTCTCCCCTATGTAGGAGAACCTTTTTACGCGCCCTTAAGTGCTCATTTGCACCGTGAAGATCTATCGAAAAAACAGCGCACACGTCTTGACGCCTATCAGGCAACTCGCACCGCTCAACTGATCGAGCTCCGAGCCAAAATTGCAGCCGTACGAGAAGCCGAACCAGCCGTACGAGAACGCAGCCTCCAAGAATTCTCGGCTCAACAAACGCCAATCCTCGCTGGCCTAGAGCTCGAAGCCGAAGCCTTGCGAGAAAATCTCGTCAACGGCTCATTTATTCAAAATGGCGCAGACTGGAACGACAACCGCACCTGGTCCCTAGGGGATGACCTACGCTATGAATCGCGCGTCGACGAATTCAAAGTCATCCGCGCCTCCGCTTTTTTTGCCTCCGGCTTCTCTCCCGCCCAGCGCCGCCTTCTGCGCGAACTCGCCATCGAGATGGATCAACCCCTCGCCGAACCCACCGCCGACTTAAGCCTAGATGCTCCAAAGTCCTATTTTTTCTTTTCCCCTGAGACCGCTCGCATCCGCCTACCCGACGAACTTTCGACAGAAATTACGGCCAAAATTGACGCCTACCAAACAGCCAAGAACCAAATCAAATCAGCCCTTCGCACTGCTATCTACAAGAACGATCGTGCTTTTTTCAGTTTCAATCGCACGAAAGCCTTTCGCGCCCTCGCCGCCGAACAAGCCTCCGCTTTGACCCAAATCGAAATACAAGCCGAAGAAATCCGCACCCTGCTTTCTGCCTATCCTCGCGCCTCTCGCCCCGCCGTACCCATCATTTCTGAATCACTTAACGGCAGGATTGCTGCTTTTCTTCGGGAAAAACAAGCGCTCCAACGCACGCTCGTGGAAAAGTTCGCCGCAATAAAAGCAACTTTACCGGAAAACCGCGTCGAATACATTCGTCTGGGAGATTCCTACGGCATCGAAATTGTGTCCAACCGACGCTCCTCACACTCTGAGGAGGGCAAAGTCGCTACCCTCCGCGCCGAGCTCACCCCTTTTAACGCCGAACAATCCCGCCGCGTCGCCGCACTCAACCGCGAGAAAGGCATTATTCAAAAGTCTTTGCTCGAAATCGCCAAAACCAAACTCAAGCCCGATGCCAGCGCCGCAGAGCTCAATGGACTCATCGAGCATTTCGCCAAAAAATTCGCTGAACAAGAAGGCTGGCAGCGTTATCGCGACTACGACACTGCCGTCTACGAACCGGGCCTGAGTCCTGAGCAACGTCGCCTCCTTTACGCCGATGCACTTGTTCAATTGGATCTACCTCTACCCCGCGGTTCTCGTGATCCATAAACCCAACGTCACCGCATCAATCGAATCTGAATGAGACGATAGACGCGCAGATTACGCAACGCTTGCAAAGACGGGAGACTGACAAGCTCTAGCCCAATCCTTCGGGTTGTTGTTTACCCCGCTAGAGCCGGATAAGCGCAGAAATCGGCCTTAAAATACGCAACTTTGCATCTACTTCACCACCTCACGTCTTTAATTTTCGTCCACAGCTGAATCACGCCCTGAGGCGTAGCCTCTTCACATCCCCACCCTCATTTGTATGTACCGCCACATTATCATCCTGAGCGTTTTGCTCGCCTGCCGAGGTTTCGCACAGGCCGCGAACGTTGATTATTTTTCCGACAACGGTTACGGCAACCCGGTTAGCACGCTTCAACATCCGGCGGCCGAACACTACCAAGGCGTGACCTACGTGGCGTATTCTGGGCCGCACGAAGACCCCTATATTGCTGCGTATAATCACGCTGCGGGTAAGTGGATTGGGCCGGTCCATGCCGGGCTGAACCCCATGGGGAAATCCCCCGACCAGGTCGATCCCGGTGAACTCGATAACCACGGTCGCCCCGCGCTTATTGTAGACCGCCAAGGCTACATTCATCTCATTTTCGGAGGCCACGGCGGCGAAGCCAAGTTTGGCGAAAATAACTTCGGCACTTCAGGCAAAGGACGTCAGACCCACATCGTCTCCAAAAAACCCGGCGATATTTCCGCCTGGGAGACCTTGGAAAACATTTCCCCTTTCGGCACCTACAGCCAATGGGTCAAAATGAACAACGGCGACTTGTACCTGTTTTACCGCCACGGCTCGCACCGCAGTGACTGGGTTTATCAAAAATCCGTCGACGATGGCCGCACCTTTGCACCCGAAGTATCCATCATCAAACATAAGTCCGCAGCCGGCAGTTTCACTATCCACGACTCCTGGTACGGTTGGTTCGATCAAGGTAAAGGCGACACGATCACCGCTTCCTACGTCTACCACCCATGCGCCAATCCAGGCCACAACGCCCATCGCAACAATACCTATTACATGCTCATGGATTGTCGCGACGGTTCATGGACCAACGTTCAAGGCGCTCCGCTAAAAATGCCCGTGACCAAAGAATCCGCCGACAAATTTACGCTTATCCAAGCCACCGGCACAGAAAAATCGAACCATGGCTCGTGCCACGTCGACGCCGAGGGACATCCGCACATCTTCTTTCGCTTCCCCGGCCAGATTCGCTACTACCGTTGGGACGGCAAAACCTGGCAAAAACCCGCCTCCATCGCGGCCGATTACAGCAAGGGCTGCGACGGCGATTTTATCGTCGATTCACCCTTAATCGTGCGCGCTCTGCTCACCCAAAACCACGAAGGCAAAGCCGAACTTAACTGGTGGAAAACCATCGACGGCGGTCTGACTTGGGCCAAAGAAGCGACCCTGTTTTCGCGTCCTGACGTTGGCTTTCAAGCAACCGTACTAGCCCGCAACGCCCACCCCGACGCCGAAATGCTCATTTGCTCTAAAGACCCGAAGCAGGAGCACCTCTATCACCCGATGTTTCTCATTGGTGAGAAAGGTGCGATCGGCCGCCCAGCGGAAGAGGCAAGCTACTTGGGCGACCGCCTCGAGACGATCAAAGCCATGCCCAAAGCCCGCACCAAAGCCGAAGCCAAGCGACGCAAAAAAGCCGGTCTCGAAGACGACGATTCCTAAGAACTCATAAGCAACTCAACCAGGCACCGAATCCTTCGAGTGCGTAAAACTCCGCCCACATTTCGCTTCCCCATGAAAATCCTTATTCTGCGCACTCTCGCGCTCACGTTCTTGCTTGCCAGCGCGTCGGCCGCGCAGCCCAACATCCTGTTTATCATGACCGACCAACAATCGGCTGATGCCATGAGCTGCCGGATGGGTGATCGCTACATCAAGACACCCGCCCTCGATCGCCTCGCAGCCCGCGGCACGTATTTTACAAAGGCTTACACACCCAACCCGTTGTGTATGCCAGCCCGAAACTCCATCTTCACCGGTCGCCTCCCGCATGAAACCGGCGTGACCGACAACTCCAAGACCAACCTCGATCCCAACGAGTTTGTCACTATGGGCACGTACTTCGCTCGCGCCGGCTACCAAACGGCGTACTTCGGAAAATGGCACCTCGCCTACAACGAAGCGGCTACCCAAACCCACGGTTTTGAAACCCTCGACACCGGTCACATCGACGCAGACAACGCCGCCCTCGCCCGAACATTTATCGCCCGTAAACACGATCGTCCATTCCTCCTTGTAGTCAGTTTTCTAAATCCCCACAACGTCTGCGAACTGGCGCGCGGGCAAGAGCTCAACAACGGCCCAATCGGCGAAGCCCCACCCATCGCCCAACGCCCGCCCGCCCCCGCTAATCTTGCCCCACCGCGCGACGAGCCCGATTCTATGACTCGGATCCGCATCGGCTACCATGCCAACCCCCAATTTCCTGTGGCTAAATTTAGCCCAGAGATGTGGCAAGCTCTGCGCTGGGGCTACTACCGTCTCATTGAAAAAGTTGACGCCGAAATTGGTAAAGTTCTCGACGCCCTTCAAGCAGCCGGCCTCGAAGACAACACCCTCATCGTTTTCACTGCCGACCACGGCGAATGCGCAGGCGCCCACGGCTTTAATCAAAAAACTGTGCTGTACGAAGAAGCGGCCCGCGTCCCGCTGATCGTCAGTGCCCCAGGCCAACGAGTCGCCCGTCTTTCCAATAAATTCGCTAACACGGGCACCGATATTTTACCCACGATGTTAGACTTCACCCAAGTCGCCCGCCCCGCGAAACTCACCGGTCTCAGCCTGCGTCCCCTCGTCAACGACGAGCCCGTATCCATATGGCGCGACGAGGTAGTCGTAGAAAACAACATGTCCCAAACCTTCCCAGTCGATGGCAACGTACCTACGACGGAAGGGCGTATGATTCGCACCGACCGCTACAAATATTGCGTCTACGCACACGGCCAGACTCGCGAATCCCTGATTGATTTGGGTAAAGACCCCGGGGAGATGACCGACTTAGCCCGCGACCCCTCACATCGTCAGATTTTGCTCACCCTACGCGAAAGACTCAGGAAATGGGGGGTAGCAAATCACGACCCCTTGATCGCCGAAATGTTGGCGGACGATGTTAAACCCCGCGCTTTTGCAGAGGTAAAAACGTCCAAAAACCAAAACCGTGCCGAAAACCTCTCGAAACAAAAAAACAAATCCTGATTCTGCCTACGGCAGTGCGATCACGACTCGTAGCCTGATAAAACCCATAACCGCGCCATGATCTTATTTAGCTCGATGCCGCCGCTTTTTTTCGCGGCTACGCTCTTGTCTTATTTTGCGCCGGTAAAGACCCAAGCAGCCCCTGACACCCGCCCCAATTTCGTCTTCATTATAGGCGACGATATTAGCGCCGAGGACTTCGGCTGCTACGGCAACCCAGGCATTCACACGCCCAACATTGATCGTCTCGCTGCGCAAGGTCTGCGCTTCACCAATGCCTATCTGACCGCCTCAAGTTGCAGTCCGAGTCGGAGCAGTATTTTCACGAGTCGCTATCCTCATAATCTCGAAACCGCCGCCGAATTACACGGGCTCTTGCCTGAAGGCATTCCGATGTTTCCTAAGCTACTCCGCCACTCCGGCTACTACACCGCCCATGCCGGCAAAGCCCATTTCGGCGGCGAATCCGATGTCCTATCCGGTCCGGCAGTCGCAGCCTTCGACATTGGAGGAGACGGTGAGCGCGATGATCTTAAGGGCGGACGCGGCGGTGAAAACCAATGGATCGCTCGTTTACGCGGAAGGCCACAACAGAAGCCGTTTTTCATGTGGTTCGCCGCCCACGACGCCCACCGCTCTTGGGACGCCGATTCGTTTGCGGGGATGCACCGCCCCAGCGATGTACGTGTACCGCCCTATCTAGTCGACACAATCGAGACGCGCACCGATCTCGCGCATTATTACGATGAAATCACGCGCCTCGACTATTTCGTAGGCGAAGTCGTACGCGAGCTCACGCGCCAAAAAGTCCTAGAAAACACCGTCATCATCGTGATGGCCGACAACGGGCGGCCCTTCCCTCACTCTAAAACCCAATTATACGATGATGGGATTAAAACACCGCTCATCATTCGTTGGCCTGCTGGCATCGCAGAAGGCGCAAGCACTGCATCACTGGTCAGCTCGATCGATATCGCGCCGACTCTGCTTGAACTCGCAGGAGTCGAGCGACCCGCTTCATTTCAAGGCGTGAGCCTTGTGCCCATCTTGCACGAGCCCAAAGCTATCGTGCGTGATTATATTTTTGCCGAGCACAACTGGCACAACTTCAGTGCCCACGTGCGCATGGTGCGCCACGGCAACTTCGTCTACGTGCACAACGCCTGGCCGCAACTTCCCCAGCCCGGTGCGGCCGACACATTTTATAATCCAAGCGCTGACGCGCTCAAAGCCCTGCACACCCAAAACAAACTCACGCCCTTGCAGGCCATTGTCCTGCAGCCCCATGCCCCAGCCGAGGAACTTTACAATCTGGCCGCCGATCCCAGCCAAGTGCGCAACCTCGCGCTAGAGGCATCCCCACCCGAGGCCCTAGCTTCGCTGCGTGCGATCCTCAAGCACTGGACGGAGGAAACCGGCGACACCATCCCATTAAAACCAACTCCCACTAACGTTATCTATGAAACAGGGATGAAAACCGCCGAGTTTTGGCGTGGCGATGCCCCGGGCGCAGCGTCTCAGGCTGCGAAAATAAATCGCCCCGGCCCGGTGCGGGAGTCCTTACCGGTACAAAAAAAATAAAAAATCATACGCTGCAATCAAGTAGTGTGTTCAAGCCGTAATCATATATTCATGAGATCGAGTTTGCGTACTTTTGAACTTTTTTGCTCTAGCCCTCGCCGTCGCTGGCGCCACCGCGTCTACTCAAACGCTCGAACACAAACCCAACGTGCTGATCATCGTTGGTGATGATCTGGGTTACGGCGAACTCAGCAGCCAGGACTTTACCCAACAAGTTCCCACACCGCACATCGACAGTATCGCTACACACGGAGTGCGCTTCACGAGCGGTTACGTCACAGGTCCTTTTGTAGCCCAACCCGCGCCGGCTTGCTGACCGGTCGCTACCAGCAGCGCTGCGGCCACGAACTCAACCCTGGCCCCGCACATTTGCTCCCGCCCAACGTGGGCTTGCCCGTAACTGAGACGACTATCGGCGATTGCTTTCGCGCGGCGGGTGATAAAACCGGCTGGTTCGGCAAATCGCATTTGGGCTATGCCCCGCAATTTCATAACCTTAGCCTGGATATCGGCGAAAAAGAAAATCTCGCCGAAAAAAAATCCCGCAAAATTACGCGAGCTCGTTGCAGTCTGGGAGACGTACAACCGGCAGATGCTCGAGCCGCTTTGGCAAGATGGTTCCGCCGAGCGCGGCACGGCCCCGAAAGACGCTAAAGCTCCGTCTGCAAAGTCGAACTAACGCTGCGCTTCGGCGCTGGCTTTAGAACTTAAGGTGCCAAATGCTGGATCTTGAGTTTATTCACCAACAAGTGACTACGTACGGTCCGGATCGCGAACCAACCGCTTTGCAGCGGAGCGGGATCCCGGAAAGAGAAAACTTTTTCTCCGTCGCGGTAAAAATCGGCCTGCCCATTGCTGGCCACAAGGCGGATTTTATAGGTGTGATTGGGTACGAGTAAGAATTTTTTATCGCTCAAATCATGCTCCGGCAACAACGGCCGTGCGGCCGTGCCATCATACCGGCGAAAGCGCGTCGTCTTGTTGTTATTGCCGCCGTAGCCGACGTAGTACGTAAGCAACGAATCGTAATCGGAAAATTTTCCGCTACGGGCCTGGCCAGAAGCAAAGGGTGCCGAGGATGAGCGAGGGTCTTGTGCCATCCAAAAGCAGTTTAGATCGGAGAGGCGGTCCTGCGGGCCGCCCTGATCAACCACTGTCACCTCATAAGTGATCTCAATCGGAGCAATCAGTCGCTCGCTCCACCACGCCGTGCAACCGGCGGCATCAAAAATCTCCAGTGTGCCGTCATGCACCGTGCTGGTACCGCCGGGCATTTGCTCAATTTTCCATGTCGCGGTCTCGGCGGCGCACGTGAAAAAAGGAACGAGCGCTACGAGCAAAATAGAAAATCTCCAGCTTGGATAAAAAAGCATAGATCGACGAAAACATATTTTTTGAACGATGCCAGTTCTCTCGCTTTTTTTAACCGTGCGGTGACCTAGCAGCGGGTCGTCGCAAGGTAGGGCCATCAACCCAATGTCCGCGCACCATAATGGTGCGCGGATCTTCCGGCAGACCGCGCTCTCCACGCTGAATTTGCGAAATGATCGTTTCAGCAGCAACTTCACCCTGTAACTCTAGACGCAGATCAAGCCCCGCGCAGGGGCGCTTACGCTCCGTCCAACTGAGATTAAAGAAGGCCGTTTCGTTCGGCACATTCACCCCAGCCTGTTCGAGCCAGTCCAAGGCCTCATCCATGTGACCGATGATCAGATCCGGCTCATATTTACGGTACCACCGCCCAAAGATAGCTTGATCGAGCGACTCATCAATCAGCAGCGGGATTTCACCGATTTGAGAGTCGTGGGATTGGAACGAGGTAAAGGCGCTCGACCACTTATAGGCGATACGCTGATCCTTAAATTTTTTCATAAACAAACCTATTTTTTTGTAGCCGATTAACTGCAACTGGGCGAGTGCCCGCGTCATCGTGCCATAGTGGTCCAAACAGACCGTATGTAACACCGGCTCGAGTTGACCGAAGTCAATTTCGAGGGTGGCGAATTCAGCCCAGGGAAAATCCGTCATCAATCCCGTAGGCTCTGTATAGAGAAAAATCACACCTTGGACACCTCGTGCGTGCAACATGCGTGCAGAACGCGCAGTATCCGTTTTATCCAAACCCGCACTATATGGCCACCTACCAAAACTTGGCGGCGAATGTTGGTAAACCCCGTACCCAAGAGCGCGAATATCATTTCGCTACCGTCACCAACTACGATTTTACCCGTGGCTGGTTGAAGAACTTCAATGTTGGCGGTGCCGTGCGGTGGGAAAGCCAAGCCTCCATCGGTTTCTTGGCCGCCGCGCCTGAAACCAGTGGGCCCTTCCAGGGTGCCGTGCTCAAGCTCGACAACGATAAGCCCGTTTACGACGAATCACGCGCTTACTTTGATTTCTCCGCCGGTTATCGCTTCAAGCTTTACGGCGGTCGCATCGAGTCGAAACTCCAGCTCAACATCCAAGATGCCTTCGAAGGCGGTCGCTTACAGGCCATCGCCGTCAATCCCGACGGCAAGCCGTACGCCTACCGTATCGTCGATCCTCGCAGCTTCGTGCTGAGCATGTCGTTCAATCTCTAAACAAGGTTCAGCACCTACGCGGTGCATGCGCCTGCAACAGGAGCGAGCCGGCCTTGCCGACTTGCTCCTTTTTTTTACGCCAAAATTAAGCGGGGTTTTTCACGAACAGCTCGCCAAATGAGGCCACCGCACTTGGACTAAATGTGGCGGTTTTTTCATAGTAAAATTTAACCGAGCAAGATTTTTTTAAACCTTATCCCCTACAATGACTCAACCCGCTACACGAAAAAATATGGATCGCCGCGATTTCCTGAAAACCTCCGGACTGGTCGCCCTGATCGGCGCCACCCAATTAAAGTCCGCCGAAGTCGCAGACCCGGCTTCAACCCCAACGACAGCCTCCTCGAGCGACCTATTGATCGATCTTATCCGCGCCAACAACGCACAGATTCCTGCTCTTCTTAGGCAACAAGAACTGCGTCCAGACCACCGCTGGCACGGTGGGATCATTAACGAATACGGTCTCCACACCGCTGGAGGCACGTCCGGATTTATTTCTTCTGTAGCGTGTGCCCTGGCAGCACCCAGCTCGAAATACTTTAACAGCCCCGCGCTCGCCCAACCCCTGCGCCTCGCGGTCGCGTACATGATCAAAGCCCAGCACGCCGATGGCACCGTCGATTACTACGCGACCAATTTCCATTCAAACCCCGACATGGCGTTCATCCTCGAACTTGTCTGTCCGGCTTGTGAACTGCTGCGATCCAGCTCCCTACCCATTTACCGCACACTTGCCGATGAATTAGGTGTATTTATCACGCGTGGAGCGAACGGACTTGTCACGGGTGGAATCCACACGCCGAACCACCGCTGGGTCGTTTGCTCAGCGCTCGCCCTCGCCAACGCGCTCTACCCGAATCCTCGTTACGTCGCTCGTATCGACCAATGGCTTGCTGAAACCATCGACCTCGATCCCGACGGCCAATACACCGAAAAAAGCACTACGGTGTACTCGCCTACCGTCGACAACTCACTGGTGCACGTTGCGCGTCTGCTTAACCGACCTGCACTTTACGAACCCGTGCGCCGCAACCTAGAGATGACCCTCTTCTACGTCCATCCCGACGGCGAAGTTGTTACCGAAGCTTCCCGCCGACAAGACCGCAACACCCGCGGCAGCATGGCCCGGTATTATTACTCCTATCGGGCCCTCGCCCTGAACGACCGCAACGGTCGATTCGCGGCTATCTGTCGCCAGATTGAGCAGACCGCTCGGGCCCAAATCAGCATCCTCCCAGCTTTACTCACCCAAACCGATCTCCAAAGCCCTCTGCCTCCCGACGCGACCCTTCCAACCGATTACGCCAAAGTCTTCGCGTATTCAAACCTTGCCCGGATCCGCCGCGGCCAGCGCAGCGGCACAATTCTCGCCAACAACACCACTTTGTTCTCTTTCCGCAAAGGCGCCGCCGCACTCGAAGCCCTTCGCTGCGCGACGGCGTTTTTCGGTAAAGGTCAATTCATCGCTGACACGCTCGAACCGATTAATGGCCGCTACATTCTGCGTCAAAAACTCGAAGGTCCCTACTTCCAGCCCCTCAGTGCCGAGCAAATTGCCCACGAGGACCACGTCAAAATGGCCCCCAACGGCACCCTTTCAACGGAGAGCCGAGCGCTCCGCACCCGCAGCAACGTTCAGACGCTGGAGAGCACCATCACGCTCAGCGAGTCCGCCGGGAAATTCAGCCTAGAGTTTTCAATCACTGGGACCGACGACGTCCCCGTTGCCCTCGAACTTGCTTTCCGCCATGGAGGAAAACTTACCGGCGTCGAACCCGTCGCCCACCTCAACGACGCCTTTCTACTGTCCTCCGGCACGGGCCGCTACAGCGTAGGTGACGATACGATTGAATTCGGCCCCGGCCAAGCCCCGCATAGCTACACCCAAGTTCGCGGTGCCCTGCCCAAATGGGAAGGCCTCAGTGTTTACGTGACGGGCCTAACGCCCTTCAAAACGACCCTCACCATAAACTGAAAAATGAAATACACTGCTTTTGCCACGATCGCTCTGCTCTTCGCCAGTGTCGCCGCGCCGCTTGTTGCCGCCCCGCAGCGCGAATACGACATCCTCCGGGCCTTTCCAGCCGGTCGTCTCGCAGCACTAGGTCTGGGCGACATACCCGATACCCAGGGTTTTACTGGCAGTAATCACGCCCACAAGTACTGGGTCGAATCCGGTCCCCAGCGCGGCAGTTGCCGCGCTGTCATCGCTGCGGTCATCCGCGATGATCTTGCTGCGGCCGACAACGCCTGGCGCGGGATTGACGTCGCATTCGCCCATCAAACTGCCAACGGCGGCTTCGAGTCCAAACCCCAAGCCAACGGCAAAGCATCCACCGCATTCAGCGCCAACGTCGAGACGGCCTATTTCTTCCTCCAAGAACTAGGCCGCGCCATCCTCATCATCCGTCAGTCCCCCCACTCCGATTACTTTAAAGCCCGCATCGACGCGCTTGAGCCTAAGCTTCGCCATGCCGCCGATTACATCAGTAGCGGCATCGACACGATCATCCCTAAAGTAGGCCACTCCGTGAACCGAGTCATCATCGCCGCCAAAGCCTTTGGCACACTCGGCGTCGTGCTGGGTGACGAAAAATTAATCACTCATTGCCGTCGCCTGATCGCGCACGCAATCACCCTGCGCGACAAAGAGGGGGTTTTCATTGAAAACGGTGGCCGCGACTCTAGCTACAACGTCGTCTCAATTCTCTTCGGCTCCCATCTGGCGCTCCACGTTCCCATGCCCGAATTTGAGGCCATTTTGCCCGCCGCCGTGGCCTGGCAACTCACGCGCGTGCTACCCAGCGGGGAGATCGACGTGAAGAGCAATACCCGCACAGGCGTCGGCAAAGAAGCCAATGCCTTCGGCCAAGCCAAAACCGTTAATTACAACGAAGTCGTTTACGCTCTTACCTACTACGGGCTCATCCACCATGATCCGGCGTGCCTCGAGGCGGCCGACCGCGTTTTTGCCTACATGCGTAAACCTAATAAATAAATTTTTACCCCAATGCGCCACCTGCTTGTGCTAACTTGCGTTCTGAGCGCTCTCCAAGCGACTGCCGTTTTCGGCGCGCCGAGCGAATACGACATCCTCCGCGCCTTGCCCACCGGGCGCTTCGCCGCCATCACCGCTGGCGATAAACCTGACGCCCAAGGCTTAACCGGTTCCAACCACCTCAATGGAAGCTGGCTTGAAGCCGGTCCTCAGCGCGGGAGTTGCCGCGCTGTGATTGCTGGAGTCGTGGCTGATGACCTCATTGCGGCTGACGCTGCCTGGCGCGGCATTGAAGTGGCCTTCGCCCACCAACGCGCTGATGGCGGTTTTGAAGCCGCCATCCGGCCCAATGGCGCCAGTGCCAACCCGACCAACGCGGCCGTCGAGACCGCTTTCTTTTTTCTCCAAGAACTCGGCCGCGCGATTCTTGTCATCCGCCAATCTCCACACGAAGTCCACTTCCACGCCCGCATCGCCGCCCTGGAGCCCAAGTTGCGCCGCGCCGCCGCCTTCATCACCGCCGGCTACGACACCATCATCGCCAGCAGCAGCAAAGCGGTGAATCGGATCATCATCGCCGCCAAAGCCTTTGGCACCTGCGGCGTCGTGCTCCAGGACGAAAAACTCATCGAGCTTGCGCGTAAACTCATCGCCCACGCCCTGACTCTGCGCGACCCCGAAGGCGTCTTCATCGAAAACGGCGGACGCGATTCCAGTTACAACGTCGTATCGATTCTTTTTGGCCAAGTCCTCGCGCTACATGTGTCACTTCCCGAATTTGAGGCAGCCCTTCCCGCAGCGGTTGCCTGGCAACTCACGCGTATTCTCCCGAACGGCGAGATCGACGTCTCGGGCAATTCGCGCACCGGCGTCGGCAAAGAGAAATCTTATTTCGGCACACCAAAAAACGTAAACTACAAAGAAATCATCTTGGCACTGACACTCTACGGGCAAGTCCACCAAGACCCCGCCTGCCTCGCGGCGGCGGAGCGCGTCTTCGCCTACGCCGAGAAACACAATTTGACCACCAAATGATACCGCGACTGCTCCTTACTTTGCTACTCGGCGCGACCCTGCGCGCTGCCACCCAACCCAACATCGTCTACATCCTTGCCGACGACCTCGGCATCGGTGACGTCTCCGCCTACAACTCCGCCAGCGCCTGGCAAACCCCGCACCTAGACCACCTCGCTCGTGAAGGCGTCCGCTTCACCGATGCCCATGCTGCGTCCTCCCTTTGCACACCGAGCCGCTACGCGCTTTTAACGGGCCGATACGCTTGGCGAGGGCGGCTCAAACAGGGCGTTCTCCAAGGTTTTAGTCCACCGCTGATCGAAGCCGACCGACCGACCGTAGCCTCGTTTCTCCAAGCCCAGGGTTACGCCACCGCCATGTTCGGCAAATGGCACCTTGGACTCGAGTGGGCTCGCACCGGCCCTCAGCTTGAAAATATCGACTATACTCAACCTTTTCGAGGAGGGCCCATCGACCACGGCTTTGAGCGTTTCCTCGGAATCAGTGCCTCGCTGGACATGCCTCCCTACGTTTGGCTCTTCCAGAATCGCGTCCCGACGTTACCCACGCTCTCCCTACCCGACAGCCCCGCACCTAAATTGTGGCGCTCCGGCCCACTTGCAGCTGACTTCAAACTCGAGGACGTCCAACCCCGCCTAACGGCCAGTGCGATCAGCTATATCGCTGAGCGCGCCGCCGCAAAAGATAAAAAACCATTCTTTCTGTATCTTCCTCTAGCTGCTCCGCACACCCCGATTTTGCCCACCAAAACATTTGAGGGCAAAACTCACACGACCTGCTACGGTGATTTTGTAACTCAAATTGATGCCGACATCGGGGCGATTCTCGCCGCGCTTACGCAATACAGCTTAGCCCAGAACACCCTAGTAATCGTCACCTCCGATAACGGTTTTGCTCCCGCCGCCGACGTACCCGCGCACGCCCGTGTGCACCACGACCCCAGCGGAGGTTACCGCGGGTACAAATCCGATTTATTCGAAGGCGGCCACCGAGTGCCCTTTATAGCCCGTTGGCCCGGTACGATTCCAGCCGGCACTACGAGTGGAGCGTTGATTGAACAACTCGATCTATTTGCCACCTGCGCGGAAATTCTCGCTCAACCGTTTCCAGCCAACGTCGCAGAAGACAGCGTGAGTTTTCTCTCTGTTCTGCGCCAACCCAACTCAGCTCCCGCGCCGCGCAGCACGCTCATCAACCACTCCGCCGAAGGCCGGTTTGCAATCCGCGAGGGCCGCTGGAAGCTCCTCGTCTGGCCCGGTTCCGGTGGCTGGAGCTCACCCACCCCAGCACCCAGCCCATGGCTTAAAGTTCCGCGGACGGATCTGACCACGCTTCCCGCGTTCCAACTTTACGATCTTGAGGCCGACCCGGCCGAGACGCAAAACCTCGCCTCAGCGCACCCTGAAATCGTCCAGCGGCTAGGCCGCCGGCTTCGCGTAGATATTGAGCGCGGCCGCAGCACACCCGGCACACCCCAGCCCTTCAGCGCGCCGCCGGAATGGACCCAGCTGGCTTGGCGCACAAGCTTCACTCTTTAAGCCGCGGGGAGTGTAAAACTAAATCGCGCCCCCGCACCCGGCGCACTTTCAACGCGTACTTCTCCACCGTGTGCCTGGACGACGTGTTTCACAATCGCGAGCCCGAGTCCGGTACCGCCTTGTTCGCGTGAACGAGCTTTATCGCCGCGAAAAAATCGCTCGAAAATCCGCGTACACGCTTCAGCGGGAATCCCCGGACCGTCATCTTGCACCGATACTTCGATGCGGCGTGAATCCAGGGCTCGTGCGTTGATTACAACCTGACCTTCCAATCGTCCATACTTAATGGCGTTATCAATTAAATTAGAAATGACCTGACGCAAACGGTCTGGATCGGCCTGCACCATCAACGCAGGCTCAACTTTATTTTTAATCCTCACCCCGCGAGCATGAGCTCGGCCACGAAGATCGTCGGCTACTTCCTGCACCGCCACGCCCAACGAAACCGGTTGGAGGGCGAGCCGAATATTACCAGAATCCAGCGTCGAGAGCATTAAGAGATCATCAATGAGCAAGGTCAGACGATTGGCGTGCTTATCGATGATTTGCAGAAATCGGTTTAAGGATTCCGGCTCATCTTTTCCGCCGTCGATCAACGTTTCAGCAGCGCTTTTGATCAACGATAGTGGAGTGCGTAGTTCGTGACTGACGTTAGCCACAAATTCCTGACGGACAGCCTCCAGTTGGCGAAGCCTGGTGAGATCGTGAATTACCAAAATAGCACCATCTCGTACGCCATCGCTATCACGCAAAGCGAGCGCGTTGACTTGCAAAAACTTAGGAGAATCAAGGGTTTCCAGACGCAATTCGTGACCAAGGATTTCGGGCTCATTTTCTAGCCTGGTAACCAAGGCGGCGACTTCGTGGTGACGCGTCGTTTCCAAAATCGTGCGGCCGGAGGCTGGTGGGGCGAAGTTAAATAATTCGCCGGCGGCGCGATTTGCTAGGCGTATACGGCCCACTGCATCGACGACGATAAGGCCTTCGATCATACGCTCAAAGAGAGCGGCGGTGCGCTGGGCTTGCTCGCGGAGCTCATTTTCACGCTGAATGCGATGCTCGGCGAGCTGGCCCAATCGCTCCGTTTCCAAACGCTGGTTACGACCACGCTCCAACCACCAAGCCAGCGCAAAGATCGCCGCCAGCAGCAGAAAAAGCACGGTGGTAAACATCATACTTGTGAACGAGCCCAAAAGTCAGCTCGTTCCACAGATTGAGGATTACTCCTCCGCGAGGCAACGATAGCCGACGCCTCGGACGGTTTCGAGATAACGAGCAATGTCTCCGAGTTTTTCACGCAAGCGACGCATGTGAGTATCAACGGTGCGGCTATCAATCGGATTGTCGTAGCCCCAGACGTCTTGCAGAAGTCGATCGCGGGTCTGAACGCGACCCCGGCGGCGGATAAGAATTTCGAGTAATTTAAATTCAGTAGCGGTCAGCACCAACGGTTCACCTGCAACCGTCACTTCATGGCGCCCCACGTCGAGGGTGAGTTCACCCATCCGCAGTTCGGCGCTGTTGTCCTCGCTACTTTGATTGCGAACGAGCAGTTTTTTAATTCGCAAAAGCAGCTCACGGGGGCTGAAAGGTTTGGTGACGTAATCATCGGCGCCCAACTCGAGTCCGAGGACCCTATCCATCTCTGCGGCGCGAGCCGTAAGCATGATAATAGGAATGGCCGCGGTGTTGGGGTCGCGCCGGAGAATCTTGCAGACCTCTAAGCCGTCCACCTCGGGCAGCATGAGATCGAGCACGATGAGCGCAGGACGTTCATCGCGAGCAAGAGCAATGGCGCGAGCGCCGTCTTTGGCTAGGAGGGCATTGTATCCTGCCTGGCGCAGCTTAAAACCAAGAATTTCGAGCGCATCGGGCTCGTCATCGACGAGCAAGATTTTAAGTTTCATTGGCTTTACCGGATGTGTGGCGGATGTCCTTGGCCTCGTATAAATAGACGACTTCTTCGGCGATGTTGGTGGCGTGGTCGGCGATGCGTTCGAGGCTTTTGGAGATAACCATCAGGTTTAGACAGCGTGAGATATTGGAAGGACGTTCCACCATGTAGCTAGAAAGTTCGCGGTGCAGTTGGCGGTTTAAGTTATCAACGTCGCCATCGCGTGGGACAACCATACGGGCCTTCTCCGGATCGCGATTGATGAAAGCGGTGATCGCTTCGCGGATCATTTCAAGCCCCATCGTGGACATACGAGGGAGATCGACGTAGGGTTTGAGTTGCGGCTCGGTATTGAGGTCAATGCAACGACGGCAAATAGTAACAGCTTCATCTCCAACGCGCTCAAGGTTTTGCGATATTTTCATCGCAACTGTGATGAGACGAAGCTCGGTCGCAAGAGGGGCCTTGGTCAGGAGGTGGATAGCGATGTCATCAATCTCAACCTCGAGCTGGTCTAAGATATTATCATCTTCCTGCACTTGCCGCGCGAGCGCATCGTCGCGTTCGACGAGCGCACGCATAGAGCGGGCGACGGCGGACTCGGCGTGGCTAGCCATCGCGAGGAGGCTCTCTTTGAGCCGGTTCATTTCTTCGGAGTAGTGCGTCATGTCAGTAAAGAGCTATTAACCGAAGCGACCCGAGACGTAGGCTTCGGTCTGGGCGTTGGCGGGATTCATGAAAATCGCACGGGTGTCAGCGAATTCAATGAGTTTACCCATGTAGAAAAAGGCCGTCTTATCCGAGCAACGTGCGGCTTGCTGCATGTTGTGGGTTACGATCACGATAGTAAACTTAGTGCGCAACTCTTGAATGAGTTCTTCAACTTTGACTGTCGCGATGGGATCTAGGGCCGAGCAAGGCTCATCCATGAGAATCACTTCGGGTTCAACCGCAATGGCGCGGGCAATGCACAGTCGCTGTTGTTGACCCCCAGAAAGCCCGAGCCCCGAAGAGTGGAGTCGATCCTTGACCTCGTCCCAGAGCGCAGCTCCACGCAGGGATTTTTCTACAACGGCATCGAGATCGGATTTATTCGAGCGGCCTTGAAGGCGCAGTCCGTAGGTGATGTTTTCGTAGATAGATTTCGGGAAAGGGTTGGATTTTTGAAAAACCATCCCCACGCGTTTGCGTAGTTCGATGACATCGACACTGGGGTCGTAAATATCTATGCCGCGAATCTTGATTTGACCCTTGGCCACGCGGGTGCCGTCGATCAAGTCATTCATACGGTTCAGGCAGCGTAAAAGGGTCGATTTGCCGCAACCAGAAGGTCCAATAAAGGCGGTCACTTTTTTTTCCTCAATCTTGAGATTGATATCGTGAAGGGCCTGCGAAGCTGCGTAGAAAAAATCAACGTGATCGATGTCGATCAACGTCGAACCTACGGGCGATGGTGTAACTGGAATGGAGCGGCCTGAAGCAGGAGAGGTTAAAGAAGGTTTAATATCCATGACGGAGACTTGGGCTAAGTTGGGCTCACCATTTGTAGCGATTACGCAATTTATTACGCAGCACAATCGAGCACGTCGCGATTAGAGCTACGATCACCAGAAACACAAAAGCCGTACCGTACTGGACGCGCTCCGTGTATTCATTTTGGGGGATCTTAGAGCTAACGACATAAATGTGGTAAGGCAGCGCCATCACGCCCTGAAAGAAAAAATCACTAACAGAAGTGAGTCCTTCCCAAGGCAATTTGTCGCGCACAACATAGGCAGCAGTAAACATGATTGGAGCGGTCTCTCCTGCGACGCGTGCGATTCCTAGAATCGAAGAGGTTAAAATTCCGGGAAGGGCATAAGGCAGAACGTTCTTGCGAATGGTCTGCCATTTGGTCGCCCCTAAGGCGAGGGAGCCCTCCCGAAAGCCTTTAGGCACGGCCTTGAGTGATTCCTCAGAGGCGGTAATCACTACAGGAAGAACCATGAAAGCGAGCGTGAACCAACCGGCTAAGAGCGAGACATTCCAATCAAGATAAATCACAAAAAGCCCCAGACCAAACAGACCAAAGACAATCGAGGGGACTCCAGCCAGATTGAGAATAGCTAAGCGAATCAGGGTAACCGCACGCCCTTGTTTGGCGTATTCGTTCAAATAAACGGCTGCACTCACTCCAAGGGTCAGAGCAATGATCATTGAACCCAGCACCAAAAGTACCGTGCCAACGATGCATGGGAATATTCCTCCTGCCGAATAAACGTAGCTCTCGGCCTTGATGTCTTTGGCTTCGGGATGCGTGTTCTTAAATGCACGAAACTCACGATCGCCCATCTCGCGCTTTTGCCCCTGATAATCGAAGACGTACAGTGATTCGGGTGCCTCGGTAAAAAAAGCGACATTGATGAACGGAGCCTTGGTGGTGAATACCGTCTTCGAACCCTTAAGTACGATATTGCCGAAAACCAAAACACCACAAATAAGGATCACGTAGGTAGCCGTACGAAAAAGCCATAACAGCGCGGACTCCCAACGTCGGGCTGCACTGGGACGGGATTGAAATTCGTGGCGGGTTGATGGGCTCATAGTCAACCGATTGAAATGCGATATTTGCTCACAATTTTCTGAGCGATAAAGTTAATCCCCAAGGAAAGAAAGAAGAGTACGATACCCACGACAAACAGAGCTCTGTAGTGAATGCTTCCTCGTACTACCTCACCCATTTCTTGCGCAATAATCCCCGTCATGGTGTGAACCGGCTGAGTCACTACTGCTAGTCCCGCCGTGAAGTCGGGAATAGCGATACGATTACCCGCGCATAGAAGAACGACCATCGTCTCGCCAATGACGCGGCCTAGGCCAAGAAGTACTGCGGAAATGATGCCGGATAACGATGCAGGTACCACGATTTTAATTATCGTCTGCAGGCGCGTGGCTCCGAGCGCAAACGAGGCTTCCTTGAAAGCTTTGGGTACGTTTTGTAGAGCGTCTTCGGCTAGGGTGAAAATTGTCGGAACCGCGATTAAGGCGAGCAAGCAACCCGCTGTAAGAATATTGAGACGTTCGCTAAAAGGAAAACCGGGTACCCAAGATAACCAGGATTGTTGCGAGAGCCAACGCAGGCTTTGACCCAAAACGGCGATACCAAAAAAACCGAGCACCACGGACGGAAATGCGGAAATAAATTCTATACTCGGTTTAATGATACGTTGTTCCCTGGCGGAGGCGATTTGATTGATATAGATTGCCGCACCCACACCGAGAGGGACCGCGATCACTAGCGCCACAAAGGACACCATGACGGAGCCCATTAACAACGGAACAATTCCGTACCAGTCTTGCCAGAAACTGGCGGTGAGCCACTCGCGGCCGAAGAGAAATGCGCTGATTGACTGATACCAAGGCACTGGACGGGTGTAGTCCCATGACTCTAGGTTTCGCGTCGTGGACGGGAACGTTGCCAAGTATTCGTGGGTGAGCTGATTAAAACGATCAAGTCGCCCCATCAGTTCGGGCGTGGTTAGCTTAGGTGCGAGGGTCAGCGAGGCATCCAATTTCTTGGCGAATTCAGCACTGATTTGTTTGTAGATGGGCAAAACGCCAGTGAGAACGTGAAGTTCGGCCGAGAAATCAACGGTTTCAATTTTAACAGCCGCGGCCTCTTTATTTTTTCCAGCCAACAATAACTGTTGTCGTTCCGTTTTCTTATCCTCAGCTATGAGAAATTTCGTTTTGATGGCTGTAGCTTGTTCCGTGAGGTCTGAAACCATTCCACGAATCGGTTCAACAGCGTCTCCGTATTGAGTAGCAAAGTCATCGAATTTAGCGAGCGCTTCACTGGCTGCCGTGGGCGACATTTTTTGCTCGGCGAGATAATAATTGTACTGGCGTGATCGAAGATCCGAAAGATAGCGGGTGAGCGCGATATGGCCACTTTCTTGGGTACGGATAAAATCAACATACTCCAAACCAGCCTGACGATACGTCAGAAGATTGCGGTGATTTTGACCAAAAAAACCAATTCCTTCTTGAAACAGAAAATAAGTAATGAGCGCCAAAACAATGATGGAAACCACCGCATTGCCGCCAAAGAAAAATTTGATGGCATCATCAAGAGAAAGGCCGAGCACGCGGATGCGCTTTTTATTAACCAAGAAATCCGATTGAGCGGTCGGGCGCGGAGTTTCCATTCTAAGCAGGGATCTAGGCGTTGAATGTAAGGCTAATTAGACACAAAAGCCCGCCGACTGAGGGTCAAGCGGGCCGATGGTCAACATGGGCGAACGGTATTAGCGAATAGAAACAAAACCGATTTTTTCGCAGATCTTTTGGCCTTCGTCACTGAGCGTAAACTCAATGAACTTGGCGGCTTCACCCGTGGGGTCACCATTGGTGTAGTAGAAGGTGGGACGAGCGTAAGGATATTTCTTGGATAGGACGCTGGCCTTGTCGGGCACGAGACCTTCGATTGAGACAACCTTGATACCAGCGTCATGAATGTAGGCGAGCCCCACATAGCCAATACCGTTGGGATTTTTACCAACTTCGGAGGTGATCTGCTCATTACCGGCCATCTTCTGTGAGGAAGAAGCGTAATCACGTTTCTTCATGGCGAGATCCTTGAAGTCCGAGTAGGTGCCCGATGAAGTATTACGGGTGTAGATAGAAATTTTGCCCGCGGGACCGCCAACAGCTGACCAATCCGTGATGTCGCCGGCGAAAATTTGCTCCACTTGGCGCTTGGTCAGATTTTTGACTGGGCAATTAGCGTTCACGATGATGGCGATACCGTCGTAAGCGACGATGATTGGGTTCATGGTAACACCCTTAGCTTGAGCGGCCGAAACCTCAGTGGTCTTTGCGCGCCGAGAAGACATGCCAATTTGCGCAGTGCCATCGATAATAGCGGCGATACCGGTGGTGGAACCTTCAGCAGCGATCTCGAAAGAAACAGCAGGATTCTTGGCCTTGTATTCTTCGGCGAGAGTTGGGACGAGTTTAGCACCAAGGGTGTCAGAACCTTTGATCACGAGCTTCTGCGCAGAGGCCGTCGAGGCGAGCGCGAGGGCGGCAAGGAGGAGGGAGATTTTTTTCATTTTATGTAATTTTTAAGATAGAATTCAGGGCTTAGAATTTCACTACGAGATCAAGCTGCAAGAGCTGGGTGTGATCACGGGCAGCAAGAGAGTAAGTCAGATTTTTTTGAATGTCCGAGGTATGGAAGTAAGTGACGTTGAAATTGGTAAAGTCGGTCAGGTTGTAGCTGAGAGCGAGCTTATAGCCGGCTTGATTAAGGAAACCGAAAGCGAAGTCGGAGTCAGTCGTATTAACATCGAGGGAACCTAAACCGATCGAGCGGTAATCGAGTTTGGCGCTGTAATCGCCTTGAACCTTGCCGGTACCATAGCTGTAGCCGACGCCGGCCAACCAAGCGGAGCGGTCATTCTTCCAACGGGTGGAGGATAGGCCATAAACTTCGTTAACGCGCACGGCGGCATCATTATTGATGCCCGAGTCCCAGTAGAATTTTAGTGCGGTACCGACGCCATTGATGTTAGCTAAATTAACTTCGCCGGCGAAAGTCATGATACTGAGGCCGCGGGTCGGGCCGTTAAAGGTATTCTCGTTAGCCGAGAAACCGATGTTAGCCTGATTATATTTAGAGAAGCCGGGTGCGAGGATAATGCTGCTGAGTAGATCCGTGCCAAAGTAGTGGGTATAAACGGCTTGTTGGGCAAAGAGCCAAGCATCACGACCGAGCAACCCGACCGTGGATTCGTTACGATCCTCCATAATGTCTTGGAGTGCACGGATTTCAAAGGTGTCCTTCGAGCCGATGAAATACTTGTAGGTCTCGGTCAAACCCTGGGGATTGATATCAGCGTCCCAAACTAGATCGGTGGTGTAGAGGGGTTGCTTGAACTTACCGGCCGAGAAAGACCAGTTGAGGTTTGGATTGTAAGAAACGTAAGCGCGGGCAAGGTAGATATTGTAATCGTCGTTGCCCGAACCGCTGCCGGCAGCGCCGCCGAAAGTTTGATTGCCGGAGTCAGCCGCTTGGCCGGTTTCCAAGGCGAAACCAGCGCCCCAACCTTTTTGAAGGAGGACATCACCGTTAAAGCGGAAGCGGAAACGCTCACGTATGCGCTCATTGGTGACAACGGAGCTACCAGTGGCGGTCGAAGGAGCTTGCGTCTCGATCTGGTGGCGCATGCGGATGTCGCCCGAGAGCTTGAATTCGGTCAGAGAGGAACTCAGATTGAGTTTACCTGCAGAAGAATTGACGGCGAAATCCTTTTGAAGTTCGACGCGAAGCACTTCGGCTTCTTGGTCGCTGACGACGCCTTTTTTGACCAACAGGTCAATCAGCGGACCGCTGTCTTGAGCAAACAATGCAGCGGAGGAGATGAACAAGCTGGCGGTGAGGCCAAGGGATTTTTTCAGAAGACTGAATTTCATAGTTGGTGGTGTGTACGGTGTTAATCTGATACGGTAACCATGATCCACGAATGTTACAAAACAATGGCTTTGTTGTTACGACCCTGGAACTAAATGCCTGAAAATTGACCGACTGCATCGCTGCAACCAAAAGGATATCGGTTAAAACCAGAGCTATCGCCGAGATGAACCAATCTCGCCAACAGGGCAAAGGACACTATAATGGAGCCCAACATCATTAGCCTCGCCTCCAGTGAGCTGAGCCCGAAACCCTTTCACTAACTATAAAGCCCATGAATCGAACGCTCGTCAAAGACGCCCTCGTAAGCACACAAACCCTGGACGCCATCTTTATTCAAGGCTGGGTCCGTACCCGTCGCGACGCCAAAGCGTTTTCCTTCGTTGAGCTGAACGACGGTTCCAGCCTGAAGGGGATCCAAGTTATCGTGGATGCCACCCTGCCCGACTACGCTGCCGTGAGCCGCGCTAGTACCGGCGCCTCGATCGCTGTACGAGGCAAGCTAGTGCCTTCGCAAGGTCAGGGGCAAAAATGGGAAGTTGTCGCCGAAAAATTCGAGGTACTCGGTGAAGCTGATGCAACCTACCCGCTCCAGAAAAAAGGCCATACGCTCGAATTTTTACGCGAAATCGCACACCTTCGGCCCCGCTCAAACCTTTTCGGTGCTGTCTTTCGCGTACGCAGCCGACTCGCTTACGCTGTTCACCAATTTTTTCAGGAAAAATCCTTCTGCTACGTTCACACGCCCATCATCACTGCCAGCGATGCTGAAGGCGCAGGCGATATGTTCCGCGTCACCACCCTCGATCTCGCGCAACCACCCAAGACCGAGGACGGCGCCATAGATTCCACCCAGGATTTCTTCGCCAAGAAAACTTTTCTCACTGTCTCCGGCCAACTTGAAGCGGAGATCTTCGCCACCGCACTTTCCAATGTTTACACTTTTGGTCCGACGTTCCGTGCCGAAAATTCTCACACCTCGCGTCACGCCTCTGAGTTCTGGATGATCGAGCCCGAGATGGCATTTTGCGATCTTGAGGGTGACATGGCCCTGGCCGAAGAATTCGTCAAATACCTCATCCGCGACGCCAAAGAGCACTGCGCGGCCGACCTAGAATTCTTTTCCAAATTCGTCGACAAAGACCTACTCGCCCGTCTCGACTTTGTTCTCGAGCGGCCGTTCCAACGCTGCAGTTACACCGAAGCCATAGCCATCCTTTCCGCGTCCGGTCGGACTTGGGAACACCCCGTCGCTTGGGGTGACAACCTACAATCAGAACACGAACGCTTCCTAAGCGAGGAACACTTTAAGTGCCCCGTCACGGTCTACAATTACCCGCGCGCAATTAAAGCCTTTTACATGCGCAAAAACGACGGTGACGCCCCCGACCGTCAGACCGTAGCCGCCATGGACCTTTTAGTGCCCGGAATAGGCGAAATCATAGGCGGCAGCCAGCGTGAAGAACGCCTCGATGTGCTCCGCGAAGGCATGGCGCTCCACCACCTCGACGAAAAATCTTATTGGTGGTATCTGGACCTCCGCCGCTACGGCACGGTTCCGCACGCTGGTTTTGGACTCGGCTTCGAGCGGATGCTGATGTTTGTTACAGGGGTCGCCAATATTCGCGATGTGATACCCTTCGCCCGCACGCCTGGCACCGCCGAATTTTAATACCTTAGGGGCCGTCCCGCCCATTTCAGGGATTGCCCGACACTAAAGACCCCGCAAACTAATCCATCTTATGGGACGTCAATGGCTCCACGCGAAACGCGCCATCGTTAATGAGCGCAAAAGCAAAGTTTCCGGCAAGCTGACCAAAGAAATCAGCGTAGCCGCCAAACTCGGTGGACCCGATCCTGCGGGCAACGCTCGGCTATTTGCTGCGGTCGAAAAAGCTAAAAAAGCGAGCGTCACCCGCGACGTCATCGAGAGAGCCATCAAAAAAGGTGCCGGTATCGGCGACGATAAAATGGTCCTCGAACACGTCGTTTTCGAGGGCTACGCTCCGCACAAAGTGCCAGTAATCGTCGAGGTTTACACCGACAATCACCAACGCACTGCGCCTGAAATGCGTGTGATGTTTAAAAAGGGCATCCTCGGCGGCGCGGGTAGTAACAAATTTTTATTCGATCACGTTGGCCTCGTTGAAGCGCATCATCCCGTCGCGACGTCCGATCTAGAGGCCGCCGCCATCGAGGCCGGGGCCAATGATTTCGAAGCGGTCTCCTCTGAATCCAACGATGATATCCCTGAAGGCCACGCTGGCGCCCGCTTCATCACCGGCATCAAAGACGTGCATGCGGTATCAACGTGGCTCAGCAAAAACGGCTGGATCGTCGTCACCGCGGAACTGGGTTACCTAGCTAAAAATTATCCGCAACTCGATGAGGCTGCTCGCATCGAAGTCGGGGAATTTCTCCACGAGCTCGACGACCACGACGACGTCCAACGTGTCTGGGCCGCCGTCAAGTAACGCTGACATAAGCTTGGGCGTGGCCCGATTATTTCTGGCCCCGCCAGCGCTTCAGCGCCTGCCCAGTAAGTGAACGCACGCAGCTTTCGATGTCTGCGCGCGGGCCCGCGTAAACCAATTCTCCGCCTTCGCGCCCGCCGCCCGGTCCGAGATCAATGAGCCAGTCGGCGAGATGAATCACGTCCAAATTGTGTTCGATCACGATAATGGTGTTACCAGCATCGCGGAGCTTAAAGAGCAGATCCATCAATTTTTGAATATCAACCCAGTGCAATCCCGTCGTCGGCTCATCGAGAATATAAAGCGTAGAGCCTTGTTGGCGTTTGCTCAATTCAAGCGATAATTTGATGCGTTGCGCCTCACCGCCTGAGAGCGTGGTGGACGATTGCCCCAACGTGAGGTAACCGAGCCCTACGGCGTCGAGCGTTGCGAGCTTATCGATCACGCGGGGGACATTACGAAACAACGTGATCGCTTCCCGCACCGTCATCGCGAGCACATCGGCGATGGATTGGCCATGAAACAAAATCTCCAGCGTCTCGCGGTTAAACCGTTTTCCGCCGCAACTCGGGCACGGTGCGTAAGCGTCGGCCATGAATTGCATATCGAGTTTAATCGCACCATCGCCCTGACAGCGTTCACAACGCCCGCCGCGCACGTTGAAGGAAAACCGACTGGCCTTATAACCACGCACTTTGGCGAGTGGCACCATCGCGAACAAATCGCGCATCAACCCGAGCAAATCGATGTAGGTCGCGGGGTTTGAGCGCGGGCTTCGACCAATAGGCTCTTGGTCAACCTGCACGAGCTTTTCAAAAAAATCCAGATTCTCGATGTGGCGGTGCTTGCCGGGCAGACCGCGCGCACCGTTAAGTTTTTTCGCAGCAGCGACGGCAAGGACGTCATTAACGAGCGTGCTCTTGCCTGATCCGGATACGCCCGTGACGCAGGTCAGCAAGCCCACGGGGAATTGCGCATCAACGCCTTTTAAATTGTGCTCACGCGCCTCGCGTACGGTTAACCATGCTCCGTCGGGTTTTTTAATCTTCGCCTCTTTTGTGACCGTTTGTTTACGAGCCAAAAACGGACCCGTACGCGACACGCTGGGTGGTTGCACGGCGCACAAGCCTGGCGGACCTTGAAATAGAATGCGTCCACCCTCGAGGCCAGCTTCTGGACCGAGTTCCAAAATCTCGTCAGCTGCACGCATCGTGTCTTCGTCGTGTTCGACAACGAGCACCGTATTGCCACGATCGCGCAACGCCACAAGCGTTTCGATCAATTTCTGATTATCGTGTGCGTGCAGGCCGATACTTGGCTCATCGAGCACATAGATGACACCGATCAGTCCCATGCCAAGCTGGGTAGCGAGACGCACGCGCTGGGATTCGCCACCCGAAAGCGTCGCATAATCACGCTCAAGCGTCAGGTAGCCTAGGCCTGTTTCCAGAAGAAAATGTAACCGCTGCTCAATACCCACAACGACATCACCGAGCGCCGGATTTTCACGATAAAGCGCTAACACGTCACGCGCGAAGGCGTGAGCCTCACCGATATCCAGTCGCATGAAATCAGGAAACGTGCGGCCCGCCACGCGGACTGCGCCGCTGCGGGCATTGAGTCGAGCACCGTGACATTCCGGGCACTCGCCGCTGACCATAAATGTCGTAAGCCGCGCGCGAAATCCCTCGCTGTCAGTATGACGAAAACTTTCCTCGAGATCAGCAATCACACCGGCAAAAGGCATCGCCTTAGCCTCGCGCATGCGACGGAGTTTGAAGGCAAATTCTCGCGACCCAGCACCGTGCAAAATAGCGTCCCGCGTTTTAGCAGGCAGATCTTTCCAGGGCCTATCTGCGTCGAAGGGCAACTGCTCGGCTAACTGTTTGAGCAGAGCGTTATGTTTGATAATAAGGTTTTTTCCACCGATACGCCAGGGTTTGAGAGCGCCGCCGCGCACCGATTTTTCTGGATCGGCGACGATCAACTCCGGCACGAAGCGCAATTTACGCCCGAGCCCACCGCATGTGCCGCAAGCGCCGTCGCTGTGGTTAAATGAAAAATGGCGCGGAGTAAGTTTCTCGAAAATATCGCCGCAAAGTTCACACGCGAGCGATTGACTGAGTGCCACTTCGCGCCAAGCAGAATCTGCGGTTTTTTGAGCGAGTACGATAGCGCGGTCCTTACCCTCACGAAACGCGAGCTCGAGAGAGTCCGCGAGACGGCTGCGCTGATCAGCGCCCGCGACCAGACGGTCGATCACAAGTTCGACGGTCATCTCCTTCGTGCCGACTCCGGCAGGAATAAGTTTCGGGTCGTCGAGGTTTTTAATTTCCCCATCCAGCCGGACTCGCTGGAAACCACGCTGACGCACGCGAGGCAATTCATCGCGGAGAACAGCAGGCTTCGCGCGCATGAAAGGCGCGAGCAAGACGACGCGCTCGCCCGGGCATTCCGCGAGGACGCGTTGGACGTTGTCATCGAGCGAGCGTTGGACAACCCGGCCGCCGTCTTTAGGGCAGGTCTGGACACCGGCGAGCGCCCAGAGAAGCTGGGCATAGTCGGCGATTTCGGTGACCGTGGCGATGGTGCTGCGCGGGGAGCCACCGCCGGTGCGTTGCTCGATGGCGAGA
Source organism: Opitutaceae bacterium (assembly GCA_037142955.1). Classification (GTDB taxonomy): domain Bacteria; phylum Verrucomicrobiota; class Verrucomicrobiia; order Opitutales; family Opitutaceae; genus Tous-C4FEB. Next base: position 21,433 of record JBAWZQ010000015.1, on the reverse strand, counting down.
ACAGGGGAAAGACCGTGAATGAAATCGACGTCCGGTCGCTTGAGTTGGTCAAGGACTTGGCGCGCCTGCGTGGACAGGCTTTCCATGTATTTGCGATAGCCCTCCGCGTAAATCGTATCGAAGGCCAACGAGGATTTACCCGATCCACTCGGCCCAGTAATGACCACGAGTTTTCCGCGCGGCAGCCGAAGATCGAGGTTCTTCAGGTTATGCTCGCGGGCGCCTTTGACGTGGATGTGGGTGGCAGCCTGCATGGAGTAGAGCCAGCTTATGCATGCCCAGCACGGGTCAACGCCCTAAGCAATCCCTGCCCCTACTCGGCCCCAAATTCGCCCTTGATGGGGCAGTGGCGGATTCATTTTGTAATGGATGATTCACCCCCAAGCGCAAAAGCTATCGCGGACTTCTATTTAGCGACGGTTTTCGTGCCTCTGATCAAGCCTACAGCTATCAAACACTTTTTATGAACCACGTTTCCTTGAATTGTATCATTTCCGCCCGCCACCTCGGCTTGAAGGCCGTAGCCGCCCTTGCGATTATTGCCTCCGCCACGACGGTGCAGGCCTTCCAATTCACGTACGGCGAGCTCAAGGGCAGCTTCGACTCCACGATCTCGATCGGTGCTATGTACCGATTGCAAGACCCCAGCGCTGCCTACTACTCCACGTCGAATACTTATGATGGCATCCCCGGCCTACAAACCTCCGTCAACACCGATGATGGCAACCTCAATTACAAGAAAGGCTGGGTCTCCGAGTTGCTCAAAGGTTCGCATGACCTCGAGCTGCGCTATCGCAATTTTGCCGGCTTCGCCCGTGGTTATTATTTCCGTGACTTAAAATCCGAGGACACGGTTCGCACCAATCTCAGTTACCAAGCAAAAGAGCGCGTCGTTAGTGGCGCTCAGATACTCGACGCCTATGTCCTCACCAAATTTGAGGCCGCCAATAACATACCGGTGGACCTGCGCTTTGGCCGCCAAGTACTTAGTTTGGGCGAAAGCACCTTCATTCCGAACGGAATTAACGTCGTTAACCCCATCGAACTTTCCAAACTCCGTGTGCCAGGCGCCGAGCTGAAAGAAGCTTTTCTCCCCGTTAACATGCTCAAGGCCTCCATCGGCCTTACTAAAGATTTCACGGTCGAGCCGTTCTGGCTGCTGGAATTCCGTCGCAACGAGCTCGAACCTGCCGGTACTTATTTTTCGACCAACGATTTCGCTAGCCGCGGCGGCCAAAACGTTTACCTGGGCTTCGGATCGCTCGCCGACAGCGGCACCCTGGGCGTTATCCCACGTGACTATGATCGCGAAGGTAACAATTTCACCCAGTATGGGATCGCGGCTCACTACCAAGCCCACGCGCTAAACAATACCGACATCGGTCTGTACTACGCCAAATATCATAACCGTTCGCCCTTGATCAGTGCCCGCACCCCAACCAGCGCCATCAACACCGACCTCACCGGACCGCTGACGGCTGTCTTCATGCGCGCCGGACTACCCGCGGCCACTGCCGCCGCCCAAGCCGCCAGCATTTACCAACTTATAGTGGTCTCACAGACCAATCCTGCCGCCCTCAACTCCACCCAAATCGCTACTCTACAAGCAGCCAGCACCCAAGCCGCCATTAGCGGGGCCAAATCCATCGCCCTACTGACCGCTGCCGCCACGGGCCGCTATTTCACCGAATATCCCGAAGGCATCGACATGTACGGTCTCAGCTTCAATACCTCCCTTGGCAAAACCGGCATCTCTTGGCAGGGCGAAGTCTCCTACAAAAAAGACCAACCCCTCCAAGTTGACGACGTCGAAATCCTGTTCGCCGCACTCTCTACGCTCAATCCGGCCTTTGGCGCCAACAACCAAGTCGGCAATTATCTCGGCCAATATGGACGCGAAATTTCTGGCTTCCGCCGCCACTCTGTGACCACGGCTCAGACCACCCTCACCAAAGTCTTCGGCCCTGTTCTCGGCTCACAACAGTTCACCCTCGTTGGCGAAATCGGTGGCGTCTGGGCTAACCTCCCACCCAAAGACGTCCTGCGCTACGACGCTCCCGCCACCTTCACCAGCGCCAACGCCGCCACCATGATCAACACGGGGAACGGTGCCTATCCTGCAACCCCAAGCGAAGCGTTCGCCGATAAATTTTCTTGGGGCTACCAAATCGCCGGCCGACTCGATTACACCAACGTATTTGCCAACGTAAACGTGTCACCCTCCTTAGCGTTAACCCACGACGTCAAAGGCAACACGCCCCTGCCCCTTGGCAACTACCTATCTCAACGCAAGAGCACCAACATCGCCGTCGAGTTCACCTACCAAAACGCTTGGTCCTTCGAAATTCGCTACGTAAACTTCTTCGACGCAGGTCGCTACAACCTACTCTCCGACCGCGATTACGTGTCCACCACGATCAAATACTCCTTCTAAAAAAGGTTACCCACAGCCACGACGAATCCCCGCTACTCGATGAAAAAAAGACTACTCCTCTCGTCCCTGTTCGCCCTCTTTGTCCTATCCGTCCACGCTGCGGTTAAACCATTCGAAGCCGCCCGTCTCGGTGCAGATCTCACCCCCTTAGGGGCCGAGACCGCTGGTAATACCGACGGCACCATTCCAGCCTGGAACGGAGGCATCCTTACCCCGCCCGCTGGCTATAAGATCGGCGACCACCACCAAGACCCATTTGCGGCGGATAAGCCCCTCTACACGGTAACGCCGTCCAACCTCAGCCAATACGAAACCAAACTTACCGCCGGGTCGGTATCACTGCTCAAAGCCTACCCTGACTACAAACTTATCGTCTACCCAACCCGCCGCAGCGCCAACGCCCCTCAGCGTATCTACGACGCCACCAAAGCCAACGCCACTACCGGCACCCTCGCCAATAACGGCAATTCGTTCGAAAACGCTCTCACCGGCATCCCCTTCCCTCTACCCGCCAGCGCCCTTGAAGTAATGTGGAATCACCTCGCCCGTTACCGCGGCGTGTCCGCCTCCCGCCACATCGCCCAGGCTGCCCCCACCCGCAACGGTAGTTACACGCTCGTCCAGTTTGAAGACGAATTTCTATTTAACTACGCGCGACCCGATGTAACCGCCGCCCAACTCGAAAACATTCTGGTCTATTACAAACAGGCTGTGACTGCACCTGCCCGCCAAGCTGGCACCATACTGCTCGCCCACGAGACCATCGACCAAGTAAAAGAAAAACGCAGTGCCTGGGTTTACAACACGGGGCAACGCCGCGTGCGCCGCGCTCCTGACATTGCCTACGATAACCCTGGTACGGCCGCAGACGGCATGCGCACTAGCGACCAATTCGACATGTATAACGGAGCCCCCGACCGCTACGACTGGAGGCTCATCGGCAAACGCGAGATGATCGTTCCTTACAACTCTTACAAACTCCATAGCGACTCGGTTAAGTATGCAGATATCCTCAAGCCCCTTCACCTTAACCAAGACCTCGCCCGCTACGAGCTGCACCGCGTCTGGATCGTCGAAGCCACACTCAAGCCTGGCGCCTCGCACATCTACAAACGCCGCACTTTCTACCTCGACGAAGACTCCTGGCAAATTCTGGCGGTCGATCAATACGACTCCCGCGAGCAAATGTGGCGCGTTTCCGAAGCGCACTGCATCAATTACTACGAGGCCCAGGTTTTCTGGAGCACCCTAGAGGTACACACCGATCTGATCGCTGGTCGTTACCTAGTTGTTGGCCTCGACAACGAAAATGCTATGTACGACTTCAGCATTAAGCGCACCCCCGCCGATTACACCGCCGACGCCCTCCGGCGCGACGGTATCCGATAAAGTTGCGGCAGGTCTATGACCTGCCCCTACTGGCATCTGGTTTTAGCCCGCGATTCATGCCACCTCGTTCACTCACCGGGTGGAGCCCGATTTACCGATCGAGCTTTTTTTACGGCCTATTTCTAACCGCGTTGGTCTTAAGTACCCGCGCCGCCGAGGTGATGCCAAGGATGCTCCTGCTCGCCGGCGCCCAACCCAATCCGACCAACCTCATTGTCGTCGGAGAACGGGCCACCATTCTATATTCCGCTGATTCCGCCCTCACCTGGCAATCCGCGTGCCTACCTGCCGGTTACACAGCCACCCTCACCGGCATTAGTTTCGGTCCTGACGCCACCCACGCTTGGGCTGTAGGCCACGACGCTATCATCATGACCACCAGCGACGCCGGCCGCACCTGGAAAAAATCCTGGCAAAGCGATAACCTCACCGAATCCTTTCTAGACGTCCTTGCAGTCAATGCTCGGCACATCATCGCCATCGGCGCCTATGGTCTGTACGTAGAAACAACCGATGCCGGCGCCAGCTGGCACCGGCGTAAAATTTTAGCCGAGGACCTTCACCTCAATCGCATCACACGCGGCCCCACGGGGACCCTTTACCTGGCTGGCGAGCGCGGCACCTTACTTCGCTCAAAAGATAGCGGAACCACCTGGCAACCCATCGAATCTCCCTACGACGGATCCTTCTACGGCATCCTGCCACTCGCTCAAAACACTCTGGTAGCCCACGGCCTGCGCGGCCGTCTCTACCGCAGCGAGGACGACGGGCAAACCTGGGACCTGATCTCCGTCAGCGAACGCGTCCTACTTGCCAGTGCGCTCAAACTTAAAAACGACACCGTGCTATTCGCCGGCCAAGCCCGCGCCTTTTTCGCCAGCCACGACCAAGCCCGCACGGTGGCGGCCCAAACCGTTCCTTTCACCAGCGCGATCGCAACCCTGATCGAGCTCGCCGACGGCCGCATCCTCGCCCTCGGTGAAGCCGGAGCCACAGTATTCACAATCCCCGCCCGGTCCCCACAACCATGATCGAACGCTTCGCTCACTGGCTGTTCCGCTGGCGTACACCGCTTATTATCAGCTTCACGCTACTGACCGGCTATATGGCTTGGTCCGCCGCCCATCTCCGCGTCGACGCCAGCTTTAACAAGTCGCTCCCGCTCGATCACCCCTACATCCGCACGTTCACCAAATATCAGAGCGACTTTGGCGGCGCCAACCGCGTGCTCATTGCACTGGTCCCGGCCCAGGGCGACATTTTCAACGCCACTTATTTCTCAACGCTCAAATCCGTCACCGACGAGGCGTACTATCTGCCCGGCGTCGACCGTGCTCAAGTCCAGTCACTGTACACACCCAACGTACGCTTTATCGAGGTCATTGAAGATGGCTTCGCCGGAGGCAATGTCATCCCTGCTGATTTTGCGCCCACGAGCGCCGGCTTTGCCAAAGTTCGCGACAACATCATCAAATCGGGAAAACTCGGCCAACTCGTCGCCCATGATTTTACCGGGGCTATAGTCAGCGCCCAGCTGCTCGAAATTGACCCCAGCACCGGACAGAAACTCGACTACGCCAAAGTCGCCGCCGCCCTCGAAGCAATCCGATCTCGAGTGACCGCCGACTCCAGAGGCAAGGTCAACGTCCACATTATCGGCTTCGCCAAAGTTATCGGCGATATCTCTGAGGGAGCGCGCAACGTGATTTTACTCTTCGGTATTTCCATCATTGTCACCGGCTTACTAGTGTGGGAGTACGCGGGGCGCTGGAAACTCGCGTTTGCTCCCGTGCTGTGCTCGCTGGTGGCTGTCGTCTGGCAACTCGGGGGGCTCACTGCTTTAGGCTACGGGCTCGATCCGTTTTCAATCCTAGTCCCCTTCCTCGTCTTCGCCATCGGCGTCAGCCACGGGGTCCAAAAAATCTGCACATTCCGTAACGAGATCTTCGCCGGTCATGACGGCAAAACGGCCGCACGCAACGCCTTCATCCAACTCATCGCTCCAGGAATGGTCGCCCTCATCTGCGATATCATCGGATTCATTACGATGATGGTCATCAAAATCACCTCCATCCACGAGCTTGCGATCACGGCCAGCCTCGGGGTGGGAGTTATTATCATCACCAATTTTTTCCTCCTGCCGATTCTACTTTCCTACCTGCATCTACCCGAAAGTTATGCGCACTGGGTCAAGGCTGGCCGCCAACGCACGGATGCGCGCTGGGCCCGCCTAGGCCGCGCCCTTAAACCCGGCCCGTCACTCGCAATCGTATTCGTCTCTCTCGCCCTCGGCGTCTGGGCCTATTTCAAAGCGGAGCATGTCCGCATCGGCGACACTAAAGCCGGCGTCCCCGAGCTTAGCCAAAATTCGCGTTACAACAACGACAGCCGTGTCATCACAGAAAAATTTAGTATCGGCGTCGATGTACTCTCAGTGATTGTTGAGACGATACCCAATGGTTGCGTCGATCACGACGTCGTCACGCTTATGGATCAATTTGAGGGCCATATCCGCGCCATTTCCGGCGTCCAATCCGTGGTCAGCCTCACAACCGCCGCCAAGACCATCAACGCCGGCTTTAACGAAGGCTCACTCAAGTGGCGCGTGCTTCCGCGCCAACCTCAGGCCCTCGCTCAATGCGTTTCTCCCATCGAAACAGCGACCGGACTGCTCAACGCGGACAGCAGCGTGATGCCGATTTTAATTTTTCTATCCGACCACAAAGCCGAGACACTTCGCGCCGTCACGGCCGCAACCGAGACCTTCGCCGCGACCCATCCTTCGCCCAAGGCTAAATTTCTACTAGCCAGTGGCAACGCCGGTGTGATGGCCGCGACCAACGAGGTTGTCGCCTCTGCACAAACTCCCATCTTGCTATGGGTATTCGGCGCGGTAGCGGCGTTATGTTTGATCACTTTTCGCTCGTTTGCTGCGACTTTGTGTATCGTCGTGCCACTGGGGATCGTGAGTTTTCTAGCCTACGTGGTCATGGTTTACCTAGAGATCGGCCTAAAAACCTCCACGCTTCCAGTCGTAGCCCTCGGGGTCGGTATTGGGGTGGATTACGGCATCTACCTTTTCGCGCGACTGGAAACAGCTCTGAAATCAGGTGCCTACTTTGAAGACGCCATGATCGTTGCCTACAAAGACACCGGCGCGGCGATCGTCTTTACCGGCCTAACGCTTGCGATTGGGGTCAGCCTGTGGATTTTTTCCGATCTCAAATTTCAAGCCGACATGGGCATATTACTCACGTTCATGTTTTTAGTAAACATGCTGGGCGCGATCATTCTACTACCCGCGATGGCCCGTTGGTTTTGGCGCCATCAGCCACTATCCGAGTCCGCTTCGACCAAGTGGCATAAATGACCTGAGCTGCAAATTTTCCGCGCTCGTCAAAACGCTGCCCTTAGGCCAAACCTCAGCGCCATGTCCGGCGCACCTGAATTTTTGTCCAGCTCCTCGCTTCTAACCGCTAGTCAGCGCCGCACGGTTGGTTTCGCTCTGAGCCTTACCGCCGTATTTAGTGCTCTAGCACTTGTGATCATCGCCTTCATCGCTCTCGGGCGTATGGTCAGTTTTTTTTCCGGTGTGCTCTGGCCTTTGGCCGTAGCCGGAGTGCTCGCGTTGATGCTACGTCCCATTGTAGATTTGATCATTGGGTGGCTGCATCTACGCCGAACGACAGCGGTCGTGGTGATTTACGGCACCGCTTTATTAATATGCGCCGGCACGCTCTTGCTCCTACTGCCGCCTTTAGTGGATCAGGTCCTCGATTTTATCGGCTACGCGCCTACTATGGGTGAACAAGCTGGTCTCTACATCGAAACGCATTATCCGGACTGGGTAACCTTTGCCCAACGGCAACTCGCCAATCCGCTCATCCGCCAAATGGCTGAAAACTTGGGAGGCGAATTCCAGAATTTGTTAAAGTATTCGCTCCCTACTTTGCGCTCCGCTGGAGGAGGACTCCTTGGCATTGGGGCCTTCGCGACCCACCTCGCGATCGTTCCTGTCTACCTGTTTTTCTTTCTGCTATCCGAGGGTGGCGATCCGACGAAAAACCTCCCTAACCATCTTCCATTTTTAAAGCCCGCACTACGCGAAGACCTCGTCTTTCTGGTGCGTGAATTCATTGGCATCGTCGCTTCCTTTTTTCGCGGCCAAATGCTCATCGGCCTCATCATGGGCGCCATGCTCGCAATTGGATTTAGTGTCATAGGATTAAAATTTGGCCTCTTCATTGGGCTAGGCGTCGGCGTGCTCAACATCGTGCCTTATCTAGGTAGTATCATCGGCATCGCGATCACTTTGCCGCTAGCATTCCTTCAACCCGAAGGGGGCTGGAAACTCGTTGGGCTCGTGGTAGCGGTAAAAATTGTCGTACAACTCATTGAGGGCTGGGTACTCACCCCGAAAATAATGGGCGCCCGCACCGGGCTGCATCCGGTCACAATTATCGTAGCGATTTTCTTTTGGGGTACAGCCTTCGATGGCGTCTTGGGGATGGTACTAGCAATTCCTCTAACGGCGTTCTTTGTGACGGCATGGCGCCTGGCCAAACATAAATATTTCGCCACCTGATCTCCCGTGGCACACGCTTCCTTGCCTCCCTCGGAATGCGCCCAATGTGGCGCCGAAGTTCCACCCCAAGCGCACGCGTGCCGCGAGTGCGGGGCCGACGAGCGTACTGGCTGGCGCGAAAGCTCGATCTACGACGGACTCGACTTGCCCGAAACCGACACCGAGCTCACGCCTCCCAAGCGCCGCAGTTCTAACCGGCTGGCCTGGTATTGGATCGTCACGATAGTGGCGATGTTATTGCTCATCCTACTTTCAGCCCTAGGCCTTAATTGATATTCCAGCAGGACATTGAAACCATCGTGAATTAATTAACTCTTGGTCGCCTTTCGTCTTTCGTTTCGTGGGTCTGGCCCTTTGCGTGGGATATGGCTTGGGAAATTCAGTTTCAACAGGGTGTTCATTTGCCCCAGATCGGATGGTCCCTCGACGCGACCCGTCGAGCCGAGCGCGCCTTCGTCTCCCACGCGCACTCCGATCACATGGCGCGTCACGCCGAGGTCATTTGCACACGCGTAACCGCCCGGCTGATGCGCGCTCGTCTGCCGAGCAAAAAACGCCTGGAGCATATTTTGCCATTCGGACAAACCGAACAACTGACCCCCGAGTGTACGGTCACACTGCATCCCGCAGGCCATATTTATGGATCCGCTCAGATCCTCCTCGAACACTCCACGCACGGATCGCTGCTTTACACCGGCGACTTCAAACTCCTCCCAAGCCACGCCGCCGAACCCTGCTTCACCCCGCGGGCCGATACGCTTATTATGGAGACCACCTTTGGGCTGCCACGTTACGTCTTTCCCCCCATCGCTGAAATCATCACCAACATCGTCACCTTTTGCCGTGAGACCCTCGCCACTGGGGCCACGCCGGTGTTGCTATGCTATAGTCTCGGTAAGAGCCAAGAAGTCCTGCGCGCCCTCGCCGGATCAGGACTGCCCATCATGCTTCAATCGGAGACCCACCGGCTCACACGCATCTGCGCGCAACTTGGGCTCGATTTCCCGGAGCATACCGAATTCGACGCGGCCACTCACTCCGGCCACGTCGTCATCTGCCCACCCCACGCCTCTGGCCTTCTGAAGCGTATTAGCGCTCCGCGCACTGCCTCGATTACCGGCTGGGCCCTCGACTCTCGCCCCTTTCACGGGCAGCAGCACGCCGCAGCCTTCCCGCTTTCCGATCACGCCGATTACCCATCGCTGCTGCGCTACGTCGAACTCGTTCAACCCAAACGTGTCTATACCCTTCACGGCTTCGCCAAACCCTTCGCCGCCACCCTGCGCGCGCGCGGCATTGCGGCCCAGCCCATCGGTACGGATTTTCAAACCGAACTCCCACTCGCCTGATCACACCTGCTAGGCCAATATCTCAATCGTCCTCGCCAGCATGACCTCCATCCGGCTCCTGTATTTTTTACGGCTTGCACTCGCGTTCACGCCACTGGCCGCGCAACCCGTTCTCCGACCCGGCGAAGCGCTGAACTACCGCGTTGGCTGGAGCCTCTTTAGCAACGCGGGTGAGATCAAAATCTTCACCGAAAGTTCCACACTAGAATCTGCCCCATCACACCTTCTTACCGTAACTACGACCTCCACCCGCGGACTAGCGCGCGCCCTCTTCGCTTTCGACGCCCGCGCTGAAGCTTTGGTAGATGCAAACAACGGCCAACTCCGCTCACACCTCGAAACCAGCACCACTTCCAAAAAAAACACCCGTAACGTTACCACCTTCGACTACGCCACTCGCACGGCATTTTATCGCGATGAATTCAATCCCGCTAAAAACCTCGATTTTGCTCTACCCGCAGGCGAACCCCTCGACCTCATCCTTTGCCTCATCAATACCCGTACTTGGGACCTCAAACCCGGCGAACACCGCGACGCTTTGGTCCTTTTTCAAGAGGAAGCCTACGAGCTTACGATCCACGCCGTGCGCTACGAGTCCATCACCACTCCGCTCGGCGCTTTCAGCACTCTAGTGCTTGAGCCTCGCATGGAAAAGACTCCGCCCAAAGGCATGTTTAAACGTGGCACGGCGGTCCGCGTCTGGATTGCGCAAAACGATCCGCGCCGCTTACCGGTTCGCTTTGAAGTAGAATTCAAATTCGGTTCCGGCATAGCTACGCTCATTTCCTATCAAGCGCCGAGCGCTCCAACCTCCGATGCGCCGCGTATTAGTCCTTAGAGGAGGCGCACTGGGTGATTTTATCGTTACCCTCCCCGCGCTCGCAGCACTGCGCCTACAAGCGCCAAAGGTGCGCATTGAGCTAGCCGGCAACGCTTCCGCCGCAGCTCTGGCCGTCACCCGCGGCCTGATCGACGCAGTCCATTCCCAAAACGAAGCCCGCTGGGCTATGCTCTACGAACGCGCCTCGCTCCACGCTGATTTCGCGAGCTGGCTCGCGAGCTTTGATGTCATCCTTAATTTCTGGCCCGACCCCGACGCCGACCTAGCCCACCACTTCCCGCTTCATCCCGCGCAGACATTTCTAAGCGCACCCGCTCATCCGACCTGCGCGCCCGCCGCCGTCCACTACTTCGCCCCGATGCGAGAGCTCGGCATCAGCGTTCCTAGCGCGTTTTACCCACTGGCCGAGCGAACCGCGCCAACCCCAAACTGCCGCATAGCGATTCATCCCGGCAGCGGCTCACCGCAAAAAAATTGGCCGCTCGAGCGCTGGCTCGAACTCGCCGCTTGGCTTCGCTCCACCTATCACGCCGAACTGCTTATCATCACCGGCGAAGCGGAAAGCACCGCCACTCGCCTCACCCTTGCCCCACTGGGCACCGCCGCTCACCAACTCCCGCTCGAAACCCTGATCCGCGAATTATCCACCTGCCGTCTGTTCATCGGCCACGACTCCGGAATCAGCCATCTCGCCGCCGCCTGCTCCGTGCTGAGCCTCCTTTTTTTTGGCCCCACCGATCCTATTATTTGGGCTCCACCCGCACCCCACGTTCACTGGTTAAAATCCAGCTCGGCCGTCTCGAGCATCACCTTGGCGAGCGCCCAAACCACCATTAACTCCCTGCTGGCTATACCCTAGCAAGGTCGGCTGCAGCTCGAGCAACCGAAAACACTTCGCTGGAAGAGCACCGTTTGTCTTTGATTATCTGCGGCGTGGCCTTTGATTGCGCGCCTTTCTACGTTGAACGCCACCACCGCGACCACCTCCGCTACTAAAAAAAAAGACGATCTAGCCCGCAGCTTCCGGCTGTGCACGGCCGACGGTATTGTCGCCATGCCCATCGTCACGATGTCGCTGCCGGTCAATGTCTTCATCACCGCGCTGGTAACCAAAGCCTTCGTCCTACCTAAACCGGCTATTGGCCTACTCACGGCGATGCCGTTCATCGCTAATTTCTTTCAGATTTTTGCTGCCCCCTTTATTGCGCGTTGGCGCCCACCCAAGACGGTAACTGTAACCGCCGCGTGCACCCATCTAGTCCTGTGGATTATGCTAGGGATCGGTTTGCCGTGGATACCACATACGGACGCTACCGTAGCCGCGCGTTGGCTAACTCTCTGGTTTTTCATCTCCAGCTGTTTTGCTGCCGTAGCCGGCGTCTCATGGAATTCTTGGGTCCAAGAATGGGTTCCCGCCCGGCTGCGCGGCAAATATTTTTCCCGTCGTAACGCTTACCTTCAGTTCTCCACGCTGGCATTTTTATTTTTTGCAGGCTGGACGCTCGCGCACTGGAACTACGCGATTGCCGCTTTTCAGGTAGTAATCGCAGTTTCGTGTTTCGTACGAATCTACTCGATTTATTGGCAATGGATCGCACCGACGCGCAGCCTGCCACGGACGATCGCACCCGTGCTTACCTTGAGAGAACAATTCCAGGTGCTCCAACGCAGCCGCTCGTTTCTGCTGTTCATGGTGTTCGGTTCCGTCTGGTCGTTTGCGGCAAATTGTTTCGGACCATTTTATCACGTGTTCATGTTTGAGCAGCTCAACTTTTCGGCGTTCGACGTCGGCATTTTGTCCACGCTCACCGCCCTAGGTGGCGCGCTCGCGCTGCCCGCGTGGGGGCGTTTGCTTGATCGTTTTGGCAACAAGCCCGTCATGACGTTTGCCCTGATCACCTGGCAGCTCCAAAATTTTCTCTGGTGTTTCATCACGCCCGCCAACCGTGAATTACTCTACGGCATGTGGGTCTTCGGTGGGCTCACGAGCGCATGTTTCATTTTAGGGCAATTTACGCTCCTTCTGCGCCTACTTCCCGTAGAAGCGAAGAACCTCGCGATCGGTTTCAATCTCGCGATCACCTCGCTCGTCGCCGCCGTCGCACCAATCATCGGCGGTGGCCTTTTACAATGGGCGCTCGCCCGCTGGAGCGACGACCTCGCAGTTTACCACGTTTGCTTTTTACTCCAACCGCTCCTGTCTCTAGTCGCGGCGGGTATATTGCTACGCGTCCACGAGCCTGCGGCAGGCTCGCTCACGATGGTCTTCGGCGCCATGCGCAACATCCGCACCCTTGGTGGCGTCCTCGGCTTGGATTTCTTGATTAATTACGTCTTTTACCGCGCCCCCAGCAAACGCCGCTAGTCGCCCACCCGAAGCGCAGTCCCAAGCTAATCGCTGCAATGAGCAAGGAGCCCTAAACCCAACATCGACCTCTATCAGAGGTAGCGGAAGAACGGCTGGCGCGCGCCTAAGGCCGTTGAAGGGGCTGGAAAATGCGGCCTGTAACGAAGTATTGAACCAAGCGGGAAGTTCACGGACTGCTACTCTTTCCTCGTGGATTACGTTTTCTCAGCGCCGATCCCCGCGGTTTGCTATTAGCGGCCAACCATGCGGCATACCCAGCTTCATCCAAGTCATGTGCCGCTAGGGCCAGAGTTTGTATGGTGGCATCGACCTCTGCAGCCGCAAAAGTATATCCATTAAGTTCAAGAAAAAGGACTGCGGTCGTAAAACCGATCCGTTTATTGCCGTCCACAAAAGGGTGATCACGTATTAGCCCGAACGCATAAGCGGCGGCCAATTCGGGGACGCCGGGAGAGCCATAGGTCCATCGATGCAAGGGGCGGGAAAGGGCGGATTCTAACATGCCGGCATCCCGAATGGCAGCACCACCGCCGAACTCGGACAATAGACGGTCATGGAGGGCGCGAACCACCTCCGGCAAGATCCAGACCGGATCGTTCATTTTGCCAGTTCCCGAAGCGTGTTGCGGTACCGGTGAATCACATCCTCGGCCGCTTTCATTTGCCGCGCGAAGTCGGCCTGATTATGCGCAATCCGAAAGCTACCATCAGGTGCATCGGTCAGTACGAGAGTACCGCCCTCTGCGGAATTTAGCCGCGCCAAGGCTTCTTTGGGCAATACGATGCCGACGGAATTTCCAATTTTGCGTAATTTAAGTTCGAGGACCATTGATAAGTGGGTACGAGTGTAATAACGCAGCACCGACCCATAAGGTCAAGGTAGAAGCGCGTTTGACTCATCAATTCGCTTAGAAATGTGGCGAGTATTTCTTCCACCGGCCGAAGAACAAATTGATGAACGAAGCGGTGAGTCGCTTCGTTCAGGAACGATCTAACCAACTGGTCCAAGAGATGGAAGGCGTGATCAATTCGTTGAAGGAATATCAGCGCAGCGACCCGAATTTTGAACGCGCAATTGAGAGATTGGTAAACGATGAGGTCGCGCAGGCCGGCGCAGATCCATTAGAGGGACGTCCGGCCGGCGCTGTGCAGGCGGAAATTCGCGGCCTGCTCCATGCCTGATTGGGACCAAGACAGCCCGAAGTTGGGGCACAATCCGCGCGGCTTGCTCCATCGGATTCGGGATGACGCGCGCCGCCGTGTTAAACCAAGTCTTGCGGCTGCACGCAGCTGGCATCTGGAATTTCTCACCGGTCTGACCGTCCCCAATATCAATGCGGTCGGAAAATTTCGCGGCGAGCCAGGGCTCGAAAATATCGAGGCGGAGATTGGCTCGCGTCGCGGTATGTCATCAATCGACGTGGTTCCGGCGCTCGTTAACTTTGAACGAGTGCTGCAGACAGCGGTTTCACGACTGGACGCTTTGATTCCAATCGGAACTGCGCTTGATGTCGACAAGCTGGCCGCGGTTATCGATGTGTGTGCATGGGCGCACTACGAGTGGGTCCGCATCCATCCATTTCTCAATGGTGACGGTCGAACGGCGCGTCTTTGGGCGAATAGTCTCGGCATGAGATACGGATTTACACCCTTCGTGAGTCCGAGAACACGCCCGGGCGGCGGATATGAGGACGCCGCGGAATCCGCGATGCAGGGAAAATGGCAACCCACGGTCATTGTTTTCCGGCAAATACTCGCAACGGCTTTCCGCGAATCCCGGTAACCTTGTTTTTGCAGGAGACTATCCGGCGCCGGAAAATTCAACAACTATGCCCGAGTGAAACTCAGCGATGTCGCGCACCGTAAAGTAGCCTATTTAGAAATACTCTAGCAAGCTGACGGCCTTGATGGGGCGCGGCGTAAGTTCAAGCCAACGCCTCGTCGCGGAACCGATGAAGTCTTGGATTCGCAACCGACGTTCCGTGGGTCGCACCAAAAAACGCAGGCGATCTGCCGCCCGCTCACCACGAAAACCGCAACAACCGTTGCAGTTTTTTGTTTCCCTCGCGCGCGAGGCGCCAAGGCTACATTCACGCCCGCCGCCCGCATGACCGACTCGCCCCCGCCGCTATTTACCCTCACGGGCAACCTCCTCGCGGAACGCACCCTCACGTTTCCAACCTGGACTACCGGCCGTACTCAACGCGCCACCGCCGAAACATTCCAAGTCGGAGGCAAAGGAATCAACGTTGCCAAAATGCTCACACGCCTCGGCGCACCCAATACCGCCCTTGGCTTCACTGGCGGCTCCACCGGCGAGGAATGCCTCGTGTGGCTCCGTCGCTCCGGCCTGACCTTCCGCGCCTTCCCCTCCACCACGCCAACCCGCACC
Organism: Opitutaceae bacterium; assembly: GCA_037142955.1. Lineage (GTDB taxonomy): Bacteria > Verrucomicrobiota > Verrucomicrobiia > Opitutales > Opitutaceae > Tous-C4FEB. The sequence continues at coordinate 6,076 of JBAWZQ010000015.1, read as the reverse complement.
GGCACCGTCATACGTTCCTCAGGCCAACCCGAGACGACCTTTCTCGGACCCGATGCCCCGCCAGACGCCGCCGCGCTGCGCGCCTGCGCGGATTTCCTCGACGACCAACCCGACGGGCTCACCCTAGCCCTTTGCGGCAGTTTCCCGGGCTGGACTTCCCCCGACTTCGATCTACTCCGCGCCACCCTCACTCGCTGGATCGCCCGTGGAACCCTCGTAGCGGATACCTATGGCCCAGCGCTCGCGTGGCTCATAGCACGTCCTGTGGCGCTCGTTAAAATTAACGCCGACGAACTCCGCGCCCACGCCCCCGATCTCACCCATCTACCCGCCTCCGCCGTCGCTCAACGCTGGATCGTCACTGACGGCCCTCGCCTCATTCAACTCCGCGATCAGTCCGGACCTCTTCCAGGAATTACTCCGCCCCAGATCGAAGAAATTTCCGCCACCGGCTCAGGGGATGTCTTTTTTGCATGTGTGTTACACGCCTGGTGCCACCGAGGATACGACCTTTCCGCAGCCGTAAAATTCGCCCTGCCTTACGCTGTCGCCAACGCGGCGCACCCTGGAATTGCCGAATTTCCTGAACCCACTCTGCCTACTTCCCGTAATTTCACCAAATAAAGCCTTGCTTTCACGCTTCAAAAACCGCTTTTTCAGCGGTTTTATTTATGAAAGCCACTATCAAGACCCAAGGTCAGCAGTTCACTGTCACCGAGGGCGACGTTCTCATCGTCAATCGCTACCCCAAGACCGAGGCTGGCAACATCATTGAAATCAAGGATGTGCTCGCTGCCGGCGAAGGCGCTGATTACAAAGTCGGCAAGCCCACGCTCGCCGGTGCTTCTGTTTCCGCCAAAATCCTCGAGAACAAGCGCGGTGATAAAGTCATCGTCTTCAAAAAGAAGAAGCGCAAAGGCTACGAGAAAAAGCGTGGCCATCGTCAGGAGCTTTCCGTCATCAAGATCGAATCCATCAAACTCTAAAGGAAACCACCCACCATGGCGCATAAAACAGGTCAAAGTTCCACCTCCAACGGCCGTTCCAGCAAAGCTAAGCGTCTCGGCGTTAAGCTTTTCGGCGGCGAAGTCGTGCGGGCTGGCGGAATCATCATCCGTCAACGCGGTAGCAAGACCCACGCCGGCAAGAATGTCGGTATCGGTCGTGACTGGACGCTCTTCGCTTTGAAGGACGGCACCGTCAAATTCGACAAGCCACACCGCAGCGTCGCCGTCGTCGAGCACGCTTAATCGGGCTACCGATTCCTCTCACCAACGCAGCCCGCAACGGCTGCGTTTTTTAGTGTTCTCATGCCGCGATGGCCAAGCGCTACGCGTAGGCGTGCTTGGGCTTCATTTGTTTTCCGCCCGTAAGCTGAGTGGCCAAAAACTCAGGTGACCGCCGGATAACTACCCAGCCACTTCACCATTGGGCAAGACGCGCGCAATTCAGCCAACGCCGCCTTCATGGCCGCATCCTCGTAATGACCGCTCACATCGAGGAAGAAAAAATAATCCCACGGGCGCTTTTTGCTCGGACGAGATTCGATCTTGGAAAGATTCACGCCTCGCTCGGCCAAAGGCATCAGCATCTTCAACAAAGCGCCCGAGTGCGAAGCCGCCTCATCGCCGAGCGAGACGAGTAAGCTCGTCACGTCTTTGCCGCCGCCCACGGAACCCGCCGCCTTGCGCCCGAGCACAAAAAACCGCGTCGTATTGTCCGCCTTATCTTGAATATTTTTTGCCTGCACGGGCACGCCGTAGTGTACCGCCGCCAATTCACCCGCGACCGCTGCAGCTGTCGGGTCGTCTTTGGCAATCTGGACCGCGCGCGAGGTACTCGAAGCCTCAACCAATTGCGCGTGCGGCAAATGCCGGTTCAACCACAATCTGCACTGCGCCAACGCCTGGTCTTTGGAATAAACGTGCGTGATTTTATCTAGCGGCGAGTGCGAAACGAGCGCGTGCGTGATTTCCAAATAAATTTGACCAACGATTTTTAGGTCGCTCTCGACGAAGCTGTCCAAGGTCTCGCGCACGCTACCTTCAGTGGAATTCTCGATTGGAATTACCGCGTGATCGGCTTCGCCTTTTTCCACCGCCGTAAAAATATCCGCGATCGTAGCCATCGCGTGATATTCTACGCTGGCACCAAATTTCTTCATCGCCGCGGCGTGCGTGTTACTCGCTTCGGGCCCAAGGTAGGCGATCATGAGTGGTTTCTCGAGCGCGATGGCCGCAGACATAATCTCGCGGTAAATTGCGCGCAAGGCGTCGTGTTTGATGGGTCCGTTGTTCTGTCCAGAAACCTTACGAAACACCGCGTCTTCGCGTTCGGGCACGTAGATCTCGCCACCGGTGCTGCGCTTGATCTTACCGATCTCGGCCGCGAGCGTGAGGCGTTGGTTGATGAGTTCGACTAACTGCCGGTCGAGTAGGTCGATCTTTTCGCGAATCGGTCCGAGTTCCATGTTAAGCAGAGGGTTATTCGGTTTGGTCCTTCGCTGGCAAAGGGGCGTCTTCCACGGCCGCAGGGGCATCTGGGGTCGGAGTCGTGGCCGCCACGGCCTCTGCTTCTGCAGCGATCACCGCCTCCAAGGGCAATTGCTCGTCGGGCAGGCCCATGTCGGCGTCGGTGGGCGTAGGCGCGTTCGTGGCGTTTTTCAACCACTCGTCGATCTGGCGCGAACTCAACACATCAGAGGCCGGCAGCTCGTCGATCGACTTCATGCCGGCAAATTCGAGAAAGCGATCCGTTGTGCCGTATTGCAACGGCCGACCCGGCAGATCCGCTCGGCCTACGATGTAGATCAAATCCCGTTCCAATAATTTATTCACGCCAGCCTCGGCCGATACCCCGCGGATTGTCTCGATCTCCGTGCGCGTCACGGGTTGGCGGTAAGCCACGACCGCAAGCGTCTCGAGCGCGGATTGACTCAACTTCACTGGCGGAGGTTCCTGCCGTAAAATCCGCAACCACCGCGCAAAACGCGGTTGAGTCATCAAACGATAACCACTCGAGCCTTCGATCAGTAAAAGTCCTTCGTCGGCCGCGCGCAATTCTGCCGCAATCATATCCATCGCCTCACGGATTTGAGCCGTGGTGATCAACGAGGGTACATCCTGATAGAGCTCCGCGTCTTCACTGCCATCGACGATCGCCTCGATCGGTTCTTCCACGGCCGCGATGTCTTCAGACATCGGCGCCTCGATGGATTCCTCCGGCGCCACGGGCACCTCGTCCGGCCGAGCGGTTTCGATGGGTGCGGCGTAGTCGGTCACGATGCCAGGCAACGGCATCGTGTGCTGCTCATGAAAGCGCGTGAAGACGCCTTGGATGTCCTTGATTGAGAGCGGCTGGTTGGACGACAGCAGCAGAGCCTTGAGAACTTTTTTTAGGTTAAACGCCATGCGAGGAGAATCCTAACGAGTGAATGCGCCTGCATTTACCTCACGCAACCACGAAAAACTCCCTCCCTCGCCCCACTCCTGCTCAATACCTCTTAAAACGCCCCGCAAACGCGCTTGCTCGCCTCTTCGCGGATGGGTCTGCTTGTCACCTCAACCTCTTTTTTTCTCCCATGTGCAAAACCGCCAATACCCTCCGTCCGCACTCATCCATAGTCGTCGACGGCAATGATCGCGCCCCCGCTCGCTCCATGCTGCGCGCCGTCGGCTTCACCGACGAAGATTTCAAGAAGCCCCAAATCGCCGTCGCTTCCTCCGCCAGTAACATGACGCCGTGTAACGTCCACTTGGGTGACCTCAGCGATCATGCGCAAAAAGGCATCAATGCTGCCGGTGGCAAAGCCGTCTATTTTAACACCATTACCGTCACCGACGGCATCAGCATGGGCACACAGGGCATGCGCTACTCCCTCGTTTCCCGCGATGTTATCGCCGACTCCATCGAGACCGCCGTCGCCGCCGAGGGCTTCGATGGCCTTGTCGCCATCGGCGGCTGCGACAAAAACATGCCCGGTTGCATGATGGCTATCGCTCGGCTCAACCGTCCCGCCGTCTTCATCTACGGCGGTAGCATCCTCCCCGGCTTTGCCGCCTCTGACTGCGATAAACAAAAGCCCCTCGACATCGTCTCCGTTTTCGAAGCCGTCGGTAAACACGCCAAAGGAGAACTCTCCGACGCCGGCCTGCGCGACGTAGAAGCGAGCGCCATACCTGGCCCCGGCTCATGCGGCGGCATGTACACCGCCAACACCATGGCCACTGCCATCGAAGCTCTTGGCATGAGCCTGCCCAACAGCAGCGCCCAACTCGCGGTCGGCAAAGAAAAACGCGAGGACTGCGAACGCGCCGGCGCCGCCGTCATGGCCATGCTCCAGAAAGGCATCAAGCCCCGCGATATCCTGACGCGGAAAGCCTTTGAGAATTCTATCACCGTCTGCCTCGCCCTCGGCGGTTCGACCAATCTAATCCTCCACCTTCTGGCCATCGCCCACTGCGCCGAGGTGCCACTCACCCTACAGGATTTTAAGACCATAGGCGACCGCGTGCCGCTCCTCGCCGACGTCAAACCCTTCGGTAAATACGGCATGGCCCACCTCATTCGCATCGGCGGCATCCGCCCGATGATGAAGATCCTACTCGATCGTGGCCTGCTCCACGGCGATTGCTTAACCGTGTCCGGCGAGACCGTCGCCGAATCCCTCAAGGACGTTAAGTCTTACCCATCCTATCCCGACCAACAAGACGTGATCCGCCCCTGGGACCAACCTATCAAGGCGGATACCCACCTCCGCGTCCTCCACGGCAACCTCGCCCCCGGCGGCGCCGTCGGCAAGATCACCGGCAAAGAAGGCCTTTATTTCAAAGGCCCCGCCAAAGTCTACGAAAGCGAAGAAGGCGCGCTCCAGGGCGTCCTCCGCGGCGACGTGGTCAAAGGCGATGTCGTCGTCATCCGCAACGAAGGCCCCGTCGGCGGCCCCGGCATGCGCGAGATGCTCTCCCCCACCAGCGCCATCGCTGGCCGCGGCCTCATCAAAGACGTCGCCCTCATCACCGACGGCCGCTTCTCCGGTGGCTCGCACGGCTTCGACGTCGGCCACATCACGCCCGAAGCCGCCAAAGGCGGCCCCATCGGCATCGTGAAAAACGGTGACCTCATCGAGATCGACGCCGTGAAAAACACGATGAGCCTGCTCATCCCCGAAGCCGACTACGCCGCCCGGATGAAAGCCTACCAACCCCTCCCGCCCAAAGAAACCCGCGGCGTCCTCGCCAAATACGCGAAGCTCGTCAGTACCGCCTCCGAAGGCGCGGTGACGGACAAGAACCTGTAGGAGCGTGCTTGCACGCGATTCGGCCACCATGCCCCGTTGCCTAATCATCGCCGGTCCGAACGGAGCGGGAAAGACCACCTTTGCGCGCGAGTATCTACCGCGCGAGGGCGCCATGCTCAATTTCGTGAACGCGGATCTGTTGGCGGCGGGGCTCTCTCCTTTCAACCCTGCAGCCGCGAGGGTTGCGGCCGGCCGTCTTTTCCTGCGTGAGATTGACCGTCTCGCCGCGACTGGAGCGGACTTCGCCTTCGAAAGCACCCTCACGGATCGGCCTATCTCACCCGACTGAGAAGCATGTGCGCCGCCGGCAATGACCTAGAAATCGTCTACCTGCGGTTGGCCGACGTGCGACTCTCGCTCCAACGCGTGGCCACGCGAGTCCGCTCGGGTGGTCACAATATCCCTACTGCAGACATCATTCGCCGCTTCCCTCGCAGTTGGCAAAACTTCCAACGTCACTATCGTCCATTGAGCAAACGCAGCTGGGTATTTGACGTCAGCGGCGCCATCCCCATCCTCGACTCCAGTTACCCGTGAAACTTTTCTCTCTCAAGAAACCATCTGTCGTTTCCGATCCGACCGCTGCTGCCATGCTTCGTGCCCTGCGTCGCGCCCGCACTTCGGCCGCCCGGAGCGCCCGCCTCCACAAACTCCCGTTGGTTTACCTTGAAGGCCGCAAGCTGGTTCGCGATCGGTTCTGCCACCTTCGCTGCGAATCCGGCGACCTCATCGAGATCGACGCCGTGAAAAACACGATGAGCCTGCTCATCCCCGAAG
>JBAWZQ010000014.1:0-58800 GCA_037142955.1 Opitutaceae bacterium | reverse complement strand
AAAACGCTCGCCGTCCTCGGCTATGGTTCGCAGGGCCACGCCCATGCGCTCAATCTAAAGGACAGCGGCTGCAAGGTCATCATTGGCCTCTACGCCGGATCCAAATCGAAAGCTGTCGCTGAGTCCCACGGATTCGAAGTCGTAGATACCGCTGAAGCCGTACGCCGCGCTGATGTTATCATGGTCGGCTTACCCGACATGAAACAGGCCGATGTCTACACTAGTGCCATCCTCCCCAACCTGAGTAAGGGTAAAACGCTTCTTTTCAGCCACGGTCTCGCCGTTCACTTCGGCCTGATCAAGTTGCACAAAGACATCGACTGCATTATGGTCGCCCCTAAAGGCCCCGGTCATATGGTGCGCCGCCTCTACGCCGAAGGCAAAGGCATGCCGGCTCTTATCGCCGTCGCTCAAGATAAGTCCAAGTCCGCTAAGAAAACCGCGCTCGCCTGGGCCAAAGGTATTGGCTCGACCCGCGCCGGCGTACTCCAAACCTCCTTCAAGGAAGAAACCGAGACCGATCTATTCGGCGAACAAGCCGTCCTCTGCGGTGGTGCCAGCGCCCTCGTTCAAGCTGGCTTCGAGACCCTGGTTGAAGCGGGTTATCAGCCTGAGATGGCCTATTTTGAGTGTCTCCATGAGCTGAAGCTCATCTGTGACCTTATGTATGAATCCGGCATCGCCGGCATGCGTTTCTCCATTTCCGAGACCGCAAAATACGGCGATATCACCCGCGGTCCTCGCGTTGTGAACAAGCAGGTCAAAGCCGAGATGAAAAAGATCCTCAAAGAGATCCAATCCGGCCAATTCACCAAAGAATGGGTAAAAGAGCACAAGGGTGGTCTAAAGAAGTACAACGCCCTCCTTAAGGCCGGTGAAAAACATCAGATCGAAAAGACCGGTACTTATCTGCGCAGCATGATGCCCTGGATGGCTAAGAAAAACCTCAAGGGAGTCCAGGCTAGCTACTGAGCACGTAACCCAACGTTGCCAAAAGCTTCTGGGCGCGGACACTTTGTCTGCGCCCTTTTTCTTTCCCCGTGTCCAAACTCATCCTAGCAACCCGCCAAAGCCCTTTGGCGCTCGCTCAGACCACGATGGTCGCGACGCATCTGCGAGTTCGTCTCGGCTTTGAAACAGAGTTTTTGAAAATCGTCACTACGGGCGATAAGCAGACCGAATGGTCACTCGAGCAACGCGGCGGCAAAGGCCTTTTCACGAGCGAACTTGAATCCGCTCTGCTCCGCGGTGAAGCCGATGTGGCTGTGCACAGCGGTAAAGACCTTCCGGGTGCTATGCCCGCTGGGCTCGCCATTGCCGGCTACTTACCACGCGCCGACCCCCGTGATGTGCTTGTCCTCCGCCAAGGCATCAGGACGCCTGCAATCGTGGCCACCAGCAGTCCGCGCCGTCGCCTGCAATTTTCCCTGCAAGTTCCCGGCGCGACTTTCACCACCATTCGCGGCAACGTTGATACACGTCTCCGTAAAATCGCTATCGATCAGCTGGCTGACGCCACGATTCTCGCTGCCGCAGGCCTGGTTCGCTTAGGCATTCACGAATGGCCGGGCACAACCTTCGTGCCCTTCGACTGCGCGCGTATGGTGCCTGCGGTCGCACAAGCCGCTGTGGCGATTCAGTGCCGACTGGACGACGTAGCCAAATACGCGGCGCACTTTGACGACGCCACCTCACGAGTGGTCACACTTGAACGTGCTTTCCAAGCAGCCCTCGGCGGTGGCTGCCACACGGCCTTCGCCGCGCATGCGACGGTCGACACGCTTTATCTTTTTCACGAAAACATCGGTGTGCGTATTTTTCCCCTTACCACCGTTGATTTTGACGCACCTGTGGCCACCGCGGCCCGCATGCTTCAACAACTCGGATTACTATGAACCAAGCCACTCCTCTTGCCGGCCGACGCATTGCTATCACGCGCGCACGTGAACAGTCGCCGGAACTCTCCGCTAAACTTAAAGCGCTCGGCGCCGAAGTACTCGAACTCCCGTTGATCACGATCACCAAAGAAGTCTCCAACGACGCCTTGGCCGACGTATTTCTAGAATTCGGCAGTTACGATTGGCTCGTGTTCACTAGCGCCAATGGGGTTCGCTACTTTTTTGAAGAAATTCGCCGGATTTTTGATGACATCCGCTCCCTCGGATTGATCCGGCTAGCCTGTATCGGTGAAACCACGGCCGAAGCGATTCGCGCTCACCACCTTAAAATCGAGTGTCAACCCAAGCTAGCCACCGCCGAAGCACTTGCTGAAGCCCTTATTGAAACCGGCAGCCTCGACCACGCAAAAGTTCTGGTCGTAACTGGTAGTCTTAATCGCGACGATCTCGTCGACAAACTTACCGAAGGTCGCGCCATTGTGGATACGCTCCAAGTTTACAAAACCGCGCAAACTGACCTCTCCAGTGATCCGATCGCGGCCGATTTTCGTGCTCGCGGGGCCGACGCGATTCTTTTTGCCAGTTCTTCCGCCGTCCAATCCTTCGCCGATCAAGCAGCGGCGCTTAAACTCGCTAAAAATGCCGTGCATCCGATCGCTGGAAGCATCGGGCCGCAAACTACCGAAACTATGAAAAAAGTGGGCGTGCCTGTTGGTTTCACCGCCAAGACACCCAGTCTCGACAGCTTGGTCGATGTACTGGTTAAAAAATTAGCCTAATGAAAGTTCCTTTCCTCGATTTAAGTTTGCAGCACAGCGCCTTGCGTGAGCCGGCGCTCGCTGCCTTGACCGCGACTTACGACGCAACGCGTTTTTGTCTCGGTAAAGACGTCGAAGAGTTCGAGAGAAACTTTTCGACCACACTAGGTTACCCGCGTGCCCTCGCTATGAATAGTGGGACCTCCCCGCTGCATGTCGCCTGCATGATTGCAGGCTTTGGGCCGGGCGATGAGATTATCACGGCGCCGTTCACATTTATTTCTTCGGCTTGGGGTATTAATTACGTCGGAGCGACCCCCGTCTTCGCGGATATCGAGGCCGGTACCTACAACCTTGATCCGGTAAAATTAGAGCAGGCCATTACTCCACGGACCAAAGGCATCATTGTGGTGCACATTTTTGGCCAACCCGCGCGCATGGATGAAATCATGGCCATCGCTCGCAAACATCACCTGTTTGTGATCGAAGATTGCGCCCAGGCTGTCGGCGCACGTTACCAAGGTACGCCCGTCGGATTGTTGGGGGATGTCGGTACGTTTAGCTTTTATCCCACCAAGAATCTTGGCGGTTGTGGGGAAGGCGGTGCGTTCGTGGCGAAGGATGAATCTATCCACACCAAGGCCCGCCATATTCGAGTGCACGGCTCGGATCGGCGTTACTATCACGATATTGTGGGCGGTAATTTCCGCATGGACGGTTTTCAAGGCGCGTTGCTGAACGTGAAGTTGCCGCACCTAGCGACTTGGACGGCCCGTCGCCAGGCGATCGCCGCGCGCTACCTAGCTGGGATCAAACTTTCCGATACTCATCTTCCTGCGCAGCCCGCATACGGTAAATCGGTCTTTCATCAATTTACGATTAGGCATCCGCGCCGGGATGCGTTGCGCGAGCATCTCGCAAAACACGAAATTGGCACCGACCTCATTTATCCCGTACCACTGCATTTGCAAAAATGTTACGCTGGACTCGGCTACAGTACGGGTTCGTTCCCGGTTTCGGAACTAACGGCTAGTACCTGCGTGAGTTTGCCCATTTTCCCAGAATTGACCGACGCGCAAGTTGATCACGTCATCGCGTCACTGAACTCGTATTGAGGCTATGATCAACGGGGTGCGTTTTAAGGTCTGTGGATTGACCTCGCTGGTGGACGCCGAAGCGGCGGATTCCTTAGGCGCCGATTATTTGGGATTTATTCTGTACCCAAAATCACCGCGCTACGTGAGCCTCGCGCAGTTTGCAGCGATGGCACCGCGTTTACCGCCCCGAAAAAAAGTCGCGGTCGTGGTCGATCCAACGTTGGAAGCATTGGCTGAAATCAAAACGGCGGGATTCGATTACCTCCAAGTTCATTTTTCACCCACGACGCCGTTGGCGATGGTGGCGCGCTGGCTTGAGGTGATTCCGCGCAAGATGCTCTGGCTCGCACCGCGCGTGCCACCCGGGCAGGAGCTGGAGTCGGATTTGATCGCGCTCGTGGATCATGTTTTACTTGATACCTATCACCCCGAAGCGCACGGGGGCACGGGTCGAACTGGGGACTGGACGAGTTTCAAATCACTGAGTTCCGGGTTTCCTCATGTGAATTGGATTTTGGCCGGTGGGCTAAATCCGAATAATATCGCCGCGGCCTTGGCCGCAACGGGGGCGCGCTGGGTAGATGTAAATAGCGGGATCGAATCTGCTCCGGGGATAAAAGATCACGCCAAACTACAGGCCTTTGTGATCGCGTTGCGGCAGATTCCATCGACCTCCTTGCTTTGATGAGAGCGCCGGTGGTGGACTGGTTTGAGGTGCTCGGTCTAATTTAGGTAATATTTGAATGCACTGGATCGTCGCTAGCCTCGTTTCAGCTTTTTTTCTGGGCTGCTATGATTTGTCCACGAAGCACGCCGTCCGCGACAACGCTGTCTTGCCGGTACTTTTTTTCGCGAATGCATGCAGCGCTGTGGTTTGGCTTTTGCTTCAAGCGGGTACGACGCTCGCACCGCACTCGTTTCCACCGGCGTTGCACGTGGATGCGCTCTCGGGTTTTCGGCACCTGCAGTTGTTGCTTAAGTCGATTCTCGTCGCCGGCTCTTGGGTCTGTAGTTATTTCGCGGTGAAACATTTGCCGGTGTCCTTAGCGGCACCGATCCGCGCGACGGGCCCAGTATGGACTTTGCTGGGGGCGACGCTTGTGTTGGGCGAAAGGCCGACTTGGCTCGAAGGCTTGGGAATCGTGATTACATTGGCTTCTTTTCTGGGCTTATCGGTAGTCGGTGCGCGGGAGGGGATACATTTTCGACGCAATCGCTGGATCTGGTTTTTAGTCGGCGGTACGCTGCTCGGTGCACTTAGTGGGCTTTACGATAAATACTTGCTCGGAACGGTGGGTTTCAAAGCAGCGACGATGCAATGCTGGTTTTCGTTTTATTTGGCCCTATTATTTCTGCCGCTGGCGGTGGGCTGGAAATTGCGCTTGTGGCAGCGGCACGAATTTCAGTGGCGATGGAGCATAGTGCTGGTCTCGCTCATGCTGCTGGTCGCGGACTTTCTTTATTTCAACGCCCTGCGAGATCCAGAGGCGCTGGTCTCCATGGTTTCTAGCCTGCGGCGTGGGGGTACGCTCGTAGCTTTTACGGGTGGGATATTGCTTTTTGGTGAAGTTAACGCGCGCGCAAAATTACCAGCGGTAATCGGGGTAGTGATTGGGATCGTCTTGACGATCTTAGGTTGAGCGCGCGCTTAGTTGATCGCGCCTTCGTGTTGGAGGAGTTGGCATTTCACAGCCTCGCCGAAAGCGAAACCCGTCAGCGATCCGTCGGCGCCGATCACGCGGTGGCACGGGACGATCAAGCAGATCGGATTGGTGGCATTGGCGCGGCCGACGGCGCGCGCGCCGCTCTTTAGGGTTTTGGCCAAAGCACCGTAGCTGCACGTTTGACCGAAAGGAATTTTCTGTAGCTCGGTCCAGACGCGGAGCTGAAAAGGCGTTCCCACTGGCGCGAGCGAAAGCTCAAAGCTGGAACGATCTCCTGTAAAATACGCCATTACCTGAGAGCGAGCTGCCGCCGTCTTGATGGTATCACGAACGGGTCTGTTTATGCTGCATTTGAGCCTGCCCCAAAGTGCGGCATCAGAGCCAAACGCAGTGGCCAGCACGGCTCCTTTATCATTCACAGCGATCGAAAAATCCCCAACCGGTGTTGCGAAAGTATCAGCGTAGACGTTCATAAAGCAGCGGGGTTGATTTAATTGCTAAACTGGGCTGGTGGCGAGGTGGTGATACACCGAGAAGAGCGGCATGAGTCGAGGCGTGCGCTTATACACGGTGGCGTCGGTCATTTTCATGGTCGGATACTATCAGATCACGCGCGGACGTGTCGTCCGGATAATTCCGGAATAATTAAGAAAATCAAAACCCAGGAAAACCACCTTTGCCTTTCATGGCTTCCATTTGGCGCATCATTTTTTTGGCTCCGCCGCCTTTCAGCATTTTCATCATTTTTTGCATCTGCTGAAACTGTTTCAGGAGTTGGTTAACCTCGACGATCTTCACGCCCGCGCCGTTAGCGATGCGTTGGCGCCGACTGCCGTTGAGTAGGTCGGGCTTACGGCGCTCCTTGAGCGTCATCGAGTAGATGATAGCTTCCGTGCGGGCCATTTGCTTCTCGGAGTCTTCGGGTAGTTGCACGCCGCTCATGCCGGGCATCATGCCAACGATGCTCTGCATGGAGCCCATTTTCTTGATCTGCTGCATCTGAGCGAGGAAGTCCTCGAGATTGAAGTCGGCCTTGCGCATTTTTTCGGCCATGCGCTCGGCTTCTTTTTGGTCGATGTTTTCTTGTGCGCGTTCGACGAGCGAGACGACGTCGCCCATGCCGAGGATGCGGGAAGCCAAGCGATCGGGATAAAAGGTGTCGAAGTCGCCGGTTTTCTCGCCGGTGCCGACAAATTTAATCGGAACGCCTGTGATGCTCTTGATCGAAAGTGCTGCGCCACCGCGTGCATCGCCGTCGAGTTTGGTGAGGATCAGGCCGGTGAGTTGGAGCGCATCGTGAAAGGCTTTCGCGACGTTGACCGCTTCTTGACCGAGCGCGCCGTCGGCCACGAGTAAGACCTCGTCGGGTTGGATGCGGGCGCGGAGTTTTTTTACTTCCTCGATGAGATCGGCGTCAATCTGGAGTCGACCCGCAGTGTCGAAAATCATGCAATCGATCCCCTCGGCATCGGCGGCGCCGAGGGCGGCGGCGCCGATGGCGGTGACGTCTTGCGAATGGCGATCAGCGTAGAAACCGAGCTCTTCTTGTTTCGCTAGAATTTCGAGTTGGTCGATGGCTGCTGGGCGGTAAATGTCGCAGGCTACGACGAAAGGTTTGTAACCACGCTTTTTGAGGAGTTTGCCGAGTTTTGCGGTCGAGGTGGTTTTACCGGAACCGTGCAGACCGACCATCAGGATTTTGAGTGGGCGGGCAGGGGATAGCGCTGTCTGGCCTTCGCCGAGGAGGCGAACAAGTTCGTCGTTGATGATTTTTACGACTTGTTGGCCGGGGGTTATGGACTTGAGAACCTCTTGGCCGACACAGGCCACCTGGACGCGTTCGACGAAATCTCGAGCAACTTTAAAGTGGACGTCAGCGGCAAGCAGGGCGGTGCGCACTTCTTTGAGTGCGTCGGCCATGTTTTCTTCAGTGAGTTTGCCAACGCCGCGCAGGTTGCGGAGAGCGCTGCCGAGTTTTTCTGTAAGCGATTCGAACATGTGAACGGTCATCGTGGGCTCATTTTTGGAAGGGAGGCAACTCCGCTTCCTTGATATGGGCTAACGGGTCGGCGACCATTTTCATCCTCGTCAAGGGGCCTTGCTTTAGGGATGCTGCATCTCTCTATGAACCCTGTTCTAAAGCTGTTACTCGAAGGCGGTAGTCTCACGACGGCGCAAATTGCGCAGGTCGCGGGCCTTTCCGTGAGCGAAGTCGAACAGCACCTGGAACAGTTGAAGAAGGATAAAATCCTCCTCGGCTGGCGTCCGGTGCTCGATCTCTCCCGCGAGGCCGCTGCTGCAGCTACGGTTCGCGCGGTGATTGAAGTAAAAATTTCACCAGAACGTGGCGGTGGTTTTAATCGACTGGCGGAGCGCCTCGCGCGTTTCGACGAAGTTGAATCCTGCTATCTCATGTCGGGTGGTTATGACCTGTTGGTATTCGTCAAAGGAGCCTCCCTGCAAAAGGTCGCCGGTTTTGTCTCTGAGAAACTTTCAACAATTGAGGGTGTGCTCTCGACCTCCACTCATTTCATGCTCCGCTGCTATAAAGATCAGGGTTTCCTGCTCGATGTCGGCGAAGCCACCACCACCCGGCTCAACGTCGCGCCTTAATTGGAGGTCAATCTCATGAGTAATGATCCCAAACGCTGGGTGGCGGGCCACGTGGCCGCGCTGCCCAAAAGTGGTATTCGCGATTTTTTCGAGCTGGTGGCCAAGATGAAAGGACAGGACGTGATTTCGCTCGGCGTCGGTGAACCCGATTTCGTCACGCCTTGGAATATCCGCGAAGCGGCCATATTTGCCCTGGAGCGCGGCAAAACTTATTACACTTCGAACCTCGGCATGATCGAGCTGCGTCGAGCGATCTCGACTTACGTGACCGAACATTTTGCCGTCGATTACAGGCCGGAGGACCAAGTGATAGTGACGGTCGGGGTCAGCGAAGCGCTCGATCTCGCATTGCGGGCATTCTGTAACCCTGGCGACAAGGTGATGTTTCACCAACCCTGTTACGTTTCTTACCATCCGAGTATCTCGCTTGTGCACGCCCAGGGCGTCGCTGTTCCGACCTTTGCCAAAGACAACTTCGCGCTCACTGCCGAAGCATTGCGCGCCGCTTGGCAGCCAGGTTGTAAGGTGCTCATGCTCAATCTCCCGTGTAATCCCACGGGCGGCACCTGTGATCGTATTCAACTCGAAGCCATAGCGGCGTTCTGCCGAGAGAAAGACCTGCTCGTCTTAAGTGACGAGATCTACTCTGAACTCACCTTCGAGGGCACGCATACCAGTATTGCAAGTCTGCCCGGTATGGCCGAGCGCACAATTTTTCTGCACGGCTTTTCGAAAGCATTTGCGATGACTGGCTGGCGCCTAGGCTACGCTTGCGGCCCGGCTGCACTCATAGATGCGATGATGAAAGTGCATCAATACACGATGCTCTGCGCCTCAATCATTGCTCAGGAAGCCGCGCTCGAAGCTCTCACGCGCGGCTGGGACAGCGTACTCAAGATGCGCGAGCAATATCATCGTCGCCGCGATTTGGTGGTCCGTCGTTTCAACGAGATCGGCCTAAAGTGTCATTTGCCGCGCGGCAGTTTTTATGCTTTCCCGAGCGTAGCTACTACGGGCCGCACTGAGAAAGACTTCGCCTCCGGATTGCTACTTGAGCACAAGGTCGCCGTCGTTCCCGGCAGCGCGTTTGGTGAAAACGGCATTGGTCACGTGCGAGCCTGCTTCGCTACGAGTTACGAGCAACTCATCGTCGCCTGCGACCGCATCGAACGCTTCGTACAAGCTCCTCAAAAATAAGCCTAATCTAATCGCATTAGGCGCAAAGGAAGGTTGAAATCTTACTTTGCGCCTTTGGCGTCTTTGGCGTCTCATTTCCTCCACATGTCCCGCACCGTTGCCATCGTCGGCCGACCCAATGTCGGTAAAAGTCGCCTTTTTAACCGCCTGGCGCGTAAACGCATTTCCATCGTCCACGACCAACCCGGCGTCACCCGCGACGTTATTTCGACAGAAATAGCCGAGGGCGCATATACCTTGCTCGATACCGGCGGGCTTGGCCTCGTCGGCGGTGAATCCACGGCGGAGCTCATCAAGCTCTCCGAAAAACAGGTCGATTTCGCCATCTCCTCGGCTGACCTAATTCTCTTCGTTATCGACGGTCTCGAGGGCGTGACCGGCCTAGATCAACGTATTGCGCAGATGCTCCGCAAGTCGAAGCGCAACGTCCTGCTCGTCGTCAACAAAGCCGATTTTAACGACGACAAAGTTCAACTCGACGGCGCCTACGGCCTCGGTCTCGGTGAACCCAGTCGCGTTTCCGCCGAACACGGCACCGGTGAAACAGAACTTCGCGCGGTCATGCTCCGACGTCTCGGCGAGCCGCCCGTTGTTGATCCTGATCACGTCAAAACCTCTGCAGACCCGTTGTGTTTTTGCTTCATCGGCCGCCCCAACGTCGGTAAATCTTCGCTTAGTAATAACCTACTCCAAAGCGATCGTCTCGTTGTCAGCCCTATCCCCGGCACCACACGCGACTCCGTCGAGCTTCCCTTCGAGTTCAAGGGCCGCGATGGCGCGATGTATCCTTTCAAGTTGATTGATACCGCGGGTATTAAAGCTGCCACGAAACTTGCCTCTCCCGTCGAATATTTCTCCCGACTCCGCTCACTTGACGCCATTCAGCGCGCCGACGTGGTTTTTCTCGTCCTCGATGCCCTCGAAGGCGTCACGCAGCAGGACAAAGCCATCGCGGGCGAAGCGATCAAAGAAAAGAAACCCATCGTCATCGTCGTCAATAAATGGGATCTCGTGCAGGACATGTTTGCGAAGGGAAATCTCAAACTCTCCGGCTACAAAAACGCCCGCGATTACCGCGATAAATACGAGAAAGCGCTATTTGAACGTCTCTTTTTTACGCCTGGATCGCCGCTCATTTTTGTCTCTGCCATGAGCGGCTATGAAGTCGACCGTATGCTCAACGCCGCGGTTAAACTCAACCGCACGTTGGATAAAAAACTCCCGACGGCGAAACTTAATCAGCACCTCGCCTATCTCGCCGAGCGCACTCCGCCGCCATCGGTCGGTGGCAAACGCTTCCGAGTTTATTACGCTACGCAGACGGGTACGCGCCCGTTCCGCATTAAACTGTTTTGTAACCGCGAAGAAAAACTGACCGAGCAATATCGACGCTATCTTGAAGCTGGCCTCGTGGATGAATTCGACCTCGCGGGCTGCCCGATTTATTTCGATCTCGTTGGTAAAGAAAAACGTGAACCTGCGCCTCACAGCAACAGCTCCTACCCGACGACGAAGGCGCAGCTCAAACGACTCAATACTCAGAAACGCGATGCCTCCGATGAGCATGAAACGATCGAAGACTAAAGCCGGCGGCGGTGAAGCGCTCAAACTCGGCACGAGTGCACTCACACTCACCGTCACAACACACTGTGGACCGCGCGTCACTGCGCTGAGTTCTCATGAGGGTCGTGCCGGTAATCTGTTTCTTGAATTTCCTATCGGTGCACCGCGTGCTCATGGTTACAACCTTATCGGAGGTCACCGTCTCTGGCACTCTCCAGAAGACATCGTTCGCACCTATCAACCGGATGACGCCCCGCTCACTGTTAAAAATTTATCCAACGGGGTCGCATTGACACAACCGACTGAGGAAAAAACGGGCCTCCAAAAAGCGCTGCGGCTCGAATTACTTGGCCAACGCACCGTCAAAGTTACGCACGCGCTCACTAACCGCGGCCTTTGGTCCGTCGAGTGTGCGCCGTGGGCGCTAACGATGTTGCGCGGAGGCGGTTATGGGGTGTTGCCACTGCCGCCGAAGGGCAATCACGCCGCGGGTGATCTGTTGCCCACTTACTCGATCGTGCCATGGAGCTATACCGATCTTTCTTACCCGGTTTGGTCGCCGCACCGCGACTTCATTGGCATAGACGTTGCTAAGGCTCCCGCAGCGCAAAAATTGGGCATTACCAATTATCCCGGCTGGTCCGCTTATTGGCTCGAGGGTACAACGTTTGTGAAATACGCCGCGGTCTTGTCGGGAGTAAAGTATCCCGATTTCGGCTGCTGCTTTGAAACGTTTACCGATGGCACTATGATCGAAT
This sequence comes from Opitutaceae bacterium, assembly GCA_037142955.1. GTDB lineage: Bacteria > Verrucomicrobiota > Verrucomicrobiia > Opitutales > Opitutaceae > Tous-C4FEB. Next base: position 47,252 of record JBAWZQ010000014.1, on the reverse strand, counting down.
TTGAGACACTGGGCGCACTAAGTTTACTTGAGCCGCGTCGGACCGTCACTCACGTGGAATATTGGACTCTCCTCGACGGCTTTGCGAAACCTAATACGGATGCCACTTTTAACACACTAGCCACTGCCGTTCGCCGATGGATCACGGGGCTATGATGGTTTGCCTATTCATTCGCCTTCGCCGATGACTTTGCCTCTGCGCCTCGTTTTTTTAGGATCGGATGCGATCGCGCGGCCCTTGCTCGATTGGCTCGTTTCTGAAGATGGCCGCGCTCAAGTCGAAGTCGTCGGTGTGTTCACGCAACCTGATCGTCCGGTCGGGCGTGGGCAAAAAATTACCGCCAACGAGATTAAAACCTGGGCGCTCGCTCGCGGTTTACCTGTATTTCAACCAGAGAAAATTACCGATGAAGTTCGCGGGCAACTGTCCGCGCTCACGCCGGATCTTTCGCTCGTGATGGCGTATGGGCATATCTTGCGTGATGCATTCATTGCGACCCCGCGACTTGGCACCTTGAATTTGCACACCTCGCTACTACCGAGTTATCGTGGCGCTTCTCCTATTCAGACCGCCATCGCAAGCGGGGAGCGCCAGACTGGTGTGACGTTGATGCGGATCGTGCGTGAACTCGACGCTGGACCCGTTGCGGATGTTGAGCGCGTTACGATCGAATTGCTCGATACGGCGCTAGATATCGAGGCGAAACTTGGCGCAGCCTGCGTGCCGCTGATGGCCCGCGCGTTGCCTCAACTCGCGGCTAGTTCGCTAGATTTTACCGCGCAAGATCAACCCAGCGCATCCTTCTGTCGGCGCCTGGAAAAAAGTGACGGTGCTCTTGATTTCAATGCTCCCGCGGATGTGCTTGCGGCTCGGATCAACGGGCTTTTCCCTTGGCCCACTTGCGGCTGTGAACTTAACGGCCAGCCCGTTAAGATAGGTCTCGCTGATGTTGCTCCCCTTCAAGATTCCGCGATTTCTGGGTCGTTCTCACCCTTATTATCCACGGTCGGTCCTGGTAGCGTATTGGGTGTTGATGCTCACGGATTACTTGTCGCCACGGGTGCGGGCGTGCTTCGGTTAAGGCGCCTCCAACGCGCCGGTGGTCGCATGTTGCCTTCTGCCGATTTTTTACGCGGATTTCCCGTAGCTAGTGGAACGCAAATCGTCTCCATGCCTATGCCGGCGCTTTGTGGCCCGAATCCGTTTCCACGCCGCTAGGCGAGCGTGCACAACCCGCTTGTTTTCCGGCCCCGCTCTTTCCAAGCTGTTTTTATGTTGAAACGTTTTTGGTTTCTTGCCCCGGTTTTAGGGCTGACGATTAGCGCGACTGGCTTTGCTCAAGTTGAGTTGGCAAACCTGCGCGAAGACATCCGCGGCCTCACCCAGCGGGTCGGTGAACTTTCACTTCGTATCGAACAACTCGAACGTGAAAATGGCGAACTTCACACAAAGAACCGATCGGCCGATAAAAATTATGTCACGCTTGTTCAGCTTAACGAAGCTGTCGCCGACCTTAATCGTGTCGTTAAATCTACGGTAGCGACCTCCAAAACCGAGACGCTTCAGCACGTGGCCACGCAGATGGAAAAATTGGCGAAGCAAACCAACTCCGCGCTCGAAGCTCTCGGAAAAAATCAAGCTTCGCGCCCCGCCGGTAATTCAAGTTTTACTGAAGATTATCCAAAAGAAGGCGTCAGTTATACCGTGCAAAAAGGTGATACTCTGGCTGTGATCGCCAAAAAAACCGGCGCCAAGCAACAGGACATCATCAACGCTAATAAAATTTCCGATCCCGCTCGTATCATTCTTGGGCAAACTTTGTTCATTCCCGTCTCCGCTAAATAAAATAACATTATGGCTGCTGCTCCCAAATCACGTCTCGGTCGCGGTCTTGGCGGCCTCATTGCCGCCGCCAAACCGGCTGCCTCTACTCCGGCTCCCTCTTCAACGCCAGCTGCACCTGTTTCAGCCCAGAGTACTCTGCCTAGTGGGGCCCCGGGCTACTTGGAAATTGCGACGCATTTGATCGTACCTAGCCCGTATCAAGCTCGCCGTGAGATTCCCGCCGAGCAACTCAAGGAGCTTGCCGAGAGCATCCGCGCTGAGGGGTTGCTACAGCCTATCGTCGTCCGAAAAATCGCTGAGAAATATGAGCTCATCGCTGGCGAGCGCCGGTGGCGCGCGTTTCAGCAGCTCAAGATTAAAGTCATCCCGGCTCGACTTGTTGAAGCTAGTAATGCTTCAGCGGCGGCCCTCGGCTTGATCGAAAATTTGCAGCGTGAAGGCCTCAATCCCATCGAAGAGGCACACGGTTACGCCAGTTTGATTCGAGATTTCGATCTCACGCAAGAAAGTGCCGCCGAGCGAGTGGGTAAGGGGCGTGCTTCCGTCGCTAACTCTCTGCGCTTACTCGCCCTTGATGCAGACATTCAGGGCTACATTGCCAAAAATATCCTTAGCGTCGGCCACGCCAAAGTGCTCTTGGGTATCGAGGATTCGGCCCAACGCACTCTCTGCGCGCGGCGCGTGATTGAGGAAGGGCTCAGCGTACGCGCGACCGAGAAGCTGGTCTTAACCGCCAAGGCCTCCGCCGGTGCCAAATCCAGCGCCGTCCATGCCCGTAAAATTCCGGCGCAAGACGCCGCCGCGGTTGCCGGCATTGAAAAGAAACTAACCTCCCACTTGGGCGCGCGTGTGGCCGTCCTGCACACCCCAAAAAAGGGCCGCATCGTGATTGAATACCGCGGTAACGACGATCTTCAGCGCCTTTTGGAGAAACTAGGCGTCGACTCCTAAGTCTGTCGTCCTGCATGCTTCGCGGCGACTGGCCAATCCCGCCATTGACAAAATCCGGTACGCCCGGATTCTCAGACCCTTTTCCATGAGCATCGTCCTCGGTATTCTCACCTTCGCCCTCATCGTTTTGTCGTTGTTTCTCGTGCTGATCGTCTTGGCGCAAAAAGCCAAGTCCGACGGTGGCGTAGGTGCTGCGATGGGCGGTGGCATGACGGAAGCCGCTTTTGGCGCGGACACCAGTAACGTCCTCTCTAAGGCTACAATTTACGCAGCGATTGCGTTCTTCGTCATCGCCTTCTCCCTTTATCTGGGGCGTATCTACGAGCGCAAGCACGCCACAGCTGCTGCGAATAATGCTTTGCCCACAATCGCTGTGCCCGCGGCCCCTGTGTCTACGCCTGCTCCAGTCAGCGCTCCGATCGCTGCTCCCGTTCCGGCCACAGCGGCCAAGACGCCGGCTCCCGAGGCTGCTAAGAAACCGTAATAATGGTCCAGTCTCGTCAATTTTCGCCCGCCATATTTTGGCGGGCGTTTTTCTTTTTAGCCCTCGGTCTAGTCGTTTTTTCGCACGTTCGGGCCGCTGTTCCCAATGTATCCTCTAGTTCTCCTTTAGCTCAAATTGGAAAACCAGACGAGGTGGCGGCGCGTGAGTTATTAGAGCGTTTTCGTGCCGCTGGCATCAGGGGTGACTACTACTTGGAGTTCGAGTTGCAGGCTTTACCCCGCCGCGGTGAGGCGCGCACTTATCGCGGCCGCCTTTGGGGTTCGCGTAACGAGCAAGGTGCCATTACGCGGATTCAATTGTTGGATGCCTCTGGCCAGCTCGTGCGTTGGTTGCTGCAAAACGGCGCTGCGCCCGGCGTCTGGTGCTTCCGCGCCGGCCAAGTCTCATCGCTTACTGATAAAGCGGCGTTGGAACCACTGATCGAGGGCGTGGAATTGAGCGCTTTCGATCTGTTGATGCCCTATCTTTATTGGCCCGATTTTCAACTCACGCGCATAGAGCGCGTTCGCGGTCGTCCGGCCCATGCTTTTGTATTCCGTCCGCCTGCAGCCTTTAGCCAGGTTCATCCTGAAGTTAGCGGGGTGCGCGCATTTTTGGATACTCAATTTAACGCGCTCATGCAGGCGGAGCGACTGGGTGCTAACGCACAGGTCCTTACAACGTTTGCTTTGGGTGAACTCAAAAAAATCGGTGAGCAGTGGATGTTGAAATCAGTTGATCAGCGCAATGAAACCACGCGTGACAAAACGCGCTTTCTAGTCACGGCGGCCGCGCTCAACCTTGAGTTTGCCCCTACGCTTTTCGAACCGGGCCGTTTGAGTGACGACGTGCCTGCGCCGCGAAGTGATCGTCTCGTGCGTTTCGAACCATGAGCCGCCCGCATCCAACCCGCGCCGTCGTTTTCGATTTGGATGGCACGTTGCTCAATAGCCTGCCGCTGGTGTTGAAGGCATTTGCCCACGCCTTGGAGCCTTTTGGAGGTAAGCCAACGATGGAGATGTTTGCTCATTTCGGCGGGCCACCGGAAAAAATATTTGAAGGCCTAGTCTCTAATCCGCGCGACGTGCCCGCGGCCTTGAACCGTTTGCATGAATTTCACCGCGATCACCATCATCTCATCGAACCCTTTCCTGGAGCCAAGGCGATGTTGGGCCAATTACGATCCCGAGGAGTCGCAATGGCGGTGTGGACTGGAAGAGACCGCGCTAGCGCTGAGCATCTTTTTACGCTTCACGCTTTGGGGGAATTTTTTACCGAAGTTGTATGCGGAGACGATTTAAGCTCGCATAAACCTGATCCGGCTGGACTCCTCGAGATTCTACGTCGACTCGGGTTGAAGGCAAGTGAAGCGCTCTATCTGGGTGATGCCGATGTCGACGTCACTGGTGGGGCGGGGGCTGGCGTTGATACGATTTTAATTCAACATACGCGGATCGCTACGCCCGAAATAGCTGCACAAGCTTGGCGTTTGGTGGGCTCTCCGTTTGAGGCTTACGAGTGGGCGCTGCGCTGTACAGGGACCTGAATTTTTTATTGCTGCGCGCAGTGACCCGATGGCACGGTATCACTTCTCTTACCCCCTCATTAATCACCCCAACGTCATGGCTACCCACTCCCGCTCCAACTCCTCACCGCTTACGTTTGATTTGCCCGATTCCCTTATCATTAAAATTGAGGCGCTGCGCCGCCAAAGAAATCTCAAGTCCGTCAGTGAAGTTGTCCGTTTAGCAGTGGATGAATTTGATTTTACTAGCTGTGAATTCACGACGGATCCGTTTCGCCAAATTTCCGTACGAGTGGCTGATGCTCAGCGCGGTGTACTCAAGCGTGTGGCTCGTCAGAAACGCGCGAGTATCGGAGAAGTTGTACGCCGCGCTATTGAGGCGTTGCCGATCAAAGCGCCTGCTACCGCTAAGAAAAAACGATCGGCGCGTTAAGACTCGGGTCGCGCGCATTGTGGTTGTACGCTCCGTTTTGACCCTTCCCAAGACCTCGGTGGAGCTTGCCTTTGCGCGCTCGCAGTCTCTTTAGTTTTTTATTTCCTCACGCCGATGTCTTCAACCCTCCCGCTTCTCTCCACTTGGGCCCGTAATGTCTCGCCGTCGCCGACTCTTGCCGTCGATGCGAAAGCTAAAGCGCTTCAGGCCGCGGGTGAAGACGTGTGTGGTTTCGCCGCAGGCGAACCCGATTTCGACACGCCCGAGCACATCAAAGAAGCCTGCATCGCCGCACTAAAAGGTGGTAAGACTAAATACGCGCCCACTCCTGGCATCGAGCCGCTGCGCCAAGCAATCGTCGATCGCTATCTCGCCGAATACGGACTCAAAGCTGCACCCTCTCAGGTCATTGTGTCACCCGGCGGTAAATACAACTGCTACCTCGGCGTGCTCGCGACGTGTTCGCCGGGCGATGAAGTCATCGTGCCTGCGCCCTACTGGGTGAGTTATCCCGAGATGGTAAAACTGGCCGGAGCGACGCCGAAATTTGTCCTCGCGGATGATCGTACAGGTTTTCGACTGACCCCGGCCATGGTCGAGGCTGCGATCACGCCACGCACGAAACTGCTGATTCTCAACTCGCCGTCTAACCCCACTGGAGCGGTTTATACCCGCCCAGAGCTTGAGGCGATCGTGGCCGTGGCCATCAAGCACAACCTCTACATTCTCTCTGACGAGATGTACGAGCACCTCGTTTACGACGGCGTCAAGCCCACCTGTATTGCGACGCTCAGCAAAGAAGCCGAGGCGCGCACGATTACCGTCGCAGGTTTCTCCAAGACTTACGCAATGACTGGTTGGCGCATCGGTACGACGCTCGCGCCCGCGCCGATTGCCAAGGCGATTTCTGAGCTACAAAGTCAGATGTCCTCCAACGTTACCACCTTCGCCCAATATGGTGCGCTCGCGGCTTTAAAGGAAAAGGAAAAGACCTCCGCCGCGCTGAAGCTCATGATGACGGCGTTCGACCGTCGCCGGAAATTCCTCCACGCTGAGTTGAATAAGATTCCCGGCATTACCTGTCTACTTGCCGAAGGTGCATTTTATCTTTTTCCGAATATTTCTAGTTTTGGACTGAGCGATGTCGAATTCTGCAATCGCCTGCTCGATCAGGAAAAAGTCGCCGCGGTCCCTGGCAGCGCTTTCGGCGCCGAAGGTTATCTGCGCCTCAGTTATGCGACGGGTGACGATATCATTCAAAAAGGTGTCATCCGGCTCGCCCGTTTCTGCGCGAGCTTGAAGAAATAAATTAGCTGCCCGCGCCGAGTCGCGGGGGTTTAATTTTTTATTGGCGGCGGCCTTTGCACACAAAATAAGGTGCGACGAAACGTTCTTAGTAATATACCCGAGTGATTTAATTTCCAGCATAGCAACTGCATAAAAGCGGTCTTTACTTGAGACCGTTTTTCATCAATTTGGTTCTTTACGTAAGACCAACTCGCGGAGGTGATTCGACAGAAGCTGGGTGATGCAGTGACGATTCCGTTTCCGGTCCTTACGCTTCGTGACGCGGTGGCGCCACGGATGGAGGGGAAAGCGCGCGTCGTGATCGGGATGCGCCGGTCAGGCAAGACGTCTTTTCTCTACCAGAGTCTGGCTGATCGTCTGGCTGAGGGCATCGCGCGAGATCGCTTAGTGTATTTCAATTTCGAGGACGAGCGGCTGGGCGCGCTGGAGGCGGAACAGTTAGGCGCCATCCTTGAAGAATACTATCGCAGCTTCCCCCACTATCGCGGAGCGGCGCGGGTTACTTGGTGCCTAGATGAAATTCAGGTCATCCCGGGCTGGGAGCGTTTTGTCCGACGAATGATCGATACCGAAAATGTCGAAGTGTTGCTCAGCGGGTCGTCGGCGCGGATGTTGAGCCGGGAAGTGGCCACGGCCATGCGAGGCCGCGCGCTGGAAACGGTGATCACGCCGTTTAGTTTTCGAGAGTTTGCCCGCGCGGGCGGCGCCATGCCGCCGACGGCGCGACGACTCACCAGTGCGGCGGAGCAATCGGCTTGGCTCGCACGGTTCGACGATTATCTGGCCATCGGCGGTTTTCCGGAGGCGGGAAAACTCACCGCCGCGCGTGATCGCGTCGGTTTGCTCCAAGGTTATGTGGACAGCGTGCTGTTGCGCGATGTGGTGGAGCGGCACGGCATCGCAAATCTGGTCGCCCTGCGAGCTTTGGTGCGCCAGGTATTGCGTTCACCCGCCGCCGCGCTGAGCGTAAGCAAGATTTATGCGGATTTCCATTCCCGAGGAATCGCGGTATCAAAGGAGCACCTGCTCGCCTTCCTCGCACATTTAGAAGATGCCTTTTTGGTCTTCACGGTTCCGCTGTCCACCCGCTCCGAACGTCAGCGGCAGGTCAACCCACGCAAACTCAATCTGGCCGATCACGGGCTGGCCCAAGCCTTCAGTCCTTTGGCCGGTCTAGATCGCGGACGCCTCCTCGAAAATATGGTGGCCTGCGAACTCGCCCGGCAGAGTCGCGATCTCGCCTACGTTCGGACGCCGCAGGGGCATGAGGTCGATTTTCTCGCGACCGCCTTTGACGGCACGCGTTGTCTCGTGCAAGTCACCGCGGATATTTCGTCGGCTAAGACGTTTGAGCGCGAAGTACGATCACTGTCTGAGGCCGGTTCGCTCTTTCCGGATGCGCGGCGGATTCTGCTTTCGGAAACGGCACCGCCTCGTGGCCAGTCATTACCAGTGGAAATCGAACGATTTCCCGTCTGGCGCTGGCTGCTCGACGCACCGGGTGGCAACGAAAGATGAAACAGGTCATTACCACTGGCTGCCCGGCGTAGAATAAAACCACGAACTTTTTAGGCGAATCAGGCGTTTTAAGACGAGTCGCGCAGGGAGAATCGAATTCGGGTCAAAGAGTGGCGCCATTTATGCGGGGCCGGCGACCAGGTTTCTCATCATCAGTTCGCTTTAATTGCCGTGGATACGAACTTCTGGAGCGAATTAAACGCTTGGGGCTAGAATTGGTAAGAGTTGGGTCGAGCCAAAACGCTACATTCTTCGAGTTGAAAAATGAGTTGTTCTGGGGTATTCGCCCTCGCTTCGTCGCGTGGAGTACTACAGGGTGCTTTATGGCTAAATCCCAAAATTCAAAGAAACAGACCAAGAAAGCGCCTCTGAAAACCGCGGCTGAGAAAAAAGCGGCCAAGCGTGACAAGAAGAATAGCCGATAATCGTTCAGATTTTTTCACTCGATCTAAGCTTCGGACTTTCGAGTCCGAAGTTTTTTGCTTTTTTGTGGTAGCGATTCTGATTGCGCGTTATGGCCAAAATCTGCGGCCTTGGACAGATGGGAGCAAAATATTTACCTACCATTCGCGATTTAAAGGCCAGTCAACGGTTCCAGCTCAAGCAGAGTGCGCTGCCTAAGTTGAAGAAAAAATCCGGCCCAAAGGCTAAGAAAAAATAAGTTTTTTGGTTCAGCGCGTTTGCGTGCGACCGAGCAATTCCTGGCTTTTCGTCACGATTTTTTCTTCGAGACCGGCGGACCACGGTCCGGGGCGGCCGTAAGGAATCATGGATGTTTCGCCCTCGTAGCGACCCTCGGCTAGGACACGTTCGCTGGGGATGTAAGCCATGACATCGTTGCAGTAGCCAAATACCCAAAGCGGGCCTTGGTTTTCGGTGCGTAAGCGTAACGCGTAATCTACGACGACTTCGCCACCGAGAGCTGCCCAAGCAAGATTGCCCAAACGCCAAGCTTGTATTGGATACGCGTGAGTAAGGGGGATTTCGCCGTGAATTTTTATCTGGTCGTTCATGGCGGCGGCCCACGCTTGATGCATCTGGCGGTTGGGCTGTTCTTTTTGCTCCGCCTCTAAGATCTGCTCCGCGTTGGGGCGACGGGCGTAAGTGAGTGTGATTTCTTCGGCAGCGGCGGAAAATTTTCCTTGGATCTGCGTCATGGGATGGCCGAGTGCGCGGTCGGCGGCGTCGGCGAGGGCGAGACCGTGTTGTTCAGCGAGTTCGACGGTACCTCGCGGGCTTGGGTTGATATCGGCTCCGCAGCCTAGGGCAAATAATACGGTCGCGCCGGGATGGCGTTTTTCGAGTTCGTTTTGTGCGCAACCCGCGTAATCGCCGTGCCATTGGTAGAAGGATAGAGTGGTGTTATGACAGGCATAGGAGACGAGTAGGGCAGTTAAAGCACCGCTAGTATCGTGTACCGCTAGTACTGGCACGCGTGGATCACTGGGGCCGCGGAGGGTACCGGCGGTGCGTCGGCCCGGGATTTCTTTTTCGGGATTTTCGCGACGGTTGACGCCGAAGCTCGTGCTATCTTCGCCCCATTCAAGCGTGGCTGGTGCCAGATGCGAGAGAGCATAATCTGCAGCGCGAACCATTTTTAGTTCTAAATCGCGGCGGTAGGCGTCGGCTTTGGCGAGCCCATCGGAGGGCAAGATGCGCAGGCCGATGATGCTACCTTCAAACCACGGCGAACAATGCGTGTGCGAAACGTTTATCATCACCGCGGCGCGGGGTAGATGATATTTTTTCTCTAGTTGGGCGCTGACCTTGGCGGTGATTTCTCGAGTGATGCCGCAAAGATCGAGCGTGAGGAGTACGCCGCGTTGACCGGTGGGATCCGCGAAAGCTAGGGCTTTGACCCACAGCTCTTGCGCGGTGCCCTCGGCGGGATGGGTACGTGCGGCGTATCCGGTCATCCAAACGCCGGCTGGAGGGGTGATGATTTCTCGGCCGGTGCCTACCTTCCAGTAGGCTGTGCTGGTGGAGGTGGCGGCCTGTACTAACGTGGCCAGGAACGATAGAAAGAGGGCATAGCGTACATGGCGGCGATAGGTGATGATTATCATTAGATGGACGCTTTGAGTGGGGATGGAGGAATAAGATATGTTCAGACCTTGCGGGTGATCATGTGCGTACGAGATCGCCGGAGCGCTTTTGGATATCGGCGATAACGGTGGCGATGCGTTCCATCTCGCTACGGTCGCTCAGGAGCTTGGTTTGAGGTAACCAGAGGGCCTCTTCGACGAGCAGGTCATTCACGGGGCAAGCATTACGCTCAATCCACGCTTTGAGTGCTGTTTTTCCGTAGATGCGTTGGTAATGTGGGTTGTCCGCCAGAGCCAGCACGTGGGCGGAGGTATTAAGTCGTGTGTAGCCGCTGCTGACGCTGACGCCCTGTTTGGCGAGGGCTTGAATAAATTTAGCACGGGGGAGACCGGAGAAGGCTTTGGCATCGTAGCGAAACATGTAAAGATGCCATGCACTACGCGTGCTCCCGGGGGTCAAAGCTGCGGGTTTGATACCGGTAATTTGATTAAGCAGTGCGCTTAGATGGGTAGCGTTTGCGTCGCGGGTTTGGGCTTGGCTTTCGAGACGAGCCATTTGGCTGACCAATAGTGCGGCTTGAAATTCGGTGAGCCTGTAGTTAGCGCCGCGACCTAAACTCGGGCTCGGACGTCCGCCACCTGGGGTATGATAGTTGTAACACAGATCGGCGAAGGTATCGTCGTTAGTGAGGATGGCGCCGCCCTCACCGGCGGTAAGGTTTTTGCTTGATTGAAAACTGAAGCAACCGCCGAGGCCATGTGTGCCTACGGGTTGGCCGCCCCATTCGGCAAGTGGTGCCTGACACGCATCTTCGATCAGAGGAAGGTTCCGCGAACGGGCAAGTGCAGTAAGAGCGTCTAGATTAGCGGGTGAACCGCCAATGTGCACGGGCAAAATCAGCCGCGTAGCAGGCGTCAGTGCGGTAGCTACTCTTTTAGGATCAACCTGAAACGTCGAGGCATCGGAATCGGCAAAAACTGGTAAAGCGAAGTTGGCAGTGATACTGTTGAACGTTGCGACAAACGTATAAGCCGGCATAACAACCTCATCACCCGGCCCGATATTGAGGGCTCCTAGGGCGGTGAGTAACGCGGTAGTTCCGGAAGAGGTGGCGATACAATGCCTCGCTTGCATGCGTCGCGCAAAGGTGGATTCAAACGTTACCACGCGTTTACCGCCAGTGGTACGTCCCCACCGACCGCTGCGCAGCACTTCAATTAAAGCAGTTTCATCCGCGCCGTTGACCTGCGGCCAAGCGGGGGCTGCGGGTGTGATGGGGGCTGCGCTGGGCGTTGATGTAGGAGTGGCGGCATGGACGCGTCCAGCTAGACCGAGGGCAAGACTGGCGCCTGCGGTTTTACTGATGAAATCGCGGCGAGAAACAGGGCGGGAAGTGGTGGGGTCGGACATGAGGCGAAGTGATGGCTTAACTAATTATAGTTTGGAGATTATAGCCAAGTGCGGACTTTGGGTGATGCGTGTGATGGACTCTCGCTTTAGTCTTTGGTGACTCTCGAAAAGGCGGGTATTGCCACGGTTGGGTGCGTTCCATTAAAAATAAATTTCTAACTACTTTTGTCGGTTTCACTGCAGGTTAATGTTTCCCTATGGCTAATATTCAAGGAGCAGGCACCCAACAACACACCTACGATGCCATTGTAATTGGCTCGGGTATCAGTGGCGGCTGGGCCGCGAAGGAACTTACGGAGAAGGGTCTTAAGACTCTTGTGCTCGAACGTGGCCGCGACGTGAAACACGGGGATTATCCAACGGCAATGACCGAGAGCTGGGAGTTTGAAGGTCGCACCAAGCTTCTGCCGGCAGAGCTCGCCAAGCAGGAAAAACAAAATCGCACCGGCTACACCACGCATCCGGCTTCAGCGCACTGGTTCGTGAATGATTTGGAGAACCCTTACTCTGAAGAAAAACGGTTTGATTGGATGCGGGGCTATCACGTCGGCGGCCGTTCATTGCTCTGGGGGCGTCAGTCCTACCGTTTGAGTGATCTGGATTTCGAGGCCAACGCCAATGAAGGAATCGCAGTGGATTGGCCGATTCGCTACGCCGACATTGCGCCGTGGTATGACTATGCCGAGAAATTCGCCGGCATTAGCGGTAGTCTGGAAGGTTTACCGCATTTGCCGGACGGTGAGTTCCTGCCGCCCATGGAGATGAACTGCCTAGAGAAAGACGTGAAACGTCGCGTGGCCTCCGCGTTTGGCGGTCGCCCGATCATCATTGGTCGCGTCGCCAATCTCACCCAGCCGCACAATGGCCGCGCCAGCTGCCAGTACCGCAACCGCTGCATCCGGGGTTGCCCTTATGGCGCCTATTTCAGCAGTAATGCCGCGACGCTTCCTGCCGCCTACACCACGGGTAATCTCACGCTTCGGCCGTTCTCAATCGTGAGTGAAATTATCTACGATAAAAATATCAGCCGCGCAACCGGCGTGCGCATCATCGACACCCAAAGCAACGAAGTCATTGAGTTTTACGCGAAGATTATTTTCTCGTGCGCCTCAACAGTCGCTTCGACCTCGATTTTGCTTCAATCGACCTCTGAACGGTTCCCCCAAGGCCTCGGCAACGACAGCGGTGAGCTCGGCCACAACCTCATGGATCATCATTTCAAGGTTGGGGCTGCGGGCGTTTCGGACGATTTCAAGGATTCCTACTTCCGTGGTCAGCGCGCCAACGGCATCTACATCCCACGCTTCCGCAATCTTAACAAAGAAACCGCGCGCAAAGATTATCTCCGTGGTTTCGGTTACCAAGGCAGCGCCAGTCGCACGGATTGGGCGCGCGGCATCAAGGAACTCAATATGTTCGGCTCCAAATTTAAGGCCGACATGATCGCCCCTGGACCATGGCGTTTCGGAATCGGCGCATGGGGTGAGTGTCTGCCTTATCACGCAAACCGTCTCACGCTTAACTCCAATCTCCGCGACAAATGGGGCCAGCCCACGGTCACGTTCGATTGCGGTTGGAAAGAAAACGAATATGCGATGCGAAAAGACATGAAAGCTTCTGCCGTCGAGATGCTCGAAGCCGCTGGTCTCAAAGACGTCACACCCTACGACGACGTCGTGAATAGTGCGCCGGGTAACTGCATCCACGAAATGGGCACCGCGCGCATGGGCCGTGACCCCAAAACTTCGGTTTTAAACAAATGGAATCAAGTCCACACCGTGCCCAATGTCTTCGTGACCGATGGTGCATGCATGACTTCTGGGGCCTGCGTGAATCCGTCGCTTACCTACATGGCGCTCACCGCCCGGGCCTGCGATCACGCGGTCAACGAGCTGAAGCAACACAATCTTTGAACTGCGGAAATCATGACCATGTTCCAGACCACGCTACCCTCTGCTTCTGTGCAACCGCACCTCGTTGATACGATGACTCGCCGCGCCGCCTTGAAACGCGCGGCTCTCTTTCTTGGCGTCGCTCTCTCGCCTGCGTTGATCGCCAATGTTCTCCAGGCCGGCGCAGTTCCAGGGGGCAAGGCCGTGTTCCTATCGCCGGCGCAACTCGATTTAGTGACCGCCATTGCCGAGAGAATTTTGCCGCGCACAGATACGCCCGGCGCTACTGATGTCGGTGTGCCTGCTTTTGTGGATCTCATGTTGGGAAAATACAGCACCGATACCGAACGACAGCTTTTTGCCACAGGACTTGATGAGGTTAATGCTGCGTGCCTAGCTACTCATGCTCGGGCCTTCGTGAAGGTTGGCGCTGCGCAGCAGGACGCGATCCTAATGGAAATCGCACTAGCTTCGCAGAAAAAAGATAAAACTTTTTTTCATCATATTAAGGAGCTTACCGTGGTTGGCTATTTTACCTCCGAGATCGTCGGCCGCACGGTCTTGCATTACGATCCGGTACCCGGACGATTCCAAGGCTGTGTTCCGATTTCAGAAGTTGGTAACGTCTCATGGACGAAGTAATTTTTCGCAAAAATTCAGCGTGATTTTTGGTTCAGCTCTGGAGCGACATTTTGGCCAAGCCATTGGATCGCGCGCAAGGCCTTCGCGTGCGGCAAAGCGGCTACGCTCATTTGAAACGTCACACGGCTGATTCCGCCCAAGGATGCGTTGATGCCCCTAAGTTTTTTTATGACGGTCGCTGGGTCGCCAATCACCAGTGCTCCCGTTGGGCCGCGCAGGGCATCAAATTGTGCCCGCGTCGTGGCCGGCCAGCCTCGCTCAAGACCGATCTGCGTAAATGTACGAGCGTAACCCGGAAAAAACTCATCGGCTGCTTGCTCGTTGGTTTCGGCGAGATAACCGATGAGGTGCAGCCCAACTTTGAGAAGCTCTGGGGCGTGACCGGCACGGCGACCGGCTTCGCGGTAGAGGTCAATCAACGGTTTAAAGCGGTGAGGTTGCCCACCGATGATCGCGATCATGAGTGGTAAACCCAAGAGGCCCGCTCGCACAAACGATTGTGGCGTTCCGCCCACGCCGAGCCAGATCGGCAAGTTGGCTTGCACGGGACGCGGATAAATTCCCTGCCCTGTGAGTGCTGGGCGATGTTGGCCCGACCATTGAACATGCGTTTCCGATCGAATTTTCAGCAGTAAATCGAGCTTCTCCGCGAACAGGGAATCGTAGTCCTGTAGATCGAACCCGAAAAGAGGATAGGCCTCGGTGAATGATCCCCGGCCCGCAACGATCTCGGCGCGGCCTTGCGAGATTAGATCTAGTGTAGCGAAATCCTGAAACACGCGCACCGGATCGTGGGCACTTAGCACAGTCACCGCACTGCATAGGCGAATGCGTTGTGTGCGAGCCGCGGCGGCGGCCAATATGATGGCTGGCGCTGAATCCAGAAAATCTTCGCGGTGGTGTTCGCCGATGCCAAAGACGTCGAGCCCGACTTGATCGGCGAGGGCTATTTCTTCGATTAGATCGCGCAGGCGTTCCTTGGGCGTGAGCGTTTCACCCGTAATGGGGTCGGATTGGATCGCGACGAAACTATCTAGGCCGATTTCCATGACTCAGATTTTAAGCGTGGTCTAAATCCGGCTCCTTTATTAGGTTTTTTTCACGAAGCAGGCTTTAAGGGCCATTGAGCTGCCTTCGATTTTACAGGCTATCTCATGATCCCCGTCTTGGAGGCGAATATTTTTGGCCTTGGTGCCTGCTTTGAGTACTTGGGAGCCACTACCGAGCTTCAGATCTTTAATTAACGCGACCGTGTCGCCATCAACGAGGACGTTGCCGTAGGCGTCTTTGACGACGCGGGCAGCTTCAGGAGCGGTTTCCTTAGGCCACTCATGTCCGCAGGTGGCACATTCCCAGTGGTTGGGGTGGTTGAGAATATCATCGACGGTGCAGGCGGGGCAGGGCGGGTGGCTCATGTTTAAGATGATGAAACGGTTTAAAGGTAGACGTTGCTATTGTGTAATCCGACGGTGGAAGCGAGTAATCTGATTTAACATGCGCGAGAGGCTTGATCCTATTGATGCACCGTGTGTGCTTGTTGAGTGCTAACCACACTTCGTCGCGCGGAGTACGCTGAACTTATCGGGCTCTTTTTTCTGCTCGGAGCAGCGTTGGCCATGTGGTTTGTGCCCCTCAGTTCAGTGCTCCAAGCGCATGGGCTCGCACAGATCCGGCCCTACGCATTTGCAGCCTCAGGTGTCGCGGCGTTTGTCTCGCCGCTTTTATTTGGGGCGATGGCGGATCGGCACGCCTCACCCGTGAAGGTGCTGCGTTGGCTCGGTTTTGCGACCGCCTTGGCGATGGTGACGGCAAGTACGGCGATTCGTTACGGGGCTGGGCCGTGGGTCGTGCTAGCGTTGATTCAACTTCATGCCTTTTGCTCGGCGCCAACCTGGAGCATCGCTTCGACGATTATATTATCGCGGCTGGATGACGCCAAAAAACAATTTGGGCCGGTGCGCGCTGTGGCTACGGTCGGGTGGATGACAGGTTGTGTGTTTGTGAGCCTGATTGGTGCGGATCGATCGACACTGGCAGGTTACTCGGGCGCGGTGACCTGGATCGCGGTGAGTCTTTTCACCTTTAAGTTACCGGAGCTGGTGATTCCTAAATCGCTTCAGGCGCTTTCTTGGACGCAGCGGCTCGGCCTCGATGCTCTGGCGTTGTTAAAGCATCCTGACCATCGTGTCGTATTTTTGACTGGGGCTTTATTCACGATTCCGTTGGCGGCGCTTTATGTTTACTCGCCTGTGCACATGCAGGAACTCGGACTTGTGCACACGACGGCTTGGATGAGTGTGGGGCAGATTTCGGAGGTGGTTGTGATGTTTTCACTCGGCGCGCTGATCGGGCGCTGGCGATTGAAATGGATTTTGGGGTGTGGCCTAGCGTTGGGTGTCGTGCGCTACGGCTTGAGTTCCTGGGCTACACCGACTACACTGATTGCTGGTATCTCCTTGCATGGCGCCTCATTCGCGCTGGTGACGATCACGGAGCAAATTTACCTCGATCAACGCGTTGATCATGCGTGGCGGGCTCGTGCACAGGCCTTGATGGCGCTACTTAACAGCGGCGTAGGCAACATGGTGGGTTATTTAGGCTCGGGGTTGTGGTTCGCTCACTGCACAAGCGAAGGGCGCTCGGAGTGGCCGGTTTTTTGGGGTGGACTCGGTGTGGCAATGGTGGCGGTTTTGATTTTTTTCCTGGCGATGTATCGCGGTCGTAATCGTACGGGTGCGTCGTTGCATTAAGGTTAACGGTTCTTGTCAGCTCGTTAGCATGAGCGCCTAGTGTTGCTCACCATGGCTTTTACCGAAGAAGAAGAAATTCTGTTCAACTCAATCGGTGAAACTGTGCTCAAGCGCCTGCGCAAAACTCGCAATCCAGCAGATCTTCTTGGGGTCTTGCGGAGCGAGCAAAAACAATTTGCGCGTGCTTACATCACGGCACCGGTGGCGGCGCGAGAGAGCGTCGCATGCCGAGCAGGCTGTGACGCGTGTTGCCACGTGCCGGTGGGTGTACAGGCGCATGAAGTGCTCATCGTGGCGGAGCACATACAGAAAACATTTTCGCCTGAGGAACTTGAAAAAGTGATCGCTCGGACGGTGGCCCATCGCGAGGCATTTGTCGGTAAAACGAATCGGGCTCAAACTGAGCTGAAGTCACCCTGCGTTTTATTACGCGCCGGTAATTGCACCGTCTACGATCTGCGGCCGGAAGCGTGTCGGTCGCACCACAGCCACAACGCCGCCGCTTGCGGGCAGAATCTCGATTTAAGCCGCGAGGAGATCGACGTGTATGTACCTGGAGTGCGTGGGCGCATGTTTGCGGTAATGCTTGGAATCGACCAAGCGGTGGCGGAGGCAGGCTATGATGGGCAAGCGTACGATTTCGGCTCGGCGCTTTATGAAGCGCTTACGGACGGTTTCTGCGCGGTGAGATGGACACAGCGGCAGCGAGCATTTTCTGATGCAAGTCGAGAAGAAGGATCCGAAAACTCCGACGTAGAATCGGGCGTAATTCACGCTGAAGGATTTTTCCAATAAAGCTCCGTCCACTAAGATCTCTACAATGGCAGTTCTAACAGACATTTTTATTAGGGGCGGGCTTGATGCGCTTCGCCCCTAATTTCTCTGTAAACATGCCCTCGGGCTTTGCTTACATAGAAGCTAGAATAGTGTTGAGTGTCTGACTCGGGCGCAGTGCGGCGGAGGCTTTGACGTCGTCCGGCTTGTAGTAGCCGCCGATATCGGCGGGCTTGCCTTGGACCGCGATCATTTCAGCTACGATTTGCTTTTCGCTCGCGGTTAATTTTTCGGCGATGGGTGTGAAGCGGGCTTTAAGGTCGGCGTCTTTGGTTTGAGCGGCCAGGGCCTGGGCCCAGTACAGGCAGAGATAAAAATGGCTGCCTCGGTTGTCGATGCCGGCGCCAACTTTGCGCGCTGGCGATTTGTCATATTCTAGGAACTTGCCATTTGCTTCGTCTAGGGTCTCAGCCAGAACTTTGGCTTTGGCGTGGTTTTGCGTGATGCCGAGGTGTTCGAAGCTGGCTGCTAGGGCAAAGAATTCGCCTAGGCTGTCCCAGCGCAGGAAGTTCTCCTCTGTGAATTGCTGGACGTGTTTTGGAGCTGAACCGCCCGCGCCGGTTTCAAAGAGTCCTCCACCATTCATCAAAGGAACAATGGAAAGCATCTTGGCGCTGGTGCCGACTTCAAGAATCGGAAACAAGTCGGTGAGGTAATCGCGTAGCACATTGCCCGTAACACTGATGGTATCGAGGCCGGCTTTTAGCCGCTCGAGAGTGGCGAGACAGGCGGCGGCAGGCGCAAGGATCTTGATGTCCAAACCTGCGGTGTCGTGTTGTGCGAGGTAAGTTTTAACTTTGGCGATGATCTGCGCGTCGTGGGCGCGAGCATCGTCGAGCCAGAAGATGGCGGGCGTCGCAGAGAGGCGGGCCCGATTGACGGCAAGTTTGACCCAGTCTTGTACGGGGGCGTCTTTAGTCTGGCAGGCGCGCCAGATGTCACCCTCGTCGACGATGTGCTCGATAAGTACTTTGCCATCGGAGTCGACGACTCGGATGGTCCCTTTGCCTAGGGCTTGGAAGGTTTTATTATGCGAGCCGTATTCTTCAGCGGCTTGGGCCATCAGGCCTACATTAGGGACAGTGCCCATGGTTTTGGGGTCAAAGGCGCCATGTTTTTTGCAGAAGTCGATCGTGGTGGCATAGACCCCGGCGTAGCAGCTATCAGGAATGACACAGAGCGTGTCTTGGGCTTTGCCGGCGGAGTTCCACATCTGGCCGGAGGTGCGGATCATGGCCGGCATAGATGCGTCGATGATGACATCGGATGGCACGTGGAGGTTGGTAATTCCCTTATCGGAGTTGACCATCGCAACAGCGGGTCGTGCGGCGAAGACGGCCGCGATGTCGGCTTCTATAGCGGTTTTTTGCTCGGGGGGAAGCGTGGCGATTTTACTGATGAGATCGCCGAAACCGTTGTTGAGATCAACGCCGAGACTGGTGAGAGCCTGGCCGTGTTTGGTGAAGAGATCTTTGAAGAACACGCGTACCGCCAGACCGAACATGATGGGGTCTGAGACCTTCATCATGGTGGCTTTGAGGTGGAGCGAAAACAGGGTGCCGTCTTTCTGCGCCTTGATCATTTGTTGCGCGTAAAAAGCGCCCAGCGCCTTTCGGTTCATGAAGGTCGCATCGATAATTTCCCCCGCCTTAAGCGGAGTTTTCTCTTTGAGTACGATGGTTTGTGCTGCCTTGGCCACGGCCTCGGGTGAGGCGCCCGCGGGTGCGGGTGCGGGCACGAATTCGATGCGCACGGTGGTCGCGGCAGGGACGGTGACGGACTTTTCGTTGGAAAAGAAATCGTCTTTGCCCATCGTGCCGACGGAGGTCTTCGACGCAGGCGACCACGCGCCCATGGAGTGCGGATGCGCTCTGGCGTAGGCTTTGACCGCTTTGGGGGCGCGGCGGTCTGAGTTGCCCTCACGCAGGACAGGATTAACGGCGGAGCCCATGACTTTGCCGTAGCGGGCTTTAGCGTCTTTGTCGGCTTCGGTGGCAGGGACTTCGGGAAAATCAGGAAGCGCGTACCCTTTAGCTTGGAGTTCGGCGATGGCAGCCTTCAGCTGAGGAACGGAGGCGGAGATGTTAGGAAGCTTGATGATGTTGGCCTCAGGCTTGAGCGTGAGGGCGCCCAGCTCGGCGAGGGCGTCGGTCACGCGCTGCGCGGGTGGGAGCAAGTCGGAGAAGGCCGCGAGGATACGGGCGGCGACGGAGATATCGCGGGTTTCAACGGCGATGCCGGCGTGTTTCGTGAAAGTCTGCACGATCGGCAGTAACGAATACGTGGCGAGCGCGGGAGCCTCGTCGGTGATGGTGTAGATGATGGTGGGATTCGCGGACATGAGTATAAATTAATGGGGTGAAATTAGCGGCCTGTTAGCTAAGTTTTGCGTCGGGCTGCGGTCAAAAGCAATTGCTGCGCAGATTATACAAAAAGCTGGTATCGCGCACGGGGCCCTAGCGGCTGCTTTTTAAGCTGTAATCGCCTCAAGCGAGCATCCGTCGGCATTGGGCGTCTCGCAGTTGGGGCGGGCGATAACGCCGGGGTACGGCTCAGGGGCAAAGGCGCGGTCAGGGTTGGCGAGCAGGTGCTGGTCGCAGACTGCAAAGAGATCGCGTTCGGTTTCCGTGCGCCGCATGGCGTGAAGAAACGAGCCATCGGCATCGATGCTCTGCCCAACGAAATTGAGGTATTTTTTCATTTTATTGACGTGGTAGCGCTCTTCGAGATCTGGGCGTTGCGTGGCGCGGTAGAGGCGTTCTACATAGTCGCGCACGTCAGCGAGTGTAAGTGGCGTGACGATTTGGCCGGCGAATATTTCGCGGCATTGGCGGAAAATCCACGGATTACGGATGGCGTGTCGGCCAATCATGACTCCAGCGGCGCGAGTGTTAGCAATGACTCGCGCTGCGACGGCGGCAGATGTAACATTGCCGTTTGCGAGCACAGGGCAGCGAACGCGGGAGACGGCGTGTGCGATGTAATCGTAGTGCACATCGCTGCGGTACATCTCTTTTACCGTGCGGCCGTGGACGCTGAGCAAATCGACGCGGTGTTCGTTCACCAAATCGATTACTCGATCAAAGTGTCGCGTATCCTCGAAACCAATGCGCATCTTGACGGTGAATAAACCGGGTGAAGCCGCGCGTAGCGTGGCGAGAATTTCCGCAATTTTTTCAGGATCTCGCAAAAGACCACCACCGACGTTTTTTTTGTAAACTTTTGGGGCGGGGCAACCGAGGTTGAGGTCGATACCGGCGATCGGATGGCGGATAAGTTCTTCAACGGTGCGCGCGAGGTGGGTGAGGTCTTCGCCGATGAGCTGTGCAAAGACGGGACGACCGGTGGCGTTTTCGTCGATTGAGCGAAGGATGTGTTTCTCGGGGCGCGACATCGAGTGGACGCGAAGAAATTCCGTGAAGAAATAGTCAGGCGCGCCGTAGTGAGCGACTACACCCATGAAGGCGAGGTCGGTGACGTCCTGCATCGGGGCCAGCGCGGTGAGCGGTTGGCCCGGAATGATACCCAAGGGGAGGGCAGTTGGAGTCGGGCCGGCCACGATCACTTGTCTTCGTCGGAGGCTTCGTCCGTTTCTTCGGCCTGCTGCTTGAGAACTCGCTCGAGCACCTCGGACATGTCTTCCACGCCATCGAAGACATTGCGAGCCACGTATAGTGGGCGTTTTTGCTGGAGGGCTAAGACGATGGAATCACTGGGGCGCGCGTCGATCTCGATGATCTTGCGTCCGAGTTCGTTCTCCATGCGGAGCAAGATACGAGCGAAAAATGTGCCTTCGCGGGCATCGTTAATGAGAATATGCTCTAATTGCGCACCGAGACCAAGGAGGATGCTGCCGATTAGATCGTGGGTGAGGGGGCGTTCCTTTTTCTCTCCCTTGAGCGACATCTGAATGGCGTTACCGACGGAGTGATCGACGTAAATGACGAAGGTCTTATGGTCATCGCCTAGAAAGACAGCGCAGCCGTTGGCGGTGGGCATGACGCCCTTGATGGCGACGGTGACGACGTCTGGATTCATGGGTAAAAGTTGTTGTAGGCGGTTGCAAAGCGCAAGCTAGCGGAGGCGGTCAAGAAGGTGTTCATTCGAAACCGAAAAGGCTGATACCAGAGGCTTTCGCGGCGGACAGGACCGCGGGTTTATCGAGCATGATGACGCGGCCTGTTTCCAGTGCGGCGGCGGTGATTCCGGCCGCTTGCATGGTCTCAAGAGTACGAAGACCAAAACATGGTACGTCGAAGCGAAAATCTTGGCGGGCTTTGACGGTTTTGACGAAGAGCGTCTGGTCGGTTTTAAGCGAACCGGCGCGGGTGAGCATTGCATCTGTACCTTCGTAGGCTTCGACAGCGAGAACGGTCCCTTTGCGCACGACACAACCTTGACCAATGTCAAGCCGGGCGCACTCGCGGGCAATTTGAATCCCATGGTCCAAGTAGTCGCGTTCGATGGGAAACGAGCGACCGATCATTGATCCGCTGCTGGCGAGTTGGTCGTCTAAAAAAGAACGGGCGTCCAGCAATGTGACTCCAATAGCGGAGATCTCGGAGGCAATGGCGCCAAAAATGGTCTCGGCGTTGCGGCGTTTTAGTGTGGCAAGGATCCGAATCGCTTTGAGGTCAGGGTGCAGTCCTTTGAATAGTTTGCGCGGTGAAATCTGGCCGGCCATGAATGCGCTGCCTGCACCGAAATCCTCAAGTGCGCGAAGCATTTTCCCAACCTGGCCCACGAGCAAAGTGCGTCGCTCTTCGGGAGGGAAAGTGGCTATAAGTTCCGGGCTAGTTTCTTCTTCGAAGGCGATCAGGCGCACGGGGATGCCGGCGCGGCGAATGGATTGGATCACCAACTGCGGGTAAAGCCCTTGGCCGGCGATGAGCACGACCGGTTTCGTGGCATCAAAGTGGGCAGGAAGAAAAGCGGAAGGCACGGTGAAAGTCGGTACGTTGCTCAAGTTGGGCCGTAGATTGAAGCCAAATACGTCGTGAGAAAAACGCCGCGTGGAGGGCGCAGCGTTTAAAACTCCATTACACTAAGCCGGTTTACGGCACGACGAGATTAAGGATTTTCCCTGGTACGTAGATGATGCGAGCGATCGTTTTGCCTTCGAGATATGGCGCGACTTTGGGTTGGCTGCGCGCGATAGCTACCGCGTCGTCCTGTGATAAGCCGATGGCTACGAGTTGATCGCCACGGTGTTTTCCGTTGACCTGGAAAACCAACTTTACCTCCGACACTGTGAGTTTGGCGGGGTCGTAGGCGGGCCAACTTGCTTTTTGAATCGATGTGGGCTCGCCCAGGCGGGCCCAAAGTTCCTCGGCTAGATGCGGGGCGAACGGTGCTAAGATTTGCAGGAGTGATAACATGCAACCACGGCTGACTTGCGGCGCTTTTTGCACAGCGTTGGCCAAGATCATCATCTGAGAAATCGCAGTGTTGAAACGTAGCGCTTCAATGTCGTCGCCGACTTTTTTGATCGTCTCGTGTAGAAGTTTGGTGAGTTCGGTCGAATCCGCGAAGGCCGGATCGGCGATAATCTTGGGGTGGATCACGCCTTCGACACCGAGGCACTCGCGCCAAATTTTTTGGAGGAAACGATGGACGCCCTCGATTTGCTGCATGCTCCACGGTTTCATGGCCTCGAGCGGTCCGAGGAACATCAAATAGAGGCGCAATGTATCGGTGCCGTGGGAGGCAATGATGGTGTCAGGGCTCACCACGTTGCCACGGCTCTTGGACATTTTTTCGCCGTCTTCGCCGAGTATGATGCCTTGGTGAAATAATTTCGTGAACGGCTCAGCCTGGGGCACGACGCCAAGGTCAAATAAGACCTTATGCCAGAAACGTGCGTAGAGCAGGTGCAATACCGCGTGCTCGGCGCCGCCTACATATAAGTCAGGCACGCCCCAGTAGCCGAGCGCTTCAGGGCTGGCGAAGGCGGAGGCGTTGGTCGGGTCAGTGAAACGCAGATAGTACCAGCACGATCCGGCCCATTGAGGCATGGTGTTGGTTTCGCGGCGGGCACGGACCCAAGCTTCTCCTGCTGGGCGCGGTTGCGCGGCAGGTACGGCGGCACCGCTTTCGACGTTGAACCAAAGCTCGAGCCAGGGGGCGACGTTGGCTAGGGGGCTCTCACCATTACCGCTAGGTAGGTAGCTCTCCACGACTGGCAGTTCCAACGGCAAGGCGGCGGGTGGTAGCGGCAAGGCGTAGTACGTCACGCCTGCGCTCGTGTAGGTTACAGGCGCGCTTGGTACGTCGCCCGGACGGGCGGCGGCGGCGCGGCGGTAATCAGCCTCATTAACCCAAACGATGGGGAAGGGCTCGCCCCAATAGCGTTGGCGAGAGAACAACCAATCGCGGAGCTTGTAGTTGATCGTTGCAGCCGCGACTCCTTGCGCGGCAAGTGCGGCAGTGACTTTCTTTTTAGCATCGGCCCAAGCCAGACCGTTGTAATTTTCTGAATGGATTAGTTGGCCGTCGCCCACGTACGGTAACTTCGTAGCGCTCGTGTCACCGGGTGGCTTGTTGGCCTCGATGACTTGGATGATGGGTAACGCATATTTGACCGCGAATTCGTAATCGCGCTCATCGTGCGCCGGTACGGCCATGATTGCGCCGGTACCATAACCCATTAGGACATAGTCGGCGACCCAGATAGGTACGCGGGCGCCGTTGATGGGGTTAATCGCGTAGGCTCCGCTGAAGACGCCGGATTTATCCTTAGCTAGGTCGGTGCGCTCGAGGTCGCTCTTACCGGAGGATTTCCTGCGGTAGTCTTCCACGGCGGATTTTTGCCCAGGCGTGGTGAGCGCGTCAACGAGGGGGTGCTCCGGCGCGAGCACCATATAAGTGCAGCCGTAAAGTGTGTCGGGGCGCGTGGTGAAAATCTTGAGCGTACCGAGTGCGACCTGCTCCAGTTTGAACAAAATTTCTGCTCCTTCGCTGCGGCCGATCCAAGCCTCTTGCATGCGCTTGGTGGAATCGGGCCAATCGACGTCTTTCAAATCTGAGAGCAATCTTTCGGCGTAGGCCGTGATGCGTAGGACCCATTGGCGAAGATTGCGTCGCTCTACGGGGAAGCCGCCAACCTCGCTCTTGCCGTCTACAACTTCTTCGTTGGCTAGCACGGTGCGGAGCTCGGGGCACCACCACACGGGTCGTTCGTCTACGTAGGCTAGGCCACGTTTAAAAAGCTGGAGAAAAATCCACTGCGTCCAACGAAAATACTTGGGGTCAGTCGTGTCGATCTCGCGATCCCAATCGTAGGAAAAACCGAGGGCTTTGATCTGCCGCTTGAAATTGGCGATATTGTTTTGGGTGTTGGAAGCTGGATGGGTGCCAGTTTTGACTGCGTGTTGCTCGGCGGGCAGGCCGAAAGCGTCCCAGCCTATCGGGTGAAGGACATTGAAGCCTTTAGCGCGTTTGTAGCGCGCAATGATATCGGTGGCGGTGTAGCCCTCAGGGTGGCCGATGTGCAGCCCAGCGCCCGAAGGGTAGGGAAACATGTCCAGCACATAGTATTTAGGCTTCGTCGAGTTTTGCTCGGCGCGAGCGGTGTGGTTTTCCTCCCAGAAAGATTGCCAGTGAGGCTCAATCTCTAGGAAGTTGTATTCTTTGCACTGAGTAGCCATCGCGTGAAACATACCACAGTTATTCTTTCCACAGCTCGGTCAACCTTCGCCTTCGCTTTCTGCTTGGCGGTCTTATCCGCCGTGTCCGCACAGGCCGCGATGAGCCGGGGCTTTAATCGTCTCCTCGATGCTGTCGTGCGCATCGACGTGCGCGAGGTTGCTTTTGAATCTGGCGCGAGGCGCTACGCCTCCAGCATCGGCTCGGGCGTGATCCTTTCGGCTGATGGTCTCGTTTTGACCAATGCCCACGTCGCCAGTCCGCGTGCGGTTGAGCTCTCGATCACGCTATCCAATCTTGAGCGTGTGAGCGCCAAGCTGGTGGGTTGGGATCATTGGACGGATTTGGCCCTGTTGCGGATCGACGTCGCTGACGCCCAACGCCGCGGGCTGAAATTCGCCATCGCTGAGTTTGGCGATAGCGCTAAACTATTTCCCGGTCAGACAGTTTTTGCGGTAGGTACGCCACATGGTCTAACGCGCACGGTCACGCGTGGCATCATTTCCAACAATAACCGCTACTTTGAAGACACTAATGGCGTGAACGGGTACGAAACAGGTGCCTTCAACACTTGGCTACAGACTGATGCAGCGATCAATCCGGGTAACTCGGGTGGTCCGTTGGTAACCGAGGATGGCCGCGTTGTAGGCATCAGTTCTCGAGGGTATTTAGGAGCTAATAATCTCGGTTTCGCCATTCCCTCAGCGATTGCGCGTCGCATTGTTGACGGGCTCGTGGCCGAGGGCGCGATCACTCGCAGCACGATTGGTCTGGTACCAGGCGCCTTGCAGGATCTCGAGAACTTCTATGCACTCGCTCTAAATACGGGAGTGCTGATTAACAGCGTAGCGCTCGGTTCTCCGGCCGCACGAGCCGGTCTGCGCGGGGGTGATATTTTACTCGCTATTGATGGCGTTAAAGTCGACGGACGTTTCCCCGAGCAATTGCCGCCAATCCAAAACCTCATCGCCAATCAACCGGTCGGCGCGAAGTTGCGTCTTACCTACAAACGCGCGGCGCAAACGGCCGAAGTCACCGTCACCACAGAAAAGCTCGAAAGCCGTGTCGGAGAGGAGTGGGCTTTTGAAAAATGGGGTCTGAGTGTGCGCCGAGTGTCGCGGACCTTTGCCCGCGAGAATCAACTCTCCAGTGACAATGGTGTGATCGTCATCGGCGTTCAGGCAGGCTTCCCGGCCGAGGTGGCGGGCCTATCACGCGGCGATGTTATTACCAAAATCAATCGTCAGCCCGTGGATGCGCTGGCGGTACTGCAGTCGGTGCACACGGCATTTGAGTCGAAGCCGGCGCCAACGTTAATCGAAGCGCAGCGAGACCGGCGGGTTTCCCTTTATATTCTAAAACCATGAAGCACATGCGTCTGTTTTTCTATTTTTGGGTTGTGGTCGCTTCGTTGGAAGCGGCGGATTTACCCGCGCTCTGGAATGAGCGCTTGAAGTGCGTTGTCGCGGTGGAGTTTTTTACCGAGACGGAAGTAGATCGGCGACCGAATGTTGTATTTGGAGTTGTGGTAGATACGCAGGGCACAATCATTCTACCCTCGGCGGCCATCGAGTCGCGTGTGGCGCCGGCCCAATTAAAGGAATTTAAAGTTTATCGGCCGGGTGATCCAGCGAGCGCCTTAGGCGTTTACCTAGGACAAGATGCTTTAACGGGCTGGCATTTCGTGCGTGTTGAGGAGCGGTTGCGCCCTCTGCTCATGCCCATCACGCAGTTTGTCGCTTCTGGTAAAAGTGCTGAACCCTCACTCGCGGAGGAAGTCTGGGGAATTGCGCTGCGAGGAAAAGATGAAGATTTCACGCCCTATTTTTTACAGAGCCGCGTGGCACTGATCCAATCGCTGCCGCAACGCACCGGTATCGCCCAGCATGAAGTCGCTGGACCGGGATTGCCGGTGTTTAATTGCGAAGGTGGCTTCGTCGGTCTGGCGCTGAGTTCGTTTGGGCAGACCTTTTTGCAATTCTCGCGCGCGGACCGAGGGGGCTCGCCTACGATGCTGATCAACGTCGAGGAGAGTAGCGTGTTCCACCTTTCTGGTGAAGTGTTGCCGTACCTTTCGCGGGTGCCGAAAAACGAATTTGGTCGGCCCTTGGCCTGGCTTGGTGCTTATGGGTTCGAACCGATGGACCGTGAAGTGGCGTCGTTTCTTAAATTAGAAGCCCAATCGGGCGCTGTCGTTAGCGAGGTTCTTGAAGGCAGTCCAGCGGAGAAAGCCGGCATGCAGGCGCGCGATATCGTGTTGGCAATCAATGGCCGAGCTTTGCCGCGCTTTAAACCTGATCGCGTCGTCGTCAATTATGTGGAACGAGAGGTCGAACGTCGGGTACCGGGCGATCCGCTCTCGCTTACAGTGCTTCGCGGTACCGAGCGAGTTGAAGTGAATGTTACGCTTGGTGACGAACCGAAATTAATGCGTGAGGCCGTGAGGACATATTATGAGCGGCTCGGATTCACGGCGCGGGAGTTTGTATACGGCGATGCGATCTCGCGGCGGCTAAAAGTAGCGGACACCGCGGGCATCGTGGCGCATTTTGTCAAAGGCAACAGTCCGGTTTCGGTCGCCGGTTTACGCACGGATGATTGGATCAAGGAAATCGACGGAGTGGAGCCCAAGTCGTTTGCCGAGGCAGTGGAGAAACTCTCAGCGATCCAAGCGGATGCGGCGCGCACAGAGTTTGTCCTGCTCGTCGGGCGCGGCGGAGAAACCGCCGTGCTTCGGGTAAAACTTAAATAATTTATTTTTCGCTAAAAATGTTCACAGGCATTGTCGAAGAAATCGGTCACGTCGTGGCCTTTAACCAGCACTCCGCCTCTTGGCGTCTCCAAATCGCGGCACGAGCCGCGCTCCAAGACGTTGCGTTAGGCGATAGTATCGCGGTCAACGGTTGTTGTCTCACGGTAGTCGAGTTCAACGCGCAGCATCTCTACTTTGATGTGTTGGAGGAGACGCGGCGACTCACTAATTTTGCTGCGCTGGCGACGGGCGCTTTAGTTAATCTTGAGCGCAGCGTGCGCTTCGATGGAAAAATGGGTGGCCATTTTGTCTCTGGCCATATCGACGGGCAGGGTGTGATCGAGCTCCTTGAACTTCGAGGTAAGGACACGTACCTGCGGGTGCTTGTGCCAGCTGGTAGTGGCCGCTATCTTATTCACAAAGGCAGTATCGCTATTGACGGCATGTCGTTGACTGTGGCCGAAGTGGAGGGTGATAGCTTCGCTGTTTGGCTAATACCTACGACATTGGCGTTGACCAATATCCGTACGCGTCGAGCCGGCGATCGGTTGAATTTGGAATTCGACTTACTGGGAAAGTATGTGGAAAAACTCCTGAATATTCGCTCAAGCTGACCTGCCTTAATGCGCACTGCTCTTAATGCCCTCACCGACGAGCTTCGCCGGCTCAAGACGACCGGTACCAAATCCGTGAGCGTTTCTGAGGCGGGTTTGGTAGCTTTGCGGGCGGCAATTCGAGGCCGGCAAAAATCAAGTGTAGTGGCGGGTAACGCGGATGTTAAAACGCGATCGGTCACCGCTCCGCCTATACCGGTCTCCAAGCCCAAGGTGGTGGAGCCAAAATTGCCTCTGCCGCCCGTGGTGACTTTGCCCTCGGGCGACAAGTCAGGACGCTGGGCGGCTTTGGTGGCGTCTATCCAATCTGATCCAGTCGCGCTTGCTCACGTTCCGCTGGGTAAAAAGATCGTATGTGGCACGGGCAATCTTGACGCGCGAATTCTGTTTATCGGGGAAGCGCCGGGCTTGGAAGAGGAGACGGAAGGCGAACCTTTTATCGGCCCTGCTGGCCAGTTGCTCACCAAGATGATCGGGGCGATGGGGCTCAAGCGCTCCGAGGTTTACCTCGCCAGTTTGATGACTTGGCGCCCCGATGCTACTTTGCCTGCGGCCGCGGGACAAATAGGCCATCGAGGGCCAACCGACGAAGAGATGCGATATTGCCTGCCCTACTTGCGCGCCCAGATCGAGATTGTGCAACCAACGCTGCTCGTCGCGCTGGGTTCAAGTGCTGCGCAAGGTTTGCTCGGGAGCAGTGCATTCAAAGCACTCGGCGAGGTCCGCGGCGAATGGCGTGAATTTTCAGGTTGTCCGTTGATGGTGACGTACCATCCAAGCTATATCCTGCGCAATCAGAGCAACCGTTCGAAGCGCATGATCTGGGAAGATTTGTTAAAAGTGATGGAGCGCGCCGCGTTGCCGATCTCCGAAAAACAACGCGCTTTCTTTTTGTAACAAAAACAACATGAAACCACGCGCTCTGCGTTTTTGGTTCTGGCTCAGTAGTTTTGCTATCTTGTCGTCTTTGCAGGCGAGTGATGCGCCCTTTGACTTTGAGGCCCTGCGGTACCGCGCAAAAATGCTCTCGGCGAAACCCTACGTCTCGCGGCCTAGTCGTGTTTCGGAAAAACTCCGTCAGCTGACTTATGACCAATACCGCGACATCCGCTTTAATCCGGCGCAGTCGCTCGGGCGCCGAGAGGGTTTACCGTTCCAAATCCAGTTTTTTCATCCAGGATTTATTTTCGACAAGACGGTTCAAGTCTCTGAATTGAAAAATGGCCTCGAGACCCCCGTGGCTTTTTCGTCGCAGTTTTTTGATTATGGAAAAAATCGTCTTGGGGATATTCCGGCCACGATAGGTTTCACCGGTTTCCGGGTGCTGTATCCGCTCAACACTGCAAGCGACGAGCTAGGCGCATTTCAGGGTGCGAGTTATTTTCGGCTGCTGAGTCAAAAAGCAGTTTACGGTCTTTCTGCTCGCGGTTTAGCGATTAATACCGGTGATCCTGCCGGTGAGGAGTTCCCGATCTTCGAGGAGTTTTGGGTGCAGCGTGTAGACCCCGAGGCGAAAGAGTTGGTGATTTTTGCTCTGCTGGACAGTCCGAGCGTCGCAGGTGCGTATCGTTTTGTGATTCGCCCCGGCGCTACGACGGTTGCGCAGGTCAAAGCCGTGCTGTACGCACGCACTGCGATTAAGACCCTGGGCATCGCCCCGCTCACGAGTATGTTTTGGCATGGAGAGAACACGACTACGGCGACCGGCGATTTCCGACCCGAAGTGCACGACTCCGACGGTTTGCTTGTTAACCACAGTGGTGGCGAATGGCTTTGGCGTCCGCTCACCAATCCAGAGAAAATTCGTACGGTTGCCTTTGGTGATCAAAATCCTCGCGGCTTCGGCCTACTCCAGCGCGATCGCAATTTTGCTAGCTATGAAGACCTCGAGGCCAATTATCACTTGCGACCGACCGTGTGGGTTGAGCCAATCGGCTCTTGGGGCGCGGGTTCTGTACGCTTGGTTGAGTTGCCAACGCCAGACGAGACGAACGACAACATTGTCGCATTCTGGACGCCCGATGTTTTGCCGTCCATTGGCGAGCCGATCGAATTTGAATATCGCCTTAATTGGGCACTCGATCAGATCCGTCCGCCGGCTGGTTTTACGGTAGCGACCCGAAGGGGTCGTTCCAAAACTCACGAACCTGATCTCGAGCGTTTTATCCTCGATTTCGACGGCCCTTATCTCGGTAAACACGGTGCTGATCCTGACATCGAGGCAGTCGTTTCCGCCGGCGATGGCGCCAAGGTCATGTACTCGACCGTTCAGAAAAATCCCCATAACGGCACGTGGCGCGTCGCTTTCGGATTGCGACCCGATGGTACTGGTCGGCCCGTTGAGTTGCGCTGTTTTCTGCGCAAATCGCCACACGTGCTGACTGAAACGTGGACGTACCTCTGGCAACCGTGAGCGATTCTAGAC
The DNA here is from genome assembly GCA_037142955.1 of Opitutaceae bacterium. Lineage (GTDB taxonomy): Bacteria > Verrucomicrobiota > Verrucomicrobiia > Opitutales > Opitutaceae > Tous-C4FEB. The sequence goes on along the minus strand of JBAWZQ010000014.1, from coordinate 16,179 downwards.
CTATTTTTTTGCCGGGCGAATTTCGTCCTAAAACGGGTACCATGGACTCGTGGAACGCTGCGTACGTACGAGTGGAGGACTATTTGCGCGCGCACCGGATCCACAACCGCCTTCATCAGAGCCGCCTCATTCAAGATATTCTTGAGCGTGCGGCCGCCCGGCATGCTGCTCAACCCACCTTCGAGCCTACGACGTTAGCTGCGGAGGAAACGGAAGCATTGATGGATTCGTGGTTCGGTAAAGTGCTCGTCAAGGATAGCTCACTCCATGAACGAATCGCGATTGAGGGCCGCGTGGCTTTGCTACTAAGCGATGGCTCGCAAAAATGGCCCTATGCTTTTTTAGATGAGCAAACTATACCGCCTGAATTCGCGGCGGCGTTGCGTGCCAGCTCCATTCAAGCGGGGCCGGATATGGTGGTTTCGAGTATGGTACCGCGTGCCATTGATCTCGGGCCTATCACGGAAGCAGCGGGTGAGACTTTAGAGCGTTTCGAGAAATGGCCGATCCTGCGCACGCTACTGTTGTGGTTGGTTTTTCTAGCGGTTTTAGCGGGACTATTTTACGCAACGCGCTGATTACCCATGCCTATTTTTTTAAAGAAACCGATGACAGCTCAGCGGCTTAATCGCCGTCGGTTCGTGTTTTTTTCGTCGATTTTTTTTCTTACGAGTTTGGCGACCTGGTTCATGGCCGACTTGCTCTGGCGAGATGGGCTTAGCGGTTTGGAAATGGTACTGTTAGGCTTGTTCGTGGTTTTGTTTGCGCACATCGCTACGGGATTTTGTACAGCTATCGTCGGTTTTTATGTCCTGAATCGCGGGGGCGATAGTTGCCGTATTACGGCCACAATTCCCAATGGCGATGAACCGCCGCTAGCATCGACGGCAATCGTTATGCCAGTGTTTAACGAAGACGTGAGCCGCGTGTTCGAAGGACTGCGCGTCATTTATCGCTCGATGCAGGAGACCAAGAAACTCGAGCATTTTGATTTTTTTATATTGAGCGATTCCAACCGGCCTAACCAATGGATTCAGGAGGAGGTCGCCTGGGTTGAATTGTGCAAACAGGTCGGTGGCTTTGGGAAAATATTTTACCGCAAACGCCGTCATCAGATTAACAAAAAAGCCGGCAATGTGGCGGATTTTCTACGGCGGTGGGGCAAGAATTACCGTTACATGGTGGTTTTGGACGCAGACTCGATCATGACGGGTCGATCCCTAGTTCAACTCGTCTCCTTGATGGAGAAAAATGCACAGGTGGGCATTATTCAGACCGCACCGCGGATCGTTTATGGTGAAACCTTGTACGCTCGGCTGCAATCGTTCGCGAGTCGGCTATACAGCCCACTTTTTCTAGCAGGGCTCAATTATTGGCAGCAGCATGACGGTAATTATTGGGGGCACAATGCGATCATTCGAATTCAGCCTTTTATCGATTATTGCGCGTTGCCGGATTTACCGGGTAGCGAGCCTTTTGGTGGTCGGATCTTGTCCCACGATTTTGTAGAAGCTGCTTTGATGCGCCAAGCGGGTTGGGAAGTTTGGCTCGCTGGTGAAATCGAAGGAAGTTTTGAGGAAGGTCCACCGACCTTGATTGATAGTGCTAAACGCGACCGGCGGTGGTGTCAGGGCAACATGCAGCACGCCTGGCTGTTGACTGCGCGTGGTTTTCGCCCGGCGAATCGGTTTCACTTGCTGATGGGTGTGATGGGTTATGCCTCGTCGCCGCTGTGGTTGCTGTTTTTGGTCTTAAGTACTATCCATGTGTTTGGGTTACAGGTTCACCCCTTACCTGGGGGTGGCATCAGGCCACAGGACATGACCTCGGTGTTCGGATATTTACTGGAGGTCCCGGAGGCTTTGTCTTTGTTCGTTTTTACAATGTTGCTGTTGTTCTTGCCCAAGATCGTAAGCGTTGTGCTCACGCTGGGTAATCCGGAACTACTAGTGCGTTTCGGTGGGGCCGTGCGGTTGGCATTGAGCGCGATTTTTGAAACAGGTGTCTCCGCTTTGCTGGCTCCGATTAACATGTTGTTTAATGCGAAATTCGTGATCTTCACCTTGCTGGGGCAGGGTGTGGGTTGGGTCACACAACAGCGCGCGGGCGAGGAAGACGGGACGGATTGGCGTGAGGCTATTATTACGCATGGTTGGCATACTGTCTTTGGTCTGATTTGGGGTGTAAGTTCTTACATTATTTCCCCGGCTTTTTTTTGGTGGTTGAGTCCGGTCTTGGCCGGCTTGACGACGTCAATTCCGCTTTCGATCTTTTTGAGCAAGGCAAGTTTCGGGCGCAAAGTTCGTGATTTGGGCATTTTACTTACGCCTGAGGAAACGCATCCACCGTATGAGCTTAAGCGACTTCAACAAAATCTCGCTGAGTGTTATCGGCATTTGCCGCCGTTTGAACCGCTGCGGGCCGATTACGGTCTGATGCAAGCGGTGCTGGACCCGTATGTGAATGCCATGCACGTCGCATTGTTGCGCCAGCGCCGCCCCAGTGAGGAAGCGCGTGAGTGGTTCGCGGTCTTACGTCATCGTTTGCTGCATGAGGGTCCTGCCAAATTTACGGCCAAAGAAAAAATGGCTCTGCTGCTCGACGCCGAATCTATGATATGGTTGCACCGCGAGTTGTGGAGTTCGCCTGCTGAGGTCATTGCGGAATGGTGGCGATTAGCGATGCGTCAATATAACGTGCTTACACTGACCCCCACCACGGCCTTGTATCGTTAAAACGTGGCGTTCGAGTCGCGTCCAAGGGGAGGAGTTGACGATGCGGGTTCATTGTTTCAAATACTATTCAGTTTTGCCGATATTATAATGTTAAATATTTCTCACCATTGATGATCGCCTGGCTAATTTTCTCATCGCAGTTTCGGGTCAGTGGTTTTACCTTCAGTGGGTTTAGTGGCTACCGGAGGTTTCAAAGTGGAAACTAAAGTCCGCGTTACCGGTTTGCGTAAACGCTACGGCACGAATGAAGCGTTACGTGGTGTCGATTTTTCGCTCCAAGCCGGTGAAATTTTCGGGCTGCTAGGCCCTAACGGCGCAGGCAAAACTACAACCCTCGAATGTTTGTTGGGTTTGCGGGAACCGGATGCGGGAACCGTAGAAATTTGCGGGTTGGATGCGCGGCGGTTTCCGAGCGATGTGAAACGTAAAATTGGCGTCGCACTGCAGTCGACTGCTTTGCAAGACAAGATCACGCCCCGCGAGGCTCTAGATTTATTTAGCGCATTTTATTTGGAGCGGGAGCCTACCCTCCGTTTATTGGAGCGCTTTGATCTCGTCGCTAAAGCGGATGCGGCGTTCGAAACCTTGTCCGGAGGGCAAAGGCAACGTCTGGCCTTGGCCTTGGCTTTTGTACATCGACCCGAGGTCGTTATTCTTGATGAACCCTCCACCGGACTTGATCCTCAGGCGCGTCATGAGCTGCATGCCGAAATCCGGCGCATGAAGCGCGACGGTTATACGGTGCTTTTATCAACGCACCAGTTGGATGAGGCTGAGGCACTGTGTGATCGAGTCGCGATCATCGACCAAGGACGAATCGTCGCGACGGGTACGCCGCATGAACTCGTGTCGACCGCGGCCAGTGGTCACGTCGTTAGGTTCTCTGCTTCACGGCCCATCGATCCAGCGGCACTCAAGCGGATCCCGGGCCTGCAGCGATTACGCTGTGACGGATTGTCGGTGTATTTTGAAACCGAAGAGGCTGCGACGGTCGTAACGTCGCTGATGGGTCTACTCGCGGCTGATGGAGCGGTGTTGCGGGAGCTAGATGTAAAACGTTGTTCGCTCGAAGATGTTTTTCTCAAACTCACGCGGCCTGAAAATAATTCAGTAAGCCTTCCCGCATGAACGGACTTCTCGAACATCTTAGCCAGTCACTTCGGCTGCATTTTAGAAATCGGATGGGGTTACTATACGGGTACCTTTTTCCGCTAATTTTCCTGGTCGCATTTTGGGTGCTGTATCGACATGAAAAAATTCCGTTGATTCGCCATATGGGCGAGCTGTTGACAGTGAGCGTGCTAGGCGGGGCGTGCTTTGGTTTGCCGACTACATTAGTGAGTGAGCGCGAACGTGGAGTGTGGCGACGGTATCGACTCACGCCTTTGCCTACATGGGCGTTTGTGGTCAGTACTGCTGTTTCGCGCTATGTAATTATTTTGAGTGCTGCGGCCTTGCAGCTCGGGCTTGCCTTTAGTTTGGGCATGCCGCTCCCGGCGCATCCTTTGGCTCTTTGGTGCGCGCTTACCATGGTTTCGTTTGCGTTCATTGGGTTGGGGCTCGTGCTCGCGATGTTGGCCGACAATGTGCCGGCGGTGCAGGCGCTTGGGCAGTGCATTTTTTTGCCGATGCTGATCATTGGGGGAGTTGCGGTGCAATTGGCTAGTCTGCCGTCATGGGCTCAACATGTGTCGGCTTTTTTCCCGGGGCGTTATGCGGTCGAGGCGTTGCAGGCGTGCGTTTCCGGTGGCGGCCTAGCATCGATTGACTTTTGTCTTCTGGCGTTGGGCTTAATCGGGGTGTCCGGTTGTAGCGCGGGGGCCAAATTATTTCGTTGGGATGCCGCGCAGCGTTTTGCGGCGAGTACCGGCAAACTTTGGTTGGTGCCCGTGCTAGGCGCATGGTTTGCGGTAGGTTTGATAGCGGAGTTGCGCGACAAAATTGCGGTTTCAATCGACGGTGTTACAGTTGCGGCACCGGTGGCAGCTATACCTGCACCGGTTCCGTTACCACCTTGGGCAAAAATTACGGCCAAAGATGTTGCTGCGTTAGATTTTCGGGTGCCTTCTGATGGCGGTGTGGTTTCACCGTTTGCCGGACCGGAGGAGGAGGCGTCTGATTACACCAAGGATGAAGTAGAGGCCGTGCGGCAGGGTTTGTTGACGTGGCGGCCGGGGCTTGAAGGCGATGATGTGCAACGGGTGCGTAATTTGGTCTGCGTCGCAGCCGTACCGGATTCTATCCAGCAACCCGTAGAGCGTTATCTTCCGCCAGTGGTGTTGAGCTATCTGCAGGAGATATATCCCAAGGATAAATTGATCAAAATTTTAACATGGATCGTTCTTCATCCCGAAGACGGAAGTGTGATCGATTCGATTGCTGACTTGGGCGTTCAGGGTACCGCAGGTGATCCTGCGATAGTGCGCGAGCGTTCCTACCTTTACGCCCTGAAATTCATTATGCGCTTAACGGGACGAATCGATGGCTGAGGGCTGCGCCCGCAGCACTCCTTGGCGGATCTCATTTTCAGTCTCGCCGTCTGGTCGCTCTGTGATTGCGCTCATTCCTTTACCCCAAAGATGTATCCAGCCATCACTATTTCACTCGTGCCCGAGGCCAAGGGTGGCCCTTTCGTTTACTGGTCGGGCCTATCGGAGGCATGTGCAGATGCCGCCGGACTCGGTTTTGCTGCGATCGAAATTTTTCCGCGCGGCGTTGAGGGATTTGATCGAGCGGAACTGAAGACATTACTTCGTCTGCACTCTCTCAAGCTCGCGGCTATGGGCACTGGCGCTGGCTGGGTTGTTCACAAACTTTCGCTCACTCACAGCGACACGGTGATTCGTCTGCGCGCCCGAGAATTTATCCGGAGTATCATTGATTTGGCTGGAGCGTTTGGCGCCCCGGCGATTATCGGTTCAATGCAGGGCCGTTGGGAGGGCGATATGACGCGGACCAAAGCCCTCAACGTGCTCGCCGAAGCGCTGGAAGACCTCGGAGCCTACGCTGCGACCTACGGTGTGCCGCTGCTCTATGAGCCGCTTAATCGCTACGAGACTAATCTAATCAACCGTATCGGTGATACCGCGAATTGGCTCCGAACTTTACGCACAACCAATATCCGAATCTTGGCCGATATGTTTCACATGAACATGGAGGAATCCGATCTGGCCGCCGCTTTGCGAGAAGCTGGCTCGCTGATTGGTCATGTGCACTTCGCTGATTCAAATCGTCGCGCCATCGGTTTTGGCCACACGGCCATCCTTCCGATCATAGCCGCTCTGCGTGAGATCCAATACACAGGCGCGCTCTCGGCTGAGATTCTCCCTGAACCCGATGCTGCTACGGCGGCCCGACAGACCTTACTCTCGTTTCAACGCGCACTGGCCACACCCTGAATCATGCTCAAGACCACCCTGACTCATCCGGATATTTTACGCGTGCTCGCGCGGGCGGGACACCACTCCAAAATCCTGATCGCCGATGGCAATTACCCAGCTTCGACTAAGCGTGGGCCGCACGCCGAGATTATTTCGCTCAATCTTTCGCCCGGTGTTGTCACGGTCGCGCAGGTCTTGCGCGCAATTTTAAGTGCCGTGCCCGTCGATCACTGCCAGACGATGGGCATCCCGGCCGATGACTCCTATGCGCAAAAAGGCGAACCGCCTGTTTGGAACGAGTTCCGCGCCGTGCTCGCTGAGGCGGGTTCTCCGCTGCAACTTGAGCCGATTCTCAAATGGGATTTCTACCAACACGTTGAAAGTTCCGATCACGTGCTGACTATCCAGACTGCCGATCAATCTCTGTGGGCTAACGTCCTGCTCACCATGGGCTGCCGTACCGTCTAGTCTGTTTATTAATTCACTTTATTTCTCCTATGCAAACCCGTCGTCTCGGAAACACCGATCTTCATCTGCCCGTTCTCAGTTTTGGTGCCAGCTCCCTTGGCGCCGAGTTTCGAAACGTCACCCTCGACGAAGCACTCGGCAGCGTGCGCGTTGCGTTGGATTGCGGTCTTAACTTTATTGATACATCTCCTTTTTATGGACGTGGTATGAGCGAGGTGCTGCTTGGGATCGCGCTCAAAGGCGTACCGCGCGAAAGCTACACGCTATGCACCAAACTCGGCCGCTACGACTTGGCGCATTTTGACTTCTCCGCCAAGCGCGTCGCTGAGAGCGTTGATGTCTCCCTGCATCGTCTCGGTACCGATCACCTCGATATCATTCTCTGCCATGACATCGAGTTTGTGCCTATGCAGCAGATCATCGACGAGACGATCCCAGCCTTGCGAAAAATCCAACAAGCCGGCAAAGCCCGCTACATCGGGTTCAGTGGTTACCCGATGAAAATCTTTAAGTTTATCTTAGAGCAGACTCATGTCGACTGCGTGCTAAGTTATAACCAGTACACGCTCCAGAATACTCGATTCCTTGACGAAGCGGTGCCCTACTTGAAGGCCAAAGGTGTGGGTGTCATGAATGCCGGACCTTTCAGTGCACGCCTACTAACACAAGCGCCGTTGCCCGTGTGGCTCAAAGAGCCCGAGTCAGTGAAAATCGCCGCGCGAGCAGCCGCCGCGCATTGCGCCAGTAAGGGTGTTGATATCGCCCAACTCGCGCTACAGTTCTCCATCGCTCATTCTGATATCACCACGACGGTTTCTGGAAGCGCCAATCCCGCCAACATCCGTAATTGGGCTAAATGGGCTGCTGCGCCGGTTGATCTGCAGTTGCTCGCCGAGGTGCAGGCTATCTTTGCGCCCGTTCATAATCTCGGGCACCGCGAAGGTCTGCCTGAAAACAACTAATACGTTTTTCTACTCCGCTGCGTCACGCCGACCCGTCCATGAAAGCCATTCAGCTAGAAAAACCGCTATCGTTTCGTCCCCTCGAGATCGCCGAGCCTACCTGGCCCGCAGCGGGTGAGGTCTTGGTGCGCATACATCGCGTGGGTATCTGCGGCACTGATCTCGGTGGCTATTTGGGTAAAATGCCGTTTTACTCATATCCGCGTATTCCCGGTCATGAGCTCGGCGTCGAGGTGCTCAAAGTAGGCGAGGGGGTCGTCAATGTTCAACTTGGCGATCGATGCGCGGTCGAACCTTACTTAAATTGCCAAAAATGTTACTCCTGCCGGCGCGGACTCACCAATTGCTGCGCCACTAACCAGACACTTGGTGTTATGTGTGATGGCGGCCTTTGCGAACGTATGATTCTGCCTGCGCGCAAGCTCCATGTCTCGCGCAAACTCAGTTACGATCAACTCGCGCTGGTGGAGACCCTCGCCATTGGTTGTCATGCCGTTGATCGCGCCCGCGTCCAACCCGGTGAGAACGTTCTCGTGATCGGCGCCGGTCCCATCGGACTTTCAGCGATCGAGTTCGTGAAAGTCGCTGGGGCTACGTGCATTGTCCTTGATACCAACGAAGCCCGTTTAGCGTTTTGCCGCGAACGTCTCGGTGTGCCTCACACCTTGGTCGCCCGTGGCGATGGGTCCGAGCTCACCGAGCTCGCCGCCCACACAAAAGACCAGTTGGCTGATGTTGTGATCGACGCGACCGGCAATAATAAATCGATGAGCCACGCACTCAATTACTGCGCCTTCGGTGGTCGCCTCGTTTACGTCGGCATCACGCAACAAGAGCTTTCCTTTCCTCAAGCGCCCGCGCTGCATCGTCGCGAGCTCACGATCATGGGTTCGCGTAACGCTCACTCCCGTGACTTCGCTCGCATCATCGCCCTCATCGAGGATGGCTCCATCGATACTGCGCCTTGGATTACGCACCGCGCTAATTTTGGCGATATGATCGCAGTGTTTCCCTCGTGGTTAAAAGCCGAGAGCGGTGTGATCAAAGCAATGGTGTCGCTCACCTGAGAGCGCCCGCGCTGCTCGCTCTCTGCACTCGGGCCCGCGTACGGGTGTTTTGCCAAGATATGCTCCAATCAGAGCAAGATGCGCCGTGTCCAGCGGCCTGGTTGCGCGTATCGTTTTGTCGAAAGGCTGAGAATGCTCTCAGCCTGCAACGCAGGAGAAAATTAATATGCTCAAAAAATACACCGTCGAATACAGCCAACAGTTTCGTAAACATCATCCGCCCGAACACCATAGTTATTTCACCGACGATCCCATCGCGTGTGAGGAATTTATTGAGGAGCTTCTCGAGCGCGGCATGGGCCTTCACGCCATTAAGCATCAGGGTGCCGATTTGCCCAAAGTTGATTTTGACCGTATGGTTAAAATTGCCGCCAGTGAGGCTGCGGCCAAATTGATTTGTCACTCGCTCAACATCAAAGCCGATGAGGTGCGCCATCGTTTTGGTTTCTTCGCTTAATTGCTTCGCGTAACCTCCCTACGCCACCTTTGGCCGGCGCGGGGAGGCTTAAGCTCCTGCTCATTTTACTCGTCGTGAGCCTTACCCAGCTCACCTGCTAACGGCGGTTTGCGTCGGGTTTAGCCTTAAAGGGTGACGGGGACATATTTCACGTATCAGGAAATCAAGATATGTTGATATTCAGCTTGCCTGAGGGGTGCGAATTGCATTGTTTGTGTGCTCTATCCCTATGGCTAATACATTTGTTTTCTCTTCCGAGTCTGTTGGTGAAGGTCACCCAGACAAAGTCGCCGATCTCATCTCCGACAGCATCCTCGATGCTTGCTTGGCTTATGATAAGACCAGCCGCGTCGCCTGCGAAACCTTCGTTAAGTCCAATGTCGTAGTGATCGGTGGTGAAATCACGATCCCGAAGCTTCAGGACAAAAAGACCGGCAAGACTAAGCCCATCGACGAGGCTTTCAACGTCGAGAAGGTTATCCGCGACGCCATCCGCCATATCGGTTACACCAATGACGACGACGTCTTCCACGCCGACACAGTTTTCATCAATAACTACCTCACTGCCCAGTCCGCCGACATCGCCCAAGGCGTCGACGCCAAGAAGGCTGAGGGTAAAAAAACAGCCGAGCAAGGTGCCGGTGACCAAGGTCTCATGTTCGGCTTCGCCGCTGACGAGACCGAGGAACTGATGCCCGCTCCAGTCATCTTCGCTCACCGTCTCGGCCGCGAGCTCACCAAGATTCGCAAGAGCGGCAAAGTGAAATGGCTCCGACCCGATGCGAAGTCCCAAGTCTCAGTCCGCTACGTCGACGGCGTCGCCACTGAGATCGTGAACGTCGTTATTTCCACGCAGCATACCGCCGACGTCGCGCACAAGACCATCGAGTCGTTCCTGATTAAGAACGTTATCATGAAGGTCCTTCCCGCCAAGCTCCTGACCAAGAACACCGAGTTCCTTATTAACCCCACTGGCAAATTCGTCATTGGTGGCCCGCAAGGTGACTCCGGCCTTACCGGCCGTAAGATCATCGTTGATTCCTACGGTGGTTGGGGTCGTCACGGTGGCGGTGCCTTCTCCGGCAAAGATCCGTCCAAGGTTGACCGTTCTGCTGCCTACATGGGTCGCTGGGTCGCTAAGAACATCGTCGCCGCTAAGCTCGCAAAACAGGTTGAGGTTCAGTTTGCCTACGCGATCGGCCACCCGAACCCCGTCAGCGTTTACGTCAACACGTTCGGCACGGGCGTCGTCTCTGACGAGATCATCACCACTGCCATCCAGCAGGTGTTTAGCTTTAAGCCCGCCGCCATCGTCAAGCAGCTCAATTTGCTCCGTCCGATTTACCGCGAGACGACCAATTACGGTCATTTCGGCAAGACTGGTCTGCCTTGGGAAAATACCAACAAAGTGGCCGCCCTCAAAGCCGCCGTCAAAGCTCTCACCAAGTAATCTATCCTTTCAACCGCGCTCCCGCGCACTCTCTCCATGGCTAAATCCTCTCCTGCAAAATCCAAAGGCGACTTCCACGTCAAAGACATCACCCTCGCTGATTGGGGTCGCAAAGAACTCAACGTCGCTGAGCACGAAATGCCCGGCCTCATCTCGCTCCGTAAGAAATACGGCGCTAAGAAGCCCCTGAAGGGCGTTCGCATCACTGGTTCGTTGCACATGACGATCCAGACCGCCGTCCTCATTGAGACTCTCGTTGAGCTCGGGGCTGATGTCCGCTGGGCCTCCTGCAACATCTTCTCCACTCAAGACCACGCTGCTGCGGCCATCGCCAAAGCCGGCGTTCCAGTCTTCGCTTGGAAGGGCGAAACCCTCGAAGAATATTGGGACCTCACTTGGAAAGCAGTCAGCTTCCCTGGCGGCAAGGGCCCACAAATGGTCGTCGACGACGGCGGCGACGTGACGCTCCTCCTCCACAAGGGCTACGAACTTGAGCAGGGCAGCGACTGGGTTAACTCCCCCTCCGGTTCCCACGAAGAGCAGGTCATCAAAAACCTCCTCAAGAAAATCTCGAAGACCCAAAAGGGCATTTTCAGCGCGATGGTTAAGGAATGGCGCGGCGTCTCGGAAGAGACCACCACCGGCGTCCACCGCCTCTACCAGCTCCACGAGCAGGGTAAGCTCCTCGTCCCCGCAATCAACGTCAACGACTCGGTCACCAAGTCCAAGTTTGATAACCTCTACGGCTGCCGCGAATCCCTTGCCGACGGCTTGAAGCGCGCCACCGATACCATGATCGCCGGCAAGGTCGCCTGCGTCTGCGGCTACGGCGATGTGGGCAAAGGCTCTGCCTTCTCCCTCAAGGGCTTCGGTGCTCGCGTCATCGTCACTGAGATCGACCCCATCAACGCCCTCCAGGCCGCCATGGAAGGCTTCGAGGTCAATACCCTCGAAAGCACCCTCGGCGTCGCCGACATCTATGTTACCACCACCGGTAATAAAGACATTATTACCCTTGAGCACATGGCGATGATGAAGGACCAGGCCATTGTCTGTAACATCGGCCACTTCGACAACGAGATCCAAGTCGACCGACTCTACAACGCCAAGGGTGTGAAGCGCGTCACCATCAAGCCACAATACGATCTGTTCACCTTCCCTAACGGCAAGAGCATCTACCTGCTCGCCGAAGGCCGCCTCGTGAACCTCGGTTGTGCCACCGGCCACCCGTCCTTCGTGATGTCTGCTAGCTTCACTAACCAGACGCTCGCTCAACTCGATCTTTGGAAGAACCGCGACACCTATAAGGTGGGTGTTTACCGTCTGCCGAAACACCTCGACGAAGAAGTCGCGCGCCTCCACCTCGAGCGCATCGGTGTCAAGTTGACCGTCCTCTCTAAGTCGCAAGCCGAGTACCTCGGTGTTTCTGTCAGCGGCCCCTACAAGGCCGACCATTACCGCTACTAAAAAGTGGCCTTTCGCCGGCGCCTCGTGCGCTGTGCGTAGGGCAAGAGAACAACTTCGTTTGCAAAGCGCCGCCCGCGAGGGTCGGCGCTTTTTTTGTGCGCTCGTTTCCTTGCTTACAGATCATTTAGGCCCTTGGCCGTGCTATACTAATTAGCTCCCGTCGGGCTTTAGCGCCGTCGCTTGTGGGCTCGACGGCATCACAAAGCTCGCCACTGCATCCGGTCTCGCCGGATTAAAGTCAGGCACCTCTGCTAAAATATGCTTCGCCAGCGGCAACGCTGCTGTTCTCACACCTGCTACGATGCACTGCGCCAGCTCGTAACTTCCATAGTTGTTATGGTGCGTACCATCCTGAAACGCCGCGCCGATTTGCGCCGGCCCCAACGCTTCATACAAGCGTCCACTCATCGCGTGCAGATCGATCAGCGGCACGTGCTCGGCCGCCGCCAATGCCCTTACGGCTGCTGGATAATCTCCGAGTGTGTTTTGGATCTTCCCCTCCGCGTCTAAGCTCTTTCTGTGCATCGAGGTCACCAGCACTGGAATCCCGCCCACCGCCCGCGCCGCCAGCACGAAGCGCCGCAGGTCCGCCTGGTATGACGTAAACGCGCCCACGCCTTCGCCCTTTTCCTTCATGTCGTTGTGCCCGTATTGTATAAATAAATAATCCCCTGCGCGGAGCGTACTCAGGACTTTGTCGAGTCGACGCGCACTCAGAGAACTCCTCAGCGATTCGCCCGATTCCGCGTGATTGGCGATAACCACGCCTGTATCAAAGAAGCGCGGCAGCATCTGGCCCCAGCTATTCCACGGCTCCTTGGGTTGATCGCACACGGTCGAATCCCCCAGCAAATACACGGTCACCGCATCGGTGAGTGGTGTGATCTCGATCGCGTTTACCACAGGTCTTGGCCCGTTAAACTCTAGCGTGAGTTTATTATCCCAATTCACAAATTCCGTCGTGAGCTCACGCTCCTTGAGGCGCACCTTGGCCCCTTCGCCAAACTGCGGCGTCCGTACATTCACGTTAAACGTGCGCATCGTGACCTCACCTGGCGCCGTGCCCACGCTCTCGATCATCAATCGTCTAAGCTCTGCCTTGATTGTCGTGTTACTCGCCGTCGCGCCGCCTCCTAGCGCTACCGTCACGCGGTAGTTACCCTCCGGCACCTTTACGGAAAACAAAAAAGGCCGCTCACTTGTCAGGCCGCCGCCCTTGTCCGCGAGCGTGACCGCCGATCCGGGTTCGAAACCATAGCCCCGCGCTGCCGTGTAAACTTCTCCTGGTGCGACCCGCACTGCATCTGCGGCAGAGGCCTCGCCAAGCGAAAAATGCCACGACCGCGTTGGCGCCGCGGCCAAGCTCAGCTGGAGCGTTAGAAATACCAAAAAAACCCGGCCCAAGCCGGAAAATAAAGATGACATAGGTAAAAGGGTGGGGGATTAAGCCCCGCCGACGCTGTGGGCTCGTCTCTCGAGTGCAAAGCGTCGAGTCTCTGACGGTCAGACCATCCCTCGACCCCAATACCTAAGAGCTATTGCGGGTTATGGGTTGCTCGATTCTTTAACCCAAAGCAGCCCGTAGGCTTTGGTGCATTTTAGCGACCTCAGTGTAGGGGTCGTAGTCTTTGCGGCCCATTGATAGAGTTTCGATGGGAACGTACCCGCGGTAGCCAGACGCTTGGATGATTGTAACTAAGCGTTTCATATCCACCGCGGGCGACTTGAGCGTACTCTGCATGGTTTCTTTGATCTGCCAGTTGACCGCGTATGGGGCCATGAGCGCGATATCGGCGTAGGGATCCTCGGAGAGGTATTTGCCGGTGTCGACGAGCGCGGCGCACCACTCGTGATCGACGCGGCGCAGGAGGCTGAGGTGTTCGGCGCCGGTGCGGATGAAGTCGCCGTGATTCTGGACGGCGACAATGACGCCAAACTTCTGGCCGTGCACGGCACACTCGCGGAGGGCGTCGGCCATCCAGGTCTCGACTTGGTCGCGCGGAGTATTAGAGGATGCTTGTTGCCATGTCTTGAAGGGCGGTTGCGCATCGGCGAAGGCGCGGACGGTTGGGGCGCCGAGGCGAGAGGCGACTTCGATCCAGGCTTTAAGGCGGGCGATGCCCTCGGCGCGGGTGGCGGGATTTGCGGCGGTGAAGTCGTTGCGCACGCCGGTGCCGCTGATGTCGAGGCCGAGGTTGAAGGCGTGGCGTTTGAGTCGGAAGAGGTAGCTATCGGCGGGGGGCTGCGGGTAGCCCTCGAAGAAGTAGCCGGTGAGGTCGACGGCATCGAAGCCGAGCTTGGCCGCGAAGTCGCAGACTTGGAAGAGGTCGAGGCCTTGGCTGGGGTCTTTGGCGTGAGCGGTGAGAAGATCGGAGAAGGAGTAGGCGTTGAGGGAGGTGCGCAGGTGGGAACCGCTGTGGCGGGGGATGGGCTGAGTGGCCGCGCGGAGGGAGGAAGCGCTCGCGGCGACAAGGGGCAACAAGGCCGAGGTGGCAAGAAAACGACGACGACTAAGGGTGGGGCGTAACGGGGTAGGATTCATGGTTAATTAGAAAAAAGAATTCGACCCCAGTGGGCAATCTCATGCTGCGTTTGGTCTTACCCGTAAGCGCGGGTGACTTCGAGGCGGCACGTGGGAGTGAAGCTGTGGCCGCGGACGGGTTCGCGGGTGTGGCCCTGTGTGAGGAGATAATGTACGCGATCCCTCAAGCGCGGCAAAGGCTCGGCGGCGATTAGGCGCAAGCGCCCCGGCCCGCAGGGCTCAATATTCAAGAGAAGATAGTCACGGTCATCAACGCGCAGAAAGTTTTGGTCCATCCGCGCAGGTTAACCGAGCGGTTGGGACAATTGTAGGGTCAGGGCACAATATTGGCAGTGAAAGGGCCGGTGCGGGGGGGGCGCACGGGTGTAGGTTTGCGGTTGCGCTGTTGGTGGCGGCGAAGAAATGTGGCCAAAATGATGAAGTCACTTCTCGTTGCATTATCTATGGTTTTGTTGCTTTGCGGTTGTGTCGCGCCTGCGCCGACCGTGCAGCCGCGCCGTGCGGCGTTTGTGGAGAGCGAGTATGCACCGTATCGCGCCAAGGGTACGGGGCGTATTGTGGGCCAAGTATTCATGAAGACGCGGGCTGGCGACGTGAAGTTGGGCGCAGGTTCTGCGGTTTATCTAAATCCGGTGACCGCGCATTCGACTGAGTGGTTTGAAGCGATGATGAGCCCTATGGTGGTCTTGCTCGCGCCGCCCGATGCTCGAGCGATCGAATTCTCGCGTACGACCATGGCGGATGCGGGGGGGAACTTCGATTTCGCGGATTTGCCGGCCGGGGAGTACTACGTGGTTTCTTCGGTTTTCTGGGAATATGTTTCAGGCCCTTCAGCTTCAAAAACAGGCGGGCGTGTTGGATTAAAGGTTAAGGTGCAATCGGATCAAACCGCTAAAGCACTTCTCACGCGTTAGAAGACGGTGACTACGATTCGCCTTCTGCTGGTCCCTCAGCACGGGTACGAGGTCATCATTTGTTGGATCGTAATTTTAGCCGACTGAGCAATGGAGCGAAATTCAGGTGTAATCCGTTCTTCCGCACTTACCCGAGTCCAAAATATTATAGCCGCTGGCGCAACTTCGTTCCAGATCGATGCAAAGCCTGGCAGGGGAGGGCGAGGAGCAAAGACTCTAGAAACCAGGTCGCCTTGCGGACTGGGCGCATAGAGCATGGGCAGCATGTCGTAAGAAGGAGAGAGCCTAAATGGGATTTCATCACCGAAGACCACACTGGTGTTATTGCGGTGCATATCAGAATTGCCGATCAATTCACCAAAACACCAGCGCCAGCGGAGCTCGCGGGCCTGCTCCGGTGCCAACCAACCGGCGGATTCGAGGATGTTTGCACTGGCCAACCAATCGTAGTTTGCTCCGCTTGATAAACCGTCTTCGAGCGCTCTTAGACTGAGCTGGCCGCGTCGTCCACTCGTAGTTCGATCGAAACGCTCCACCTCGAGGAAGCGTCGGCCGCCCGCGTCCAGCACGCGAGTGCGCGCACTTGAGATGCCGTGGAGCGCAAGGACTTCAGCGGCTAAGTGTTCGCAGAGTAATAGATCGGCCCAACGTCTGCTTACGGTGGAATCTTCCGCTGCGGAAAATTTGACCTAAGACGCGGAGCAAGCCCCGGCCTAAAGACGAGGGGTCTTAGGCGG
>JBAWZQ010000013.1:0-62441 GCA_037142955.1 Opitutaceae bacterium | reverse complement strand
CCCGCCTAAGACCCCTCGTCTTTAGGCCGGGGCTTGCTCCGCGTCTTAGGTCAATATCAACGCTGAGATGAATTACTGGCCAGCGGAAACCACGAACCTATCCGAACTACACGAGCCGTTTTTCCGCCTCATCCGCGAAACCGCAGCCAACGGCACCCGCACCGCACGCGACATGTACCACCGCCGCGGTTGGGTCGCGCACCACAACACTTCACTCTGGCGCGACAGTTACCCTGTCGACGGCACTGCCACCGCCGCTTTCTGGAATATGGCTGCGGGCTGGTTTAGCTCGCACCTGTGGGAACATTGGTTGTTTACCGGCGACCGCAGCTTCCTCGCCGATCAAGCGTACCCGATCCTACGCGGCGCCGCCGCTTTTTACGCCGACTGGCTCGTTCCCGACGAAAGTGGTCAACTAATCACTCCCGTAAGCACTTCACCCGAAAACACCTTCATCGGCCCAGACGGGAAAAAAGCCGCCATCACCCAAGGCTCCACGATGGACCTCGCGATCATCCGCGAAACCTTCACCCGCACGATCGCCGCCGCAGAATTGCTTGGCCGCGACCCCTCGCTCATCACTGAACTAAAAACGAAGCTCAACCGGCTTGCGCCCTACCGCATCGGGGCGCGCGGCCAAATCCAAGAATGGCGAACCGATTACGTAGAGGCGGAACCCAAACACCGCCACCTATCACACCTCTACGGTTTTCACCCCGGCAACCAGATCAATCCTGACACCACGCCCGAACTTTTCCGAGCCGTCGCTCGGACGCTCGAACTCCGTGGCGACGAAGCCACCGGGTGGTCGATGGGTTGTAAAATCAATCTGTGGGCCCGCCAACTCGACGGCGATCACGCCTACACGATCATCAAAAATCTCTTTAACCTAGTAGGTACCTCCACGACCTCGATGAAAGGCGGCGGCGTATACCGCAACCTCTTTGACGCGCACTCGCCGTTTCAGATCGACGGCAACTTCGGCTACACTGCAGGTATCGCGGAAATGCTCGTGCAAAGCCACGCCGGCGTCCTACAGCTTCTGCCTGCGCTTCCTTCCGCTTGGCCAAGCGGCGCAGCTACTGGCCTGAAGGCCCGCGGCGGCTTCGAAATCGATCTGTCTTGGGCCAAGGGCAAACTCACCCAAGCTGTGATTCGCTCGTCACTCGGCGGCAATGTGCGTCTACGCACCGCCACACCAGTCATCGTCGCTAACACTGAAACCAAGCCCGCACGCGGCATGAATCCCAACACGTTTTTCGCTACCGTCGCCGCCGACTCGCCCGAGATCGCCGATGTAACCGCGTTGCCCGTGCTCAAGCAGAGCCCGACGGTAACTGTAGATTTTTCGACCATCGCCGGCACGACGTATATACTTACGTCCGCACCTTGATCAGCGCTTTTTAAGTAATTCCGTACGCGCTGATTCGAGACGCGCCCGCTCCTTTTCTGTGAGGCTGCCGATGCCGGACTGTGCTATTTTGTCGAGAAGTGCGTCCACTTCGCTCGTGACCGTCTGATCGAGTACACGCGTGCGCACGGGATCGATACGCTTGGACACCACCTTGCTCTCGAGATCGGGCACCACGCGCAACTGGGGCTTTTGGCGCCAAAGTGAAATTTTTGGCCAGCGGATCGCAGGCAAGCTCAGTCGCCCTTGTTTCCAGCGCACAAACAGAAGCGCCCAACCCGTAGTAGCCCAAAGCATGATTAAGTGCGACCAATCGCGCGCACCAAGCGCCATCAGCGAATAAAGCCCGACGAGAATCACGGCCACCCACCCCGCTTTGAGATTAAAAAACGTCGGTATTTCCGGGTAGATTGCAGCAAACGCGACAAACAACGCGAGTGCACCCGCCCCGCCCGACCACGTGGCCGGCAACCACGTCCCGAGCGCCGTAAAAATCAACGGCGTCACCAAGTAAATTCCAGCGTAAAGACTCAGAAACGAGCGGCGGCCAAACACACGTTCCAATTCGCGCCCGAACCACACGATCATAAACATATCGACCACGAAGCTCAGGCTCGGCGGGTTCACGAAGCCATACGTGACGATGCGCCAAACCTCCCCGTGCAGTACTCCGATGCTATTAAACGGCAACCAACCCAAAAGCGCAGTCAGACCCAAGGAATTAAAAAGCGTCGTCACTAACATCGACGCGACAAAAATTGCCACGATCAGGTGCGCAGCAAACACAGGATAACCGCGCACCCAAGTCACGGGCTGATGATCGTCGCGAGATTCGTAGGGATTAAACATGACCAAGAATCTAAAAACATGTTCTTCCCCTCCCCTCTCGGCAAGCCGCGAGCAAGCTTAGTTAGATCAGCGTAAACCTATCAAAACAGCGGCCTGGATCCTCAAGCTTCGGGTTCGGATCTAACCGAGAATCAATGGCGCCTTCAGCCCTGCGTCGTGAGATAGGCCTCAATCGCCTTTAAAATTTCCATTCGGCCGCTCTTGGTTTTTGAAGAACTCACAATAAACGGTGGCGGCTCTTCGCGCCAGGCGGTGAGTTTAGCCATAAAAACTTTCACGTTGGCTGCGGTCTGCATCGCGGACTGTTTGTCCGCTTTGGTGAAAACGAGCGTACAAGGAGTGCGACAACTCCCCAGCCAACGCAAAAACTCCACGTCGATCTCCTGCGGCGGTAAACGCGAGTCGATTAGTACAAACACGCAGCGCAAATTTTCCCGCTGTTCGAGATAATCCGCCACGGCTTCATTGAAGCCGAAACGGGCTTGCTTGGAGACGTTCGCATAACCGTAGCCCGGCAAATCTACGAGGCACCATGAGCCGTTCATGATGAAAAAATTAATCAATTTCGTCTTCCCAGGCGTATCAGAGACCATCGCCAGTTCACGTTTCTCAGCGAGCAAGTTAATCAGCGAAGATTTGCCGACGTTGGAGCGACCGATAAAGGCAAATTCCGGTCGGTTCCAGTTGGGACACGACTTCAGATCGGGCTTACTGACTTCGAATACGGCAGATTTGATTTTCATGGTTGCAAGCGGGCTTTAGCACCGCGCGAACGATCACTGTCAGTGAATTTTATGCCGATCACGACTGCATTCTTTTCCTGCCAGCTCCGACGGGACGGCGGTGACTTGGGCGCGATCCCTCGCCGTCGCAACTTGCGTTGCGCCTGCGGTACTGAATTTTGCTTTTGGTTTCATTCGTCAAAGCCCGGGTCTTAAGGCCGGGGATGGTTTACAGACTCGACTACAGTTGGTGTGCCGATCTTCACCGTGCCCTCGGGCAAAGGCTTAAAAACATCCACCTCGGGACTGTCGACGGCCCGATCGAAATAGGGTCCACCGGCTGCGAGCATATCGCGACAGATTGTATTTAGGTCACGATTATCAGGATCATCCACGTTCATCATAGCGACCCACACGACCTGCGGTTTCTCTTGCGGGCTAGAGGGATATTTCCAAGCTTTAACTTCGATATAGAGCTTCTCATAGGAGGCTTTTTGTAGCTTCCCTTCGTAGCCCACGGTTTTTTGTCGCATCAACTGCAAGAAACCAAGGCCGCTAGCGGTAACAGAAGCCAGACCGGTTTCAGGGTTATCCAACACTTGATCGCCACCCAAGTAAGGATTCGGCAACATCCCGCGGCCAAACTCAGCCGTAATCACGATCTCGGGCTTTTGCTTAGGCTGGGTGCGACGGAAACCCTGTGCATCGAGCTGTTGGGCGATCTCACGCGCGATCATTTCCGGATCCACGGGTCGCACGAGAGGCTGATCGTTCGGCCTGAGCTGCACTTGTAAAATCGCGTAGAGCCGCGGTCGTGGCGCCGGCGGCTGTCCCTTGATTTTCTTTTCAAATTTCGCGTCGGGATCGACCTGGGTGCGTACACCGACATCAAGCTCGCCGGTGTTTTGCTGCGCCGGCAAGCTCGGGACCAACAGTGCGCTCAAAGCAAAAATCGCAGCTCCAGCCCTAGATCGGAAAAAACGCTTAACGCACATCATACACCCAGTAAGTCAGCATTAGGCCCAAAATCTATCCCATTTCGCACTCAGTGACTAACTCCGTCCACGGAATGCTAAAATCATCCTCGCCAACGATCCGTAACGCCGCGTCGCTCGTCTTGCTCCTACCACCCCAACAATCCCATGCGCCTCACTATAGCCGCACTCTTCTTTTTAGCGCTCACTCAACACGCCGCCGCCCAAAATTACTCGGCCCTTTCTGCTCACCCGGAGGCCCGAACCCAATCCGATCTCGAAGCCGATACAAAAGCCACCGGCTGGGCCGAATCGCTCCAGCTGAACGAGCACGACAAAACCGTCCGTGTCGCCTCAGTGATTAGCACACACCTGCGCGCCATCCGCGACTGGCACAACGCGCACCCGCCCTCGACCGTACCTGCCGGTGTCAACCCCGTTACCGGCCTACCTCTTAGCGAACTCGACCGCCAAGTCATCGCCAATTCGGCCCAGCCCAAATCTTATCACGCCGATCTCATGACCGGCCTGCGCCTTGAGCTCACCGAAGCTCAGGTCGAGGCCGTACTTGATAAATATACCGTGGGCAAAGTCGCCTTCACCATGAAAGGCTATCAAGCAATCGTGACCGATCTCACTTCCACCGAAGCCGCCACGATCCTCGGCTACTTAAAGGAAGCCCGCGAACGTGCGATCGACTTCAAAAACATGAACCAGATCTCCGTGATGTTTGAGATCTACAAAACCAAATCCGAACAATTACTCATCAGTAACGGCCGCAATTGGCGCGCGCTCTACAAATCGTACACCGATAGTCTCAAAGCTAAAAAAGCCGCTGAAGCCGCCGCAAAGGCTACCACCATGCCGCGCTGAGATGCCGCAACCAAGAATCACATGCGCCGATGCTGCTGCGCAGAAAAAACTTACTCACTCGAATTCTCGCTCACTTCTCCTAGGGCACCGGCCAAGCGTAGGGCTTGTTGTTTACGAGCACATTTTTAAGAACGACGTTTGTGACTACACCGAGCGCCAGTTTCTCGTCGTCCAACTTAAGTGTGATATTTTCCAACGTAATATCTCGGATCGTGTCGCCGGGATTGCCGCGTAGTGAACCCAGCGTGCGGTAATCGCCCGAGACGTTTTTAATCGTAATAGCTTCCACGGTACGACTCGGCGCCGGTTGACCCTTGAGATCAAAAAATTGCGTCCACGGCGCGACTTGGAAGACTCGGCCGGTACCAGTGAGCTTGATCCCCTCAATCACAATATCCGAGTAGTGCTGAGGGGTGTCAGGGCGCAACTTAAGCGTGAGCAAATTCGTGCGGCCCGCGACGGTGCAATTACGCACGAGCACATGACGCACAATCGTTGCTTCGCTGCCGCAAGTAATCACGCCGTTGCCATCACCGAACTCGCAATCTTCGACCAATATATTTTCTACCGGCGGGCTATCGATGTCTTTGTCGGCGAATGGGCCCTTACTGCCCTTGAGCGCGATATTGTCGTCGTTCACCGCGATGAAACATTTACGCACCGTGACGTTGCGACTACTATCAATATCGATGCCGTCTGTGCTCGGCCCCAAAATATGACCCGACGTCGGCGCGTTGATCCGCAATCCTTCGATCACGACGCCATCGCAGCGGTAAACATGCAGATTCCAAAATCCTGAATCCTGCAACGCGAGCCCCTCGACGCGTACGTCTTGGCAACAGTCGATAAACATCAATCGCGGACGCTCCACCTCGAGATTGGTACAACGAGGGTTTTCTTTGCGGCGCTGCCAAAAAGCCGCCCAAAATAGAATACCGTTGCCGTCAATCTTGCCTCTACCGCCGATGCGAACGTGGTCCATTTGCTGCGCGTTAACGAGCGCCATGCGCCAAGGCTCGAAGTGGCCCTCGATACGTGTCACACGCTTAGGATAATCTTCAATCCGATTCGAACCGAGTAACACTGCGCCTTCGTCGAGCGTAAGCGCGACGCCGTTTTTTAAAAAAATCGATCCGCTGCGAAATATTCCTTTCGGAATCACCACTACGCCGCCGCCGACCGAAGCCTCGTCGATGGCTTTTTGAATCGCCTGTGTGTTGATGGTCTTAGCATCCGCCACGGCGCCATAATCGGAGATTACGAAACGTTTCGCCGTCACTTCATCGGCAGCACACAAGCTATAGAGGCCCAGCGTTAAGAACATCAGATTTGTACGCAAAATTTGTGAAAACATGAGGTCAAATCTCTCGCAGCCCATAACCGAATTCAAATCCCGACATTCACATTTCACACAACTTTTACGGGACAGTCTGAATTACTAGCCTTCTTATCTAGCGCCCGTTATGATATTTATGCCCTCAAATTAGCTTCAAGATTCAGATCTCCTCTGATTCCACTATACGCACCCCAGCTTGCGCCGCCCGTGCTGCGGCCAATAAAGCTGCAGCAATCCGCTCCGCCGGCGCTATCCGATACCTCCGCGGCAAAATCGGTGCCAATAGCGTAAAAATCTTCAGCCCGAAAGACTCAGTCCACCGTTGCTCCTTGCGCTCACCGCCAATCAACGAGGGCCGCACGAACGTCAGCGACACAAAACCCTGCACTGCTAAGTCGCGCTCTGTTTCACCTTTTGTTCGCAGATAGAAATTTCCAGAGCTCACCTTAGCGGCGAGAGAGGAGGTTAGCGCAAATACCTTGGTACCATGTGTGCGCGCCCGCTGCGCCACCGCCAATACATAATGATGGTCAACCTTATGAAACCCTGCCCGCGATCCTGCTTGGCGCATCGTCGTTCCAAGTGTGCAAATCACCGCACCTACGTTCCACCACGGCGCATCAGACGGAAGCGCGTCGAAATCGAGTACCTGATTTTCCAAGCGCAGATCCCTCAACTCCAATGGACGGCGCGACAAAGCCACCACCCGCTCGATCGTTCGGTCTGCAAGCGCTTGCCGCACTACCTCGCGCCCCACCAAACCTGTGGAGCCGACAATCAAAAGCGTTTTCATTAATCCCACCCGAGCACAAATCCCCGCGCAGGCCAACACCCACAAAATTGGCTTATTTTAAAATACTAAAAAAATACTGTCACCGGATGGAACTACCCGCAACCTTTCGTCGTCTTTATAAAAGCTATGAAACCCTCACTTCCCCTTTTCGGCCTACTTTGCTTAACCGTGCTTGTTAGCGGCTGCGTCGGAGTCGGCCCCAACACCCAACAAGGTGCCGTCGGCGGTGCAGCCGTAGGCGCACTAGCCGGCGCCATTATAGGCAATAACAGCGGACATCGTAATGCCGCGAGCGGTGCTCTCATCGGAGGCCTCGCCGGCGCTGCGCTTGGCGGTACGATCGGTAACAGTCTCGATCACCAACGGGGCACACTTTACACCTCCGAAAATCAAGCGACCACCCAAGTCGTCGTCGCGCAACCACCCACGACGCCACCACCTCCAGTTTACGTGGCGGTGCCCCGGCCGAACAGCCGCAATGTCATTTGGGTCGAGGGTCATTGGCTCTACGATGGCCGCGGTGCTTACGTCTGGATTCCCGGTTCTTGGGTCACTCCGCCACCGCGTTATCGTTATTACGTAGCACCGCATTGGAGCAGGCATGATCGCGGCTACGTTTACGTACAGGGGTATTGGCGTTGAGCGCAGTAGACGGCTAAAATTGCAGCTGTACAACCCCACTAGATCTGCACGCAGCGATATTGGCTATTTGTTAGGTTCTAAACTAGCATTTCCTGCTATTCTCAATGAAGCCCCGCTCTGAATTTTTGCCGCTCTACCTCATCTGCGCCACCTTTGTACTTCCCTCGGTCAACCTCGCGCAAACCGGCACCCCATCGTTTACGCCCTCCTCTTTTACGACCGCCAACCCTAATGTGCCGCAACTCGAACCCGCCCAACTTGAAACTTTGCTAGGCCCTGTCGCCCTTTATCCCGACGCCCTCATCGCGCTCATTTTACCTGCAGCTACCGAACCCTCTGACATTGTTTTGGCTGCCCGTTTACTCGCGGCAAACTCCTCTTCACTCGCGCTTGAGAATCAACCTTGGGATGATAGTGTGCGCAGCCTCGCGCGTTATCCTGACATCATCAGATGGCTCGACGAAAACCTCGCCTGGACCAAGCAGCTCGGCGAAGCCTTCCTCGCCCAACCGGCGGATGTCATGCAATCCATCCAGCGTCTTCGCAACCGTGCCCGCGCCGCCGGTACGCTCATCGACACACCTGAACAAAAAATCGTGTCCGACGGAGAAATTATCCTCATTGAGCCCGCTCAACCCGAAATCATCTACATCCCGCGCTACGATCCCGAGATCGTCTATATCTCGCGATCGCCGATTGGGAACACGCCCTACCTGTACTTCGGCCTCGGCTTAGCGACCGGCGCTTGGCTTAGCTACGATTGCGATTGGTCCGGGCGCACTATTTGGATCGGCAATTGGCGGCAACGACCCCACTCGACCTGGGTCCGACCCGCTTTCCCCAACCGCCCCCTTCTCCCCGGCGCTACAATCGTCATCGCTCAACCTTGGCGTGCGCCCGCTCACCGCTACAATTATCCGCGCATTATCTCAGGACCTCGGCCTCAACCCGTCGTGATGTATCCGAGTTCCATGCGTGGAACACCAGAGCGCCCACCAGGTAACCCCCACGTATTCGAACCCCAGCCTCGTCCACGTCTAAGCGCCGAAAGTCCGACGCCACGTTCTTCAACAATACCCCCGCCTACAATTAAGCCTGCCACGCTTCCCCCTGTCAGGACGCCACCTGCCAGCTTGCCACCGCCCACCCGCATCGGGACTACCCCCAACGAAACCCGCCGCGAACGCCCCGCCTCAAGCCCGCGCAACGAAACTCCGCGCAACGACACCCCGCGCTCCGATACAACCCAACCCACCCGAACACCGGAAAATCCGCGCCCTACTCGACCCATCGAAGAGCGCCGTGACTCCCGGCCGCGTGAACGCGACGCCCGACCCACCCCCACACCCGCGACCCCCGCAGGCATCGTAAAACCCGCCGTAGAGCCTACGACTGAAACGACGCCGCGTTAAAATCACGCGAGCCACTCCAACCCAACTACGTCGTTGCCACCTGCGAGCCAACCACGCGCATCATGAGTGATCGATGTTGCGCCACCAAATTAATCCCGGCCTAGAGCTTCGCCTGCTCCAGCCTGCCGATGCCCCCGCGCTATTTGGTATTGTCGACGCCCATCGCCAAATGCTCCGCACTTGGTTACCTTGGGTCGACGCTACCACCAAGCTTGCGCATTCACAGAAATTTATCGCCGAGGCGCTACGCGACCGCGAAAAAACTCGGGCCTACGCCGCCGGTATATGGTTGTCCGGCGAGCTTGTTGGCGTCATCTGGCACAACCGCATCGACTGGGCCAATCGCGTGGCCTTTCCTGCCTATTGGCTAGTCCCCACCGCCGAGGGCCGCGGTATCATGACCGCCGCCTGCCAAGCAGTGATCGCGCATGCCTTCACCCAACTCAAAGTCGACCGCGTCATCGTTGCCGTCGCCACTGAAAATCACCGCGCCGCCGCCTTAGTAAAACGACTCGGCTTTGCGCCCATCAGCACACTCAAAAAAGCCGAGTGGCTCTACGATCACTTCGTCGATCACCATATTTACCAACTACACAATCCGACCGAGCCCACCGCCATTGCGGGCCGCGCCTGATTCATGCAATCGAAAATGCCAGAAGGTTTTGGGCGATAATTAAATTTTCGTTTAAGGGACTACAATTGGGACCGTCCTGCTCTCGCCCCAAGCTAGTAAAGCCGGACCCTCAGACATGGGGCGTGTGTTCCAGAGACACTCGCGTGCCGTCAATCGACCCTCAACGGCGTCAAACACCACCACTTGAAACGACAGCTTCGTCTCATCTTTACCTGAGAAAGATCCTTTCATCGGCGAATCCGCGCGAAACACATTTAAAGCCAAATCAGTATCCGGCCCCTTCCAGGTCGAAAATTCGGTCCAATTGGAATGACCGTGGAAATAGCCCACGATGTTACGGTGTGCTTTAAGAAATTTCGCCAACGCGCGCTGCTCAAAGAGAGTCGGACCGTCGGGCTTGCCATTGCTGGGGGATGAAGGAGCCACGTCGGCGTAAATATCGCCTACAACGTTTTCATATTTATCGACGCTATTGATGTCGTGCTTACCGAAAGGATTTGTGAGGTGGCGCGCATCGATCTCTGGCGGATCGTGACAAAAAATAAACACCGGTACGCCAGCGGGCACCGTTTTTAAATCTTCCTCAATCCAGGCCCGAGCCGAGGTATCGGGCCAAATGGTAAGAAAAATTAAATGTGCGCCACCGACATCGTTTGCGTAGATGATTTTGTCCTTCGCGTAGTCGTAAGTATCTTTCGTGCGCGGTGTAGTGGGCCGCATCATGCGATTGTAAATCTCAACGAGTGAAGTGGCATCCTTCGCCGGCACCATCTTGCTTGGCGAACCGATGGCATTGGAGACATCGTGATTGCCCGGCACGAACCACAACGGGGTGCGCACACCCCGAGCGTCCTTGAGCGCAAGTCCATCAATCCAGCACGCGTTAAACTGCGCCCACGACACTGTCGCGCTCTGAATGTGAATCGGGTAAAGCTCCATGCGATTGGTCAGATCGCCTGTAATCACCGCGAAATCCACCCCGCCCACCGATTGGCCTGCACGCAGCCCCGTGTCTGCCGGAAAAACCGCGGAGGGTAAACCATTCACCGCCCGAACCAGCGCAGTATTCACGACCGTAGCCTCTACATTCGCCCCGCCGCGAAAAGACCCTCGCGTGATCCCGAAATGCACATCCGAGGTAAATACAAACGTGACTGGGGCCGCACTAGCCACCGCCACCGCACAAACTACGAGCATGAGCACACGATTAAAATTCATCATCACGAGCCCAAGACCCGACCATCTGTAGAACAAATTCATGGTGGAAGCTTTTCAGACTCATCCGACGAGACCAGCTCAATAAGCAAAATTTATTTTTTGAGCCAAAAAATAACTGACACCGTCTTGTAACCTGCCAAATTAGCTCATTTCTTCACTGCAATGAGCACCAATCTTGACGAACTCAAAGACCTAGTAGCCGCCATCAAAGCCGACCAACAGGCCCAAAAAGACAAAGAAAAACGCGACAGTTGGACCAAGTTTGTCTCCCTCTCGATGATCTGCCTCGCCGTACTCGCCGCAGTCGCCACCCAACGTGGCGCGGGCTACTCATCGGCTACGATGAAACAACTCAACGAGGCCACTTTTAATCAGGCCCAAGCCTCCGACCAATGGGCGTTTTATCAGGCCAAGGGCATCAAACAAAGCATCTATGAGCAGGAACGCGACCGACTGAACACCCTAGGCGCGCCCGAGCCTAAGACCCTCGCCGCCATCATCAGCCGCATCGATCGCTACGAAAAAGAAAAGAAGGAAATCTCAGCTGAAGCTCATAAATTTGAAGTCAAAAGAGACGAAGCGCGCGCTTTAGCCACGCAAGCCGCTAACTCAGGTCGTGAAATAGGTCTTGCCACAACGATCTTTCAGATAGCCATTGCTTTAGGTGGTGTTTGCCTCGTCGTCAAAAAACGCTGGCTCTGGCACTCTTCGCTCGTTGCCGGCAGCCTCGCCGCAGCCCAAATGGCCCGCGTGCTTCTGCTTCCGTAATGTATCGCAGCAGAGGGCGTCTATGCCCCATTCCGCCTCATCTCGCTCCAAGCAAATATAGCCACCGGGCCTTTCCCACTGTTTAAGTTGCAAGCGACTTCGAAAAGTCCCTGCTGAATAAACTCCTTTAAGAGGTACCTCGGAAATCAGGCTTAAATTTGGATCATATTTTTTTACGCTATGAAAAAACCCCTGCGTTGTCTGGCTCCCATCATAGCTCTTACTTTCGCTATAATCTCAACCATTGGTCGCGCTGAGATTGGCGTCGGTGCTGCCCCGCTCGCTGGAGCCGAAATGCTTCTCGACGGCACCCGCGCCACCCTAGACGCCAAATGGACGTACTGGACCGGCCCCCGCTTTGCCTCTGCCCTACCCATTAAATGGCAGATTGTACCCGATCCAATCGTACCCGGGACTAACGTACTCATGACCGATGACCGCGCCGCCGACGGCGGGAAATTCGGCGCGGCTGATATCGTCACCAAAAAATCCTATCGCGATTTTCGCCTGCACGTTGAATTTCTCGTGAGTAAACCTGGCGGCAACAGTGGCGTGTATCTCCAAAATCGTTACGAAATTCAGATCTGTGATGGGGATGCCACGACCCATGGCATGGGGGCGGTAATCAACGAGACTCCATCGCCATACTTCGCCTACAAAGGCTTAGGTCAATGGAACGCTTACGACATCCAATTCCGCGCGGCCCGCTTCAAAGACGGCGTTCGTACTGAGCCCGCACGTGTCACCCTTTATTTCAACGGTATCAAGGTCCACGGCAACCAAGCCATTCAACAGGTCTGGGGCGGCCCGAACTCTGGAATCGACGGCGGTAACGATGGCGGCAAGGGTATCACCGACGCACCCGGCGGCCTGAAGCTCCAATGCGAGGGCCACGACGTGCGCTACCGCAACATTTGGATCAAGGAACTTGACCTCGCCCGCCCCAGCACCGATTTCAAAAATTAATCCGTGTCGAAATCAGCGCGCTCCGGCCAAAAGCTCGCCACGAACCAAGCCACGCTGAGGGTCACCACCACGCCGATCAGTGTGAACCATGGCCAAAATACCTCAGAGGAAAAGGTGTGCAGCCACCACTCCTTCGTCACCGTCACGTTTACCGGCCAGTAAATTAAGTTCATAACGACGAGTGATACCGTCATACCGACCATCGTCGCTCGCGAGCCGAGTCGTTTCCAAAACAGCGCAATAATCAGTGAGCCAAGCAACGCCCCCGCAGTGAGCCCGCGCAGCGAAAACGCCGCGTTCAACACAAAGGTTACTTCACGCGTCAGCCAAGCCGTGCCCACGAGCACCGCCGCCCAAAAAACTGTCGTGATTTTGCTAAATCGAAGAAAATATTCCTCGTCGCGATCCTTCACAATTTGCTTCACGAAATCCATCGTCGAGACTGACGCCAACGACGTGATCGCCGAGCTAATCGATGACATCGCCGCTGATAAAATAGCCACAATCAAGAAACCTTTCAAGATATGCGGCACTTCCGTCATCATGAAAATCGGAAAAATAAAATCATTAGACTTGATGCCTGGGCGTGCCTCGGGAAGCGGAATTTGAAACGGATGACCTTGGTAAAAAGCCCAGAGCATCACGCCCACGAGCAGAAAAATTAAAAACAAGGGGAAGATCAGCACCGCGCTTAACGCCAGCGCCTTACGTCCGTCTGCGACGTCACGGCACGCTAGCACACGTTGCACAATCAATTGTTCGGCACCATGCGTAGAAAGCACCATGACCGTACCACCGATCACGCCCATCCAAATATTAAACGGGGAGGAAAACGTAAAATTTGTATTCAACCATGTGAGTTTCCCCGCCGCACCGGCTTGCGCAATGACTGTACTCCAACCGCCGTCGATCAACGTGGGAATATAAAACAGAGCGAACACTCCGCCCGCGAGAAACAGCCCAAATTGTACCGCGTCAGTCCAGATCACGGCTTTCACCCCACCAATATAGGTATAAAGCAGCGAGAGACCGACAAAGAGCAAAATAGCCCCGAGGATGGGGTCCACGAGTCCGCCGAAACTGCACACCGATTCACCCAACAACAACCGGATCGGAATGCACGCTACATACACGCGCACGCCGGCCGCCATCGTTTCTAAAAACAGAAAAAATGCTCCCGCCAAGCGCCGTGGTCCACGGCCAAGATGCTGCTCGAGAAGTTGATACGGCGAATAGATCTCGCCCTTCATATAGTGCGGCACCATCACAACCGCCAAAATGATCCGCGCGATGACGTAACCGACGATCATCTGGATAAACAAAATATTCGATCCGTACGCGATCGCCGGCACACCGATTATCGTAAGCGCACTCGTCTCGGCTGCCACGATCGAGACGCCAATACCCCACCAAGGGATATTACGGCTGCCGAGAAAATAGTCTCGGGTGTTGCGCTGGTCTTTACCGAGCCAAACTCCAAGACCGATGATACCACTAAGATACAGCAAAATCACGAGCCAGTCACCGAGGTTGAAATAGGTGTTCATGGGGTAAGGTCATCACGCAAAAATGAATTTTGTTTGGCGAGGAGTTTTATCGCACCGCCGCAAAAGATACATATAACCTAGTTCCGATGCGCTCCCACCCCAGAGGTCTCATCGTCTTATTATTGATGGTTAGCTCGACCGTACTTTCCGGTGCTGCGCCGTTTCTTCCGGAGAAAATCAGAGCCATGGACCAAGCTGTGAGCGAGGCCGTAGCCGCCAAAAAAATTCCAGGTGGCGTGCTCTGGTTTGAGCACGACGGACAAGCCTATCAACGAGCCTACGGTCTGCGCGCATTTGCTCCAGCGCAAGAGCCCATAAGCGCCGACACCATTTACGACGCCGCCTCCCTTACCAAGGTCATAGCCACCACCACCGCCATCATGCAACTCGTTGAACGTGGTCGTATCGAGCTCGACGCTCCAGTCGTGCGTTACTTGCCCGCCTTCGGCGCTCACGGTAAAAGTGCCGTCACGGTTCGACAGTTGCTCGATCATCACTCCGGCCTAAGACCCGACGTTGAATTGAAACCTGGTTGGTCGGGCTACGACACCGGCGTCGCACTCGCCTGCAATGAAAAACTCCAGAGTATGCCGGGCAGCACCTTCGTTTATAGTGACATCAATTTCATCATCCTGGGTGAACTCGTCCGTCTCGCCAGCGGCCTACGTCTCGACGCCTACGCCTCACGCGAAATCTTTCAACCCCTCCGCCTCCGTGACACCGAATTTCTTCCTGCCACAGTCAAGTACCCGCGCGTAGCGCCGACTGAACTCACGGCCGGCACGATGTTGCGCGGCGTAGTTCATGATCCCACCGCACGCGCGATGGATGGCGTGGCTGGTCACGCCGGACTTTTTACTACGGCCGAAGATCTCGCGCGTTTCACCCGCATGCTTATCAGCGGAGGTCAACTCGACGGAGTGCGCATCTTAAGTGAGTCATCCGTGTCCGAAATGACCCGCGTGCAAACCGACGGTTCCAATCGCCGCGGCCTAGGTTGGGATATTGATTCAAGTTTCTCCGGCCCACGCGGTCGCTGGTTCCCCGCTGGCAACTCGTATGGCCACACGGGCTTCACCGGCACAAGCGTGTGGATCGACCCTGGCACAAAATCGTTCGTAATCTTTCTAGCCAACCGCGTCCATCCCGACGGTAAGGGCGACACCGCTGCCCTTCGCCGTACGCTTGCCACGCTTGCTGCGGAAGCCGTTGGCCGCGACTTCGGTGCGGTGCTCAATGGTATCGACGTACTCGTGCGCGAGGATTTCGCCCGTCTCCGCGGCCTGCGCGTCGGACTCATCACAAACCAGACCGGGCGCGACCGCGACGGACGATCGTCCATCGATCTGCTTTACGCGGCCAAAGACGTGAAACTTGTCTGCTTGTTCAGTCCCGAGCACGGCATCCGCGGCAACGCCGACGAAACCGTGAGTGATTCGAAGGACGAGAAAACCCAACTCCCGATCCACAGCCTCTACGGGGCTGCGCCGCCACGCACTCCCGGCCAATCTGCCGAAACCTACACAGCGGCCGTTCTACACGCCCATGCACCTCGAGGCGAGGATCTCCGTGATATCGATGCATTGGTCTTCGATATCCAAGATATCGGCGCACGTTTTTACACGTACTCCGCAACACTCGGCGTCGCCCTAGAAGCGGCCGCTCTCGCCAAGAAAAAATTTATCGTACTCGATCGCATAAATCCGATCAACGGCGTCAGCGTCGAAGGTCCTGTCATGACCAACGCACCCAGTTTCGTAGGCTTTCACCCGGTGCCTGTTCGGCACGGTATGACGCTCGGCGAATTAGCCCAAATGTACAACGCCGAGCGCCACTTCGGCGCCGATCTAACCGTCGTACGTTGCGAAAATTGGGCGCGCGATCTCTGGCTCGATCAAACTGGCCTGGCATGGATCAATCCTTCTCCTTCAATGCGCAGTCTCACCGCTGCCACGTTGTACCCCGGTCTTTGCCTGCTCGAGAGCACGGAAATTTCAATGGGCCGCGGCACGCTGAAACCGTTCGAGCAAATTGGCGCACCCTTCATCGATGGCGATCGTCTCGCCACAGAACTTAACCAAGCCGGACTAGCCGGCGTTCGTTTTGAACCCATAACGTTCACACCGCGCCCCGCGCTTTACCCCGGTCCCGCGCGTTCGCTTAAACACGCCGATAAATCCTGCGGTGGCGTCCGTGTAGTCGTTACTGATCGCACGCGCTGCAACGCCGTTGATGTCGGTCTCGCCCTCACTATTGCGCTACAAAAATTTTATCCGCAAAAACTCCATGCAACAGCAATGACGCGGCTGCTCGGCGACGACACCACCCTAGCTGCGATCATCGCTGGAAAATCCTTCGCCGAGATCAAAGCTGGTTGGAGTGCCGGCCTCACGGAGTTCGAAGCACGACGCAAAACGTTTTTGCTTTATCGCTGATTTCGGCCTGCGTTCAGAAGGTAGATAGTGGAGCACCAAATGCCGCGTGGACATTGGCGGGCAACGGATCGGCTTCCATGCGGCCTTCCGCGTCTTGTCGCACATGCACGGTTGTCATGCGTCCTCGCGCAACTTCGGTCCATTTACCAGCGCGATCTTTTTCAAAAATAAATTCGTAGGCGACACTCACGTTTTTCACTTCAATCACGGTGCCCGTCACACGCACGAGATCGCCACAACGCAGCGGTCGCACAAAACTGCACGAGGCATCGCGGCGCGGCCAACCACGCCTCACACCCTCTGGAGTCGTGCTCATCATCGCGAGATTGAGCGACCGAAACCACTCATGCTCGCACACTTCCATCCAGCGGTAAAAGTTGGAAAAATGCATGAGGCCTGCCGCGTCGGTCTCATGAAATTCTACGCGGCGGGTAATTGAAAACGTCGGGCTGGCCATAAGTTTAAAGTGACAGCGACAGCCCCTCTGTCAAAATACGTCGCTCCGAAATCGGAGATACACACACTAGGCAAAACGAGCAATGATTGAGCGGGACTGCTGGACCCGCTGTCACTGTTGCCGCTAGCCTAAGCGTGCGAATTAAGGAGTCTTCGTCACCGGAACGGGCCCTGCGACGGGCGTTGAGGCCTTCGCCGCGGGTGAGGCTTTGGGCATATTTACTTTTTTCTCGTCAAGATTTTGCATCGCTTCGAGGTCGCTCACGGGCGTGGAGTTGATACCGCCGGCGGGGACATCTAGTTTGGCGAGCCACACCAGCGCGTTGAGCACGAGGCGGCGTTGATCATCGTTTTGCCAGTTGAGGTGAAAATGTCCGCCGGTGAAACCAAAGCCTCGTCCGCCATCGGTGCGTTCGACCGCCCACATCATGGTCTCAGAGCGGCCCTTGGCGGCTTGGATGTGCGCGTAAGGGCCTTTGGGACTAACGTAGGGACCGTCGCGCACGGCGTCAGAGGGCTTAGCGACAAGAATATCTTTCACGCCAGCTTTGCCATCGCGGAAGTGCATGTTGAAATACCATTCATCCTTGGTCCGAAACGGTTTCACCCCGCGCGTGATCGGGTGCTCAGGCAGCGAAACGTAATCGGCTTCCCAAATCGGATTGCAGGAAAATTTCGTCTCATAATAACCACCGATCCAATCCTGCCATTCAGCGCCGCCTTTTTCCGCAAGCACCTCTACGGCGAAGTGCGCCATGCCAATACCGACGCCTTTTTTGGCGAGCGCACTAAGGACGGCGAGATGGTCTTTCTGGACGGCGAGGTGGTTGGCGCCTCCGTCGGAGTAGATGAACACGGCATCAGCGTCTTCAAAGACGGAATTGTCGTCCACGCGTTTGCCGTCGACCAATTTCGTAGGCCAGCCGTTGGTGATGAGGACGGTCTTAAGGCCTGGGACGGACTCGAGGCGTTTCTGAAGCAACATTGAGCCCGCTTTGAATTCATGCATCAGCGGCGGATGACTCACCGGTCCAGCGATCATGACGAGTTTGCGATCGGCGGCGCGGAGTAGCGAGGCGACGAGCATAAGCCCGGTCGTGAAAAGAAAGCGAAATTTCATGGTAAAATAAAAAAGAAACGTGGGTCGAAAACGTAGAAAAATTTAAATAAGAGGGGTGACGCCTGGAATCGGAACCGGGCCGAAATTACCTAGGCCAGGACCGGGATTCTGAGGAAACAGATCGAGCTTGGAGCCTTCCATGAGCCACTTCCAAGAAATCTCGCGGCCGGTATAGGCGGCAATGCGTGCACCAATAGCGGTGAGCGTGCTTTCGGCCACGCGCACGGCTTCGTTGACGGGCGTATTGCCGCGGATGCTGGCGATGAGATCGGCGTGTTCTTGCACCATCGGGCTAACGTTGGGGCCCGCGTACTTGAAATTTTTTTCACCCGTGATCGTGGCGTTATGAGGAATCGCGACGCCCTTGGTGCCGACCAGGCGCTCGCCGACGCGCGTGGCGGTTTTCGCGGCGTGGCGGCAAGAACTGGAGACGCGGGCGCCGTTGGCGTAGTCCATCTCGACCGAGAAGTGATCCCAGATGTTGCCAGGGAGGTTACCGCGATTTTGGCGACCGCCCATGCCATAGAATTTCACAGGTGGGCCACCGAAGGCCCAGTTCATGACATCGATGTTGTGAATGTGTTGCTGAACGATGTGGTCGCCACTGAGCCAGTCCCAGTGATACCAGTTCCAACATTGCCACTCAAAATCACTGAAGCCGGCCACCCAGTCGGTCTTCTCTCGGAACCAAATGCCATCTCCGTTCCAGTAGCATTGTCCACCTGTGAGTTCACCTATCTCACCGTCGTGGATGCGCTTCATCGTCTCAATGTAACTGGCCTGATGGCGACGTTGTGTTCCAGCGACGACAGAAAGCCGTTTTTCAGTCGCGATCTTAGCGGTGGCAATGACGGAACGTATACCAGTGGGATCCACCGCAACGGGCTTCTCAATGAAGATATGTTTATTAGCTGCGACCGCAGCCGCGAAATGACTTGGGCGGAAACCGGGTGGAGTCGCAAGAATCACATAGTTCACATCGGTCGCGAGCAGCTTAGTATAGGCATCGAATCCCCAGAAGGTTTTATCAGCCGGCACCTTGAAACGGTCACGAGCTTTCACGGCCTGACGCTCAAACAGATCGGCCACTGCCACGACTTCGACACCGGACGAGGAATCGAGGGCGTTCTTCGCCGCTTCGCTGCCACGACCACCGCAACCGATAATACCAATGCGGATTGTATCGGAGCCGCCGACCGCACCGAGCGCACGCGGCGCGCTGACGGTAGCGAGCGCAGCTGCGCCAGCGCTGAATGTTGAGAGCCGTACGAAATCGCGGCGAGATAAACCAGAGGAGTGCGGGGTATGCATAGGGGTAAATCTAAGGATTAAAAGACTGCGGGGGTAAAACGCGGTCGTTGAATGTGAAACCGCGATAGGATATAGCAGGTTGCGGATTGTACTGATTAAATGCAATAACGCGCAAAGGTCGGTAGAATTTTAGCACTAATCACGAACGAGTTGCTTCCATGAGAGTACATTTCGGCGCCTAACAATTTCGCGAATTTCCCTTCCGCCCAGCCCGTCCGGCCAATAGCTTTGCGAACAATATGCCCAAACCCACTTATCGTTTTTGCGCCGGCCCCTGGAATTTTAGCGAAGGCCGCGATCCCTACGGCCCCGAAACCCGCGCCGCCCAGCCCTTCGATTGGAAACTAAGCGCGCTTAAGAAACTTGGATTCGACGCGATGATGTTTCACGACGACGACGCCGTACCCAACATCGACACGAAGTCCGCCGCTCAAGTTCTCAAAGAAGCCAAAGAGCTCAAAAAACGTCTCGATGGCGAAGGTATCGTCGCGGAGATGGTCGCTCCACGTCTATGGTTCGCTCCGCAAACAATCGACGGCGGCTATACGTCTAACCGCAAAGCTGATCGCCAGTACGCCATTGACCGATCAAAACAGACGCTCGACATCGCTCGTGTACTCGGCACCGACCTGATCGTACTCTGGCTCGCGCGCGAAGGCACCTATCTGCGCGAATCCAAATCCGGCGCCCGCTCGACCGAACTGCTTGTCACCGCCCTCGACGCGATGCTCGCCCATGACAAAAAGGCGCGCCTTTGCATCGAGCCTAAACCCAACGAGCCGATGGATCACGCCTACGTACCAACCATCGGGCACGCCCTCGCCATTGCTCAACTCACCCGCGACCCAAAACGCATCGGCTGTCTAATCGAAAGCGCACACTCCATTCTCGCCGGCCTAGATCCAGCCGATGAAATCGATTTCGCCATGGCCTTTGGCAAACTCTGGTCGCTCCACCTCAACGATCAAAACGGTCTCAAGTTCGACCAAGACAAACCCTTCGGCTCTGCCAATCTCCGCGTCGCCTTCAACCAGATCCGAGCCCTGGAGCGCAATGGCTACGGCAGCCGCGGCGAATATGTCGCTTTTGATGTACACCCGTTCCGCACGACGCGCGAAGAGCACTACTTAAAACATCTCGATAACTCGCGTAAAACGTTTCTCCGCCTTGTCGAAAAAGCTCAGTCCTATCCCACGAAAAAGGCCGATGCGCTTATAGCCGATCGTAATTACCAAGACCTCGATCAACTCGTGATCGAGCACTTGCTGGGTCGTTAAACACGCCGCGAAAGATCAGCCGCTTCGACGATGAGCGCACAAATATCATCGTCGAAGTGCGCATCACCAGTGAAGGCGACCACGTCGTTAACCAAGCCATCCAATAAGGTCGCGCCAGCCACCCCGCGTTGTCGTGCAAGAAAGGCACTCAAACGCTCCGAACCGTAAATCACACCTTCGCGATTGGCCGCCTCAAAAAGTCCGTCGGTATAACCAAGAAACACATCACCCGGCTCGAATGAACTTTGCCGATCCGTGTAAACAAAACCTTCCATCAAGCCCGCCGCCGGCTCGGGATCCGCGAGGCTAAGAGATTCCACCTGACCAGAGCCTGCGCGTAAAATTAACGGCGCTGGATGACCCGCGTTACCAAAAGTAAGGGAGCGCTCGGCGGTATCAATAATACTATAGCATGCCGTCGCGAAAACAGGTTGCCCCGTCTGCAACACAATCGGCATGAGAGCGCGGTTGATTTCCACTAAGACTTCCGCCGCAGTTTTGGCCTGGGGCGCAACTTCACCCACGACGCCACGGATCAGCGCTGTCAATAATCCCGCGCGCACGCCGTGGCCCATCACGTCGCACACCAACACGCCACAACGCGTATCGGACAACTGCACGATATTGAAAAAATCCCCTCCAAGTGTGGAAGCCGGCACGTACCGATGTGCAAACCGCAAGGCGCTCCGCGCCGGCGTCACATTGGCTGGAAACACTGGGTAATTAGCCGAGAAAAACACTTCCTGTACCTGACGCGCCATGCGCACGTCGGCCTCCATTTCCTCAGTACGGTGGCGCAACTCTTCTTCCATGCGCTTACGCTCGGTGATATCGTGACTAATACCGACTAAGCCGATCACTTTATCACGCAAGCCACGGAACGGCACTTTATTGGTAAGCGACCAACGCACGTGATCTTCCACGCCGAAATCGGATTTTTCCTGATTTAAAATCGGCACGCCTGTCTCCAACACGCTGTGGTCATCGTCCATTGCCTGCCGGCCGCGTTCGCCGGGGAAAAAGTCTAAAGTCGTGCGACCCCGCGCTTCTTCCTGGTGCTCGACGCCGAGGGCGCGCAGATGCGCTTTGTTGTTAATGAGGTAACGCGATGCAGCATCTTTAACAAAGATACGGCTAGGCAGATGATCAATGATCGTACGGAGAAGATTACGCTCCTCCAGGAGTTTATCCTCGGCCTGTTTGGCGGCAGTAACATTACGAGTAACACCGAAGGTGCCAATAATGCGGCCATTACCATCGCGCCAAGGCATCTTGGTTGTAGAGCCCCAAGCTTCCACGCCGTCACGGCGCGTGATGTGTTGCACCGCGCCAACGATGGGCTGACCCGTACGGATAATCACTTGCTCTTCGGTAAACGCTTTATCGGCGTGGCTGGGCGAAAAGAAATCTCGGTCCGATTTGCCTACG
The DNA here is from genome assembly GCA_037142955.1 of Opitutaceae bacterium. Lineage (GTDB taxonomy): Bacteria > Verrucomicrobiota > Verrucomicrobiia > Opitutales > Opitutaceae > Tous-C4FEB. The sequence continues at coordinate 40,269 of JBAWZQ010000013.1, read as the reverse complement.
ACTTCCGCGGGGTCGATTACGCCGAGCCATTCAGCGTGGGCGAGGTTTACGCGCACAAAATTGCTCTGCAGATCCTTAAAATAGATCCGATCTGGCAAGTGCTCCATAAGCAGTCGCAGCGTCGCGGAATCAAGCGATTCAATTGTGGGTTGCGGCGGATTCGGCGTATCGCTCATCGGAGAGTAAGCACGTTGGGTCGCATCCGCGGAGCAAGCAATCCCAGGATGTCTCAGGGATTGGTTTTAAGCAAATCTTACACGCGTGCATCTGGCATTGATTGCGGGCCGTAACCAAGGGAAACGTTACCTCCTTTAACTATTCATGTCCGGTTGTCCTTTCCATTCCATCACTTCGTCCGCGCCGCCACCGGCCACCCTTCATTCGCTTGAAGAGGAGCTCGCCTTCCTCGCTGAGGCCCATCCGGCCAACGCTGTGCCAGATCGCATCAAGGCGATTCACGCTGCATTGGCCGATGGTCAACCCGCGCCGCTCTCCACCGAAGAACTTTGCTGGGCCGGACGTATCGCATGGCGCAATCACAGCCGCTGCATCGGTCGGTTGTATTGGAAAAGTCTGCTCGTGCGCGACCATCGGCACCTCCACCGCGCCGAAACGTTGGCGGAGAGCCTGCGCGAACATCTCAGTCTCGCGCAAGGCGAGGGCATGATCCGCTCGATTCTTACCGTCTTCGCCCCGCCTGAGCGCGCGGGTGGTCCTGCCCCTCGCATCTGGAATCAGCAACTCTGCGCCTATGCCGGCTATCGTCAGCGCGACGGCCGTATTTTGGGCGACCCTAAAAACGCCGCGCTCACCGAACTCGCCCTCGCGCTTGGCTGGCAAACTCCAGCAACGCCAACTCGTTTTGATCTACTTCCGTGGATCATTTCGGGAAGAGACGGACGGCCAATATTATTTTCGTTGCCCGACGGTTTGGTGAGGGAAGTACCCCTACGGCATCCGACGTTACCGTGGTTCGAGCACCTCAAACTAAAGTGGTATGCAGTACCGGCAATCAGTGACATGATTTTCCACGCCGCGGGTACCGATTTTCCCGCGGCTCCGTTTAACGGCTGGTTCATGGGCACGGAAATTGGTGCGCGCGATCTCGCCGATGAAACCCGTTACCATCAACTGCCCATCATCGCCGAAAAACTCGGGCTCGATCAAACTCATCCCAGCACACTTTGGAAAGACCGCGCTCTCATCGAGCTCAACGCGGCGGTGCTCCATTCATTTGAAAGCGAGGGCGTGAAGCTTGTCGATCATCACACCGCATCGACCGAGTTCATGAAATTCTACAAGCGAGAGCAGAGAGCCGGCCGCGCGGTTTCAGCACGGTGGGATTGGATCGTTCCGCCGATGTCGCCGGCGACGACAGAGGTGTTTCACACCCCGATGCAGGAATTCCCCACGACGCCGAATTTCCTCGCGCGACCCTCAGCAGGGCCACAGCCCGCGGCGGATCACGCCGCAGGTCGAAGCTGAGTTGAAGCGCGACTCGTTTTAGGCGAGCGCGTCGCGGCAATACTTCACAGTGCGCGCGATCTCCGTCATGCGGTCGGAGTTGGCAGGTACTTTATATTCAAATTCGATCGTAGCCTGGATGTTGTAGTGATTGTCGCGGATGACGCGCAGCACTTCCTTAATAGGCGTGTCGCCTTCACCAAAAGGCGTATTGGGGCCGTTCTTCGTCGCTGGATCGTATTTACGATCCTTAATATGCACGTGCGAGATACGCGCGTGGTTTTTCTTGATGAACTCGACCGGCGAACCATGGCCGCCAGCGACGTAGTGGCCGATGTCGAGGTTGTTGCCATTGAATTTGGCGGAGGCGTAAACGGCTTCGTAATGTTCGCCCGAGGTCGTGGCGTGGCCGTGGTAGCCGACCGTGAGTTGATGTTTATCGGCAAACTTACCGAGGCGCTCCATGTCTTTCGCGTCTTTGGAAATCTCAGTCGAAATGGCGCGCGCACCGAGGGCTTTGGCGAGATTGAATTGGTAGTCGAGAACCGGCTCGGACATCTGAAAAATATTATCCACCTTCACAATTTCGATGAGCATGCCAGCGGCATCAAATTGCTGACGGAAGGCTTTGACCCGATCCATCGAGATGCCGAGGCGCCAGGCTTCTAGTTTTGCTGCGTTGGCCTTGGCTTCGGTGGGGTTAATAGCGGAACCACGCGCGGCCACGATATCGGAGACGGGTGAACCCAGAAAAGCCTCAACGGGCTGGGTGCGCAGCTCGAGAGCGTTTACGCCCAGGAGCACACAGTTACTAATGATTTCATCAGCCGGCATGGTGCGTCCGCCGAAGCTGTAAGGGACGTTGAGACCGATTTGAACACCATTAACTTTGGAATTGGGCTTGGAGCGCGCGCCTTGGGCTACTTCAGCGGCTTGCGCACGGTTCATCACGGAAAACAAACCGGCGGCGGGCAGCGCCGCTAGGGCGAGTTTGGCAAAATCACGACGAGTGTAGTGGGACATACAAGGATTCTCGGAGGGGCTGATGTTGTTGGGGAATGGTGATAAGCGACAAAGTCGCACATCGCGGGATAACTTGAGTACGCGCCTGCGCACAACGCGGGCAAGTCCTTTTCATGGCACTGAGCTATTGTCTGCTTAGGCATTCTCCTTGCTACACTCTCCTATGTAAGATGATTTCTTAGCCTCTTGATCGCCCGCTAAAGCAGGGTATTCGCAAATTAATAGCAAATAAATTTTCTATGAAACGAACCAACCGATGGAACCCGTCGACCTTATTGTCGATGTTTGCTGCTCTGAGTATGATACCGGTCGCCGTGGCCCAAAAGGTCACCACGACCGTCACAACGAATTCTGACGCCCCTCAGAAGCTCGAAAAATTCGTCATCACCGGCTCGATGATCAAAGGCATCCCCAACGAGGGCGCACTGCCTATGGAAGTCATCACGCATTTGGAGCTCGAACAGGCCGGTATCGCCAGCGCCGAGCAGATGGTCTCCCAGCTGAACATCAACGGCAACGGCCTCGATAACCTCGCCTCCAATGCCGACGTCGTCGCCGGCGCGCAGCGCGGTAATAACGGCGCTACTTCCGCCAATCTTCGCGGCCAAGGCTCGAACGCTACCCTCATCCTCCTCAACGGCCGCCGCGTCGCTTCGCATGGCCTCAACGGCGGTGTCGTCGACCTTAACTCCATTCCCTTCGCCGCCATCGAGCGTGTCGAAATCCTCAAGGATGGCGCCTCAGCCACCTACGGCACAGATGCCGTCGGCGGCGTAATCAACTTCATCACAAAACGTGATTTTCGTGGCCTGGTGGGCAACGCCTCCTCCGACGTCACCCAAGACGGCGGCGGGAACATTTTTCGCTACTCCCTCGTGGGTGGCTGGGGCGATCTCAGCAAAGACAAATGGAACATCATGGCCTCCTTGGCCCTTTCGGACCACAAACGTCTCAACGGCGACCAACGTGACTTCGTCAATACCTTCCAACCCAAGCGCGGTATTTCGCCTGATACCCGAGGCACCCCCATCGCTACGCTTTTCACCGTCGCCAACCTGCCCACGGCTCTCGGCCTGAGCACCGCCAACCCCGTCGACCCCGCCAATCCCGCAGTGCGCGTGAACGGCATCAATATCGTCGACCTACCCACCTACTCGGGCGGCTACACCGGCCTGGATGGCATGGGGCCCTACGAAGAAATTCTCTGGGGCGCCACCTCCGCTACCGGCAGTGGTAAATACGGCTCCGCATGGGACACCGGCCGAGCCGCCGTCCTGCAACAGCCCGTGAAGAACACCAACTTTGTTAGCCGCGGTTCCTATAAACTGGGCGCCCATCTTCTCACTGCCGAAGCCGTTATTGGTCGTTCCGACTCAACCAAGAGCTTCTCGCCGAATCAATGGAGCACAGCCGGTTTGTCCGCCACCGGCGCCCAAACCACCACCACCACCCTCAACGGCACCGTAGTCCCCAATCCACTCTCCGGCATGGCTTATCCCAGCAACGGAGCTGATTACAACCGCGTGTTCAACGCCCTCGTAGCCTACTTCCCTGCGCTTGAGACCAACCGCGGCCTCCCACTTGGCTTCCGCTGGCGATCCCTGCCGGCAGGCAACCGCGAACTGCGCACCGTCACTGATACTAGCCGTTATCTCGTCGGTCTAGAGGGACCGCTCCCCTTGCCCTTAGCGTTTTTCTCCGAGTGGGAATACCGCACCGGTCTCGCCCAAGCCAAGAGCCAGAGCAAATCGAAGCTCCTTAACGGTTATTACTACACCGTGCCTTTCGCGAAGTTGATCACCTCCGGTGTCCTCAGCCCATTCTCCTACAATCAATCGCAAGCAGCCATGGACGGTCTCAAGGCTGCCTCCGCCTCGGGCGTTGAGCTCTACGGCGGTACCTTCACCACCACCACGGCTGATTTTACCACCTCAGGTCCACTCTATAAACTCCCAGCGGGCAATATCTACAGCGCCTTAGGCTTTGATTACCGCAAAGAGGAATACTACTTCGCCGGCGACCCCCGCAGCAACGTCAGCACGGTCGATTCACTCATCTACAATGCGCCCTTCGACAACGGTCTGGCCACGGCGGGCACCCTTAGCCGCGACATCTACGCGTTCTTCGCTGAGCTCCAAATCCCGCTCTTGAAGAACCTCGACCTCAACCTCGCTGCTCGTCGCGACGACTACACCGGTTTCGGTGCCACCACCAATCCTAAGTACACCCTGCGCTACAATCCGATCGAACAAGTGCTCTTCCGCGGCTCGTATAGCACCGGTTTCCGCGTGCCTACCTTTAAGCAACAGTTCGACCCGTCTTACGAGACCATCTACGCCGGCGTCGATCTCGTAGACCCAGCCACCAATACCGCCATCCCGGCGAACAGCCTCTACACGATTAACGGCGGCAAAGCCGACCTGAAGCCCGAAGAAGCTAAGATGAAGTCCGTCGGTATCGTACTCTCGCCCGTGAAGAACATCACCTTCGGACTCGATTGGTGGTCGGTCAACCGCACCGGCACCATCCAATCCTTGGGCACTTCAGTCATCCTGCAAAACTCCCAGCTCTTCCCGGATCGCATCATCCGCTCCGGCGGGGCCAACACCCCAATCAGTCGGATCGACGTGCGTCCGCTCAATGCCGGTGAAACCATCACCAAGGGCCTCGAGTATAACGGCCGTGGCGAATTTGGCGTCTGGGGCGGCAAGTTTGTCGTAGATACCAACATTACCCAGCTGCTTGAAAAAAAATCGCGACTCATTGCCTCTGCGCCTTTCGGCACGAGCGAAGTTGGCCGTTTCACCCGGGCCAGCGATATCGGCTTAAAGTGGAAATACACCACCTCCGTGTCCTATCGTAAGGGTAAATGGTCCGGACGACTCACCCAAGTCTTCCGCTCTGGTTACATGGACTATGTCCCACCCGGTATCGCCAACGGGGCCTACTTGCCTTATGCGCCGGAGTACAATCCGAAGGTCGGTGAATATGTCACCTACAATGGCAGCGTGACCTACCGTCTCAACAAAGACTTCACCCTCATCGCCGGCATCAAAAACATCCTCAACGAAGATCCGCCGTTCTCAATCTCCTACGACACCAACACCGGTGCCGGCAGCAGTTGGGAACCCCGCATCGCCGATCCTCGCGGCCGCGCCTTCACCCTCAGCGTCGAATACAAGTTCTATTAAACTGAGCGAGCTCAGCTTCCTCACTCTCACCCTCAACCTCGCGGCATCCGGCTACCCCGGATGCCGCTTTTTTTGGCTCAATCCCATTAAGCTCCACCCCGCCCCGCCAATGCTGCACTTCACTATATAGTCTCTTTATTGCCGCATTGGCCCCGGGCAAATCCATGTCGCAGCGAATACGCTACCAACATCGGATTAGCCTTCGCAATCGGCTCACTACGCTTAGTCAAAAAAATCAATCTCTAGAAATCTCGCCCCTGTCTGTAAGCAATGGAAACGGCGGATCCTTGCTCATGATCAACGGCAACACCGCCACCATCTGCGGCGTTAGAAAAAATAAAAGCGTCGGCAAATTTAATAACTACAAACAAGCCGCCGGCGCGCACCTTAAAGTGCGCAAGAAAATTACCTGCAAATAATCTTGGATCTTCATAGGTTCCGAACGAGAGCTCCCGGGGAACCAAAGCTACTACTGCAGATATTTTTTTTTAGGTCTATCGGTCCTGGATTTTTATACCCCATGCCACCACGTTCCCGATTACCCTTAATCATTTATTTGTATCCGAAATAGTCTTACTCATAACCATAAATGAATATTAAAATAATTACACAGGCTGCAATTTTTTTAAATCTATCTACTTATTGCTTATAATCTATTAAATCATAAATTTATTATAGATAAAGACTCCCGCACTACGATGCAGTGTAGTCTTGCTATAATTAATCTTTTAAAGCCTGATGATCTTATGGCTAAAAATACCTTCGTGCAATTAGAGCAATACCGTCGCAAAGTCGCGGCGCTCGAACTAAAACTTACCCAACAAAAAAAGCGTTTGGCTCAACTCCCGGGCAAGATGGGCTTCAAGTCCATGAGCGATTTCATAGCGGCGCTACAATCGATTTCCGAAGCCCCCAAGGCCGTTAAAGTAGCGGGCCAAGCAAAGAAATCCCGCAAGCGCGCCAAGATCACCGCAGAAGTTATCGCCAAAGTGAAAGCGCTCGTAGCAAAAAAGAAAACGGGTAACGAAATCGCTAAAGAGGTCGGTATCTCACTGCCTAGCGTCGGTAACATTAAGAAAAAGTTCGGTCTAGTCCGCGCCAAAAAGTAATTTTTTTGGAAGAGCTCAGTCCTGATATTGCGCTTCTAGTTTACGCCGGCTCTTGAGGGAGTCGGCGTTTTATTTCGCAAGTCGCATTTATGCTAAATTCCGTACTTGAGGCGATGATTTAGGCGCAGACTGGGGCGTACCGGGTGGTGTGAGGGTCGTGATCCAAAGCGATGTTTTCGGCTGCGACGCAGTTTTCCTGATCCACTGGTAAAGGCACAAGCTACCTGCGCCTGTGCGTAATAGAAAATTGAGCACTACGAAGCAGATCGGGCCTACACTTGAACGCCCGAAAGCGTGATACATATTAGTGAGACATGAAGACTGCGACCGTTCGCCAAATCCGCAACGCCTTTCCATCCGTCCTGCGCTTGATTCGTAATGGCGAGTCTGTCGCCATTACGTCACGCCGAAAGGTTGTGGCCACCTTGACGCCACCTGTGATGCAAAAACCGGTGCGCCGTTCACGTTTGTGGGCCGACCTCGATGCGCGCCTCGCGGAACTACAGCAGCAGCCATTGCTTGCGGTGTCGGGTGCGGACCTGCTCGCTCAGGATCGTGATCGCTACTAACCTGGATGATGATCTACGCTGACACATCATTCCTGTTTTCTCTCATCTTACATGATGACAACACAGTCGCGGCGGTCACCTACCTAAAGAGTCACGCAACCGCCTTGGCCTTTACACCTTGGCAACGATGCGAGTTGCGCAATGCCATTCGGCTCGCAGTCAGGCGGAGAACCTGTGACGCCGCCGCCGCGAAACGTGCGCGAGATCAATTTCGAAGGCCTCTCCAAGAAGCTCTCGATCCTACGACTATCAAGTTAATCCTAGATTCCGCAGTTGAAGGGTGGATTTAGGCGCGAGGCTGGGAAAAGTCGCGAGTCCGCGCAGAGTTTTTAAAACGGATTTACCGGCCAGCAGGGTGTAAATTTGACCCGTCTGGCCGTTGCATACGAAATATTTGCCGTCGGTTTCTTTGAGCGGCCGCGGATGGCCGATGGCCGCAAAGAGGCGCGTCTTTATTATGTTACCACGGGAAATCCAGATAGATGCCTGTCTCGACGGGCCGGCCCTAAGCATCGAGCCATAAACGCCCATTGGCCACCGAGAATAAGCGTGGCCTCAAAGATATGAACTTAATGCTGCTTAGTCGCCGCCACTAAAAGCTGCGCAGGGGAGGAAAGGCCGGCCAAACCTCCGCCGACAATGGCGATGGCGATGGCGATGGCGATAGCGATAGCGATGGCGACATTCGTTTTCACGCGACGAATCCGCCTCGAGAGTTAGTTACGAGAGACCGACCACTTGCCGGTAGCGGGCTCTTCAGCGGCCGTGCTCTGGTAGGTACCGGCGATGTCTTTGCCCTTGAGGGTGCCAACCAGCTTAGTGGAGGCAAAGGTGCCTTGAATTTCCCAAGTGATTACGAGCTCGATCTTCTCGCCCTCGATCTTGAGGGATTTGGTCTGCGCGTGGACATCGGTGCCTTCGTAAACGAAGAGCACATCCGCGCCGAGCTTGCCGTCGGCGCCAGCCTTGAAGTCGAGCTTGAGAACGCCACCGATATTATTTTGGCCCTGCCATTTGCCGGTGAAGGCGCCTTTAAACGCAGCCTTGGTAGCGGCAGGTTTGGCAGAGGTTTCAGCGGCGACGACCGGGGAAACGACCGAGAAAGCGAGAGCAAGGAGAGCGACGAGGGGACGAAGTTTCATGAGAGAAAAAATAGAGGAGTGAAAATGGCGACGCTTCATAAGCAATGTAACCGCGTCAAAATCAAAAATGAAAAATCCTACAGTCTGATGAATATGAGCGTAGCCCTAAGCAGAGTTGACATCCTCCCGGCCTTAAAAGGCCGAGATTGCCTTTGCCTGCGTGGATAGACGCTACCACAATTCTTCCTGATTCCGGCTGAATACGCTTCGGGAGATTGAAAGGAAAAGTGGCCAAACCCGTTTGAGGTCGAAACTGGCCAAAACGACTAACAAGCTTAGCGGACCTCACTGAATTGAACCGCTCCAGCGGCTCAACCACCCGAGCGTTTCAAAATGGAAGGATTTTGAGACACCGAATTGGTCACTCGATCCTCAGCGTCGCCCCCACGAAAAATTGGTCCGTCCAAACGCGCTCGTTCGCGTCGTTGGGCCTGAGGCAACCATATCTTGGTTGCCGCCTCCGCGCTCATCACGCTCATCACAATATCGTGCTCGGAGGCCGAGGGTTCAAAAGGCCGCTGCTGTGGCCCCGGCGGCCACTCACAAGAAAATGCGCCACTTTGGCTGATTTCTGATTCCTAGACACAAAAAAGCCGCAGATTATTCCGCGGCTTTTTTGCTAAAGCGATGAAACCATGATCATTGGCAGGCTTCGCATTCGCCGCCGTTGCGCATCGCTTCGATGCTGCAGGCGGTTTTTTCCGCGGCCGTGAACTCTTTTTTCTTAGCGGCAGACGAGGTGGTGATCTCGCCGCTATGACTACCGCCGGCGTCGCCAGAATTTTGGCCGCCGTCTTGGCCTTCTTTGATCGCGCCGCGCACTTCCTTCTTCACCGAGATGGTGGCTTTCTCGATGTTGGAGGCGCCGAGGCTGCGGAGGTAGTAGGTGGTCTTAAGACCAGCGTGCCACGCGTGGCGGTACATGTGGCTCAGGGTCTTGAGGTCAGGCGTCTTGATCCACAGATTAACGCTTTGAGCTTGATCAATCCACTTCTGGCGCCGCGCAGCGGCGTCGACGATCCACTTGGCGTCGATATCGAAGGCGGTGAGGTATTTGGCTTTCAGGTCTTCAGGAATGCGAGTGATGTCTTTCAGCTCGCCGTCGAAGTACTTGAGATTGTCGATCATGTCCTGATCCCAGAGGCCGCGGGCCTTGAGGTCCTTCACTAGGAAAGGATTCAATACGATGAACTCACCGGAGAGGTTCGATTTAACGAAGAGGTTCTTGTAAGTGGGCTCGATGCAGGGGGAGGTATTGGTGATGTTCGAGATCGTTGCGGTGGGGGCGATGGCAAGAACGTTACTGTTGCGCATGCCTTGAGCAGCGATCTTAGCGCGGAGGGCAGTCCAATCCATCTTGCCGCCGCGGGGCACGTCGACAGCGACGCCGCGTTCTTGCTCAAGGAGGTCGACGGTGTCTTGCGGGAGGAGGCCGCGGGACCATTTCGAGCCTTTATAGCTGGAGTAGGTGCCGCGCTCGGCCGCGAGATCGGAGGAGGCTTCGTAGGCGTAGAACGCGATGGCTTCCATGGCCTCGTCGTTGAAGGTCAGCGCTTCTTCGGAGGCGAAGGAGACACCTTTAATGTAGAGGGCGTTGGCGAGACCCATGACACCCATGCCGATGGGGCGGTGGCGCATGTTGGAGGTCTTGGCGGCCTCGGTGGGGTAAAAATTAATATCGATGACGTTGTCGAGCGCGCGAACGGCCATGCGGATGGTCTCGCGGAGCTTGGTGTGATCCAGGGAGCCGTCAGCGAGGAGGTGAGTCTCAAGGATGACGGAGCCGAGATTACAGACGGCAGTTTCTTCCTTGGAGGTGTTGAGCGTGATCTCGGTGTTTTTCGTGATCAGGCCGTTGACGGTCCAAGAGTGTTCGTCGGTGTACACTTGGAGGCAGAAGGCGTCCTCGTTGGGCAGCGATTCGAGCGCTTCGAACGTGGCGTGCATTTTCTGCGCATAGCCGGGCTTTTCGAGGTTGGCGAGGAAGCGGGCGTTCTGGCGAAGCGCGCCGATTCCGGTGAGATTTTCGAGTAAGCGGCAGCCTTGAATTGAGGTGACGTGGAGGCGGAAGAGTTCGGCCTGCCAGTATTCGCGCTCACCGCCGCGGCCGTCAGGCAGCAGGGCGAGTCCGGCGTCGCGCATCTTGGTGAGCGAGGATTTGATGCCGAAGTTGGCGAGGATGATTTGAATTTGCGCGAGGAATGCGCGGCTGACCGAGGCGAGCGAGCAGGTCGTAACCTCGCCACTGGCTTCGACGGTCGCATCGGCGGCGTAAAGGCCGCGGAGATAGGCTGCGGCGGTTTCGCGCGTGCCAGTCCAGATGAATTCGGGCACAGCAAGCTTGGAGTCGTGATTAAAACCGCGGGCCGCGAGCACACGCGCCAGGGGCGCAGAGGAGAGACGGCGCTTGTATTCGTCGCCAGCGAAACGAGGCGAGAGGGATGAAGTCGTGAGCGTGGCCTCGCCGTACTCGGCAAGCACGCGGGCGACGCATTGCTCGATTTCGGGGATGAGAGCAAACTCTTGAGCCCATACATCAACTAAGGCGGATGTCGTGCCTTCGCGAACCAAAAACGTACCGTCGCCTGCGATAAGACCGGATAAGAAAGCGAGATCCTCGGCGCTGACCGCGCCCCAGAGGCCTTCGCTCTGTTGGATTTCGATTTGGTCACCGCGTTTCAATTCCTGCGCTTCAACCCAACCGCGACCAACCACCCAAACTTTGTGATCGGGAGTGACCTTGTGCGTGTAGCCTTCCTTGGTGATGATGCGGACGATGGGCGCATCGGGCCGCGGGAGTAGCATCGGGCCCGCAGACACGGGACCGCTACGGCCGAAAACGGTGTTAACAGGCTCAGCGGTGAGCACGGTGTTGCCACAAGGTCCAACGAGAGCGGCGCGACGGGCGCGGGTGTAGAGTTCACCAACGGTGACGAGCCCCTCGGCGGTGACGACACGCTGGTCGGCGGTCATGCAGCAGAGATTCGACGAGTGGATAACGCCGACGTGGTCCTGGGGCGAGCGGATGTTACAGGCGTCCTTGAAAGTGATCCAAGGGTGGCCGGTCTCGAAGATGAGGGAGAGCATCTTTTTCCAGAGGTCGAGGGCTTCGACTTTCTGGCCGTAGATTTTGCCTTCTTCGGCAAGTTTTTCGTAGGCGATGTATTTTTCTTCGAATTTTTTGCCGAAGAGGTCGTGGAGATCAGGAACTTCGTTGGTGCGGAAAAGCGTCCAGGAGGCGCGGGCTTCCATGCGTTTCATGAACAGATCGGGAATCCAATTCGCCGTGTTCATGTCGTGGGTGCGGCGGCGGTCATCGCCGGTGTTTTTGCGGAGCTCGAGGAATTCGTAGATGTCGTTGTGCCAGGTCTCGAGGTAAGCGCAGCCAGAGCCTTTGCGTTTACCTCCTTGGTTGATGGCTACGAGTTGATCGTTGTGGAGCTTAAGAAACGGGATGACACCTTGGGATTCACCGTTGGTGCCGCCGATGTAGGCGCCGGTGCCGCGAACCGCGGTCCAGGAACCTCCGAGGCCGCCGGCCCATTTGGAGAGGTAGGCGTTTTCGGAGATGCCGCGTTGGAAGATGCCTTCGATAGAGTCCTCGACGTAGTAGAGGTAGCAGGAGCTGAGCTGGGAGTGGAGCGTGCCGGAATTGAACAGAGTCGGCGTGCTCGAGCAGAAGCGGCGGGTCTTGTAGAGAGAGTAAAGGCCGATCGCTTTGGCTTCGCGGTCCAGGGGTTCTTCGAGGGAAAGGCCCATGGCGACGCGGATCCAGAAGAACTGCGGCGTCTCAAGGCGCTTGGCGGGCTTCTTGGTTTTGTCGATGATGAGGTAACGATCGTAGAGAGTCTGGATACCGAGGAAGTCGAACTCGAGGTCGGAGGACGGGTCGAGAGCAGCGGAGAGTTTGGTAAGGTCGAAGTCGAGGAGGCGCGGGTTGAGACGTTTGATGGCAACACCGTACTCGAGGTATTTTTTGAAAGCGCGCTGGTGGGCTGCTTTCAATGCGCCGATGCCGTCTTTCATGATGTCCCAGCCAAGGACTTCTTCATAAATGTAAGTGAGCTGGATACGGCCGGCGAACTTAGCGAAGTCAGCGTCTTTCTCGATGAGGGTTTTCGAGTTAAGGATGATCGTGGCGTCGAGGTCCTTTTGGAGGATCTGGTCGTAGGCGGCGCGACGGAGCTCTTGTTCGATCTCTTCGTTAGAGAGACAGAGGTCGAGGCCGATACGGGCGAACTCGATGCGCTTGCGGAGGTCGGCGCCGTCCCAAAAAATATTTTCGCCGTTGGCTTTTTTGACAACAATCATGGTTTCCTGAGCGGGCGTAGCGGGTGCGGCGGCGGCAGGGGCTTCGTCAGTATCGCCAGCGAGGCGAGCGGCGGAGCGGTCAGCGCGGAATAAGATGTAGGCTTCGGCGACTTTAAAAAAGCCGCCCTTCATGAGTTCTTCCTGAACCATGTCTTGAACTTCTTCGATATGGACAAAAGCTTGTTTGGAGGCGTGAACACGCTCGGAAACAGCCTTGGTCACGGCAACGGCGGGAGCGGAGTCACGCTGGAGGGAGAGGAAGGTTTTGCGGACGGCAATTTCGACCTTTTGCTCGCTCCAAGGTACAACCTGGTTATTGCGGCGGATAACGCGCAGGGTGGACTGGGTGGCGGACTCGCGGTCGATGGAAATCTTGCGAGCGCGGTTCAGAAGGAGGCTCTTGGCGACAAAGTAAGCGTTATTATCAACGAGGGTTTTCTCAATGAGCTCGTAAAGAGCGTTCAGCGAGAGCCGAAGAGGATTATGGCTGCGGGCAAGCTCGGTGAGATTAGCCGTGATCTCGCGGCAGAGGCGCACGACCCAGGCGCGATTAGTATCGGTAAAAATGTCTTTCTCGCCTTTGGCGAGGGCGACATTGGTGAGTGCTTTACCGAGGGTGTCGGCGACTTCGGCGAGCACAAAGCGTTCCTCGCCGTGCGGGCACAGAAGCACAACAGGAGGCACCGTGATATTTTCTCCAGCAATAACATCGCGCCAGGCATAGTGCGGCTTCTGATCAACGGGGGCGTGGACGGTACGTTTGAGGGCGAGGTCGTGCGCGAGAGAGTGGGAGCTGCTGTTCATTGAGAGGACGAAATGTAACGCGTTTGGAACAAAATTAAATTTACGAAGAAGAGACGAAAAAACCTCTAAGGCGAAAATCGGGAACGATCACCGCCTAAGAAGTGGGGTTGGGGGTGGGAGCTAAGTAAGAGGAAACTGCCGGGATAAAAAAACGAAGGGAGAGCACTGAAGAAAACTCAGAGCTCGTCGTCTGCAGCTACAGTAAGAGAGGAAGCTTTCTGGTATTCCGTGACCCGGCCTTCGAAGAAGTTTTGCTCCTTCTTAATGTCCATCATTTCGGCGAGCCAAGGCAGCGGGTTCTTGGCGCTTGGGTTGAGGAGCGCGAGCCCCACCCCTTCGAGGCGGCGGTCGGCAATGTAATCGATGTAAGTAAGGAAATCTTCGAGGCGGAGCCCAACGGCATTCACGGGCAAGCAATCACGGATGAACTCTTTCTCAAGGGTGATGGCTTCCAGCATGAGCTCGCGGAGCTCTTCTTTGAATTCGGCCGTCCAGATCTCGCGGTTTTCCTCGACCAGATCCATGAATAGATTGCGGAAGACCTCGATGTGGTTACTTTCGTCGCGAAGGGTGTAGCGGAACATCTGGCCAATGCCAGGGAACTTGTTTTGGCGGTACAGTGAGAGGACCATGCCGAAGAGGCCGTAAAACTGCGTGCCTTCCATGCACTGACCGAAGACAAAGATGTTTTTTGCGAGCAGCTTCTTGTTCTCGACCTGGGTCATGTCGAGATCACGACGAAGCGAGCGGGAGACGCGCGTAACAAATTCGTTTTTGCGAACGATCGTGGGGACGTCCTCGAACATCGCTTCGCACTCGTGCGGGTTAATCCCAAGCGAGGCGATCATGTAGAGGAGCGAATCGGCGTGGATGTTTTCCTCGTGAGCGTGACGGCCGAGGACGAGTTTCAATTCGGGCGCCGTCACGAGCTCGCGCACGACGTGCTGGATATTGTCGCCGACAATGCCTTCGGCGGCCGAAAAATAGCCGATTCCCATGCGGATAATCCAGCGCTCGACCTCGGAAAGGGATTTTTCATCGCGCCATTGCTCGATGTCCTTGCCCATGGGAATATCTTCGGGCTCCCAGTGATTCGCCTTCATCTTGCGATAAAGGTCATAGGCCCATTGGTATTTCAAAGGCAGAAGGTTGAAGCACATGGTTTGGCGACCATTGATCACCCGCTTGGCGGCAAATGCCGCTTCTGCCTTGGCCTCGTCTAGGACGAAGGTTTTGGCGCCAACTTGAAAGGTTTTTTGCATGGAAAGGAGGACTTAAAAAAGAGTGAAAAAAGTGATTAAGTACGGTGGTTTTCGGCGACTTTAAGCCCAAAGCGAACCTAAGTTGCTGGAACTTACCGACGCGTTATTAACCACAACAGGATGTGGTCAACCCTCGTAACGACCACAACCAATTGATCCACTGGTTTTAGCCGTCAATGAGTTTGTAGCGAATTTTTCCCTAAAATTGTAAAGTTTTTGGCTTGCACGCCCCGATCACGCAGCACTCCCAGTGAAAATTCAACCGCGCCTAATAATTTGAGCAAAAAAACGTGCGCTCTACCGTGCGCATTAACACTTCGAGCACACGTTAATTTTGTAGGGCTTAAAAACCAACAATCGCGATTCCCCATTTAAAAATCGTATCAGAGAAAATTGTACCGAGATGAGACAACGGGAAAACCCCAAGTAATGATGTGGTGGGGTGCAGCAATATTTTCACATTAAAGTATCTCAGGAATTTCATCGATTTCGCTTGAGACGAGCTTCACCAGAGGACTCACCACCACTCAAAAAACGCAACTCGAGCCTATCTGCTTTGCAGTCTACCCGAAATTTTCCGCCACCGCTGAAACTACCGCTTGGTTTGAACCGCGCCACGCCCAGAGCCATTTTATCTTAATATTCGCCTAGCCGGCGGCACTCGAACGCTCAACCGCAGCTTGTGCGCAACCTCGCGATTTCTTCAGAATGAGCCGGATCACCCACCAAATTTTCTCTTTCGGCAGAATCATTTTTAAGATCGAAAAAGAGCCAAGGTGAGCCGTCCGCATTGAGCACCAGTTTGCGCGATGGTGTCCGCAGGCCACGCCACACCCGGTCGCATTGCTGCGGCAACGCTACCACGCTGGGCATCGAAATTCGCGCCATGGCCGATGGACCCGCCCACTCTGCCCCAGCAGCCCAAGCCCGCGTCATCGCCTGCACATCAACGAGCGAGACCGCTCCCTCATCACGCCGAGCCGCTGCGCCTGCGACCCGCACCAATAACGGCACGCGCACGCTTTCCTCGTGTGGCCAGCCTTTACGAAATAATCCGTGCGCTCCGTGCATGTCGCCATGAACCGATGAGAACACCACGGTGGTAGCCGGCCCAACCTCCGCTACCAGTCTTCCGATCGCGCGATCCGTCGCTTCGATGTGCGCATAATAACCGCTAAGCTCAGCCCGTGCTTTAGCTTCCGCTACGCCTCCGCGCGGCACATTGGCCGGCAAGGTAATATCCTCGGGCGCCCTCGCCACTAATCCGGATGCCGAAGCAGCATAAGGCGGATGCGGCGCCTCCAGACTCACGACACCAAACCAAGGACTTTCTTCCGATGTCTGTGCGCTCAGCCAGGTCGCCGCTCGCTCGCAAACCACGTCGCTCTGATAGCCCAAAAACTTTTCCGAGACCGGCAAACGCGTCCCATGCAACCAGGGATCGTTCAGCAAAAATCCGCCCTCAAACCCCTCCCAGAAACCAAATCCCCCGCGAGACTCCAGCGGTACGAGCATCCGCGCGTGCGCCTCGCCGACCAAAGGCACCTGCGGATCGCGCGCAGCTAGACCCCATTTACCAAAAAACGAAGTCGCGTACCCGCGTTTACCTAGATCATGAGCGATTGTCCGCGCTGAGACTGGCAACGCATCAAAATAATCAACAACGCCGTTTGCCGGCGAGATCACGCCGGTCAGTAACGCGGCGCGCGCGAAGGGCCCAAACGGATGTGGGGTCACCGCCTGCGCGTAATTCACACTCTGAGCCGATAGCGCATCGATGGCAGGCGTGCGTGCATTGGAATCGCCCGCGTAGCCACACGCCGACGCCCTCCACTGGGTCGTCACAATCCATAAAATATTTGGCCGGCGGCTCATCCTGAAAATCCTTAAACAATAGTAGGCTTTTGGCTATCCTCCAAAAACAGCACCCCAAAAACCGCAGTTGAGCGCTTGAAGTATAGATTTGCGGGCCACCGCGGCGGAAACCACGATACAACTCCAAAACCGCTCAATGTCCCTGCGAATTGTCCATTACAACGACCCAGTGCTCCGCAAAAAAGGCGCGCGGGTCGCCACGTTTGATGCCGAGCTGCGCACGTTTGCCAAAGACATGGTTAAGACCATGCACAAAGCCGGCGGCATCGGCCTAGCTGCTCAACAAGTAGACCGCGCTCTACAACTCTGCGTCGTCGATCTGCGCGAATCCGACGCCGATTACGGCTGGGAGCTCGATGGTGCGCATCCTCCCGTCGATCTTTTTATGCCCATGGTGATCGCCAATCCGGTCATCACGATTGAAAAGGGCACGCCCACCGAGGTCGTCGAAGAAGGCTGTCTTTCGTTTCCTGAAATTCGCGGCGATGTGAAACGTCCCGTAGCCATCACCGTAAAATTTCAAGACGAACACGGCGTGCCGCACGTGCTACGTTGCGACGACTTGCTCGCTCGCTGCATCCAGCACGAGGCCGATCACCTCAACGGCATTCTTTTCATCGATCATATGACGAAGAAGACTTTCGCTCATATCGACGAGGCCGTGAAAACCCTCGCCCAGGAAACTAAGTCAGCCGCCAAGGCCTAAGCGGCGCACGTCACACACCCGCCACTGCCCAGCTCTGTTTTTATCCTTTTTCTGTTTTTATAAATATACCCTCCATGAGCCAAAAAGCCGACGGCATGTCCTACGCCCCTCAGGGCAAACCCAGTCCCGTAGTTAAACCCGGCGAATTCACATTTGCCGCCGCACACCTCGACCACGGTCACATTTACGGCCAATGCAACGGTCTGCTCGAAGCCGGCGCTGCACTCAAATGGGTCTACGATCCAGATCCGAAGAAAGTCGAAGCGTTCCAGGCCAAGTACCCACAGGCAAAAGTCGCCCGTTCGCTCGATGAAATCCTCGCTGACGGCGCCGTGCACCTGGTTGCCGCTGCTGCGATTCCCTGCGACCGTGGTCCCATCGGCTGCCGAGTGATGGAAGCCGGCAAAGATTATTTCACCGACAAAACGCCGTTCACTTCGCTCGAGCAACTCGACGCTGCCAAAGCCGTCGTTGCGCGCACCCAAAAGAAATACTCCGTCTATTTTAGCGAACGCCTCCACGTGGAATCCGCCATGTTTGCCACCGAGCTGGTCGCCGGCGGTGCCATCGGCCGCGTCGTCCAAGTCATCGGCCTTGGGCCGCATCGCATCGGCAATCCCGCAGCCCGACCCGCCTGGTTTTACGAAAAAGCCAAATACGGTGGCATCCTCTGCGATATCGGCAGCCACCAGTTCGAACAATTTCTAACCTTCACCGGCGCGACCGACGCCACCGTCACGCAAGCCGCCGTCGGCAATTTCAACAATCCCGACAAACCTGAACTCGAAGACTTCGGCGAAGCCTCCCTACTTGGTAATAACGGCACGTCTAACTATATCCGAGTCGACTGGCTTAACCCAACCGGCCTAAGTACATGGGGCGACGGACGCATGGTCATTCTTGGCACCAAGGGCTACATCGAGCTGCGTAAATATGTCGACGTCGGCCGCGACAAAACTGGCGACCACGTCTACATCGTCGACGACAAAGGCGAACAACACCTCGAGGTCGCTGGTAAAGTCGGTTTCAAATTCTTCGGACAACTCATTCTCGACTGCTTGAACCGCACCGAGAAAGCCATGACCCAAGCGCACACCTTCAAGGCCGCCGAGCTGTGCCTCCGCGCTCAGATGGCCGCGCGCCGCATCACACCATAAACCCCATGTCCGGTTCCATCGCCACGCGCACCGGAGACGACGGTTCGACAAGTCTCCTTTACGGCCAACGCGTGCCGAAGGATCACCCGCAGATCGAAGCCGTCGGCGCCTACGACGAACTCAACGTCGCACTGGGCGCTATTAAACCACTCCTTGCCGACGCCGACGTCCGCATCCTCGTCAACGGGCTCCAAAAAAACCTCGTCGCACTCATGGGTGAAGTCGCCTGCGCCGAAGCCGACGCGGTGAGGTACGCAGAATCAAAATTCGCCAAAATCACCGCGGCCGACGTCAACATCTTGGACGAGGCCGTCGCCGCCCTCGAAACCCGAGGCCTAAAATTCGACGGTTGGGCCACGCCCGGCGCGAACGCCCTCGGCGCCGCTTTTGATACCGCACGTGTGGTCGCCCGCCGCGCCGAACGACGACTGTGCGCCCTGCCCGCGCGCGGCCGAGCCGTGCGGCCCGAGCTGCGTCAATTCACCAACCGCCTCGCCGATCTGCTCTGGCTACTCGCCCGCCAAGCGGAACAATAAACCAACAGACGCGCCGGAAAAAACCTGTTAAACGTGCCCGTTCCTAACCAATCTTGAATCATGCCGTTCGCCTTTTTACTCTTGGTCATCGCCGCTGCTTGGCGCGTGCTCGCGCTCCACACACCCGCGCTCAGTAATTTCTCTCCACTGATGGCGCTGGCTTTTTGCGGCGGGGTTTATTTTAGCAACGCATGGCAACGGTTCGCTCCTTTCGCCGCGCTCACCCTCACCGATATCTATATCGATCATTATTACGCGGTCGAATACGGTTACCAATGGACGCTCGGCGGCGCCGCACTGCGCACCATGTGTTTTGCTGCCGCCCTAGGTTTCGGGCTGATCGTAGCCCAACGCCGCAGTTGGCTAAATTTATTTAGCGGCGCGCTCGGCGGGGCGTTATTATTTTATTTTGTGACCAACACCGCTTCATGGCTAGGCGACGCCGGCTACGCGCAGACTGCGGCGGGATGGTGGCAAGCGATGACAATCGGTCATCCGCAATTCGCGCCCACGCTTTCGTTTTTCCGTAATACTCTCGTAAGTGATTTGCTGTTCACCTTCCTTTTCGCGGTGGCGATGGAAGCAGCCGCGCGACGCAAGGGTGTACCCAGCCTGCTGGGTGAACTCAAACAAAACGCTTAAGCAGCGATCGTTAGAGCAAATCCGCAGCGAGTTCGGCGAGTTTTGATCGTTCGCCTTTGGTGAGTTTCACATGCGCGGCGATGGACTGGCCTTTCATGCGGTTATGGCAATACACCAGACCGTTGCTGCGGCGGTCGACGTAGGGATTGTCGATCTGCGCGGGATCGCCAATGAGCACGATTTTTGAACCTTCGGATATACGCGTGATCACGGTCTTCACTTCGTGCGGCGTGAGTTGCTGCGCTTCGTCCAAGATGAAAAATCGGCGCGCAATTGATCGACCGCGGATAAACGCCAGCGCCTCGATTTCCACCAGGCCGCTCTTGAGCAGACGCTCATAAGGTTTCACCGCAGGAGCGTGGTTGCCGCCATGGTGGCTGACATGACTGGGCTGCGGCGCATTCATCTGCGCACTGAAGTGCTCGTCGTGTTTTTTGTGCTTCTTTTTGGAGACTTTCTTGGAGGCAAACTGCGGCTCTTTCTGCGGCTTCGAGGGGATAAGGACTTCGAGGGCGTCGTGGTAAGGTTGGAGCCACGGTTTCATTTTTTCCTCCAAGGTGCCAGGGAGAAAGCCGATGTCTTTGCCGAGGGCGATCACGGGGCGGGAAATGGAAACGCCATCGTACTGGGAGTGATCGTCATGCGTCTGATGAAGCGCGCAGGCGGTCGAGAGAAGCGTCTTGCCGGTGCCGGCTTTACCGTAGCAAGTGAGCATGTGGATGCTGTCGTCGAGCAGAGCATCCATGAAAAACTGTTGCTCAAGGTTGCGCGCGCGCACGGGGATGCCGCCGGGCGCTTTAACGAAATCAGGGAGTTTGAGGCGGCGTACCACGCCGTCACCATAGTAGCGGGCGGGCATGGTTTTACCTTCGTCGGAGCGAAGCAGTACGTACTCGTTAAGGTAAAGCGGCTCACCGGAGACGGTGCCGAGGTCGAAGGCGCCTTCGGAGCAGAAGCGCTGGAGCTCGTAGAGGCTCAATGGGATCTCTCGGTAACTGAGTTCTTCGTCGGTCTCTGGGACTTTGTCGTTGAGGTAATCTTCAGACTCCAGGCCAACGGCGCGGGCCTTAAGTTGAACGTTAACGTCTTTAGTGACGAGAATGGTCGGCGGCTGATTTTGCTCTTGGACAAAGAGCGCGGAGGCGATGATGCGATTATCTTTTTTGGAAAGATCGGGCAAAATTGCGCGAAGCCGTTCCATCGCGGCGGAGCGTCGCGAGGGATCAGCGAGGTAGGGATTGATGATAACAGAGAGCGTGCCGCCGTTAGAGAGTTTGACGCCCTCGTGCATGGAGCGTGAGTCAGGCAAGAGCTCCTGCAAGATGCGGTGGACGCGGCGGGCGTTACGGCCGCGCTCGGTGGACTGTTCGCCTTTGATCGCATCGAGTTCCTCGAGAACCTCGACGGGAATGGCGAGGTTGTTGTTCTCGAATTTATAAATCGATTGCGGGTCGTGCAGGAGGACATTCGTGTCGAGCACGAAGGTCTTCACTTTGACCGAAACCCTGTTCCGCTGACTGGGAGCCGAGGCTCCTTTAATGTTTTCCATCAGTATTGGAGAGAAGCTTGACCGGAAGCTGAGCAAGTCGTCTGCCACTTGTCCATGAAAGAGTGTGCTCCGGCACGAACTCGTAACGTAGCATAACGGCGCGGCTCTATGGCGGCTCGAAAAACATGGGCCGATGGTTGATCGCTTAATTGGCCTGGGCGCGAGCGCGGACGCGTTGCAGTCGCTCACCAGCGGCGACACTCAAGCGACCATCCGCTAGCTGACCTCGGGCGTGAAAGTGATGCTGCGGATCACTCTGATGCTTAGTGATCGTATGAGCGATGGTTTGACCAGGAGCGCTGATTGCCTCGGGCAGACGATTCATGGCGACAGGGCGAGGGAGCGATTGTGTGTTTTTCTTTTTCATGGGCGGGGGGATTTCTGAGGCCACTATACAACGCAATGCCCTCGCGCATGACGCGTTTCTTGGCGAAGCCTGCGCGCCACGCCATAAGGTGTGAGCAAAGGATAATCACCTCTGGCCGGTTTTATCCGGCCAGTTGCAACAAAGTTATTTCCCCTAAAGGCGCAGAAAAGGTGGCGCCGACGCCGATCAAAACGGCACTTCTTCGTCGGAAGGATGCGCGGGCGCTTCCACGACCATGTCGGGCGCGGCTTTGGCCTTGGTCGCATCGGTTTGACCGAGGGTACCGCGGTTCTGGTGCCAGAGTGTACGGGCGGCGTTACGCAATGTCGTTTCCTGTGGGCGTGCAGGATAAGGTTTGCCGCTGCTATCGAGTCGCGGGGGCTGTTCCGTCGCGTACCAAGAGAGGGAGCGCTCGCTGAGTTTGGAAAGGGCAACGCCGTTATTTTTGCCGAAATGCACTTGGACCTCACCGGCGTTGGGGACGACCTCGCTCGGTTGAGGTATGACTTCGTCGCCACTGGCGCTGCCACTCGAATAACTCGAGGCACTACTCATGGCGCGCACAGGTTGGCTACGGGGCTGAGCTTTAATGGCCTCAGCCAAGAGTTGGCGGATGCTGACTAATTCTTCGTGGATTGCTTTGAGAGTGTCTTCGTTCATGCGGAATAAATGATGAACCAGCTCGGTGCCCGCGGACCACGCTGGCAAACACTTTTCCGCCAGGCCGTGTGAGCGGGCGGTTTTGCGCTACTCAGTTAGATGTAATACATTTCAGCCTGCTGCTTGGTGGCGAGCTGGTTAAGCGTGTAGCTTTGGGTTTTTTGGACGAGCGCGGCTGCGACTTCATCCCAGATTTGTTTCATGCGGCGACCGCTGCGCCCGGCAACGTTGCCACTGCGTTGTAGGCAAGCGCCCTCAACGGCGATCAAGATGTCATAGAGGGAAATTTCCTCCGGCGGGCGCGCGAGGGTGAAACCGCCTTGGTTGCCGCGGCGGCTGACGATTAGGCCGTGAGTGCGGAGTTTACCAAGGATTTGCGCGAGAAAACTAGCGGGCACGACCTCGGTTTTGGCAAGATGCTCGATCTGCGCGAGTTCACCAGTGCCATGCAAGCGCGCGAGTTCGGCCATAACGCGACAGGCGTAATCGACTTTAACTGAGATTTTCACGCAGAGTTCGGAGTTAAGGTTACAAAAAGTAGGGCAAAAACTCAGATCACGTAGTCGGCGGCATCGGGTTTAAACACGTCATGCGGGGCGCGCAACATGCCGGCAGCGACGGTAGCGTTGGTACCCGGTTCAATGAGGATGAACGAGCCCGTGAAGCGATTAGTTGAGTAGCCATCGAAGACGATTGGACGGGCCGCACGGAGTTTGATTTCGCCGATGTCGTTGACCGCGAGAGCCGCTGGCGCGGGCTCGGACTCGAGGGTGGACATGTTGAGTTTATCAATGAGCTCGGTGACGACGACTTGGACAGTGTGCGAGGTATGTTTAAGAAAATATTTCTTACCGACCTGAAGAGGTCTTGTGTGCATCCAGCAAACTTCGGCCTGCAAATCGCAACTGGAGCCAGGAAGTTGATCGAGTGCCACCAACATAGATCCGCGGCTGATGTCGATGTCGTGATCAAGAACGAGCGTGACGGATTGTGGGCAAAACGCTTCGTGAACCACTCCGTCGTAGGTCCAGATCTGTTTCACGGTCGTCACGATACCAGAGGGCAACGCGAGGAGCTTTTGGCCGGTACGCACGATACCCCCAGCAATTTGACCGCTGAAACCTCGAAAATCGTGCAGTGTAGCGTCGGTCGGGCTATTGGGGCGATTGACCCACTGTACCGGTAGGCGGAAACCCGTGAGGTTAAAATCGCTCGCGATATGAACAGTCTCGAGATGGCCGAGGAGCGTGGGGCCAGCGTACCACGGCGTGTGCGGTGAGGGCTCAACGACATTGTCGCCGTTGAGTGCACTGAGCGGGATAAATTTAACGTCCTTGATGTCGAGGCGCGGGAGAAACGCTTCGAACTGCGCTCGGATCTTTAGGAAGCGCTCTTCGCTCCAGCCGACGAGGTCCATTTTGTTAATGGCTACGACGAGGTGTGGAATACGCAGGAGCGCAGCAATGGCGGTGTGACGGCGGCTTTGTTCGATGACCCCGAGGCGGGCATCAACGAGTATGATAGACAAGTTGGCCGAGGACGCGCCGGTCACCATGTTGCGGGTGTACTGGACGTGGCCGGGTGTATCGGCGATAATGAACTTACGACGCGGCGTGGCAAAATAGCGGTAAGCGACGTCGATCGTGATGCCTTGTTCGCGCTCCGCGCGGAGTCCATCAGTGAGGTTAGCGAGATTGATCTGTCCGCCACCGGTGATGTCGGCCGAGCGTTCGAGGGCCTCGATCTGATCCTCCATGAGGGATTTCGAATCGTAGAGAAGGCGACCAATGAGCGTGGATTTACCATCATCGACACTGCCGCACGTGTTGAAGCGAAGGATATCCACAGGCCGATGAGACAGAGCAGAAAGAGACATAGAAACAGCAGAAAAAAGGTTTAGAAATAGCCCGCTTTTTTGCGGTCTTCCATGGCGGCTTCAGAGGCTTTGTCGTCGGCACGCGAACCGCGTTCGGTGAGTCGAGCGGCGGCGATTTCACTGATAATATCAGCCACTGTAATGGCCGGAGATTCGACGCAACCTGTACTGATGATGTCGCCGATGGTGCGAACGCGCACAACCAAATCACACACCTCTTCGCTTGGCTTCGGCGGGACGAGGGCGCTAACAGGGAGCCATTGGCCGCCGCGACGGACGCAACGTCGTTGATGACTAAAATAAATACTAGGGACCTCAAGTCGCTCACGCTGGATGTATTCCCAAACGTCCATCTCGGTCCAATTACTCAACGGAAACACACGCATGTTTTCCCCGGGATTAAGACGGCCGTTATAAAGATTCCAGATTTCGGGACGCTGATTTTTAGGATCCCATTGGCCAAAGCTATCGCGAAAACTGAAGAAACGCTCCTTGGCGCGGGCCTTTTCCTCATCACGACGGGCACCACCGATACAGCAATCGAATTGAAATTCCTCGATAGCAGCGAGCAACGTCGGGATCTGGAGACGGTTACGACTGACCTCGCCGGGGGCGGGCGTCGCAATGCCCTTGGCGATGGCGTCCTCGACGGTGCGCACAATGAGTTTCGCTCCGAGTTGCGCCGAGCGACGATCGCGGAATTCGTTCAACTCGGGAAAATGGTGCCCAGTATCGACGTTGAGCAACGGGAGCGGGAGCTCGGACGGGCGAAATGCTTTTTCAGCCAGCCGCAGCAGACAAATTGAGTCCTTACCGCCAGAGAACAAGAGAGCGGGCCGCTCAAACTCACCCGCGACTTCACGCATGATGTGGATCGCCTCGGTTTCGAGGTGCTGCAAATGGTCGAGATGGTAGCTGCTCATGGCAAAGTGCGGCGCGAGGGCGGAACGGTCGGTGATTTTATAAATATAAAAAGTAGGTAAACTCAGACGCTGACCGCCTGTTTGCCCCAAGCAGCGTGGAGGCCGCACTCACGTTTCTCGTCCGCCTTCGCCGGGTCAAAGTAATCCCACTCGTTGGGCAAATCGTGGCGCGCGAGATAGGCGTCTAGCTCTACGTCGCTCGAGTAAAACAGCGGGCTAACTTTAAGGGCGCCAAAATTCTCATCGATCGATACAATATCTAGGCCGGCTCGGTTGGGATTTTGGACCTGACGCAACGCGGTAATCCAAACCATGGGGTCAAGTTCTTTCATGCCGCGTTGAAACGGCTCAAGTTTCATCACGGCACTAAATTTCTTTAGCCCATCCTCATCGTCAGCCGTTGGTATCGGGCCATGGATGGCATCGCGATGCGCTGCAGTCACGCGTGGAAGGTAGGGCTTGAGATTAAGTTTCAGCCGCGCGCGTAAAGCCTCCGCGTGCCGATATGTCGCTGGGCGATTATAGCCATGATCCACCCACAAAACCGGAATATCCGCCTGCGCTTGCACCGAAAGGTGCAGGATAGCCGCTTCGTAGGGCCGAAAATTTGTTGATACGATTGCCCGCCCTCCGGCTTGTGTGAGCGCCCAACGCACAATCTCCGCGGGCGACTGGCGGCGTAGCACAGCATTCCAGCCGACGAGGGTTTCTAATGAAAATGAAGCCATAAGACGAAGACTGCTTGCCACGAGCGGGCAGGACGTAAAGATTAAAACAAGTTATCTTTACTAAAGTAGTCATGTTAACTCAAGTTACAACTCTGCTCGCTCAGCTCATGCGCCGTTGGTGCCTCGAGGGTGAGTTTGTCCCCTTACTGTGATGCAATCAGTCCCCGCATTTTATCCGACCGGTCGCGTCGCCCTCGTCGGCGCTGGTCCGGGCGACCCCGAACTCCTTACGCTCAAAGCCCATCGACTCATCCGCGAGGCCGACGCGCTGGTCTATGATTATCTGGTCGCGCCGGCGATTTTAGCGCTCGCCCCTGCCACTGCCGATAAAATCTTCGTCGGCAAAAAAGGCGGCGGCTTCTGCTGCCCCCAACGCGATATTGAGGCTATTCTCATAAGGCTCGCCAACGAAGGAAAAAACGTCGTGAGGCTTAAAGGCGGCGATCCATTCATCTTTGGCCGTGGTGGCGAAGAGGCTGAGGCACTCGTCGCAGCGGGCATCGTGTTTGAGATTGTCCCGGGCGTGACCTCGGCGTTGGCCGCAGCCGCCTACGCGGGTATCCCACTCACGCACCGCGCGCACGCCAGTGGCGTAGTTTTCCTCACCGGCCACGAAGACCCAGCGAAGCCCGACTCCGCGATTCATTGGGAAGACTACGCGCGTCTCGGGGCCACGCTCTGTCTCTACATGGGAATGAAAAATCTCGAGACGATCACGCGCCGCCTCCAAGCCGGTGGCCTAATCGGCTCCACACCAGTAGCAATCATCCAGTCGGCAACAACCGGCGAACACCGCCAACTCATCTCCACCCTAGCCCGCGTCGCCCTCGAATCTGAACACGCGGGCTTCGGCGCTCCGGCCATCGTCGTCATCGGCGAAGTCGCCGCACTCGCCGAAAAACTCGCTTGGTTTGAAACCGCCCATCCCGCGGCCTTGGCCTCATGATCGTCGCCCTCATCGACAACGGCTCTTTAGAGCCCGCCGCGACGCTCAACCTCCGCCGCGTAGCCTCCTCAATCACCGCCAACGTCGGCATCACCGTGCATCCGGTCTCTTGGAAACACAGTGACCGCATCGCGCCCGCTGACCTCGACGGCACGCCTGCCGCCACGCTCAAACCGTGGATGTCTGCCCTACTCGCCGCCGGCGAACGTGACTTCGTTTTTCTCCCGTTCTTCATTAGCCCACAAGGAGCCATCGGTTCCTCGCTGCGAGACGACCTCGAGAAACTCCAATCGCCCACCACGCCGTTTCGCAGCGTGTTCACGACGAGTCTGGCGAGCGCTGAAGTGATTCCCACAATCATCGCCGATCGCATTCGCCATAAAATCCAAACCGCCGGCCTCACCACTCCGCCCGTGATCGTCGTCGACCACGGTGGCCCTTCGCCCACCTCCGCCGACTTGCGCGACCAAATCGCCTCCCAGGTCCGCACCCTCCTCGGCTCTGCCATTGGCCCGCTCGTCTCCGCCTCGATGGAGGGTGAAGAACACCCGCACAACCTCCCTCTCCTCGCCGACCAACTCTGTAAGGCTGGCTTCGATACGGGGGATGTCGTGATCGCGTTGCTCTTTCTTTCACCTGGTCGCCACGCTGGCGCCGGCGGCGACATCGCCCAAATCTGCCAAGCCGCCACCTCCACCCAACCCTCACTTCGCTGCCACCCGACCGAGCTTATCGGCTCTCACCCGCTCGCCGTCGATACCCTCACTCACGCCCTCCGCTCCGCCCTCGCCCAACCTTTCGCCATGTCCGCTCCTGCTACTCCCACTACCCCCACCTCCAAGCCTCTCGCCAAAAACGAGACCATCAAAACTGAGAGTAACTTCCTCCGTGGTCACATCCTTCGCGACCTCGCCGATACCACCACGGGCACGATCACCGAAGACAGCGCCCAGCTCACCAAATTCCACGGCATCTACGCCCAGGACGACCGCGATCTGCGCAACCAGCGCCGCCGTGAGAACAAAGAAAAAGCATTTTCCTTCATGGCGCGCATCCGCGTGCCCGGCGGTGTCTGCACGCCCACTCAGTGGCTCGCCCTCGACGCCCTCGCCGACTCCCACGCTAACGGTACCCTCAAAATCACCACGCGCCAGGCCTTCCAATTTCACGGCATCCTCAAGGGCAACCTCCGGCCCTCCATCAAGGCGATCAACGCCCAGCTCATGGACACCCTCGCGGCCTGCGGCGACGTCAACCGCAACGTCATGGCCAACCCTAACCCCGAGCAGAGCGCCCTGCACGCCGAGACGCTGCGTCTGGCTAAAGCCATCAGCGACCACCTTTCACCCCGCACCCGCGCCTACCACGAGATCTGGGTTGCCGATGAACTCGTCGCCGGAGGCGAACCCGACCACGAGCCGCTTTACGGCTCCACTTATCTCCCACGCAAATTCAAAACCGTCATCGCCATCCCGCCGAGCAACGATGTGGACATCTACGCTCACGATCTCGGCTTCATCGCCATTGCTGATGAGTCCGGCCAAAAACTTCTTGGCTTCAACGTCACCGTCGGCGGCGGCCTCGGCATGTCGCATAACCAGATCGAGACCTACCCGCGCCTCGCCGATATCCTCGGCTTCTGCCCCGTCGACCAAGTGGTCGACGTCGCCGAAAAGGTCATGCTCGTGCAGCGCGACCACGGCGACCGCACCGACCGCAAACACGCCCGTCTCAAATACACCATCGCCGACCACGGCATCGTCTGGTTCCGCACCGAGGTTGAAAAACGTCTCGGTTACACCCTCAGCGCCCCGCGCCGTTTTGAATTCACGTCCACCGGCGACCGCTACGGCTGGGTCGCCGGCGAAAACGGCCACGCCCACTTCACCTTGTTCATTATGAGCGGTCGCGTGAAAGACGCCCTCAAGCTCGCTCTCCGCGAGATCGCCACCGCGCACACCGGCGACTTCCGTCTCACCGCCAACCAAAACCTCATGATCGCCGGTGTCACTCCTGCCCAACGCCCGATCATCGAAGCCCTCCTAAAAAAGCACGGCCTCGACACCGCCAACGCCGCCTCCGGCCTCGCGCTCAATGCCATGTCCTGCGTGGCACTGCCCACCTGCGGCCTCGCCCTCGCCGAGAGCGAGCGCTACTTGCCCGAACTCGTTAAACTCCTCGAGACCGAGATCGAAGCCGCCGGCCTGCGTGACGACGCGATCACGCTACGCATCACCGGTTGCCCCAACGGCTGCGGCCGGCCCTACCTCGCTGAGATCGGCTTCGTCGGTCGCGCCCCTGGCAAATACAACATCTACTTGGGCGCCGCCTTCAACGGCTCACGTTTTAATACGCTCTTCCGTCCCAACGTGCCCGTCGCTGATATCGTACCCTTGCTGGGCCCAATCATCCGCCGCTACGCGTTGGAACGCACCGCCGGCGAGCGCTTCGGTGATTTCACGCTGCGCACCGGCATCGTCAACCACACCGGCACGCCCGCCGATTTCCACGAAGCCAGCAAGGTCGCCCCAGCGGTCAGTCCGACTACGGCATAAGCTCGCCGCGAGGTGGCGCGCTGCAGGGTTTAGGACTTGTGGCGCGCCGGCAAAAATCAAACCGTGGTCACAGCGCGACCCCCGCGCTTGCCCCCATGAATGATTCCTCGGCTCCTTCTGTTTCAGCGTCAGCAACTGCCCCTGCTCCGACCCCAAGCGGGCGCATCCTTTCCGTCGATGCGTTGCGCGGCTTTGATATGTTTTGGATCATCGGCGCCGAGGAAGTCGCCCGCGCCTTAGATGCGGTGAGCGACGGACCCGTCGTCGCGGCGGTCACCAATCAATTGCGCCATGTCGAGTGGGCGGGCTTTCACTTTCTCGATGCGATTTTTCCGTTGTTTCTATTTTTAGTCGGCGTCTCGGCGGTGCTTTCGTTGGATCGCGTATTAGTCAAAGAGGGACGCCGAGGTGCGCTCCTTCGCATCGCCCAACGCAGTTTCCTGCTCTTGGCCGTCGGCCTTTTTTACTACGGTGGTTTCACCCGTCCGTGGCCCGATGTGCAGGTGTTCGGTGTGCTGCCGCGAATCGCCCTGTGTTATTTCGGCGCGGCAACGCTTTATGTGTTAGTGCCGCGCAAGGGTATCGTGCTCGTCACCGCCGCCTGTCTAATCGGCTACTGGGCCGCTCTCACTTGGATGCCGTTTCCTGATGTGAATCTGAAACACGGCAACATCGGCAAACGCGGCACGCAGGCCGAAGCAAAGGCACCCGCGGTGTTATTGGCCAGCGTCACGACAACGGTGAGCGGCACGTTTGAGGAGGGCCGCAATCTCGCGCACTACGCGGACTATCGCCTCGTCCCCGGCAAACAGCGCAATCTGTACTACACCAACGAGGGTTTGATCAGCACGATCCCCGCGCTGGCCACAACGTTGTGCGGTCTCATGGCAGGGTGGTTGCTCACGAACTCTCGCTGGACCGGTAAACAAAAGGTCGCGTGGCTACTTGGGGCCGGCGCGGCGGGCATCGTACTCGGCTTGGGCTGGAGCGTACAGTTTCCCATCATCAAGCGCATCTGGACTTCATCGTTCAGCTTGGTCGCGAGCGGGTGCGCGGCACTTTTGCTCGGCGTCTTTTATCTCATTGTGGATGTGTGGCGCTGGCAGAAATGGTGTACGCCTTTCATCTGGATCGGTTCCAACGCCTTGGTCGTCTATCTCGCGGTCAACGTCATCGACTTTGAGGTCCTCGCCGCGCGTTTCGCCGGCGGCGACGTCAAAGCCTGGATCGATCTCCACCTCGCGGCGGGCATGGGCAACCTGGTCATCGCGCTCACCGGCCTTGCGCTGCCGGTGTTGCTGGTACGGTTTCTCTACCACCGCAAAATCTTCATCCGCTTATGAACACCCGCTCGCTTGATCATACACTGCGCCGCGCTGGGTGCGTTCGTGGCGCCGCCATTTTCATTCTGCTCTTTCTCACCAGCCTAAGTCTGGCGCGCGCCGCAGATCGGCCCAACATTCTGTTCATCCTCGCCGACAACTGGCGCTGGCCCACCGCCGGGGCCTTGGGCGACCCAATGGCACTCACGCCGGCCTTTGATCGCATCGCACGCGAAGGCGTGGTGTTCACCCACACATTTAACCCCGTCCCCTCGTGCTCACCCACGCGCTCCTGTCTGCTCACCGGCCGCCAAGCCCACGAACTCGGCGAACGCGCCAACCTCTGGAGTGGTTTCCCCAAAGACACGCCCGTCGTCACCCAACTTCTCCGCGCCGCCGGCTACTCTCTTGGCTACAGCGGCAAACCTTGGGCTCCCGGCAACGCTGAGGTCTCCGGTTGGAAAGAAAACCCCGTCGGGCCCAAATTCACAAATTTTGCTGATTTTCAAGCCCGGCGCACTGCCGCCGACGCCCCTTTTTTCTTCTGGCTCGGCAACACCGACACCGCGACCCGCGGCGGTAAACACCCCTACCTCGCCGCCGCCCGCGCCCGGCTCGATTCCGCGCGCCTCACCATTCCGCCCGAGCTACCCGACTGCCCGGAAGTCCGCGACGACCTACTCAACTACTACGGCGGGGTCATGCAACTGGACGCCGAAGCCGCCCAAGCCATTGCCGCCCTGGAAAAATCCGGTGAACTCGAAAACACCGTCATTATCTACACCGGAGACAACGGCTGGCAGCTTCCGCGGGGTCTCGCCAATTGTTACGACGCCGGCTCCCGTGTGCCGCTCGCCATTCGCTGGGGCAAAAACCTTCGCGCCGGCCGCTGGGTCGACGCCTTCGTTAACGTCGCCGACCTCGGCCCCACCTTCCTTGAACTCGCCGGCTTGGCGCCCCCACCGGTCATGACGATGCGCAGCATCAAAAAGCTCCTCCTCGACCAGCCTGACCCCACTGCCCGCGACGCCGTCTTCATGGAGCGCGAACGCCATGCCGATGTTCGCCGCGACCATCTGAGTTATCCTGTGCGCGCCATCCGCACCCGCGACTTTCTCTATTTGCATAACCTACGCCCCAATCGCTGGCCCGCCGGCGACCCCGATGTGTTCTTCATCCACGGCCGTCCCTACGGCGACGTGGATACCACCCACGTCAAAGACTACCTCCTCGCGCACCAACAGGAGCCCGCTATTGCCCCCTACTTCGCGCGCATCTTTGGCCGCCGCCCCGCCGAGGAACTCTACGATCTAAGGCGCGACCCTTACCAGCTCACCAACATCGCTGATCAACCCGCCTACGCCGCTACCCTTGCCCAACTGCGCGAGCGCGTGACAACCTGGATGACCGAGACCCACGATCCACGCCTCGACCCCAAGTATGATGCCTGGGACCATTTTCCCTACTACGGCAAAGCTACTACCCAGTAACCTCTGGCCCATCGAGTACGACCCAGCTGCCGATGCCCTGACTAGCGTCGCGCGGACTGTTTCACCTAGCGGGCGTAGGCCGTGAAACTAAAATCCTCAAATACCGCAAAATCATCAGCATTAGCGGTCAAAAGCCGATGAATGCCAGCGGTGGAGTAAGTCGCCGCCAGTTGCGCGTCTAACAGTCGTTTACGACCGAGTCGATGGGAGCGAAGCCATTGCAAGGTGAGCGCGGTCGACTCCGATGTGGGATAAATCGCGCGGACTTCTTTAGCCTCCCACCAAAGCTGGGCCCGTTCCGTGGCCTCCTCTACGCTCAGGGGAAGCGCAAATCGCCGCGGATCCGTCACCACGTGGATGAATTCCGTTAGTACTTGAGGGGCCAGCGCAAATAGTTGCCCATCAGATTCAAGGGTGCGGTCCAACCAGGCCCTGGCACGGAGGTGATCTTGCACCTCACGCAATTCCACCTGAACCCAAAAGGTAGTATCAATCGCGCGCATGCGCTTCAAACATATCGCTTAAAAGTTCAGCCCTCCCAGCCCACGGCTTAAGCACCGCTTTAACGCTCGCAGGGCGTGAATTGCGGAGACTTCGCACAGGGTGGATTTTGGTTTGGCGATAGTACTCCATCGCCTCTCGGATGATTTCCGAGGTAGGCCGGTCCTGATCAATCGCAAAACGTTGAAATTCAGCATAAACGGGCTCGCTGACATTGACGGTAATCGTTTTAATACATTAACGGATACATTGATGTAATGTATCCGTCAATGTGTGCTATAAATTGCCCAGACTGAGTCCATGGTTGGTCCCTGCTTAAGCGGACAATCTGAATTTAACCCGCCTAAAAAGGACTCCATCAGTTCGACCCGGGCAAGCACGCGTTGCTATTCCAGCCTACCGCCATTTAAAACGTCAGGGCCCAGTCAAATGGGTTTCTGATGGGTTGGCTTCAGGTCGGATCCACTTTTTTTTGACGACGCAGGATCGAACTGAAGGGTGCCCAAACCTGCCCAAGGTAGCTTTGGGGCATGGGCTCACATATGCCGAAGTTTTCCGGGTAGCGATTCTTTGGCATGTAGTAAGTCCTAAAAATAATATCCCACAGCGGCAGGAGACCGGCAAAGTTTTTATCCCACGCCTCTCGATCCCGCGAATGATGCCAGCGATGAAATACCGGCGTGGCTATGACGCACCGTAGAGGCCCAAAATCCCAGTTCACATTTGCGTGGATGAAGATGGCGTAGAAAGTAAGGATGGGTGCGGTACTGAGCGTGACCGCGGGATTAAAACCTAGGAGGAGCACGGGCGTGACCTGCGCCATCTTGTTCACGAGGTCATTCACCGGGTGCACGCGCAAACTGCCGAGCCAGTCGAGATCTTCAGAGCTGTGGTGCACCGCATGAAACGGCCACCAGCGTCCACGGTGAAACAATCGGTGAGTCCAGTAAGCACAGAAATCGACGAGCACATAGATCTGAATCACCTGCAACCAGATCGGCTGACGGCTAAGCGGTCCGTAACCTGAGTAAGCACCGATCTTCATAACATCGAAGGAAGTGATTTTCGCAAGAATGAGCCCACTCAAAGGCAAAATTAACATGAGCCGCACCAGCGGCTTGGTGAGTAATATCGTCGTGAACCAATACATCACATCGGTAAGCCAGCCTTTACGAATGAGCGGTTGTACACGATTGCGCGCGCGGCCAACGATGCGCTCGATGACGAAAAAAATAGCGGCCAAGATAAGGAGCGTGACCACTACGCTTAAAATATTTTTGTCCGATTTCATGAAACGGGCAATGTCGGGCGATTGAAATCAAGCCAAAGGGTCGTGGGCGTAAACATCCTCAAACTAGAGATGAAATTAATTATCCCATTAGAAACAAGATTTTCCGATGAATGGTGTCACCGATCAAAGTAAAAACACGCCGCTTAAGGCTGTATCAAAATAACCTCACCATTCGCCTTGTTGCTAAAATTTTTAAGACCCGACCTGCATGTACGGCAGTTAAAGCTTGGTCACGGCCACGAGGCTTATCACGGAGCCCGACCATCAACCCCAGCGTCGTGACATTTTGATTAAAATCAAAAAACGAGTGGCAACTGATCGTTAAGCGTGGCCTCCACTTGGAAAACGCTAGCTTCAGTCATCCAAGCGGATCAGGGATCTTTTGAAATTTCCTCGGGCTCCAAACACGTAACATCGGTAAATTTTCGAAAATCGCGGTCGTAACTGGCGACGGGCGTCGCACGGTGGGCCGCGATGGCGGCCGCGTAACAGTCCACAAAATCGGCGTTGATGCGGGCAAAGCGGTCGAGGGCACCCAAGATCACGTCTTGGTCATCAATTTCGACGCCCTTGTGTAAAATGAGTCCGCGCAATCTCGGGCCAACCTCGTGCCGAGGAAAATTGAAGAAAGAACCAAGCACCCAAACCAGTTCGGCGACGGCGACATGAGTGAGGCGCAAACGGACACGTCCCGATTCAGCGAGCACGAACAGTTCTTTGGCCCTGGGAGATTGGGCGGGGTCGTCCGCCAAGAGGAACCGCAAAACGACGTTGGTATCGAGGATGAATATTTTCACCGCGAATATTTTGCCGCGTAGTGTTTCTGCCGCGCGGCCAGGAGTTCCTCCTTGGTGGGGGGCTTGCCCCCTGAATTGAACACCCCGTAAAGCGCTTCGGTGGAAGCGACTGCTGGCTCCAAGAAAACCCGATTCCCTTCAAACTGATAGACCAACTTGTCGCTTGGCCCGATGTGGAGAAACTCCCGGACCTTCGCCGGGATGGTGGTTTGCCCGTTTTGAGAGAGGGTCGAGGTTGTCATGGAGGATAGTGCTTTTCTGTAGGGTAATCAGTATTCTTTAGGTCCGGCCATTGTCAATGGTCACCGACAGTCCCCGCTTTGGCACTTTGGCGTCGTCTTTGGTTTTGTATTTGGCATCGAGGTTTGGGAAAGCGCCGAGTTTTTTTACGGCTTTCATCAAGCATTCATTCCATCTGGGTAACTCGTCTTCGGCGGCTTTGTTCTTCCAGATAAAATCGAGATCCTCGGAGTAACGAGGCAGCTTATGGAGAAGTCGTAATGCGGTGCCGCCAATAAAGGCCGCGTTGATCAGTAGGCCATCGTTTTTAAGTGAGGCTAGTAGATGTCTTTGGAGGGCTTTCTTGACTACGTTCATCCGGGAGCCGAGGGGCACTCCCTTGGTAGCTTGGACGATATGGTCTAGGTTCATGGGTTACGCGGCCTGCAGATAAGCAGTGAGATTTTCGGCCGCGCGTATCAGTCGTGGCTGATCCCATTGTTTGGCGTACGCCTTGATGCGTTTGTGGTTGATACGCCGGAAAGGATCTTGAATGCGCCAGCGCTCAAATTCGATTTTGTCCCATTCGACCTGCTTCCACCAGAAGAAGTCGAGGAGGGCTTTTTCTGGAGCGGCTACGTGGACGTTGATGCCACCGCCGTCAGGTTTTTCTTCGTACCCAAAAAATCCTTGTGGCTGGATGTGCTGGTAGGCAAACCGGCCAATCGGTGTTTCGAATTCGGCTGGGTTGCCCTTGGTTGCGTTGGTGATAACCGCAACCCCTTCAGCAATCAGGCCCAATTGATTGAGGCGCCACAAACCCGTGACGTATGTTTCTTTTTGGATTTGGTTTGCTGCCCGCTCTGCCGTGAGTGGGTTCTTCGCGAGGTCTTCGGGAAAAGCATAAAGGCCGCGGCGAAGATGGACGATCCAACCCTTTTTGTTCCAGCGGTAGAGAGTTTGGAGCACCGTGTTTTTTTTCTCATCGGTGAGAATGAGAATGTTGGGCAGTTCGAAGTATCCGAGCGTCCCAAAGTGGCGAAGGATGTTGGCAAATTCCATCAGAGATAATCTACGTATGTTACGTTATTGTTTACGAGAAAATAATCTGCAATCACTTCCTACCCCACGTGGAAGTTGTCGAAGCCGCTTCCGATTGCGGGCGTCGGGCACGGAATCCCTTTCGCAAGGCGGGCACTTACGCCACCGGCAAAATGCCATGGTGCCGGTCACTCTCGAGACCACGCCATGCCGCGACAGACAAACGCACCCGCGGGCATTAAGCTTAAAATCGGGTGCGGTATATCAGGCTCACTTCGGTGCGGATTTTCTGGCACCCTTACGCTCCGCGTTAAACTCCGCCGGATCCAATTCCCTAGCCCCAGGTAAATCTGAACCCGGCGCCTGATTCTCTTCCGACTCCTTCTCGCGTTCTTCTTTGCGCTCCACGAACTTCGCAGCCTACACGTACATCGTTTGCGCTGGAGCAAAGATCGCCAATTTCTTAGGGCATCACCTTGATGCTAAATCCCCGGCCCCTCGCCATCGCTTGCACCAAGGGCTTTAACCCATAGCCTATAATCTCCACACGGTGCGCCCACAAAGTCACCACCACTTTGTCTGCTTCCTTTGGTTCACTTTTTGGAAAAAATTCTACTTTCACCAAAGGTGATACGCATACACAGGCGGCTAAAGCAGGAGGTGTTTACTTTTTTACCTTAGCTAAAAACTCTTCCGGCGTCAGGCCGCTTGCGCGGATCAGGCTGCGTAGCGTGCCCGGCGCCACCTCTCGGTGATCAGGCACAGATAGCGTCACCCAACTGCCGTCCTTCACCATAATCATATGACTGCCCTTTTGCCGCACGAGCTGCCAGCCGTCCCTTCCAAAGGCTTTCACGACCGTGCGACCACTGATTCTCGGTAAGCCCGACATCAGACGGCGACCTCGACTTGCTGCGTTTCAACGGTCAGCGGCAGGCCGCGTTCAGCGCGGACCTCAAGACAAAGCTCGATCGCTTCACGCACATTCTTAAGCGCGGTCGACTTAGTTTCGCCTTGGCTCACGCATCCCGGAATCAACGGGCATTCCGCCACCCACATGCCCGTTTCGTCTCGGTCGATGGTTACGGTAAATTTCATACCTTTTTCACATTATACGCGTTGGCGTTTGGAGCAAGCCCTGCATCGTGACTTCTCTTAAAAAAATCAAAAAACGAGTGGCAATCGTTCGTTGCGCATGATCCTGCTTTTTGAAAACGGCAGCTGTACGCTTCCGGATTAGTTTCTCCTCTCCCGTCACTTCGCGGCGGATTTTTTAGCACCCTTGCGCTCCGCGTTAAACTCCGCGGGATCCACTTCCCTAGCCGCCGGTAAATCGGAACTAGGCGCCTGACCCTCTTCCGACTCCTTCTCCCAGCCTTCTTTGTGCTCCACGAACTTCGCAGCGTACACGTACCTCGTTTGCGCCGGCGCAAAGATCGCCAATTTCTTAGGTCATCACCTCAATCCTAAATCCCCGGTCTTACCCTGTGATCGTCCGCCGGCGATAGAAACCCAGCGCGCGCACTCGCCTGCATGAACGGCAGTTCAAGCTTGGTCCCAGCCACGTGGCTGATGATGGAATCGACCATCATGCCCTACCCCATCCGCTCCCTTTTTTCATCAGTCAAATTACTCCGACAAGTTTGGGCACATTTTAGCATGCCCAATCTTAGTGGAATCGCCTTCACCTCTATGCTTGGTCGTAATTTGGCTGAGTAGGTTGGGTGCGCTGCAAGCCACCTTGCGTAAATCTTATCTACAGATTTGGGCTCAGGAGTTACGGCACTTCGTAGATCTCGATCAGCGCCACGCCGGAGGATGCGTTCTTCGCCGACTTGATCTGCGCGGTGTAAGCACCGGGATTGAGTGTGAGTAGCACGGCGGCGTCCTTGCTACCGCTAGGGAGCGTAAACGCGCCAGTCTGGACCGAGGCAGCCGCGACGGCGGCGCTGTTCGCCCAGCCTTCGTTGGTGGCTACGACTTTGCTATCTTGGTAGATCGCAAGCGAAGGATCAGCGAGCGCGCCGGCGATGCCAAAGCTCGTGAGTGCAGGACCAATACCGCGAATAAGCAGCGTCTTTGGAGAATTTCCCGTGACGATGAAGCCGCCGATAAGTACGCCGTCATCAGGGGTGACTTTACCACGGCTGGAAATATTAACCAGCCTCTGATAATCCGCATTGGGATTGATGCTCGCGTCGTAGATTTCCGCGAGAGCGACTCCAGTGCCCGTCCCGCTCGGGTCGGCAATCTGCGCGGTGTAGGCGCCGGGGGCGAGCGTCGTCAGGAGCGCTGCGTCTTTACTGCCGAAGATGAAGGCGAAGGCGCCGAGGCGGGCCATGTCGGCGGCATCGCCTAGGTTCCAATCATCGTTTTGGGCGATGAGATTAGAGCCTTGGTAGATCTTAATCGAGGGATTAGGCAAAGCACTCGCGAGTCCAAACGAGGTGAGTGCAGGACCCGCGGCGCGGATCAGGACTTTCTTGGATTCGGTGCCGCCGATGACAAAGCCGGTGATGAGGACCGATTCACCCGTGCCGACTTTGGCGCGGGAGGAAAGGTTGATTAAGCGATCGGTGCGCTTCGTTGCGGTGCTCAATCCCGAGAAATCCACTTTCGTATTACTTGGGAGGGTGACGGTCGCGGTCGCAGTGGTCGTCGTGGGGTTGATGCCACCGCTAACGGTCACGTTACCCGTCGCAGTGAGGGTAAAGGTATTATCGGGCTTCAACGTGGTGAGTCCCCCGGTCGTCACGATTGGGCCTTGGGTGAGGACGAGGACTTGATTGTTGGCGCCGACCACCGAATACGTAACTCCGGTGCCTTCGATTAAAGCGGTCGATTTATAGAAGCCTACGGCGGATGACGCCGCCGCGGGTGCGATCGGAACAGTTGAACTAAATACCAGGCCGAGCGGGGCAATGGTGCCGGAGAGGACGTTATCCGTGAGCGAGCCAGTGATCGTATGTTTTACAGGGGCAGCCTGCATTGATGGGTCCGAAAGTGGCCCGGACCCCGTGGTACTGGTGGATTCGATTGTCGCGGTAAACACGCCACCGGATCCGATCTGAAAATCAACCGTGCCGTTCAGCGACGGGGTGCTTGATGAGACCATGAGCAAGGTGCCTGAGCGGGTGTTGGCCGGCAACACGACTGCCACATCGGCAGCGACGGCGTTGGTCGTGGGCGCGATTGCTTTACTAAAAATAGCCTGCGTGGAACCGGCGGTGACCGCAAACGATACCTCAACATCGGGCGCGGCGGCATACGTCGCATTACCGGCTTGGCTCGCGCGGAGCACCACCAAGCCCGTGGCACCGGTGAGATCGACGACATTGCCCGAAAGCAGCGCAGGGCCGCTGATCACCGTGAAGTTCACTGGCAGCTTGGAGCTCGCAGTGGCCAACAGAGCAAACGAACTACTGTTACTGGTGCGATCTGGGAGCGAAGCAAAGGTGATCGTTTGGTTAATTAGACTGATCGTAAGTGGATCCGTGATCGGGCTCGCATCACTAGCGCCAGCACTGTTGTTAGCGACAACCGTGAAGCGGTACGACTTGCCGGGAGTCAGGCCGGTGATCGTGGCCGGGGATCCGGAAGAGTTGACGGTAAAGGATGAGCCATCGGTCGCCGTGGCCCGAATGGTGTAACTAGTGATCGCACTGCTGCCGATAAAGTTAGGTGTTGTAAACGTGACCGTGGCTTCGCCACTAGCCGTCGTAGCGGCGACTGCCATGGGTGCACTCGGTACAGCTACGAGCACGTTCAGATTAACTGAGGCACTGGTGATAGAGTAATTTGACGTATCCGAGGGCGTGAAGGAAGCGGTCAACGTCTGGGTGCCCACCGATAGGATTGCTCCGCTGGCCGGAGTGTAAGCGATCGTACCGGATGCGCTCGCGGAGGCATTGAGCTGAGTCGCGGAGAGCGCCGTGCCATAGGTGATCGCACTCGGACTAGCCCAGGTTATCGTCGGCGTCGCTTTGTTAACGCTCAAAGAGACTGTGCCGGTCGCCGTGTTGTAGTTGGCCGTATCCGTCGGAGTAAACGTCGCCGTCAATGTTTGCGTACCTGCGCTTGGCGTCGTGCCACTCGCGGGACTGTACACGATCGTACCCGCCACACTGCCGCTTGCATTGAGCTGAGTCGCGGAGAGCACCGTGCCATAGGTGATCGCACTCGGACTAGCCCAGGTTATCGTCGGCGTCGCTTT
>JBAWZQ010000012.1:0-77943 GCA_037142955.1 Opitutaceae bacterium | reverse complement strand
TGCGGTGGTAGCTCAGCTGGATAGAGCAGCGGTTTTCTAAACCGCCGGTCGGGTGTTCGAGTCACCTCCACCGCACCAATTTAATTTAGCATGCCGCGCGACCCACTATGGGCGCGCCAAGGACTTAAAGCGATACGTGGTGTTGAAAATCAGTTCGATTTTAGCGGTCACGAAAATGCGGACTTTGATTTTTCCGTTCGTCGCGTCTGTCGGGGTCGCGTGGCCCTCGATACGGCGGGGTTCGCCTGATTCGTTCCTAGCTTGGCCCTGAAAGTCCACGCGTTCGCCCCTATCTAGGCGGGTTAGTTGTTCGTCGGTGAAGTCGATCGAAAGGGTTCCACGCTCGTTGTAAAAAAAATAAGGAAATACCCGTGCCACGTAACTCGATTCGTAACTAGCGCCGGTGTGTTTAAACGTCGGCATGGTCATCGTGACGCTGCCGATGTAAATCGAAGTTTTGGCGGGCGCGATCTCCACGGCGGCATGCGGATCTTGTGACGCAACAAGAGTGGCCACGCTCAGCACTAAGCCTGTGATTAAAGCGCGTGAAATCATGCCTCCAGCTTGTGATAACTGTCCAGTCGGGCAAACTCTCTTTCGCGTTGCGCGGCGGCCTGCCTAGGCGTGTGCTCGGCGTCAATCATGGCCAAGTCTTCACAAGTTACCTGGGGTGGCCGCTTCACCGCGGGCCCCGCCGAATTGATGCTCCGCTTCAGCGAGTCTGTCTCGTTTGACCACCGTCTCGCCCCGTTCGACATCGCGGGCAGTAAAGCTCATTCAGCTATGCTCGCCCACGTTGGCTTGATCTCACCAAAGGAACGCGCGGCGATTCATGCCGGCCTCGACGTGATTTTGGCGGAAATTTCCGCGGGAAAATTTAAATGGGACATCAAACTCGAGGATGTGCACATGAACATCGAGCAGGCGCTGACGCAGCGCGTACCTGCCGCCGCCAAGCTCCACACCGCGCGCAGCCGCAACGACCAAGTCGCAACTGACATGCGTCTTTGGTTTAAGCACGCTACAGCGGTTTTGGGAAAAAAAATTCTCGGCGCCCAGCGCGCCTTACTTGCCGTCGCGACGGCCAATCGCGACGTGTTGATCCCCGGCTATACGCACTTGCAGCGGGCGCAGCCGGTTTACCTCGCGCATCATTTGTTTGCTTGGATGGAAATGCTCCAGCGTGATCGCGCGCGTTTTACAGACGTCGCCGCTCATGCCAACTGGTGCCCATTGGGCTCGGGCGCGATCGCAGGTACGACCTTGCCGATTAACCGCGAATTTACCGCGAAGGCTCTAGGCTTTGTCGATGCCAAGGGGCGTCCGCAGGTCACGCAAAACTCGATGGATACTGTCGCTGACCGCGATCTGTTCATCGAGTTCGCGGCGGCGTGTGCGACGTTTGGCGTGCATATGTCGCGCA
Organism: Opitutaceae bacterium; assembly: GCA_037142955.1. Lineage (GTDB taxonomy): Bacteria > Verrucomicrobiota > Verrucomicrobiia > Opitutales > Opitutaceae > Tous-C4FEB. The sequence goes on along the minus strand of JBAWZQ010000012.1, from coordinate 76,520 downwards.
TCGCTGAGGATCTGATTTTGTGGAGCAGCACGGAGTTTAAGTTTATCGAGTTACCTGACGCGTTTTGCACAGGTTCCTCGCTGATGCCGCAGAAAAAAAATCCTGATTCTTGCGAATTGCTTCGCGGCAAATCTGCGCGCTTGCAGGGTAATCTTCATACGCTTCTGACGCTCGCGAAGGGCTTGCCGCTCACTTACAATCGAGACTTGCAGGAGGATAAGCCGCCGGTGTTCGACAGTTTTGATCAAACTGCGCTCTGCGCCGATGTGCTCGAGGGAACCATCGGTGGCATGACGTTGCACCGTGAACGTTGCGCCGCTGCAGTGGCTGACCCGGCCTTGTTAGCGACAGATTTAGCCGACTATCTGGTGTTGCGTGGCGTACCGTTTCGCCAGGCGCACCATGCCGTTGGCGACATAGTGAAGCTTGCTGAAAAACTCTCTCTACCGCTGAATCAATTGCCCACCGCCGAAGTGCAAAAAATAAATCCGGCCTACGGTAACGATTGGCTCGAGGTATTCGACCTCAAGCGGGCGCTAGCGAAACGTACCGGCACGGGTATGCCTGGGCCAAAGCAGGTCGCGAAGCAGTTTGCTCGTTGGCAAAAAACGCTCAATTAATCGCAGATTGGCTGCGCCGCCGTGGGCTTTCTTTTGCCGTTTTTTCGCACTGCTAAATTTGATCCTGAACTTGCGCCTTCCGCGCGGGTTTGTCTTTCGGTTTTTTCAATGCCCTGACGTGGCAGATCGCGCTTGGTACGCTGATGTTGCTTCTTGCTGAGCGGCTCAGCCATTGCCTGCGTTGGCGGATGCACGTCGATTCTTTGAGGAATGGTTTTAAGAGCACGGGGCTGACCGGCTTGCCGGGTATCAACGTCGAGCTTTTCCAGATTTTTTTCGCGAGTGTGTTGGTTAACGGCTGTATTCTGTCGGAGCTTTTTGCGCGATGGCGGTAAGATACGAAAACGCACGTTGATACGATTATTTTCGGCAACGCTGTCCCTTAATCCCTCTCGGGCGGCGTCTTACCTCGTGAATCTCATCGATGCCAAAAGTCTCGTGCGTGAGGTTGCGCCGCCGAAAGTTAAGCGTAAACAATTCCACGCTTCCGTTTAGTGCGTTTTTTCCGGATTCATATGGTGATCCTCTACCTGTCCCGATGGCCAAAGTTCGTATTCTTCCTGATCGAGTCGCAAATCAGATCGCTGCTGGCGAGGTGATTGAGCGCCCGGCTGCGGTGGTGAAAGAACTGGTGGAAAATGCCCTCGACGCCGGCGCCACGCGAATTGAGGTCGAGTTTAGCCATGGCGGACGCTCGCTCATGCGCATTGAGGATAACGGCTCCGGCATGACGCGAGACGATGCTTTGCTCGCGCTGGAACGGCATGCCACCAGCAAGATAGCAGAAGCGGCAGATTTGGATCGTTTGCATACGTTTGGTTTTCGCGGCGAGGCTTTACCCTCTATTGCGAGTGTGTCGCGCTTTGAACTCCAAACCCGCGTCGCCGATAGTGATGTGGGCACTGAGATTTTGATCAACGGGGGAAAATTTGTTCACGTGCGCGACTGTGGCCGCCCCGTCGGTACTCGGATGGAGGTGACGCATCTTTTTAATTCCGTACCAGCGCGTCGTAAATTTCTCAAAACGGACGCGACGGAATCCGCGCATATCGTGCAGTGCGTGCGGCTTTACGCTCTAGCGAGTCCGCAAGTTGCGTTTACGCTTATTGAGGATAGCCAGGTTATTTTTCGTTCACCCGAATGTTCGACGTTAGCCGAGCGTGTGACGGAAATTTTTGGTCAGCAGATAGCCGAGTCGCTCATTGAAATTAATAGCGTGGAGCCGGGTTTGAAACTCTCTGGCTTGATCGGTCGGCCTGGAGTGGGTCGGGCGACGCGCCACGAGATGATTGTTTTTGTAAATGGCCGTCCAGTGGACAGCCGTACTCTTAACTACGCCCTCATTGAGAGTTATCATGAATCGCTACCCAAAGGGCGGTATCCGTTGTCATTTGTGTTTTTCGAATGCGATCCGGCCGCAGTGGATGTTAACGTACATCCGGCTAAGCGTGAAGTGCGTTTTCGCAGCGAGCCGCAGGTGCGTGGTTTTGTGATCCGAAGTGTGTTGCATCGTCTACGCGAGGTGGGTGCACCTGTTGCACCACTGTTGGAAGCTAAGGAGATCAGGCCTATTGCAGAGGTAAATTTGCCGTCTGGTTTGGCGCGTCTCGTTGTGCCCGGGCCCCTGACGAGTTTTTTCGCTGCGTCCACAACCGCGCCAATCCGCGCGTCTCTAGTGGTGCCGTCCGCGACAATATATCCACAGTCGACGGTTGCTCCAGAGTTCAACCGAGAAGCGCGTCCTGAAATTTCCCTGACGTCCTGGCGTTATATCGGTCTAGCACATGGTAGTTATGCTTTATTTGAGACCTCGGCTGGTCTCGTCTTGCTTGACCGGCGAGCCGCTCATGAGCGCATCTGGTTTGACCGACTTGTCGCTCAATTTGATTCTGGCTCAGTGCCGTGCCAACGTCTGTTATTACCCATTCCACTGCAGCTTGATCCCATCGCTGCGGCTTTGTTGATCGACCGGACGAAATTTCTTGGTGGTCACGGATTTGAAATCGGAGAATTTGGGCGTAATTTTTTCCGTATCGAAGCTGTGCCCACGTGGATGGAGCCGGCGGATGCCGAATCCTTCGTGCGTGATTTGCTCGGGGCAATTCGTGATGGTCGTCTGCCTGAGAACAATCTTGCTTTGGCGCGGGAGGAACTTGCGCGTATGTCTGCGGCCAAGGCTATTCGCCTGCTGGCCGCGCCTGCGGAAGCGGCTTTACGAGGCCTTGTTGCTGAGTTGTTTGCGACGCGCACTCCACTGACGAGTCCGTCTGGCCGCCCTACCTTTATCGAATTAAATCATAGCGAGCTGGCCCGCCGTTTTCAAAAATAATCCGGTTTGTCACAAAATATTAACCGCCAGAGTTGTCGCGATGCTGGCATGAATCCTGTTAGCACGATATATATATACCATGGCCAAATCTGCCGCTAAATCCCAACTCATAACATCTGGCGCTGCTGCCGCTCGCTCTGCGCCTGCTGCGGGTGCGGATGCAGGACTTAGTGAGGCGAGTTTCCGGGCTTTAATATTGCGGCATCTAACCTCGACGCTGGCGCGGCACCCGGCTTCGGCTACTTCGCGTGACTGGTGGGTCGCGACCGCGCTGGCGGTGCGGGATACGATTCATGAGCGTATGATTGCGACGCAAGCCGTGCACAATACCCAGAATGTGCGCCGCGTTTATTACTTTTCCCTCGAGTACCTCATGGGCCGACTCTTCGGCAATAACCTGCTTGCTACAGGCTTGCTCGACACGGCTCGCGCTGCGCTCGAAGGTTTAGGGCAAGATTTTGAAAAAATCCGCGAGTCCGAAGTCGATATGGGTCTTGGCAACGGCGGTCTAGGCCGTCTAGCCGCATGCTTCCTCGATTCGCTCGCTACAATGGATTATCCCGCTCTGGGCTACGGCATTTACTACGAATTTGGACTTTTCCGGCAGTCATTTGTAAATGGCCATCAAGTTGAAGCTCCAGACAACTGGATCATCTTTGGTAGCCCTTGGGAAGTTGTTCGCCCAGAATACATTCAAGAAGTGCGGATCTTTGGACGAGTAGAAAATGTTTTCGATGACCGAGGTCACTACCGCCCGCGATGGGTCGACACCAAGACTATCTTGGGCGTACCGCATGATATCCCCACCGCTGGTTATGGCACCAAAACGGTCAACATGCTGCGGCTTTGGGCCTCCAAATCCACCGAGGACTTCGATTTGGCGGCATTTAACAGTGGAGGGTACGTCGAAGCCGTACGCGAAAAAGCCGTGGGAGAAACGATCTCAAAGGTACTTTATCCAAACGACAAAACGGAAAACGGCAAAGAGCTCCGCCTTGTGCAGCAGTATTTTTTCGTCGCCTGCTCCTTGCGTGACATCATCCGCCGCCATCGTCGAAATCCTGCTAACACCTGGGATAATTTTGCTGAAAAAGTCGCGGTACAACTTAACGACACTCATCCGGCTATCGCGGTCGTCGAGCTTATGCGTATACTACTCGATGAAGAGGGACTGGCTTGGACTCGCGCATGGCCGATTGTCACGGCGACTTTTGCTTACACCAATCACACGCTGATGCCCGAAGCACTTGAACGTTGGAGTGTGCCGCTCTTTGAGCGCGTGCTGCCGCGTCACCTTCAGATCATCTATGAGATCAACGTCCACCACATGTCCGCGGTAGAAGCGCGCTGGCCCGGAGACAACCTCAAGAAACGCATCTGCTCGATCATAGACGAAGAAACTCCGAAAATGGTCCGCATGGCGCACCTCTCCGTTGTTGGTTCCCACGCCGTCAACGGCGTTGCTGCTCTGCACACCGCGTTGCTCAAAAAAGATCTCTTTCCTGAATTTGACGCCTTATTTCCCGGTAAATTTCAAAATAAGACCAATGGTATCACGCCCCGTCGTTGGCTGCTCAAGTGCAACCCACGCCTTTCCGCGCTCATCACCCGTACGCTCGGCAACAACGCGTGGGTGCGCGACCTTGCCCAGCTCCGTGGTCTAGTGAAATCGGCGGACGCTGCCGCTTTTCAGGCCGAATTCATGGCTATCAAGCGCGCCAATAAGTCGGAACTTGCCACCGTCATCAAAGCTGAGTGCGGCATCGACGTTTCGCCTGATGCGCTATTCGACGTGCAAATTAAACGCCTGCATGAATACAAGCGTCAGCACCTAAATCTACTCCACATTCTCGCTCTTTACCGCCGCTTATTGCAGAACCCTGCGCTCGATGTCGTGCCGCGCGTTTTCGTCTTCGCCGCTAAAGCTGCGCCAGGTTACGACGTCGCGAAAAATATTATTCGCGCGATTAACACTATCGGCGCCCGCATTAACGCTGACGATCGTATTGGTGGAAAAATCAAAGTCGTATTTTTGCCTAATTATCGTGTCTCTCTCGCCGAAAAAATCATCCCTGCGGCTGATCTTTCCGAACAGATATCCACGGCCGGAAAGGAAGCCTCTGGCACCGGCAATATGAAACTAGCCCTTAACGGAGCCCTAACGATCGGTACGCTCGACGGGGCCAACGTCGAGATTGAGGAGGAAGTCGGCTCGGAAAATATATTTATTTTCGGCCTCACAGTCGAACAGGTCGAAGCTCTCTGGGCTAAAGGATATAACCCCTGGGATTACTACCACGCCGATGAAGAACTCCGGGCCGTGATTGATTGGCTTGGCAGCGACTACTGGACCCCTGGAGAAACGGGTGCGTTTTCCGCGGTGCACGCTTCGCTGCTGAACCAAGGCGATCCTTTCCTCGTGCTCGCAGATTTTCGTGCCTATTGCGACGCCCAAGGCCGAGTCGACGCGGCGTATCGTAATCGCGCTGGCTGGGCGAAATCTGCGATCCTTAATACCGCTCGCCTTGGTAAATTCTCAAGCGACCGGACCATACGAGAATACGCCGAAGAAATTTGGAATCTCCCCGCCGTGCCGGTGATCTGAGCCGTTCTTTGGGGCTGGAAAATAATGCCCGGTTCCAACGAATGCTCTTGGGGATTGGCAGCAGCGCTGGGCTCCGCCAATTCATGCGTCGGCCAACGCCCGATGCGCTTTTATCGTCCTGTTATTTTTTTCGCCCTTTGTGGGCTACTCGCTTGGGCCCCGGCTCGTGCGCAGTCAATGTCACGTCCGATGCTGGCTGGTGAGCTTGGTGGCACGCTGAATGTTTTGAAACTTCCTTGGGCGCCTGAACTCGTCTGGCGGGTTGAACTGACGAGCATGGCTGATGCACGCTTGCACTTTCTGCTTTTCGCTGAAGCGCCGGGTGCGCGTATTCAGGTGCGTGTTACAGTCGATTCTAGCCTTGATGCGGGCACTTGGACTCTGCTCGAAGGTCGGTTTGATCCCTCTATTTGGCTCCCGCTACTTGCTCCGCAGCTTAGTCCGGCTCTTGCGGGCGCTGTGGCTGAGGGTGATATGGAATTGCGTGGCGATGGAGTAATTCGTGGTGGTCAAATTGAGGGTCGCGTGACTTTTGAGTGGCGGCGCGGTGCCGTGAGGCATGCGATCCAAGGCTGGGCTTTGGAGGATATTGCTTTGATGGGTAATTTTATTTTCGCACAAAACGCTGTAAGCTGGTCGAGCTCAAATCCCCTGCGACTCACGATCGGTTCCATCGTAACCAAGCGTTTTGGCGCGCGTAAATTACTCGTATGCGCGCGCATCGACCAAGGTCTTAGACCGCAAATCGAGGAAGCTCGTGTGGAGATTGCCGGTGGCGAAATTGAAGCGGCGCCGTTTACGTTGCCGCTATCGCCGCCAATGATTCAGTTGGCTTTGCAAATCCGACGCGTCGGCTTAGCCGACGTAGTAGCACTCCTTCCCACGGGTTTGGCAGAGGCGCAGGGACGCGTGCAAGGTGCGTTGCAACTAGAATGGAGCAAGGCGCTTGGGTTACAGATTGGGGCTGGGCGTCTCGACCTTGTCCCTGATGAACCGATGGTTTTGCGTCTCGAATCAGCACCCGGTTTATTGAGTGCGAGTATGCCTAAGCGCTTCGAATTTCTACCAGTTTGGCTCGGTCCGCTGGCGCGCTGGGCAGCACCCTTAAATCCGGGGTATGTGGACTTGGCGGCAATCGAACTCGGTCGCACTGCGCTCAAAGTCGAATCGCTGCAAGTTAAGCTTACGCCCGAAGGAGATCTGCAGGGTCGTTCCGCTCGTGTCATGATCCAGGCATGTCCCGCGCTTGACGGCACTTCAGTCGGTCCCGTCGGCTTTGAGATCGACGTTAAAGGCCCACTGGCTTATGTGCTAAGGCTCGGTATGGAAAACGGCGCTACGCTCTCGCTAAGATGAAGAAACTTTCGTTGCGCTCAGCGATCTATTGAAGAACCCTTAATCTTATGCCCCGCAATTTTCCTATGCTCGCTGGTTTTTTGTTTTTGTCTGGTTGTTTGAATGTAACCGTACAACCGATCGAGGTTAAGGTGCATGCGACGCTCGACGTGAACGTCAAAGTTGACCGCGCCCTCGACGACTTCTTCGGCGATCTCGATAAAAAATCCGCAACGATCGCCACGCCCCCCACCAAATCCTAAATTCACCCATGAAAACTCTATTTCTCCGTCTTTTTCTCATGCTTGGTTTGTTATCGGCTACAATTGGCAGCGTACGCGCCGAAGATCTCGCTGCGGTGAAAGGCCGAATGAGCAAGCGACTCTCGACTCTCGACTCGTGGAAAAACCAAGGCCTCATTGGTGAAAACAATCGTGGACTCGTCGAACTGCGCGGCGCCAATGCGGAAGCCGGCGAAGTCGTAGCGGCAGAGAATCGTGATCGTGAAGCTGTTTATGTAGCTCTTGCCCAGCAAACGGGTTCTACTGCTGAAACGGTCGCTCGCGCTCGCGCAAAACAGATCGCCGCCGGCAGCGCAACTGGGGTCTGGCTTCAACGTGAAAACGGCGACTGGCATAAGAAATAATTCCTGACGATAAATTCTTGGGTGAGAACAGAACTCGCTGAGAATTATGAGTATCAGGCATTGATTAGACGGCGGCTCTGCTTCACGGTTGAAAATTAACCAAAATGGATTTTTGCACCATGCTTTCAACTCACGTTTCCCGTTGTTTAGCCGCGATTACTATTTGCGCTGTATTTTTTTCGGCACCAGTCGCCGTTGCGGCTGAAAATGATTTTCTTCCGGCTATCGTTTATGATTTTGGCGGTAAGTTTGATCGCTCGTTTAATCAATCAGCCAGCGAGGGTGCCGAAAAATTCAAAAAAGACACTGGCATCGCGTTTCGTGAATTTGAGATTACCAACGCTGCGCAGCGTGATCTGGCTATGGCTCAACTCGCAAAGCGCGGCGCCAGCATCATTGTGGCGGTTGGATTCACGCAGGCCTCGGCGGTCGAGAAGGTAGCCAAGCAGTTTCCGGCGGTGAAATTTACGATCATCGACGCCGTGGTCGATCTACCCAATGTCCAGTCGATCAATTTCCGTGAACAGGAATCTTCGTTCCTGTGCGGGATGGCCGCCGCGCTGGTTTCTAAAACCGGCAAAGTCGGCTTCGTTGGCGGCATGGATATTCCACTCATCCGCAAGTTTGCTTTGGGTTACGCACAAGGAGTGCATTTTGTTAACCCCTCGGCTGAGGTGTTTGAGAACATGACGGGTACAACTCCGGCCGCTTGGGGTGACCCCACCAAGGGGGCGGAACTCGCTCGGAGCCAATTCGGCCGTGGTGCCGATGTCGTTTTTCACGCGGCTGGTGCAACCGGTATCGGCGTCATGCAGGCGGCAAAAGATGCGGGTAAATTCAGCATCGGTTGCGATAGTAATCAAAATTACCTTCACCCTGGTAGTGTTTTGACCTCGGCGATGAAGAGCGTGGATGTAGCCGTTTATCGTGCGTTTAGCGAAGCCAAAGCCGGAACTTGGAAGCCGGGTCAGCTCGTGCTCGGTCTTCCTGAAAATGGAGTCGGTTACTCGCTCGACGAGTATAACCGTAAGCTGCTCACGCCCGCCATCGAGGCCCGACTCCAAAAGGCCAAGGCCGACATCGTGAGCGGAAAAATTGTGGTCTTGGAATATAAGGCGCCTTAAACGCTTCCTGTGTCGAAGGAGCCCGCAGCGCCCCCGTTTACGCCGCCCTACGCTCCGCCCGCGCTCGAGTTGCGTGGCATCGATAAACGTTTCGGGTCGGTCCATGCCAACCGCGCTATCACCTTCGCTGTGTCTGCAGGAAGTATTCACGGTCTCATCGGCGAAAACGGCGCCGGCAAATCGACGTTGATGAATATCGTCTACGGTTTTCAAAGTGCGGACGCCGGCGAGATCCGCGTCCAAGGCCGTACGGTGAAAATTGGTTCGCCACAGGAGGCTATCGCGAAGGGCATCGGGATGGTGCATCAACACTTCATGCTCGTGGAAAATTTTACGGTGCTTGAAAACATTGTATTAGGCGTCGAGGGCGGGGCCCTTCTCGCGGGTGGATTGATAGCTGCGCGGACGGAACTTGAGCGTTTAGCTCTCAATTACGAACTTGAAGTGCCGCTTGATACTGTGGTTTCGGAATTGTCTGTGGGGCTCCAGCAGAGGGTGGAAATTCTCAAAGCCCTTTACCGCGGGGCCGAGGTGTTGATTTTGGATGAACCGACGGCGGTGCTCACGCCTCACGAGGCGGATCAACTCTTCACCATGCTGCGGCGCCTGCGGGCGCAGGGTAAAGCGGTGATTCTTGTCACGCACAAGCTCCGCGAAATCATGGCCGTCACCGACCGCGTGACGGTAATGAAGCAGGGCGCAATCGTCGCGGAGGTCGCCACCCGTGATACATCGCCGCGTGTACTCGCGGAGCACATGGTGGGCCGCACGGTTTCGCTTCATGTTGAAAAACGTCCTAAGCAGCTAGGTGCATTGTTGCTCACGGTGCAAAAACTTGAAGTCCGGGATCGGAACGGCGTGGTAAGGCTAAAAAATGTAAGTTTTTCTCTCCGAGCGGGTGAAATTGTCGGCATCGCCGGTGTGGCGGGTAACGGTCAATCGGAGTTGCTCGAGGCCTTGGCGGGTACTCGTACTACGAGCGATGGTGAAATTTTGTTCAACGGGCACAATCTCGTGCGCGAGCAACTCGATCCGCGTGCGCGGCGTGCACTTGGGCTGGCGCACGTGCCGGAGGATCGTTTGCGGATGGGTGTAGTTGTGGAATTTTCGGCCGCTGATAATGCAATGCTCGGTTATCATGATGCGGCACGATTCAATCGCGGTGGGTTGCGCGACGAAGCTGCGATTCGTGCCGCCTGCGCCAAAAAGATGACCGAGTATGATGTACGTCCCTCCGAGCCAGAGCTGCGTTTGGCGGCGTTTTCAGGCGGCAACCAGCAAAAACTCGTGCTCGCGCGTGAGATCGACGCTGATCCTAAAGTGTTGCTCATTGGGCAGCCAACTCGTGGCGTAGATATTGGCGCGATCGAGTTTATTCATAAACGACTTATTGGGCTGCGTGATGCAGGTAAGGCATTGTTGCTCGTATCGGTTGAGCTTGATGAGATCCTTGCGCTTGCGGACCGAATTTTGGTCATGAATGGTGGCGAAATCATCGGCGAGTTGGCCCGCGCGGATGCGACCGAGGAAAAAATCGGCCTCATGATGGCTGGTGTGCGAGCGGAGGCCTCCGTGTGAGCGCTCCCGTAAAACTGCCGCGGTGGGCTGAACTTGGGGTGTTGCCGCTTATTAATCTGGGTGTAGCGCTCGTGCTCGCTGGTGTGATCATAAAAACGCTTGGGGAGAGCCCGTTTGCGGCGTTTAAACTCATGTCGACGGGCGCGCTCGGGACCCAAGAAGGTATCGGCTACACGCTATATTACGCGACCAATTTTATCTTTACCGGACTTGCTGTGGCGGTCGCGTATCACGCGGGCCTTTTTAATATCGGCGCCGAGGGTCAGGCGTATATTGGTGGCTTGGGTACGGGTCTTGTTTGTCTTTATTTGGGGATGTGGCCGTTTTGGGTGGTTTTGCCGCTCGCCATCTTGGCTGGGGCCATTTTTGGTGCGGCCTGGGCTTTTATTCCGGCTTGGCTGCAGGCGCGTCGCGGGAGCCATATCGTGATCACAACGATCATGTTTAACTTTATTGCGGCGGCACTGATGACGTACTTGCTCGTCAATGTACTCATCAAGCCGGGTCAGCAATCGCCTGAGACTCGGGAATTTTCCGCCAATATCTTGATGCCGGCGGCGCACGAATTGTTCGCCAAAATCGGAATTACCGTGGTGCCGACGCCGCTAAATCTCTCGTTTGGGCTCGCGCTCCTGGCGGCGGCTGGCGTGTGGATTTTCATATGGCGAACCCGCTGGGGATTCGCGCTACGGGTGGCCGGGGCCAACTCGACGGCGGCTGTTTACGCTGGGATCTCTCCGCCTCGCATCATTGTAGGCGGTATGCTTATTTCCGGCGCGTTAGCGGGTGGACTCGGGCTAAACGAGCTCATGGGATCTCAGCACCGCATTCTGATGGATTTTCCAAGTGGCGCGGGCTTTGTTGGCATAGCAGTAGCCTTAATGGGTCGCAATCATCCCATTGGAATTGTGGTAGCAGCGGTGTTATTCGGTGCACTTTACCAGGGTGGCTCCCAGCTATCCTTCGACATGCCTAAGATTAATCGCGACATGGTCGTAGTGATTCAGGGCCTCGTGATATTGCTATGTGGCGCGATGGAAAATGTTTTCCGGGCGCCGTTGACGCTGTTGTTCGCATGTTTGCGCGACGGTAAGGATGTCGAGTAAATGGAAACATACACACTCATCGTGCTCTTATTAGCTGCGACGATTCGCGTGGCGACGCCGTTACTGTTGGCGTCAATGGCGGGGCTATTTTCTGAGCGTGCAGGGGTTATTGATCTCGGATTGGAAGGGAAAATGCTCGGTGCCGCCTTTGCTTCAGCGGCAGTGTCCGCGATGACAGGCTCGGTGTGGCTTGGTCTTGGGGCGGGTATTTTAACCGCAGTGGCTCTCGCGTTGGTGATTGGTTACGCGTGTATCACGCATCGTGGTAATCAAGTTGTGGCAGGCATGGCTGTAACGATTATGGTCGTTGGCCTCGGGCCCACGCTCGGGCTCGCCTGGTTTAACCTCGGTGGACAAACGCCTCAGCTCGACGGGGTCGGGCAGCGCTTTACTGGTATCGAGTGGCCGTGGGCGCAAAGAGCCCGGGAAATGCCGCTGCCGGGGTTGCTCTATGCGGAGTTGATGAGCGGGCAAAACCTACTCGTTTATTTCGCTTCGGCGCTCGTGCCTTTCAGTGCTTGGATTTTTTATCGGACGCGTTTCGGCCTGCGTTTGCGCGCAGTCGGAGAGAATCCGCATGCGGTGGATACGGCAGGCATTTCGGTAAACGGATTACGGTATCAGGCAGTGATCATTTCCGGCGTGCTGTGTGGATTTGCCGGGACCTATTTGTCGACGGCTGCGAGTTCCGGTTTCGTGCGCGATATGACGGCGGGCAAGGGCTATCTTGCGCTGGCAGCGCTGATTTTCGGTAAATGGAGACCTTGGCCTACGCTCTGGGCGTGTCTGCTATTCGCATTTGCGGACGCGCTTGCGACACGTTTACAGGGCGTGGTTTTACCGGTAGTCGGCGTTGTGCCGGTTCAATTTATTCTCGCGCTACCTTATGTGCTGACGGTCCTGCTGTTGGCCGGTTTTGTCGGCCAAGCGGTGGCGCCCAAGGCGATTGGCATACCTTACACTAAAGAAAAATGAGTTCTAACGAAATTGTTTCCTCTCGTCTGGTAAGACATCTTGGACGAAAGCCTGATAAGTCGCGCGCGCTTTTTGTCGCGGCCAACGCTACGATCGTGGGCGACGTGGTGCTCGGGCCTTCTAGCAGCGTGTTTTACGGCGCGGTACTGCGCGGTGATATCGAGGAAATCCGCGTGGGTGAAGGAACCAATATTCAAGACAATGTTGTGGTGCACCTTGCGGATGCGCATGGGGCGCACATCGGCGCGTGGTGTACGATCGGCCATGCCGCGATCATTCATGCGTGCACGATTGAGGATGAATGTTTAATCGGCATGGGTGCGACGGTGCTTGATGGTTCGCATATCGGTGCTCGGAGTATCGTAGGTGCTAACACACTGGTGCCGCAGCGATTCACGTGTCCCCCAGGCTCGATGGTTTACGGTTCGCCGGCGAAGGTTGTCCGGGCTTTGACTATGCAGGAACAGGCGGGATTGCGGGCCTGGGCCGAGAAATACGTCGAGGTGGCAAAAGCTCACGCGTCGTTGCAGCGGTAAAACAATTTTCAGATGGAGTGATGAAGGTTGCGCAAGAAATGCGCAGCCTAAATTAGCCGCGTTGGGTAAGTTGAGTTCTCAAACTACCTAACCATATGAAAACAAGTGTTGGCTCTTACGATGGTGCAGTACGTTTTATTTCAACACCATTGCATGTGACGAGTCCCCGCCTCACGACAGCGATAATTCTAAAAACGTGTAGCGAAAATTCGCGTCGGCGCTCTCGTGACGGGAATGCTCACGCCAGGATAGATGGCGCCACTCGGGCATAAAGGTGTCGCCGGTAATCTCGGTGTGAATGAGCGTAAGATGAAGCCGAAGCGGGCGACCGCTTGCCAGTGCCTCGGTATAAATACGTTCGCCTCCGCATATCATTATTTTACCGGGCAACGTATCGGCGATAGCTAGGGCGGATAAAAATGTGGGAGTGACGTGTACACCAGGTAGTGCGAGTGCCGAATTGCGGCTTATGACCACAGGATGACGGCCATCGGAGCGCACTTGGGGCCAAGTCTCGTAGCAGACGCGGCCGAGTACGACGGTTTGTCCAGCTGTCGCGGCGTGAAAAAAAGCGGTATCTTCGGCTATGTGCCAAGGTAGCCGTCCACTTCGGCCGATGACGCGATTCTCGGTACAGGCGACGATCAAGTGCAGGGGTTTAGGTGCGGCGTCTTGCATCGTGGCCGAAGACTGAGAAAGGTTTGATTTATGCGAAGCAAATTTTGTTTGGGGGGTTGGGTGATGTTGGCCATGGGTATGGCCTTGATCAGCGCGCGTGCGGATGAATACGACGAACAGTTTCAGGCCATCGCCGCAGCTAAGGGACGCACGGCGGACGCTGAGCGATTACAGGCTCTTTTTAAAGTTGAGTGGTCTTACACTCTTTCGGTCGCACCCGAGTTTGCGACCTACATTGGTGCTCCAGGTTACGAGACGAAGTGGACCGATCTGACAGTTGCGGCGATCAAGGAGCGCAAACGACTGACGGGTCGACCACTCGCTGTGTTAGCGACGATCGAACGCGCGGCATTGAGTGCAAGTGAGCGGGTAAGCTATGATTTATTTAAGCGCCAGTTTGAAGAAGCGCTCGAGGGTACACGGTTTCCAGCGGAGTTAGTCCAAGTCACCCAGCTCAACGGCGTGCATCAGGACGCGGCGCAAGTGTTTGCTACGATGCCCACGGCGAGTGTTGCCCAACTTGAGGCGCAGGTAGAGCGTTTAAGGGCCTTGCCGCAGCAAATTGATCAGGTGATTGCATTGCTGGCAGACGGACTTTTGCGCGGTGTGACGCCGCCCCAGATCACGTTGCGTGATGTGCCGCAGCAAGTACTTAACCAAATTCCGGTAGATCCAGTGAGTAGCCCCTTGCTCGGTGGTTTTACGCGTCCAGGCCCTGGGGTTTCAGGCGAAGAGGCGGCGCGTTTAAAAGCGAAGGCGGTGCAGGCTTATACGGTGGAAGTGAAGCCGGCATTTGAACGGCTCCATGCATTTTTGACGGAAAAATATTTGCCCGGCGCACGCACAACGACGGCTGCCTCGGCATTGCCTGACGGAAGAGCGTGGTATGCATGGCGCGTGAAGACAGAGACATCGACGGATCTAACACCTCAGCAAATTCATGACATCGGATTGGCCGAGGTTAAACGTATCCGAGCTGAGATGGAGCGGGTAAAAACGGAAACAGGTTTTAAAGGTACTCTTGCGGAATTTTTTGGATTTCTTCGGACGGATCCGAAATTTTTCTTCACCGACAAGGAGGAGCTTTTGCGCGCTTATCGTGATATCGCCAAGCGGGCGGATCCGCAATTGATCAAATTATTTCGCACCTTGCCGCGGACGCCGTATGGGGTGCTGCCGGTGCCGAGTTATGCTGAGAAATCACAGACCACGGCTTATTATTATCCGGGTGCCGCGGAGAGTGGTCGCGCCGGCTATTTTTTTGCCAATACCTATGCGCTCGATACGCGGCCTAAGTGGGAGATGGAAGCGCTCACTTTGCACGAGGCGGTGCCTGGGCATCATCTACAGATTTCTATTGCGCAAGAGCTGGGCTCGTTGCCGGATTTTCGTCGCTGGGGCGGGTACACGGCGTTCGTCGAAGGGTGGGGGCTCTACTCGGAGAGTTTGGGTGAGGAGATGGTTTTTTACACAGACCCTTACGCAAAATTTGGTCAGCTCACCTATGAAATGTGGCGGGCGGTGCGACTTGTGGTTGATACCGGGATGCATGCGCTTGGTTGGTCGCGGGCTCAGGCGATCGAATTTTTCAAAGACAACGCCGGTAAAAGTGAACACGACATCGTGGTCGAGGTGGATCGTTACATCGTGTGGCCGGGTCAGGCGTTGGCTTACAAACTTGGGGAACTTAAAATCAAAGAATTGCGCGTCTTAGCTACCAAGGAGCTTGGGGCAAAGTTCGACGTACGTGCGTTTCACGATGAGGTGCTGCGTCACGGCGCTGTACCATTGAGCGTACTCGAAGGTAACATCCGCGACTGGGTCGCGACGCAGAAACGTAGTTAACTTTTAGCGTTCTGGGGCGTTGCGTTTATGAGCTTTCGGGATTGGGTTGGGTTCATTAAAATTGGCGTATCGAAAGAAATTAAAATCGGTGAAACGCGGGTTTCGATGACTCCCAGCTTGTGCCGTCGTTGGGTGTCGCTCGGTGCGGAGGTCGTGGTGCAAAAATCGGCAGGATTGACCGCCGGATTTGCCGGCTCGGAATATCGGGCAGCGGGTGCGACCGTGGTCGGCTCCGCGGCGAAGGTTTGGGCGCAGGCAGAACTTATTTTAAAAGTGAAAGAACCTCTGCCGGCTGAATATGGGCGACTGCCCACGGGATAGATTTTGTTTACTTATCTGCACCTCGCGGCGGGTGCGGAACTCGCTAAGATATTATTGAAGAAAAAATCCTAGGTATCGCCTATGAAACAGTGGAGGCCAATGACGGATCATATCCGTTGCTAAAGCCGATGTCGCAGATTGCGGGTCGGCTCGCGATTCAAGTGGGCGCGTATTTTCTGCAGTCTCAGCACGGTGGCTCAGGCGTGTTGCTCGGCGGTATTCCCGGTACGCTGCCGGGTCACGTCGTCGTAGTAGGCGCAGGCAATTCTGGAGCGCATGCGGTGCAAATGGCTGCAGGTATGGGCGCACGTGTTACCGTGCTTGATTTGGATACGCCTAAACTTGAAGCGCTGGATTCCGAGTATCGCGGCCGCGTCGTCACCCTCATGTCGAATCCAGCAAATCTCGAGGCGAGTGTGGCGGATGCAGATTTATTGATTGGGGCGGTGCTGATCCCAGCTGCGAAGGCGCCGATCGTGATTAATAAAAAGATGGTCGCGCAAATGCGGTCGGGCAGCGTGATTGTAGACATCGCGATCTACTAGGGTGGTTGTATCGAGACGATCCGGCCGACTTCTCACGCGGAACCCGTTTACGAACAATTCGGCGTAATCCACTACGCGGTACCCAACATGCCGGCGCTAGTCGGCCGCACCTCGACGATGGGTCTGACGCAAGCGACGGAGCCGTTTGTTGCGACGCTGGTGCAGAAAGGGGTGGAGCGTGCGCTCGCAGAACATCCCGGCTTGGCGAAAGGCGTTAAGACACGCGTCGGTAACGTCGTCTGTAGCGCGGTGGCGAAGGCGTTGGGCTATGCTTAATCATGGTTCAAGCTCATAAAAAAGGCCGGTCGACAAGACCGGCCTGTTAATTAAGCAGAATCTAAAATCGAAGCGGTTTAGGCGGCAACAATTGTTACGCTCTCGACACCTACTCGCTCGATGGGCGTGCTCTTTTCTCCGCCACCGCCGGACTTGGTGGGTACATTGGCGATTTTTTCGAGGACATCGTCGCCGGCTATCACTTGGCCGAAGGCGGTATATTGGCGGTCGAGGAATTTGGCGTCCCCGTGGCAGATGAAAAACTGCGAGCCGGCGGAGTCGGGGTTGGACGAGCGAGCCATAGAGAGTACGCCGCGAACGTGGGCTTTGGCATTGAACTCGGCCTTGATTTGCCAGCCGGGGCCGCCGGTGCCGGGCATGCCTTTTTCGCCAACTTTAGTGTTGGGGCAGCCGCCTTGGATCAAGAAACCCTTGATGATGCGGTGAAACGCGGTGCCGTCATAGTAGCCGGAACGAGCGAGTTTTTTGAAATTTTCCACCGTCTTTGGGGCGACGTCGGGCCAGAAGGCGACGGTGAGTTCGCCGTAGGCGGTTTTAATGATGGCGTTTTCTTGGGCGGGAGTGGCTTTGCTCATGGGTTTAAAGTCGGAGCGAACCGCCGGCATTTCGGTGCGGCAAGAACCAATTTGAGCTTGGCGCGCGCGCTGCTGGAGCCCTCTGCATGAAATTGCTGGGATTCTATCCAGAGTGTTGAGCGTGCTGTGGTTACTCGCCTTGTGCGTAGCGAATAGGTTCAGTGGCAAAAACTCAGGCAAACTCGGTGTCGATCAGCTCGCAGAAATAGTGAATCAGGAAAAGGTGAGCCTCTTGTGTGGCGGGGCCGCTTTGGCCGGGCATGATGAGTTCGACCGTTGCGAGGCCGCGAGCCGGGCCGCCCCCACGGCCAAGAAAGGCTAGGCTCTTTAGGTCGCGTGCTTTGGCCTCGCGTAGGGCGGCGAGGATATTAGCGGAGTTGCCGCTGGATGTGAGTACGACAACGAGGTCGCCTGGTTGGGCGAGGCCATTGATCTGTCGGGCGAAAGTTTGCTCGAAGCCGTAGTCATTGCCGATGCACGTCACCAGCGAGCCGTCGGAGGACAACGCTAGCGCCGGCAGCGAACGGCGGTTTTTCGCGTAGCGACCGGTGAGCTCGGTGGCGAAGTGGGCGGCCTCGGCGGCGCTGCCGCCGTTACCGCAGATGAGCAGTTTGTGGCCAGAGCGCAGGGTTTCGAGAATAAGCGCCGCAGCAGCATCGATCGCGGGGCGGATGGTGGGCAGAGCTTGGAGCGTGGAGGTGGACGCATGGAGGGCGGCGGCAAACTTCATGGTGGGAGAAAAGGTGGGTGCGGGCTTGCCCGCGATGAAAAATTTTCTGCTACTCGCCAATATATGCGCCTGCGTACGCTCACTCTTCGCCATTTCCGCAATGTGGCGTTTGCGCGGCTAGATTTTGTGGGGCGGCGACAATTTTTTGTCGGGCAGAATGGTCAGGGAAAAACCAATCTGCTCGAGGCGGCGGGTTATTTGACCGCGGCGCGATCTTTTCGGACGACAGAAAGTGCTACGCTGTTGATGCACGGACAAACCACTGCAGCCGTGGCGTGCACGTTGGAACACTCGCGGCTGGGTGAGACGCAGGTTACAATTAAAGTCCACCGGCACAGCAAGGAATTGTGGTGTGATCAGACGCGCGTAACGCGGCTAGCAGATTATCTGGGCAAATTTCCCACTGTGGTGTTTTCGTCGCAAGATTTGCAGCTCGTGCGCGGCGCGCCGGCGGGGCGGCGGCGGTGGTTGGACCTTACTTTGGCGGCAATGGATGGAAGCTACTTGCAGGCATTACAGACTTACACCCGTGCCCTAGCGGAGCGGAACGCTTTACTTAAAAAAGGCGGCGCCGTGGTCGCGCAATTGGAAGCTTTTGAGCGAGTCTTGGCGCCGGCTGCATCTGAGTTGATCGCTCGCCGAATTACCGGCTTGCAGTCAATCGGCGCAGGCATGGCGGCTGGTTACCAAAAACTATGCGACGTGACCGAGCCTGCAACCCTGGTGTATCAGCCCGATTTTGAGCAGCCGGACGTGGAGGCTTTGCTGGCACGTTGGGCGGTGGGTCGGGCGCGGGATCTTGCTATGCGCTCCACAAATATGGGACCGCACCGGGATGATTTTGCGCTCAAGGTTAATGCACAAGAGGCGAAGGATTTTGGTTCCGAAGGGCAGCAACGTTCGGTCGTGCTCGCGTTGCGTTTGGCGCAGGCGGCTTGGTTCCATGCAAAGAGCGGCGTTCGTCCGGTTTTGCTAGCGGATGATGTGCTCGGGGAGCTTGATCCGGGACGTCGTCGGAAATTTTGGGCAGCGATTGATCCTGAGTCGCAGATATTGGCGACGGGCACGGCGTTACCGGACGCAGAGCTGGGGGCGTGGGAAATTTTTCGGGTGAAGGATGGTGATTTTCAAACGGAGGCTTCGGCTTGAATTTCACGACTGCAGAATGGATTTTGGCCGTGGCCGCGGCGCTTTTGGTGGGAGTTTCCAAGACCGGTATCGCCGGTATGGGGATGCTTTTCGTGGTGATTTTTGCTCAGATTCTGCCCGCGAAACAAGCGACGGGGCTCGTGTTGCCGCTATTGTGTTTCGGCGATCTGGTGGCGGTAGGTTCTTACCGGCAACACGCGAACTGGCGGCACCTGTGGCGCTTATTTCCATGGGCGGCGGTCGGGGTTGTGATTGGTTATTTCGCGATGGGACGGATCGGCGATCACGAGACGCGGCGTTTGATCGGCGGGATCGTGGTTACACTCGTAGCGGTGCACCTTTTTCGGCGTTGGCGCGCGGGAGTGGGTGCTAAGGAGGCGGAGCACGCAGTGTGGTTTGCGCCGACGCTCGGTGTACTGGCGGGGTTTACGACCTTGGTGGCGAATGCTGCGGGTCCGTTGATGGCAATTTACCTACTGGCGATGCGGCTGCCGAAAATGGAATATGTGGGAACGGCGGCGGTATTTTTTCTTCTGCTGAATTTATTTAAGGTGCCATTTATGATTAGCCTTGGGCTGATTACCCCCCCGAGCTTCACCCTTAATTTATGGTTGGCGCCGGCGGTTTTGGCCGGAGCGTGGCTGGGGCGTCGAATTTTACCGCGGATTAACCAGAAAGCTTTCGAGAATTTGGCGTTGTTTTTCTCGGCGGCGGCGGGTCTGAGGTTGTTATTTTGAATCAGGAGCGAGCGATGTCGTTGAAATTTTCCGTTTGTTGCGTGGGTTTTGTGGACCAAGCTGTGGTATGGCGCGAATGAACGTGAGGCAGATGTGGGCGGCGAAACTGGCGGGACAACCGGTGCCAGCGACGACGCATTCGCGCGTGACCACGGCGCAGTCCGGCGCGGCGTTGGGGCGGAAGGTGCCGTTTGCTGGTTTGGTGCTTGGTATTGATCCATCGTTGCGGGGAACGGGTTTAGCGTTGGTAGAATTTACCTCAGGGCGCACACCGTTGTTGTTGCGTTGTCAGACGGTTAAGGTGCATCCGAAGCTAGCGATGGCACTGGCTTTGGCTGAAATACATCGAGCTGTGACCGGGATGTTGTCGGGCGCAGGGGTTCGGCACGTAGCTATGGAGCAGACTATATTCGTGCAAAATTTTCAGACAGCGCAAATTTTGGGAGCGGCCCGCGGGGCGGCGATGGCCGCCGCGGCGTTGCAGGAGTTGCCGATTTTTGAATATGCGCCGTTGCGCGTGAAGCAGGCCGTGGTGGGAGCTGGACGGGCGAGCAAGGAGCAGATGGCACGTACGGTGATGGCGATGATGGGACACGGGCGACCCTTAGCATTTGACGAAGCAGATGCGGCTGGCGTGGCGCTGTGCCATGCGTTTACCTGGCGTGAGGTGTGAGCCCAGCGGGAATCCAAAAACGGCTCATCCGAGCACAGTCTTCAGAACTTGGCCGAGTTCGCCGAGTCGATAGGGTTTGTTGAGGTAACCGCAAAAACCGAGATCTAAGTATCGGCGAGCTTGAGCGGCATCGTCGTATCCACTAGATGCGATGACGCGTGCATCGGGGTCGAGTTGTTTCAAAGCTCGATAACATGTCTCACCGCCCATGCCGCCGATAATGTGGAGATCGAGTATGACGGCGTCGTAGGGACGTCCAATATTAAGGTAGCGTTGGTAAAGCGCTAGGGCGTCATCTCCATTTTTCGCTAGGTCGTATTTGTAGTCGAGGCGATTGAACATCGCGGAGGTGAGCGCAGAAATTTTTTCGTCGTCATCCATAAACAGGATGCGGCCGGTGCGAAAACGTGGTGTCGGTGCGGCGTGGGCTTGAAAGCCGGGGGCTGGCTCACCGCGGGGTAGATAAAAAGTAAATACGGTACCCACGTTGGGTGTGGAATCGACGCCGATGAGGCCGCCGTGTTTTTGCACGATAGATCGGGCGGTCGCGAGGCCTAGGCCGGTACCGTGTTTCTTGGTGGTGAAAAAGGGCGACCAAATTTCCTGGAGGTGAGAGGGGGCTATGCCTGTGCCGTTGTCGCGAATTTCGAACTCCACATACGATCCGGCTGCGAGACTGGGGATTTGATCGGGTGCGAGAGTGACGTTGCGTGCGTACATTTGCACGCGAGCTGGATGGGGTGCAGGTGGCATCGCCTGAAGGGCGTTGAGAACGAGATTTTGTAAGACCTGCAGAATTTGGCCGCGGTCGACTTGCACGGAATCGGTGCCGGGGGTGACTTCGGCGGACACGCTGGCGACGCTGCCAGCAGCGGCTAATTTGATGGTGGCTGCGAAGAGCTCTTCAACCGTGACGAGCGACGATGCCGTGGGACCACCTTGGGTGAGTAAGAGGAGTTCCTTGGTGAGGTTTTTTGCCTTCAGGCTGGCGCCTTCGGCGTCGGTGAGAGCGTTGGGATGGAGAGGGTCTTTCGCGTGGGCAATGCCGCCAAGTATGGTGGTAAGGTGGTTGTTGAAATCGTGGGCGAGGCCGCGGGTGAGTTGGCTGATGGTTTCGAAGCGATTGGCTTTGATTAGCTCATCTGGGGTCAGACTCATTTCTTCGGGGTCACGGAAGACGAGGATAAAGCCGCGAAGTTCGCCGGCCTGATCGTAGGAGGCTCGAGCGGTCCAGACAATAGGTAAGGGGGGGGTAGAGGTGTCTGTGAAAGCGAGTGCTTGGTCGTGGATGAGCGGGAGTTGGCTTTCGCTGGAAAGTGCGCGAGTGATGGGATCGTCGCCGGTTTGAAAATTTTCGCCACGTACGAGGCGAAAATTTTCAGATAGAGGTGCGCCGGAGATTTGGGCGGCCGATCGGCGCAGTAACCGCGCGGCGGCGGCGTTGGAAACGAGAACACGGCCGTGGGAGTCCGTGATGAGAATGGCTTCGGCTAAGGTAGCTAAGCAGGTGGTGATGAGCGCGTCGTTGACCGAGGTAAGATTTGTGGCGATGACTTCGGGTGCGGGGGCCAGCGTGTTTGCAGGTAGTTTCGTAGGTAGGGCGCTGATGAAACCGATGACACGAGTCAGTTCATTTTTGCGATTCAAAGTGCGGTGAGCGCCGAGAAGAATAGAGATAGGTTGGTCATCGGCGGAACGCAGGGTGAGTGTTGCTTGAAACGTGGCTGTGTTTGGGGTGAGTTGGGCGAACCATGCAGGCAGTTCGATCTCAGGGTCGACGTCGGCGGGGAGGCTTTGACGGAAAGCTTTGGAAGGGTCGACATCCTCGGGGTAGCCTAGGATGAGGCTCCAGGCGGGGGCGACCCAGTAGCGGTGGTGGATGAAGTCGAATTCGAAGCCGCCAAGCGGGCCGGTGGTGTTAGTCAGGTCTTGGAAGCGAGTTTCGTTGGCGAGACTGGCTTCCTCGATTTCGTGACGATCGGTTACGTCGAGGCAGAGGCCGGTGACGCGTTCGAGTTCGCCGTCAGGGCCAATTTGTTGGAGGCCAGTGCATTGCAACCAGACGTAGTGTCCGAGGCAGTGGCGCATGCGGAACTCAACTTGAAGGTGGCGTGTGCCGGGTGTGTGACGGTGGCCGAGAAAGTAAGGGGCGGCGTCTGAGTCTTCAGGGTGGATGTGTTGCCGCCAGACTTCATGAGAATCGGCGAGATCGTCTTCGGTGTAGCCGAGGAGCTTTTTCCATGCCGTGGAGTAGTGGATATGATTCGCTTTAAAATGTAGATCGAAGAAGCCGACGACATCATGTGCTGCGAGTAGATGGAGCGCGTCGCTGGTCGCGCTCAGGGGAGCGCTCAGGGGCGAGTCGGCCGGTGGGGCCGGGTTGAGATCGTTGGGCGAGTCCGGACTCAAGGTTTAGCGTTGCTCAAGCCAGCGACGTACTCGCTGGGCGAGAAATTCGATGTAGGGCTTTTGATCGTTTAAGCAGGGGATTTGTTGGAATGATTCGCCGCCAGCGGCCATAAAATCATCCCGGCCCTCTTCGGAAATTTCTTCAATGGTTTCGAGGCAATCGGCGACGAAGGCGGGGCAAATGATGAGCAAGCGCCTCTTGCCGACTTTGGGCAGGCGCTTGAGTTCATAGTCGGTGAAGGGTGAGAGCCATGGCTCGCCGGCGAGGCGGGACTGGAAGGAGACGGAGTGTTTATCGGCGGCGATGCCGGCGCGAGCGACGAGCGCGCGCGTGGTGGCCAGAACTTGGGCTTTGTAACAGGTGGCGTGCGCGGGTGAGCACGTGGTGCAGCAATCGGCGACGAGCGTGCAATGTGCTTTGGATGAATCGGCTTTGCGCAAGTGGCGCTCAGGAATGCCGTGGTAGCTAAATAAAAGATGATCGTGCGGTTGGTTCAGGTGGGGTGCCGTGACTTGGTAGAGTGCTTCGATGTAATCGGCGTCTTGAAAGAACGGTTGCACGGTAGTGATGTGCATCCCGGGTGCTAGCTTGGTGCGCTCTTCGAAAACTTTTACCACGACGGTTTCCCACGAGGACATTGCGTAGTGGGGGTATTGCGGGAAAAGTAGGACCTCTGTAACACCGTTGGCAGCCATTTTTGCTATGACGCTAGCAATCGAGGGGTTGCCATAGCGCATCGCCAGATACACGGGAGTTTCGGCGCCTAGCGTTGCGGTGAGTTTTTCGCGGACAGATCTTGAGGTAATGACCAGGGGCGAACCTTCGGGTTGCCAGATTGAGGCGTACGCGTGCGCTGATTTTTTTGGGCGGGTACGCAGAATGATTCCCTCGAGCAACGCGAAGCGCAGCGGCGCGGGTAAATCAAGTACGCGTTCGTCGCCGAGAAATTCCCTCAAATAACGGCGAACGTCTGGGACGGACGTCGAATCGGGAGAGCCGAGATTAACCAGAAGAACGGCGCGTTGCGACATAAGTAGAAATTGGTCTTTAGAAGCATAGGATTGTCAAACGGCGGTGAGCTGATGGAAGGAGTAAATTTAAGGTGCCCTTTTTTTGCGTTGCGACAAGCGGCGGTGTGTTCACGGGTGAGGATGCTATATTTACATGAACTCACCGCTGAAGCCCGTCTTGTTGATCATCCGCGACGGCTGGGGAAAAAATCCTCACGCCGACCAAAACGCGTTCAACGCCGTCTACCTTGCCAAAAAAGCCTGTGACGACGCGTTGCAGTTAAAATATCCTTGCGCGCTCGTTTCGGCAAGTGGTCTTGATGTCGGCTTGCCTGATGGACAGATGGGCAACTCAGAAGTCGGCCACGAAAACATCGGCGCCGGTCGCGTGGTTGATCAAGAGCTCGTGCGGTTGAATAAACTGTTTTCTGAAAAACAACTCGCAGGTAATCCGGTGTGGCGCGCCGCAGTGGCGCGCGTGAAGGCTTCGCCCACTGCTAAGTTGCATGTTATGGGCATAGTGTCCGACGGCGGCGTGCACGGTATGCTCGAACACCTATACGGGATTTTGCAGCAGGCGAAAGATGATGGCCTGACCAAGGCGCAGGTTTTTATTCACAGCTTTACCGATGGCCGCGATACGGCGCCCCAAAGCGGGCTGGGTTATATCGCACAGCTCGAGGCTAAGTGCCGCGAGATTGGCGTGGGCACGATCGCGACGGTGTGTGGACGCTTCTGGGCGATGGACCGCGATAACCGCTGGGAACGCGTCCAAAAAGCTTACGATTTGCTCGCGGGTCGTAAAGCTGTCGCGACGGCGCCGAGCGCGGCGGCCGCGATCCAAAATTACTATGAGCGCCCGCTAAGCGAGACGCAGAAAGGTGACGAGTTTGTGCCAGCGACGTGGATTGTCGGAGCTGACGGTAAACCGCTCGCCACGTTTGGCGACGGTGATGCGGTGTTGTTTTACAACTATCGCGGAGATCGTCCCCGCGAGATCACGCGGGCGTTTGTGATGGAAGATTTCAAGGAGTTCGATCGCGGTGCCAAACTCGATCTCTACTACGCTACGATGACCGAATACGAGCAAGGCCTGCCGGTTCACGTTATCTCGGGTAAGCCGGAGAAGTTGAAAAATATTCTCGGTGAAGTTGTCAGCAAAGCGGGTCTAGCGCAGTTCCGCTGCGCCGAGACGGAAAAAAATCCGCACGTGACGTTTTTCTTTAACAACTACCGCAGCGAGCCGTTTCCCGGCGAAGACCGAGCTTGTCCCTCCAGCCCCAAAGTCGCCACCTACGATATGCAGCCGGAAATGGCGGCTGCCGAAGTCACGGCTTTGGCCAAAGCGGCGATTCTATCGGGTAAATACGGTTTTATCGCGGTGAACTACGCAAATCCCGACATGGTCGGACACACCGGTTCGTTGCCCGCTTCGATCAAAGCCGTTGAGGCTACCGATGCCGGCGTGGGCGAATTGCTTGCCGCGATTCACCAAGTCGGCGGCAAAGCCGTCGTCTGCGCCGATCACGGCAACGTCGAGCAAATGTGGGATCCTTTGAGTAACGGCCCGCATACCGCACACACGCTCAACCTCGTAGAGGTCTTCGCTGTGGGGGAAGGTCTCACTGCCGGTCAGACTAAGATGCGCTTGGGTGGTCGGCTCGCTGATATCGCGCCGACGGTGTTGCATTTGATGGGTTTGGCTAAGCCGACGGAAATGACCGGGCAAAGCCTGATTTTGGGCTAAGCACTGGCCGAGTTTTTGTTGTTGGCCGAAAATCTGTTTGCCCCGCCCCCAGTGGCGGGGCTTTATTTTTTATTTTGCCCGACCAACCCATGCCCATGAAGCGCACCCATCATTGTGCCCAGCTCACTCCCGCCGATCTCGGTGCGTCCGTCACGCTCTCCGGATGGGTCGATTCCGTCCGTGATCACGGCGGTATCGTTTTTATCGACTTGCGTGACCGTAAAGGCATCACGCAGGTCAAATTCGACCCGCAAGATAACGCCGAGCTCGGTGTCCAAGCCGGCCATCTGAAACCAGAGTCGGTTATTAGCATCGCAGGCAAGGTCGTGCCTCGGCCTGAGGGCACCGTCAATTCAACCCTGCCTACCGGCGGAATCGAGATCGCCGCTAATGCCCTCGAGGTCCTTAATATTTCCGATACACCTCCGTTCCCACTCGACGATGTTGGCGGTGATAAGGTCAACGAAGACCTTCGCTTGACGTATCGTTATCTCGATCTGCGCCGACCGAAGATGCGCAAAAACCTCCAGGTGCGTCACCGCGCCGCGAAGTCCATTCGCGACTATTTTGATTCGCAGGAATTCATCGAGGTCGAGACTCCCGCGCTCTTCAAGAGCACGCCCGAAGGCGCGCGCGAGTACCTCGTGCCGTCGCGGATCCACGCGGGGCAATTTTACGCGCTGTCGCAATCGCCTCAGCAATTTAAGCAAATCCTCATGGTTGCCGGCGTGGAAAAATACTTCCAAATCGCCCGTTGTTTCCGCGACGAAGATTTGCGTTCCGATCGCCAGATGGAGTTTACGCAAGTGGACGTAGAAGCCTCATTCATCGACCGCGAAGGCATTTATTCGCTGTTCGAGGGGATGTTGAAAAAAGTGTGGAAAGACGTGCTTGGCCACGATTTGCCCACGCCGTTCCCGCGCATGCCTTACATCGATGCGATGAATCGCTACGGGGTTGATAAACCCGATGTGCGTTTCGGCATGGAGCTGGTGGATTTCACCGAACTGTTTAAAACTTCCGCCTTCAAGGTTTTCTCGTCTACGGCTACGGGTGGTGGCGCGATCAAGGCGATTAACGCCAAAGGCCTCGCCGATCTTACTCAAGGTGAAATCAAGGCCTTGGAAGAAATTGCTAAATCACTCGGCGCAAAAGGTCTCGCTTTTATCAAAGTTGAGGGCGGCGAATGGAAATCGCCTATCGTTAAATTTTTCTCTGACGCTGAGAAAGCTGCGCTCACCGCGCAGCTCGGCTTGGCTGAAGGCGACATGCTGTTCTTCGCGGCCGCACCTTGGGAGAAAGCCTGCGCGATCCTCGGACGCATTCGACTCGAAGCAGCGGCGCTGCTGCAAAAGCGCGGCAAGCTCACGATCCGCGCCGATGATTGGCAGTTTCTCTGGGTTGTGGATTTCCCGTTGATGAGCTATGACGAGGCGGAAAACCGCTACGTTGCTACCCATCATCCGTTCACTGCACCCGTTGCGGAAGACGCGGCGCACCTCGACACCGATCCGAAAAAAGTCCGTGGCCAGCACTACGATGTTGTACTCAACGGCATGGAGCTCGGCGGTGGCTCGATTCGCATTCATCAACCGGCGTTGCAGAAAAAAGTGTTTGAAGACGTGCTTAAAATTCCGGCCGACGTTGTCGAGAGCCGCTTTGGGTATATGTTGAAGGCGTTTACCTACGGCGCACCGCCGCATGGTGGTATCGCATTCGGCCTTGATCGCATGGTGGCGTTGCTCTGCGGAACAACTAGTATCCGTGATGTGATAGCCTTCCCCAAAACCCAGAAGGGCCAGGATCTGATGGCACAGAGCCCGACGCCGGTGACGGCCAAGCAGCTCAAGGAGCTACATATCACTACCGTGATGCCCGAGTAATGCGCGGCTTCAGCCGTGCTCGGCTCACTTCAGAGGTGCTGGGATTTGCTGACCTAGCCGACCGGTTTCGTCATCGAATTGTCATTTAACTCCAGCTTGCGCCTTGATCTGATCACTCTTATCTTAGGGGTATCTTTTTTTCTTTCTATATGAAACTCATTATCGCTATCATCAAGCCGTTCAAACTCGAAGAAGTTAAAGAAGCTCTCGCCGAGGCTGGCATCGAAGGTATGACTGTGACTGAGGTCAAAGGCTTCGGGCGTCAAAAGGGGCACACAGAAATTTATCGCGGCAGTGAGTACACGGTGGATTTTTTACCCAAAGTGAAAATTGAAATCGCCGTGTCTGATGATATGGCGTCCAAGGCGGTCGACGCGATTGTGAAATCGGCCAAGACGGGTAAGATTGGCGACGGTAAAGTTTTTATTCTCCCCCTCGAGGAAATCATCCGCATCCGTACGGACGAGCGTGGCGAAGCCGCCGTTTAAACTCGGTGTGAGGTTGCTGACCGGTTGCCTAAGGGCAGCCGGTTTTTTTATGCACCGCGTTTTTTGTTCAAAAAGTCGGTTGTTTCTCAACGAATTCGTAGCATGGCACAGGGGCTGCTATTGCTTGAGCACTTGCCTATGAAATCCCTCCTTAACCTGACTCGCTTCCGTCTTGGACTGGCAGCTCTGCTGCTTGTTACAGGCTCAATCTGGGCCCAAACGCCCGCCGCTACACCCGCGACACCGCCCCCACCAACGGCCGAAGAACGCATCGCTGCGCTTGAAGCTTATGTGACCAACGCCGATCCAGTAAAGGGTCCTTTGGTTGGTTCCGCCGGTCCCGGCCACAACGCTTGGATGATGACCAGCTCTGCGCTGGTCCTTTTCATGACGCTACCGGGTTTGGCGCTTTTCTACGGCGGTCTTGTTCGTAAAAAGAATGTCCTCTCTGTACTTGCTCAATGCTTGGGCATGACGGGCATGGTCACTATTATGTGGTGGGCCTTTGGTTATAGTCTAGTTTTCGGCAAAAGCTTTGGTAGCCCCTTCCTTGGTGGCTCGGAGTATTTCTTCCTGAAGGGTGTCACGAGTGCGCCCAATACCGACTACGCCTACTGGGTTTCCCAAAACGTTTTCTCGATGTATCAAATGATGTTCGCGATCATCACTCCGGCTTTGATCGTCGGCGCGATCGCTGAGCGCATGAAATTCACCGCTATCATGCTTTTTGTGGCTCTCTGGATGCTCGTAGTTTACTTCCCGCTAGCCCACATGGTTTGGGGCTCATCTGGCTATATGAACGGCGTTTGGAATGCTGATGCCGCGATCGCTGCGATCGATTTCGCTGGAGGCACGGTGGTGCATATGTCCTCGGGATGGTCGGCTTTGATTCTCTGCTTGATCCTCGGGCCCCGTCTTGGCTTCGGTAAGGAAAAAATGGCTCCACACAGCATGGTGCTCTGCATGGTTGGTACTGGCATGCTCTGGGTCGGCTGGTATGGTTTTAATGCCGGCAGTGCCGTCGCCTCAGATGGCGTCGCAGCCAACGCTTTCATGACTACGACCCTCGCCGCGGCCGTCGCGACTTTTGTCTGGGGTGCGATTGAAAAAATCTTCCGCGGTCACGCTTCGATTCTCGGTATGTGCTCTGGCGCCGTCGCTGGTCTTGTGGTTATAACGCCGGCTGCCGGCTTCGTCGATTCGACTGGTGCGGTCATAATTGGCGTCCTCGCCGCTGTCGTGCCCTACTTTTTCGTGACCAAGATCAAAGCGATTTTCGGCTACGATGATGCACTCGACACCTTCGGCGTTCACGCGGTCGGTGGCACCCTCGGTGCTATTATTACGGGTATTCTCGCTACGAAAGAAGTGAATGCCAACCTGGTTGCCGCTCCTGCCGTGAAAAACGGTCTCGCTAAGCTTGTAACTAACGGAGGCCTCTGGCTCGCCCAAGGCAAAGCTGCGGCCCTCACGCTGGTACTCTCCGTGGTATCTACCTTTATTATCGCTATGCTGGTGAAGGCCCTCATCGGTTTGCGTCCCACCCCTGAAGCTGAGTCTCAGGGTCTGGATATCACTGATCACGGCGAAGAAGGTTACATCAACTAAGAATTTAATCCTATCCCCACACTTATGAAATTCATCACCGCTATTATCAAACCGTTCAAATTGGATGAAGTGAAGGAAGCGCTCAGTGCTGTCGGTATCGAAGGCATGACAGTCACCGAAGTTAAAGGTTACGGCCGCCAGAAAGGCCATACCGAGATCTATCGGGGTAGCGAGTACACCGTCGATTTTCTGCCTAAAGTTAAGATCGAGATCGCGGTTACCGACGACCTCGCCGGTAAAGCTGTGGAGGCGATCGTAAAATCTGCCAAGACGGGTAAGATCGGCGACGGCAAGGTTTTCGTAATGCCGCTTGAAGAAGTTATCCGAATCCGCACCGACGAGCGCGGCGAAGCGGCTGTCTGATTAATTTTAAAAGCAAAATCATTCCAAGCCGGCACCTCCTTTGTGGGTGGCCGGCTTTTTTTGTTTTCGCGCGTTATCGTTCTCCTCACTTCACCGCAAGCTCTGCCAACGCAATTTAATCACGGGATTTTGAGCCCTGCAAGTTTCATAAAAACTTATCGATTAGTTTATTGTGTATTTTTTTAAGCAAAAAAATGCCGCCACTCATGCGAGTGGCAGCCAGAAGGTTTTACTTAAGATTTTTCACAAATCGAAGGAGGCTGATAGAATAAATTGCCTTGGATCAATGATCCGGTAGGTCGAGGCCCGGCCGTCAAAAAAGGCGCCAGTGGCCTGTAAGCCACCGCCACTTTCTTGGACGTTCTTAACGTTTAACTGAAAGTTAGCGCGGATCTTGTCGCTGAACAATCGGGTGCGGTAACTCACGAATAAATCGATGTAAGTTTCAGCGGGTGAATAAATCGGACGATTGGGATCGAGCTGCATCACCTTGTTCGAGGCTAGGGTGAGGTCTTTAGCAGGATCGAAACCTAGGCCGTAGAAACCGATGGAGCCTTTGTCGCTCCAACGCAGCGAGCCACCCACGCTCATGGCTTTGAGAACGGGGTGATCGGAGATACCTGCTAAATTATATTTTGTGTTGAATTTAGTCGAATATTTGCGGACTTGAGGGCGGGGACGTCCGATCAAAGCGCGGAAAACGGCCATTGGCGCATCGACGTTGCTGGCGAAGTTAGTCGCGGCCGAGTTGGTGGCGTTGTAGCCAGCAACCGTGCTGAAGGGGGTGCCTAGGATATTCCACCATAGAATGTGGCCGGTGGTACCTGTGGGCAGTGAGACCGGTCCGGTCGTATAGGCTGAGGTTACGCCACTGAGGGTCTGCGTGGTTTGGGTGAAGCGCGGATCTTCTAGGGCGGTCCAAATGGGTAAACGCGCGGCGATATAATCATCTACGGCTGAGCCCACGGCGGTGTTGATCGCTTCAGTTTTAGTGACGGAGGAGCTTACCGTCCAATTTTTGGTGGGGTTAAAGTTAATTTCGAGTTCATCACCCTTGGACTGCGCGTCCATGACTGCTGCGTAGGTGTTGTTGGCCACGATCGCCTGCAATCCATTATACTGGGCCAAGGGCATCTTGATGGCTGCGGCGATTTGCTCGTTGGTGGCAACGCCACCTGTGCCGAGTCCGTTGAGCCAAGCGGTGGCTTGGGTTCTCAAGTTCCAAGCATCGGTCGCGACAAATCCCTCATAGCGCAAGACGCGCTGAGCCATCGTGGTGATATCGCCGTTGCGCAGGTTAAGTTGCTTGGTATCGAAATGATTGTAGCGGACGGAGAGGCGTCCATCGAGCATGGTCATCCATAAACCCATGTCTTTGCTGATGCCGGTTTGATTGGGGAGAGGTTTTAGGAAAAGGTCGAAAGCGGGGCCCTGAGCGATGAAATTATCCGATTTATTGTAAGTCAGGCTGAGACTGCTGACGGCTTCGGCGAGGAAGCGGGTGGCTGCGTTGCCGCCATTGACCGCAGATTTGAGCAAGCGCAGTTCGCGCAAGGGTCGAGCGACGACCGACATGGACTTCGTCTTACCTTTAGCCTCACGCCAGCCGGGCAACCATTTATTGGATGCGGCGAAGTCGTAGGCACGCAGGTCGGAGGTTAGCGTGGCGAGGGGAGCATTATGGTCATAGACCGTATCTTCTCGCAGACCGAAGGTGCCTACGAGTTTGCCTTCAAGAAACGTGCTTTGGAGCACGCCCCCCTTGGTTTTGATGACGGTCTGCACATTGGAGCCGCCACCGCCACTATCGGGACTTGGGGTGAACCCAATCGCGGATAAATCTTTGATCATCGCACCTGAGGAGGGGCCCCAGACGTAGGGAGCGCTCACCCCTTCCGGAAAAAAGCTCGGGGCGTATTCAATGCCACCGCCGACGGTATTACCGACGTAGTACTGTTCGTTCACACGCGCATAGTTACCCGGAGCGATCGCGTAGCGTGGGTCCGCGATGGATTGCTGCACGCGGTTACCCAAGGGGGTGTTGAGGCTGATGTATTTTTGCTGCCAAGCTAGGTTGGTACCTAGGGCGGAGTGGCGATAAGTGTATTGGCGATTTTGTTGATCCTTGTACTCGTAATAACCCAAGAGCTGTTGAGTGCCGAGCCACTTGCTGACCCCTTTGTCTTGGGAGAAATCGATGCGGTATACGGCCTGGGCTCGGGTGGTGTCCCACAATTGGGGCTTGTCGCGCAGATAGGGTTCGTTGCTACGCAAATAAGGCCGACCGAAGTACGGATTGGGAGTGCCATCCAGATTAACTTGGTTCACATCTACTTGGAGCTGACCAACATTGCTGTTCACGCTCGCAGGGCCCATCGGCTGATTTTCCAAGCGTTTGGCGTCCTCGCGCAAGAAGGTGACCTGCGCTGCCAAGGTTTGTTTGGGCGTATAGAGAATGACTTGGTCGAGCTGGGCTAGATAGGTGTTCACGTCGTCCCAAGCCTTGCTGTTGCTAGCTAAGTTAATGCTGCGCCAGTCATAGATGGAGCGGTTATTGATGGGTCTAGCTACAGAATTATAAAGCGGCTGTTGCGTGGCGGAGTAGGTCTCGGAGGGGCCCGTGGTCAAAAGGCCGATGCCGGTTGCAGTCGAGGCAAACGGATCGGTGGTGGCGAACGTGCCCGAGGTGTAGCGCGTCATGGCCCAGTAGGGGTTTTGGCCCGGGGCGCCGATCTGGAAAATCGAACGATTTTCTGGGCCGCCGGCGATGAAGTTGGTCGGCGCGGCCGCATACGGTGTGGTGGAACCAAGTACGTTGCCGTTACCATAAACTTGGCCGTTGGCTAAGGTGATCAGTCCGGTGACGGGATTCCAACCGGGTTTTCCCGCGGCTAACCAACCTGTATAGTAATCGCGTGGAGTGGTGAAGTTGGGTCGGACCGCAGAGTTTTTGTAGTTATACCAAGAAGCAGAAAGGGTGGTGTTTTTGAAAGGCTGGGCTTTGACCTGAAAGCTGAGGCGACGGGTATCTTCACCCGAGGGTTTGCGGACGAAGCCCGTGTGTTGGTTGGCGTAGCTTGCACGTACGGAAAGTTTTTGTTTGAGCAAAATTCGGTTCACATCGAGCGAAGCGCGCCAGCCCTCGTAGCTATCGCCGCGGGTTTCTGCTCGGGTGAAATTACGGGACAAATTAGCCGTCGCAGGTACTTGATTGACGGTGCCGGATGCGTTGCCCAGGCCGAAGATATTGGCGTTAGGTCCGCGGCTTAATTCAAGCGAGTCCATCCAGAGTGGATCGACGGGCACGCGTCCGGTGGTCGCGATATTGTTGAAAGCGATGTTGGCGTTGCCGATACCCCGCACGCGGTTGGCGTTGTTCGGATTGAGGCTGACTTGGTCGACGACGGCTCCCGTGCGGTCGGTGTCAAATTGAGAGTAGGAACCTGTGCCCTCGGTACTCGCCATGTGATCGAACACATCGTTAATATCGAGCATCGCGAAATCTAGCATTTGCTCCTTGGTCATCACCGTGATGGATTGACCAAGATCCTCGATCTTTGAGTTCATTCGGGTGCCCGACATCGAGTTGGCGGAGAAATATCCTTTGTTTTCGGAAATCACCTCGAAAGGCGAAAGCGCGATGACTTGTTCGCTGTTGGTGTTCGCCGCGGTGGTGTTTTCTACTGGGATATTTGCTTTCTGAGCTGCTTGCATGGCAGCGAGTTCATCGGGGTCGAGTTTGCCGTTACGATTGATATCGTACTTCGCCAATATCGCGGGCGTTGATTCGGAGTTTATAGCTGCTTGAGACCAGAGGTTTGCTGCGCTGAGTAGTGTTAAGCACGTATACACTTCGATCTGCCGGCAAATTTGACGGTTGAGGTAGGGGGTAATGTTCATAAAAAAAGACTTCTTTTGGAGATGACCTAGCTAGTCGTGACGTTTGCGCCGCGAAGATTTTAGGGGTTTAGGGGGGCTAAACTTGATTAAGACCCACAACGAACGCTACCTGCTAATATTGCGGCCCTAACCGGACAGTAAGACTGGGTTTGATCGTGTGGGTCTAGTTAATATTTGAAGCCCACAGGCAGCGAGAACTAGGCGAATATTGCGAAATATTTCGTGGTCCAACCTTAACTTGAGGAAGGGTGATTGCGGCCGTGAATCTAGTCGTGATTTAGAGCCGATTGGCCTGAAATCGTAGTGCGCGTTGATAGGTCGTAATGCCGGGATCTTCGGTGGTGTCGGCGAGCGCGAGCAAAAGAAGTTTCATCGCTTCGGCGTGTTGGCCGAGATCGTGGGTCGTGAGCGCGAGAAAGACGTCGAATTCACGGTGGTCCGGAAATAAATGTTGGCCGGAGCGAAGGATTTCGGCCGAGCGCGTTAACTGGCCGTTGGCGCGCAGGGTTGAGCCGAGGCCGAGGAGTGCGCCCGCGTGGTCATGGGGCGCGAGCCCAAGTGTGAGCGCGCGTTCATAATGGGCGGTGGCCTCGGCTGGGCGGTCGAGCACATCGCAGGTCCAAGCGAGTTGGTAAGCGATCTCGGCCACGTTGGGGAAACGCGCGTCGAGTTTTTGTAGCAGCCCAAGGACGTGTTCGACCTGTCCGCTGTGGCGTGCGCCGATAATGGCGTCCAGTTCGGGTTTCCAGGGGGGCATAATAAGCAACGCGGAGGCTGAATCCGCGTTGCAGAGGGATTTTCGAGGCTGGATTAGGCGCTCGGCGCAGCGCTGGGTGCGGTGGTCTTTACGGTTTTTACAGCGAGGGCGCGTGTCGCGATCTCGGTCTTGAGGCGGGCTAAATAGTCGGCGAAGGGCATGACGCCTTCGTCTCCTTTGGCGCGGCTGCGGACGCTAATCGATAGTGTTTCTGCTTCTTTGCCGCCGAGTACGAGTGTGTAGGGAACCTTGTCGATTTCGGCTCGGCGGATTTTAGCGCCAAGCTTGTCGCTTTGTTCGTCGAGTTTGGCGCGGATGCCGGCGGCTTTAAGCTGCGCAAGCAGTTGGGCGCCGTAATCGTTAACGCGGTCCGTGATTGGCACGAGGCGGACTTGCTCGGGCGCGAGCCACACCGGGAAGTCGCCGCCAAAGTGCTCAATGAGCACGCCGCAGAAGCGCTCCATCGAGCCGAAGGGTGCGCGATGGATCATCACGGGGCGATGCGATTGGTTGTCGGCCCCCATGTAATGCAGATCGAAACGCACGGGTAGCACGTAATCGACTTGGACGGTGCCGAGTTGCCACTCGCGGCCGATGACGTCTTTGATAACAAAGTCGATCTTGGGGCCGTAGAAGGCGGCCTCGCCGGGTTCCTCGGTGAAAGGCACGCCAAGGGTTTTGGCGGCTTCACGGCAGGCAGCTTCGGCTTTGTCCCATTGCTCGGGATTGCCGGTAAATTTGCTGCTGTCGGGATCGCGCGTACCGACGCGCACGCGGTAGTCGGACATGCCGAGCGTGGAGAGGACGGTTTTGACCAGGGAAAGACAGCCGAGGACTTCGGCGGCGACTTGATCCTCAGTGCAGAAAAGGTGGGCGTCGTCCTGCGTGAAACCGCGGACTCGGGTCATGCCGTTCAGTTCGCCCGATTGTTCCCAGCGGTAAACGGTGCCGAATTCTGCGAGGCGCACCGGCAGATCGCGGTAGCTGTGAGGCTGGGAAGCGAAGATCTTGATATGATGCGGGCAGTTCATTGGCTTCAACATGAAGCCGTCTAGGAGCTTATCGGCATTGAGGACGCGGTTGGCGGCGATGACTTCTTTGCCGGCGCGGCCGTTGATTTCGGCGGCGAATTGAGTGGAGACGCCTTCAAGGCGCGAGGTGAGCTCGGCGCACGTGCAGCCCTCGCTGGCCAGTTTCATCAGTGTGTCGGGCTCAGGGAACGCCGTGAATTGCGACTCTTTGTAGTAAGGAAAATGACCCGATGTTTTATAAAGAGCGAGTTTGCCAATGTGCGGCGTGAAGACCTGTGAGTAGCCCTGTTTGCGGAGCTCACCGCCGATGAAGTCCTGCAATTCTTGACGGATAATGGAGCCGTTGGGCGTCCACAGGATGAGGCCCTGGCCGACGTCTTCGTCGATGTGGAAAAGTTTTAGATCACGGCCGAGTTTACGGTGGTCTCGGGCCCTGGCCTGCTCTTGGCGCTCGAGGTATTGATCGAGTTCTTCGCGCGTGGGGAAAGCGGTGCCGTAGATGCGTTGGAGCTGTTTGTTCTTCTCATCGCCGCGATGATAGGCGCCGGCAATGGAGAGAAGTTTAAAGGCTTTTAGCTTAGACGAGTAGCGCACGTGGGTTCCGGCGCACAGGTCCATGAACTCGCCGTTTTGATAGAACGAAATTTTTTCATCGGCGGGAATGTCCGCCAAGCGGCCGAGTTTATAGCGTTCTTGACCGCGGGATTTGATCAGCTCGATAGCTTCTTCGCGCGAAAGTTCCTTGCGGTAAAAAGGCTGATTTTCACCGGCGACTTTTTTCATTTCGGCCTCGATTTTGATGAGGTCGTCGGCGGTGAATTTATGCTCGAGGTCGAAGTCGTAGTAAAAGCCAGTGTCGGTGGGCGGGCCGATGTCGAGTTTGGCGTCGGGGAAAAGACGGAGGACGGCGGTTGCAAGGATGTGCGAAGCCGAGTGGCGAAGTTCTTCGAGGGGAGACATGACGTGGGACATGGGCGGAAATTATTTTTTGATTGGTTCGAGTTTGTAGTCGGTTTTGCTATCCAGCATCGACCAACCAGCGGCGGCGAGCTCCTTACGGAGCGTATCGGCGGCGACGAAGTCTTTAGCTTGTTTAGCGGCCCAGCGTTTTTCGGCTAGGGTGGCGATGACTGTTGGGACATCAACTTTGGAACGCTGAGGCTCTGTGGGTTTGAGTCCGAGCGCGTAAAGTGCTTTTTCGAAGGCGGTTTTGGATAGGTTGGTTGGGCCACGTTTAACAATCGTGAAGAGGGCGCCTAGGGCACCGGGTGTATTTAGGTCATCATGAAGCGCGGCGATGACGGAATCACAGTCATCGGAGCGGCCAACGTTATCTGGGATCGATTGCCAAAAAGTATGGAGGGTCGTCATCGCGCTCTCGGCGGCGCGCAGCGAATCTATCATAAAATTGAGCTGCTTGCGCGGGTGGCCCATGAGCAGGGCGTAGCGGAGCGCCATTGGGGTAAACCCTTTTGCCACGAGGTCGTCGAGGGTGTAGAGATTACCCAGGCTCTTGCTCATTTTCTTGCCGTCCACAAGTAGGTGTTCGCTGTGGTACCAATGACGGGAAAAAGTCGTGCTGTTGCAGCATTGGCTTTGGGCGATCTCATTTTCATGGTGCGGGAAGAGTAGGTCTACCCCGCCCGTGTGAAGGTCGATAGTGTCTCCGAGGAGCGCTTTGCTCATCGCGCTGCATTCAATGTGCCACCCGGGACGGCCTCGGCCCCAGGGGCTATCCCAGGCGTTGGCGCCGTCGTCGGGTTTGTGGGCTTTCCAAAGTGCAAAATCGCTTACGTCTTCTTTCTCGTCGGCGTCGGCCGCGGTAACTTTGCCGGCGAGGGCAGAGCCGACTTGGAGCTCGCGTTCTTTAACTCGGGAAAGCCGGCCGTAATCTTCGAAGGAGGAGACTTTGAAATACACGGAACCGTCAGCGGCGCGGTAGGCGTTTCCTTTCTGCATGAGTACATCGATCATGTCGACTTGCTCACGGATATAGCCGGTGGCGGTGGGTTCGACGTGGGGCGCGAGGCAGTTTAGGGCGGCGCAGTCAGCGTGAAATTTGTTGGTCCACTGCTTGGTGACGTCGGCAAGGGGGCGAGCTTCTTCGCGGGCCCGGCGGATAGTTTTGTCGTCAACGTCGGTGAGATTGCGGACGTGCTTTATTTTGTTGGGACCAAACTCGAGCTCGAGCAAGCGGCGGATCACGTCGTTGACGACGAAGGTGCGGAAGTTGCCGATGTGCGCCGGGGCGTAAACGGTGGGTCCGCAATTATAGAAGCGGACGACGCCGTCAGGCTGTGACGGAGTGATCGTTTTGAGACGGCGCTCGAGAGAATCGTAAAGCTGGATAGCCATGAACAGAGAAGGGAGAAAAGGGGATTAACAGGGATACCGCCAGTGTGGAACGTTCTTTTTATCGGCTGGGGGCCG
The DNA here is from genome assembly GCA_037142955.1 of Opitutaceae bacterium. Taxonomy (GTDB): domain Bacteria; phylum Verrucomicrobiota; class Verrucomicrobiia; order Opitutales; family Opitutaceae; genus Tous-C4FEB. Next base: position 38,489 of record JBAWZQ010000012.1, on the reverse strand, counting down.
ACGGTTGTTTCTGCCTATCGGCGTGGGCGTGGGCGTTGTCGCGGGCGTGGGCCCGGGCGCGGGCGCCGGCACTGGCGGTTGCGCTTAACAACCGCAGCTGGTAGTTCGAGCCGCTGAGGTGCGGTTCGGGGTAATGTAAAAAGGGATGGCGAGCTGGAGCATGGAGTGCTTTGCTGGCAGAAACACGAATATGGCCGATCACTTCAAGCTCGATCTCACCCAACGTCCGCGACGGCTGCGTCGCACTGCCAGCTTGCGGAGCATGGTTGAGGAGACGGTATTGCGGCCGCAGGATTTCATCGCACCGCTGTTTGTTGTGGATGGCAAGGGTGCGCCGGAGCCGATTCGCTCGATGCCAGGTGTGATGCGTTTCAACATCAGCGATCTGGTGAAGGAATGTCGGGCGCTGGCTAAACTCGGAGTGCTGGCGGTGGCGCTCTTCCCAAAACTCGAGGCCAAATTTAAAGATGAAATCGGTAGCGCCGCGTTGCATGAAGATGCGCTCATTTTACGTGCGGTGAGGGCGGTGAAAAAAGCCGTGCCGCAAATGACCGTGATCACCGACATCGCGCTCGATCCTTACACGACGCATGGGCACGACGGGGTGTTGTCGGCGGATGGTTTGGATGTGGCCAACGATCGCACGGTGGCGATTCTCTGCCAGATGGCGGTGTTGCATGCTCGAGCGGGCGTCGATCTTGTTGCGCCCAGTGACATGATGGATGGGCGCATCGGTGAAATCCGGCGGGCGTTGGATGCGGTGGGTTTCACGGGTACGGGCATCTTGGCCTATGCCGTGAAATTCAACTCGGCTTATTATGGGCCGTTTCGTGATGCGGTGGGTAGCGCGAAGGCGGCGGGCACGAAATTGCTGAGTAAGGCTACCTACCAGCTCAATCCGGCTAATCGGCGCGAGGCGCTGGTGGAGTTGCGCTTGGACGAAGCCGAAGGGGCAGACATCGTGATGGTAAAACCAGCAGGGCTTTATCTGGATATCATTCGTGAGGTGCGCGATGCGACTCATAAGCCGGTCGCCGCTTATCAAATCTCGGGCGAATATGCGCAGATTCAAGCTGCAGCGCGGTTGGGTTGGCTGGATCTAGCACGGTGCCGGCATGAATCGCTTTTGGCGATCAAGCGCGCTGGTGCGGACTTGATTTTGACTTATTTTGCCAAGGACATGGCGCTGGCTTTGCGTTAAAAAATACTCCAAACGTTTATCCCATGAGCACATCTTCCGTTCAACCTCCACGTACTATCGGCCAATGGATTGTGACCGTAGTCTTCGGCTTGCTGAGTGTGGCTTTTTTATTTCGCGCTCTGCAGTTCGGCTACAAGTGGTTGGCGCGCGTGGTCGAGGGTGACACCAATTTCAAGGCGATGACGATCTGGGCGCTGGTTTATGTGATCGTATGCGCAGCGATCGCGGCGGTGGCGTATTATATGCCGCGTGAGACCGAAGAAGACGAAGTCGAGCCGGACTCCGAGCGTGGCGCTTGAGCGATTGGCCGGGCGCAGTTAGGGCCCGAGCATGAAAAAGCAGCGGTCTTTTGGACCGCCGCTTTAAAGGTAGTTCAACTTACTTTTTCTTAGCGCTGCGGGCTGATTTTTTTGGCGCAGGTTTTTCGTCGTCGTCGTCGGACTTAGATTTTTTGCTGCTGCCGTCCTCCTCGTCGGAGTCGTCGTCGTTGTCGTCACCTTTTTTCTTTTTTTCGCCGTCCTCGTCTAAGTCGGAGTCTTCGTCTTCATCCCACTTGAGGGATTCGTCGTTTTTGAGTTTTTCTTCTTCGTCGGCGTCGATTTCGGGTAGGTCGGCATCATCGGCCTCGTCTTCGGCATCTTTGGCGGGAGCTTCGTCGTCGGCGTCGTAGCCGGCGGGCATGAAGTCGAGGATGGCGGTGAGTTCTTCAAAGGTGTGAATCGCTTTACCCTCGATGAACTGGGTGTTTTGTTCCTCGCGGATCTCGTCTTCTACTTCGTCGACGGAGAGTTTAGATTCGAATTTGAAGAGATCGTTGAGCATCTTTACACGGCAGCGCGTGAGATGATCTAGCAGGTCAGCGTAGGGTCCGTTTTCCTCATCGAGGGTATCAGCTAGGGCGAAGAGTTTATCGTCGGATTCGACGATGGATTCTTTGACGCGCTTCAGGCGGACTTTGCCATTGCCGAGGTCTTTCTCGATGCGGAATGGAATGAAGGCGGCGTCAAACATCTCTTGATCGAGACCGTAGTCGCGCAGGGGCTCCACGAGTTCGATGAGATGGGTGACTTGGCGGGGGTCGATAATGCTGAGGCCGTCGACGTCCCAGCGCACCGGGTCGCTGGTCTCGCTGACCCACCAATTATGATCGTCGCCAAGACGTACGTTACACCAACTGAGAGTAGAAGTTGCTTTAGCCATGAGAGCGGAAATTTTTCGCAGCGTGCGAGCGGTGTTTCAAAAAACAAGCACAAAACAGAAGGAATTGTTTTGGCTAGGGGCTGAAGATTTTTTCTGTGCAAAATACAGAGGGCGACGAGGTTCGGCGCGGGTTCTTGCGTTTTGCGAGCGGGTTTGCAGCGTCGCGAGGCATGTTCTCGGTTTACGAAAAAATTATTCGTCCCCTTTTGTTTCGTCAGGACTCAGAGCGGGCACACGAGCTCGGCGTGGATGCGTTGGCGCTATTGGGGCAGGTTGCGCCTTTGCGGGCGTGGCTGGAATGGCAAACCCGGCTGGATGCTGGGCGTTATGCGCCGGTGCGGGTGCTGGGATTGGAGTTTCCCAATCGGGTGGGGCTCGCGGCCGGATTTGATAAGAATGCGCGGGCTTGGCCGGCGGCGGCGGCGCTCGGTTTTGGTCACGTGGAAATTGGCACGGTGACGGCCCTCGCGCAGGACGGTAATCCGAAGCCGCGGATGTTTCGTTATCCGGCGCAGGAAGCGGTGATCAATCGCATGGGATTTAATAACCAAGGTGCTGCGGCGGTAGCGGCTCGCTTGGCGACACAGCCGGGGCGCGGAGCGCGCAAGATCCCGCTCGGCGTCAATCTGGGCAAATCAAAGCTCGCTGATATTGATCAGGCGACGGAGGATTATTTAGCGAGTTTTGCGCGGCTGGCAGATTTCGCGGATTACTTAGTATTAAATGTATCTAGTCCTAACACGCCAGGTTTACGGCAATTGCAGGATGAGTCGCGTCTGCGGGAGTTACTCGGTGCTATCACCGGGGCAAACCGCGCGCGTGCGGTGCGGGTGCCGGTGTTGTTGAAAATCGCTCCGGATCTAACATGGCCGCAGATTGATGCGGTGTTGGGGGTGATCGCGGAGTTTGGGCTGGATGGGGTGATCGCGACCAATACGACCTTGGCGCGGCCGGGCTTTTTCTCGGCGGTGAATGAGGCGGGCGGCTTGAGTGGGGCACCCGTGCGGCGTCGCTCGACGCAGATAGTTGCTTACATGGCGCTGGCGACAGCGGGAAGGTTGCCGATCATCGGTGTAGGCGGTATTACGGATGTGGTTGGCGCGGCCGAAAAACTCGATGCGGGTGCCGCGCTGGTGCAGGTTTACTCGGGAATGATTTACCGAGGGCCTTTTTTTGCGGCGGAATTGGCACGAGGCTTAGCGGCACGGGATGCGCGCTAAGTGAGCGGCAAACACGCTTAGGTTTTAAATCGACCAACTTTCGCCTTTACCTTCGGGCAGGGCGGCGGAGCTGGCTTCTTGTTTGCGACGGGGGCGCACGATTAAGTTGTCCCCTTTTTGTTGGACGATGCTGTGAGCGGGCACTGACTGCAGTAGCCAGACGTTGCCGCCGACGATGGTGTGCGCGCCGATACGGGTGTCCCCGCCTAAGATAGTAGCGTGAGCGTAGATGGTGACGTTATCCTCGATATCGGGGTGGCGTTTCACGCCTTTGATAGGATGGCCGTCGTTATCCACTTCGAATGATTTGGCGCCAAGGGTGACCCCCTGGTAAATTTTGACGTGATTGCCGATAGTGCAGGATTCGCCGATGACGACGCCGGTTGCGTGATCGATGAAAAAATGAGTGCCGATACGAGCGCCTGGGTGGATGTCGGTGCCGGTGCGCTCGTGGGCATACTCGGTCAGCATACGGGGTAGAAGCGGGACCCCGAGTTCATAAAATACGTGGGCGAAACGTTGGATCGAGATCGCCAGTACGCACGGATAGGCGAGGATGATTTCCTCTACGCTGCGCGCGGCGGGATCCCCTTGGTAAGCAGCGGTTACGTCGGTCTGGATGATCCGCCGCAACTCTGGAAAACGCCCGAGGGCTTCTGCCGCAAGGGTGGCCGCGCGGGCGGCAGCTTCGGGTTGGCGGGCGAAGCGGAGGCATTTTTCCAGTTCGGCCGTGAGGCGCTGCTCGAGACTGCAGAGGAGGCGATGGACGTGAGCAGATACCGCATTTTTCTCGAGCCCAGTCGCTTCGAAATATCCCGGGAAAAGCAGGTGCATGTAATCGCGGGCTAGCGTGTTGACTGATTCTTGCGCGGGCAGATTCACGCCATCGAGGTGGTTGATGCCCCCATCGGCTTGGTAGGAGGTGAGTAGGGCGGCGTGGACGGCGTCGATAGACATGGCAGCAATGCGGCTAGGTTCGGCGACGCAAGAGGAGGGTCAAAGCCAATTTGGGTCTTTTTATTTTACGGGCTTTACAAGGCGTAAGGGATTTCATCTATTCTACTTTCCTCTATTCATTTTTGCTCGGGTGGTGGAATTGGTAGACACACACGTTTGAGGGGCGTGTGCCGTAAGGCGTGCAGGTTCGAGTCCTGTCCCGAGCACCATTTTTAAGTAAAAGGGTTGAAAGCGATGAAGGTGCATTCCCCTGCGGAAACCGCTTGCCTCTGTCCGAGTCGTGTTTGGACTGTATCTTGTGTAGGCTCTCGCCTGCACACACTAAGCCAACCTTCGCGGACTCAACGTCCGCTTTACCGACATCATGGACGACAACGCGCCCCAGGAGAAATCTCCGCCAGCCGATCTTAATAAACTCGATCTGAGCCAATTGAGTGGCTTCAGCTTCGGCACCTCATGGGTGCAGGACAAATCTTCGCCCAACGAGCGGCGTAGCCGCGAAGGCGGCGATGATCGTCCGCGTCGTGACAGCGGCAGCGGTGCGCCTGAGCGCCGCGACCGACGTGCGTTTAATCGTCCGGCTGGTGGCCCTGGTCCTGGCCCCCTTAGTGGCCCCAGTGGTGGTGCCCCTGAGCGGCGTGAATTTTCTGGTGAACGTCCTGCCTTTCCCCGCGAGGGTCAGGGTGAATTTCGTGGCGGCCCACGCCGTGAAGGTCCTGGCGGTCCGCGCCGCGATGGCCCCGGTGGCGGTGAACGTGGCGGCCGTTTCGGCGGCCGTGGCGAACCGGTCGATCGCGGTCCTTACGACAGTCCCTATTTCACGGCTACGTTCTACCCGGAAGACACGAGCTTCACTACGCTCGTGCAGACCATTCGTAAATCGTGCCGCACTATCGAACTTTTCGAGGTGGCGCGCACGGTGGTGGCAAAGACCGATCGTTTTGTCGTCGTACTCGCGCGCAAACCTGCGCCTGATGCTGCGGCTTCGGCGGGTTTTGTGATTTCCGTGCCAGATGGGTTGCCCTTTGAAAACGAAGAAGCCGCTCTGTCTCACGTGTTGACCAAGCACCTTGGCACGTTCTTCGACACGGCTGACGTCGTGATCGATCCGCCCAAAGGCAACTTCCAAGTCGTTAATCGCTGCGGGGTGACGGGCGAATTGCTTGGGCCGCCTAATTACCATCTCTACAACCAGCTCGTGCAGCAGCATTATGCGGCGAAAGTCGACCGTATGCCGTTTGAGGCTTTCAAGGCCCGAATCGAAACCGTGCGCGAGCCTGAAGCGATCCAAGCTTGGCTCGAAAAAATGAAGAAGGCCACGCGCTACACGTGGAAACAACCCGCCGCAAAACCGGCCAAGGCTGCAAAAGTAGCAGAGACCGTGGTCGCAGCTGCAACCCAGACCGCTCCAAGTGAGGTTGCTGCACCTGAGGCCACCTCTGCTGAAACTGCGCCTGCGCCCGAGAGTGCCCCTGTGGCCGAAGTCGCTGCGGCTCCACTAGTGGTGGCGTTTGATTCCTTCGAAGAAGCCAAGGCCTATTTACTCGCCAACGCGCGTGACAAAGTCATTCGCTCAGTCGAGCTAGCACGCTTGCACGGTAAGAATCTTGAGCTCTTGCCCCCGGGTGAGATTCGCCGCGCTGTCGAAGGCTCGCTCGAGCGTCAACGTCGTTTCCCCCTTGATACCGCTAATGCGCTCCGCGGTCGTCTCCGCCGCGAGCATTTTACGATCTTTAAGAAAGGCTCGAAGGGCGTCAGCTATGTGTGCGCGGTGAAGCGGAAATTCCGCGTTCCGGGCCAGACGTTCTCGGACAGCATTGGCGCGCTGATCTCCTTTATCGAGGCGAACCCGATGGTGAAAGCCGGCGAGCTCGGTCGCAAATTTCTTAACATTGCCCCGCCGCCGCCTGCCGCGCCGGTGGCCGAAGGTGAGAGTGCTCCCGCGCCTGTTGAGCAGGCGCTTACCGTCGAGCAACGCGATAAACTCGCCCGCTTGCAGAGCGATCTACCCTGGCTCGTGCGTGAAGGTTACGTCACCGAGTTCATCGATGGAACTCTCTACGCGCCCCCCGCAATGGTTGAGGCCCGCAAGCGCGAGGTTGAAGCCGCTGAACACGATCCGGAAAACTTCCCTGAAGCGCCCGCCTCGCCTTCTGCCGTCGCAGCGACGGCGAGTCCAGAAGTGGCGTCATCTGCGCCGGTGACCGAAGAACCAAAATCGGAGCCACCAGCGGCCCCTTCGGCTTAATCGATTCAAGTGGCGCGCTTGGAGGTGCCGCTGCTTTTTTCAGCCCGCGTCGTCCCGATGCGGGCTTTTTTTTAACGCAGGCGAATAGTATGGTGTTCGTCTGCGGTGATACCGAGGTCGAGGTGGAGTGGGTTGGCAGGAATCCAAGCCCTGATTTTTTCTGGCCACTCGACGGCGAGGCACCAAGGCGGATTGAGAAAATCTTCGATTAGGAGCGATTCAATCTGCGCAGTGGTTTCCAGGCGATAGGCGTCAAGGTGGACGAGCGTGCGCAAATTTCCGCGGTGCACGGTGTAGATGTTGAACGTGGGACTTGTTACGTGTTCGGTGATGCCAAAGCCTCGCGCGAGGCCTTGCACAAAAGTGGTTTTGCCGACTCCGAGATCACCGTGCAGCGCGAGGGTGCAGGTTTCCGGGAGGGCGCTCGCGAATTCGGCGGCGATGGCTTGGGATGCATCGGCGCTGGCGGTGGTGATGCCGGCGCGAAGTTTATCTAAGATGTTCATAGCCGGAAAAAGCGTCGAGACGTAGGGAGCTTTGCGGCAGCGCATCGCGGTGGGCCAAGTAGCCGATGCGCGTGAGGCGCGTGCGGGGAAAGGCGCGGCGCCAAGCAGCGGCGAATAGGTTAGTATCGGCGCGGGCCGCGAGGGCGAATACCAGTTCGTAGTCCTCGCCGTCGGTGAGGGCGGCTCGGAAATCGGCGCCGCGGCGTAGAGGCAACATGTCGGCTTCGAGAGCGGGCACAGCGCCGCTTGGCGTGAGGGCGTGAAGATCTTTGGCGAGGCCGTCGCTGACGTCCATCATGGCTCGGACGCTAGGTTGACGTGCAAGCCATGTGCCTTCGGCGAGACGTGGAGAAAATTTGAAATGATGACCGGAGCGCAGGCTGCGACCGAGCTTACCGGTGACGTAAATTGAATCACCGCAGCGGGCGCCGGTGCGGGTGAGGACGCGTGGGCCGCTCGCTCGGCCGAGAAGCGTGAGGCTAGCGGCAAGCACGCCATCGGCTTGGGCGATGTCGCCGCCGACGATGGGAGTTTTATAGCGACGGGCGCAGGCGGCGAGGCCCCGATAAAACGCTTCGAGCCAAACGAGGCTGGTGCTTGGGTCGAGGGTAAGTGCGAGGACTGCAGCCGTGGGGCGACCGCCCATGGCGGCGAGGTCGCTGAGGTTGCGCTTGAGCAGTTTGCCGCCGACGGCGCGGGGCGGAATCGAGGCATCGAAGTGACGTCCGTAGATCACGGGATCGACGGTGATTAGTTGCGGACCGCGCGCAGCGGGGAGCACGGCGCAGTCGTCGCCGATACCGAAGGGGGCGCGAGGCGAGGCGTTGCCCAGCCAACGTCTGATGGCGACAATGAGTTTTTCTTCGCCGAGTGCGGCGACGGAGTCGGAGGTTTTCCGGGCGAAGGGAAAGCTGGAAAGTTTTTTAGCCACGTCGTGCGTGAAGAAAAATGTCGAGGCCGGCGGGCGACCTCATGCAGTCACGCCGGAGAAGATAAGGACGATGGTGTTTAAATTGAAAAGCCCGTGCGCTATGATCGTGGTGGCGATACGACCGGTGCGAGTGTAGGCGAGGGAGAAGACGACACCCAGGGCAACGAGTGGTGCAAAGCTAGCTAGGTTGGCGTGGAGAGCGCCGAAGAGAACGGACGGAATGAGCAGCGCGGCCCAACGCGGCAGGCGCGTGCGTAAGTAGCGGAAAATGCCGGCCCGAAAAAGGAGTTCTTCTGTGATGGGCGCTAGGACGATCGCCAAAAAAATCATGAAGGTAAGTAAGCCGGGTGATTTGGCGTCGGCGAACATGGCAATGAGATCCTGTTTTTCGGCCTCGATACCGCAGCATTGGAGTAAAAATTGCCAGACGGCGCTGACAACTGTGAGAACCGGCAGTGCAATAAGAAACGTGGCCAGACCGCTCAGCGCGGGGTGGAGGGTTACGGGTGAATCGGGGCTGAGGACACGCCGCTGCAAGATTAGTCGAAAAAATGCGATGCCGACCAACATGCCGAATTGAAAACCGCCACCGACAAAGATGAGTCGTTGAGTTGAGGTCAGGTTAGCGTGTTTGAATAGTTGGGTTAGGCCGACTTGGCAGATGAGCCCGCCGATGATCACGCACCAAAGAAAGAGCAAAAAATCGGTAAGAGAAATCTCCCACGTTGCTAGTAGCGGGGTGGGGCGTTCGGCGCGAGCTGCGGGGCTGAGGATTAGTCGCCAGAGTAGCCAAGCGCCGCTAAGAAGCAGCGAAAGTTCAAGGCCAACGGCGATCTGGGCGGAGAGGGCGGGCATGTGCGCCTGATTGCGCAGGAAAATGGGCGCGCGAGCAAGCTCTCGGGCCGAGCTGATTGATCGGGGGCTCGTTATTGGGGCGGTGCCGATGGGCGATCTTAGCGCCGAAACTTTAGGAAATTTTACCCTGCGCGAAGACGATTTTCCCGCCGACGAAGGTGGTCTTAACGCGGCCCGTGAGGGTGGTGCCGTGCCAAGGGGAATTGCTGGATTTGCTCCAGCCCGCTTTGGCGTCGTAGGTCCAGTCTTCGTTAAGATTGAAAAGGCAGAGGTCGGCGGCGGCGCCTTCGGCGAGCGTGCCGGCGGGTAGACCGAGGAGCTGAGCGGGACGGCGTGTCATCAGATCGATGACAAAGGGCAGCTTGAATTTTTCCTGGCGCAGAAGAATGGCGAGGGTAACGGGAAGTGCCGTTTCGAGGCCGAGGATACCGTTGGGTGCGAAGTCGAATTCTTTATCTTTTTCGTAGTCGGTATGCGGTGCGTGGTCGGTGGCGATGATGTCGATCGTGCCGTCGCGTAGGCCGGCGATGATGGCGCGCCGGTCTTCCTCGGTGCGGAGCGGCGGGTTCATCTTAAAATGGGTGTCGTAGGTCGCGAGAGATTCGTCGGTGAGGGCGATGTGGTGAGGCGTAGCCTCGGCGGTGATTTTCACGCCGCGGGCCTTGGCGCGACGAATGATGTCCACGGAGTGGCGCGAGGAAATGTGTTGGAGGTGGATGTGGGCGCCGGTGTGTTCGGAGAGGATGGCGTTGCGGGCGACGATAAGATCTTCGGCGGCGTTGGGCCACCCGCGCAGGCCGAGTCGGGTCGACATGACGCCCTCGTTCATGACCGCGCCGACGGTCATGGAGTGATCCTGGCAATGGTCCATGATTGGTAAATTGAACATCTTGGCGTACTCGCAGGCGCGGCGCATGAGTTCGTTCGACTGGACGCAATCGCCGTCGTCGGTGATGGCGACGACGCCGGCGCGTTTGAGGGAGCCGATCGGAGCGAGGGCGGCGCCTTTCATGCCAACGGTGATGCAGCCCGTGGGAAGGACGCGGACCACGGCATCACGGCGGACGGAGTCGTTGATGAGCTGGATAGTGCCGGCGTTGTCTGCGACCGGTGCGGTGTTGGGCATGCACACGACCGTGGTGAAACCGCCAGCGGCGGCGGCGCGGGAACCGGTGGCGATGGTTTCTTTGTGGGTCTGGCCGGGTTCGCGAAAGTGGACGTGGACGTCAATCAAGCCAGGGCAGGCGACTAGGCCGGTGGCATCGATTTTTTTCGCGCGTTTTTTGGCGGCGGCGGAAAGGGCGGTAACGAATTTACCGTCGGAAATATAAAGCGCACCGACGGCGTCACGTTTGGCGGCGGGGTCGATGATGCGGGCGTTTTGAATCCAAAAAGTGGACATGGCGGCTAAGCGGGTGCGACGTGAAAAGGGCGGACGGTTTAAGCGGTGGCAGGCATCACGGATTCGGGTTGGCCCCCAGAGCAAAGGTACAGGACGGCCATGCGGACGGCGATGCCGTTAGTGACTTGTTCCAGGATGACACTGCGGTCGCCGTCGGCCAGTTCGCTGTCGATCTCGACGCCTCGGTTGATGGGGCCGGGGTGCATGATGATGGCTTTGGGATTAAGCCAGCTGGCGCGGGTTTTGTTGAGGCCAAACATGCTGGTGTATTCTCCGAGCGAGGGGAAGTGACCACTGGACTGGCGCTCGTGTTGGATGCGCAGGAGCATGACGACCTCGGCGTCCGCTAGGGCGCTACGCAGATCGTGGGAAACTTTCACTCCGAGATCGGTGAACCAGTGCGGCACGAGTGTGGAAGGACCAACGAGCGTGACGGCGGCGCCGAGTTTGGTGAGGGCGTGGATGTTGGAGCGAGCGACGCGGCTAAAAAGAATGTCGCCAAGGATGACGACCTTACGGCCCTTCAAGGAGCCGAGGTGTTCGAGCATCGTGAAGGTGTCGAGTAGACCTTGCGTGGGATGTTCGTGGGCACCGTCACCGGCGTTGATGACAGGGATGTCTAGAAACTTGGATAGATACAGCGGTGAGCCGGCGGCGGCGTGGCGCAAAATGATCATGTCAGCTCCGAGCGCGCGGATATTTTCGGCGGTGTCGCGGAGGGTTTCACCTTTAGTGGTGCTGGAGCTCGCGCCGTCCAGCGAGATGACATCGGCGCTCAGGCGCTTGGCGGCCATGTCGAAGGCCATGCGGGTGCGAGTGCTGGGCTCGAGGAAGAGGTTAACAATGGTCTTGCCGCGCAGGGCGGGAACTTTTTTCACGCTGCGACTGAGGATTTTTTTGAAGGCTGTAGCGGTGGTGTGGATCTGGCCGATTTCGGCGAGGGAAAGTTCCTCGATGGTGAGGAGGTGGCGACGGGTCCAGGGCATGGTAAAAATTAAAGAGAAGAGAAATCAGTTTACCGAGGCAGCGGGGCGGACGGTAATGCGGTCGCGGGTCGAGTTTTTTTCGTCCAAGAGGACGACGACTTTTTCTGCGACGGCGGTACCCAGATGGAAGCCCACGTAATCGGCGGCGACGGGCATGAGATGGTGGCCGCGGTCGACCAAGACGGCGAGTTCGACCTTGGCCGGACGGCCGTGATCGAAGAGTTCGTCAAGGGCGGCTTTGACGGTGCGGCCCGAGAAGAGTACATCGTCGACAAGAATGATACGGGCACCGTTGACGTCGGCGGGAAGTACCGTGGGCGTGAATTCTTTCGGGATGGGGTTGCGGCCGATGTCGTCGCGGTGAAACGAGATATCGATGGAGCCGGATTTGGCGGCGAGTCGCGGGCTGAGGGTGGCGAGGTGAGCGGTAATGCGGTGTGCGAGCGGGATGCCGCCGTTGGCGATGCCGAGAAGAATCAAGCGATCGCCGGCGCGCTGGCGATCGGCGATGGAGGCAGCGATTTGATGGATGGCGGCGTGAATATCATCGGCGCCGATGGTTTTGGGCGTAGCCACAGGATGATTCAGGCGGCGCGGTTTAAGCCGGTAAAGCCCGAAAGCGGTACGGGTGGGGTGATTCGTCGAAGTTAGGGGACTTCGTAAATTTCAACGATGGCTTGGCCACTGGTAGCATTGGCGCCGGAGACTTGGACGGTGTAACCGCCAGGGGCGAGAGTCACGAGGAGCGCGGCGTCCTTACTGCCTGAGGTTAGACTGAAGGCGCCGACGGCGGAGAAGGTCGGGGTGAGCGTAGGTGACCACGTGTCGTTTTCTGCAATTTTTTCGGAGGAAGCATTAAAAAGCGCGAGTTTGGGGTCGGCCAAGGTGTTGCTAACGCTGAAGCGTGCTAGGCCGGGGCCGACCGCGCGGAGCAGGACGGTTTTAGTGCCGGAGCCGGTGAGGGTGAAGCCGGCAATGAGGATGTTGGCGCCGGTGCCGACTTGGTTGCGGGCAGATAGATTGGTCAGGCGGGTGGTGTTACCCGTGCCGGCGTCGTAGGCCTCGACGATGACCGTGCCGGCGGTTGGGCCAGAGACTTGGAGGGTGCGACCGCCTTCGATGTTGGCGACGAGGGCAGCGTCGAGGCTGGTGGTGGCGAGGAAGGGAAAGGCGCCTTGGGCGGCGTTTGCGGCCAGGACAACCGGGTCGCCGGCCCAGTTATCGTTGGTGGCGCTGGCGGTGGTGCCGTTGTAAAGGGTGAGTCTGGGGTCGGGCATCGGATTGGTGACGCCGAAGGTGCTGAGGGAGGGGCCCGCGGCACGCAGTAGCAGATCTTTTTTCCCGCCGTTCATGGTGAGGCCAACGATGAGGATTTGCTCGGCAGTGAGGGTGGTGCGAACCGACACGTTGCTCAAACGGCTGGTGAGGCCGGTAGGGGCGGCGTTGACGGTGAGGATCGCGGCGGCGCTGGTGACGCTACCTTGGGGTCCGGTGATGCGTACGGTATAGTTGCCGGCTTGGGCCGTGGTGACGGCGGGCAAATCAAGGGTGGCGTTGGTGGCGCCGGCGAGGGCGACACCCGCTTTGAACCACTGGTAAGCAAGCGGGCCGGTGCCGGTGGCGGTGACACTGAAGTTGGCGGAAGTTCCGACGGTCGCAACCACCGGGCTAGGTTCAGCGGTGATGGCAAGAGTTTCGGTGAGGCTGCGGCCGAGGCGTCGGGCGTTGGCGCGGTATTGGGGCCAGGGGCCGCCCGCGGCGGAGACCCCTAGGTTGATGGCGTAGAGTTTGTGGTCGTTGCTGCCGACGTAAAGAGTGGTGCCGGCGATGGCGGGAGAAGAGCGGATGAATTCGGCAGTAGCCCAAGTGCGTTTGAGGGATCCATCGGGATTGATGGCGTAGAGTTTTTTATCGTAGCAGCCGATGTAGATCACGCCGTTGGCATCGATAGCAGGGGAGCTCGCGCGCACTTCGTCGCCGAGCGGGGCGGTCCAGCGTAGGGCGCCGTTGGCGGTGGCAAGGGCGTAGAGTTTCTTATCGTAGCCGCCGTAATAAAGCGTGGCGCCGTCGGCGCTCAGGGCAGGGGAAGACGAACAGTTGCCCCCGGAGGTGAAGCGCCAGCGCTGGCTGCCGCTGGCGCTGACCGAGTAGATCGCACCAGTTAGGGTGGTGAAATAGAGGTTGCCGTTGGTGTCGATGGCCGGCGGGGAATAGATGCCGCCGTCAGCGGTGGCGGGTGTGAAGGTCCATTTTTTTGAGCCATCGGGATTGAGGGCGTAGAGGCTGTTGTCCGAGGATCCGCAATAAATGGTGCCGTCGGCTGCGATACTGGGGCTGCCGTAGTGCGAGCCATCGGGGGCGTTAATGTAAGCGCGCCATATGCGGGAGCCGTCGGTGGGATTGAGGGCGTAGACATAGCCGTCAGAGGCTTTGAGGTAAAGGGTGCCATCGGCGGCAATGGCGATCGAGTTGGAGGCGCCTGGGCGGGTGGTGGTATCGAGGGATTGGGACCAGAGTAGGGTGCCGTCCGGTTTAAGGGCGTAGACGATGCTATCGTTAGAGCCGACATACAGGGTGCCATCGGCACCGAGGGCGGCGGAGGCGCTATCTAGGGTGCCGCTGGTGAGATAGGCCCATTTTTGGGAACCGTCGGGGTTGAAGGCGTACAGAATTTTATCGGCGCTACCGGCATACACGGTGCCGTCTGGGGCGACGGTAGGTGAGGGGGTGATGCTGTCAGTGGCGGCGGCCTGCCAGAGGGTATCGTTTAGGGTGAGAGTGAGGGCGCCTGCGCCGGATTTGGCGTCGACGGCGATGCGGTAGGTGACTCCGGCGGTGGCTTCAACGGTCACTAAGGCCGAAGTATTAGCGGAGTCGGAGCGGTCGCTGTCGTTGGCGGCCACTAGGTTTAAGTTGGAGAGCGCGGAGCCGGTGTAGACGGCGAGGAAAGGGTCGATATCATTACTATAAACGGCGAATTGGTAGCGGCCGGTGCTGGGTGCGGTCCATTGATACCACAGGGAAGTGCCGCCGGCATTATTGAGGATGCGAGGTTCGCCGGATTCACGGGAGGCGCCTTTATTGGTGGTGACGACGAGGGCCGTAGGCCCGCTGAGGGTGAGGGCGTTGGCGAAGGCGTCGTTGGCGGGGATGGTGGCGATGTCGAGAACGACGAAGCCGGTGGCACCATTTTTACCTTCGATCGCGATTTGATAATTTACGCCGGGTATCGCCGTGAAAGTGACGCGGCTATTGGTGCCGGTTCCGCCGGGGGCGTCATCATTGGCGGCGATGGGTGTGAGTGTGGTGAGGGTGGAGCCGGTGTAGACGGCAAGGACGGTGTCGTAGGTGGTATCAGCTGTGGTACTAATGGAGACGGTACCGCCGACGGTGGTAGACCATTGCCACCAGAGGGAGCCGGAGCCGTTGGCGAGGCCGGCAGGGAGGGGCTCGTCGGTTTCGCGAGTGGCGCCAAGGTTGGTGGCGCGGGCGGTGATGTTGTCGGAGTTAAGGATGGCGCGGGAAGCGAAGTCGTCGTTGAACGGGCGGTTGTCGGTGGAGGTGAGGGCGCGGGCGAGGTTAAGGCGACCGTTAGTCAGGGATTTGCCGGCCAGAGTGGCGGGGCGGTCGACCGAGCGCAGGAGGCGATTGATCAATTGTCGGGGCGAATCAGCGGGAAAGCGGGCTTTAACTAGGGCGAGTGCGCCGGAGATGTGAGGTGCAGCCATGGAAGTGCCACTGAGAGTGGCGGAGGCGACGTCTGAGGTGTAACCAAGCGAGAGAATTTCGGAGCCAGGCGCGAAGAGTTCGACCGTGGCGCCGTAGTTGGAATAGGCGGCGGCTTCGTCCCGTCGGGCAGAGGCGCCGATCGCGATAACGTTGTCGAGGTTGTAGCTAGCTGGGTAATGGGGGGAGAGGTCGAGGTTGGCGGAATCGTTGCCCGCGGCGGCGACGAAGATAATACCAGCATCGCGGGCTCTGCGGATGGCGAGGTATTGGGATTGCGAGAAGTTACCGGCGGATTCGCCGTAGGAGGCGTTGATGATGGAGGCGCCGTGGGCGATGGCGTAATCGATACAGGCTACGGCGTCCGAGGTGGCGCCGGTGCCGGCGGAGGTGATGAACTTGAGGGGCATGATCTGCACTTTCCAAGCGACACCTGTGAGACCAGCGCCGGCGCTGCCATTGTTGCCGACCGCTCCAATAATACCGGCTACGTGGGAGCCGTGACCTTCGTCGTCGGTGGGGTCCCCGCTGGTTATCGTGCCGCGGCCGCTGGTGGCGCGTATGCCGTTAAGGTCCCCGATGGTGGGAGCTGGGTTGCGCCACAAATTGGCAGCGAGATCGGCGTGGGTGAGCCGGGCACCAGAATCTATGACTGCGACGATGACAGCAGAGGCGTCGGTTAGGGTGTCCCAAGCTGCAAGAGCGGAGATATCCGCTCCGACGACGCCGTTAACTTGGCCGGTGTTGGCGAGGGACCACTGGGTGGAAAAGCGGGCGTCGTTGGGGGTGGTGTCGACGTGGAGTAAGTAATCGGGCTCGACGAATTCGTAGCGGCCGGTGGCGCGAAGACGGGTGATGGCTTCGGTGGTGGTTTCGCCGGCGGCAGGAGCGAGGACGCGAAGGTCGTCAAAGCGGGAAAATTTTCGGATAAGGCGGCGCCCTTCTAGGTTCTCAGCGGCATCGGCGCCAACGCGATGGAGGGCGCGGGGTAAGGCGAGTAGGGATCCGTCGGTGTGGCCTTGGGCGAGTTCTTTGGGGGTAAAACCCTCGTTTGGCGCGACCGGTGTCGTCGTTGCTAGGGCAGCTCCCAGCGAAGCAAGGAGCGTGGCGAAGAGTAGGCGGAATAAATGGAAGCTCACGGCGAGGAGGGTTTTGACGGTGAACAGGTTTCGGTCTAGCGAGGGTAATCCAAAAAGCGACCGTGGAGATACTCTTGGTTAATCTCAGCCTACAAAAAAAGCCCCGACTTGGGGTCGGGGCTGAAGGTTAAGCCACTCGCGTGTCAGCGATTTCGCAAAGGAAGTGGACCTACTTTGTTTTCAAGTAAGCAACGACGTCGGCGACTTCTTGGGCGCCCAGGCCGAGTTGCTCAGCGCTCATCATGAGTGAGCGAGTGAGACGTTTACGGGATTTGATTTTTTCTGCCGGAATCATCTGCGTGGCCCCGCCCATGGTTTGAACTACGGTGGGATCTCCGGAGGTCAGAGCCAGGCCATCAACGATCGTGCCGTCTTTGAGGATAAACTCTGTGCCCTCGTAGCCGTGGGCGATGTCGCTAGATGGATTTACGATAGAGTTGATGACCACTTCGGTGGTCTGGCGACTGGCGAAACCGGTGAGGTTGGGTGCGTATTCGGCGCCTTGGTCGCCGATGCGATGGCACATTAGACAGGCGGCGGAGAGGCCGGCTCCGCGGGTGGCGTCACCTTTGAGGAGGGCGAGTTGGGCGATGCTCGGGAGCTTGGTTGGGGGCTGAGGCTCGATCACGCTCGCGGTAATTTTAACTTTCTCTGCGTCGTAGAGGCCACGGGCTTTGAGTTCAGCGTTCAAATTATGGGCGGCCCAACGGGAGTCTTTGTAATTGAGCGTCCACCAGAGGGCAGCGGTCTGGACTTTGCCCGTGGCTTTCTGGGCGAGGTCGAGGACTGCAAAGGCGGCGGTCTGGGTTGGTATATAGCCGAGGGCGGTGGTTGCGGCTAGACGTTCCTCGTCGGACAACGTGGTGGCGGCGGCGCGAGCGGCGAAGGCGGGTGCGGCGTCAGCCGGGGTGAGGCGCCAAACGAGTTGAGCGTAAGCGGAGGTCCACTTTAAAGGATCTTTTTCGGTCTGAGCGGCGGCCATGGCGGCGTAGAGATCAGCTTCTTTGTCAGTGGCACCGATACCCCAGGCGGCGAGGTAGGAACGGTCTGAGCCGTCGTAACCTCGAGCGAGGTTGAGGAGGATATCGCGGGCAGCGGCGAAAGGCACATCCCGAAGCGAAGTGGCGACTTCACGGCGGACAGCGGCGGAGGGGTCGGTGGCAAGTTTAGCCGCGTGTGCGAGGTAGGGTTGGCCAGCACGGCGCAGAGCGCGGTAGGCGACGACGCGTATCTGAGCATCAGCGGAGGTTAGTTGTTTTTCCACGGTGGCGACGCCGGTGGCACCGAGTTGCGCGAGCAGGTAAATGGCGCGGGCGCGAATGAACGGATTACTGTCACTCAGCAATGCGGTCACCGCTGGGACAGCGACCGAGCCCTGAGCTTTGAGGCGAATAAAGCCAGATGCCCGCACGTTAATGGTAGGGCTCTTCAGCGCGGTGATTTGGCCCTGAGTGGTGTTCAGATCGTAGTGCGGGATGACGGATTTGAAGCCCTTAGGCGCGATGCGGTAAATGGCCCCGACAGTTTTGTCGTCGAGGTCTTGGTGGCCGCCTACCCGTGGGTCGAACCAATCGGCAACGTAAAGTGCGCCATCCGGGCCCACCGTGACATCGGAGGGACGAAAATACGTTTTAATTTCGCCGGTGATGGAGTTGGTGCCACCCTTGAAGTCTACACCTTCGAATTTCTTTTCGACATTGGTTGTGACGAAATCAAAACGATCGAGGGTGTAGCCCGCGCCCTGGGTCTTAGGAAAGTAACCGAAGACGGTGTTGCGGCCGGGTTCGCAGCTAAAGAGGGCTCCGCGCCATTTCTCTCCGAAGGCATCGCCCTCATAGCTAACAATACCGGTCGGTGAACCGCCGCCGTAGACATCACCGGAAGGGATCGTGAAGGGATCATCTTGGCGCCACTCGGCGGTGGGGACGTTTTGGCCTGGTCGTTTGTCAGCGTTCCAAGTGCGTTTGCCATCGCGGGAGGCGAAGCCAAGGTTACCGTATTCGATGAGAAAAGTCGTGCGGCAAGCAGGTGGATCGTCGTTGTCGTTTTGGAAGACGTCGCCGAAGGAGGTGATTGTTTGCTCGTAGCTGTTACGGTAATTTTGGCCGATAATTTCGACCTTGGTGCCATCCGGCTGCATGCGGACGGTGAAACCGCCCACGTATACGTGGCCGTCGTCACTCTTAGCGCCTGCGATCTCGGGTGGGCGCCAACCGAACACGGCGCCGGCGCCGCCGCTGTTGACCGGATCATAGGGGCTGCCGACGCGGAAGGTCTGCCCAGAGCGGTCGGTAAACATTGCGCCGCAGTTACCTTGGGAAAAATAAAGCAGGCCATCGGGGCCGAATGTTACGGAGTGCAGCGAGTGGTCGTGGTTGCGGCCGTTAAAGCCGGTCAGCAGGACGTCGCGCTTATCGATGGCGGGGTTGAATTTTCCGTCTCGGTCCACATCGGTATAGACGATAAGATCTGGTGCGTTGGAGACGAAGATACGGTTGTCGATAACCGCCATACCTAGCGGGGCGACGAGGCCGGGTTCTTGGACAAAAGTATGCGCGGCATCGGCGCGTCCGCCTCCTGTGGTGTCTGATAATACGGTGATGCGGTCACCGAGGGGGTTGCGACCCTCGTGTTTACGGTAGTTTACACCCTCGGTGATCCAGATACGGCCTTGGGCATCGATATCCATGTTGGTGGGGTTTCGCACCATAGGGGTCTTAGCCCAAAGGGTGACTTCAAAGCCCTCTGGAACACTGAATAGATTGATTGGAACAACATCAGGTAACGGCGCAGCGGGCGCCGGGGGCACGGTGGCGGGCGCTTGAGCACTTAGGTTTTGGCTGGTGAGGGCAAGCGCGGCCAAAAGCACAGCGCTGAAGGTGAAACGCGGGGTGAGGGCGGCGGGGAGACGCATATTCTATCCAGAACAAGGCTTCTCGCGTTTGGCAACTCCGCGAAACGATAATATTCAACGACAGCCTTCATAGATTACGTGCCAGCAATAAGGTATGCGGTCTAGCTTAACTCATTGGTGGAGGCTAATTTTGCTCTAAGGTTACTTCGATTTACGATGGGTGACTTTTTTGATCGGCGGAGGCACTATCATCACCGGGCAAGGTGATTTCCTGAGAACTTGATGGGTCGTGCTACCGACGAGAAGATCGTAGAAGGCAGTGTGACCATGGGAACCCATGACGATGTAATCCGCGTTTTCTTTTTCGGCTTGCTCCAAAATCAACGGTGCCGGCGCTCCGGTTAGTTGCACGGTTTGAATCGGCAGGTCGGCGGTTTCGATTTTCGCGGCGAGGTGTTTGAGTTGGCGGGCGATCGTTTTTTCGCTCGCGGCGATGATCTCTCCGATATTCTCGAGCATCGGACCATAGTCGCTGGTTATGACGGGCGGTTGCGCTACACTCATGATTACGATGCGCCCGCCGCAGGCTCGAGCAAGGACGCGGGCGGAATCGATGACGGCTTCGCTTACACAGGAAAAATCAATCGGGGTCAGGATGGTTTTCATGGTAGCATTATAATCCCATGGCTAGCAGTCCGCTGCGCAGAAATTGTCCGACGAGCTGCGTTAGTTGGCGGATCGGACCTAAGATGCGGCTTCCTTGAGACGAAAGATCAAGCGGCGGCGTTCAAGCCGGCCATTAACTGCATTAAAGAAGCTTCACTAAAAGCGCTGCGCGAGACTTCACCGGCGATTTGGCCAGCTCGAAGCACAATAATACGCCGACAAAGTCCGATGAGTTCAGGTAATTCTGAAGACACTACGAGCAACCCTTTGCCCTCGCAGGCTAGCTCGTCGAGCAGTTGGTAGATTTCGGCTTTGGCACCGACGTCGACGCCGCGCGTGGGTTCGTCGATCAACAGTACGTCACAATCGCGGGCGAGCCATTTAGCGAGAGCGATTTTTTGCTGGTTACCGCCGCTCAGGCCGGCGGTGAGCGCCTCTAGCGAGGGTGTTTTGATGCGTAGGCGTTGGGCGTACTTGGTTGCGAGGGTGCGCTCAGCGTTACGGCGCACGAAACCCAGGCGCGTAAGTAGCGGAAGGGCGGCGAGTGCGGTATTTTCGCGACAGTTAAGGTCGAGCACGAGCCCTTGGCGTTTGCGATCTTCCGGAACGAGGCCTAAGCCAGCGGCGAGTGCATGCTCGATCGATCCTAGCTTGAGCGGTTGTTCGTCGATCGAAATGTGTCCGGTCGCCTTGGGATCGAGGCCAAAGATGGCTTGGACCAATGCGCTTCGGCCGGCGCCCATGATGCCGGCGATGCCCACAATTTCACCGGCCCGAATCGAAAAATTGATATCTTTGAAAGCCCCGTAGGAGGAGAAATTTTCAACATTGAGCCGGACCGGACCGAGCGTGCGGGCAAGATGGGCGGGCGTATGAGCTCGGAGTTCGCGACCAATCATCTGGGTGACGACGCGAGTTGGCTGAGTGTCAGAAATGGGCTCGGTTGCGATATGGCGACCATCGCGCAGGACTGTGATGTGATCGCAAAGAGCGAAGAGTTCCTCCATCCGATGTGAGACGTAAATGAGAGTGAGGCCGCGGGCTTTTAACTTACCGATAAGATGGAAAAAATCAGCGGTCTCCGTGGCCGACAATGAGCTCGTGGGCTCATCCATGACAATGATTTGAGCGCCGGTGCCGACCGCGGCGGCAATTTGAACGAGTTGTTCTCGGCCGGTAGAAAGTGTGCCAATGAGAGTTTCGGGATCGATGTCGGCGCCGACTGCCGCCAGCATCGAGCGTGCGCGGGCGATCAGAGCGGTGCGATCAACGAAACCCGCTCGGCGTGGGAGGTCACCGAGACAGAGGTTTTCAGCGACGGAGAGATTGGGGCAGAACGCGAGCTCTTGGTGGACCATCGCGACACCGAGCTCACGAGCCGCTAGTGGCGAAGGGGGCGCGATGGCTCTGCCCTCGATCAGAATTTGGCCGGAATCTGCAGTGTAAACGCCGGCGAGAATTTTACCCAATGTGCTTTTGCCTGCACCATTTTCGCCAATGAGCGCGTGGCACGTGCCGCGCTCAACGCTGAAAGAGACATCGTCGAGCGCTAGGACGCCGGGGAAGCGTTTGGTGACCTGGCGAAACTCGAGATAAGCGGACACGGTGTGTCAGCGTCGTATCACTTGGGGAGCCACTTATCCCAATTTTTAGCGAAGGCCTCTAGGTTGTCCTTGGTGACGGGGATGAGGGCGCTCACGTCTTTGACGGCGACAGGATCTTTTTTGAGGACGATTTTATTGATGAGGTGTTCGACTGATTTGGCACCCCATTCGTAACATTGTTGAGCGAGGAGGACAGGGACGTGGCCGCTGCGAATGTAGGCGAGCTGGGCGGGAAGGGCATCAACGGCGACGCATTTAACGGTGCCGGGTTGCCATTTAAGAGCGTTCTCGGTGAAGAGCGGCCAGCCGCCGATCATGGCCCAACCTGTGATATCGGGGTTAGCTTGCATGACCTGTTCTACTTTGGCGGCGGCGTCTTGGGGGGTCTCTTTGTGGTAATAGGTATCTCGGATCGTAATGCCTGGATATTTTTTGGCGGCCTCTAGGACACCGGCGACGCGTTTTTGGAGGTTGGGGGCGTTTTGATTGCCGGCTAGGATTGCAACAACGCCGCGGCCGTTCATGATTTTGGCGAGTTCATCCATCGTCTGTTGGCCGCAAGCGATGTCATCGACGCCGTAGGTGACGAAGCGTTTGGATGCGGGAGCGTCGGAATCAAACGTAGCGACCGGCACGCCGTTATTAACGGCAGCGTTGATGGCATCCGTCAGTTTGTTGGCATCGGAACAGGCGACGGCGATGCCCTCGGCGCCGGAAAGAACGAGTTGTTCGATGGCCTCGGCTTGTTTTTGGGCGTCTTCTTCGTTGGGCGTACGCCAATCAATTTTGATGTTGAGATTGAGTTTCGCGCCAAGGGTTTTGGCAGCGTCTTGGGCACCGATGCGGGCGGCTTGGAAGACGGGGTTGCCTTGGGATTTGGCGACCAGACCAATCGTGATCGTGCGGGGTTGCTCGGCGGCTTGGGTTGTGGGTGCGGTTGTGACGGTGGCGGCGAAGGCGAGGACCAGCGCGGAGGCGGCGCGGATCAATGGGAGGGTTCTTTTCATAGAGTTTGGGTTTTGGGAAACTTAGTATGCTGCCGTGGTGAGGCGGCGGCGGGCGAGCCAGGTATTGAGGTGATCAAGGACGACGGCGGCGATGACAACGGAGCCGATGATGATCTGGCTGTAGTTTTGGTCGATACCTAGAATTACGATACCGCTGGAAATCATCTGGATAATTAATGCGCCTAGCACGACCCCCAAGGCTGAGCCTCGGCCTCCGGTGAGGCTGGCACCGCCTACTACGGCGGCGGCGATGACGTTAAGCTCGTAGCCTTGGCCGTCGCCAGAGGTGGCGGCGCCGTAATAACCGAGCGAGAGTAACGCTGCGATACCGGCGCAAAGACCGCTGATAAGGTAGACGCCAAGTTTCACGCGCTCGACGCGGATACCGCTGAAACGTGCGGCGAGTTCGTTACCACCGACGGCGTAGACGCGTCGGCCGGCGGCGAGTCGGGAAAGAAAAATCCAGCCTACGATCAGAACGACCACCATAGTCATCAGTGGCACGAAACTGAGGCCTTCGCCCACCTCGAATCGGACAAAATCACGGAAAGCGGCGGGGAAGGCACCGACGGATTGGCCTTTGGTGATGACGAAGGCGATGCCGCGGAAAATCGCCATACCGCCCAGCGTGATTATAAATGGATGTACGCCGAGTGCGACAATGAGGCCTCCGGTGAATAGGCCACACAGACAGGCGATCCCAAGGCAAGCGCCGGCACCGAGCAAAATTCCTAGTATAGGCGAGTTCGTCGTGGCTAGTCCTTCGGCGCCATAACCGTGGAGCACGAGGGCTCCTACGACCGACGCGAGTGCGTAAATCGCACCAACGGTCAGATCGATTCCGCCTGCGATGATAACTACGGCCATCCCGACGGCCATGACCGCGATGAAGCTCGTGTCTTTGGCGAGTTGGGCGAGATTTTGGACGTTAAGAAATTTATTTTTCTCAACGGTTAGTGGCACGCGTTCGCCCGTGGCGTTGGTGGTGAAAACGCGACTACGGCTGCCGTCGCTGGCACGCTCGAAAACTGGCGTGCGTACCTTGCCCGCAAAGACCGTGAGCAATAGCCCAAGTGCCAGGATGACGAGGAGCAGGCCGCTTTCCTGGAAGCGAAAAAAAACGCGGATACGGGCGAGCATGATTGGGGTTAGGCCTAAAAATAGGACGAAAGAACGAACTCTAAGGGAACCTTGAATTTCGTCCCCTTTTTAAGTCGAGTGCGAGTGCAGCTGCTTAACGCGTTGGTAGGAATTCGGTGCTCATGGCTTGTTCGACGGTGACTTTATTTTTTGGCAGGACGCTGATCTCTTCAAGTTGCGCGATTTGAGTGGCGAAGCGTGCGACTGCGAGTTTGCCCGTGTTGGCGGGACCGCCGTCGGCATCGCGACCGGTGACGAGTTTTTCATCGAGGATGAGCTGGCGTGAAGCGAGGGCGAATTCTTCGGTTAAAGCTGAATTTGCTTTTTTCATCGCGCTGTGGGCAGGCGTGGGGTCCCCGGTGAGGTAATCGTTCCAGCCTTTAATGTAGGCCCGTATAAACGCGCGGAGTTCGGCGGGGTGTTCACGGGCGAACTTACGATTTGTGAAAAGCACGGCGTAGGCGCGGAATCCGGCGTCCCACGTGGAAAGAAAGCGAGGTTTGGCGCCGCCTGCTTTCACGATATGGTAGGGTTCTGCGATGAAGTAGCCTTGTTGAATGGCATCTTTTTCGCTGAGGAAAGCCGCGACCGAAAAGTTTTGCGGGACGACGTTTACGCTCACGCCATAGTGTTTTTTTAGGTACTTTAGAAAGGTCCAATCCGGACGGGCGATGATGGTTTTACCTTGGAGGTCTTCGAGGCGTTGGACTTTGCTGGCGGCGTTGACGAGTAGGCCGGATGGATCGTCTTGAAATACGGCGGCCACCGAGAGCACGGGAAGGCCGGTCGCGATTTTTTGCAGAATGTCTGTGCTTTCGCCTTGGCCGATTTGGGCTTGGCCGGTTGCGATTTTTTGTACCACGAAGGCGTTCGGCCCGCCTGGAACGATGGTGACGTCGAGTCCTTCGGCTGCAAAAAAGCCACGTGCGGCAGCTTGATAGATCCCACCGTGTTCGGGTTCGGCAACCCAGTCCAGTTGGACGGTTAATTTATACAGGGCAGGTGTTTGGCTGGTGGTATCAGCGGAGTGAGCGGCTTTAGAAAATGCGAGGAACGCGCTGAAAATAAGGAAAAGTCTCATGGTGGGAGGTAGGATAAGAGTGAGCAGATCAGGTGTCGGCGCGTTCGTAAGAATCGTGCCATTGATGGAGCATTAACCAACTAAGCGAGATCACGCCAGCGACGAAGATGAAGCCGAGCGCGCAGCAGGCAGCAGCGGTGGCAAAGAGAGCGGGGTATTTAGCTTGGCTGCTGTAGATGATCGTTTGGAAACCAAGACCGCCGCCGTCACCGGCCGAGCTGCCGGCGGTGTAATCGCCAACCAAGGCTCCGATCGGAGCTAGGGTGGCAGCGATGCGTAGACCGGTGAAAAAATACGGGAGCGCCGCAGGAATACGCAGCCGGAGGATTTCTTGAAATTTGGTGGCGCGGTAAAGGCGGAACAGCTCAACGAGGTTGCGATCAGTGGATACTAAGCCTTGCGTGGTGTTCACGGCTAGGGGGAAGAAACAAATAAGAAAGGTGATGATGGTGACACTCTTGAGACCGGGTCCGACCCAAAGGACTAGAATCGGCGCAAATACGATGATGGGTGTCATCTGTAGCAGCATTAGGTAAGGATAAAACGTTACCCGCACAAGTGGCGAAAGGGAGAGCAACAGGGATAGGGTGAAGCTGATGGCGACAGCAGAGAGGAAACCAAGGGTGGCGCCCGCGGTGGTGTTGAGCGTGGCGCGCCAGAGTTCGTCGCCCTGCTCGCTGAATGCAGCGATGACTTCGCTAGGCGAGGGAAGAAGGAAACGAAAATCTTCAGAGAGCGAGACGCGGATGA
Organism: Opitutaceae bacterium; assembly: GCA_037142955.1. Classification (GTDB taxonomy): domain Bacteria; phylum Verrucomicrobiota; class Verrucomicrobiia; order Opitutales; family Opitutaceae; genus Tous-C4FEB. Next base: position 13,016 of record JBAWZQ010000012.1, on the reverse strand, counting down.
AATGCCAAATAGCGATGAACAACGCTCCGGCGAGAGCGGGCAGGATAATGGAAAAGATTTTTTGACGAGGCATATGAAGCAACACGGCCTAAACGGTAGTAAGTTCCTCGACGGAGCGGAGTAGTTGCGAGACCTCATCGACGATGCGGTGGTAGGCGGGATCGCGTCGAGTAGCGGTTGTGCGTGGGTAGGGTAGGTCGACGCGGATCTCGCGGTGCAGTCGCCCGGGATTGGCGGACATAACGATAACGCGATTGGCGAGGAAGACGGCTTCAGCGACCGAGTGTGTAACGAAGAAAGCGGTCCAGCGTAGACGTTCGCGGATCGCGAGGAGTTCTTCATTTAAGTGGTCGCGTGTCATTTCGTCGAGGGCGCCGAAAGGTTCATCGAGCAATAGAATATGCGGCGAGAGGACGAGCGCGCGGGCAATGGAGACGCGCATTTTTTGGCCACCGGAGAGTTGGCGTGGGTAATATTCCGAGCGCGGCGTGAGACCGACTAACGCGAGCGTATCGCGAACTAGGGTGCTGCGCTGGTTCGACGGAACCGAGCGCAAATCGAGAGGGAGTGCGACATTTTGCGCGACGGTGAGCCAGGGTAGTAACGTCGGTTCTTGAAAAACATAAGCTAGATCGTCGTAAGTCGAATCAGCGTTTGAATTGGGCGCCTGATTTATAATATTGCTTGGATTCGTCTCTGAAAAAATGAGCTCGCCGCGGGTGAGCGGGCTTAGGCCGGCGACCAGTTTTAGCAGGGTCGATTTGCCGCAGCCGCTAGGGCCAATCAATGCGATGAAATCTCCACGCGCGGCCGAAAGGCTGAAGTCTTCGATAATGACTGGGCCTTGACCGTAGCGTTTTTCGACTGACCGAAATTCGACGGCCGTCGAGGAGTTGGTGAAAGGGTTGTTAGTGACGGCAGAGGACACTAGTTGGACGAGATAGGAAGCTGGAAAGAAAGCCAGCTTGAGGTGCTGAATTTAGCGAGTTTCAAGCTGGATTTAGCTTTCTTGAGTTTTCAGCCCATGGCTGAAAGTCGCTTGGGGGTATTTAATTATTTTTCGGCGTGAAATTATCGCAACAATGAGGCACCGAACTTTTAGAACGTTTGTAGAGCCCATGGGAGGACGGGGCTTTGGGGGTTGTTTACGATGATCTGTAGGCCGGCGCTGAAGCCGTTATTTAGGGCTACAGGAAGGGCAAGAACAGGTAGGCCGCCGATCGAGGCGGGGGCGGTGAGCGCGAGTAGGCGACTGCGTTGGGGGAGGGTGCATTCGGCTTTTGTAAGCGCGGGGCGGTGCACAGCGGGTAGAATAAGAAAATCGAAGGTGAGAAAGTAACTCGTCCACGCGAGGCGCACGGCAGTGAGCATCGCATCGGCGGAGGCGACCTGGGCGGGGGTGAATTCATGAACGCGGTTGAGGCGGGCCCATACAGCTGGATCGTAGCGGTCTTTATATTCGGTAGACCAGGTGGCGTGAACGGCCGAGGCTTCGAGAGCGACGACGATGTTGTAAGCATCCAAGGCGCCGGCGAAGCGACGGAGGAGTTCGGTGCGCGTGGTGTTGTCGGCGGGCGGGGCAAGGCGCGCCGCGGCGGCACGGCAAGCAGAGCCAACTTCAGGGATGAGGCCGGGTATCTCAAGGTAGCAGCCGCGCGGGGTGCGGGTGCTCGTACCGAGGCCGACAAGGGCGCCGAGGGCGGTGCGCATATCTGCAGCATTTGAGGTAAACCAGCCGGCGGTGTCGAAACTCGGTGCAAGCGGAAATGCGTCAGCGATCCAGGGTTGGCGGGGAGCGCCGCGGAAACCATAGAGGCCACAAAAAGCAGCGGGAACGCGAATGGATCCCCCTGTATCAGTCCCTAGAGCAAAAGGAACAATGCCAGCCGCGACGGCAGCGGCCGAACCACTGCTGGAGCCGCCGGTGGTGCGCTCAGGCAAGCGCGGGTGCTCGACGTCGCCGTAGTGGGGATTTTCCCCGGTGATGCCGTAGGCAAATTCGTGGAGGTGCGTCTTGCCGGCTAGGACCCCTCCGGCGGCGTTGACGGCGCTGATGAAGGAGGAATCTGCGGTGGGGTCCGCTCGGACCTCGGGTAGAAATGTCGAGCCAGCAAAGGTGGGAAAGCCAGCTACATCGAAGAGGTCTTTGGCAAGGTAGGGAACCCCGGCGAGCGGGGACCCAGTGGGTGCGCTGGCGAAGTGCGTAATGAGCTCAGCTTCTGTGGGAAGCAAAGCGAACACGGCACGCTGTTGGGCAGGCGATAGCAGGGTTGTAGCGCGGCGGAGGAATTCGCGGGCGGCGGGGGCGGGGGCGAGGGATTGCCAGTCGCTGAAGTGCATAAGAAGTCACTAGGCGGATAAATTTTCTCGCGCGGGGCAAGGCACGAACGCCATAACGCAGTATGGTCCGAGTTTTTGTATCCGGCTGCTACGACATTGTCCACGCTGGCCACGTCCAATTTTTTCGCGAAGCGCGCGCGCTGGGCGACCACCTCACGGTGTGTTTCGCCTCTGCCGAAGTATTGTGGTTTCACAAAAGCCGCAAGAGCTCGTTGCCGGATGAGCACAAGCGGGCGTTAATTGCTGCGTTGCGGCCTGTCGACGATGTCGTGATCGGCACGGGTTTGGAAGAGGGTATTGATTTCCGAGAGCATTTCCTGCGGCTGCGGCCGGATATTTTGGCGGTTACAGAGGACGACAAATGGGCACATCTGAAGCGGGCATTGTGCGCCGAAGTGGGTGCTAAATATGTGGTGATGGCGAAGACACCGCCGGATTTTGCACCGATTTCAACAAGCGAAATCGTGCGCTGGATCCGGGCGCCCCAAGTGGCGCCGTTACGCGTGGATTTTGCAGGCGGTTGGCTCGATGTACCGCGGTTTGCTCGTCCAGGAGGATTTATTGTGAATTGCGCGATCTCGCCAACGGTGTCATTGCGCGAATGGCCTTATTACCAAAATGCTGGGCTGGGCGGAAGCGGCGCTTGGGCGCTGATTAACGGCAAAGATGGTGTGAACTCTGAGCTTGATCTCGGCGTGGGTTGGCAAGACCCCGCGGTGATCAACGAGACGGGTTTATGTGTCTGGCGTAGCGGACAACGCCCGGATTTGGAGTTAAAGACAGATGGCGGTCTGTTGCGCGGGCGTATGGCGCTTTTTTGGTCGGGCAAGCAACATAGTACGCCGGGCGTAGTGAATCAGAAGCGCAATTACGACGCGATCGAGCGTGCGGGAATTAAGGCGCGGGACGCAGTATGGTCAGCTAGCTTTGAAGGATTGGCGGATGCGGTGCGGCAATCGTACGCGGTGCAGCGCGCTGAGCAGATGGATCCTTTACCGGGTGATCCAGCTGCGCCCGCGCATACGGAGCTCGCGACGTGCCGGCCTTTGGCTTGGAAATATTGCGGCGGCGGTTTTGGCGGCTACGCGGTCTATCTTTTCGCGGATCGCGCAGGGCGCGATGCGGCATGCGCCTTGCCTCAATTCCGTCCGGTGGAGCCTTATGTGGCGGCGTGATCAGTCCGTAATTTTTTAACAGAGAAAATAAAAAACGCGCGTGGGTTTCCCCACGCGCGTTAAAATAGATAAAACCTAATTTAGGTATCGGCGCCGGTGGCGCGGCCACCGTGTTTAATGGGCGTGGCAAACTTGTATTCGATGTCCCATGGGAAGTGGATCCACTTGTTTTGTTTAAATTCCTTCACGCAGGTGTCGACGATGGGGCGCCCGGAGGGCTTGGCGTAAAGCGTCGCGAAGTAGGCTTTAGGGAGTAATTGTCGGACGACCCTGGCGGTCTTGCCGGTATCGACGAGGTCGTCGATGAGTAGGTAGCCGTCACCGTCGCCTGGAACGCCTTTGAGGACGTTGACCGAGCCTTGGATTTGGGCAGCGGTGTTGTTTTCGCCGCTGTCGTAACTGGTGACGCAAATGGTGTCGATGAGGCGGATCTCAAGTTCGCGCGCGACAAGGGCGGCGGGTACGAGTCCGCCACGGGTGATGGCGATGATGCCTTTCCAGGTGCCGATGGCGTGCAGCATTTCGGACAAATAGCGGGCGTCGCGGTGAAGTTCGACCCAGGAGATGATAATATCGTCGGCGTAGGGATTGCGGGACATGACTTGAGGTGTTGAAGGCAAGAAACCGAATAATTAGGGCGTCAGTCGAATCGGAGAGCGGCAAGGAGAATTCTAAAAAAGGGCGGGCAACAATTTTAAGACTAATTTATACATAGGATTCGAAAAGTGATGCTCAGCACAGCACGGCGACTGCAGGCTTTTTCTTCAACTTCGATCGCTGTATGCTCGCGAGACGACATTCCGCCAGCTAGGTTCGACAAATCTGTACTTAGTGGTGGGTGCGGCCGCAGCGGCAGAAACGGCGAGCGTGAATGCTGCGTTGGCGATGGGCTGGAGGACTCCTAGGCGGGCCCGGATGATGAAAGTACAAGTCCCAAGCGTGATCAGTAATAAACACGCCACTAGCGGCGAGACGCAAAACGTAATCAGGCGCGGAGAAGTTCCCGTAAATCGGTGAGCGAGAGTTTGGCCGCTGCGGCGTCACTGGCTTCGAAGACATCGGCGAGTAATGCGCGTTTTTCGGCTTGGAGGGCGAGGACTTTTTCTTCGACGGTTCCAGCGCAGATGAGTTTGTAGCTGGTGACCGTGCGCGTCTGGCCGATGCGGTGGGCGCGGTCAGTGGCTTGGGCCTCGGAGGCCGGATTCCACCACGGATCGAAGTGGATGACAGTGTCGGCAGCCGTGAGGTTGAGGCCGGTGCCGCCGGCTTTCAGCGAGAGTAAAAAAAGCGGGACACTTGCGTCGGATTGAAACCGATCGACTTCGGCCTGACGTGCACGCGTGGGCATCGAGCCGTCGAGGTAACAATGCGCGATGTCTTGTGCTGCGAGCTCTTTACGCAGGAGCGTAAGCAGCGAGGTAAATTGGGAGAATACGAGGACGCGGTGGCCGTCGTCGATGGCTTCGGCGAGAAGTTCGGTGAACGCTTCGAGTTTTGCGGATGGAATCGGTTTGGCGGAAGGTGCCGGCCCGGTCGCAGAATCTTCGTTGGTAGATTTTTGGATGAGTCGCGGGTCGCAGCAGATTTGGCGTAGGCGAAGGAGTTGGGTGAGCGCGGCAAATTGGAGTCGGCCTTCGCTGGCGCCGGTGGCGGCGAGATCAAGCAGTTGGCGTTCGGAGGATTCTTGGGTCTCGCGGTAGAGTTTGGCCTGCCCGGGTGTAAGATCGCACCAGACGACTTGTTCAATTTTTTCGGGAAGCTCGGGTGCGACGGCAGTTTTAGTGCGGCGCAGAATGTAGGGTGCGGTTTGAGCGCGCAGACGTTCGTCGAACCACGTGCGCTCGTCCCCGCGGATGCCCGCGGGCACGCGCGTGAGGTAGCCGGGGAGAAGGAATTCGAAGAGTGAGCGGAGGTCGTCGAGGGAGTTTTCGAGGGGCGTGCCGGTGAGTAGGAATCGGCTGCGCGCGCGCAGGGCGCGGAGAGCAGCGGCGTTTTGCGAGCGGCGGTTTTTTATGTGTTGGGCTTCGTCGGCGATGACGATGGCAAGATCGACCGAGGTAAAAAGTTCTTGGTCGCGGGTCAGGGTGCCGTAGCTGGTAATGATCAGATCGTTAGCGAAAAAATCGGCGGCGGTGGCAAGTCGCTGGTCGCCGTGGTGAACGAAGACTCTGAGCTCGGGCGCGAAGCGGACCGTCTCTCGCCGCCAATTTTCGAGAAGGGAAGCGGGTGCGATGACGACGGAGGCTGCGATTTTTTTAGCTCCCAGAGTGGACGAGTTGAGTACGGGTGCTCGGCGGCGGCCGGTGGGGTCGGCGGTCGGCGCGCTGGCAAAACTCGGTGTCGATGGCGAGAAGGTGTTGGCTTGTACAGCGCTGAGTAGAGCTAGGGCTTGGAGCGTTTTACCGAGGCCCATTTCATCTGCGAGAATGCCGCCGAGTTCGGCGCGGTGGAGGTGCCAGAGCCAGGCGACACCGAGGCGTTGATAAGGGCGGAGCAGGGCTTCTAAGGCTTGGGAGAGCGGAGCAGGGGCTAGGCTGGTGAGTTGGCGGAGTGCGGCGCTGCGAGTCTTCCAGGTTTCGGGTGGCACCCAGCCAGGGGAGAGTTCTTCGATGATGGCTTCGGCTTCGGCGACTCGAGCGGCGCTGACACGTTGGGCGCGGCGGGGGGCGATGGGTGCGGTCGGATCGCCGGCAAGCGCACGTTGTGCTGTGGCAAGTTTTTCGAGTTGGGCGGGAGCTATGAGATAGACTTGGCCGCCGGCTTCGAGGTAGCGCCGGTTGGTGGCGATCGCCTCGCGAAGTGTGGCTTCGTCGGCGGGGCCGGCTTCGAGGCCAAGGGTGAGGGCGTAGCCACCGGAGGTTTCGGTGGCTTCGGCGGTGATCTCGGCCGAGCGCAGGCGAGCTGTGTGTTTCTCGAAATTTTCCGTGAAGTCGGCGTCTAAACCGGTGCGGAGGCGTTCGCCTTGGGCAGCTAGGAAGTTGAGCGTTTTATGGCGGTCACGTAGCCACCACTTGCGCGAGGAGGGATCGAGGGTGAAACCGGACGTTTTAAGCAGTTCGAGGGCCCGGGCGTACTGCGGGTGCTCGGGCGAGGGAAGGGTGATGGCTAGAAAGTTTTCGGAGCCGTCGACGATCAGGCCTTGGGGCGCACCAGTATTTTTTAGTGTAATGGATCGAGAGGCGAGTGAAGTTGCCGGTTTGGTCGGTGGGGCGGGTGGCGTCGGCGAGCCGAGAAGTGTAGCGTGCCGCCAGACTCCTGCTTGGCCGTTGTGGACAAAAATGGGTTCTTGGCCGGCGGCGGCGGCGAGCTCGCGGAGTTGGGTGCGACTGAGCTGGAGAAATGCGGGCGGGGCAGAGGTGCCGCAAAGACGTTGAAGATGGGCTAGGACAGGAAAGAGCGCGGGGGTGGGTGCGATTTGCGGGTCGAATTCCACTTTTACCGGAATGGCGTCGCGGAGGACGGCGGCGGCTAGATTGGGTGGGAGGACGAGACGAAGCATGGGGGCGCGAGGGCGAAGTTGCGCGGGGAAACACCAAAGCTGGCAACTGCTTTTGTGCTAGCGAATGCTACGAATCTGGCGACGCGCAAGCCACGGGTCGACACGGGCAAGCAGGAAACGAGCCCAAGCGCCGTGTAGTCGGGTGAACCAGGTGCGGGAGGCGCGCCAACTTTCAAAGGTCACAGCGCGAGCGTGAGCGAGATCAGAATTGAAAATAGCGTCAGCGGCGTCGGTTAAGAGGGCGTCACGCAGGTGGACGGTGAGTTCGTAATTGATCGAGAGGGAGCGTGCATCGAGGTTCGCCGAGCCGACAAAAACGGTGTCATCAATGATGGTGAGTTTGGTGTGGAGCACCTGAGGTTGGTATTCCCAGATGCGGATGCCGGCTTTGAGTAATGAGCCGTAAAGCGAGCGGGCTGCGCTTTGCGCGAGTGGCACATCGGTGCGGCCGGCGAGCAGTAACTCGACGTTGCCGCCGCGTTGGGCGACGCTGCGTAAGGCTCGACGCAGGCGGAAGCCGGGCACGAAATAGGCTGAGACGATGCGCACGTGGTGAGCTTGGCGTAGGCTGCGCAGAAGTTGATGAGTGAATTGGTTGCGCCCCAGAAGCGGCCCGCTGAACAGCACGGGTCCCGGCGCTCCGCGCGAAAAGGGATTGGCCTGGGCTGCGCGTTGCAGGCTGCGCAGAAACCAGCGGCGCATGTGGTGTTCGGTGAATAGATGGTCGAAGGAGTCGGCGAGTTGGCGAAGAGCGCGTGGGTCGTGTAGTTCCAAACCGAGATCACGCCAGCCACCGCTGACACCGTCGCCGTCGTATTCGGCTGCGAGATTAAAACCGCCGGTGATGGCAACTTGGTCGTCAACTAGCAGGAGTTTGCGGTGATTGCGTAGGGAGAAATTTCGGAGGGTGATCGGATTGAACACGCGGGCTTCGCCGCCGGCACGACTAAGTGTGTGCCAATAATCGTCGGGCAGGCCGGAGGAGCCGGCGCCATCAATGAGGACTTGCACGCGTACTCCGCGTACCGCCGCCTGCGCGAAAGCGGATAAAAATCGGCTCCCGACCGCATCGTTGCCCCAGATGTACGTCTCGCAGCGGATCGAAACCTTAGCGTTGTTGATCAACTCCAGCATCCGCGTGTAGGCGATGGCCCCGGTAGGCAACCAGCGGGCCGGCTCCAATTTGGCGGAGGGTAGGGTGAACAAACGGGGCTCGGACATGACTGGATTTAAATAATGAGTATCGCCGCACTCAGACGAGAGCTTTTTAAGCCGGGTAAGGCGGGCGAGGGTGGTGCGATCGTCGCTTTTGCCTGTCAGACAGCTCAAATCTGCCTCAACTCGTGAGCACTTATGGTACGGTTTTTTTCAGCACCTCGGCCAAAGGCAACACCGTCACTTGGTCGCTAAGTGCATACGTGCGCTCGCCGGGATAGACGACCCACAGCTCATCAAGTTTGAGATCGGAGCGGGCTACGTGCATTGAGCGCGTCATGCTAGGGGCGTCGGCCCATTTCACCTCGACGCCTATCCGCCGCCCTCTGCGCACTAACATTAAATCTAATTCGCTCCCGCTGTGCACCGCGTAGAAATAAGCCTCATCCGGCCCCAGCGCCCTCAGCAGTTCCTCGATTACGAAGCCTTCCCACGACGCCCCCAGCTTGGGATGCATGCGCAGTTCGGCGCCATTGCGGAGACCGAGCAGCGTGTGCAACAACCCGGAGTCGCGCAGGTAAATTTTTGGACTCTTCACTACGCGTTTGCCCAGATTTGTATGCCAGGGCTGGAGACGGCGTACCATGTAGGTCTGCTCCAACGCGTCCAGGTAGGCGCGCACGGTATTGGGGACAACGCCGAGCGAGGCGGCTAGTTCGCTGCCGTTCCATATTTGGCCGTGATAATGCGCGATCATCGTCCAGAGCCGCCCCATCAGCGCTGGGGAAAGTCCGAATCCAAGCAGAGCCAGATCGCGCTCGAGAAAAGTCCGCGTAAAATTTTTGCGCCAAGCTACGCTGTCCTCGTTATTTTCCGCCAAAAATGAACGCGGAAACCCGCCCCGCCACCACAGGCGTTCTTGGGCTTCGGCCGGCACCTCGCCCAGATCAAGCCCCCGCATTTCGATGATCTCAACCCGACCCGCTAACGACTCCGCGGTCTGCCGCGAAAGCTCCGGTGAAGCGCTGCCCAAAAGCAAAAAAGTCGCCGGCCGCCCCGGCCGGTCCGCCAGCACCCGTAGCACCGGAAACAGCCCTGGTTGACGCTGCGCCTCATCGATCACCACCAAGCCGCGCAGATCGCGGAGCGCCACCGCTGGATGCTCCAACAGAGCCGACACAGCCGGTTCTTCTAGATCGAAATAGTTCATGTTTTCTGCCCCAAGAAACTGTCGCGCCAATGTTGTTTTTCCGCACTGTCGAGGTCCAAGCAGGGAGACCACCGGGCTGCGTTTTAAAGCCCGTTCAATATCTTGAAAGTAGCGCGTTCGCGCGATCATAGATGAAATTTGGCAATCGTATTGCCGATTTTCAAGTTTATATTCTAAGTCACTGAAAACCATATTTTAGTAGACTCAAAAAAGGAATCCCGTCAGCAGGCACTTTTGCCTATACCGCCGATATTGCAGGTGCTTTTGGCTACCTGATTTCGTATCATGCGGATCGCTGTATCCAGCTCAAAGTTTATATCGCTAAAAGTCCGACGCGCTGCGTGGGTTGAGGCATTATCACTGACGAATTTATTGTTCCGCCCTGCGCTGGTTGTGGCCTCTGTTGTCACTTGGTGGTTGAGTTACGGGCGGGCGACGTGGTGCCAGAGGAGCTCGTGGCGGAGCACTTGGGGGTGCGCTGTATGGATCAACGTGGTGACGGTGCGTGCGTGGCGCTGGATGCAGCGACTCGTCTGTGTACGATTTACGAGCAGCGTCCACAAACTTGCCGCGACTTTAATCGCGGTGAGGCGCTATGCCGGCGCACACTGGGTCGTTAATGCGCTCTGCGAGTGAACCACTTAGCGCAGAGCCGGGCGGAGCGCGCGACGGAGTTCACCGGTGAGAATAATTTGTTGGCGGCAGGCTGCGTCCAAGGCCTCGCGAGAATCGTCGGCGACGGGCTCGATTTTAAACGCTACCGTGAGCTCGGTGACTGGCGGGAGCGTGGCGGTCTGGAGGCGTTTCTGGCAGAGCTGGCGTAGGGGCGTGGCGCGCGATTCAAGGACGAGAAAGATTTTTTCACCGGCAGAACCTGTTTGGAAGATTACCGCCACGCCTAAACCCTGGGCGGGGATCGCGGCGTCGAGGGCCGTGGCCGAGCAAAGTGTGAGACCGAATTGTTGCGCCCAAGTAGCGGATTTGGATTCCATCCGGCAGCGTCGGGTAAACCTCGTGCGACGCCAAGGGCCATTTTCCAGCTGCCCAGTTAGATCACGCCAGATGGTGGTCGCGCAACTAGCAACACGGCTTTAATGGGTCGAACCTCTGGCCTTGCTGAGGACGATCAAAAGAGGGTCCATTTAGCTGCGCCGGAACATTCGCAGTAATTCTCTCTTGCCAGCGGAAAGATCGTTCGCTGTTTTTAAACCTCTGTCTGTTCGATAAACCATAAACTAAAACCAACTAACCATCCCACGATCGCAAGGCGGCCCTCTGGCCGACCTGTGTAACGTAGATACATAGATCCCATGAGCCTCAACATCACTCCCAAAGACCTCCTCGATGCTGGCGTCCACTTCGGACACCAAACCAAACGTTGGAACCCACGTTCCAAACCGTTCGTTTTCGATCATCGTCAAGGTATCAGCATTATCGATTTGGGTAAGACCCACGCGGCCCTCGAGAAGGCTGTGACCTTCCTCGAAAACACGGTCGCCAACGGCGGCAACGTTCTGCTCGTCGGCACCAAGCGCCAAGCTAAGGAAATCATTCGTGAGGCCGCTGCTGCGACCAACATGCCCTTCTGCGTGGATCGCTGGCTCGGTGGCACCCTGACCAATTACGAGACCGTCAAAAAATCTATCGCCAAGTATAAGAAATACCAAGCGATGGAAACCAATGGCGAACTCTCGAAGTTCTCCCGCAAGGAAGAATCCGCAATCAAGCGCGAGATGGTCCGCATGCAGAAGAATTTCAGCGGCATTGTTGATATGCCCGGCCTACCCACCTCGATGTTTGTCATCGACGTTAACCACGAAGCCATCGCCGTAGCCGAAGCCGCCCGCTCTGGTATTCCGTGCATCGGCTTGGTCGATACCAACTCCGATCCCGCGACCGTCTCGCATCCCATCCCTGGTAACGACGACGCGGTGAAATCCATCCGCATCATCGTTGATGCCGTTGTTGCAGCTATCCAAAGCGGCCTCGCTCAACGTGACACCCGCCGCGCTGACCGTGGCGCCGCCGCGCAAGCCGCCGCTCACGCTGTGACTACGACCGCCGATCAGATCGACCTCTCCAAAGTCGAATTGCCCGCTGGTATCGCCCCGCTCGTCGACGGCGAAGTCGAACCCACTGTCGTCAAGAAGCCTGTTCGCGCCAAAAAAGCCGCGGTCAAAGCCGAGTAAGTTTTCCCATCCTCTCAACGAAACCACTGATTTTTAATGAGCACTCCCATCACCGCTCAAATGGTTAATGAGCTGCGCGGCGCGACCGGCGCCGGGCTCCTTGACTGCAAAAAAGCTCTGACTGAGGCCAACGGCAGCGTGCCCGAGGCTATGACGATCCTGCGCAAGAAGCTCGGCAGTAAACTCGATAAACTCTCCACCCGCACCACCAAGGAAGGCTTGATCGAAAGCTACATCCATCTCGGTGGCAAAGTGGGCGTGTTGATCGAGGTCAACTGCGAGACTGACTTCGTTGCCCGCAACGACGACTTTCGTGCGTTTGTCCGCGACCTCTGCTTGCAGATTGCCGCTGCCAATCCGCTCTACATCTCACGCGACCAAGTCCCGGAAGCCGATCTTGCTAAAGAGCGCGAGATCGCTGCGGCTGCGGTCGCCGGTAAGCCGCCAGCGGTGGTCCAGAAGATCGTTGATGGCAAACTCGAGAACTTTTTCTCGACCGTTTGCTTGATCGATCAGCCGTTTGTTAAACAGAACGACAAATCGATCAAAGACTTCTTGTCCGCTCAGATCGCCAAGACGGGCGAGAACATTATCATCCGTCGTTTCACTCGTTTCCAGCTTGGCGCCTAAGTAGCGCCCTCGGCTTTAGTTTTCAAAACCGCTCCCTCGGGGGCGGTTTTTTTATGCCTCGCCCCGGTACGAGCGCGTCCCGCAGTTGCTTCGCGCCGCGCCTTGGCTTTGGCTTCTTGGATGAAAGTCACCCGAGTCCAGATTGTCCGCCGAGGCCTCACCAATTGCTGCCCAAATTGCGGTGAACGGACCCTCTTTAAGTCCGGCACTTTTTTTCAGGTGAACAAAGAATGCCCCTCTTGCGGTCTCAAGATTGAGCGCGCCAACGACGAAGGTTTTTTTCTTGGCTCCATGTCGCTCAACTACGGGGTAACGTTGGTGGTGTTTCTCGTTCCGATCCTGTTGCTCGCCTACAATAAGATCATTGGCACGACGGCCGCGATCATCTTAGCGGGCTTGGGCTCCATCGTGTTTCCTGCTCTTTTTTACCGTTCATCGCGCAGTTGGTGGCTGATGAACTACTATATTTTCCTGCCGCATCACCTGCCCGCCAATAAAGCGCCCGTGCCGCCAGGGCAGGACGAAAATCTGTAGTTGAGCGGGGGGTGAATATTTTCGGCTTCCGTTTTCGGAGTGGTAACCTACGTTTCGATCTCTTGCGCCGGAGAGGTGGCAGAGTGGTCTAACGCGCCTGACTCGAAATCAGGTGTGGCCGAAAGGTCACCGGGGGTTCGAATCCCTCCCTCTCCGCCACTTTGCTAACAAATCATGGCTCGGCCAGTTGCGCTCCGACGCGGCAGGCTAGTGTTCTGGTGGCACCAACTGACCTAAGACGCGGAGCAAGCCCCGGCCTAAAGACGAGGGGTCTTAGGCGGGGT
>JBAWZQ010000011.1:0-96368 GCA_037142955.1 Opitutaceae bacterium | reverse complement strand
CGGGGGGGGGGGGGGGAGCTTGGCCGGAGGCTTCACGTTCGGACCCGGCCGCTTTGGCCCAGAGCCTTGGATTGGTCGGTCGTGCACTTTCGACCTCGGGCGATGCGAATAATTTTTTTTAGTATGAGGGGCGACGTTACGGGCACATCATCGATCCGCGCACGGGCGAGCCGGTGCACGCTGAGCTGGCAGCCGTCAGTGTGATGGATGTCTCCTGCGCGACTTCTAGCGCATCGGCTACCACGCTATTTGTGCTCGGCGCGGAGCCGGGTTTTACTTTCGCGGTGCGCGAGCGGATCGCCGCGCTGTTTATCGTGCGTACGGGCGAAAAATTTACGCTCAAACCGACGCCGTAGTGGCCTCAAGGCCCGGCTTCGGGTGGGCGCTGAGATTTGGCGTTGGGCTCGGTGAGTTCGCTCACGGAGGTGGTGCGCCAGTTAAGCGTGATGGAGAGAATGCGAAAAACAAAAGTTAGACCAATGGCTCCGACGGCCGCGTGCGTCGGCGTGAGTTGGAGTTGAGTTACGAAAATTACGAACAGCACGGAGCCGGCGAGGGCGGCGAGGGCGTAGAATTGGCCGGGTTTAAAAACAAGTGGTTCCTCGCGCGTGATCAAATCGCGAAGCAGGCCGCCGCCAGCGGCGTTGATTACGCCGACGAGGACGGCTGCCGGAATGGCGAGGCCGGCGAACAGGGCTTTTTGCGTACCAAACGCGGCGTAGGCGCCGAGGCCGAGAGCGTCGATAATGGCGATGGCGCGCCGGAAGTGTTTGATGCGTCGGCCAAAAATCGCGCAGACGATCGTCGCAGCAATGATGACCTCGATGTAGCGTGCATCGGTGAGGAGCGGTGTCGGGGTGGTGGCGGGAATAAAAACGCCGTCGCGAATGAGCCCGCCTCCGATGCTGGAGACGAGCGCGAGGAAGAACACGCCGACGATATCGTAGCCGCGCTTGAGGCCAGCCAGCGCACCGGTAAGGGCGAAGGCGAAGGTCGCGCCGAGATCAAAAATGACTGGAAGTTGGAAGGTGGCGGCAGACAAGCGGTTCAATCATGCGCGGAAATCCGCTACGGGCAAGGCGGGCCTTGGTCTAAGATGTATCAGCGCGATCAGAGCCAAACTCGCCGTCAGCATTTACGCCGCTAAAGCACTGATGCACCATGAAGTGCGCGTCCGGGTTTTTTAAACAAGATCAAGCCATACGCCCTTGGCCTGCCCGCGCGGCTGGTCCCGTCCAGCGAAAGCCTGGCAAATGGAGCTCTCCCGAACAACCTCCAGCTATGAACCTCAGCGAGCGCATCACGGTCGATCCCGAGCAGTGCGGTGGCAAACCATGTATCCGCGGAATACGCATCCGCGTGAAGGATATCTTGGAGATGCTCGGCTGCGGCATGACCGATGCGGATATTCTCAACGAGTTTCCCTATCTGGAGGCCGCCGATCTTCGCGCTGCACAGCTCTATGCAGCCCGGCAGACCGACCACGTTTTCGACCTCTTGCCACCTGATGCCCGGGACTCCGTGATCTGTGGCCTGAATCAGAAAAATTGACACAAAAGATCAGAATTCTAGTCGGATCTTCGTTATTTTAACATTTCTATTTCATAATCTGGTCGCCTCAGATTAGCACCAGATTATCCCACAAGCTGGCCCAATTTGGCGAGGTTAAGTCACCTCTACGACCGGTTGGTATGGCTTAATCTGCTGAGCAATCTTCATCGCCATCGCCCGGGAGGCTCGAATATATTGGAACAGCTGCGTACGCATTTAGTAACCCTGCGTGAGCCCGAAGAAGGCGCAAAGACGATCATCCGTGTCGGGCGTGATGGCAGGTTTCCCGTTGATGATGTCGCTAATTCGTTGGGCAGGCATGTGAGTTTATTGAGCCAATCGGTAGGCCGAAAGGTTCATGGGCTTCAGGAAATCCTCAAATAGGAGTTCACCGGGGTGAGTATTAATTAGCTGTGACATGATCTTAATGGTAATCGGATATTTCAACTTTGTGAGCACCGTCATCTTTCCAAATGAAACAGAGACGTTACTGGTAGTTCACGCGAATGCTATGTTGCCCCTTACGATCTCCCTTAAGGGGCCTCCAAATGGTTTCCTGGTGGAACTTTCAAATCTAAGAAAGTCTCCGAGGAGTTGAGTTGCTCGAGTTTTCGCTAAGCCACCTTTATGATGGTCGCCTGGAGTTCGGGCGGTTTGCGGCCCAACCAGAGTTACTCATTACCACACGCGCTGGATGCCATAGGCGTCAAAGGCGGGATCTCGGCTGACGAGGCTCCGGTGCTCGATCTCACACTGCGCGACGAGCAGGCGGTCGAACGGATCACCGTGGTGATGGGGCAGCCGAGCTACGCCCAAAGTGTGGGCGAGTGAGATCGGCAGGAAGCTGAAGCCGTTGTCGATCACGTAGCGCTCCAGCCAGCGCCCTAACTCCCGGTCGAGCTTGAGTTTTCCGAGGCTGATTTTGATCGCCATCTCCCAGACGCTGGCATGACTCACCCAGATTTCGTTTTGCGGATCGATGACACGAGTGCGGGCCTTGGCGGAGAGAGCGGCGTCTCCGGTGGCGAACCAGAGCACGGCGTGCGTGTCGAGGAGCAGTCTCATTTCATGTAGTCCTTGAAGCAGTCCAACGGGGTGTCAAAGTCGGGCGCCAGATGGAGCACGGTGCCTTTGCCGCGGCCAAATTTGGCGAGCGGGCGTTTGCGCGACACCGGCCTCATCTCCGCGATCCGACGTCCGTGCTTGGTGATATAGAAACTTTTGCCCTTTTCCACCTGCATCAGCAGCGCCGATAATTTGGTTTTGGCTGCAAACGCTCCGATCTCGGCGATTTCTGTGGTCATGGAATTAAACTGGTTGAACTGGTTGAAATGTCAACGCAAGCACAGGAGGAAGCGCGCGGGTAGCCGGTTATTAGTACCGGTGTGTTTTTAGTTTTTGACTCAAATCCACGAGTTGATGCCCGTCTAGGTGAGGTGGTGACAATGGTCCGTGGTCGCTCAAGGTGTGCGATTTACCTCCTCATGCGGGTGGTTTCTGGGCACCGTAGGGTAAACATGGCTCTCATCGGTAAACGCAATCTGCTCCCGTTCGTCCGTGAAGCGACCCCCGGGTTTTATCTCAACGGCGGTACCCACGGCGAAATCTTGCTGCCCGGTCGCCAACTCAAAAAACGTCCCGCTGTCGGTGAGCTCGTTGATGTGTTTGTTTATCGTGATTCCGAGGATCGGCTCGTTGCCACTTCAGCCGCGCCTTACGCGATGGTCGGGCAATTCGCCTACTTGCGCGTCGTGAGCGTTAATCCGCGGATCGGCGTGTTTCTTGATTGGGGGCTAGAAAAAGATCTGTTGCTGCCGATCCGCGAGCAGACGGTGCCGTTGCGCGAGGGCTCGTGGTTGGTCGTGCACGTCGCGCTCGATGTGAAGACGGAGCGGATCATCGCGAGCGCGCGTTTAAATCGTTATCTCAATCTCACGCCGGCGCGGTTTGTCGCCGGGCAACCGGTGCAACTGCTCGTCACCGGCGAGTCGCCGCTGGGTTACAACGCGATCATCAACCACACGCATCGCGGGCTATTTTATTTCAGCGATCTGACGGGCGCGCTGGCGACCGGTCAGGCGCTCGACGGTTTCATCAAAGCCGTGCGGCTCGATGAAAAAATTGATCTTACGCTCAATGGCCCGCGCGTGGGTTATCAAAAAATCGCGCCGCTCACCGAGAAAATCATGGATGCGCTCAAGGCAAGTCCGGCGGGCCGGCTGGCGCTCCACGATGGCAGTCCGCCGGAGGAAATCCGCGCGACCTTTGAGGTGAGTAAAAAGGCGTTTAAACAGGCGATCGGGGTGCTCTTCAAAGCGAAGCAGATCGTGATCGAAAAAACGGGCATCAGGTTGCCGTAGGGTGCGTCGAGCGCGAACGGTTGGGTAGTGGCCAACTGGAAGATTAAAATCCCCTGCGGCCGGGCTGCTCTAGTAAACATGACGGAGATTATTTTTGATGTGCGTGAAGACGAGGTGGACGGCGGTTACACCGCTACGGGGTTGGGCGTGGGCATTCACACTCAGGGCGAAACCTTTGAAGAGTTGCGCTCCAATGTGAAGGAAGCGCTGGATTGTTATTTCGACGAAGCGATCGTGGCGCCGAAAGTCATCCGCCTTCATTTCGTGCGCGACGAGGTCTTGGCGCGATGAAGTTGCCGCGAGACGTGTCGGGGCCGCAACTCGTCAAGGCTCTACGGATTCTCGGCTACGATGTAAGTCGGCAAAAGAGATCGCGCGTGCGGGTGACAACCCCACGCAACCCTAATGGCGAGCATCACTAGGTCGTTCCCCACCACCAACCGATCAAGACCGGTACGCTTTCGGGCATTCGCAAAAGCGTCGCCGCGCACCATCGCATGAATTTAGAGGAGTGGGTTCGCTTACTGGGTCTTTTTAGACACGCGCAACCTCTCACTATCGGCGCTCAGTAGGTGAAGAAAAATTCCTGCAAGGCCTTCGGGTCGCGCGTGCGCGTGAGGCCGAGCATGAGTAAGATGCGCGCTTTTTGGGGATTAAGTTCGTCGGCGACGACGAAGCCGAGGCGGTCGTCGTCGATCTCGATGTTGCGCTCGACCACGCCGCCGCCGGTGCGCGAGCTGCGTACGATCGCGACGCCTTTTTTCGCGGCGGCGGCGCAGGCGGCGAGCGCAGGAGCGCCGAGGTTGCCGTCTCCGACCCCGGCGATCACGAGGCCGCGGGCCCCGGCGGCGACCGCGGCGTCGATGAGCGCGCGGTCCATGCCGGCATGGGCGAAGATGATATCGACGCGGGGGAGCGCGGCGCGCGCGGGTAAAATAAATTCACTCGTAGCGGTGTGGCGACGTACAGGTGGGGCGTAGAAGTGCGCTCGGCCGGCGTTGACCAGGCCGGCCAGGCCGCGTTGGCCGCTGTGGAAGGTGCCGAGTTGAGTGGTGTTAGTTTTGGCGACTTCGCGGGCGCAGTGGATTTCGTCGTTGGCCACAATAAGCACGCCCCGGCCGCAGGCTGCGGGGGTGGCGGCGACGGCGATCGCGTTGAACAAATTCATGGGGCCATCGGCGCTCATGGCCGTGGCGGGGCGCATGGCGCCAACCAAGACGATCGGTTTGGTGGACCGGACGATGAGGTTTAGAAAATAACCGGTTTCCTCCATCGTATCCGTGCCATGGGTGATGACGACGCCGGCGATCGCGGGCTCCTCGAGGGCGGCTTGCGCGCGAGCAGCGAGCTTGCGCCAGACCGCTTCGCTCATGTCTTGGCTGCCGAGTTTGGCGACTTGCTCGACCTCGAGGCGGGCCAGTGTGGCAAGTTGGGGGACGGCGGCAACGAGGGCTTGGATTGAAAGCGCGGCGGCGCGGTAGCCGCGGCCGGTGGTTTGGGCTCCAGCGATGGTGCCGCCGGTGGCGAGAAGTCGGATGTGGGGAAGGGACGCGGCGGCGGGCGGCATGAGAAGAGTGAGGGAACTCAACTACGGCTGGGCGCCGGCGGTGATCCACTCGGCGATGAGTTTGATCTCGGCGGCACTGAGAGCGGGTTTGCCGTCAGTGGGCATGAATTCTTCGTCGTCCGCTGGCAGGGTGATACGGCGGTACAAGTCGCTTTTTTCAAGGGAACCAGCCACAACCGGCGGGCCACTGTCACCGCCTTGCATGAGCAGCGCATAGGTGTCCATGCGCAGGTTGCCCTTGTGCTTGGAGGGTTTGTGGCAAGCGACACAGTTTTTCTCGAGGATCGGCGCGATCTTGGCGGCAAACAGTGAGGTGCCTGTGGTCTTGGCGGCGGGCGCCGGAGCGACGGGCACGCCTAGAAATCGACGCAGCCCGGCCGGCATGTGCTTAGTGAGGTAGTCTTCACCGTGCGTGATGATGCTGCCTTGGTGGCTGGTCCACGCCATTACTCCGACGCTCACAAATAACAAAGGCATGTAACTAAGACGGATTAGGACTAACCCTTCGCGCTTCTTATAAACCTGGCGAAACGTAACCAATACTAGGCACGCGCTACTTGTAGCAATGCCACCCCAAAGGTGGTTCATGACCGTCTCACCTTGATAGCCACCACTCCACGCCAGCAACCAGCCCGCGATGGTGGCTACAAGCGCGCCGACGGTGGCCAGGCCCAGCACAAAGCCGGCGGATTTTTGTAAATGCGGCCAAAGTGTGACCAGTCCCAACACTTCAAATAACGGGACGAGTATGAGTAGCCCTATGGGCAGATGCACAATGGCGGGATGCAGGCGTCCAAAAAATTGCGCGAGTGAGGCGCGCTCCACCCCATCAGGCGGAAGCACAAACGGCAGAGCGGCGAATGCGCAAATGAGGATAAGTCCGCAGACATAAGGCGTTAGGCTACGGGATTGATTTTCTTCGGACATGGTGGGCGGTTAAGGGTTCACCGAGGTTCAGGGTTGAAATAGGCGCGAATTCTCGGCGTTATCCAGACTCTTGTCCAACCCCTACGACACGTTTTTTTGGCGTTACCTAGTCCTGCTCGCCTGCACGACTGCGTTAACGTTGCACGCGCAGACAACTCCGGCTGGCTCGGTCGCACCCGCGATGGCGATGGCGACGGCGACGCCAACTCCAACTGCCTCGAGCGAGACGCCGCGTCCATTGGGATCGGTGATCCCATTGCCTTTGCCGGGAGGACTACCCGCCGCCGATAAACCGATTCAACTCGGAGCCCTGCGCGTGGCGGGTGATGTTTTTGATGAGACGATGGATCCTACTGGCATGGATGCACCGGAGGCTGAGCGCTCGGAATCCCCTTTCTCCAACGATCTTGTCATGGCGGAGACGGTGGATGAGGACCAGCTCGATGAGATTGGTACTGAGTTGGCCGCCATCAACTCGGTACCGGCAATGGATGCGGCCGCGGGCGTCAATCGCGTCAACTTAAAGGGCTTCCCCACGCCGCGCCAACGCAACGGTTTCACGCAGATCGGCATGCCCGAAATCCTTAACACCAGTGGCTCGGAATCCATCATGGGCCCACTGACACCCGTCGTGGGCCGCGCTGCGCCCGGTGGCATCCATAATACCCTTACCGCCCGGCCCCGCGGGCGTAAATACACCCACCTTGATTTTGCGGCTACGAGTCACGCTACTCAGAGCGCCAGCGCGGAATATACTGGGCAACTCGTACCGAAGCGCTCCTGGGATCGCCTCGCATTGGCCTGGGATCAAAAAAGTGGGCCCGAGCCCTATACGTACAGCCGGCACCGTGCTTACGACGGCGCGGTCATCTGGAAATTTAACCGCGCTTGGAGTTCGATGCTCCAATTCGACTATGACGAGCGCGCCAGCAACGCCGCGCCCGGTATGCTTGAATATCGGCCCACCGCCTCCGCTAAAATCGTCGAACCCTACCGACCTTTGGCCTATTTTAACCTCTACGGCCCTAACGCCGGTTTCCGCAAGCGCACCGCTAGCATGGTCATCCAGGTCGAGGGCCAACTCGCGCGTCACCTTAGCGTGCGGGCGAGCGTCCAAGCCCTGCAACGCAGCCTCGATCAAGACTCTTGGACCTCGGGCCAGTACTTACTCGATACGAAAAAAATCGGCGGTACGCGCGAGCCTCAACACACCGAGCAACCCTTCAGCGGTTGGACGGGGCAAGTTGATATGACTACGCGTCTGCATTTTTGGAGCGCCGACCACAAGATCACCCTCGCGGTTGATAGCACCCAGACCGATTACGAACGCGTCCAACGCGCCTTGCCCACGGCCGACCGCGCCGCGCAACCGCTCGACATCCGCGTCTTCGATCCCGCCGCGCCCAACTACGAGCGCCCCGCGTATTCGACCGCGCGTTTTTCTCGTTTCATCACCAACCGCGCCGAGCTCAACACGTACTCAGGAATTTTCCTCAGCGATCGCACGGCCTTCATGAAAGGCCGCCTCGTGATGACCGCCGGCGTGCGCAAAGATTTTGTCACCATCGACGTCACCGACCGCCGCGTCGGTGCCGCGCTCCCGCACGTGCACGACCAGACGGGTGAAATCACCAGCCACCTCGGCGCGAACTACATTCTTGTGCCTGGGCGTATTCTGGGATTTGCCAACACGAGCACAGCCTTTGAACCCTCGTCTCGGGTGGACGCCCGCACCGGTCGTGTGCAAGGAAACGAAACAACGCTTGGTTATGAACTGGGCGCCAAAGGGTTGTTTTTCCAACGCCGCCTTGCACTCATCTTTATGGGATTTGAGTATTTTAATCAAAATATCTCGCGGCGTAATCCGCGCTATGACGACCCGATTTTTGACGCCAATCAAACCCAGCCGCAGCTTGTTGCCGCGGGCGAGGAGCGTTTCAGGGGAGGCGCGCTGGAAGGCCGTTTTAAAGTTTCTGAAGTCTGCTCCTTCAGCGGACGCCTCACCTATAACCAGGCGCTCACGACGCGTTCGCCGGATTTGCCCGAGGAGATTGGCCGGGCGCTGACGCGTTTCCCGCGACTCACCGGTAGCCTAAGTGGGCGCTACGCGTTTGGCACGGAAGGCAAGAAAGCGGGCCTAAGTATGGGTGCGGCGCTCACCCACGTAAGTAGCACGGTGGCCAGTTACGAGACGGCCACGCATGTGTACCAACAATATCCAAGCTACTCGTTGGCCAGTATTAATATGAGTTACCGCATAAAACGGGGTAACTACAATCATGGCGTCACGGTGAGCGTGCGTAACCTGCTCGACCGCGATCTGCTCGCGCAAGTGGCCCGCGCCGGCGCTGGCCGCGAGTTTGCGCTCAACTACAGCGTGGGTTGGTGAAGCACTGGTGGGTTTTTTGAACCACGGAGTTCCGCTCGCGCTCGGGGTTCTGCCGTGAAGTATACGGCCTCCCCTTATTTACCCCATGAAATTTACGACGCATGCTTCGCTGCGCTACGCGTGGTTTATCGTCGCACTCTTATTTCCCGTCGCGCTGCTCAATTATCTCGATCGTCAGATGATGGCCACGATGAAGGCCTCGATGGTGCACGATATTCCGAGCATCGCCAATCGCGCCGACTGGGGATTTGTGCTGGGTTGTTTTAAGTGGACTTACGCCATTCTTAGTCCGTTGGGCGGCTATATCGCGGATCGCTTCAGTAAACGCTATGTGATTGGGGCGAGTCTCTTTGTGTGGTCATGGGTCACGTGGTGGACCGGGCATACGACGACATTTCATGAATTGATCGCGGCGCGCGCATTAATGGGTCTTAGCGAAGCTTTTTATATCCCAGCGGCCTTAGCGTTGATTTCGTCCTATCATCTTGGCCCTACACGTTCGCTTGCCGTAGGAGTGCATCAGACGGGCATTTACTGCGGACAAATCCTGGGCGGATTTGCCGGCTATATGGCGGATTCGCCGGACCACGGCTGGCGCTGGATGTTTTCCACCTGCGGCATGATCGGGGTGATTTACGCGATTCCTTTATTGGCGGCTTTACGCGATCCCGTGCGGCTCACGCCCCCTGCTGCTACCTCCGCGAGCGGCAAGTCCGCTGCCTGGCGGGAACTGCTAGGTAACCGCAATTTCATATTGCTGGTGCTCTATTTCACCTTGCCCGCCATCGCGGGTTGGATCGTGCGCGATTGGATGCCCGAGATTTTGCGGGAAAAATTCTCTCTTGGCCAAGGCAAGGCCGGCGTAAGTGCGATTCTCTATGTGCAAATTGCTTCGATCATCGGCGTATTGCTAGGCGGCACCCTAGCGGATCGCTGGATGAAACGCACAAATCGCGGACGAATTTTCACGAGTTCGATTGGCATGGCTTTATTTTTACCCGCTCTTTTCGGAGTCGGTAATGCACCCACCCTCACCCTTGCAATCGCTGGCCTGATCATCTTCGGCCTGGGCTGGGGATTCTTTGATTGCAATAATATGCCGATCCTCTGTCAGGTCGTCGGACCCGAATCGCGGGCTACGGGTTATGGCATCATGAATCTCGTGAGTGTCAGCTGCGGTGGATTTGGCGACTGGGCTTTTGGTGCGCTGCGCGACCGTCACGTCCCGCTAAATTTGATTTTCGGTGCCTTTGCCGGCGTGGCCCTGTTATCGATTTTCATCGTGTTAATGATTCGGCCACGACCCGATTTAAATTCGACTGCCTAAAAATTACGCATCAATCCAATTGCCCAGCACGGACAGGCTCAAGTTTCGGTACCAGAAAGTGAAAACACGCCAGCGCGGCCAAGTAGGCTGCGCCAGCGATGATGAAGATTACCGTGTACACGTGATCCACGTTGGCGCCAGCGGCTTTGGCGGATTTAAAAAGATCGCTCGTTAAATAAAGCAGAGCGATCGCTCCGATCGAGCCCGCGGTCCCACCGATGCCCGCCACCGCTCCCACGGCCTGCTTAGGAAACATATCCGAGATGCTCGTATAAAGATTCGATGACCAGCCCTGATGGCAGGCCATCATCAGGCTGAGAATCGCGACGGCCATCCACGGCTGCGTGACCACGCTGGTCAACATCACCGGCAAAATACCCAAGATGCAGACCAGCATCGCCGTTTTTCGCGACGCATTGATGGACCAACCACGGTTGATTAACGCGGACGACAACCACCCGCCCCCCACGCTCCCAAAGCCAGCCGTAAGATAGATGATGAAAAAAGGGGGACCAATTTTTTTTATATCGAGGTTAAAGTGATCGACGAAAAACAAAGGCAGCAGGTTGATGTTCCAGCGAAAAATCATGTCGGTGAAAAATTTCCCCATGATAAACGACCACGCTTGGCGGGTTGTGAGAATCTGCGACATCGGCATGATCTCTGTGATGGTGTCAGCTGGATCGCTCTGAATAAGCGCCAATTCCGATGGCGAAACACGGGGCTGTTCGGCAGGTTTACGGTAATAAAATAGCCAGAATCCGACCCAAATCAGGCCCGCGCCAC
Organism: Opitutaceae bacterium; assembly: GCA_037142955.1. Taxonomy (GTDB): domain Bacteria; phylum Verrucomicrobiota; class Verrucomicrobiia; order Opitutales; family Opitutaceae; genus Tous-C4FEB. Next base: position 85,461 of record JBAWZQ010000011.1, on the reverse strand, counting down.
CGACCACGATAAATGTCCACTGCCAGCCGTAGCTAAAAAATAGCCATGGCGTAATTACGGGCACAATCATCGAACCCACATTGCTGCCGGAGTTGTAAAAACCGGCGACGAGCGCGCGCTCGCGACGGGGAAACCATTCAGCGGTGGCCTTGGTCACACCGGGAAAAGCCCCCGCCTCGGTAATCCCAAGAAAAAACCGCGCGAATTTAAAACCCAACACCGTCGCCATCCCCGCGTGCAACATCGAGGCGAGACACCAAGCGGCGAAGGAAACCGCGAGCCCGAGCTTCGTGCCGACGCGATCCAAAATCCGTCCGGCAAACGCTAGGCCGATCGCGTACGCCACCTCAAACCACAGCAAAATATCCGCGACCTCGCCGCTGCTCCAACCGAAGGTTTTTCTAAGCTCTGGCGCGAGTTGGCCAAAGAGCGCACGATCCACGTAATTCACCGTGATCGCGGAAAAGAGCAAACCGCAGATCACCCAGCGAAAACGAGTGAGCGGCGCGGGCGAAGCCGACGGGAGCGAAGACATGGTATTAAACGGGGTAAGGGAACGATGTGGGGGTTAGAGACTAAGAAACGAATATCGCGGAGCTAGGGCGCGGGGCGCGGGAGCGCGCGGGTGTCGTTTACGGAAACGCCGCCGTCGATGAGTAATGTTTGACCCGTAATGTAGGCGCTGGCGTCGCTCGAAAGAAAAAGCAGTGCGCCCGTGAGGTCTTCGATCGCGCCGGGGCGACGCAGGGGAATTTTCGCGCTGAGGTACGAAACCCATTCGGTATTTTCGTACATGACCGCGTTCTGCGCGGTTTTGAACCAACCCGGAGCGAGGCAATTAACGGTGACCCCCGCTGGGCCCCAATCGGCGGCAAGACTCATCGTGAGTTGTTTGATGCCGCCGCGACTGGCGCCGTAAGGCGCGAGTCCGGCGTAACCGGCCACACACGTGACGGACCCTAGGTTGATGATGCGACCGCGTCCGGCCGGCACCATGTAACGCGCGGCGGCTTGCGCGACAAAAAATGGGCCACGCAGATTAGTATCGAGCACAGTGTTCCAATCCTCCCAGGAAATATCAGCGGCGGGTTTGCGGATGTTACAACCGGCGTTGTTGATGAGGATGTCGAGGCGACCAAGTGCGGTGTGTGCGGCATCGACGGCGGCGGTGATCGCCGCGTGATCGCGTACGTCGAGGACTAGCGGCATGGCACGGCGACCAAGCGCGCGAATCGCCACGACCGTGGGCTCAAGCGAATCAAGCGCGCGGGCCGTTACGGCGACATCGACGCCGGCACGAGCGAGCTCAATGGCGAAATGTTTACCGAGGCCGCGGCTGGCGCCGGTGACGAGCGCAGTTTTCCCCGTCAGATCGAAGGAGGCAGGGAGGTTCATGGCGTAAGGATCACTTTCATGGTTTGCGCGCCGCCGGGAGCGGAAAGTTTTTTAAACCACACGGCGCCATCGGTGAGCGGGGCGACGGCGCTGATCATCGGTTCGACGCGGATTACACCGCGCGCGATGAGATCGAGACAGAGCGGATATTCGCCGGCCGAGGCGCAAGTGCCGTGGAGCGTAAGCTCGCGGGTGACGACGGATTGTAGCGGGAAATCGGTTTTTGCGGCGAGGTTGCCGACGAGGACGACGGAGCCGCCGCGGCGGACGGATCCGATTGCGAGGTTGAGCGTGGCGGAGACGCCGACGACTTCGAGGGCGACATCGGCGCCGTGTCCGCCCGTGAGTCGGGCGACTTCAGCGGGCACGTCGCAAAGATCGGAGCGCAGCGTGTCCGTGGCGCCGAGTTCGCGAGCGAGGGCGAGACGGTTATCGGCGAGATCGACGGCGATGATGCGCGTGGCCCCGGCCCAGCGTAGAGCTTGGATGACGAAAAGCCCGATCATGCCGGCACCCACGACGACGGCTGTGGCGTTGGGCGCGAGACGTACGCGTTGGACTGCGTGGATCGCGATGGAGACGGGCTCGACCATGGCGGCCTGTTGATAGGTGAGGCCGGCGGGGAGCGCGTAGAGGATACGTGCAGGCACCGCGAGAAATTCGGCGAAGGCACCGTGTTGTCGGTATTCGGCGGGAGCGACACCGACGACGCGGCGATGATCGCACAAGTTGACCTCGCCGCGCGCGCAGTACGGACAGGCGCCGCAAGAAATCGTGGAATCAAACGTCACGCGATCGCCTGGTCGCCAGCGCTCGACGTGCGAACCGATGGCGACGATTTCGCCCGCCGCTTCGTGCCCCATTATGAGCGGCGGCCGGCGGCGGCCAGTCGAGCCATCCCAGCCGTGAATATCGCTGCCGCAGATTCCGCAGGCGTGGATGCGCAGCAGTACCTCGTCATCGGCGGGGATGGGGTCAGGAAAATCGGTGAACGCGAGCTGGGACGGAGCGGTGAGGACGAGCGCTTTCACGGTGGAGCTTGGGCGAAGACAGGGGCAAACGGGGTGGGGTGAACATCTGCGAGCTTGGGGGCCCGGGCGCCTGTGCCGATCTAAAAAACTTAACGCCTCTCGATGCGCAAAAAAAGCCACACACCGAGGCTGAGAAAGACCGCGTTGGGTAACCAGAACAGTAGATCCGGGTGATACTCCGGGTGACGATCAAGCCAGCTCACCGCTACCGTGAGCATGTAGTAACCCAGTGCCAGCAAGACGGCGACGCCGAGGTTGGCGCTGGTCTCGCGCCTCGAGACTTTGATGCCGAGGGGCACGCCAATCAGGGCAAACGAGAGGATCGCGAGCGCGGTGTTAAATTTTTCTTGAACGGTGAGTCGGACTTTCATGACTGCACGCTCGTGATCGGCTGCGGTCGCAGGCGTGAAGGGCAAAGCGGCGACGCGGGTCTCTTCCTTGCGGAGTTCAGCGTAGGTCATCCACTGGAGTTTTTGGCGGAGGACTGGCGGGCCAAAGAGACTGGCGAGCGAGAGGCGCTGCGGTTCAGATTTTTCGAAAGATACAATACGGGGTGATTCCGTAAAATTTTCCGGCTGCTTTGGATTGCGCTCTTCGACTTGAGCGCGGGTAAGGGTGAGGATGAGCTCGTTGGTCGCAGCGTCGTAATCGAAGCGGCCAGATTCAGCACGAACGAGCTGGGTCGTGCGGCCCTCGCGCTCGAGCTGCCAGAGCCAGAAATCACGCATGACCGCCCCTTGTTTGTCGCCGACGTAGATGACAAAACCCTTAAAATTACGGATGAATGTTTTTGGGACGATGAAACTGAGGGGGTTGGCGGCAACGGCAGCGTCGAGTTCTTTATGATATTGCACGCGCGCAGCAGGCATGGACTGGAAATTGACGTAGAGGCCAAGCGCGGTACCCAAAAACCCCAAGATCAGCACGGGTCGGGCAATGCGCGCGAGACTGAGACCGGCGGCGCGCATGGCAGTGATCTCGCTATCAGCGGAGAGTCGACCGAGCGTCAGAAGCACCCCTGTCAGCATACCCATCGGCAGCGCGTAGATAGCCACAGCAGGAATCAACATGCCGACTAGTCGTACAAACGTTGTCACTGATAACTGACCCGAAAGCAGAAACGGTAACAAATCTCGGATAAGGTTACCTAACATCAGCACGAACGCAAAGAGTCCGACCGCACCTGCGCACGTAAGCAGTACGCTCTTAAAAATATGGCGGTCGAGTAGGTTCACGCGGAATTTCGGGACAAAGGAGTCGCTGAGTGATCGCAGACAGACCGCCGGCGGACAAGACGGTTCGTGGGGGTCGGCTTAAAACCTGAAATGACTTAGAAGCCTAGCGAAAGCTGTGGGGCAGGGGGTTCCTCTTCGGGGCCTGCCGGCTTGAGGCAAGCGGGGTCGTCGTGGCGGACGTTACTCACGTGCGTGCTCAATGCCGTGGCGGTAAGCACAGCGTCGGGCGCGGGCTGAAGAAGCGGAATGAGATCGCGTTCAACCTGGGCCTCGGGATCTAGCCAAATGCGGGTGGCATCCGGGGCGAGCAAGACGGGCATGCGATCATGGATGGGTCGCGTGACAGCGTTGGGCGTCGTGGTGATGATCGCGCAGGATTCAAGCATCTCGCCCGTGGGTGAGCACCACCTTTCCCAAAGCCCGGCAAAAAACAAAACGGCCGCATCGGGGCGTTGAAATAGCCAAGGCTTACGCGCGCGCCCGTGAATCGTCCATTCGTAGAAGCCACCAGCCGGGATAAGACAGCGCCGGTGGCGAAAGGCGTCCCGAAATGAAGGTTTTTCGGTGAGTGTTTCTGAGCGGGCGTTGACCAGCGGCGCGGATGCATCGATGGATTTGGCCCAGGACGGGACAAGGCCCCAACGCAACGTGGCTCGTTCGAGCGCGGCGGTGCGGCTGGGTCGGCGAAAGGCGGTGAGCGTGGTGCTCGGGGCAATGTTGTAGCGTGAGACCAGCTCGGCGGGCGTATCCACGCCGAGCGCGACGTAGGCGGCTTGGAGTTGATCTTTTAACAGGACAAACCTCGTACACATGACTTCAAAGCGTGGCGGACCACGTGGCGAGGACCTGGGGGAGTTCACGGAGGTTTTTAAGTTGGAAAAAACGCCCGTTGGCGGGTGGTGGCGTTTCAACGTGCTCTGCGGCCCACGTGATTCGGTACGGCACGTGAACGCCCGCGCCTCCGAGGGCGAGTACGGGCATGATGTCGGATTTAAGGGAATTGCCGACCATTAGAAAACGCTGCGGGTCGATCGCATGACGACGGAAGATCGCCGCGTAGGACGAGGTGTCTTTTTCGGATAAAATTTCGACGTGACGAAAGTGGGCGGCGAGGCCGGAGCGAGCGAGTTTGCGCTCTTGGTCGCGTAGATCACCCTTAGTGATTACTAGGAGGCGATGTTGGTCGGAGAGGGCTGAGAGCGTCTCTACGACCCCGTCGAGCAGTTCGACGGGGTGGGCGAGCATTTCTTGGCCTAAGGCGATAAGTTGCTGGATCTCTTCGGCGCTGATTTTTCCGCCACTAAGCTGAATGGCGGTTTCGATCGAAGATAGCATGAACCCCTTTACGCCGTAGCCGTAGCGCTCCAGATTACGCATCTCAGTGGCGAAGAGCGTGCGGTCCACGGTGGCGGCATCGTGGTAACGAGCGAGGAGTGCGCGGTAGCGTTCGTGGACCTTTTCGAAAATGTTTTCGTTGTGCCAGAGGGTATCATCGGCGTCGAAACCGAGAGTAAGAGCGGAGGAAGACATGATTGAATCCTTGAAAAGAAAGATAGCCTTAAACCAGGTCGATTCTGCGGCCAAAGCTCAACTGTTTGCGTGAGTTATTGTGCGTCGGTCTGTGGCGATAGGCGCGGTTGTGGATTTACGTCGGCACATTGACCCGATGAACTGGTCGCATAGTTTCCTGCATGAAACGCCTCTTTTTACTTTTCAGTCTCTTGCTCGCGCTTCCCCTCGCTGCGGCGGAGAGCGAATCGCTCGCCCAACGTACGCTGCGCCAGATCGCCGAGCGTCAACGCACCTTGCTCGAAACGGCTGCGAAACAAGGTGATAAGCTCGACGAAGAGGCGTTTCGCACTCAGCTCCAAGAACTTACCCATAGCTATGAACGGCTTCTTCAAGATAGCCCAAATAACGCCGAGGTTTTCGCAGCCTACGGTTATCTTCTGCGTAAAGTTGATATGCGCAAACAGGCCGCCGCGATGCTTCTTAAGGCCAATCAGCTCGATAGCGACATTCCCCTCGTCAAAAACCAGCTCGGTAACCTCCTAGCCGAGGATGGTCGGCCGCTCGATGCGCTTCCGTATTTCATGGCGGCAATCAAGCTATCACCAAAAGAACCGCTTTATCATTATCAAGTCGGCACACTTTTACACGAAGCGCAGGACGATTTCCTCAAAAGTGGCGAATGGACGCGGACTGCGCTCGACCATGCGACGCACGGGGCATTCAAAACTGCCGCTGAACTTGCCCCGGACCGTTTCGAATTTGGCTACCGTTACGCCGAGTCCTTTTACGATCTAGCAGAGCCGCAGTGGGATGAGGCTCTAAAAGTCTGGGCCGCGCTTGAGGAAAAGGCCGGCTCACCCATTGAGCGCCAGACGCTCCGTCTTCATGCGGCCAATATTTTGCTCAAGCAGGGTCACGCCGACCGCGCCAAGCTGTTATTAGACACCGTGACCGAGCCAGAATTACAGGGTCAGAAACAAAAGCTGGTTGCCCCGCCGGCCGAGACTCCGAAACAGTAGTGAACTATGAATACCGGCTTCGACCTCGCGATGCTGCGCGAGGGTCTCATGTTTTACATCGTGCTCGTCGTGAGCCTGTGCATCCACGAGTGGGCGCACGCTTTCGTGGCCGACCGACTCGGTGACGATACGCCGCGGCACGATGGTCGCGTGACGCTCAACCCTGTGGCTCACATGGATCTGTTCGGCTCGGTGATTTTCCCGCTGGTGTGCATCTTCATGTTTCCTGGCGGTCTGCTTTTTGGCTGGGGCCGCCCTGTAATGATAAACCCGTCCAATTTTCCCCACCGTAAACGCGATGAAGTTCTCACCACGCTTGCAGGACCCGCAGCTAATCTCGGCCTCGCTTTACTCGCAGCGGTGATCGGTGGATTCGCGTTTCGCTATGAACCTCGCGTGATCGAACTCGTGAAACTTGTGCTCTCACTGAACGTCGCGCTGGCGGTTTTTAATCTCATCCCGCTCCCTCCACTCGACGGTGGTACGGTGTTGAAACATGCAGTCGGCATGAGCGAGGAAACCTTTTTCAATATCGCCCGCTGGAGCATGCTTGTACTGTTAATCGCGATTAATATCCCGCCCGTGCGCCAATTACTCGGGCTTGCGATGGGCTTGGTGAGCTGGCCGTTTGCGTCGTTGTTTCAGGCCATTGCGGGATGAAATCACGCGACCTCTTCGCCAGTGCGAGCCGATGGACCACGTTCGGCGACTGGCTGCGCGGCGTCGAAAAACTTTACGCCAAAGCCGGCGCCACCCTCGGTCAAGTGGCTGCGAGCGCCCACGACGAAGCTCTCTATCTGCTCTTGCGCACGCTCGACCTGCCGCTCGATAGCGATGCGCGCGTTCTGGCGAAGAAACTCACGGCCGCCGAAGGCGCGAAGATCGAAGCGGTGTTTCGTCGCCGGCTGGTCGATCATGTACCCGCCGGTTATCTCACGCGCGAAGCGTGGTTGGGCGAACATCAATTTTATGTGGATGAACGCGTGATCATCCCGCGCTCGTATTTTTTGGAAATTATCCCAGAGCAACTCGACGGTTGGTTGCCCGATCCGAAGAAAGTCACGCACGTCGTCGATGTGTGCACGGGCTCCGGCTGTCTCGCGATTTTGTTGGCCAAACATTTTCCGAAGGCGGCGGTGGACGCCGTGGATCTCTCGCCCGATGCACTTGCGGTGGCGGCGATCAACGTGAAAGCGCACCGGCTCACGAAGCGCGTGACGCTCCACCGCAGCGACGTTTTGGACGCCGTGCCGGCGGTGAAGTACGATGTGATTTTGAGCAATCCGCCCTATGAACCGAGTGCGCATTGCGATGCGTTGCCGGCGGAGTTTAAGCAAGAGCCGCGGCTGGCGCTCGATGGCGGCCGCGACGGACTCGACATCATTCGCAAGCTGTTGCGCCAGGCGCGCACCCGGCTGCAACCACACGGGATCGTGTTGATCGAAGTCGGCGGCTTGATGGCGGCGATGGATCGCGAGTTTGCGACGCTCGAACCGCATTGGTTGCACACCGGCGATGGCAGCGACTGCGTCTGCGTGATCCATGCGGCGCGCTTGAAAACGTGGCGCGGTTGAGCGCGACACCGTGTCGTAATCGGCGATTGTGTGGAATCAGCCCGCGGGTTGGCATGATGGGCGCTTTTCGGATTCATATCTAAAACTTCATGGATGCTCATTTAATGGAATTTCTTGGGATGCTCGTGCGATGGCTGCACGTGATCGCGGGGGTGGCGTGGATCGGTTCGTCGTTTTATTTTATCTGGCTGGATCATAGTTTAGTGGCGCCAACGCCCGGCTCGGAGAACGCTCAAAAAGGTGTCTCCGGTGAGCTGTGGGCGGTGCACGGCGGCGGTTTTTACAACCCGCAGAAATACGCGGTTGCGCCGGCTTCACTGCCGGAAAAATTACATTGGTTTAAATGGGAGGCTTACACGACGTGGCTCTCGGGCACCGCTTTGCTGGTGCTCGTGTATTGGTTGCACGCCCAGACCATGATGGTCGATGCGACGCGCGCGGATCTCACCAGTTGGCAGGCCATTGGCATCGGTGGGGCGAGCATGGTCGTTTCGTGGTTTGGGTATGATGCGTTGTGTCGTTCACCGCTCGGCAAGCGAGACGGTGCGCTGGGTGCGGTCGTCTTTGGGTTGCTCGGCGGACTCACGTGGACGCTCTGTCACTGGCTCGGCGGGCGCGCGGCCTACATCCACGTCGGTACCTCAATCGGTACGATTATGGCGGCGAATGTGTTTTTCATCATCATTCCCGGGCAAAAGAAAATGGTGGAAGCAATGCGCATCGGACAGTTACCCGATCCGATCTACGGCCAGCGCGGCAAGCAGCGCAGCGTACACAACAACTACTTCACACTGCCGGTCATTTTTATCATGATCAGTAACCACTACGCGGCGACGTATGGGCACGCGCAGAATTGGGCGGTGCTCGTTTTAATTTCGGCGGCCGCAGTTTCGATTCGGCACTTTTTTAATCGTAAGCACAAAGGCGACTACGCGTGGCCTTTTCTTGGCGCAGGCGCGGTGATATTGGGTTTTACCGCGTGGTGGACGGGGCCTTACGGCCCGCCTCCTCCGATGTCGGCGACACCGGTGAGTTTTGCCCAAGTGCAGCCGATCATCGCGCAGCGCTGCACGACCTGTCACATGCCGACCCCGACCTTTCCCGGCATCACGCAGGCGCCCGCCGGTGTGTTACTCAATTCCTCGGCGAGCATCGCGCAGAATGCCGGCCGGATTTATCAACAGGTCGCCGTGACGCGCATCATGCCCCTCGGCAACGTGACGCAGATCAGCGAGGAAGAACGCGCGATGATTGCGCGTTGGTTCCATGATGGGGCAAAAACTAATTAAATCATGGAGGGGTAAGTCGGTTCTTGGTGTAGGCTAGAAATTGGCCCCAAGCACGTGGACTAACCGAGACTTTTTGATGGCGCGCGTCCTCGGAAAGGGCACCTGCGAGTATTTCGAGCGCACGGGTAGAGTGCGTAGCTTTAAGAAAACCGGGGTCAGCATTGAAGACTTGATGAACAAGTAGGAGTGTCTCCAGGGCGATCTCGCGGTTCATGATCCCCAGGGTGTTAAACTCGGCGTTACGGGTAACCAGCCCGAGCCGGAGTGACTGCAAAACCAAGGTGCGGTCGGAATCGGCTGTCGGGATCACGGCAACGAGCTGAGTTAGGGCACGCAGCATGATGTAGTGGTAGGCGGGGCGGGCATTATGGGGATCGACCCAACGACCCGCGTGTGGGCCGCTCGTGAGTTGCCCTGGAATGACGCCCAGAAGAGCCTTCTTTTTGGCGGCGGCGAGGTAGGTGGCCTCGCCGGTGACGGCGTGCGCTTTGGCCAGGAGCCAGACGGAGAAGCTGTTGTAGTTCCAATTGGGCACGAGAGGTTGTCTTAGGGCCCAATCGGCGGCGCGTCGCGCAGAAGCAAGCGCTACAGGATCGGCGGTGAGCTCGTAATACTCGAACATCGCGACCCCGCACTCGGCGTTGTCAAACTGGAGGCCGCCGTCACCGAGATCGTCGACTGCCCAACCATTTTTTACGACGCGGTCGAGTTGACCGGCGCGCTCGGCGCGAGCGATAAAATCGGCCCCGACCTGCATGGCGCGGTCCGAGGAGGACGCGCGCGCCGCGGGAAAAGGGAAAAGTCCGACGCTCGCTTGAGCCTGCGTCCACTCCAGAAAAACGACGGCGTCTTTCGCTCGGGCTAGGCTGCGCTCGGCGCCGTCTAGCTGGGCGCGAGCCGCAGCGACATGGCCGGAGAGGATGGAGGCCGGAGCACGGAGCGCTTGCGTCAGCTGGGTGGGATCAAGGCCGATGCGCCACCATGAGAGCTTTTCCAACCGGCCGAAGTGTGGGGTGAAGCCTACTTGAGCCTCTGTGGGCGTGAGCCAACGGGCTTGGGTGGTGACCGGCGTGTAACGATCTGCAACCTCGGGCTCGCCGGCCTTGTCGCCCAAGACGCGCTCGGCGGTGGCGACGGCAGCGCGGATGGCGGCGGGATCCTCGGCCCGAAGCGCGGCCGCGAGGTTGGTGCGGTAATTAGGTTTAGATGCGGGCGCGACCTCGGCTGCTCCCATGATCCCTGCGAGCACGAACCAGGCGATTATCACCACAAAAGATTGCACCGATGGATGGATCGCGCAGCGGCCTATTTCTTGGGTTCGACTTTGCGGGTCGGTTGGCCTGCATCGGCCCAAGCTTTGAAGCCTCCCGCATTGGCGACTTTGATCCCTTGAGCTGCGAGGGCTTTGGCGATGATACCCGCGCGCGTGCCGGAGCGGCAATACAGGATGATTTCTTTGCCCGCATTTTTTTCGAGAAAGGGCTTCCAGTCTTTTTGCGCACCATCGAAATCGCTCTTGGCGAGCAACGTGGCCGCGGCGACGACGCCGGTGTCGGCCCATTCGGCGGGCTCGCGGATATCGACGAGAACAGCTTTGCCCTCGGCGATGAGTTGCGCGGCGGCGGCGGGTTCGAGCTTGGGAACTTCGGCGGCAAAAACGAAACCGGCGGTGGCGATCAGGAGGGTGATGAAGCGGGGGAATTTCATGGGTTTAAGATCACTCGCGATTTAATGGTTGAGGCAATCCATGTTTTACGGAAATTAGGTTCGGGTTTATGGAGTGGGAGAGTTGGTCTCAGGCTCGGGTTTAGCGTTAACTCGGGGCATGGAAGGGGCGGAATCATGTGAACGCAGAATCAAGCGCAGCATTTTAAAGTTGATCACGATAAACCGAAAAAATTGGTACGGCAAAAATGTCCGCCAAAAACGCGTAAGTGGAGTGGGTAACGTGGCCGCGGCGCTCGCACTGCCGATGTCGGAGAGTTTCATAGAAAATAGAGTGGAAGGTTATTCAGGGATGAGGGACCAGAGCGGACGGCATTTGGCTTTGTAGAGGAAGAGGTGGTGCAACACGTATTTGAGCCAATGGCCGGCGAGGCCGATCTCTCCCGTGGTGTAGGCGAGGTCGCGGCCAAACTCGTAGCGTTCGTAATCGGGCACAAGTGGGTAGAGTGTGATTGTGGCAGCAGTGCCATGCCAAAGCCCCTTGCCGGCGGAGGCGACGCAGGCGGCGCCCATCGTGGCAAAGGGGGTGCGATGCAGCGGAGCTTCTCCGCCGTGACGGACACGATCGGCGATGGAGAAGGCGACAGTGCGACCCATGATGCCGGCGGTCATGCCGGTGCGCGGCACGGCGGGTGCGACGAGGGTCCCCTTTGGCGTCCGTAGCGGACGCGATACGGCGTGAGGTGGCGCAAAAGAAATTCCGGCAGCGAAGATATTTGCGTAAGTAGGATTCTGATACGTCGCAGGCCAGTCGCGGGGACTCCATTGCTCGAACGGGCGGTCTGTATAATCCGCGTCCACGCGCATGAAGCCACTTGGGGCAAAAAGGCGCGGGGCGAGGTCGGTTCCACCACGGTCCGAAGCAGCCAGACCGACGCCGCGAAACGGAGGTAGCAACATCGCGAAATCGAAGGATAATTCACGCTCGAGGCCTTCGACGGTTTCGTAGGCGAGTTGGCCAGGGGCGAGGCGTTGGACGTGAGCTCGGTTGATCCACTCGATGCCGCGTTCGACGAACAGCGATTCGGCAAAGAGCCGGCTCGGCGTAACGTAACCGCCGCGTTTGAGGTATAACCCGCCCATCCCGAAGTCGCCGAGTTCGCCTTCGTTAGTGATATAAATAATGCGGGCGCGTTCGCGGACGCCGTGGCGCCGCAGCTCGTGCTCGACGTTGAAAACGTATTCGAAGGCGGCGCCTTCGCAGGTGCACATGCCGTGGCCCATGCCGATGACGAGTGTTTGGCGCTCGCCGTTTTTCATGCGGGCGATGCTTTCACGGAAGGCGCGAGCGGCGGCGACGGCGTGGTCGGCGGTGCAGACGGACCACGAATGTCCGCCATGCGGGCCGAGTCCGGGCGTCGCGCCGAAGTTGAGTTTGGGCCCAGTGGCGTTGACGAGATAATCGTAGGTTTCGCGGGCAGGTGGCTCGCCTGGTTTTGCTTGGGCGGCGGTGTATTCGACGTGGGCTTGAGGCAGATCCACGCTGCCTTCGGGGCGAAGTCCGGTCGCGAAGCCCTGACGAAACTCGATGCCTTGCCGCGCGTACACGGGCGCGAGAGGGAACACGACCTCGCGTCGTTCCATGGCGCCGACCCCGACCCAGATGTTGGAAGGAATCCAGTTCCACTCGGCTTGAGGAGAGATGACGACAATCTCGTCTTGGGCGGAAAGTTTTTTTCGCAGCAGCGTCGCAGCTGTGTGGCCGGCGATGCCGGCGCCCAAGATTACAGTTTTAGCCATGGTGAGGAAGGGTTGAGGGTGAGAGTTCGCGTTGTGCGAACTGCGTTGAGGTCGCGGTGAGTTGCCTCAGTCCGCGCCGTGAAATTCATTCCTAACCAGGCGGAAGAAATGAGTGCGCGCTAATGACTTCGATCGGAGCGTGAGCACGTGCTCACGCCGAAGGGCAGGTAGGCTGGGCAGAGGCGAAAGGTCGCCGTGAGCAGGGGCATGAGCCCTACGAGGCCCCACCACGACTTGAACGTGTAACCGGCGCCAAGCACAGCCAGGCCGATGATGATGCGAAGAATGCGATCGATAGAGCCGACGTTGGATTTCATGGGATGGTGGGTGGTGGATTTTTTACGGACGCAAAATCTTAGATTACAGTGCCGGCTCTTTGTGGTTCGCCATAAAGTACAAAACGGGCACGGCCATGCGGCTGATGAGAAGTGAGGCGATCTCGCCAGCCATGAGGCTGATGGCGAGGCCTTGAAAAATCGGGTCCGCGAGGATGACACTCGCACCGATCACGACGGCGAGCGCGGTGAGCAACATCGGACGGAAGCGCACCGCGCCAGCTTCGACCACGGCGTCGCGCAAGGAGAGTCCATGCGCTCGCCGGAGTTCGATGAAATCGACGAGGATGATCGAATTGCGCACGACGATGCCAGCGCCGGCCATGAAGCCGATCATCGAGGTAGCCGTGAAAAACGCGCCCATTGCCCAGTGCGCGGGCAAAATGCCGATCAGAGAAAACGGAATCGCCGCCATCACGACGAGCGGCGTCACGTAGCTCTTGAACCATCCGACCATCAACAGCGCGATCAGCACAAGCACAGCGGCGAACGCGAGGCCGAGGTCACGAAAAACTTCGAGCGTGATATGCCATTCGCCATCCCATTTGAGCGCGGGCGCGAGATCGTTGAAAGGCTGGTTGAGGTGGTAGATGGGCAGCTCGGCGTCCGCGGCGCCAAAAGTGCGGGCGTCCAGTTTTTGGATTTCGCGGTGAATGTTAAAGAGAGCATAGGCGGGACTCTCAACCACGCCGGCGACATCGGCGGTGACGTAGGTGACGGGTTTCAGATTTTTGCGGTAGAGGTTGCGCTCGCCGGTGGTGCGCTCGATGTGGACGAGTTCGGAGAGCGGAATCAGCGGTGCGGTGGGATTAAGGTCGGCGCGCACATTGAGCGCTAGGACGGCGGCCGGGTGCGCTCGATCGCGGGCAGAGAGTTCGACGATGAGCGGCAGATCTTCGCGTTCGGCGGGAAGATGAAGAAGATCGACCGTGGCGCCCTGGGTCGCGAGCGCGAGAGTCTGGTTAATGGCGGCTACGCTCACGCCGTGAAGGGCGGCTTTTTCGCGGTCGATGAGATAGCGGATTTTGGGTTGGTCGGCTTCGACAAACCAATCGACGTCTACGGCGCCGGGTGCGCGTTCGATGATACCGCGCACGGCCGTAGCGAGGGCGAGGCGCTGAGGTTCGGAGGGGCCGTAAATTTCAGCGACGATTGATTGAAGAACGGGAGGGCCGGGAGGAACTTCCGCCACCGCTACGGCGGCGCCGTATTTTTTGGCGATGGCGGCGACGCGCGGGCGAATCCGCTTGGCGATGGCGTGGCTTTGGTCGGAACGCTCAGCTTTGCCGACGAGGTTCACTTGGATGTCGGCGACGTTCGGGCCGCGTCGCAGGAAGGAGTGGCGCACGAGGCCGTTGAAATTAAACGGAGCAGCTGTGCCAGCGTAAATTTGGTAATCGCGGATTTCGGGCTCGGTGCGTAGGGCGGTGGCCATCTCGGTGGCGATGCGCGTGGTTTGTTCCAATGTCGTGCCCTCGGGCGTTTTTATTACGATTTGAAACTCCGATTTGTTATCGAAGGGAAGCATCTTGATGGTGACGGCGCCGAAGAGCACGAAGGCGACCGAAACGACCAGCAATCCCACGATGCCCGCGAGGAACGTCCAGCGCCAGCGGGCGCGGTCGAGCAGAGGCTCCATGATGCGGTGATAGAGCCGCGTGAACCAATCGGACGGCGCGTGGTCATGATCGTCGGCGGCGCCCGCGAGCGAGACGGCGCGGCGACGCAAGACGCGGATGGCGGCCCAGGGCGTTACAGTGAAAGCGATCATGATGGAGAACAGCATCGCCGCGGTGGACCCGATGGGGATCGGGCGCATGTAGGGGCCCATCAGTCCGCCGACAAAGGCCATCGGCAGAATGGCGGCAATCACGGCCCAGGTGGCGAGGATCGTGGGGTTGCCTACTTCGTCGACGGCGGCGAGGGCAATGTCTCCGAGTGATTTTTTATCGGCGCCCGGTAAGCGCATGTGGCGGACGATATTTTCAACCACGACAATCGCGTCGTCCACGAGGATGCCGATGGAGAAGATCAGCGCGAAGAGGGTGATCCGGTTGAGCGTGTATCCGTAAAGGTAAAACACGAGCAACGTCAGGGCGAGCGTGGCGGGGATCGCGAGGAGCACGACGAGCGATTCGCGCCAACCGAGAAAAAGGAGAATCAGAATCGCGACGCCGAAAACGGCGATGCCCATGTGGAGGAGTAGTTCGTTGCTTTTCTCGGCGGCGGTGTGGCCGTAGTCGCGCGTGATAGTGACCGTGACATCGGCGGGCAGAAGCGTGCCGCGGAGCGTGTCGACTTTGGCGAGTGCGGCGCGGACGACGTCGATGGCGTTGGCGCCCGGGCGCTTGGCTAGGCTCAACGTGACGGCGGCCTCAAGATCTGTGGCGGCGGATCCATGGAGCACGACATCAGCAGCTTCCTCGGCGGAATCGCTGATGGTGGCGACATCTCGCAGATAAATCGGCGCGGTGGCTTGGGTGCCGATGACGACTGAGCCGATGTCGGCGGAGTCGCGCAAAAACGCGCCGGTTTCGAGCAGGAACTCGGTGTTGTTAAAAGGGCGCGAGCCGGATTGGAGTTGGCGATTGGCCGCTTGGAGTGCGGGCGTGACTTGAGCGACGGTGAGACCGCGCGCGGCGAGGGCGGTGGGATCGAGTTGCACGCGGACCGCACTGTGAACGCCGCCGATAAGCGTCGTCTCGGCGACTTGCGGGATGGTTTTGATTGCGTCGTCGACTTGTTGGGCGAGACGGCGGAGCGCGAGGTGATCGTGCGTCGCGCTAGAAAAGGTGAGGGCGAGGATCGGGACATCGTCGATGGTGCGCGGCTTCACGAGCGGCGCGGCGGCGCCGAGGGGAAGACGGTCGAGGTGAGCGTGGAGTCGCTGATTGAGCCGAACGAGCGCGGGCTCGATCTCAGTTCCGACCTTGTAGCGCACGATGATAACGCTGCGGCCGGGGCTCGATGTGGAATAGAGGTATTCGACGCCGGGAATTTCCCAAAGCAGTTTTTCGAGCGGACGCGTGAGGCGATTTTCAATCTCGGCGGGAGTTGCACCGGGAAGCGCGCTGAACACGTCGATCATCGGCACGTTAATCTGCGGCTCCTCCTCGCGCGGGAGCAGCAAAATCGAGAAGACGCCGAGGAGAATCGACGCCAGCACGATAATGGGCGTGAGCTTCGAAGTGGCGAAGACGGCGGCGAGTTTGCCCGCGAAACCGTAGGGCTGACCCGAGGTTGGGGTTGAAAGTGGCGCAGAAGTGTTCACGGCGAAACGATCACCGATTGGCCGTCGCGAAGGGTGGCGGCAGGATTGAGGATGATGGTTTCACCCGCGGCGAGACCGGCGAGAATACGCGTCAACGCACTGGAATGTGCGGCCGTTTTTACTAGGCGGAGTTGCGCGCGGCCTTCCGACGTAACGACGAAAACACGCTCTATTTGACCGAATAGCTGAACGGCGCTGGTTGGAATTAAGAGAGACGGGGCCGTGCCGATGGGCCAGAGAACGCGTACAAATTGCCCCGAGCGGACCGCGGAGTTTTGGGGGAGTTCGAGTTTGGCTAAACGGGTTTGCGTGAGGGGATCGGCGGCGGCGGAAAATTCTACGAGCTCGGTATTCAACGGGTCGCTGGCCGGATCGAGTTGAACAGGCAGGACGGACCCCGCGGCGGGCGCCGCGAAGGTGGCGGGAACTTGGACTTCGGCGCGGAGCCGATCGCGGGCCTCGATCGCGAGTAGCGGGGTGCCGGGAGCGGCGAAATCACCGGAATTAACGAGTTTTTTAGTGATGGTGCCACTGAACGGCGCGACGATCCGCGTGTAACTGAGCAACGCCTCGGCTTCGTTTACGGCGGCGGCTGCAATGCGGCGGTGATCTTCGGCGGCAAGAGCGTTATCCGCCGCAGTAGCGTTTTGACGGACGAGAGCCGCTTCGCGGATGGCCTCGCGTTCCGCTTGGGCGAGCGCGGCGCGCGCTTGAGCGAGACGCGCAGGAAGTTCGGCGGCGTTGAGCGAGAGCAGAAGTTCGCCCGCTTTGACGGATTGACCGACGGCGAAATCTGCGCCGTTAACGCTACCCATGACGCGGGCGGCGAGTGTGGCGCTTTCGAGTGGGTGAATGGTAGCGGGTAGCGCTTGGGTAAGCGGCAGGTTGATGGTCTCGGCACGAAGTACGCGCACTTTTATCGGAGTTAGGTCCGATACTAACGCAGGAGCATTATGTCGGCTGCAGCCGAGAACTGCGAACGTGAGGCTCGTAATAAGAAAGGGGAGTAGGCGCATGACGGGACTTTTTTATGATTTATAATCAGTGCCGCCGAAGTGGATGCGGCCATCTGTGGCTATCCAACCGAGTTTACCTAGAACATAGGTCGGTGGGCAGAACCCCGTTATAGCAGATTGAATGAGGTTAAGCCCGATGAAGCAGGTAAACCACAGCCAGCGGACGTCGACGAACTGGGTGAGTGCGACGCTAAGTAAAATCATGACGCCGGCGAGGATGCGGATAAACGATTCAGTTTTCATATTAAGTTCAAAGAGTGCTAAACGGTTTTTATTTTAATATATGATTATATGTGCATATACTTGAAATTAGGTCAAGGCGGTGATCCATTTTCTAAATGGCAAAGAAACCAAGAGTGATGACAGATGCTGCACTAGGGCTAGTCGCGCGCCGTTTTGCGGCGTTGGCCGAGCCGATGCGCTTGCGCCTCTTACACGCGTTGTTCGACGGCGAGAAGAGCGTTGGCCAACTCGTGGCTTTAAGCGGAGGCACGCAGGCTAATGTCTCTCGCCATCTTCAGACTTTGATGGACGCAGGGGTGCTTACGCGGCGAAAGGTGGGTTTACAGGTTTTTTATGGAATCGGGGACGAATCCATTTTTACGCTCTGTGAACTCGTGTGCGGCAGCCTTGAGCAAAAGCACTCTCAACACGCGAAATCTTTGGCGCGTTGAATCGAGTTCTAAGTGATAATCGTGTTTGGATTAAGGGAAAATCCTGGGTTGGTCAGTTTTATCGTCTGAGTTGGTAGCTTTTAGCTGGGCAAGAGCCTTAATCTGGTAAATCTGTCGATCTACCCTTGGATAGCCAACGGGTGACCCCGATCTAGGTTTGAGTTAGCACCCCTTAATCTCAGCCCCTGTTTCTCCCCAACCATGAAGAACGTCCCCCTCACGCGTCGCACGATCCTCAAGCGCGGTCTAGCTGGTATTATCGCCTACGCCGCTGCTCCGAATTTTTTCCCTGCATCCCTGTTTGGACAAGGTGCCCCTAGTAACCGAATCACACTCGGCCTCGTCGGCAACGGACTCATCTGTAATGCCCACGTCGGTGCTCTTCTTGGTCGACCCGAGGATTGTCAGATCGTTGCGACGTGCGACGTCATGCGTAGCAAAGCCGATAAAATGAAGGCACGGGTTGGTGCCGCTTATGGTAAACTCAAGGATAGTGGCACGCCCTCTAGCGGCCCAGATATTTACGCGACCCACGAAGAATTGCTCGCTCGCACCGATATTGATGCTGTCTTTGTTTGCACGCCCGATCACTGGCACGCCGCCGTGGCCAATGCTGCAATGAAGGCGGGTAAAGATGTTTACTGCGAAAAACCGCAGACGCTTACCGTCCGTGAAGGGCGCGTACTCGTTGAAACCGCGCGGCACCACGGCCGAGTTTTCCAGACTGGCACGCAACAGCGCTCTAATAAATCTTTTCGTAAAGCCGCCGAAATTGTGCGCAACGGCTGGCTCGGCGACATCAAATTGATCCGCACGCGCCTTGGCGAGTTCGCCCCTGCGGCACAGCTGTCCGAAGAGCCTGTCCCGGCTGATTTCAACTATGATCGTTGGCTTGGGCCCACCCCTTGGCGTCCCTACAACGCGTTGCGCGTCAAAGGCGATTACGGCGGCGGCTGGCGCTGCTTCTTAGAATACGGCGGCCGCAAAAACGGCGACTGGGGCGCGCATCACTTCGACATCATCCAGAACGCGCTCGGCATGGATCACTCCGGTCCCGTGGAATTTATTCCCATTGGCTACGAAGGCTGCAAATACCAGACCCACGTCTACGCCAACGGTGTCCGAGTTGAGCGTTACGACGATGAACCTGGACTACGTGGCATGATTGAATTCCGGGGCACCAAAGGCACCGTCTGGGTCTCCCGTAACGACCTTTTCGGCTCCGACCCAGCTGAACTTATCGCGCGTCCGCTCCGGGGTGAAGACATTCACCTGTACGCTAGTGAAGAGCATCACACCGACTTTTTTAACTGCATCCGATCCCGTCAGCGACCCATCTCCGACGTCGAAATCGGTCACCGTAGCGCCACGGTCTGCCACCTCAATGTAATCGCAGCCCAAGTTCGCCGCGCTATCCGCTGGGATCCCGTCAAAGAGGAAATCATCGGCGATCCCGTGGCCGCGCGCCTACTCGATCGCCCCCGTCGCGCCGGCTACGTCCTTTAACCCAAAAAACTACTGCCATGTTGCGCCTTACTTTTTTCACTGCTGGGTTCATTTTTACACTCATTGCACATGCGTCGGTCGCTGCTGAGCCGACGCTTTCTCGGCTCGATTACTCCGGCAGCCCGATGGCCGTCGAAGCGCTCGATCGTGAACTCTACGCCGCCGGCACTGACCCCGCTAAGCTTGCTGCGGTCGAGCAACGGCTTCTCGCCGGTTTGCGTGCAAATGATACCACCTACGCTGCGCGCCAAGTTCTTTGCCAACGCCTCGGCTGGGTACTCGGCCTTGCGCCGGAAAAACTCAACGTCGTGGACCTCAAACCGCTCCCGGTAATGCTCGCCGACGAACGTGACTCTGATCTCGCCCGACTCGCTCTTGAACCTGCACCCGGTGCGGTGATTGATACGCTTTTTCTCAAAGCCCTCCATCAAACCACGGCGCGCACACGAATCGCGCTGATCGATTCTATTGCTCGCCGGCAAATTGTAGCCGCCGTACCGGCGCTCGCTAAATTACTGACCGACAACGATCCGGCGACCGCAGCGGCTGCCGCCCGCGCCCTGGGATTCATCACTGATTATAGCGCGGCGGCTGTACTACTGGCCGTGCCTGAGCCCAGTCCGGCCGCAGTCGTGGCGGCCAAACTCGCGCTCGCACCGCGTCTTGCCGCCGGAAGCGCTCTGGCCGTTTTAGTGGATATACGCGCTCACGCTGCTGATCCGCTGCATCGCATCGCGGCTCTCCGGCTCTTGCTACAGTTAGATCCTTCGATCGCGACCATAGGCGAGGTTTTAGGTAGTAACGACACCGCCGCGAAACAAGTCGTACTCGAATCCATTTACGCCTCACGCGCCCCTCAAATCATTCCCGCGCTCGCGGCTAAACTTTCTAATTGGGATGCGCTCACTCAGACTGCGGTTATCGCGGCCATGGCGCGCCGTGGTGACGCAGCGGCCACCACTGCCGTGCTGAAAGCTGCCGCAAACGAAGATGCGAAGGTGCGCCTCGCCGCCATTGAGGCCTTAGGATTTTTACCGGGCACAATCGACACGATGACCGCCTTGGCCAAAACGGTTGCGGCCCCCGCAGTTGCTGAAAGTAAAGCCGCCAAGGCCAGCCTCATGCGCCTCAATGGACCTGGATTGAACGCTGCCATCCTCAGCGGCGCCGAGCGCGGTGAGACGGCTTTGCGCGCCGTCTTCATCGAGCAAATCGCTCTGCGCGGTCTTAACGAAGGTTTGCCGCTTCTTCTCAAGTTACGGGCCGATCCGGAGGTCGCTCTACGTTCCGCTGCCGTCACTGCTCTCGGAGAACTTGCTCCGCCATCGGATAATAAAACGATCCTCGATTGGGCTGTCGCGGCTACGGATGCGAATGAGCAGGCCCGTGCCTTGCGCGCTTTGGTGAGCATCACCTTGCGTAATCCTCAAGTTGCTGATCGAGGTGCCGCGCTTTACGCTGCGCTGGAAACTGCGCCGGCGGAACTTGCCCTGCGTTTGCTTCCTGCGCTGGGTCGTATCGGCGGGTCACCGAGCGCTGCGGCCGCTGGCAAATTGGCGTTGAGAGCTGATCTTAAATTGGCCGAAGCGGCGACGGCCGCCCTTGTTCGCTGGACCGATGACACCGCCATTGCGGTGCTCGTGAACGTTGCTGAGCGCACGACTCTGCCCACCGTACGCGTGAGCGCAGTCTCGGGCGTGATCTCAAGCCTTGAGCGCAATCGCTCCCTTTGGAACGCCGATGCGACTGGGCTTGTTGCGCGACTCCTAGCCGTCAGTTCTTCGCTGGACTCGCGGTTGGCTTTGATTGCCTTACTGAAGCGCGCGGCGGACGCGCCGGCCTTGGCCCTCGTTGAGAAATTGCAACATGATACCGATGTTGGCGCTGCGGCCAGTGAAAGCATGGCTGTGATTCGCGCCAATCAGGCCGGGCCGGCTAAACTTCGCGCCTCGACGATGGAAGGGGTAAGAAATCTTATGGATGGTAATACGGGCAATCGCTGGACCGTGCCGGCTGAGGGTGATGAGTGGGTGGAAATCGATTTTATCCTCTCGCGGCCGTTGCGCCGGATCACCCTCGATCAGACGGGACGTGGAGCGGAGTTTCCTGAGAACTACGAAGTTTATCTGACGGATAACGTCGGCTCACCCGGAAAGCTCGTAGCGAGCGGTGTTGGCCAAACTAATAAAACCGTGATCGACCTGCCCGTCGGCTCGCATGGCCGCTACGTGATCATCAAAAACGTCACCGCACGCAAAGACACACCTTGGTCGATCTGTGAAATTTACGTGGACTGAGCCGCCGCGGTCCCGCAGCTAATCGACGAGGGTTTCATCCGTTTGGTTTTTAAAACGGAGTGCCGCCGGCTTGCAGCGCAGCGGCTTAATCAGTATTAAGAAGCGATGCGTTATTTTTATTTTCCCGCGTCCCTGCTCGTGCGTTTTGGTCTGTTTTGGTTTGCCTCATTGTGGACGCTCGCGGGCGCCACGAACCCTCAGGTAAGCCTGCAGGTAGATTGGCCAAGATATCTCGGGCAACACGATCTTGTTTGGGAGCGGCTGCCGGAAGATTACTTCGAAGGCGCATTTGTGGGTAACGGACTTTTCGGCGCGATGGTGTTCAAAGATGATCAACAGCCTAACACCCTACGCTTCGAGATCGGGCGCAGTGACGTCTACGATCACCGCACGGATGGCACGCGTCTAGGGCACGCGAAAATTCGACTGCCCATCGGACAGCTTTTACTCACCCCGCGCGGTACGATCACGAAAACCGAACTGCGCACGGATCTCTGGAACGCCGAAATCACCGGCACGTTGCAGACGAGCGAAGGGGCGATCGCGTTGCGCTGCTTCGTGCCTAAGGGCGAAGAGGTGATCGTGGTGAACCTAAAAACCACGGGTAATGAAAGTGACGCCTCGTGCTCCTTTCGCCCGCAACAGGGCGACAGCCAGCGCTACATCCTGCGGCCCACGCGGGACAAGGGTTTTGTCTTTGTGCCGAATCCCCCGTTCAAAACCGAGAGGGTGGAGGGCGTAAGTGTCACCACGCAGACCTTACTCGCCGGCAGTGATTACGCGACGGCGTGGAGCGACAAGCCGACCTCGCCGACTGAGCGCACGGTATTAGTCACGGTCGCGAATCGTTTTGCCTCACATCCAGCCACGCCGTTGGGCTCTACGGCGGACGCCGTGAATCAGCTCAAAGCTTACGAGCGCCGCTCCGTTACTGACTTGGAGCAGGCGCACCGCCGCTGGTGGCATGCGTTTTATCCGGTCAGTTTTGTTTCGGTTCCCGAAGCCCGGCTCGAAAGTTTTTATTGGATCCAACTCTACAAACTTGCCAGCGCGACGCGCGCTGAGGGACCCGTCATCGATCTGATGGGACCGTGGTTCAAACCCTCGATCTGGGCGGCGCTCTGGATGAATCTTAATGTGCAGCTCACCTATTCGACCTTGGGCCTGACAAACCATCTCGATTTGGAAGACCCGCTGTATCGCCTGATCGAAAAACACCGCGCGCAACTCATTGCCAATGTCCCGGAAAATTTCCGCGCTGACTGTTCCGCGGTGGCCAATCCTGTAGGCTGGGATGAAATGGAAGCAGGGGTGTTTTTGACCGAGGACCCGCAGAGCACGCAGCCGATGAACTTGATCGTGCTACCCTGGCTCATGCAGCAGTTTTACACCTACAATCAACGCACGATGGATGAAGCGCGGTTGCGCGAAAGCATTTATCCACTCATGCGCCGGACCTTTAACGTTTATCTGCGCATTCTGCATCTTAGCGAAGACGGGCGTTATCACATCCCGCTCACCTATTCGGACGAGTACGGCAACGCGCAGGATACCAGCCTCAACCTCGCGCTCGCCACTTGGGGTTTCAAGACTCTCATCGCCTGTGCGCAGCGCCTTAATATCGACGATCCGCTGCTACCGCAGTGGCGCGATCACCTCGCCAAAATGGCCGATTACCCCATCGATCCCGCAACCGGCATCATGATCGGCAAAGACGTACCGTTTAATAAATCGCATCGCCATTTCAGTCACCTTTTCGCCCTGTGGCCGCTGCGTCTGATCGATCCGGTTGCGCAGCCTGCACTAGCGCCGCTGGCGGCGCAGTCGATCCGGCGTTTCACGGATTTGGAAGGCGACAACTGCATGTTCAAATACACCGGCGCATCGTCGCTTTGGTCGAGCGCGGGTGATGGCGATCAAGCGTTGCGTTGGATTCAACGTGCCTTGCTCATTCTGCCTCCGCAAAAAAAAACAGTTCCCACGGTCGGTGCTAACACTCTTTACAGTGAAAACGGCTGGCCGACGTTTGAGTCGCCGATCTCCGCCGCGCGCAATCTCCTCGATCTTATGGTGCAAGACGGGGCGGGTGTGATCCGGGTTTTTCCGGCGATGCCGTCGAATTGGCCGGACGCCCGATTTTTTGGCCTACGCGTCGAAGGGGCTTTTTTAGTGAGCGCGGTGCGCGAGGCTGGCTCCACGCGGTTTATCCACATCAAAAGCCTTACGGGCCAACCCTGCCGGATACAGGCGACTTTGCCCCGTACGCTCCGCTTGGAAGGCCCCACGACTGCGAATCTGCGCCAGCACGACGGGCTCATTGAACTCGATTTGAAAAAAGGCGAAGAGGCCGTTCTTTATAGTGGTGAAAAACCGGCCGCTTGGCTGGTCGAACCACTCCCGTTGAGTCCGATGGAGGCCAATCAATGGGGCGCAAAATAAAACTAGAACACTCCTTTCGAAATCTTGGCTGCGTAACAACTCAGTAAAAAATACAAATCTTCCAGGACTGTATTGCCGTGCGGTAAGTCATAGTCTAATTTCGAATTACTAGCATGTTGCGTTTAGCTTCGAGGTTGGTGTGTCGTCTCAAACAGGCCTAGTCGGATTCGCAACTTTCCGTCGCGTCAAAAATTAAGCTTTTGTGGTCTTACTGCTTTTCGTCGCTCCCCTAGTGCGCGAGCGAGCGTGGTCTTTCTCGGTGCTCAGGGCAGGGTTTCTTTAATAAGATATTACATGTCATCTTCTGGGATGCTGTTACCTAGTTGGCCGATCTCGCTGAATCTAAATTCTAGCTAAGTCATCACGCTGCGGGTGAATGAGCGCGGGCCAACGAGGCGAACGTGTTTCCTGTAGGAGATAAAATTAACGCCGGCTATGGCCAATTTGCTGCTGATATAACGACGTAAATGGGCGAATCTCGGCGCTACTCTTGACCCAAAAATCGATAGGATTCGCAAAGGGATCACCGATGTACTTGCTACGTATTAGTTCTCAGTTTTAAAGTTCATTGAACAAATATGATCGTGCGGGGGCAAAGTTTTTCCGCTAGGCGGGTGAACATAAACTAGCTTTGCTCGGCCGATGTCGTCGTCGTTTCCTGCGTGGTATAATTGGTTCAGTAGAGCAGTGCTCTGCGCGGCGAGTGCGACCGTGGTCTGGGTTTATTTCTGGATCGCGAGCCCGGCGGTTTCGCAGCTAGGAAATCCCACGGCACGTGAGGCTTATTATAATCTTTTAGTCGATGGGTTTTGTGATGGGCATCTTTATTTAAAAAAAAATCCGCCGACGGAAATGGCCAGTCTATCAAATCCTTACGACCCCAAGCAGAACCATTCCTATCGCTTGCACGATGCGACTTATTTCCAAGGGCGATACTACATCTACTTTGGAGCAACGCCGGCGCTGGTGTTGATGTTGCCTTACAAAATCCTGACCGGTGAGTATTTGTGGCACAGTGAGGTCGTGGCGATTTTTTGTGCAGGAAGTTTTTTGGTAATGACCATTTTGTTGGCGATGGCACGGCGGCAGTATTTTCCGAAAACGGGGGCTGTACTCATGGGTATTTTAGCCGCCGGTCTCGGACTTACAAATGCGATGCCGATCATGTTGCGCCGTCCAGATGTGTGGGAAGTTCCTATCGCTTGCGCGTCATTTTTTGTGATGTTGGCGCTGGCGGCGGTGTGGCAGGCCTTGCACGCGAGTCGCAGTCGATTGGGTTGGGCGGTGTTAGCGAGTCTAGCTTATGGTCTAGCGGTGGCAGCGCGGCCACCGGTGTTGTTGGGTGCGGCGATGTTGTTGGTGCCGGTTTGGGTGCAGTGGCGGCGGGTTGGATCTGGGCCGCGCGAGGCCTCGCGCTTGCTGGTGGCGGTGGTGGCACCGATCGCAATGATCGGCTGCGCCCTAATGCTTTACAATTGGGTGCGCTTCGGGAGCGTTTTGGAATTTGGGCAAAAATACCAACTGGCGGGAGTTGATAACACCAAGCAGACGTTTTTCGGGGTCAGTTATTTTTGGTATCATGTACGCCTCTACCTTTGGGAACCGGTAAAGTGGAGTTGGTATTTTCCGTTTTTTAACGGCATTCAGGTGCCACCCGCACCGCCGGGACAGCTTGGCGTTGAGAGTGTTTTCGGTTTGTTGACGAATACACCCGTGGTCTGGTGTGCACTGGCTTGCTTGGTCGCGATTAGAGGCGGCACTTCTCGCGCGCTCGGGCTTGCATGGTTATGTGCTGTGGGTTTGGTCGCTATGATTTGCGGGCTGACCGTGTGCTTTTTCGGTGGCGCGACGAATCGATATTTTGTAGATTTTCTACCCGCTTGGATCTTGTTGGCGGGATTGGGTATTTTGATTTTGGAGTACGGAGTCGTAGAGTGGCCCCTCTGGTGGCGTTGGCCGGTTCGATCGCTTTGGTGGGGTGTATTATTATTTTCGGCAGCGGTAAATTTTTTCGCTAGCTGCGAGCATCTCAATTTATTGCAGCTGCGCGATGACGCGGGCTACCGTAGGCTGGCCCGTTTTTGCAATATGCCGGTGGCTTGGTGGGAGCATTTAACTAGCCTGCGCGACGGACCGTTGGAGTTGAGGCTGAAATTACCGAAATTTACTCAGGCTCGGACGGAGCCGTTGCTCATGACGGGTTATGGCGCGAATGCAGATTATATCTGGATCCATTACAGGGATGAGGCGCATATCGTGATCGGGATGGAGCACACAGGCCGCGGCGGGCCGGTGTCGGCGCCGATCCCTGTAGATTATAGTCAGGAGCATTTGGTCGTGATCTCGATGGGCTCCCTGTTTGCTCCAGTTACACATCCTCGGTATGAGCGACTACGATCTGTCGCGGATATATTCATGCGACAGCAAGTAAAGGTCGAGTGGGATGGGCAGGAAATTATCGCTCAGCAGCAAAAAACTTATGATGCGTCACCCGCTACGCGTTATATCGGCCGGACTCCGGGCATTACAAATTTCGGAGCTCAATTTTCTGGTAAAATACTCACTCGTCGCATCCTTGATCAGCCGACGCTCGAGCAAAATCCTAAGGGTGAGGGTGTGGTAATTTTGCGGCTACGTTTCGGGCCGGTGCGCACCCCGGGTACGACCGAGCCGTTGATCCAGACCGGTGAGACCGGCCGCGCGGACGCGCTTTTTGTGCGATATTTAGCCGAGAAGAGCGCCGTGCTTGGGCTGGATCACTGGGGCTATGGCGGCCCGATATCGTTGGCTTTTGTGCCTGACGATACGCGCGATCACGAGCTTGAGGTGCACATGGATTCTTTGAATCTCCCGACAGCTCTAGGTTCGTCTGGGGCCCTGCGACGAAAAAAATTATTGGTGAAGTTGGATGGGCGTACACTTCTTGATAGCCACCAGGAATTTTATCCAGCGAACGCCACACAGGTTTTTATTGGCCATAATGCGGTTCAAGCATCCATGAGCGAAGTTTTCACGGGTCAGATTATAAAGCTTCTAACTGGGAACGCCTCGCCTTGAACAACTCGGCGTGCTCCCTAGTCTAATTTCAATGAATCTTTTCTGGCGGGAATATCTTCGCGTTCGCCATCGCAGGTCCGGTTTTTAGCCAGCAGGTGTGAAAAATGAAACCGGCGACCGTGAAAAAAACCAGTAGATGACCGGTGAGCATGCGGATCTGGACCGCTTCAGCGTGACGGAATTGGGCCGGGGTGAGATCGCGCAGGATTTTACCTTTCGATTTGAGGACCAGGCGTTGGTCGGACATGCGCTCGGTGTTGCCGCCGTCGAGTAGATACATACACGCAAAAAAATTAATAAAAACATAGGCGAACAGCAGGGCCGTGCTCACCTTCATCCACCGCGGCACATTTCCGAAAATTTCGGAGATTAGATTTTTGCGCGGCACTCGGCGCATATGCCAGACCGCGAAAATCCAGATCAAAAACAGCAGCGGTAAAAATAGGTAGATTGGATAAAACGCGAGGTCGGCAAAGGTGAGTACATGCGCCGCGGCGCAGGCGGCGGCGCCAAAAAATGACGTTAAAAATAGAAATCTCAGACCCGTGGGCATCGGCAAAAGTTCAGCGCGTGAGATCGTACAGCGCGTAGCCGGCGAGCAAATTGGGCAGCGCGGGACACGGCGTTTTCCAGTCACCCAAAAGATGGGCGCGTCGGGTGATGCGGATGCCTTCGGCGGCGCAAAAATCCTCGAAGTCGGCGACCGAGACCGGATTAGCAGGGCGACTTTCAGCCCAAGCGGTGGTGTAAACCGCATTGCGGGCTTTGCGGCCACGCATGAGCAGATCGAGCCGATTCTTCCAGAAGCCGTGGTTGACGAAACCAACGGTGACTGAGCGGGCGACGCGTAGGGCTTCCGCAATGACGGTAGCGGGTGCGTGCAGCTCTTGTACGGTGCGTGAGCAGATGACGCGGTCAAAGTGTCGCGCGGGAAAAGACGCCATGCAGGAGATCATGTCGCCTTGATAAGCGGGGACGCCCCGATGCACACAGGCCGTGATTTTTGCAAAGTCGAGGTCCACGCCTAGGGCAGAGACGTGTTTAGTCTGGACAAGATAATCGAGGAGTTCACCGCGGCCGCAGCCAAGATCTAAGACCCGAGTATGCGGCTCGACCCAGTCTCCGATGATCTGCATGTCCACGGTGCGTTTTTCGACGGGTTGGGTCATGGCTAGATCGTGAAGTCGAGGGTTTGGGTGGGAGCGCGCTCGAGGAAGCCGCGAATCAGCGCGTAGAGCTCTTCGCTCTCCAGCAAAAAGGAATCATGGCCGAGATCGGTGGCGAGTTCGGCGTAGCTGGCGCGTTTGCCGGCGCGGAGAAGAGCTTGGGCGATCTGGCGATTTTGCTCGGGCGGGAAAAGCCAATCGCTGGTGAAGCCGACGACC
Source organism: Opitutaceae bacterium (assembly GCA_037142955.1). GTDB lineage: Bacteria > Verrucomicrobiota > Verrucomicrobiia > Opitutales > Opitutaceae > Tous-C4FEB. Next base: position 56,961 of record JBAWZQ010000011.1, on the reverse strand, counting down.
AGGGATTCAGCCAGGACCGGGGCGAAGGCCTTTTCGAGCGAGCCGTAAGCGTGGTCGAGATCGAATTGGTCAAGTGCGCGCGTGATGTAGAGATACGAGTTGGCGTCGAAACGGTTGATAAACGTCTGGCCTTGGTGGCGGAGGTAGCTCTCGACTTCGAACTGGAGGTTGAAGTCAGCGGTGGTGGGTTGCTGCGCGAGTTCGGCGCTCAGCTGCGGGCTTTGTTCGCGAGACTGAATCGTGCGCCGACCGAATTTGCGCTCCATGGAGGCGTCTGAGAGGTAGGTGATGTGCGCCATCATGCGGGCTATGGCTAGTCCGACGCGCGGGCCTCCCTCGCGCGCGTAATCCCCGTTGAGCCATGCCGGGTCTTGCATGATCGCTTGGCGGCCGACCTCGTTGAAGGCGATGGCTTGGGCGCCCTCTCGCGCGGTGGTGGCCATGGCGAGGAGGCGGCGGGTTAAGCGCGGGAACTCGATCGCGAACAGCATTGCGGTCATGCCGCCCATTGAGCCGCCGATGACGGTATGAAGTTCGGCGACGCCGAGATGGTCGAGGAGAAGTTTCTGAGCGCGCACCATGTCGAGGATGGTGAGAGCGGGAAAACGTAGGCCGTAAGCCTCGCCGGTGACAGGATTGATCGAGGACGGACCGGTCGAGCCGGAGCAACCTCCGGGCACGTTGGCACAGATGACAAAGAAGCGGCGGGTATCGACGGCTTTGCCGGGACCGATCAGGTTGTTCCACCAGCCGGGCTTTTTGTCGGCGGGCGTGTGCCAGCCGGCGGCGTGATGGTTGCCACTCAGGGCGTGGCAGATGAGAACCGCGTTGTCGCGGGTCGAGTTAAGCGTGCCGTACGTCTCGTAGCGCAGCGTGAGTCCCGTGAGTTCTTGACCGTTTTTAAACGTGAAGGGGCGCGGGCACACGAAATCTTGGCGCGCGACGAGTCCGACGTCGTCAGCCGCGAGGTAGGGCGGGGCGGACGCGGGGGCGGCGGGAGCCTGAGTTTCGTCGGTCATGCGTAGAAGTAAGCTGAGGCGCAACGGCGGGGCGAGGCAAGGGCGCGGAGGTGATATGACGCGAAGAGCGCGCGGTGAATCAGGGAGCGTCTTCGTTGGAGAAGACGTGTTGCACGTCGTCCAGGGCCTCGAGGGATTCGTGGAGCTCGGCCAGATCTTTGGCGAGGTGGCCAGTGGGGGCGACGACGGTGGTGGTCGGGATGTAGGCGAGCTCGGCACTAGCGGGTTTAATTTTCTGATCGTCCAGCGCGTGGGCAATGCGGTCGAAGGCGTGTAGGGCGCAACGCAGTTCGTAGCCTTCGGCGGTGGTGATGATGTCGTCGGCGCCGGCTTCTAGGGCAAGTTCGGTGAGCGCGTCTTCGGAAACGGCTTCGCGGGTGATCAGGAATTGCCCCGCGTGGAGGAATTGAAACATTACGGACCCGGTGGCGGCGAGGTTGCCGCCGTGGCGGGAGAAAATCGCGCGCAGGTCTTTCGCGGCGCGGGTTTTGTTATCGGTGGTGACTTGGACGACGAAGGCCACACCGCCCGGGCCATAGGCCTCGTAGGTCATTTGCTCGTAGACGATGCCTGGGAGTTCGCCGGTGCCTTTCTTGATGGCACGGTCCAGATTTTCGGCGGGCATGTTCGCTTCACGGGCTTTCAGAAGCAACGTGCGAAGGCGGGCGTTCCCGTCGGGATCACCCCCACCGGTTTTGGCGGCGAGGGTGATCTCGCGAGACAGACTGGAAAAAACTTTGCTACGGCGGCCGTCGGTGACGGCTTTCAGGCGCTTAACTTTGGACCACTTGTTATGGCCGGCCATGGGAGCTTATTTTTTCTTGGGCGTGACGTTTTTCACGGGCTTGCCCCCGGCAGCGACGGCGGGGGTCACGGGCGCTTCCTCCTCCTCCTTCATGCGGTTGATGAGCAGTTGCTGCGCAATGGTGAACAGACCGTTGGTCGTTGAATAAAGGGAAAGGGCCGAAGGCAGGCTGTAGCAGAAGAAGGTGAAAATAATCGGCATGAACTTCATCATGGTAGCCTGCGTCGCGTCCATGGTGGGCGAAGTGGGCGTGAGCTTCATCTGGAAGATCATGGTGACGCCGAGCAGCAGCGGTAGCACGTTGACCGGAATTGGGCCGAGATGGAGTAGGGTGTCGGGCGAGGCGAGATCGTGGGCCCACAGAAACGGCGCGTAACGAAGCTCCGCTGTGCTGGAGAGCATCGAGTAAAAACCCATGAAAAACGGAATCGTGAGCAGTTGGGGGAGACAGCCGCTCACGGGGTTCACTTTGCGATCCTTGAACAGCTGCATCGTGGCTTGCTGCTGCTTCTGGGGGTTGTCTTTGAATTTTTCTTTGATGGCGGCGAGCTCGGGTTGGAGCTTGGCCATGCGCTTCATCGACTTGGTCGAAGCGAGCGTGAGCGGGATGAACGCGAGCTTGAGCGCAAGCGTCGTCAGCATGATGGCGATACCCCAGTTGCCGGCCCAGCTGTGCATCCAGGTCATCAGCGTGATCAGTAGCTTGGAGGCCCAACCGAAGAAGCCGTAGTCCATGACCTTGTCTTGGTCGGCCTTGAACACGTCGCCGTTGGCGAGGCGTTTGTATTCTTTGGGGCCAACGTAGAAGTTGGAGCCTAGCTTGGCGCTGGCGCCGGCGGCGAGCGCGGGCAGTTCGAATTGGGCGGCACCGGCGATACCGTAGGCATTGCGGTCAGTATCGGGCAGGGCTGTGAGGAGTTTGACGCGACGAGTGACTAAGCTGGTGGCGGGAGCGTCAGGCGTGAGAATGCTGGTAAAGAACTGGTTCTTTACGGAAGCCCATAGAATGGGGCCAGGACTGGTTACACTCGAGAGCGGTTGGCTCGAACCGATGCCAAAATTAGCCAGCAAGCCGCCACCCTCGAGTTCGGAGCGGGCGATAAATTTTTGGGCGTCAGGGCTGTGGAAACCGGTTTTGAGCTGGATGCCGTAGTCGAGGGCGTTGACCGGGGCGGCGGTGCCAAGGGCGAGTGCGATGCGCAGCGGTACGGCGGTCTTGTCCGTGAGATTGCGAAAGGTGGTCTCGTGGCGGACCTGGTAAGGATCACTGCCGAGTTTAGGATCAACCGAAACCGCCAGGACATAACGGCGGGTGACTTCGAGGCGACCGTCGAGGACGGCGCGGAAAATAATCTCGGTGCTGCTGCTGCTGACCAGGGTGTAGCGGGTGCCGCGGTCTAGACCGGGGAACTCGGTGAGTGCCAGCATCGGATCAGCATGCAGCTCGTTAAAAATGAACGGATCGGGCCGGCCTTGGGCGGCCGGGTATTGCTTGAGCGCGATGTCGCGAATGGCTCCGCCGAAATCCGTGAATCGCACGCGGATGAAATCGTTTTCGAGCGTGGTGACTTGGGCCTGGGCGTTGTCACCCGTGGCGGCGGCGAAATTAGCTTGGGGGCCACCGGCGCCGATTGCGGGCGGTTGAGCGGTGGTGCCAGTGAGGTTGGTTTGCGCAGCTTGTTGCGCCACAGCCTCGCGTACGGCCGCAGGCGGCGCAGGCGGTTGCGGGGCGATTTTTTGGCCGACGTAGAGGCTGGCGAAGGCGCCGCAGATAAGAGCGATGCCGAGGATCAGATTTTTTTTGTCCATTTAGGAAAGGGGGCCGGAAAGAGATGAGGTAAGTTGGGATACTCTCGCGCATTGCGGGCGGCGGGGGGCCGCAGGCGCTGGCACGGGGTCTTCACCGCCCGGGTGAAGCGGCGTGCATTTCAAAAGGCGCCGACCGGCGAGCCAAAGGCCGATGATTGCGCCATGATTGCCCAAGGCGTCGATCGCGTAGTGTGAGCACGTCGGGGTGAAACGGCAGCCGCAGCCCGGACCGAGGAAAACGGGAAGCGCGGGCGAAAGGATCCGTTGATACAGCCGCACGAGCACAACCAATCCGGCCGCAGGCAGGCCGACGAGACGTGAGATAAAACGGGAACGGCGCTCAGGCATGGGCGGACGGCGCAGGCGGCGTAAGCGGTGCGGCGGAGATCTGCCCGCAGGCTTGGAGGAAATGTTTCTCCAACTCCGCGTAAGGCCGATGAAAAACGGCGGCGCGGGCGATCAAAAGCAGGTCGCAATCGCGCGGAAGTTGGTTTTGATGAGCTCGAAAGAGTTCTCGAAGGCGTCGCTTGGCGCGATTGCGGTGAATGGCGTTGCCAACGGCTGCCGTGGAAGCGATCACGCAGGCGCGTGGTGTTGCTAGGGTCGCGGTGGAATCGGCCTTCGGCCGGGGCCGCCACCAAACGGTGAAGGCGCGGGCATCGACGCGGCGGCCTTCCGTGCGGACAGCACGAATTTCATCCTGGCGGCGAAGGTGCTGCTCAGGGCGAAAACGCATGGGGCCGCGGCGAGTTGAGACGCGGCCGAAACCGCACGGAATCAAACGACGGTCAGGCGCTTACGACCTTTGAGGCGGCGGGCGCGAATGACTTTACGGCCACCTTTAGTGGCCATGCGGGCGCGATAGCCAATCTTGCGGGCGCGCTTTAAACGATGGGGGCGGAAGGTGGGTTTCATGACTTTTGAGCGATTAAGGGTAACTGAAGTGTCCGACGGCTCGAACGGTGTCAAGGGTTGGGTTTTCCTGACCTCGGTTTCCCGCGGGACCCATTAATCGGGTAAAGTAATCATAGATCAATAAACCTCGATCAGTCGCGCTCCCGTCTTTAACGGTTGGACTATTTCTGGCCATAGGCGCTCGAAACTTGCCAGCAAGACGGAGGTGCGACAGCTCCCTACCCGAAGCCAAACGACGGCCACGGTGTCGGGTTGAAGAATCGTCAATTGCGCAAAATCTTCGTCCTTTTGTGACAATCACAGCGCCAAGTTTGGCCGCCCGTTGCCAGATCAGCGTATCGGGTCATTGCCCCAGGTTGAGATCAAGGACGTGTTCGGCCTTTTGGCCTTTATCTCGTAGCCAACGCGTGAGGGCGGCTGGCAGTTGGTGATCAACTAAGAATCGTCTCACCAGGCGCGCAGCAATCCATGATCATTTTGCGCGGCCGCAAATTCCAGACATGCGCGAAGGTCATCGGCCACAAGAAACGGGTAGTCGGTCAAAATTTCTTCCCAACTCGCTCCGGGTGCGAGCCGCTTCTAAATATCTTTCACGCGCAGCCGATAGCCTCGGATGCAGGGACGCCCTCCGCATTTGCCGGGCTGGGCGGTGATGCGGTTGAGAAGCGAGCTCATGGCCTATACTGTGCGGCTTTTGGGGCTTCTGGCAATCGCGCACGGTTAAAAGCTGCAGGCAAATTCGCGGTGGTTTTATTGATCTAGAAGAAGTAGTTTTGACCGTTCCATTTCAATTTTGTGTTTAGAATCCCGTTAATTTTAGCCTCTCGCGATGGACTTGGCCGGATTTTTTACTAATGATCGCGGATATTTCTGATCCGCGAATCCAGCAGATCGCAGCCAGCTCGTGCGGCTGCTTTAGGCCTCTCGTCGATGCAATTTAACTAGCTGTGGAAGAATATTTTGAGAAAGTTATAGGTGGTCTCGCGGGTGCGAAGCTTCAGATCCTAGAAGTGCATTTTGTTCATAATCATAATTTTTTAATGCCATCAATATGACTTAAGGCAAATAAGGTAATCCGAAATAGCTCAATGAGGGCTTATCGCACTTAGGCGTCGCTCTCGGCTGAATCTGGCGGTGGGACAGCCGGCGGGGTGGGTTTCAGGCGTCGTTGGCGGGAGGCATCGATGTTTTCGAGTTGGGGGTTGGGGATGCGGGTGAAGGCGATGCGCATCGGGGTGTAGCCGGTGGCGCCGTGCGCTCCCCCGAAATACACGGAGTTTTTCCCAAACGTTTGGTTCAGCGTGTCGACTGCGAGGTTGAGCTTGTCGCGGGTTTTTTCTTTTTCGGCTTCGAATAGATCGCCGGTGTGCTGCGTGGACGGGAGCAGGTGATCGAGCAAAATACTGACCCGTAGTGGGGCTAGGTTGGCGAGCGCGCGAGGGCGGCGGGCCCATAAAGTGTTCAACGCTTGGGTGAAGCGCAGCGTGTCTTGCGTTTCGTTGAAACGGAGATCCGCGGACCAATCGGTATCGTCGCGGTGGCGCACGGACACGCGCAGGCCGCCGGCATAGAGGTGCTCGTGGCGGAGGCGCATGGCGGCTTTTTGCAGGAGGCGGTGGAGGACGGCGAGGGCCGCGGCGGGTTGGCGCTGCTCGGGCGGGAGCACCTGGCTGTGGCCAAGGGTGCTGGTCTTTGGGGCTTCGCGTTCTTGGAGGCCGCCGTGGAGCCAGTCGTGGAAACGGGCGCCTTCGACGCTGCCCCAGATGGCGCGGAGTTGGGCGCTGCTAGCCGCGTAGAGTGCTGCGACGTCGCCGATGCCGGCGGCCCGGAGGCGTTGCTCCATACTTTCACCGATACCGGTGAAGTCGCTAAGTTGGACGTCGCGGGCAATGAGTTTGCTGGGGATATCGGCTTCCTCGAAGAGGACCAAGCCATCGGGTTTCTCCAAATCAGAGGCGAGTTTGGCGAGAAACCAGTTGGGCCCAATGCCGATCGAGCAACGCAGCCACGGGCCGACCTCGCGCACGATGCGCGCGCGGATTTCATCGGCGAGCCGAAGGGCACGGGCGGGGACGGCGAAGTCACCGGTGAGTTCGCATTCGAGTTCGTCAATGGACTGGACTTTTTTCACCGGCACCAGCGTCTCCACGACCTCGCGTAAGCGGTGGTGGTAGTCGATGTAAACCTCCGGGCGGGATTCGACGGCGATCAGGCCAGGGCAAAGGCGGCGGGCTTCGGCGAGGCGGGCGTTGCGTTTGAGCCCGAGTTTTTTGGCTTCCAGGCTGAGGGCGATCACACCGGTGGATTCGGCGAGCAACGGGACGACGGCAATGGGTTGGCCACGCAGTTCCGGTCGCTCCTGTTGTTCGACAGAGGCGAAGTAAGAATTAAAATCGATGGCGAGCGCGCGGAGCACGGCTGGAAGCGTCGGCGCGGAGACGGGGCTGTCAAATAGCGAGGTGCTTGACGTGATCAAACAGGTTAAACATCGATGTTAAACATGAAGACGGCGACAATTCGGCAAATGCAGCATGGTTTGACGGCGGTGCTCGAGCGGGTGGCCTGTGGAGAGGAAATTACGATCACGCGGCGGGGGGTGCCGGTCGCGCGCCTTTTGCCGGCGGCGCCTGCTCAAAAAGCTAAGAAACCGGTCTGGCCTGATGCGATGAGCCGGCTTCACGATCGCTTCCGGGATGGAGCCGCCAAAGGAAAACCCGCGAGCGAAATCGTGCGGGAGATGCGGGGCCGAGAGTGATGAGAGTGTATTTCGACACCAGCATACTGGTGCAGTGGTACGTCTTGGAGACGGGTTCAGCGGCCGCGGTGGCGTTGCGATCGCGCATCGCCCCGCCCGTGCCGTTGTCGCCGTTGCATCGCGTCGAACTCAATGCGGCGCTGCGACTTAAAGCGTTTCGCCGGGAACTCAGCAGCCTATCCGTCACGCAAGCATTAGCAGATTTTGAGGCGGAGGTGGAGTCGGGGGTTTTTGAGCCGGTGGAGTTATCCATGGAGACACTGTGTCGACGGGCTGAGGGTTTGGTGGCTGCTTACTCGGAGCAATTGGGCGTGCGTTCGCTGGATGTGATCCATGTGGCGAGCGCTCTCGAACTGAAGTGTCGCGAATTTGTGACGGCGGATGTGCGCCAGGGCGAACTGGCCGAAGCCTGTCTTTTGAAGGTGATTAAACCCTGAATTTTCCTATGCGCATCGCGGTCATCTCAGACACCCACGACAAATACCCCGAAGATTTGCCGGCGCGCTTGAAAGACGCGGACGAAATCTGGCATCTCGGCGATGTGTGCGAACCAGAGACTCTGGTGGAATTTAGACGACTCGGCAAACCCCTGCACATCGTGCTGGGCAACAACGAGTGGGAGGCACTTTGGCCGATGGAGTTGACGCTCATGCGCGAAGGCGTGCGTTTTTTTTTGACCCATATCTCGCCTAAACAACCGCCGGAAGGCGTGGATGTGGTGTTGCACGGGCACACGCATGTGCCGCGTGATGAAGTAGCGCACGGGGTGCGTTGGCTAAATCCCGGCTGCATCACGCGACCCAATCGCGGGGCGCCGGCGAGCTTCGCGTGGCTCACGGTGAAAAAAGGCCAACCCCTTAAATGGGAGCTGGAGCTGTTATGAGAGCCAAATTTTTGGCCACAAAGACGCTGGCGCCCAACGGGTGAATGGTTTTGCTCGGATTCATCACGTGAGCACCCACGAGCAACAACAGGATCTTTTCGGGCTTTTCGCGCCGACCGCGGGAGTCCATCGCGCGCCCCCGGCGGCGGTAGGAGTAACGACGGGCTTGGCGGCGACGGGTGAGTTTGTGCCGCTACCAGAGACGGTGGCCAAGCTGCCGGAAATTGTTTTTGAACGCAGCTTCAAAGCGCGTAATTACCGGCTCACGCTACGGCGCGACGGCGTGGCGGTGGCGACAATCCCGGCGCGCGGTTCGCAGCGCGAGGCGGAGCGCTTCGTCGCGCAGCAAACCGAATGGCTTGAGCGCGCGCGCGCGCGGCAACGCCACCGCCCTCGGGCCGCGGAAGTTTGGCCGCTCGGTGCCCGTATCCTTTGGCGCGGCGAGCTCGCGGAATTGCGCGTCGCCGCAACAGGCGAAAAACCGCAGGTGTGCCTCGCCGCAGATGTATTTCGCGTGCCGCGGCTCGACGGGGATTTGCGACCGACGCTCGAGGCGCAGTTTGCGCGGCGGGCCAAGATCGAATTGCCGGCTCGGGCTTGGGAACTTGCCGCAACAGTCGGGGTGGAAGTAAAGCAGGTTACAGTGCGCAACCAGCGTTCGCGCTGGGGTTCGTGCTCGGCGACGGGAACCATCTCGCTTAACTGGCGGCTGGTGCAGACGCCAGATAGCGTGCGCGATTATATCATTTACCACGAGCTTATGCACCTGCGGGAGATGAACCACTCCGAGCGTTTTTGGGCGCGCGTCGAGGAAGTCTGCCCGCCGTGGCGTGAGGCGGAACTCTGGCTCAAGCGCAACGGCTCACTTGTGGGTTTGTAAGCTTGCTGGCCCTTGTGTTTCACCGCGCTTGTCGCTCAGCGAAAATCGAGCAGTTCAACTTCGAAAATCAGGGTGGCCTTTGGCGGGATCTTGGGTGGCTTCCCTTTTTCGCCGTAAGCTAGCCAGTACGGAATGATGAGCGTGCGCTTCTCGCCTTTGCGCATAGTCAGAAAGGCTTCGTCCCAGCCGGCAATGACCGTGCCGAGGCCGAGACGGAAACTGAAAGGTACGCCACGTTTGTAAGAACTATCGAAGGGCGTGCCGTCGAGAAGGCGGCCGTCGTAGTGCACGATGACTTCACCGCCAAGGCGCGGACCAGCGTCGCCGGTGCCTGGGGCTCGTTCAATGTAGCGCAGGCCAGATGGGAGTTTTTTGGCGCTCCCGTACGTCTGCGCAAGGAGCATGGCGTCCTCGGTGCTAAATTGCGGGATGCTCGCGGCCAGTGCCGCGCGCATGTTGGCGTTAATCGGGCGGCCGGGGTTTTTGCGCGCCAGTATGCCGGAGCGTACGACTAAGGCGATTGTGAAGAGCACGACACCAAGCAGGCCGAGATAAAAAAAGCTGCGCAGTGGAGAAGATTTGGCGGGCATGTAAGAAGTTATGGGTGGATAACGCCGAGGAATTTAAAAATGGCAAATTCGGTGGCGTGGCGTGATGGGATTATTTTTTGGCCAACAAATCGAGGGCGGCAGCGGTGAGCGCGGTGACGCCAGTCTTGATCGCGGGTTCCGGCAACGGCGCGAACTTACTGGAATGCAGCGAAGGCAGCGCAGCGCCCGTGCGTTGGCTCTCGGCGAATTTTACCGGATCGACCGCACCGACGCGGAACATGCAGATCGGTACTTTTTCCGCGGTGCGGCCAAATTGGCCAAAATCTTCGCCACCCATCTCTGGATCGATGCCAACGATGCGTTCAGCGCCGAGCCAGGGTGTGAGCGCGGTGCGCACACGACGCGTAAGGGCGGGGTCGTTGTAAGAAGCGGGAGTGAATTCGCCTTCAAGAATTTCGACCATAGGCATGCGGTCCTCGGTGAGGCCAGCGGCGATAGCTTCGCCCCGGCAGATGCGTTTTACCGCTTCGATGGTGTGACGGCGGACCGTTTCGGAATAAGAGCGGAGCGTGAGGGAGAGTTTCACCTCGTCGGGGATGATATTGGATTTGGTGCCACCGTGAATGGAGCCGACAGTGACCACGGCTGGATCGAGCGGTCGCGTCTCACGGCTGACGATCGTCTGGAGTGTTGTGACGATGCGGGCGGCGAGAACGATCGGGTCTTTGGTGGCGTGCGGGTAAGCTCCGTGGCCTCCGGCGCCGCGCACGGTGATTTCTGCGGTGTCTACGTTGGCCCAGTTGAAACCTTCGAGGATGCCGATGGTGCCCGCCGGCAGCGTCGCGCTGTCGTGGACGGCGAGGGCGAAGTCGGGCTTCGGAAATTTTTGGTAGAGGCCCTCTTTAAGCATGGCGCGCGCTCCGATGCCGCGTTCCTCGGCGGGTTGGCCGACGAAGAGGACCGTGCCCGACCAACGGTCGCGGTGGGCGGCGAGTTGGCGAGCGGTGCCGGTGAAGATTGTCATGTGCAAATCATGGCCACAGGCCTGCATGACGGGCACATCTTTGCCGGTGAGATCGGTGACGCGCGTGGTGCTGGCGTAGGGGACGCCGGTTTCTTCGAGGACAGGCAAACCATCCAGATCCGTGCGAACAAGCAGCGTGGGCCCGGGGCCGTTTTTGAGGACGCCGACGATCCCGTGACCACCAAATTTTTCCGTGACCTCGAAACCAATGGAGCGAAGTTCGGCGGCGAGTTTGGCCGCAGTTTTTTCCTCCATGAGCGAGAGCTCGGGGTGAGCGTGGAGGTCGGAGTAAAGGGCGAGGAGCGCGGGATAATCGGCGGCGAGTTTTTGCGCCACGACAGCGGGTGCGGTGCCATCGGCGCCGCGAAGAGGCACACTGAGCGCGATGAGCAAGCAGAGGGCATGCAGAGGAAGGTGTTTCATTTAGGTTCGAGTTTGGTGATGAGGGCGTCGAGGAGGGCGTCAGTCTGGAGTTTAAGATGTTGGGCGAGGGGGGGCGGCGTCGCGGCTGGAGCGGATTTTTTTTGTTCGGCGTAGGCTTGGTCGCCGGCAATTTGCGCGGCGGTGAGAAAAGCATCTTTTGCGGCATGAAAGGCGCCGTCCTCCCCGAGATCCGCGGCGGTGGCAGGGCGGCCGAGGAAGGCTGCGGTCGAGCCCTCGCCGATCCAGACGCGCCAATCTTTTTGGTCGGCAAAGTACGCTACAGTCGCACCGGCGTGCTCGGTGCCGAGCTGGCGGGCGAGGGCGCGCATGAATTGGCCTGGGGCGGCGTCCTCGGCGGCAGTCGGGGATTGAGCAAAGAGCCGAGCGCGAATTTTGAGACCGGTGGCGCGTTCGACGTTAGCGAGTTTGTAGTTAAAATTTTTCGCGCGTGGGGGCTCAGCGGGGAGGAGATTTTTGGGGTCGTCGAAGTAAGCGGCAGAGCCTGGGGCGCGAGCGGCGGTATATTTTTGGGCTTTGCCGGTAAGAGCGGTGAAGGTAGCGGAATCGGCGCGGAAGGCGCGGGCAGCTGAGCCAATGCGCAGAATTTTAATCGTCAGGGCGTCGTCCGCACGGATGAGCGGAAGTAACTCTAGGCCGCGGATGATGCGGCCAAAAACGCTATGCAGAAAATCGAGGCGCGGAGTGGGCGCGAGGGTGAGAAAGAATTCACAGGAGTTGGTGTCGGGGCCGGCATTGGCCATAGACAGGATGCCAGTGGAGTTGTGGCGAAGGCCGGGGGCGAATTCGTCCGGGAAGTGGTGTGGAATGGGGTGCGCTTCATCGTCGGTGTCTTTGCGGCCGGGGTTACCGCTTTGCAGTACGAAGCCTGGAACCACGCGGTACCAAGTAAGGCCGGTGTAAAAAGGTTGGCCGTTGCGCGGGGCCAGCGTGCCCTCGGCCAGACCAACAAAATTAGTGCACATGAGCGGCGCGCGCGTGAAAAACAGCTCCGCGGTGAGCGTGCCGCGCGGTGTGATGAATTCGGCGTAGAGCCCGTCGGGGAGTTGCGGCGCCTCGGCCCGTACTGCGGCGAGTGGGATTAAGGCAACGAATAGGGCGGCGAGCAGGCGTTTCATGCGCCCACGCTGCTAAACTGGGCGCGCCGCGACAAGCTCCGCCGCGGGCGAAATAAAACCTAGGTGGGGCTACCCGCGCACCGTAGCCGCTCGTGCGACCTCACTTAGAATCGATTACGGGAGAAACGAACAGATGTACTCGCAGAGGCCGGCTGGGACCGCGATGGTGAAACCGCTCTTGCCCGGAACGTCGAAATACGTGCCCGCGGCGTACGTCTTGGCGGCGGTCTGGCCATCAAGGGTGACCGTGGCGGTGCCAGCGACGATTTCCATGCGCTCAGCGGCATCGGTGCCAAAGTGATAGGAACCGGGACGAATGAGGCCGAGGGTTTTCTTCGTGCCGTCAGCGAAGAGGACCGTATGGCTAACGACGTTGCCGTCGAAATAGACGTTGGCCTTGGTGTGGACGGTGACGCTAGTGAACTGGGTCGGGAGGGACATGGTGGTAGGAATTAAGGGAAAGCGTGGAGGACGGAGCGCGCGGGAGTCGAGCGCGAGGACCAAGCCGGTAAACATTTTTTTCGTGGGTTGGAATTGGACTCTGAATATGCAGATGCGGTGCAGTTAGCCTAGATTTTACCAACGCGATATATTCGTAAACCAGCCCGGGCCTAAAGACCCGGGCTTTGACGAATAAAACCAAAAGTTAAATCCAGCCCCGCAGGCGCAACGCAAGTTGCGACGGCGACGGATCGCGCCCAAGTTTCACCGGCGAAGCCCACGTTTACTAGACTGGGTGCCGGCGTTAGCCGGCATACCGTTGCCAGCAAGTCCAAGAACCGTTTTATTTCCCAAACTCTCCCTAATACCCATCGACGCTAAAATGGCTTTTGTCATATCTTTAGCTCCGACCCCGGCTCCGAAGCTTCGCGCGCCGCGCCGGAAGCCGGCCAAGGATACCGGTTTTCGATCAGAGGCGGTAAAAATTACGCAATTTAGAGAACAGTTCTTTTATTTGCGGGCCTCCTTCCGCCTGCCTAATTAATTACTAATTATAATGTTTATTAAGTTTGATTTTTAACGATAATACATTTTTTATTATGTTTTATGGAATCCTTCACGGATAGCCCTGCTTTTCTCGCCCTCACCGACCGCCAAGCTCACGAGCAACTGATCAACCGCGTTCGCTCGCACCGTCTCCACCGTAACTGGACGCAGCTTGAAATGGCTCGGCGGTGCGGTTTGGCCGTGGCCACTTATCAGAATTTCGAGAAGGGTTCGGGTAATCTCACGCTGTTTAATCTCACTCGCGTGCTAGGTATCCTGGGCTTCACGGCTAACCTAGCCGAATTAGTCCCTCCGGTTTTAGCTGAACCCACCTTGGCCTCGTTGCTGGAGCCAGTCCGGCAACGCGCGCGCGTTCGGGCCCCGAAAATATGAGTCACCAGCCCTCCGTTCCCGCGCTGGATGTGTTTTGGCCTGATGGCCGGTTGGTGGGCCGCGTGCTTTCCCCGGGACCCACTTACTTTGCCTACGCCGATTCGTGGTTAGCCTCGGGCCATAATCTTTCCCCATTGTCGGTTCCTTTTTCTTCCACGCCTTTTCGGCAACGAACCAATGGCTTTGATGCTTTGCCGGGGTTTCTGTCGGATTGTTTGCCGGATCAATGGGGCCGGCGTCTCATGGCGCTGGACTTCGCGCGTTTAGACTTACGACCCACACCCATAACAATGCTTTCTTGGGTCGGTCAGCGCGGTCTCGGCGCGTTGTCGTTTGGGCCGTGTTTAAGCGAGGCGAGCGGCGGCACGTGGGAGGCGGTTCGGCCACTTCTCCTCACGCGCGAAGCCCAGGCCGTTTATCAACATAAACCCTCAGACGCTTTCGCTTTGTTGCGCCGGGGTGGCACCGCCGGGGGCGCCTTCCCGAAGGCGACGGTCGCTTGGTTACCCGATGAATCTTTTTTGATCGGGGGCGACGTCGCCACGGCCGCCTCACTGCATCCGACGTGTCGCTTGGGTTTACTCAAACTCGACAGCGAGGACGATCCCACCGCTCGCTCGACCGACGGCCGCTTGGAACATGCTTACATGCGCATGGCCCAAGCTGCGGGTATCCATACTGCCACTACGAAATTAATTGCGGATCATTCGCCGGAGCGCACACGCCATCACTTGTTTGTTGAGCGTTTCGATTGTCAGCCAACTTCCGGTCTGCGCGCCCACATGCTCACTTTGGCCGGCGCTCTCCATGCTCATAATCTGACTTACTCCAACTGGTTCATCGCGACGCGTCGCGTCACCGCCGATCATAAACACGTTCTCGAGGCGGTGCGCCGGATGCTCTTTAACGTGCGCAGCGGTAATGCCGATGACCACGGGAAAAATCATAGCTTTATGTATCATGAGGCTAGTAAAACTTGGGCGCTTTCTCCGGCTTACGATATAACGCTCAATTTTTCGGAATCCGCCGTATACCACGGTCTTTTCCCGACCAGTTTCGGGTCCGCTCCGCGCTTGCCGCTTCTCGCGGCCGCCGCTGCCGACGCGGGCGTTACCCGGCGGGAATTCGATGGTTTAGACGCTGCGGTTCAATCCGCGCTCGCACGTTGGCCAGAATTTGCCGCCGACGCGGATCTACCCACGGCAGAAAAAAAACGCGCTGCCCTCATTCACACGCGCTTGGCCGCGGAGTTAGATACGGCAGTGAGCCTGTTCCAGTCGCGGCGCGTTCGCCCGGTTCACCGCGCGGTGGATCCGGGCTTTTCGCTCTAAGGTATCCCGTTCGCCGCAACGCTGTGCGCTCAGGCTTTCAGCACAGACACAATTTTTTTGATTTTTTAAAGATTAGGAAAAAGTTCGCCCTACTTTATGCCGCAAGGCATCGGGGCCTTCATCGGCCTCACGAATGCCGCAGCTAATCCTGCGGCTTTGTCGTTTTCGGGGTTGGGTGTCCGTATCTAATCTACCCCGCCTATCTCCAAAAGTCTGGCCTTGTCACTGTGCCACCGCCGGGTAGCTAAATCATGTCATCAAGCTGCGAAAGCAAAACATCACTTAAACCGAGCTTGATCGTGCGCGCTACCTAGTAGTGGAGTGGAAGCCTGCTGTACAGCAGCCCATCTTCATCTGTTGGAAGGCACACCATTTTTATGAAATTATTTTTACGATTTTTGCTAAGTGTGGGTTGGCTCATGGTCGGGGTAGCTCAGACGGGCGCACAGACACGAACACTCACCCGCGCGCACGCGCACAACGACTACGCCCATACGCGGCCGTTATTCGACGCACTCGATGCCCACTTCGGAAGTATCGAAGCCGATGTGTTTTTGGTGGATGGGAAATTACTCGTGGGGCATGAGCGCAAGGCACTCTCGCCGGAGAAAACCCTCGAGGCGCTTTACCTCGAACCCCTCCGCCGGAGGATTGTGGCTAACGCCGGAAGTGTTTACGGCGATGGCGTTGGCGTGACTTTGTTAATTGATGTTAAGACCGAGGCGGGAGCGACCTACGCGGCGTTGCACCAGATTCTGGCAGGATACGCGCAGATTCTGACGCGCTACGAAAACGGCAAAGTGAAACCCGGCGCGATCATAGTGATTGTTTCCGGCAACCGCGCGCGGGCGGCGATGGAGCAAGCGGCCGTGCGCTTTGCGGCGATGGATGGACGCTTGGAAGATTTGGAAGCCCCCTTGAGCGCGATAAGTTTAATTCCACTGGTCAGTGATACCTGGGCTAAGCTTTCAAGTTGGCGCGGCGATGGGCCGTTGCCCGAATTAGACCGAGAAAAAATTAGAACCCGGGCGCAGCAGGCCCACGCGCAAGGTCGACGACTGCGTTTGTGGGCCGCACCCGATACGCCCGCGGCTTGGGAAATTTTAGACGCCTGCGGCGTTGATTTGATCAATACCGATCGACTCAAAGAACTGGCGTCGTATCTCGAAAAAACACCCCCCCCTCGCAGCTCAGCGCGGGCTGAGTGAAATCAAACAATAAAAAACCGCGGAGACTTCAGCGTGAAATCTCCGCGGCTTGAAGAGGCCGCTGCGTGCGGCTAATTATGATTAGAACTGATACTGAAGCGCGACGCGGCCAGCACGGCCCAGAATCGAGCGGGCAATGTAATAGGTGGCACCAACATCGCCGCTAATGAATTGACCGGAGCGAGGGTTGCCCTCGGTTAGTCCAAGCGTGTTGTTGAGATTATCTATGATCAAATACGCGGTGAGATTACGCGTGATCGAGGCGCGGGCGCGAAAATGCAGAACCGTGTAGGCGGGCAATTTTTGGAGGTTGGCCGCATCAGAGTAGCGGTCGCTAAAATGCTCGACGGGGAGCTCCAAGTGCAGACGTAGGGCCTCGAGATTCACCCCCGGCGTGAGGCGGAAGCTGGTCTCGGGCACGCGCAGCAATTGGTTGCCGGTAAAATTAGTGGTCGTGGTAACACCGTTGCTCACCCCGCTGATATATTTGAAATCACCAAAGCGGGCGCGTTGCAGGGTCGCCGTGCCCTTAAGTTCAAACCAAGTGAGCGGACGTAGCGCGCCCTCCAGTTCGACCCCGTACGTCTTGGTGCTCGTGAAGGAAGTGCGGCTGACATAGCCATTGGTCGAGGCGTTGTAGGCCAGTTCGCTAAAGCTGTAGGAATCGTAGCCCGTGTAAAAACCCGTCGCGTATAAATCCGCTAGCTTGGTGGAGTATTTGTAACCGGCTTCCTGCATGCGCATGGTGGGCACGCGGGGCGTATTAGTCGGATTAGTGATGAAGTCGCCTACACTGGGGATTTTATTCGCAACGGTGGTGCGCGCGAATACACCAGAATTTTTGTTTAGTTGATAATTAATTCCGGCCGACCCCATGGTCTTAGAGTAGCTGGGTCGGGCCGGGGTAAAAATACCATTACCAGTCAGCACGTTGTCGTCGACCGGAGTGGGGGAGATTCCAAGGTTCACCGTCTTCGAACCTTCAGTCGTTGTAGAAACTTCAGCTTTTTCCTGACGCAGGCCGGCGTCGAGGCGGAGGCCGGGGGCCAGGGTCCATTCATCCGAGAGATAAAAGGCGGTGGAGGTCTGGGAGCCGGAACCGTTGGCCCATTCGTTGCCGTACCGGCTGAAACCGTTTTCGGTTAACGCGCCAACCACGTTGCCGGCGGCATCCAGTCCGACGTAGTTCATCAACCGAGCATTGGCTCGGACGTCGGTGACGTTTTGCGCGGAATAGCGCGTAAAGGTTTCATTGAGGCTGGCGATGTAGACGCCCAGGGCCAGATCGTGGGATTGGCTGCCAAATTGGAATTTTTTCACAACGCGCGCATCATTGAGAAATTCAGATTCCGGCATCGTGACAGAGCGCATGGACGCACTCAGGACCAAACCGTTGCCGTTCTGAGTTGCGGGATTGAAGATATCTGAGGGCGTGGTCACGTAGCGCAGTTGCGCCGTGGTGACGGCAGGATACAAAGCTTTAAGCGCGGCGAGGTTGGCACTCAAAAAGGCGTTGCCGGTCGAGAGGGCGGCCGGAAAGAAGCCGTTGCGAATGCTCGTGCTATCGCGGTAGCGGCTACCATTTTCGAGTTTCCAGCCGCCGCCAAGCTCGAGGTTCACTTTAAGCGTGAGCTGGGTGAGCTTTAGATTCGTGCCGATGGTATTATCAAAATCAAATTTCCCGTTAGCGCTGGGTAGACTGAAGCGGGTCAGCTCCGGGCCGGTCAGGGTGCCATAATGGCCGTCAAAACCATTGACCGCTTTTACGTTGCCCGATGCATCGAAGGTAAACGGCGTACCCAGGTAGAAACCGACGCTGTCATCGATGCGTTTGAGACTGAAATCAACCGAGCCTCGAGCGAGTTTGCGTCCGAGAGAGACCCGGATCTGGCCGCCAGAGTTAAATTTAAATCCGGCATCGCGTACGCCGTTGGAACTGCGATGAAAGCCGCCGACGCCGGCGTACCAATCGCCCATCGCCCCGCCGGTGTAAAAATCAAAGCGCCGGTGGCCAAAATCGCCGCCTTCAAAGCGCACAATACCCTCGGCCCCTGTGTCACCCTTGCGCGTGATGTAGTTGACGGAGCCGCCGGGAGCGTTGGAGGTGAATACGGCCGAAGGACCGCCGCGTACGACCTCGAGGGTCTTGATGGTCTGGTCCATGCGGAAAGATTGGTCGGCGTTCAGGTAACCTAGCGCCGGATCGTGTTGGACGGGTAAGCCGTCTTCTAAAAGATTTACCGTCGAGTAGCCGTCGGTGGGAATGCCCCGGGCTCGGACGTTGGCGCTCGCTTCGCCGCCGGAGGCCTCGACCCAGAAGCCTGGAATATCGCGGAGGGACTCGGCGACGCCCATCGGGGAGGAGAGACGCAGCTCTTCATCAGAACGCGTCGTGATCGAGTAACTGGACTCTAGTTTCGAGCGTACCTCGGTGCCGGCTCGACCTGTGACTACGAAGGAGGGAAGTTCGATGGTTTTTTCTTCGACGCGCGCCGTCGAGGCTATGGTCCGCGAGTTCTGGGCGATCAGCCCAGAACTCAGCGACGCGAGTGAGGCGGCCAAGGCGGCAGCCTGCAAAATTTTTTGTGCTAATTTCATGGTTTGTGGTGGACGTTAAGTTTGATACGTTTGCGCGCACCCTAGAGTGCATGCGCGGGCCTCCTGCTGCCTTAGCTCAACCACGGTCCTCAAGGGATTAGCGTTTCTGTAACTGCAAATTTACAATCGGAGGGGAAAAACGACAAACTCGTCACACCATTGACTCCACATTTTCACATGGGACTGACCAAGCGGCGGCTTGTGTGGGCGGGGCCGGGTGCGATTTAATGGAAGGGTGCTTATTCTTAACACGCTCGCGCCCGTTTTTTTACTGATCGCTATCGGGGCGGGTTTGCAGGCTGCAAAATTTTGGTCGGCAGGATTTTTAAAGGAGGCAAACCGCGTCACTTACTGGTTGGGATTACCCGCGCTGTTGTTCACGCAATTGGCGGGGTCCATTCATGGCGTGACCGGCGCGAAAGCGATGCTCGGCGGGATGATGATTGCGACCTTGGCGGTCTTGGCGCTGGGTTACCTCGTGGCTTGGTTGATGCGCGTGCCGGGTGCGGTAGTGGGCACGTTTGTACAAGGGGCGTTCCGTGGAAATTTAGCTTTCGTAGGACTGCCCATTATTTATGCGCTGCCGGATGTGACGCTGGCGGGTGGAATCTCACTGCGGGCGGCGGCGGTGCTGACGGTGGCGCCGATGATGATTTTTTTTAATGTCGGGGGCGTGGTGGTGTTGTTGCTGAGCCAACATCGGATCGGCTGGGGAATGCTCGGGCCGTTTTTGCGGCAGTTGGCGACGACCCCGCCGCTCTTGGCTTCGCTAGCGGGGATCGGGTGTGCCTTGGCGGGCTGGGAGTTGCCGACGGTGGTGAACAAAACCTTTGGGGCGCTGGGCGAAATGGCGTTGCCCTTAGGTTTGCTCGGCGTCGGCGGCTCGCTCGTGACGGTGCGGCTCGGGACGGGGTGGCGCACCCCGTTGATCGTGGCGCTATTGAAGACCGTGGCCGCGCCGACGCTGGGCTGGGTGGCGGGGCGCGCGCTGGGGCTGGGCGCCGTGGAGTTGAAGGCGCTGCTAATCTTTCTAGCGACCCCCTCGGCGGTGATTTCCTACACGATGGCCACTGAAATGAAGGGCGATGAGCGACTGGCGGCGGGCGCGATCGTGTTGAGTACACTCACTTCGTTGGTGGCGCTGGCGGTGATCGTGGGAGTATTTTAACGTGCTCAGCGAGCGGGGCGCGCAGGCTGCTGCTCGGCCGAAACCGCTCCTACCCCAGTCAGAGCCCCATTTGAGGCCCCTGCTTGGGTTTGGGCGCAATAGGCTTCAGTGCGAGTCGTTTTTCTTCCAGCTCACCAATCAGGGGCTGAAGTTCTTCCTGAGCAACGGTTCATACCACCCTGAAATTCACGCCACCGTAATCGTGGACGATGCGGTTGCGCAGGCCGGAAACATGATGGAATGGAACCTGGGGAAACTCCGCCCCTGTTTTCGAGGTGATGTGCCGGGCGGCTGCGCCGATTACGGTCAGACGCATAGCGACGGCATCGCGGGTCTTTTGGTCATCCCAGAATTGCTCGAAGCTCATCCCAGCGACATAGCCCGCAGCTTGCTTGGCCGATTCCAGCATCTCGTGCAGGTAGGTATTCTGGTCCTTCGCCGGCTTAGGCTGCATAGACCGTCCTGCGGTCACGCTGAATCGTCACCTTACGATAGGGATTGGTCATCTCCTCAACGTCCTCCGCCAGTAGCAGATCAAACGAGTCGCCGAGTATCTGCGTCATTTCCTTTTCCATGCTGAAATAGTGTAAGCCGGGAATCTTGCGGAACGTGGCGATTAAGTCCACGTCACTGCCCGAACGCATGTCACCCCGCGCCATAGAGCCGAAGATCTCGAGCCTGATGATGCCGTGTTCACGGCAATAGGGCTCCAGTCGGCGGACGATCTCATCGACCGATAGCCTCACCGTCTTCTGATTGCTCCGCCTTAGCCTTGCGCCAGCCAAAGCTCCGCCGCCGGCGCGTCGAGTGTTTGGGCTTATCTTAGTCTTGGCAGCGAGCGAGAGCATGACAGTACAGCTTAACTCGGGGACCATTGAATCCAAGAAGGATGTTGCAGATTCAAATATCGCTTCGCTAACCAATGCAGAGTGTCAGGGACACGAGCCCAGCGAGCCAAGAAACCCGTGCTTTTTAGCCACACGTTGGTTTAAACTGAGCTTGATTTACTTAAAAGTCATGGCGCGCTCCCGTATAAGCACAAGATCTGCGCTCCGCGTTTAACCGATGGTCATTAAATCATCGTTGGTATCATAAACCTAGAAAATGGCCCGGGTATTTGCTTCGTTTGCAATCTGCTGAAACCTTACCTTGACGCTCGTGTCTAGAGCACTAGCACCCATTCTTTTTAACGGTATGAAAACTCTCTTTGCGCTCGGTCTGACCCTCGCTCTGCTTTCTTCGCCAACTCAGGCGGAGTCACCTCGCGCTGGCTCGATGAGCCGTTCGGGTGATCATGGACGTTCGTTTGATAACTACGGCCGCAATCACCGTTCTATCAGCTATAACTTCGGCTACTACGGCCCGGCTTATTCTCTGTCATACGGCTATTACCCCGGCTCATATGGATATTATTATCAGCCTTATGCTTATCGTCCAACGCCGGTTTACGTTTACGATGGAGGCTATTACGAAACCACTAATAACCGGCCCGATTACGTTGGCAACGGCTTAGCGCTCGGTGCCATTGCTGGAGCTATCATAGGTAACAATAGTGGTTCGCTCGGTCATAGTGCCTGGCGCGGTGCGGCTTACGGCGCTGGCGCAGGACTTTTGATTGGCGCTATTGCGGATAATAACGCTCGCCGCCGCGAAGCTGCCACCTCCGTCCCCTCTGCGCCTATTTCCAGCCCGCCTGCCCCTGTTCCGGCCGCTGTGGTTCAACCCCGCGTGATCACGGCTCCAGCTGCACCCGCTTCATCGATGGGTGATGCCAATCGTATGTTTGGCCGGAACTGATAGAGCCCCTCCGTTTCACATCCCTTACCTTTATCTTTCTCGTTTTTTTAAACCCGCACCATGAACACCTCCCTTCGTCTCCTACTCCTTACTAGCGTGGCTGCGCCCGCTCTATTTCTCGCCGGTTGCGCTACCGGCGTAGAAACCCCATCGGGCGTCCCGGTCACCGAAATGAAAGCCGACGAGCGCGGCTTTGTCGCCGGCACCGGCGTCGAGTCTCAGGACCTCGTCACCGTCACCGACAAGATGGCCCGTGGAGTTCTTGCCATACCGGAAATCGCCAACGCTAAACAGACCCCGCGCATCGTGCTTGAACCCGTCGTCAACGAAACGCGTTTCCCTATCAGCAAGGACATCTTCCTCACCCGCATCCGCACCCAGTTAAATGAAAAAGCCATGGGCCGCGTACGTTTCCTTGATCGCGAGATGATGAAGACCCTCGAGCGTGAGCGCGACCTTAAGCGCAACGGCCAGGTCACCGCCAGCGCTGACCCCTCCGTGGTCGAATTCCGGGGCGCCGATTATTTCCTCACCGGCAAACTCCAAGGCCTGACCACCAAGACCTCGAAGGGCACCAGCGATTACATTCTTTATAGCTTCCGTCTCACCGACGCCCGCACCAGCGAGATCATCTGGGAAAGTTCCTCGGAGATCAAGAAACAGGGTCTCGAAGACGCCGCTTATCGTTAAAGCCGCACTCGTTCCCAATTTCCCAAAAATCTAAACGGCGGGTGTCGGCCTTGCGCCGCGCCCGCCGTTTTCATCTACTTCTTGTCCGATGCTAAATCGTCTCAATACCCTTTCATTTCCTCGCCTCTTACCCGCTGCGTTTGCCTTGGCCCTCTTCGGACTTACGGGTTGCGCCACGCTGCCTGAGCGCTCGCAGCCTCGACTCACCGGCGACCCGATCATCGACGGCAATACCCTCCGCGCCGCCGCGCCCGTGCAAGACCGCGTGCTCTGGGATTACCGTATCGCCGCCAGCGCCCTCCGCGCTGGTCAGCTGGACGAAGCCAAGCTCCGCCTCGACACCGCGCTGCCCTTAATCGGCGGTATTTTGGCCAACGACGCCGATGCAAAAAAAGCCCGCAGCCTGTTTTCTGCTGAAAGCACGAAGACCTTTATCGGCGAGCCCTACGAGCGGGTCATGGCTTACTATTACCGCGGCCTCCTTTACTGGCGCGACGGCCAGCCCGACAATGCCCGCGCCTGTTACCGCTCCGCTCAACTCATCGACAGCGACGCGGAGACGGCCGAGTACAAGAGCGATTACGTCTTGCTCGATTATCTCGATGGCCTGGTTTCGGCCAAACTCGCCGCCGATGGCTCCGACGCCTTTGCCCGCGCTCAAGCCACCGCCAAAAATCTAAAACTGCCCGCCTACGATCCCGCCGCCAACGTTCTTATCTTCGCCGAATACGGCACCGGTCCGCGCAAATACGGCGGCGGCGAATACAGTGAACAACTTAAGTTTTTCGTTAAAAATTCCGCCGCTCACGGCGCCACCCTCAACGTCAATGGTCAGTCGGTAAACCTCCCCGCCTATGACGATCTTAACTTCCAGGCCACCACGCGCGGCGGTCGCGTCATGGACTATATTCTCGGCGGTAAAGCCGTTTTTAAACGCACCACCAATACCGTCGGTGACGTCGCTCTCATAGGCTCGATCATCGCCGCCAATAACGGTAGCCGCGACGGCGATCGGGCCGCCGTGGCGCTCGGCGCCATCGGCTTAATCGGTAAAATCGCCTCCGCTGCGACCACCCCGCGCGCTGATATCCGCATGTGGGACAATCTCCCGCAACGCCTCAGCTTCGCTGCACTCCGCCTGGCCCCAGGCGATTATCCAGCCACCCTCGAGTTCCAAGACGCCACCGGCCAGACCCTGCGCGGACTCACGCAAACCCTGACCCTTCATGTTGATCCACTTGGTCGCGACACCGTGATATTTTTGAGTGAACTTAAGCGCTGATCACGAGTCGTACGATTACACCACCACTTCCGCTTACTGTTATGAACATCAAAACCTCCCTCCTCCTCGCCGCCACCGCCGGCCTCGTGCTCCTTGCCGGCTGCGCCACTCCCGGCCCCTTCACCCCGCAGGACACCACTCGCTACACCGTCGAGAATACCGAAAAATTCATCCTCCTGGATAAACCCGCGCAGGTCTCTGTCACCTGCACCGGCCTCCAAGAACGCACGCTCGCCGACGGGCGCCTCGAAGTCGTCGCCAACGTAAAAAACCGCGAAACCCGCCGCATCGAAGTACAAATAAACGCCGTCTTTAAAGACGACCAAGGCTTTAGCACCGGCGACGAGACTCCGTTCCAGACCCTCATCCTCGCCGAGAATTCCACCGAGGCCGTCCGCTTCACCGCGATGAACACCCTCGCGAAAAAATACACTATCCGCGTCCGCCAAGCCCGTTGAACTGCGCCGTCTCCACCATGAAAGCTCTTTTTCTTCCTTTCGTTTTACCCGCGCTCAGCGCCGTCGCTCTTGCCCAAGCCACCAGTCCAGCTCCGGAACCTCCGGTTCCTGTCGCCCAAGCCTGGCCTGTTGCCGCGGCCCAACCGGCGGCCCCCGCTGAGCAACGCCTCTACGGCGCCTATGCCACCCCGCTGATCGCACCCGCCGCCGCCCAGTCTGTGGTCGATAAATTTCGCGCGGCCTACAGCACCACGAACGCCCCGCGCCTGGTGATCTACGTGAACCGTTCGCTCGTGGACGCCGCCGGCCTTAAGCTGACCGGCCGCGCCGAATCCTACACGGAGAAATCCGCTGACGGCAAAACGACCTCAACCAAAACCAGAGCCTCTTCTACCTATGCTGCGAAAGATGCCTCTGCGCCTGCGCCCACCCTCGCCGATCAACAAACCGTGCGCGATATCGAGCGCTTTGTCGGGCGCGCATTCCGCAATGGCGGCGCCAAACTTTCCGATCAACGTATCGCTGGCGTGATGCTGAGCGCTCAACCCGGCGCTCGTTTGCTCGGCGATCAAGCCGCCAAGGAACGCGATGCGCTCGCGCAGTCCGCCGATATCGCCATCGAAGTGCTCATTTCAACGCGCACGTTGGTCGCGGCCGAAGTTTCCGGCGACACCACGGTCGCCGTGCCCGATATTCAGATGACCGCTATCCGGCTCAAAGACGCCGCGATTTTGGGCCAAGCCTCCGCGAGCGAGGTCTTGGGCGCGGGTGCTGCCCAGGCGGCGAAAAAATTTAGCGCCGCTGACATCACCGAAGCTACCACGCTCGCCTTAATGGAGGACATGCTCCTCAACGCTAAATAAGACTCTGAGCCGCGTCTAAATCCGCGGCGCTTAGGCGGTCAGCCACTAGAAGCGGATTGCACGGCAGGGCGCGGCATTAAACAGTGCGCGTCTAATCCATGAGCCGCTTCCCCTCTTATTTCGCCGAAGTTCGGCCAACCCTTGCCCTGGCGGTGCCGATCATCGTCGGCCAAGTCAGCCAGATGCTCATGGGCATCACCGATAGCGTGATGATCGGCCAGACCGGAACTGTGCCCTTGGCCGCGTCCTCGTTTGGCGGAAATGTGTTTGGCGTTTTTTATGTGATCGGGATCGGACTCATGATCCCGGTTGCGATGTTTGTATCACGTGCGCGCGGCGCAGCGCGACTGCACGACTGCGCGGAGTATCTGCGGCATGGTCTGGCGTTGGCGCTGGGTTTCGGCGTGCTCGAGACCTTGGTGATGGTGGCGCTCGGCTGGCAGTTGCACTGGTTCCAGCAACCCCCGGAAGTGCTGGCCGTGGTGAATCCATTTTTCTGGCTGATCGGTGCTTCGATCACGCCGGTGTTGGTGTACTTGGCGTTACGGCAATTTGCGGAGGCGATGGGGCGGCCCTGGGTGCCCATGTTTATCATGCTCGGAGGCGTCGGGCTGAACATTTTTTTAAATTGGATTTTTATTTACGGAAATCTCGGTGCGCCAGCGCTAGGCCTAACGGGCGCAGGCATCTCGACGCTTATTTCTCGAACACTTGGAGCTTGGGTTATTTTCGAATGGATGCGGCGGGATCCGGCGGCACGCGCGGCCTGGCCGAAGCAATGGTGGGCACCGCTTTCGGTCACGCGCTTAAAAGAAATGCTGCGACTCGGGTTGCCAACTTCCGGAATATTATTTTTTGAAAGCGGCGCGTTTGCCGCCGCGGCAATTATGATGGGTTGGCTGGGCGCCTCCGCGTTGGCGGCCCATCAAATCGCCTTCACGTGTGCGGGCACGACCTTCATGGTAACCCTTGGGCTTTCGATGGCTGCCGGTATGCGCGTCAGTGCGGCAGTAGGCGCGAAGGAACCGGCGCGGTTGCGGCCCATCGGATTTAGTGCGCTAGGCTTAGGGGTCATCATCGCGGCGGTGTTCATGGTGATTTATCTCGTGGCCGGGCGCACGGTGGCAGGCTGGTTTGTGGATGATGCTGGCGTGGTCGCGTTGGCCGCTCAGCTGCTCGTGGTGGCCGCGCTATTTCAAATCGTCGATGGCGCCCAAGTAATTAGCGCGGCACTCCTGCGCGGCCTGCAGGATGTGAAGTTGCCGGCGATCATCACGTTTGTCGCCTATTGGGGTGTCGCCATCCCGGGCGGCTATTTCCTGGGCGTGCAGGGAAAATTTGGCGCCTTGGGAATTTGGTCGGCGTTGGCCGCAGGTTTGGGCTTTGCGGCGATTTTCCTGGGTTGGCGCTTCGCGCGCCTGACCCGATCACACGCCCAATTTGGCGCGGACTTCGGCGAGCGTTAGACCGGAACGTGGAGGACTTTTTGGCGAGATTTGTCGCCTTGTTGGAGCGTCACGGCGCGTCGGGGGAGAGCGAGAGCGTCGGCGAGGAATTCGCAGAGCTCCTCATTCGCCCGGCCTTCCAGTGCGGGGGCGTGAACTTTGACTTTTAAGGCATCACCGAGCCAGCCGACGACGGCGTTGCGCGGGGCGTTGGGGACCGCTTTGATCGCGAGCGTACAGGAGGCGAGCGGTGTGGTCATGAAATTCAGCGCGAAAATGGTCGCCGGGATTAGCCGGCGCAAGTGTCGCAGGGACGGTCAATCGACGTTTGGCCTCTAAGGTCAAGAGCATGGTGGGATAATCCCACACTCAAATTTTTGCCTCAATCAAGAGAGACGTCTTTCCATCGATTCTTGGCGTTGCCGTCACTACTCTAACCGCGGCACTCAGCTGCACGCCCTGTTTTTTTATGCCAACGCTTCGGCGAGCGCGGCGATGATGTCCTCGACCGCTTCGCAACCGACACAGAGCCTTAAGAGATCGGGATCGAGTTGGCTCGCGGCTAATTCGGCGAGGCCGGCGGGCGTCGTCACGAGGTCGTAGTGCGCGAGATACATAAACGGACAAATAAGGGTCGTCGTCATGCCGAAGCTTGGACCTTTGGGCAGGCGCAGCCGGTCGTAGAATATTTCCAAAGCGCCCGGTGCGCGGAGCGTAAAGGTGATCATGCCGCCGGTGGCATCGGGCGAGCGGGCGAGTTTTTCGAAATTCGCGCGACTGGTGGCATGGCGCGCCCAGAAAACGTCTTTGATGGCGGGGTGATTCTCGAGGAACGCGACGACGCGGGGCGTGCTCGCGTGGATTTTTTCAAGAACTGATTCGGTCGCGGCGATTTCGTGCGCGAGGCGCGCGGCGTCGCGCACGTAAAGCGGCTCAAGGATGGGGCCTAGTCGACGGCGAAGTTCGGCGGCGTCGGGACGAGCGGGATTGACGGCGATCAAGCCAGCGGTGAGGTCGCCCGCGCTGCCCGTGTATTTGGTTAGACTGGCTAGCGCTACATCGGCGTGGGGCAGCACGTCGAGGTTGTAGAGCGAAGCCGTGGAAGCGTCGATCAGGAGTGCGGCACCCTGGTTGCGACAAAGCGCAGAGATGGCGGGAATATCAGGTGTCTGGAGGAGAGGATTGGTGGGCACTTCGGCGACGACCCCGGCGATGCGTTGGCCATGCGCGGCGAAGATGCGCTCGAGCGCTTCGAGGTCGAAAATATCGCGAATATAAACGTAGTCGCCGGGACCCGCGGTAAATTTTTTTAAGATCGCGATCGTATCAAGATAGAACCAGCCAA
This sequence comes from Opitutaceae bacterium, assembly GCA_037142955.1. GTDB lineage: Bacteria > Verrucomicrobiota > Verrucomicrobiia > Opitutales > Opitutaceae > Tous-C4FEB. Next base: position 29,196 of record JBAWZQ010000011.1, on the reverse strand, counting down.
GCTGGAGCCAAATCGTGCGGCCGCGCGTGGCTTGCAAATCGGCGACGGCGCGGAAGGCCGCGTAGATGGCGCTCATGCCACAATTGGTGAGAAACAGATCGGCGTCAGTGACTGGCACAGTCGTGGCGGCGTGGCCGGCGTTGAGGGCGCGGGCGAGATGGCGGCGAATCTCGGCTGGCGCATCACCGACGAACATGGTTTCGGGATAAATCGCCGGACGTAGTTCGAGGCGCACGAGGTGATCCTCGGCCTCACGCGAGGAAATGAAGCCACCCAGGTTTTGCAGATACGTTTTGGCCTGAGCAGCGAGTGACGTGGAGGCGGCCGGATGAGCGACACCGTGAAGACCATGGGTGTCGATGAACAACTGGACGCTAGGATGAGCAAGATGCGCTACAAGCTTTTCGGCGATACTAAGAGACGACGTGAGCCAGAGCGTGTGGGCAGTGAGCGCTGGATTGGTGGCTATAAAGTGTGCGGCGAGTTGACGGGCAAACGGATGCACGACGAAGCGCGGGTAGCCGTTGGCAAGCTGACGGGTGATCGCGGGATCTTTTTCCTCGTAGCCGCGGACCGATCGCATCGTGGGCAGGCTGCAAGAGACCGCGTGCGGGCTAGGCGGGATGGCTTGTCCGAGAGGCAGATGAGCAAAGGCAGACATCTTGGTGAATGGGCGAAGGATGGATCCTTAAACAGGTAAGAGGCAACCCGCACCGGTACGCAAGTGAGCGGTAAGTCATGGTCTCCCGCATTTTTCGCCCCCCCCCCGATAAATTTAAAAAACTAAGCCGGTTGTTAGGAAGGAGTGGGGCCTGGGGAGCGAATCGGTTTGCCGGGGGGCTAGTGGTCGCGTTGAACGGCGCAGATGAAACTTCTTTCCTGGAATGTAAACGGCGTGCGGGCGGCGCTCGGTAAGGGCTTGCTCGACTGGATGAATGCAGCTCACGCCGACGTCATTTGTCTTCAGGAAGTGAAGGCGTTGCCGGGCGATGTGCAGCATGTCGTGTGGCCCTCGGGCTATGATCTCACGTGGAACGCAGCGCAGAAAAAAGGCTACAGCGGGACCGCGCTTTTTTCGCGGCGTAAGCCGATGTCGGTTACGCTTGGGCTGGGTTCGCCGGCGCATGATGCAGAGGGGCGCGCCATCACGGCGGAATTTCCGGAGTGCTATGTGATCGGTTTGTATGTGCCCAACGCTCAGCCGGAATTAGCCCGTATCGGCTTTCGTCAGGAATGGGACCGAGCGCTACTGGCCTACGTGAAAAAATTAGAGCAAAAAAAACCCGTGCTTTTTTGCGGTGATCTCAACGTGGCCCACGAGGAAATCGACCTCGCGCGGCCTAAAGAAAATGTGGGTAGCCCAGGGTTTTCGGATGAGGAGCGCGCGGGCTTCCGCGATTTTCTAGGCGCAGGCTTTATTGATACCTTCCGCGAGTTTGAAAAAGGACCAGGCCATTACAGCTGGTGGACGTATCGTGCGGGTGCACGGGCAAATAACGTCGGTTGGCGTATCGATTACTTCATGGCGAGCGCGGCCCTACGGCCCGCGTTGCAGCGAGCTTGGATCGAGCCGCAGGTCATGGGCAGCGATCACTGCCCAGTCGGGCTCGAGGTGAAAATTTGAGCGCAGTCGCAACGGCGGCCTTGTGCTTTTGTACTGCGCAAGCGCTGCCGGGATGTTGAACTTTGGTAGATCATGAGATTTTTCATATCCAAAACCAATCGAAGAGCCACTTTCGGTCGTTGGAATTTTTGGATGAAAGGAGCGTCGTGATAACAGCAGCTGCGGAGTTAAAAGAGCTGATGTTGCGTGCGCCACGGCGGTCCTTGGCCGTGGCAGAAAGTCTCACGGCGGGTTATGTACAGGCGCGCGTGGCGAGTGTTTCCGGAGCTTCGGGTTATTTTTTGGGCGGCCTGACGGCTTATACCTTGGATCAAAAGGTGGCGTGGCTTGATGTTGATCGCGCCGCAGCCGCCGCGGTGGATTGTGTATCGGCCGAGATCGCAGCGCAGATGGCTCGCGGAGTGAGCAAGCGATTCGGCGCAGAGGTGGGTGTGGCGACGACCGGCTACGCGGAGGCAGCGCCCGAGCGAGGCGTGCTGGAGCCGATGGCCTGGTGGGCGGTGGCGATGCGTGATGCGCGCGGCGAATTTTCCGTGACGACCGGACGGGTAGATTTGCCCGGCTGCGGACGGGTCGAGGTGCAGGCGCGAGTGGCGGATGCAGCGTTGGCGGCCCTGGTGGCGGCGCTCCGGGCGGAGCCTGTTTAACGCTTTGGGCTAGGCGCGTGGGGTGATGGCGCGGACTTTTTTTACGTCAGCGTATTTTGGAAAAACTCAATGACTTCGCCGTTGGGGCCTTCACAGAAAAAGATGCGGATGGGTACAGGGGCGTGGGCGTTAGTGGTCGCAATCGTGACGTCTTTGGGCTCAGTGGTAATCTTGACCCCAACGGCACGGACGCGCTCGGCGAGTTGATCCAGGTGCGCGGTGCGTAGGGCGAAGTGGATGATGGCGCCGTTGGGTGCGGGAGTGTAGGCGAGGTCTTCGAAGACCTCCAGGTAGTTACCGTCGCCGGTGTCGAACATGGCGGCGCGGTTGGGCGCGGTGCGCCAAGTGATCTTTTCGGCGAAGCCGAGGGCGGTAACGTAGAAAGCGAGGGTGCGATCCCAATCACTAGTTTTGATGCAGACGTGGTGAAAGCCGGTGACAAGAGAGCTCATAATTTTTGGGGTGAGGGGGTTGGACTTAGGCACAAAAAAAGGCGGGCTATGTAAGCCCGCCCAAAGGGAGCAAGGGTGCGATTAGGGCGCGATACTTTGGACCAGCTCCATGAGCGGCTGGACTTCGGCAGGGGCTTTAACCCAGTTGCTGTAAAGTAGCTCCGGCATGGTGTAGAGAGTGTTGTAAAGCGCGGCATTGTCGTCGTCGCTGCGGGTGAGGTAGCCGGCTTTGACGGTCGCCCCGGCAAATACGCCGGCGTTTTTGGTGTAGGTCAAAATCGGAGCGTCGATAATCTTGTAGGCGGGATTATTAGCTTCAGCGGCCTTAGGTCCGATCACGGCTTTGGCGTCGACGCCGAGGCGGAAGCGTTGGCGAAAGAGGAGGCGGGCGGTCTGGTCGTCGGTAATCACGTGGATGGTCTCGATATCGCTGGCGCCGAGTTGGAGCCCGATGCTGGTTTCACCGGCGTTGATGAGAACGGGGAGGCTCCAGCGACCGGTGGATTGCTTCACCATGACCACGCCGTAGCCGGCTTTAACCCCAAAGATGAGCCCTGCTTTAAACTGGTTAACGATGATGATTGCCTTGGCTTTGGCAAGGACGCGGGCAGGGATCGCGGTGCGCGGATCACGTTGAAAATCTTGCAGAATGGCTTCGCAGGATTCGACGCGAGTTACCAGTTCGGCGCGGTCGGTTTTGGCCAGCGTCCGAGCAGGCGCGACTAGGCAGCAAGCGGCGATGACCAAGGGGAGAAGTTTTTGAACGAAGATAAACGGAGACTGCATGGCGCCGGACATAAGCATGATATGGCCGAATTGGAAAGCGCGGAGTGTCAGGGGGCCTGAGGGGTCAATCAAGGCCGCGGGCCGCTAGTTCGTCCTCATCCCAACCCAGGTAGTGACCTAGTTCGTGTAGATAGGTGAGTCGGACTTCTTGGCGGAATATCCGACGGTCGGCCTCGGCGTAGTCCCAGAGGTTTTCGAGGTAGAGGATAATCTGGGGTGGCTGGGGTTGATCTTGGTTAAGAGAGCTGCCGTGGGGATCGCCGGAGAACAAACCAAGGATGTCTTCCGGGAACCCCTCGGCAAGGGTATCGGCATCGGGCAACGTTTCGTAATGAACCGGTACCGTGCAGGCCAAGGCGCGTAAGGGCTCAGGTAAGGCTCGCTGGGTGGTGGTGACCGTTTCGGCGGCGAATGCGGTAAGTTGATCTTGGGTCACGTTGGCGTGAGGGACTTTGCCTTTAAGCACGAAGTTCCGTGGCGAGGTCGAACTTATCGAAACGCTCACCGAGCCACCATAGGCCGCAGGCGATTTCGGCGCCAAGAATAGTTAAGGCTACCAGGGTGCCCAAAATGACGGCAGCGCAGGCACCGATGAGCCATTGAGAGGCGAAGATCACGAGGGCGGCGCCAAGGATGGCAGGGAAAAGGGAAAGCAGAATGACGAGAAGTTGACCGAACACAAAGATGAGACGTTGCCCGATCATGTCTATTCCACCGCTGCGTTGGCGGGTAGATTGAAACCAGGCCGGGAAAAGAAGAGCGGCCGCGTTGGGGATGAGTAGTTGCAGGGCGCAGAGCACGGGAATGATGGCGCCAATACAAAGACTCGCGGTGAAACGAAAACCCGGAGTTAGCCAGCTGATCGTGTCGGCCATCGGGGCCAACGCTAGGACCTGGGCCAGGAGGTTCAGCCAAAGCAGGCCGGTAAGAATGGCGATCGGGGTGAGGATTTCTCCTAGGATGATCTGCCAGCCCGCCAGCGGGTAAGTTTTCAAAATATCAGCATGGGGTAAATCGCTGCGAAGATCTTGGCGAGCGAGTTGAGGCCCAAGCAACAGGGTGTATGCCGAAAAAATAGCGCTAAAAGTAATAATAAAATTAGCGCCAAGTTTTAGATGTTCACTGCGCACAATCCACGGCACCGCGATGCTAATGAGTAACGCACAGCCGAGCCACACGCGGGCGTGAAAATAAGGCTGCGTGCCTAACAGGTTTTTCCACAGAAACGCTAACTCGGAGCGGCCCGGAACCCTCAGACTGAAGGCCTCGCGGCGGGCCTTGGCCTTGTCCTGACCCAGCCGATACGTGCCGTCGCGCACTCGCGCCAAGCGCGCGGCGCGCTTTTCGGCGTAAGCGATCGATGCTTCCTCGAATGAGGCTTCTTGGCGCGCGACCCAAAAGTAGTGCCCGATTAAAATGAGTGCGGCCGGTCCCACGGTGCGAAAAAACTCTGACGAGTTGGCCGCTAAAAAAGGGGCAATGATGAGTTTTCCGGGGATCAGCAGCCAATGCAGGGGGCCGCTGTCGATACAGCGTGCCAGCCAGTCTGCGATATCTCCCGGGCCAATATTGCCATCGGGAAACGATGGCGCCGCGATTAAAATTGAGAGAGTTGAAACCAAAAGCAGGAGTGCGACCCCGGCTAGAATTAGCCAGCGGCGAATCACTGGGTTGGCGCCGTTATCGATGTGGCGATTGATCGTGAGCGCAGCGCCGGTGAAATGAAGATTAAGCGTCGTTAGAATCAACCACCAGCCCAGTACGTGCGTAAGTGCACCACCGCCTAAAAAACTCCAGCCGCGCGAAATCAGAGTGAAAATTACCGCCGAAAAAAGAATGCGAATCTGTGCACCTGCTAAGCGAAAATGAATCAATCGCCGCCGTGAAATCGGCGCAGAAAAAAGAAACGCTACCTCTGCTTCAGTGAAAGGCAGTCCGGGTTTTTCTTTCGGCAGTGCCCATGTAAAGAGTACGATCGCGAGCAACACGAGCGCGCCAAAAATGCTAAGTGTGGCGGTAAAATTATAGGTGGTCCCGAGCCCCGCAGACAGACTGCTGGGTATGCCTGCCAATGAAGTTGAACCGCCGGAGAAACGGCGGAATAACATAAAATAAAAATACGCGACTCCCACCGCTGCGCCTAAAAAATATTTTGGCTGCTTTAGGCGCCGTAGACGCGAAAGCGTGATGTTTTTTAGCGAAGTTAGCCGGAGGTAAAGAAGGGCGCCGAGCATCGTGGCGGAGGCGGTGAGGTTTAATTTTCCGAACCGCCGGTGGCGCGGATGAAAATTTCTTCCAGACTTACGTTATTCTCCCCGTGCGCGAATTGCGCCGAAATTTCGGCCAGAGTACCATGGGCGATTTTTTCGCCTTTTTTCAAAATGAGTACGTGAGAGCACACTTCCTCTAAGAGGTGCAATAAATGCGAACTGAGTACAATCGCCGCACCGGCGCGCGCGCGGGACAAAATGGAATCCTTCATGCGCCGGATACCGAGCGGATCGAGTCCGGTCAGCGGTTCATCAAAAAACATCACCCGCGGGCTGTGCAACAAACCGCAAGCGATCGCGAGTTTCTGCTTCATGCCGCGAGAGAGTTCGCTCGGCAGTTGATCGGCTTTATCGGCTATCTCCAGTTCCTCGAGTAGGGGTTGCGCAAGCGCGGCGTAATCTGTGACCCCGTAGATACGAGCGACAAAATTGAGGTGCTGACGCACCGTGAGGTACTCGAAAAGGCGCGGCTCGTCGGGAAAAAACGCGAGCTGACGTTTGGCGCTCACCGGGTCCGTGCCGAGATCCACCCCATGGATGTGGATCCGTCCGGCGTTGGCCGGGATAATGCCGGCGAGACTGCGCAGAGTGCTGGTTTTGCCCGCTCCATTGGGCCCGACCAGACCCAAGACTTCTCCCGGCTGCACGGTAAATGAGAGATCGCGCACCGCCGTGAAAGTGCCGTAGCGCTTAGTAAGGCCGGAGACTTCAATCATGGGCGATGAAACTGTGTGACCAGGGTGTTTTTGCAAGCTTAGTGCGACGCGTGTAACTCCGCCTGGGACGCACCGTCTCATGCCTGAATAACTTTTTAGTAGTCAGTTTAACCTCAAAAAATCCATTCGCATGAAAACCTCCCTAAAATTAGTCCTGACCCTGATCGTCCTCGGCGTTTCCGCGGTCTCGCCCTGTGCTCAAGCCGCTGATAAATCTGCCAAAGCCGGCCAACGCATCAAGGCCGCCGCCGAAGCGCATGACAAGATGCTCACGGAAAAACTGAAACTCTCCGCTGAGCAGCAGGAAAAACTCGCCGCCATCCGCCAGACCGAGGCCGAGCAACTCAAAGAGGTGCGTGGGGATCGTACAAAGATGGCCGACGTCTTAAAGAACGGTCGTGAACAGGTTCGCGCAATTCTTACGCCGGATCAGCAAAAAGAATTTGATGCAATCAAACCCGAAGTTCGTCCCGGACGTAAGGGCAAGAAAGCAGGCGGCGAATCCTGAGTCGCCCAAGCCGTAGTTAAGGTTCTTCCCGGCGCCGCGGTTGAAACCCGCGGCGATTTTTTTTGCGAAGAAATTATTAGCCAGATTCGCGCGTAACTATCTTGACCGAGCTGCGTCATCTTTCCTGACCGATGAGCTCGGTGCTCGTCGTTTAAAAAAACAAAAATCCTGTTATCCCAAACTTGCACATCATGAAAAACTCCCTCCGCCAACTTATCACCATTATCGCCTTGGGCGCTGCACTACTTCCCGTTGTCAGCATCGCTCAAGAAGCCCCTCCGCCAGAAAAACGTGGTCCCGGTGGTCCCGGTGGCGGCCGTGGTCGCATGACGCCCGAGCAGCAAGTCGAACGCCTAAGTGAAGCTCTAACCCTTACGGCCGAACAAAAGACCACGATCGCAGCAATCTACAAAGAACAAGCCACCGCTATGGCCGCGATCCCGCAGGAAGAGCGCCGCGAAAAAATGATGGAGATGATGAAGGCTACGCGCGAAAAAATTCGCGCCACGCTCACTCCTGAACAAATGAAGAAATTTGACGAAATGCCTCCCATGGGCGGCGGTCGCGGCGGCCCTGGCGGCAAGGGCGGCGAAAAGAAAAAGCAGTAATCGGTTTTAATCAGGGCGCTCCGGCGCTTGCACCGCTGCTCGCCTTTAGGCCGGCAGCGGTTTTTTGTTTTTCGGCTCGGCGGGTGGCGCACACCGGCGCAGCCTCAATGTATGTCGGAGACTAAGCGCATCATAATTGTGGGCGGCGGGGCGGCGGGATTTTTCGCGGCCATCGCCGCCGGGGAGTTTTTGCAGGCGGAACTGCTCGCTGGGACGAGCTCGGGCGGTACCGTGACGCTGTACGAGGCGACGGCGCATTTGCTCTCCAAAGTGCGAATTTCCGGCGGCGGCCGCTGCAATGTTACACACGCCTGTTTTGAACCGCGCGAACTGGTGCAGAAATATCCGCGCGGTGGGCGCGAATTAATCGGAGCGTTTTCGCGCTGGCAGCCGCGCGATACCGTGGCCTGGTTTGCGGCGCACGGCGTCACGCTAAAAACAGAGTCGGACGGGCGGATGTTTCCGGTGAGCGATGACTCGGCGACGATTGTGGAGTGTTTGCAACGCGCGGCGGCAGCGGCGGGCGTGCGCGTCATGACGAGCACGGGGGTGCGTAACTTAAAGCGGAGCGAGCAGGGTTTTGCGTTGGAATTAACCTCGGGCGAAATGCTTGAGGCGGATCGGGTGTTGATTGCGACGGGTGGCAACAAATCTTCCGCGGGGCTCATGATCGCCCAGGCCCTCGGGCACGCGGTGGAGCCGGCCGTGCCCTCGTTGTTTACCTTTAACATCGCGCGCGATGCGCGGCTAGAGGGACTCGCGGGCGTGGCGGTGGAGCGCGTCGAGACCAGTGTGCGCGGAACCAAGCTGAAAGAACAGGGGCCGCTCTTGGTGACACATTGGGGTGTGAGTGGTCCCGGAATTTTGAAGTTATCGGCTTGGGGCGCGCGGGAGCTAGCGCAAATAGATTACAAGTTTACACTGGTGGTGAATTTTTCACCGGGCCACACGCGGGAAACGCTGGTCAAAGAGTTGGCGCTCGCTCGGGAAAAAAATTTAAAAAAACAAGTGACTACCTGGAGCCCGATTGTGGGTGTGCCGCAGCGGTTTTGGGAGCGGCTCGTGGTGGCCGCCGGCATCGGCGCGTCGACGCCGTGGACGAACGTCGGCAACGCGGCGCTCGCAAATTTGGCGACCCAAGTGTGCGCGGCGGAGTTTGCGGTGAGTGGCAAAAGCACGAACAAAGATGAATTCGTGACCTGCGGCGGAGTGCGGTTGCGCGAGGTTGATTTTCGCACAATGGAAAGTCGTTTGTGTCCGGGTCTGTATTTCGCCGGTGAAGTGCTCGACGTGGACGGCGTGACCGGTGGGTTTAATTTTCAGGCTGCGTGGACGACGGGCTGGCTAGCCGGTCGGGCGATGGCAGGTGGAAATTAAGAGCAATTTTTATGATCACAACGACCGCTCCCTCTTAGTTGTATTTTTGTGAACCATTTTTTAGAAGCGGCTAGTTCTGTTTGTCATCAGTTTTGCCGCGTTGCTTTTTCTGCCGGACTACTTGAGTCAGATGGTACGAAGCGAGATGTCGCGGCGAAATAAAGCCGACTTGAAAAATGGCCAGATCACGCCCGCGCAATTTCGGCAGCAGCGCGATGAAATGGATCGCAACCTAGAGTGAGTATCTCCGAGCTCAATTTATGACCACCCCTCCTAAAAATTATTGGTTTCCCGCGAAGAGGTTTGGCTGGGGCTGGGGCTTACCCGCCTGCTGGCAGGGTTGGGTTGTGACTTTGGCTTATGTCGGGTTGTTGGGAGGCGGAGCCTTAATGATCGAGCACTCGAAGCGGTTCGCGCCTTTTTTTGTTTTATACTCGCTGGTCCTGTCAGGGGTGTTGGTTGCGGTGTGTTGGTGGAAGGGCGAGCCCCCGCGCTGGCAGTGGGGCGGGGATGACGAGTCGGGCTGGAAAAAATAAGCGGCGCGGCTGACGTGCCGGCCCTGGCTTGGCGCTTGCGGGGCGGCAGATCGGGTTTTGTGATGGGGCCCCTTTCTCATGATGTCTTATTGGCAACTGCTACAGTTGATACTCCCTGTCTTTGCGTTGATCGCGATCGGCGTCGTGGTGCGGCGGGTGCATTGGATCGAGGGCGAGGCCGAGACCAGTTTGCTGCGCTTGGTGGTAAATGTGTGTTTCCCGTGTCTCATTTTTGAATCGGTGACAGGCAACGCGGCGTTGCAGGCGGCGAACAATGTGGTCTTGCCGCCATTGATGGGCTTTGCCGCGACGGCGGGCGGAATTTTGCTAGCACGCGTTGTCGGGCGTTGGGCGGGGTTGAGCGTGGGGACCGGGTTGCGGACCTTTGCTCTGACCGCGGGTATCGCCAATTATGGTTATCTACCGTTGCCAATTATGGCGGGTATCTGGGGCCCGGAGAGTCGAGGCGTGTTGCTCGTGCATAATGTCGGGGTGGAGGCGGCGTTATGGACCGTCGGCGTGTTGGTTTTGAGTGGGCTATCGTTGCGCGAAGGCTGGCGGAAGCTAGTTAACCCCATCGTCATCACGTTGGTGGTGGCGCTGATTTTGAACCTGGTAGGGGCTGCACCTTATTTGCCGAAAATCTTAATTGATTTGGTCCATTCCCTGGCGGTGTGCGCGATTCCTTTGGGGGTTTTGATGACGGGCGTGAGTTTGGCGAATTACCTCAGTGATGTACGGGCACTCGTGCAGCCTAAGATCGCACTTTGGGCGTGTTTGGTGCGGCTCGTCTTGTTGCCGTTGTTGATTTTGGCGGCGGCGAAGTGGCTGCCGTTTTCGGTGGAGTTGAAGCGCGTATTACTCGTGCAGGCGGCGATGCCGGCGGCGGTCGTGCCGATTATTGTGGCACGGCATTATGGCGGGCAACCGTTGACGGCGGTACAGATCGTGCTCGGCACAACGGGGCTTGGGTTGTTGACGATTCCGCTTTGGTTGCGGCTTGGGCTGGCATGGTTGGGCGTTTAAACGTTTTCGGTTTCGTGGTCGGTTTTTACCTGGTCGCATTGACCGAAAGGGCCGGAGCGTTCTGAAATCGCACCCCTCATGGAATTACTTACCGATTCGCAGGTTTGGATTTCGCTGTTCACTCTGACCGGCTTGGAGATCGTACTCGGTATTGATAACGTAATCTTCATTTCGATCCTCGCGGGCAAGTTGCCGAAGGAGCAACAGGCTAGGGCGCGTCAGCTCGGGCTTATGCTGGCGCTAGTGACCCGCATTTTACTGCTTTTTAGTATTTCCTGGCTGATGAGTCTGACCAAGGTCTTGTTCCAGTTGCCAATCCTTGAGGTCGGCATCACCGGCAAGAGTCTGATTTTAATGCTCGGTGGACTTTTCCTAATCGGTAAAAGTGTCATCGAGGTGCACGAAAAACTTGAAGGCGTGGACGGACATTCGACCGCGGGCGGTAAGGTCGCCTCGTTTCACGCTGCAATTGGGCAAATTTTACTACTCGATGTGGTGTTCTCGCTCGATTCGGTGATCACGGCGGTCGGGATGGCGAGCCAGCTGTGGATTATAATCACCGCGGTAATCGTGGCGCTCGGCGTGATGTTGGTGTTTGCGGGTGCGATCAGTGATTTTGTGAACCGGCATCCCACCTTGAAGATGCTCGCTTTGAGTTTCTTGATTCTTATCGGCGTGACGTTGGTGGGCGAGGCGCTCGGCCAGCCTATTCCGAAAGGTTATATTTATTTCTCCATGTTCTTCGCCTTCGGCGTGGAGATGTTGAACCTGCGCCTGCGCGCCAAGAGCAAGCCGGTGGAATTGCACCAGCCGTATCGTTGAGTTTTAGCCCTGGGCGCACCGACTGGCGCCGGGCGGCTCAAGGGACGGCGTTTTCTACGGGCTCAATCCCGCCGTCATGACGGTGACTTTTGTGTTTCCCATGGAGGCGGCGGAGGCTGCCATCGAGTTTGTCGGTGAGCAAATCCAAGGATTTGTACGCATCGTCGCTTTCGACACGGGCGATCAGATCCGGGCCGCGAATTTCCAAGTGGCCCTTGGCGATGAATTGATCGCCGACGGCGCGGGTGTGATCGAGTTCGATGTCGAGACGAACGCGAATGAGGTGCTCGTTGTGGCGTAGGAGACGCTCGGCTACGTCCTCCGCGTAAGCGCGAAGCGCAGGCGTCAGTTCCAAGTGGATGCCGCGAACAATTACCTTGGCGGCCAAGATTTCGGGGGTGGGCAGAATTTTTGGGTTTTTCATCACCCTCATCTGACCCCCAATTCAGACAAAAGGCTTCTTTGAATTTTGCGCGTATCCTATCAAATGATCAGCGTTTTTTGTTCATGGCCGCGGCGAACCAGTCGTTGTTGACCGGGGCTGGGGCACGGGGAGCGACGGGGGCGGCGTTGCCACCTGGGCGCGGGCCAGAACCAGGGGAGCGGGGGCCGCCAGGACTGCCATTATTGGGGGTTTTCGGTCCGAGCGTGGGGTTGCTGCGCATCGATAGGGCAATGCGTTGGCGGGGAAGGTCGACCTCGGTGACGGTTACCGTGACTTTCTGGCCGGGCTTTACGACGGCGGCAGGCTCTTTGACGAAGCTGTCGGCGAGTTGGCTAACATGAACCAAGCCATCTTGGTGGACCCCAATGTCCACGAAGGCCCCAAAGGCGGTAACGTTAGTCACGATGCCGGGTAGTTTCATGCCCGGTTTGAGGTCCTCGGGTTTATGGACGCTTGCATCGAAGGCGAAGGTTTCAAACTTCTCGCGTGGGTCGCGGCCAGGTTTGGCCAGTTCGGCGACTATATCAGTCAGGGTGGGCAGGCCGACCTCGGCGGTCACATACGACTCAAGTTTGATTTTGGCGCGGATCAGCCCGTCGCGGACGAGGTCGGGTACGGTGACGCCGAGGTCGGCGGCCATTTTCTCGACCACGCTGTAGCGTTCGGGATGAACGGCGCTCGCGTCGAGGGGATGGGCGGCATCACGGATGCGCAGAAAGCCGGCGGCTTGTTCGAAGGCTTTCGGGCCAAGCCTAGGAACGGTTTTAAGTTCGGCGCGGGATTTGAAGGGGCCGTTTTCGTTGCGGTGGGCGACGATGGCTGCGGCGGTGGCCGTGTTGAGCCCGGAGACGTAGCTAAGTAGCTGTTTTGAGGCGGTGTTGAGCTCGACGCCGACGCCGTTCACGGAGCTAACGACCGTGTCGTCCAGGGAGCGCTTGAGGGCCGATTGGTCGACGTCATGTTGGTATTGGCCGACGCCGATTGATTTTGGGTCCAGCTTCACCAGCTCGGCGAGCGGATCCATCAGGCGGCGGCCGATAGAGACGGCCCCGCGCACGGTGAGATCGTGGTCGGGAAATTCTTCGCGCGCGACATCGCTGGCAGAGTAGATGGAGGCTCCAGATTCGTTGACCATCACGATGGGAATCGAGGCGGGCAGGCCAAGAGTACGAACGAAGGATTCGGTTTCGCGGCCACCGGTGCCGTTGCCGATGGCGACGGCTTCGACTTTGAAAAATTTGACGAAACCGAGGAGTTTTTCCTTGGCGTCGGCTTCCATGCGATCGGGGAAAACGACGTCGTTGTGCAGGAGTTTACCCTGGCGATCGAGGATGACGACTTTGCAACCGGTGCGGATGCCCGGGTCGATGGCGAGTACCGCGCGTTGGCCAAGCGGAGCGGCGAGGAGCAACTCGCGCAGGTTGGAGGCGAAAACCTTGATGCCGGCTTCGTCCGCGCGTTTTTTGGACTCCAGGCGCATCTCCGTCTCCATCGCCGGACACAGCAGGCGTTTGCAGGCGTCTTGGACCGCGAGGCGGACCTGGGCGGAAGCCGCGTTCTTGGTTTTAGCAAAAAGCGGCTCGACCTCGGCCGGCGCGGTGGCCTCGTCAGGCAATTGCACGCGCATCATCAGAAACATTTCTTTTTCGCCGCGCCGCATCGCTAGAACGCGGTGCGAAGGGGCTTTGGCCAGAGGCTCGCTCCACTCAAAGTAGTCTTTGAATTTGGCGGCTTCCGCGGTGGTGTCTTTGCCGAGGAGAACCTTGGAGGATACGATGGCATCGCGCTGATAAATGACGCGGAGGCGGGCACGGGCATCTTTGTCGTCGCTCACACGCTCCGCGATGATGTCGCGAGCACCGGCGAGGGCTTCGTCGGTGGTGGCGATGGTAGATTTTAGGTTTTTGCCGTCATCGGCAGTGTACTCGCGGCCGACGTAGGCCTGGGCGGCGGCCAGGGGATCAGTCGCGTCGTCTTGGACAAAAATCAGATCGGCCAGCGCTTCTAGGCCTTTTTCTTTAGCGATGGTCGCGCGGGTGCGTTTTTTCGGGCGGAACGGCAGATAAATGTCCTCGAGCGTAGTGACGGTATCCGCTGCGTTGATCGCCTTTTCGAGGGCAGGGGTCAGAAGATTGCGCTCTTTGAGCGAGGCAAGGATGGACGCACGACGTTCGTCCACTTGGGCCATCTGTTCTAAACGGTCGCGGATCGTGGTGATTTGGACCTCGTCGAGTTCTCCGGTCGCTTCTTTACGGTAGCGAGCGATGAAAGGTACCGTGGCGCCTTCTTTGAAGAGCTGCGCGGTGGCAGCTACTTGGTGGACTTTGAGGTTCAGCTCCTGCGTGAGGCGGAGCACGTGTTCGGCGTTGGGCAGATCCATGAAAAAGAGGTTTAGCACAGAGTCCACGGAGGCGCGCGCAATCCCGAAAACGACTCAACGCATAATTGCACTCCGGGGTTGTTTGCGTATCATTCGTGCGATGAAATTTTTCTCCTACTTGTTTTTTGGGGTAGCGCTCGCTTTTTCAGCCCGTGCAGCGGAACTGCTCCCCATCGAAAAACACGTCGCCGAGGCGATTAAGTCCCCCGGAATCACGGTCGTACATTTTTGGGCGCCTTGGTGCTCGAACTGCGGCGCCGAGCTCGCGAAAAATGGCTGGAGTACATTTATCGATACCAACGCCGAGGTGAAATTTATCTTCATCACCAGCTGGCACAATGAAATCGGTCGCGAGCTTCTCGCCAAAAACGGCGTCGGCTCACAGTCCAACTTCGAGCTTTTGCTCCACCCTAACCCCGCGCGCACGGGCGCTGAGCGCATGTCGCAATTTCTCGGACTGCCTATGAACTGGCTGCCGACGACCTGGATTTTTTCTGAAGGACAGCTGCGCTACGCGATGAACTACGGTGAGTTACGTTTCCCGATTTTGCAGCAGCTCATCCGTGATACCGCGAACAAATGGTAGGTCACGATCAACCTCCGCGGACACGAATCCGAGTATTGTCAGCCCAGCAGAAATCTGCGGAGCTTTTCTTTTTACCCACTCGCTCGAACCGCCTTCGGCCGGTTTTCGCGGCTCGGTTCTCTTTTAACATCAGCTAAAATTCACATGTCCGCCATTAACACCTTCCTACTGAAAAATAATCTGCGCATCGCCACCAACCCGTGCGTGTCGCCGGATTTCTGTCTGGACTGGGCAACATTGCGGGGCGCAATTCAAAGCGCGCAGCCGATTCATGTGTGGCCGCACAGCCGCTTTGAAACGGCCGCCGGCAAGTGGGTATTGCTCGAAGACGTGGCGACAGGCGACTGCGCATGGAGGCTCGATGCCCGCGCGGGCTCGGCCGCAGTTAATACGCTTGCCGATGGCGCGGCGCTTACAGACGGCGCAGCGATTTTCCCGGCCACTTTTTCTAATTTGCTGACTCTGAAAAATTTAATTCAGGCATATCATCCTGCTTCGACGGTTTTCCCAAGCGCTACGGAGCAACTCGGCCGCAGCACGCTTGGTATTGGCGCGCGTTTCACGACGTTGCACTGGCCCGCGGTTGAGTGGGCCATGGCGCAGCTTGGGATCGGCGTCACCGCCAACCAAAACTCCATTCCGCGCGAACTTGTTTACGACACCGACGTGATGCTCGCCGGTAAACTGGACACCGTGCCATTTCCCTTCATTGGGACCAACGTACCCGAAGGTCACCAAGGCCAGAGCGTTGAAGGCATGAGTCACGGCTGTGTGCTTTCGAAGCTCAAAACTGGTTTCCACACGCGTGGCATCGCGTGGTCGTTCAATGCCGACCACCAGCCCATCGGCGGTAAATTCGATAGCCGCGAAGACGCCCTGGTTACCGGGTGCGTGCTCGCTAGCTACATCACCTTCGATCTTTCGCCCGAACTTGCGCAAACGAAGGTCGCTGAGGATGCGGCCGCTTGGTGTGCTGCTCACGTCCCGGCCGCCCTTATCGCTACAGTCAAAGCTCGCGTCGCCCACGCCGGCCTCACGCTTAACGAAAACGATTTTTCTAAGCTACTCGCCTACGTTTGGCCGTCGTTGCAAAAAATGAAAGTTCGCGATGGCAAATACGCTGCCGCCCGCGCGCAGGCATTTACTACCGAAGTCGGCCGCGCGTATTTGCGCGAACTCTCCATCGACGAATTGCCCGGTCTCACCACGCCTGAGACGACCGCCATCATGCTCGCGCTCTGCGAAGCTTTGGAAATGAAAATCCACTTCGTCGCTCCGGCGTTTGGTTTTCAGAAAAACATGCCCTACCCGGACAACGCCGCGCTGCGCTCGCTCATTGAAAAACAATGGGCCGTTTGCTCGAACTTCGGTGCGAGCATCGGTTTTCACTCCGGCTCCGGCAAATCCGCCGAAAATTATCAAGTTATGGGCGCGGTCACCGGCGGCCGACTCGAGATTAAGACCAGCGGCCGTTACACGTACGAAATGGGCCGCGGCCTCTTCGCTTCAAAAAACCCCGCCGACCAAGCGCTCTGGCGCGACTGGTACCGCTTCACCCTCGAGCTCGCGTTACTTGGCGCTTACAGCACTGATGCCACCGAGCAAAAAATGGCCCGAGTCTTCATTGTCGACGCCCTCTCAAAATCTGGCCAGCCCACCGAAGTGTTCGCTCGCCCGGCCGTTACGCGCGCCGCGCTTGAAGCGCTCACGCCGAGCCCGGAACATATGTTCTGGTTTGAATATAATTTCCTGCATGTGCTCGCCGCTGACGGTCGGGCCGATAAAGCCGCGCTCGGCGATCACACGCCCGCGGGTTACCGCCAACGCGCGCGTTTTTACACGATCAGCGACGAAGGTCGCCTCAACTTCGCTAAAAACATCGCCGCTTACATCGTGTTCCTCGCGCGCAACACCGGCCTCGCCTCCGCCGCGACGTGCACCGCCGCCGAAACTCGTCTCGCTGGCTACAGCAGTCTCGCCGCGATGCTGAACGATATTGCCAAAGCTTGAGTCGTCCCGCGAACGTCCCTGACCCATAATTATCCAATTTTTCCCATGGCTGCATTCATCCACGACGATTTCCTGCTCTCCACTCCCGCTGCTCGGGAGCTCTATCATAGCTTCGCGAAGAACGAGCCGATTTACGATTATCACTGCCACCTGCCGCCGGCTCAGATCGCCAATAACCACCGCTTTGCCGACCTCGCCGAGATCTGGCTCGGGGGCGATCACTACAAATGGCGCGCCCTCCGCACCAATGGCGTCTCGGAGCGTCTCATCACCGGCAACGCCACCCCGCGCGAGAAATTTGACGCCTGGTGCGCGACCATGCCGCACACCCTTCGTAACCCGCTCTACCATTGGTCGCACCTCGAGCTCGCGCGCTATTTCGGCATCACCGACATCATCAATCCGGCGAGCGCTGACTCTATTTGGGAAAAAGCCAACCCGCAGTTGGCTACGATGCGCGTCCACGATTTCCTGACCAATTCTAAGGTGGCCGTTGTCTGCACGACCGATGATCCCGCCGACTCGCTTGAGCTCCATCAAAAGATCCGCGCCAGTGGTTTAAAGACTCGCGTGTATCCGACTTTCCGACCCGACAAGGCCTTCGCGGTGGGTACACCCGCGGTATTCAACGCCTACATGGAAAAACTCGCTGGCGCGGCCGGTGCTTCCTTCGCGGCTAACGGCGTACGCACGTTCGATGATTTCCTCGGCGCCCTGAAAAAACGCCACGACGATTTCCACGCGATCGGGGGCCGAGTATCCGATCATGGCCTAGAATCCGCCCTCGCCGAACCGTGCACGTACGCGCAGGCGCAATCTATTTTTGACACGGCCCGCGCCGGTCGCGTGCCTTCTACTGAAGACATCGCGCGCTACGGTTCTTATCTCATGCTGGAGCTCGGCCGTTGGGACGCCGCGCGCGGCTGGACCAAGCAGCTGCACCTGGGAGCGCTCCGGAACAACAACACCCGCCTGCTCACCAAGCTCGGGCCCGATACCGGTTTTGATTCCATCGGCGATTTCCCGCAGGCCGTCGCGCTCTCGCGCTATTTGAACGCGCTTGACGCTACCGATCAGCTCCCGCGCATGGTGATCTACAACCTCAATCCCGCCGATAATTATGTTATGGCGACCATGATTGGAAATTTCCAAGACGGCACGATTCCCGGGAAAATTCAGTTTGGCAGCGGTTGGTGGTTCCTGGACCAAAAGGAAGCAATGGAGTGGCAGCTCAACTCGCTCTCCAATCTCGGCCTGCTCTCGCGCTTCGTCGGCATGCTCACGGATTCGCGCAGCTTCCTGAGCTATCCGCGCCATGAGTATTTCCGTCGTACGTTGTGCAATCTCCTCGGCGGCGATATCGCTCGCGGCGAAATCCCGAACGATATGGCGCTCGTTGGTGGCATGGTGAAAAATATCTGCTTCGCCAATGCCCGCGGCTATTTCGGTCTCGAGCTAGCGAAAGAGTTTTCGGCCTGATTTGAACCAGGTCGCAGTGGGGCGAGTGACGATTTGCGGTGCCTTAGTATTTCTCGCCCCATTTTTTGCGCATCATGCTTTTGATGAAATCAGGGTAGCCCACGACATGGAGCATCTCGGTTTGTACGCCGGCGACGTCGGTGATCGTGAAGCGGTAAACCCGCATCGAAGTTTGGATGGTTAGAGCCCAGGCGAAATGCGGGTCGCCCGCTTTGATTTTCGCTGAGTCAGCTTGCCAACGGTTGCCGGTAAATTTTGGCGTCGTGTCATCGATGAGTGGGAACGCCGCCAACTCCTCGGAAACATCTTCGATTTGGACGCGTTTTACTTGAGCGCCGACGGGTGAGGTAAAAGCGAATTGATAAAAACTTTCCTTCGGGTCGGTGCCCGGCAGGAGTGCTGCGACTTGGACCTCGTAGCCGTTGGCGCGACCGGGTTCTGCGCCTTTAGGGCCGAAAGAAAAAGCAACGGATTTTCCGCCAGTGATGGGGATGAGTTGTTTAACTTCCCTGGATACGCAGCCGGCCAGCATGAGCGGGAGTAGTACGAGTAGCAGGTAGTTGAAGCGAGGGAAGGTGCGCACGTGATCAAACTCGGCAAGCGTGGGAACTGAAGCAAGCGTACGGTACACGGCAAAGACTGCGACCATTTCAAATGGATGGGTTTATGAGCGTTTTAGGGCGGCGCGGGCACGAGCCTGTGATTCAAGATCGTGTTTCTCGCGGGGCGGAAGTTCGAGGGCGCGGGTGAAGGCTTGTTGCGCGGCTTCGGTTTGGCCGTCGGAGCGCAAGGCAAAGCCTAGTTCGGCTTGGTGGGAAGGGTTTTGTGGGTCGAGGGCGACCGCGCGGCGGAGGTGTTGCACGCCTTCGCTGGTCGAGGCGGCGGGGAGACCGCCGTAGATGAGACGAACGAAGAATCGAGTGGCGGGCCCAATCGAGGCGACTTCGTGGTGCCACTGGCCGAGGACGTGGTGCGCGTAACTATAGTCGGGGTCGAGCGCCAAGGCCTCCACGGCATAATCTTTAACTAGGCGGGAGTTGGCGATCTTGGTTTTGTTGTCGGCGTAAAAACCAATTTTGGCGTAGCAAATGCCAAGTGAGAGGACGCATACGGCATTTTTCGGTGCGAGGGCGTAGGCGCGTTGGGCGTAAGTGAGGGCAAGCTCGCACAGTTTTTTCTGCTCGGAGAGATCCGTGGTATCGAGGGTGGAGTCCGAGTACTGGCGCGCAATTTTTTGAAGGATGACAGGGTCGTTGGGTTGCGCGGCGTCAGCTTGGAGCAGGAGCGCGAGCGCCGTCTTAGAGTCGAAACGCGTTTCAGCGGCTTGAGCTTCGGAGACGAGGACCGCGACCGCTGGCGATGGGGCCGCACGCAGGCTGACGAGGAAAAAAATCAGAACCGCAAGTTGGGGCAGAAGGCGCATGCGAGCGGAGGGCTGAAAAAACGGAGGTCCCTACGGTTTGCGGAAAAGGTAATGGCTCACAAGCCATTCCTCGCCCGCGCGGTAGCCCCAGAGTTCCGCGCAGCTCATGTAGAAGACCCGCCAATAGGCCCACCATTTCGTCGCGTTGGCGGCACCATAGGTCTGAACGAAGAGCGGATAAATTTCGGCGCGGTGTGCATCCATTCTTTGCAGCCAGTGCTCGGCGGTTTGTTGGTAATGGCGGCCGTTAACCTTCCAGTCAGAGACGAGTTTGAGATCGTCTTGAAATTGTGAGAATAGATCGTGTGCAGGAATTTGACCGCCCGTGAAAAAATAGCGACTCATCCAATCTGAAGCATCTCGGGCGATGAAGTGGTAGCTGAGGCGGTGGTGCGTGAAAATGTGAGTGAAGAGCAGGCCGCCGGGTTTGAGCCAGCGGGCAATGTGCGAGAAAAGCAGTTGATAGTTTTTGAGGTGTTCGAACATCTCGACAGAAACGACGCGATCGAACTGCGCTGGCGCGGTGTCAAAGACGTTAATATCAGCGGTGATGATAGTGAGGTTGGTGAGGCCGCGTTTTTTAGCTTCGGCGTCGATGTGCTCTTTTTGGGTGCGCGAATTAGAAATCGCGGTGATGCGGGCGCGAGGGAATTTCTGCGCGTTGTAAAGGCACAGAGAGCCCCAGCCGCACCCCAATTCTAGAATCGATTGGCCGTCGGCGAGTTGGGCGCGCTCAGCGTAGAGCGCGAGCATAGCCTCCTCGGCTTGGTCAAGGGTTTCGCGGCCAGTGGGGTAAAGGCAGCCGGAGTATTTGAGGTTTTTGCCTAGACAGAGTTGATAGAAGCGCGTGGGCACCTCGTAGTGTTGCTCGTTGGCGGCAGCGGTTTGTTCGGCGAGGGAGCGGGTCTTAAGATCCGCTACGTAGGCGCCGCGATCGTAGACGGCAGACTCGTCGCGGATGCGTTGGGCCAGGAGGCGCCGGATGCCAATGCGCAGAAGCCAATCGGGGAGGAGATTTTTTTCGAGCAGCGCGTCGATCATGATAGCTAAAAATAGGTTGTTTAGGATTTTTTCGGAAACCACGGGACGAAGACACTCGTGGTTTTTTGATAGTGCCGGTACGCTTCGCCGCGACTGCGGATAGCTTGTTGCTCCGTCAGTGGGATGCCGGTGACGCGCAGCAGCAGGTAAAGAATCGTTGCTGGTCCAATGACCGCGATTGCTCCAAACGGCGAACCAAGGGCGAAGACAAAGAATGCGACCCAAATGAGCCATTCGAAAAAATAATTCGGGTGGCGGCTCAAACGCCATAGGCCGATGGCGCAGACTTGGCCGCGGTGAGCGGGATCTTTTTTGAAAGCGGCGAGTTGAGCGTCGGCCAGGGCCTCGCCACTAAGGGCGATGAGCCACAGCAAGGCGCCGGCGATTTCGAGGGGATGAAGCTCGGGCGCGGGATTGAGCGCTGCGATTACAAAGGCAGCGCCGAGGATCACAACGGAGACTGCCTGCATCTGGAAAAACCAAAACATCTTCGGTGCGAAATTACCGGCCCAGTCGCGTCGGAGTTGGATATAGCGACCATCTTCGATTGGGTGGTGGCCGATGACGCGAATGGCCAGATGCGTGCCAAGACGTAGGCTCCATAGAATTGCGAGTGTGGCGATGAGGGCGCGTCGGACAGGCCAGCCCGGGCCGCAGGCGGCATAGAAAAAGGCGAGCAGGCCAAAAGCGTAGGCCCAGGCGATGTCGACGACTCCGTAGTTATCCATGCGCCGGGCGATGAGATAAATTCCGGCAAACAGCGCGCAAAGTCCGGCGAGCGCGAGCATGATGAGGGCGAGGGGACTCATGGAATCGGGTGTTCGGGGTGGAGCGACGCAGCCTTAGTGGCCGCTTCGGCTTTAAGGCGGGTAATCGTGCGTATGATCGGCAACGTGATCAGGTAGACTGTGCCCATGTAAAAAGGTGCGACGACCGCCCACCCTACGATGGCGTGGCCGGCGGTGGCGCCGAATTCTTGAAAAAACTCAGCCGGATGGTTCCAGAAGAGCTGTTGCATATGATGTAAGCTGATGGGCACGTGATGAGCCCCAAGAATGCGTTCGCCCAGTTTCACGCAGCCGAAGATAACGGGAATGTGAACCGGCCACAGAGCCTGGTTGATGAGCTGGATGATCGGCTGGTTAAGCCGGAGCGCCAGGGCGATCAAGAAGCAGAGTAACGTGGTCGTTCCGAGAATTGGAAATAGCGCCACGCCGCTACCGATGGCGACAGTGAGGGCGATTTTCTCCGGAGTAATGCCTTGCGTAAGCTGGGCGACGATCGGATCGCGTACGCGGCGCTGCCAAAAGTTGCGCGCGGTTGCAGTCCGCATGTCAGCGGGCAATTCGGCAGAAAGTGGATCAGGCACAGGCAGAGTTTTAAGCCAACGCAATGACGGCGATACCCAGCGCGGCAAGCACGAGGCCTAGTCTGCCCGGACCCTCTCGGCGCGTGGTCAGCAGGCCAGCGAGTGAATCGTGAGAGGTGATGCTAAACAGCTCGGCGAGGCAGTACGCGGCCATCGCGATGTTGCCGAGGAGCATGATCGCAATGAACCAAGCGAGACGAGCCAGGTGCGAGGTTTGTTTGTAGCAGACCCAGACGTAAAAAGTGAAGAATCCCCAGTAAGCATCGAAGAGTGTGGCGATGAACCATGGGTGCGTCGCGACAGCGCGCGGCACGCCGAAGAGTGGGCATTGCAAACTCGCCCAGCTCGTCACCGCCAACATAGAGGCAATTACCACCATGAAAAAAGTGCGAAGAAAAATGAGCATGGACTCAGAAGCTGAGATTGTTGGCTCGCGTGTGAAGCGTGTGGACCACCGAAATATTGCGCAGGGCGAAGGCAGCCTCGCAGTAATTGAGGTAATAGCCCCACTTGCGAATGAATCGGTCATCGAAGCCGAGCGCCCGGACCTGGTCTAGACGCTCAAGAAAGTTGTCGTACCACACACGCAGGGTGCGCGCATAGTCGGGGCCGAAGTCGTCGACGGCGTGGAGGATAAAGCCGCCCGCACGACTGAGCTCAGAGTTGACCCGATTAAGTGAGAGCAGGAGCGAACCGGGAAAAATGTGTTTTTGGATGAAGTCCACCCCGCGGCGGAATTGTTCGTAGCGGGCGTCGGGACAGGTAATGAACTGGAGTGCGAGTAAGCCTTCGGGCTTCAAGCAGCGATGCAGCACCTCGGTGAATTCGGGAAGATAGCGATGGCCGATCGCCTCCATCATTTCGATGGAAACGATTTTATCAAAGGAGCCTTGGAGGTCGCGGTAATCGCGGAATTCGACGCTGATGCGATCGGAGAGGCCGGCGGCGGCGATGCGCGCTCGGGCGTATTCGAGTTGTTCGCGTGAGATCGTGACCGTGGTGACACGGCAGCCGTAGGTGCGTGCGGCGTGCAGCGACCAGCCGCCCCAGCCGGTGCCGATTTCAAGCACGTGATCCGTGGGTCGCAGGCGGAGGTGGCGGCAGAGGGCGTCGTTTTTTTCGCGTTGGGCGGCCTCGAGCGTGAAAGTGGGCGAGGTCCATTTCGCCGATGAGTACATCATCGACGGGTCTAGGAAGAGGGCGAAGAAATCGTTGGAAAGATCGTAGTGTTCGCTGATGTTGCGCTGGGCGGTGGCACGAGAATTGGGCCGTAGTAGGTGGCCGAAACGGTTGAGTGAACGCAGGGAGTTGAGGGCAAATGTGCGCGCTTGGCGGGAGCCGGAGAGGGTGGGCGCGGTGTCGGCGTTGAGAATAAAAAACGCGATGACGGCGGTAAGGTTAGGCGTCTCCCAATCACCGTCGATGTACGATTCGGCAAAACCAATATCCCCCGCTAGGCTGCATTTAGTGAAAAAACTTTCGCGATGGATTCGCAGGTGTGCGGCGGCTGGAATCGCAAGCGGGAGGGTGCGGGCGGAGGCATCGGCGTGAGAGCCGATTTCATGGATGTGACCGTTGGGTAGTTCGAGGCGCAGATGGCCTCGGGTCATAGCCCCAAAGGCTTTGAGCACGGCCGCGCGAAAAAACGAGGGTTTGTCGCGCGCGGCGACGAGCGCGGTCGAGGTGGTGGCGGAGTCTTGGCTCATGCGGCTTCGGTAGGGGCTGGAATTTTGGTGGCGTTGGGCGCGGGGGCGGCGATGGAGGCGTGGGGGCGGTAGAGATCGCGTTGGTCGGTGGAGCGGGCGGCTTTGGCGAACCAAGGCAAACGTCGCAGCCAAAGCAAGGCCGCGTGCCAATGTATTAGCGCGATTATGCGTAGGGTAATGAGCGGGTATTTAAGGGTAAACCACGCTAAGCGGGCGCTCGTGAGTTCGCGGCGCGGACCGGCAAGGGTACTGGTCAGGGTGCGCTCCGCGCCGACGTAGTCGTCAATTTGGATCGAAAGGCGTTCGCTCGGCGTGCGCAACGTGAAGTCAAAAGCCGTGTCCACGTCGGAAAATGGGGAAACGTAAAAGTATTTGGGCGTACGCCGATGAAACGTCCCGGGCGCATGGGCGACGGCGGTGTCGGGGCCGAGAAAGTACGGCTTCATCTCTCTAAACGTGTTGGTAACCTCGGCTAGGCAAGCCACGCACGTGCCCACTGCATCGTAGCAAAAATAAAATGAGACGGGATTAAATAAGTAGCCCAATACTCGTGGCAGCGTGACCAACATGATTCGGCCGTCGCTCAGGTCGATGCCGCGAGAGGCGAGGTGGGCGAGGAGGCGTTGTTTAAGCGAAGCGGGCCGGACTGGGCCCGTGTGTTCGTTGGTTTCTAGCGCTTTAGATTCGTGGCTGGCGTGGTGCAGCGGTTCAGTGACGGGAAAGAAATCATGTTCGCGGAAGCAAAATAAGTTGGGCCGATTAAACGAAAACAGCGGGAGGCGCCGGTGTAATTCGGGGAGTTCGTCGAGGTCGAAAGCGAACAGAAAGATGCGGTAGTTAAAATGATGCTCCTTCGGCGTGAAGCGGTGATGCATCACGGTGCACTCATAGAGGCTGGAACGGAAAGGCGTAACGGGCATTATTATGACAAACTTAGCTTGATCTTTGCTACGGGCAAGGCTGGGCCGCAGATGCTGACAGGGCTCGACCTGCGATAGAAAAACAATATCTCTTGGTCCGATCGTTAACGCGTGGACCCGTAGCTCAGCTGGATAGAGCACTTGGCTTCGAACCAAGGGGTCGGGGGTTCGAATCCCTCCGGGTCTACCACGCTTTTCACTCCCGAGAGGAAATTGGTGTCGATTTACCCTCAAGTTGGCCGCTGTGCACAGCTTGTGCTTCCCGTCGGGGGTTGGCCAACTTGTGCTTCCAGTTTGTTAACCGACTAGCCTTCAATCGCTCATATGTGTAAGGACACGAGCAGACTATTCTGCATTTCGTCATGGTGTTATCCAAGCGGAGGCTTGTTTTACAGACGCACCCTTAGGATTTCGACAGGGTTTATGGCTCATGTTCGTTTAGCCCACTATACTTGGCACAATTTACGGTAAATCCACGATGAAGTAACCCTGCCATCTCCACCCTTAAAGTAGGGCGCCACTTCTGGTTGCGCCATGTTCATCCATCACAGTCGATGTACGAACTAGGGAACATTCCCTCCCTAGGTCGTAAACATCAACCCGTAGCCGCAACAGCGATCTTTACGGCAGTTCGTACACTTCCACCAGCGTCACGCCGGAGCCGCCATCTGCCCCCATCACCTGCGCTGTGTAAGCTCCTGGCGGCAGCACCGCTAAGATCACACTGTCGGCTGTGCCACGTGTAAGACCAAACGCACCCACGCTCTGCGAAGCAGCGATGATCTGATCAGAAATACCTGAGGATTCCCATCCCGTGTTTTCAATGATTGGCTTACCTTGATCATCAAAGAGCGTAAGCTTGGGCAGCGCGAGCGTTCCCGTGACCCCGAAGGCCGCGAGGGCAGGACCTGTCGCCCGAATCAGGACCGCCTTGGACACGGCACCTTGCACCACGAAACCAGAGATCAAGGGACCGGCACTCGCTTTTACTAATGCACGCGTGGCGAGGTTGACCAACCGACTTTTGTTTGCATCAGCCGCATCTAGGTCGTACACTTCGACGATTGCCGTTCCTGTGGTATTGCCGACGCCGGAGACTTGAATGGTATAAGCACCGGGATCCAGGCTGATGACAAGCGCTGCGTCTTTGCTGCGATCATCGAAAGGAAAGGCCCCGACCAAGCGGCCGAAAGATGTCACCAGGGCTGCTTTAGTCAGATCGGCGGTCCAATTATCATTTTTGTCCACCGGCGTGGAGTCCTTATACACGGTCAGTTGCGGATCGGCCAGCTCTCCGGCCACGCCGAATTGACTGAGCGCGGGACCCGCGGCGCGGATCAACAAGCGCTTGGCTCCATTGCCGGCGATGACAAAGCTGGGGATTAAAATATCGCCCCCGGTCCCTACGTAACCTCGGGTAGAAATATTAAGCTGGCGGCTAAAGTCGCTACTTGTTGCAACCGTCGCTGATTTACTGGTCGCGGTTCCACCGGAATTGGTCACAATCACGCTGTAGCTGCCCGCTTGAGCGGCGATTATATCCGTTAGCACCAGCGTTGCGGTATTGGCTCCAGAGATGCTGGCTCCATTAAATTGCCATTGATAGGTAGGCGCTGGTGAACCGGTCGCAGCAACCGATAAGATGAGCGAACTTCCCAGGTTGATCGTCACGCTCGTAGGATCACGCGTAATGACCGGAGCCACCACCGGGTCCGCAGCGCGGAACAAGACCGCCCCCGTACTCGTGAGCGTGCCCGTGGGCGAAGTGATCGTGACGGAGTAGGTGCCGAAATCGGTCGCTTTGATCGCCGTGAGCCCGAGCGTGGCGCTGGTGGCACCTAAGATGTTCACGCCATCTTTGCGCCATTGGTAACTAAGCGTCACGCCCGAGGCCGCAGTCGCCGTCACACTGAAGGCCGGAGCAAGCGTATCGCCAATCGCAGCCGAACGTGACACCGGATTGCTGGTGAGGGTGAGCGGCGAATTAACCGTGAGGGCGGCGGCATTCGAGATGGTCGTGCCTTGGGTATTGGAGACGGCGACAGTGTAGTTGCCCGCCTGAGCGACGGTCACGTTGACCAACCGCAAGGTAGCCGCCGTGGCACCAGCGAGCACCACCCCGTCTTTTTTCCACTGATAAGTGAAGGGGCCCGTACCTTCGGCCACGACGCTAAACGTGGCGTTTTGCCCTTGGTTGATCGTAGCGCCCACCGGCCCCGATTTAATCGTTAGACCATTCAACCCGATATAGATGTTTAAGCCGTAAAACGTATTCGTCCAACCCGTGGCCTCGCTTTGGCGGATACCAGGCGCGGTGACGAATTTAAAGCTCAAGGCCGTCGCCGTGGGCGCATTACCCAGAAAATAAATACTCTTCAGGCCCGTGCAGCCGAAAAATACCCCGTCCTCAATCGTCGTGATGGTACTCGGAATGGTCACCGTGGTCAGGGCCGTGCAGCCGAAAAAGACACTGGTGCGCAGGGCAGTAAGGCCACTGGGAATCGTGATGGCGGATAACTTTTCACAGCCCGCGAAAACGCCCTCTCCCAGCTCGGTCAGATTGCTCGGGAGCGTGACGCTCGTGAGGCCGGTGCAACCTTGGAAAGCGGTGTTGCCGATACGGGTGACGCTCGATGGGATCGTCACACTTGTTAAGGACGTGAGACCATAAAAGGCTCCAATGCCAATACTAGTGACCGGCTTGCCGCTGACCGTACTTGGGATCGTAACCGCGCCACCCGCGCCCTCGTAACCAGTGATTGCGACCGCCGTGCCATTATCCGTTACGATGTAGTCACCCGCTAAAGCCACCATTTTAAGACCATAATAGGTAGGCGTCCAACCCTTGGTTCCGCTTTGATAATAACCCGTTGCGGTCACTGCTTTGAAGGAACTCTCCAAGGCGGTGGGTGCGTATCCTAAGAAGTTTATGCGCTTCAGGCCCGAACAATATGCAAATGCCTCGAAACCAATCGACGTGACACTAGCTGGGATTGTAATAACCGACAGATTTTTGCACGAATTAAAAGCTTCGTCTTCTACAGTTTTTAATGTTTTCGATAAAGTTAAACTCACTAGGCCTTCGCAGTAGGCGAACGCCCCGTAGCCAATCGAAGTGACGCTATCCGGGATCGTAATACCGCGCAGCTTTTTGCATACTGCAAATGCTTCTTCATCGATACTGATTAATTGATCAGGTAGAGTCACGCTCAGCAGTGACTCGCAGTCGCAGAACGCATAGCGAGCAATTATAGTGACGCTATTCGGGATCGTAACGCTCGTCATGTGTTCAGCTAGAAAAGCGTAGCTTCCAATGCCAGTTACGGGGATACCTCCAATACTACTCGGAATAACTATGTCGCTACTATCACCTAGATACCCGGTGATAACTAATCCACCACCTGTATCCATGTAGGTAAAATCGGCTCCGGCGCTATCTAGTGTTTTAAAGATTCCGACCGTGCTGTAGGTTGTGCCGCGATTATTGGTCGCATACGCTGTGTAGCTGTACGACACGTTAGGCGTTAGACCAGTCACATCTATTGTAAAGACTCCCGTAGTACCGGAACTGGCGACCGCAGTCACACCTGTACCATTAAGCTGCGGGTTAGCGTTGGCGGAAGTGAGTGCATAGACTACGCCGCGCGCTGAGATCGTCGCGCCGCCATCTGAGGTGACGTTACCACCTAGGGTCGCAGCAGTCGTTCTGATATTTGTCTGAGTTGGGGTCGTCACCGTCGGTGCGGTGGGAGCTGCCGTCACCGTAAGCGTCGCCGCATTGCTCGTGGCCGAGCCCGCGCTATTGGTCACCACCACGGTGTAGCTGCCTGCGTCGCCCGTGGCGACTGAGGCGATCGTGTAGGTCGCAGACGTTGCCCCGGTGATCGCCGTTCCGTCCTTCCTCCATACGTAGGTCAACGGCGCGGTTCCGCTCGCTACTACGCTGAAGCTCGCGGCGCTTCCCGCCGTGACGCTCGTTGCGCTCGGTTGCGTCGTAATCGTGGGCGCGATAACCGCCGCGGTCACTGTAAGGGCCGCAGCGGTACTCGTGGCCGAGCCCGCGCTATTGGTCACCACCACGGTGTAGCTGCCTGCGTCGCCCGTGGCGACGGAGGCGATCGTGTAGGTCGCAGACGTTGCCCCGGCGATCGCCGTTCCGTCCTTCCTCCATACGTAGGTCAACGGCGCGGTTCCGCTCGCTACTACGCTGAAGCTCGCGGCGCTTCCCGCCGTGACGCTCGTTGCGCTCGGTTGCGTCGTAATCGTGGGCGCGATAACCGCCGCGGTCACTGTAAGGGCCGCAGCGGTACTCGTGGCCGAGCCCGCGCTATTGGTTACCACCACGGTGTAACTGCCTGCGTCGCCCGTGGCGACGGAGGCGATCGTGTAGGTCGCAGACGTTGCCCCGGCGATCGCCGTTCCGTCCTTCCTCCATACGTAGGTCAACGGCGCGGTTCCGCTCGCT
>JBAWZQ010000010.1:0-115734 GCA_037142955.1 Opitutaceae bacterium | reverse complement strand
GCAGTAGTCCGGGCCTGCGTTGGCCGCAAGGGGTAGAGATCAATGGTCGGGCCCTTTGGCTACCCAAGCTTGGCTGGGTGAAGGTGCGCTTTGTGGGCATGTCAGCCCAGAAAACCGCCCTTCCCGGGCCGTTTTCCGCTGCGTTAAATGCGCTCACTTTGGCCATGCCGATGTGATCGCAGCACAGAATATAATGTCGTCAGGACTTGCCGCCACTGTCTGTGGAGGAGCTTCAGGCTCCGGTGAAACGGGAACCGCCCCTCAACGCGCCCGCCTGCTTCGCAGGCGTGGGGCTTAAGGGAATCCCGGCCCTTTAGGGCCGGGGGGGGGTCAAGCTCCCGTCGCGCGCTGCTAGCGCGACGTCGCTCGGGGACCCGTTGGCGCGACGGGCCTTTTTGGCCGCCGCTTTAACTGGTGCCCCTGCTAATGATGGATGTCTGCAACCACAATATTTTACACCCTTCGTGTAAGAATACCCACATAACCCAGTAACTTTCGTGCGCCGTGAGCCGTCTTTGGCGCCTTAGGCGCATCTTTTACACTAAGCGATTGCGCTTGCCGAAGAAACCTATCTTTAATCGCATCTTTTTTTATCACGCAATGCGAACCCCGCGCGTTTTAGCCTTAGATCCAGGAGCGAGTCATGTTGCCGCCGGCATTTTTGTCGTCGGCTCCGCAGGCCGTATTTGCTTACAACACTTCGCTCACGAGTCTCAAAACGCCGATCCCGCGCACGAGGCACGCTGGTCGGAGCATCTTGCGCAATCATTCGGTGCAATCTCTGCCCGCGAACATCTTTCTGGCCCCTGCGCACTGGTTGTTCCCGGCCACCTCGCTCTCACTAAGTTTGTCAAAACTCCCGCCCTGGATCGCGCTAAACGCGCACAGAGTCTGGCCTTTGAGGCCTCGCAACACATTCCTTACCCGCTCAGCGAGGTCGTCTGGGATCACGTGGTCATGGCCGACGACGGCTTCGATCTCGACGTCATGTTTGCTGCGGCCAAATTCGACGCACTCCAATCGCTCTGCGCTACCGCCGACGCCGCTGGCTTCGCCCCTGAGCGTGCTACCCCCGGTAGTCTCGCGCTTCGTGCCGCCTTTCGCTATAGTTATCCGGAAGCGCCAGCCAGCGCACTGGTAATTAATATCGGCGCGCGCTCGACTCATTTGCTCTTTCTTGACGGTGAACGTTTTTATATCCGCACATTTCCCC
The DNA here is from genome assembly GCA_037142955.1 of Opitutaceae bacterium. Lineage (GTDB taxonomy): Bacteria > Verrucomicrobiota > Verrucomicrobiia > Opitutales > Opitutaceae > Tous-C4FEB. The sequence goes on along the minus strand of JBAWZQ010000010.1, from coordinate 114,521 downwards.
TCGCGGGCAACGTAGTAACCGCCGCACTCGTTGAGGAACTTCGCATCGATTTCGCTGCTGCTGAAACACTTAAAGTCTCAGTCCTTTCTGGTCGCTCCGAATTGCCCGAAAATTCACCCGCGCGCGCTGCTGTACATCGCGCCGCCGCTGGTTTCATTGGGCGCCTTCACCTTGAGCTCACGCGCTCCATTGTTAATCATCGCCGCCAGACTGGCGCTGCTCAACCCGCGGCAATTTACGTGACCGGTGGCGGCAGCCTAATTGGCGAGCTACCTGCCACACTCTCCGAACGGCTTAAGCTCCCCGTCGAACGCTACGACCCCTTGCGTGGCGTTGATGTTTCTACGGACGCGCGCGCCTCGGGCGCCGAAACGCTCTCACACGAACTAGCTGAACTCGTCGGCCTCGCTGTTTCGCTCATCCAACCTGTGGCCGATGTCACGCTCCTGCCACCCGCAATCACCGAAGCTTTAGCTTTTCGTAAACGCCAACCCCGCTACCTCGCCTCCGCCGTACTCGCGGTCGCCGCGTTACTTCCTCCTATTTTTTATTTTCACCACCGCGCCACCGGTGCCGAGTCGCTCGTTGTCCAAGCCGAAAGCCAACTCCGACCACTTCGCTCACTCGAAGCGCGCAACAACGAAAATTTGGCACAGATCGAAGCGGCGAAGAAACAGATTTCGGCTCTTGAAGGCCTCGTCGCCACTAAAGCCAACTGGCTTGATTTTCTTGCCGATACCCAAGCCCGCTTAGCAAAAGTGGGCGACGTATGGCTCGAGCGTATTCAAATCGTGCCCTACGCTGCGCTCGACGCTAGCGCTACTCCGGCCGCTGATCCCGCCGTGCCTGCGTCTGCTCCCACGCTCAAACTCACGCTTTCCGGTCGTTTGCTTGATGTCGCTAATCCCGTCTCCGAAGTTAGCCAAGAATCCAATGAGCGCGTCAAAAAACTCATCGCCGGCTTTACTGAATCACCCTTCATCACCGGCGTCGAAAACGAACGCTTCGACACTAAGCAACCCGGACTTCTGCGTTTCGACTTCACACTCGTTGTCAACGCACGCCGCCCTCTTTAAGCTCGGACGTCCCCGCTATGTCGTTCAAGAAACTTAATTTTTTTAACCTCACCCTAGTAGTCCTCGGGATGCTAGCCGCTGGCGAAGCCTGGTGCATCTGGGAGCGCGCGTCCGCTGCACGCTCTGCTGAACAAAAACTCGTCCGTGTGCGCGCTCAAATTCAAGCAGCAGCCGATGCTGCGCCCTCGCCATCGCGTGAAACCGCTGCGATGATCGAGTCCGATCTCAAACGCGCCCAACGAGCCCTCGCTACCATGCAGTCCGAGCTCCGTGGCCGTGGCCCCGGCGCTGCGCGCCTTGCTGCCACCAAACCACCGGCCATGCGCACGGATGCGTTTTTTGACCTTGCGACCTTTGTCTCGAAATCCCGCGCATTCGCTCAAAAACAAGGTGTTCTCATCGGCCCTGGCGCCGCAAATTTTGGTTTCTCCTTATACGCCAATGAAGGCCCTGAAACCTCGCTCATCGAGCCGGTGTTTCGTCAGCGCCTCGTCGCCAATTATATCGTCGATGCACTCCTCGCTGCGCGACCCCGCTCGCTCCTTGCCGTCCAACGCGAACGTCCTCTCCGCGCCGACGAACGCAAGGCGCGCAATGAAGCTCTTGCCGCTGCGGCCGCTGATCCCGCCGCCACTCCTCCTGCACCCTTGGAAAGTTCCACTACGCTCTCGCCGGATTATTTCGACCTCGACGCGCGTCTCTCTGCTCAGGCTCCTGGTCTCGTGGAGGTTTCTGGTTTCAGGTTGATATTTACTGGGCAGACCTCTGCCTTGCGCTCTTTACTCAATCAACTCGCCAGCTTTGAGCTGCCCATCATTGTACGCTCGGTCGAGGTTGAACCCGCCTCGGGCGAGGACATGGCGGGCGCTCCCTCTGATGAGGCTGCCCTTGCTCCTCAGCCTGGTGCTCCCGCGGTCTCCGTCGTCCTATCCGCGCCCGCGGCCAAGGCCGCTAAACCCGTGGCTACGATCGCGCCCCTTGTAGCTAAATCGATTTCCAAATTTACCGTCACCCTCGAGTATGTTGAACTCGCGCCGGTCACTGCCGTCGTGGCTGCCACCCCATGAGCGCGTCGCCTTCCCCTAAAACCTTATTAATCGCTGGAACCTCGTTGCTCGTGGTCTCGACGGTTGTCTTTGGCGGGCTGATTTGGCGCGCCCAATCTTCGGTCATCTTAAGTCAGCCCACGCTTACGGCCGCAGCCTACGTGCCGGTTGGCGTCGACTCGCCGGTGGTGAAAAATACCGTCTGGGAAGCTCCTAGCGCTTTGGCTCGCGGTCGCGATTGGTTGTATGATTTGTTTACCCCGCCGGAGATTTTTTATAATACTCGCAGCCGCCAATTTGCGGTTTCAGCCCAGCTTACTGGCGACGAAGCCGCAGAGGCGCCTTTTGGCCTTGAACTTGTAAGCGTACGGCCCGAGCCGTTTCGCTTGCAACTTATCGGTTATGTTGGTGGGGCAGGGGAGGCCCGAGGCATTTTTGAGAACCGTCGTACGGGCGAGGTGTTTCTCGCCTCTGCCGGTCACCGCGTTGCTGATCTCGCTATCGAAATCAAAGCCTTCAATGTTCGTGCCGAGGCTGTTGTGATCCCGGAAAGTACGAGCTTCAGTCAACGCGTTGCTACGGCCACAATCCAGGACTTGCGCGCTAAACGCGACTTAACGCTCACGCAACGCGAACGTCATTTCACCGGCAATGTATTCGGACTCGTAGCTCTCGAAGGCGAATCAACCCCTCGTGAAGTCTTGGCTGGTGACACCCTTAAATTAGGCACCACCTCCTACCGCATCGAGCGCATCGCAACCGAGCCTGCCACCATAGAAGTCACAAAAACAGCGCCTGATCTCGCCGCCCCTGTACGCCGCACCATACCCCTTCGCTTCGACCTCACTGAAACCGCTCCGCTTTCCCCCTAATTTTTTTCCTGCCATGAAATCTAAGTCCCTCGCCCCCTCGCTCCTCTGCCTGTTCGTCACCGCCTTGGCGCTGACCCACGCACTGCCGATGGGTCAACTCGTCGCGCAAACCGCCTCCGCCGAAGCCGAGGCCGACGCCCTCGTCGCGGCTGAATCTGCTCGCATCAAGACCGCTCTCGCTAACGCGACCACCCAGCGCGCCACGGCGCGCAGCCAGGCCGCCAGCGGACAGTATGCCGAAGCTTTCGCCACGCTTGATGCCGCCCAAGCCGCGCTTCCTGCTAACGCTCTTACGCAAAAAACCATCGCTGAACTCAAGCGCGACAAAGCCGCCCTTCTCATTGATCAAGCTCAAGCGCAACTGACCCGAGGTGACATCGACGGGGCTCGTGTCTCGCTCGCCCGTGCCACGGAACTTGAACCGGGCAACCCCCGCCTGGCTGGTCTGAATCGCCAAGTCGATCGCTCCGATTCTAACGTATCCCTTAAAAAAACCCCTCCGGTTACACCGGGTGTCGATGCCTCATTCCTAGCTGAACGTGCTGCCACCAACGAGCTTATCGCCAAAGGACGCGCCCAATATGTCGCCGGCGACATCGACGGCGCTCAGAGCACGTTCCGTGCGGTTGAAGCGCAATCTCCTGATAATACCGTCGCCAAAGGTTTCCTGCTTCGCATCGCTCAAGAAAAAGCCGAGACCGGCGCGCTCAATCGCGAAAAGACCCGTACCCAACTGCTCGAAGAAGTCGCCAAGGGTTGGCAGCGCCCCGGAATTTATCAAGAGCGCACCCGCGACGATGCGGCCGCCGCTGCGACTGCACCGCTCCAGAAAAAACTAAACGATATCGTACTGCCTAATGTCAGCTTCACTCGAGCCGAGATCGGTCAAGTCGTCGCTGCGTTGAGCGCCGCTTCCGAAGAGTACGACACCACCGGCATCGGCACTAAAGGCGCCAATATCGTTCTCATCGATCCCTCCAACAAAACCCCGGCCGTTACCCTCACGCTCCGCAACGCCTCACTCAAACGCATCCTCGACTTCGTGACTGAGTCCGCCGGCTATCAATATGAAGTCCAAGCCGATGCGGTTGTGGTTCGTCCAGGCGGTGAAACCAGCAACCTCGAAACGGCCTTCTTCCCCATCACTCGCGCCACCGTCCTTCGTATGACCGGCATTGGTGGCAGCGGTAAGGCCGAGACACCAGCAGAAGGTGTGACCCTCACTGGCGGCGAAGCCGGTTCAATGAAGGCCTTTCTCCAGCAAGCCGGCGTGAGTTTCTCGGTCGAGGGCAGCAGCCTCGCCTACGATGGCTCCGCCATCATCGTCACGCAGACCGCCCGCAACGTTGAGCGCATCCGTAACATCCTTTCCCGTTACAATGACGTCCGCCAAGTTGAGATTGAATCTAAGTTTATGGAAGTCCAGGAAGGCGCACTGGAAGAACTTGGCGTCAAATGGAATATGTCCCGCCGCGGTGTCGCGCAGGTTAATCCTACCACGGGTGCACCCATCCTTGACAGCAACGGTCGCCAAGTCTTCACCCCGCGTGAGACTTACGCTACAGACACTGTGAATCGTTCACTGGCCGGCGCTTTTCCGAGTACCTCTAATGGCAATGGACTTACCATCAGTTCCACCGCGGCCAGCGGCGGTCCTAATTTGACCGTTCCCATTGCGCCCTCTACGATCCCTGGTGGCGTTTCGCTTGGTTCGACCGCTTCGGCGCTGGCCAATATTACCGGTTTCGTGGGCGAATTTGATGTTACTGCGGCGATCCGCGCGCTGTCTCAAAAACAAGGCAGCGATCTGCTTAGTTCGCCCAAAGTAACCGTTCTTTCTGGTAACCCCGCAAACATCGTTGTCGCTCAGGAAATGCGTTATCCGCAAAGCTACGGTGAAATCCAAAGCCAAGTGGGATCCTCCAGCGGAACCGGAACGGGTGGAGCTGGCGTTACGATCACTGCTGGCACGCCGCAACAGTTCACCTCACGCAACGTTGGCGTAGAAATGAAAGTTACCCCAACCGTTGAAGAAGACGACTACTCCATCAGTCTTGATTTGAATCCCAAAGTCACCGAGTTCGAAGGCTTCGTCGAATATGGCGGCCCGAGTATCGCGATTTCATCGGGTACCACAGTCACGGTCCCTCCTGGGTTCTATCAACCGATTTTCTCCGTGCGCGAGATCACGACCAAGGTAACGATCTGGGATGGTGCCACCCTCGTCATGGGTGGACTCACTCGTGAAGAAGTTAAGAAGGTTAACGACAAGGTTCCGTTCTTCGGCGACATCCCGCTCGTTGGCCGTTTGTTCCGCTCGAAGGGTGAAAGCTCGCAGAAGCGCAACTTGCTCATTTTTGTCACCGCTAATCTCGTTAGCCCCGGTGGTTCGCCGAAAAAGCAAAACCTCAAGAGCACACCCGCTAATTCACTTTTCCAAAATCCGACCATCGTGACACCGGCCAGCGCCGAAGGCCGCACGCGCGACGGCAATAAATAATTTAACCCCCGGAGACTAGCCCATGACCACGACTTCTTCCGAGGTAGGGCGCCCGCTTTGCGGCGCACTGTCCGCCGCTCCTGCGATTTTCCGCCCTTGGCTTACCGCCGCGTTTGCGCTCGTGGCTGTGGGCTTCGCGCACGCCGCCACCACGATATCGATCACGGCGCCCACCGTGGGCTCCGTTGTCAACGTCGGCTCAGCTTTAACCATCACCGCCGTACCTTCAACGGATGGTGTCATCACCGTTGCTCAAGTGCAGTTTTTGGTCACGCCCTCGGGCGGCTCCGCTTCCACGATTGGAACTGTTACGACCTCACCTTATTCGGTGAGCTGGACTCCATCTGTGGCGGGCAATTATACGCTCACTGCCCGAGTGATCGACTCTGCCGGTACCACCGTGACTTCGAGTGGTGTCGCAATTACCGCCGTGACCCCGACAACGGTGTCGTTGACTGCGCCCTCCACTGGCTCGAGTGCTACGATTGGGACCGGCGTCACGATGACGGCCAGTGCCACACCCGTCGGCGGGGCCACGATCTCATCCGTCTCGTTTTTTGCCAATGGCACCCAAGTCGGTGCTGCGGTCACCTCCTCGCCATACTCTACAACTTGGACACCGAGCGCGGTAGGCACGGTGGCCTTGACGGCGCGGGCGACGGATTCAGCGGGGACCACGGTAACCTCATCGACTGTTAATGTTACGGTTTCGGCTGCGGCGCCCACCGTATCGATCTCCGCGCCTTTGAATGGTGCTGTCTTGACTGCAAATACAGCGGCCAATGTGACAGCCTCTGCTACGGCTGGTACCGGGGCCACGGTTTCTCAGGTCCAGTTTCTGGTTAATAACGGTTCATCCACAACGGTTATTGGGACCGCGACCAGTTCCCCTTTCACGGTCGCTTGGATCCCCACGGCAGGTAATTACACGCTAACTGCTAAGGTTCTTGATTCCAACGGCACGAGCGTCACTTCCAGTGGTGTTGCTGTGACCGTTGTAGCTGCAACCGCAGTATCGTTGACGGCACCTTCTAACGGCTCAAATACCAGTGTGGGTTCCTCGGTTTCACTCACTGCGAACGCTACTCCGGTTAGCGGAGCAACGATCTCATCGGTCTCATTTTATGCTAATGGCACTCAAATCGGTGCTGCGGTCACCTCCTCGCCATACTCTACAACTTGGACACCGAGCGCGGTAGGTACGGTGGCCTTGACGGCGCGGGCGACGGATTCAGCGGGGACCACGGTAACTTCATCGACTGTTAATATCACGGTTTCGGCTGCGGCGCCCACAATTTCTATTTCCGCTCCGGCGCTGGGTGCGGTCCTTCCGCTCAATTCGGCTACCACGGTTACAGCCACGGCTACCGCCGGCACTGGTGCCACCGTGGCTCAGGTGCAATTTTTACAAGGTAGCACTGTCATTGGCACGGTCACAAGCTCGCCCTACAGCATCAGTTGGACGCCAACGACCGCGGGTAATTATTCGCTCACGGCAAAGGTGCTCGACACCAATAACATTACGGTCACCTCCTCCGCTGTCTCGGTCACGGTATCCACAGCTACCACCGTCAGCCTGACTGCTCCTGCAAACAGTTCCACGGCTAATGTAGGCTCCGCGGTCCCGCTCTCGGCTACGGCCACCGCGGGCACAGGCTCTATTATCACCCAAGTCGCATTTTATTCTAACGGAGACATCATCGGCTCCGCTATCACGAGTTCGCCCTACACGTCCACCTGGACACCGAGCGCGGCCGGTACTTATTCCATCACTGCTCGCGCCACGGATTCACTTGGCACGGTTGTCACTTCCTCCATCAATTCGGTCACAGTTACTGACCCGGCTGCTCCTGCCATTAGTTTAAGTCTGTCGCCCGGCACGGCCCCTGCAACGACGTTGCCCTCGGGGGCCACGCGTTACGCGCTAGCGACGGTTACTCCCAGCACCGGTCGAGCGATTGTGAAAGTGGAGTTCTTCATCGATGGCACGAAGGTTGATACCAAAACCTCTGCGCCTTACGTTTACAAATACGTCGCACCCTCAAACACCGGTTCTTATGTGTTGCTCGCCCGGGCCACCGATAATGCCGGCCTCACCCGCGACGCGCAAACTACCCTCACGGTCACTTCCGCTGTGGGCCAGGCTCCCACCGTTTTGCTGATAAATCCAGCCAACGGCGCCACGGCCATTCCCGGTTCGGCGGTAAGTCTCGCGGCCACGGCTCAATCCGCCGGTGGTACAATCTCTAGTGTTCAATTCTACGCTAACGGTGCCGCCATAGGTAACCCGGTAACCTCCTCGCCCTACACCGGCTCATTTACCCCAGCGACCCAAGGCTCTTATAACATTGAAGCGATCGCCACCGATGATCGAGGTAACACCAAGGTCTCCAACGCCGCTACGGTAACTGCTGCCTTCACAAGTCCGACGGTCACGTTGACGGCTCCCACCGGTACGGTGGTTTCACCCACGCGTGCAACTCCGGGCACTCCGCTCACGCTCACTGCGACTGCTACCGGAGGCAGTGGCGCCTCGGTACTGTTGGTCGAATTTTTTGTCGGCGGTAATCTGGTAGGCAGTCGCACCTCGCCGACCGTCGCCAATGGCAGCTCGTACTCGCTGCTTTGGACCCCAACCACGGCTCAACTGGGCGTCGCCCAAGTCACGGCCCGCGTCACCGACACCAATTCCCTCAGCACCACCTCGAGCGCAACTTACGTTAACGTTGCCACGCTGACCACTCCGCCACCGGTTGTTTCCGGCGTTGCCGTCAACCCGATCCCCACTGCGGGCCTCCAAACCCTATCGACTGCCAACCTCGTGGCTACAGTCGCGCCCGGTAATACTACCTTCACCATCGCGAGCGTAGAATTTTTCCTGACCGATGGCGTCAACGTCACCCGTGCCGGCGCCGGCGTCCGTGAGACCACCACCGGTAATCTATACCGACTCGTATATAATTTCGGCACGTTTGATTACACGACCGTCACCCCGAACGCCAATAACGCCTACCCGCTTCAACTCTTCGTGATCGCTAAGGACAACACCGGTGTCCAGACGCAGTCCACGCTGGTTAATCTCACGGTGAATCCTTCCTCCAGCGCTCCACCTACGATTGTCGTCGCGGCCAATGGCGGAACCACCATCGCGCAGGGCAACACTTTCCAACTCCTCGCGCAACCCGTCGACACCGATGGTAATGTTGCCTCCATCCAGCTTTACTCTAACGGCGTTACCTCTGGCGCTGCGCAGTCCAACCCCACTAACGGCGGCGTCGCTTTGTTCAATTATACACCCACCGCCGCGGGCACATATCGACTTTTTGTCTCGGTCACCGACGACACCGGCAATACTAACATTTCTAACGTCGTTACGCTCACCGTGACGGCCACGGCTGCACCCGTTGTCACGCTCAACCGTCCCGTAGATAATAGCACGGTCACCACCGCAGGCGCGCCAACCTACCTCGAAGCCACGGTCACTCTCGCCGACCAAACACTCACCCCCACGGTTCAATTCACGGTGTCCGGCAGCGGCGGTCGCACCGTTCCCTCAATTAACGCGACTCGCGTAGGTACCACCACGACCTATCGCGGCATTTTCACCAATGCGACGGCCGACACCTACACCATCGCGGCCACGGCTAGCCTCGCTGGCGGCACGATCAGTACTACCAGCACTGAAAAACGCACCGTTCAACTTATCAACGCAGTCGGTAATGTGCCCTTGATCTCGGCCATAACCATGGTCGGAAACGCCCAAACCTCCTCCACCGTCAATTTCCAAATCACCGCCACTGATGGCGACGGATCCGTTACTTCCGTGGAGTTTTTTCTTAACCGCAATAGTATCGGTTTTGCGGAACGCCAACAACTCACCAACACCTGGCGCATCACCACCGGTTTTACGGGTCTTAGCGCCGGCACTTATGAAGTCCAAGCCATCGCTTTGGATAATTCTGGTAATGCTGCCGCTACGCCGATTCTTAATCAATCAGTCACCACCTCCACCAGCGCTTCACCTCTAGTCCGGGTAACGGCGACTCCTACCACGATTGCCTTCAACCAGAATTCCACCCTGAACGCCACTGCCTCCGACGCAGATGGTACTATCACCCAAGTTCAGTATTACTCCAACGGCGTGTTGCTCGCCACCAGCACGACTAGCCCCCAATTTGCCGCAACCTTCCCCGGCACTACTTCTGGTAACTTCACGGTGTACGCTGTGGCTACCGATAATACGGGCAACACTGCGGTTTCCCCGAACCTTGCCCTCAAGGTTCTGCCCAATAACCCTCTTTTAGACGACACCGCTTACATTCTTCAGACCTCTACGGATCTTTCCAACGCCACGCCTAATGCCGTACAACTTGCCGCGTTCCAGGCCCAGTTTGCCAGTGGTGCTATCACCCGCGCCCAGTTCGCATCGGCCATCGCCACCAATAACGGCGCTTATAATAACACTAACTTTAACAACCTCGCCAACGCCCTTTCTGCCTACTGGCTGCTCATGGGTCAATGGCCCACCTCGACCAATTACACGACGATTTTCAACGCCCGCGGCAATCTCGCCAACGTCTGTAGCTCCATTATCAATTCGGCTGAGTATTTCATAAAATACGGCGCTACCCCCACGGTCGCTCTGCTGGATAACCCCAACAGCGTTCTGCCCGCCGCGACCTTCCTTGCTCGTCTCCGCACCTCCGCGGGCCTCTCCGATCCTTCGCAACTCGATGTGTTACGTTTCATGAGTAACGACACTTCGAACGCCTCGCTCAGCATCGGTCGCGGTTATCAGGTCGCCGGTCTGCCGACGGCCATCGCCGAATTCATCACCTTCAACAATTCCGGTAACACCGCTCTGATCAATCTCGGTCGCACGGCTGCACTCTATTACCAACTCAATCGGCCTACCGTGCTAACCCCGCAAGAGGCCGCGCTGACTGCTAATACGGTCTCCACGCCCTCGCAAGTGGCCGCTCGAATCGGTACCCTCGCGCAATTGTCTGATCTTACCGCCGTAGCCTCATCTTGTTTGAATGATAATCTGTACTCCTACCGCTACGTCACGATCACTAAACAACCTAAGTCCCTCGCCATCGCCGCGAAATCCGGCGCTATCTTCTCGGTTGAGGCCATTGGAGCTCCGCCTATTAGTTACCAGTGGCTGCAAAATGGATCGCCTATCTCCGGTGCAACTGGGGCTAATTTGTATCTCTCTAATGTAACCACTGCGCAGGCCGGAAACTACTCGGTTGTCGTCTCGACGAGTGCCGGTACGGCCACCAGTGATCCCGCTCTTCTGGCTCTTTCTACCGCACCCACCCGCTTGGCCAACATCGCCTCTCGCGGCGTTGCCGCCAACGCTGCGAACGTACTCACCGCCGGTTTCGTTGTTACCGGTACCGGTACTAAACAAATGTTAATCCGTGTGGTCGGCCCAAGCCTCGGCTCTCTCGGTATCACCGGCTTTTTGGCTGATCCAAGCCTTGATCTACTCGATTCCACCCAGAAAATCCTTCAAACCAACGACAACTGGGGCACTCAATCGGGGGGCGCAACCGCTGTCACCGCCATCAACCAAGCGACGACTCGCGTCGGCGCTTTCGCGCTCCCGGCCAATTCCCGCGACGCGGTCATTCTCGCCACCCTAAACGCCGGCAGCTACACGGTACAAGCCCGAGGCGCTAATAACGGGACCGGCGTCGCCCTCATCGAAGTTTATGACGCCAGCACTGGCCTCACCGGACCCAAAGCGATCAACTTGTCCACTCGCGCTAACGTTGGAACGGGCGAAAATATTCTCATCGCCGGGTTTGTCGTAAACGGCACCGTCTCGCGCCGTATCCTCGTGCGCGGTATCGGCCCTACGCTGCGTAATTTCGGCCTCGGCGCTAACGCTGTTCTAGCTGATCCCCAGTTGAAATTGCTCGATTCCTCCGGTGCTACCCTTGCGACCAACGATAATTGGGCTAGCGGCGACAACGCTGCCTATATTGCCTCGGCCAGCACCGCGGCCGGCGCCTTCCCGCTCGCTAACGGCAGTGCCGATTCGGCTATCATTATCATGCTCGCCCCCGGTTCCTACACCGCGCAGTTAAGCGGCGTGGGCACCACCAACAACACCGGCATCGGTCTCGTCGAAGTTTACGACGTCGATCCTTAAGCTCGTTCCGCCCCTTGGTTGGGGTTAGCTTCCTTAGTATGATAAAATCTCTGCGACGCCTCGCGGGCTGCGGTCTTATTTTTGCTAGTTTCACCGCGAGCGCCCAACCCGCCTTTTTGGCGCGCAACCCCACCACGGCCCTCGCACCTGTTGCCGACCGTTTTCTTCCTACCGTCCCATCGGCTAAACCCGCGCCTACGCCCGCCCCGGCTGGCATGGTCTGGATACCCGGTGGAGAATTTTCTATGGGCTGCACCGATCCGCGCGCGGATCTGTGCGGTGGCAATGAACCCATGGACGATGCACGTCCCGTGCATCGCGTCGCTCTAGCGCCCTTTTGGATGGATCGCACCGAAGTGACCAACGCTGAGTTTGCCCGCTTCGTCGCGGCCACCGGTTACATCACCTTCGCCGAACGTAAACCCCGCGCGGAAGATTACCCTGGCGCCACCGCCGATCAGTTGGTGCCAGGTTCAATCGTTTTCACTCCACCCCATGAAGCTGTACCCCTCGACAACGCATTGCGTTGGTGGCGCTACGTGCCTGGCGCGGATTGGCGTCATCCAAGCGGTCCCAATAGTACCATCGTCGGCCATGAACAAGATCCCGTACTTCACGTCGCTTACATGGATGCGGCTGCTTACGCCCTATGGGCTGGCAAACGTTTACCCACTGAAGCCGAATGGGAATTCGCGGCCCGCGGCGGTCTCACCGGCGCGCGCTACACCTGGGGTGATGAGCTCACCGTAAACGGTCGATGGATGGCGAATATCTGGGAAGGGGCTTTCCCCCACAAAAACTCCGAAGACGATGGCTTCATCGGCATCGCCCCCGTCGCCTCGTTTCCAGCCAATGCTTACGGTCTCCACGATATGGCCGGTAATGCCTGGGAGTGGTGCTCGGATTGGTATCGGCCTGATGCTTACGCGCGCGATCAAAGCGCTGCCAGCGGCGGGGTCGTACGCGACCCACGTGGCCCAGCCGAATCGGAAAGTTTTGATCCGCAAGAGCCTGGCATGCCTAAACGAGTGCAACGGGGTGGCTCTTACTTGTGCACCGATCAATATTGCACGCGCTACATGGTCGGCGCGCGTGGTAAGGGCGCCGTCGATACGGGCAGTAACCACGTCGGCTTCCGCTGTGTGCGCGATGCCGGCTCTAGCCCTGGCACCGTAGCTCCCTAATCTACGCTTAGCGCCTAAAAGTATGACACTGATCGGCTTCTAGCTTAAGCGTCCATGCGGACGATGGGCTCCATTGGTCCCTCGTTTGCGCTCAAATAGACCAAACATTATCTCACGGAGTAGGGGAGCCCTCCGTTTCGTAAACCGACCCCGGTCATTGCTGAACTATTTTTAGGCTGGGTTTCGAATCTATGCCGAAGTGCCCATCTCCAGCATTTCACTTGCCTCACACTCCGGCGGCGCCGACAAATTTAAAAACGTTATGGCCGATTCTCCGCGTCATCCTTTCCTGCAGGGTCTCAGTAAGCACCGCGGTGCTCCTCCTACGGTCGTTGTGATCTTTGGCGCCTCGGGCGATCTTACGGCGCGCAAACTGATCCCGGCTGTTTATAATTTAGGGCACGACAACCTTTTACCTGCGGAATTCTTTCTCGTTGGCTACGGACGCAAGGCAATTCCCGACGAAGAATTTCGCGCGCTTGCTACGGATGCCATCAAGGAGTTTTCCCGTCGTGAACTCAACGCCGATGTTTGGGCGCGCGTCGCGGCCAACACCTCTTACCTCTCTGGTGGTTACGATGAGAAGGCGGCCTTCGATCGGCTCGCCTCTCATATAGCTCAGATCGAGAAAAAGATCGGTCGCGAAGTTCAGACCTTGTTTTATATTTCCACGCCGCCCTCGGTCTTCGCCTCGATCTTGCTTAATCTCGGCGCCAGTGGTCTCGCTCGGAAATACCTCGGTCAACCCCATCACACCAAAGTCATTATCGAAAAACCTTTCGGTAAAGACCTCGAGTCCGCTCGGGAACTCAATGTTACGATTCGCTCCGTCCTAGCCGAGCATCAAGTCTATCGCATCGATCATTATCTGGGCAAAGAAACCGTACAGGACTTGCTCGTGCAGCGTTTCAGCAACGCTATTTTTGAACCGCTGTGGAACCGCAATTTTATCGATAGCGTCCAGATCACCGTAGCTGAAGAAGTTGGCGTCGGCACCCGCGGTGGCTATTACGAGCAGAGCGGTTGCCTGCGTGATATGATTCAAAATCACACCATGCAGCTACTCGCGCTCACTGCGATGGAGCCCCCCGGCTCAATGGACGCAGAGGCCGTGCGCGATGAAAAAGTCAAAGTACTCAAAGCCATCCAACCCCTCAATCTCGGGCCGGACGGCGACGTTGCGCGTGCTCAGTATGCCGCCGGCTTAATGGGCGGTAAAGCCGTTCGAGGTTATCTCCAAGAAGAAGGTATCGCCGCTCAATCAGCGACGGAAACCTACGCCGGCATCCGCCTTTCAATCAATAATTGGCGCTGGCAAGGCGTCCCGTTTTACCTGCGATCCGGTAAACGCATGGCCCGGCGCGTCTCCGAGATCGCGATCAATTTCAAGCGCCCTCCCGGCACCTTGTTTTCCAAAGACGGTGGCTTCGACCTGGCGGCCAACACCCTCGCGTTTCAGATTCAGCCCGACGAAGGCCTGAGTCTGATCATGAATACCAAAATACCTGGCCTAGAGACACGCACTCAGCCGGTGAAAATGAGCTTTCGCTACGCGACCACCTTTGGCTCCAACACCCCCGAGGCTTATGAACGTCTCGTACTCGACGCTATGATTGGTGACGGCACCCTTTTCATTCGCGGTGACGAGGCTGAAACTTCATGGAAACTTTATACTCCCGTGCTTGAACACTGGAAAGCCCAAGGCGCTAAGGGTATGGATATCTACGCCGCCGGCTCTTGGGGCCCCGCCAGTGCGGATGCTCTTCTCGCCGCTAAACAGCACGTGTGGCGTCAGCCTTAAGCGCTCGCTCATGCCTTCGATTTTTAACGCGCTCCCAGGGCTAGAAGTCCCCGTCAGCTCCATCAGTAAAGAACTGGCTAAGATGTGGTCCGAAACGGCCTCAAGCGGTGGAGCTGCCCCCGCTTCGGACGATGCCAAGGCGACTCAGGTTAACTTTGTCCTGCATCTAGGGCTTAACTCTATAGTAGATGACGCCCTCACCCAATTTCAAACGGTCGTACGCTTCTCGCATCGTTATCCCTGCCGGGTTGTCGTATTATGTCCCCTCAGTGAGGATGAAGGGGTGACAGAAATTCGCGCCAAAATTTACGGTGAATGTCACGTCGGTAAATCCAAGGGAGACACGCGTTGTTGTGAGTTTGTAATCTTAAGTTACGCGCGCTCGGCCCGGGCTTTTTTGGAAAACCAAGTTTCGATCTGTCTGTCGACCGATCTGCCCATTTATTACTGGGCCCATCGCTTCGCCGATACCTCGCGCATGGCCGATTACCGCTACCTGCTCACCCGTGCGCGCCGGGTATTAATTGATAGTTCGATCTCTCCTAGCGATGCGCTTACCTACGCCTGGCCGCGGCCTGAGAATTTGCGTGATCTTGTTTACGCTCGCCTCCTGCCGGTACGCCAATCAATCGGGCAATTCCTCAGCCGCTATCCCACCTCCACCTTGCGTGAGGGTTTAGAGGGTGTCTGCGTTGGTTTTGGAGCTGCGTTGAGCGCCGAGGGCCGTGTGCTGTTGCAGTGGCTGCGTGATCGGATAGGACTATGCGGTGAGACCAAGGCCGTTTACTCTCTCATAGCCTCGAGGGTAACTTCGGCTGAAACTCTGCTCGTAAATTTTAAATACGCAGACGCTAAATCCTTTGCTTGGCACGGTGATGTGGCCTCAGGTGCAGCGGTTTTTACGGCAGATTTTGGCGGCGGACGCACCGAGTTGCACGCCGCGGTGAGTCTACTCGCACCCGAGAATGCACTCAGCGAGGCAATGTTTTTTTAAAAACCCTCGATTTCAATTCCACCGGGCGCATGGCTTAAGTGTCATCGCGCTTCTCCTGCGGTAGTCAGGGTTTAGCTAGATGAGTTTTTTTCTCGGCCGTCAGATTTTTCGTGTCAATTGCGCCAAGCTCGCAAATTCTAGGTCCATTATCCCTTGAACCCCGCTCCGCTGCGCTGCGCCTTTTTATGATTAGCTATTTGCCACCCAGCGCAACGAGCTCACATCCCCCGCTCCTCGGGCTTCTAACATGATCTTGGGTGTAACCGGTGGTATGGGGTGCGGCAAATCCACCGCAGCCAAAGGCTTCGAACGGCATGGCTTTCGAAGGGTCGATGCGGATGCACAAATCCGTGATTTGATTCTAACTGCGCCCGCGGTGCTCGCGCAGCTGCGAGGGCGCTATGACGAGTCGGTGTTCACGCCCGAGGGGCTACTGGATCGTGCCGCGCTCGCCGCTCGCGTGTTCGCGGAAGTGGCGGAGCGGCGTTGGTTGGAGCAGCTCACACATCCGATATTATTCGCGGAGTGGCGGCGGTTGTTGGCGACACAACCCGAAGCAGATTGGGTTTTTGAGGTGCCGCTGCTCTTCGAGCAATCGTTGGAAAATTGGTTTGATTTTACCGTGTGTATCGCCTGTTCTTCTCCGTTGCAACTTGTCCGACTGGAGCAACGCGGCCTCTCGCGGGAACTCGCTGGACAACGTATCTCCCAGCAACTGCCATTGACGCGCAAAATCGAACTCGCCGATAGGGTCATTTGGAATGACGGCTCTGCCGCCTTTCTCCAAGTCCAGATCGACACGTTTGTCACTTCGCTCCCTGGCCGAAGCTAAAGCTCAAATTTTACTCCCTTAGCCCCGCGCGGCTCCCTGCCTTTTACTTTCACATGTCTTTTCCTCCTAAGAACGACGACGATTCCTCGTCCTCCTCCCAATCTGCAGCTGCTGCGCCCAAAAAAACTAAGCGCACGGTAACTCCACGCAGTAAAAAAACCGCTAAAGTCAAAACCGCTGACGCTGAGTTATCGTTCAGCGAAAGCGCACCCGCTCCGCTTGAAACGCCGCCAGCACCTATTTTTGTACCCACGCCGGTAGCGCCTCCGGCAGCATACAGTGATTCCGCTCCGGTCAGTTCCGCCCCCGATTATGGTTCGTCGAGCGCACCCTCGCCGCAGGAATCCTCCCAGGATAGTCATGGCTCCTCCGTTGAATCCGCTGCCCCCCAAAGTGCGGATCACTCCGCTGGTCCATCTGGCGGCGGCTGGAATCAAGGCGGGCAGGGAGGGCAGGGTGGGCAGGGCGGCCAAGGTAACTACGGCGGCCAGGGCCAAGGCGGTGGCCGCGGCGAATGGCAGGGACGCGACGCTTGGAAACGCAATAAACGTAAGCGCGGCCGCAACGGCGGCGGTCCCTGGCAACCTAACGCTCCTGGCGGCCATGGCGGAGGTGGTTTTGGCGGTCACGGCGGGGGTGGGCCTGCCCCCATGCATCCACCGCAGCCCCTTCCTCCCGCTTCGCCACAAGTTTTTGGCGATCTACCCAATCCCTCGCGTTTCACTAATTTAACCGATCTCGATACCCTCGCCACGGAAATTTCCTCCGGCGGTGGCGAAGCGCTCGTGCTGGATGATCTCTACACGTTAACCTTGGCCGAACTCACGGCCTTTGCTCGAGGTGAGGGCATTAGCTTCGAAGGCGCGCCCAATCGGCGCACCTTGCAGGCGAAAATTTTTGAAGCCGCCGCCACCGCCAAGCGCCCCATTCTCGATCGGGGCTACATTGACGTGACCGATCGAGGCGCGTTCATCGTCCACGCTCAAGGTAATTACCGCCTCTATCCCGATGACGCCTATTTACCTGAGAGCCTAATCAATCGCTACGGTCTCAAACGCGGTCATCACGTCGAAGTTTTGGTGCAAGCACCGCAGCCCGGCGATCGTTGTCCCGCTGTGGTGCGCATTGATAAAGTCATGGGCCTCGCGCCCGAGGCCATTGCCAACGTCACACCCTTCGAAGAGCTCACTCCGTACTACCCGCTCAAGCGCATCTTGCTCGAATCCGAAGAAGTCGCCAAAGACGTCTCGATGCGCGCCGTCGATATTCTCACCCCGATCGGCTTCGGCCAACGTGGCCTCATCGTTGCGCCTCCGCGCACCGGTAAAACCGTGCTGATGCAAAACATTGCCAACTCCATCTCGGCGAACAGCCCCGAGGTGAAGTTGATTCTGTTGCTCATCGACGAACGGCCGGAAGAAGTCACCGATTTCAAACGCCACACTCAGGGCGAAGTCGTTTCATCCACCTTCGACGAGACCCCTGAGAGCCACGTGCACTGCGCAGAAATGGTGGGCGAAAAAGCCCGCCGTCTGGTAGAGCAAGGCCAACACGTTGTCATCCTGCTCGACTCTATCACCCGCCTCGCGCGCGCTTACAACGCTCTATCTGGCAGCGGTGGCAAAACCATGTCCGGTGGTCTCGAATCCAACGCCCTCCAAAAACCCAAGCGCTTCTTTGGTGCGGCGCGCAATATCGAGGGCGCGGGCAGCCTCACCATTATCGCCACGGCCCTCGTCGACACGGGCAGCCGCATGGATGAAATCATCTTCGAGGAATTTAAGGGTACCGGTAATTGTGAAGTGCACCTCGACCGCGGTCTTGTGGAACGGCGGATTTTCCCCGCGATCAACATTGATCGCTCAGGCACGCGCAAAGAGGAGCTCATCTATCACCCGGAGGAGCTTCAACGCATCTACGGTCTACGCCGGGCGATGCAAGGTCTCGGACCGATCGAATCGATGGAAATGCTCATCACCCGACTCAAGAAAACGAAGTCCAACGCCGAGTTCCTGCTCAGTCTCAGTCGCCAGTAACATTTACCATGTCATCGTCGTCATTCCCAGAATTGCCAGCCTCAACAGCAAACTATTCGGCCGATGACTTTGTGATCCAGCTCGTGCTCGACCACGGACTAATCACCCACGCACACGTTGCCCAAGCGCGTGAAAGCCTCGCCACGCGCACCGATCTGTCCACGCCGACGCCCCGCTTGCTGGATGTCTTGGTGGCTGAAGCCGGTCTAGACTTGCAACGAGTCACCGCCTTACTGGCGGCCGAGTTTGGGTTGCCCCTTGCGCCTGATCTAGGCGCACTACGCATCGGCGGCGATGTGTTGGGTCTGGTGCCGCGCGAGATGGCCGCACGCTACCAGGTGCTTCCGTTTGCGCATGAGGGTAAAGTTTTACGCATCGCAGTGGCCGATCCGCTGGATACCGAGGCGATCGACAGCCTGGGCCATCTGCTCAAACTCACCATCGAGCCCCATGTAGCCACCGCGCGGGATATCACCGCTGCCATTGATCGTTTCTACGGCAAAGATGCTGGCTCCATCGACGAGCTATTAAATAGCCTCTCCGCTCCCGGTAATGGTGACTCTATTGCCGCCACCACCGAGGCCAACGGCTTGGGTACCGTAAGTGACGCGGAAGCCGATGCGCCGGTCATCAAGCTCGTGCACACGATGATCCTAGAGGCGATTCAACGTCGCGCATCGGATATCCATATCGAGCCCATGGAGAAACGCTTTCGGGTGCGCTACCGCATCGATGGGGTGTTGCTCGAGGTGGAGAATCCTCCTAAGCGTCTCCAGCTATCGATCATTTCCCGGCTGAAAATCATGGCCAACATCAGCATCGCGGAAAAGCGCATTCCGCAGGATGGCCGTATCCAGATCATGATGAATGGCCGGCAACTTGATCTACGCGTATCCTCGCTGCCGACCGCTCATGGCGAAAGTATCGTCATGCGTATTCTCGACAAAGAAGGCCTGCAACTCGGCTTGCCCGAACTCGGCTTTTTTAGCGACGACCAAAAAGAACTCGAAAGACTCATCTCTTTGCCGGATGGCATTGTTCTGGTCACTGGCCCGACCGGCTCAGGCAAAACGACGACCCTTTATTCCTGTCTCCATTACATCAACAAGCCCGACCGTAAAATCATTACCGTCGAGGACCCAGTTGAGTATCAGCTCAACGGTATTAACCAAGTGCCCGTTCGCGCTGATATCGGCATGACGTTTGCCTCCGCTCTCCGCGCGATGCTACGGCAGGCACCCAACATCGTCATGATCGGAGAAATTCGTGACCTTGAGACCGCCGAAATCGCCATCAACGCCTCACTCACAGGTCACATGGTATTTTCTACCCTGCACACTAACGATGCCCCCAGTGCCGTTACGCGCCTGATCGATATCGGCGTTAAACCCTTTCTGGTTTCAACTTCTTTGCGCGCGACCCTGGCGCAACGCCTCGTGCGCAAAATTTGCGCAAAATGCCGCCAACCCTACACCCCGACCAGCAGCGAACTCCGCTCCCTTCGGATCAATGCCGCTCAAGCCGCCGCCGCGACCTTCGCGTGTGGCGCAGGTTGTGCCACCTGTAACGGCACGGGCTTCCGCGGTCGTTTGAGTATCGTCGAGCTTTTCTTGGTCAATGAAGAGATCCAGCGCCTCATTTATGAAAATTCTGGCTCCGCGCGGCTCCGGGATAAAGCCCGCAGTTTTGGTATGCGCACGATGCGAGAAGATGGATTAAGAAAGGTTACCGCCGGTCTTACCACCTTCGACGAAATCGTCACCATCACCGTTGGAGACTCCAGTTAAGCGTACCCCCCCGACGACGTTCAACTCGCTTCATCATGAGCTATCAGATCAACGAATTGCTCGAGTTGGCCGTTGAGCAAAACGCTTCCGATCTGCATCTTCAGGTCGGGCAGCCTCCTACGCTCAGAGTGTGTGGAAGCATGATGCCAATCGATGGCCCGGCACTCACACCGGCCGATACCGAGACCTTGATGAAGGCAATCACCCCTGAGGTGCATCAGGCTCATTTTAAGATCAATGGCGGTGCTGATTTTGGTTTTAATTTGAGCCCGAAAGCTCGCTTTCGGGTTTCGATCTTACGCGCCCAGCATCATTGCGGCCTGGTGCTGCGCCAGATTCCCGCAAAAATTCATACCCTGCGCGAGGTTGGTCTGCCGGATAAAATTCGCGAACTGCTCCATCGACCCCGTGGTCTGATTTTGGTCGCCGGCCCTACTGGTTCAGGCAAAACGACTACGCTCGCCTCGATGATAGACTACATCAACGAAGTTCGCGATGGACACATCATTACCATCGAAGATCCGATCGAGTACTTCCACGAGCACAAACGCTGTATTGTTACCCAGCGTGAGGTCCACGTTGATGTGCCTAGTTTCTCGGAAGCGCTCCGCCGCGCCTTGCGTCAAGATCCTGATGTTATCCTCGTAGGTGAAATGCGCGACCTTGAGACCATGGAAGCTACCCTCAGCGCGGCAGAAACGGGGCATTTGGTTTTTGGAACCCTCCACACTAATAGTGCAGCCAAGAGTGTTGACCGCATTGTTGATGCCTTTCCGGCCGGCTCCAAAGAAATGGTACGTACGCAACTAGCCTCCTCTTTAGTCGCAGTCATTTCCCAAGTGCTGTGTAAAAAAATCGGAGGTGGTCGTATCGCCGCCTACGAAATTATGGTCAACACCACCTCGATCGCTTCCCTGATCCGCGATAATAAAACTTTCCGCATAAACTCCGATATCCAGACCGGCGCAAATCTAGGTATGATCACACTCGATGCCCATCTTTTGAGCCTCGCCAACCGCGAACTCATCACCCCCGATGAAGCCATAGAAAAATGCCACGACCCGATTTCCATGCAGGAAAAATTACTCCACAGCGGCGCGAAATTGCGCAACTTTTGATTCTCGACCTAATTTTTTAACGCGTCACCCCATCGCATGTTCGTCAGCCACAGCCCCGCCATTTACGAGTTTCTCCGTGAGCAACGCATCATCGAGCCCGCCCAGCTCGATGAGCTCAATGAGGAACACAAAGCCACCGGCAAATCTCTCGCCGATGTCGTTGTTGACCTTGGGCTCATTGAAAAATCCGCACTGCTTGAGCGGATTGCAGCCCACGTTGGTTGCGATTACCTGCCCGATATGCCAGCCCAGTTTCCTGGGGACGCCATCGCGGCGCTCACGGGAAAACTCGCCCGCGATTACGCCGTGATGCCCCTGCGCGTCGATGCGGTTAGTATCGACCTGCTCGCGGCTGACCCTTTCAACGCCAATATAATCGACGACCTCACGTTTGCCCTTGGACGCAGTGTTCGTCTCATTCTCTCCGATCCAGATAAAATCGATGTCCAAATTCGCCAGCATTTCGGCGAGGATGAAGCTAGCCTCGATGAACTGCTGCAGGAAATTAGCGCGGGAGATTTTAACCAAGACCAGAGCAAACTCTCTGACCAAGACATCGAGACGATGGCGGAGCAAACGCCCATCATTCGCTTCGTAAATCTGGTTATCGGTCAGGCCATCCGCGACAAGGCCTCTGACATCCATTTCGAACCCTTCGAGCACGAATTTAAAATTCGGTACCGCATCGACGGCGCGCTCTACGAAATGGCGCCGCCGCCAAAGCAACTCGCGCTCCCCATCACCTCGCGTCTCAAAGTTCTGGCCAATCTCAACATCGCCGAGCGGCGCATTCCGCAAGACGGTCGCATCAAAATCACTCTGGGCGGCCGCCAGGTTGATCTGCGTGTTTCCACGCTGCCCACTCAGTTTGGCGAAAGTATCGTGCTGCGCGTTCTCGACCAATCCGCCGTACAGCTCGACATCACCCAACTGGGCATGCCGCCCGACGTTTTTAACGGCATTAATGAAATCATTCGTCGGCCCAATGGTATTTTTATCGTCACCGGTCCCACCGGATCGGGCAAAACCACCACGCTTTATAGCGGACTGCGCATCGTAAACACCCCTGATCTAAAAATTCTCACCGCTGAGGATCCGGTCGAATACGAAATCGAGGGTCTTATGCAGGTGCCGGTTAATCCGCTCGTCGGACTCACCTTCGCCTCCGCGCTGCGTTCTTTTCTCCGGCAAGACCCTGACGTTATCATGGTCGGCGAAATTCGCGATCTGGAGACCGCCCAGATTTCCATCCAAGCCTCCCTCACGGGGCACCTTGTTTTGTCGACCCTTCACACCAACGATGCCCCGGGTGCCGTTACTCGCCTCATCGATATGGGCGTCGAACCGTTTCTCATCGCCTCAAGTTTGGAAGCCGTACTTGCGCAGCGCCTCGTGCGTCGCATCTGCCCTCACTGTAGGAGCGCTTATGAACCACCGGATTCTTTGCTCGGTCCGCTAGGGATCAGTCGCGCCAGTATCGGTGATCGACAATTCTTCTCCGGTCATGGCTGCGGGGTTTGTAATCAGACCGGCTACAAGGGACGGTTGGGTATCTACGAGTGGCTGCGCATGACTGAAGCTGTGCGCGATCTCGTTGTGCAACGCGCGCCGACCTTGCAGATCCGCCAACAAGCCATCACCGAAGGTATGCGTACGCTGCGGGATGACGGCTTGCGCGCCATTTTCGACGGACACACCAGCATCGAGGAAGTCGTTAAATACACGTGAGCACCGCCCCCAAACTCGCTACCCGTCCCGCGGCCCCTGGGCCCGGTGCGCCCTCTGCAAAGTCTCCTGCTCAAGGCGTCGCCCTGCGTGCCGCTGCCACCAAAAAAACACGCCGCCGTGTTTTTGGCACGGTGCTCAATAGCAAGGGCCTCACCGTTTTTACCCGCCAACTGGCGACCCTTGTGAAAGCGGGTATGCCCATTTTACGCAGCCTGGAAGTGCTCTCGCGTCAGGAAAAGCGGGCCGGTTTTAAAATCGTCCTCGAAGAGATCGCCGATACGATCCGCTCCGGCGGCAATTTTTCCGAAGGACTCGCCGCGCATCCCAAAATTTTTGATCGGCTCTATGTTAACATGGTCCGCGCCGGTGAGGCGGGCGGTGTGTTGAGTACGGTTTTGGAGCGCTTGTCGGTGTTTAATGAGAAGTCCGAGCGCATTAAGGGCAAAGTGAAATCCGCGATGATCTACCCCGTAATCATCTCGAGCGTAGCTTTTACCATCGTGTCAGTCCTCATGGTTTTTGTGGTGCCGAAGTTTCAGGAAATTTTCACCGGCATGTTGAAAGGTCAGCCCTTGCCGCTGCTTACCCAGTTACTGCTGACCGTGAGTTATTTCATGCGCGACCACTTCCTGCTCTCCGGCGCTGTGGTGATCGGACTTTATTTTGCTTTTGGGTTGTTCAAGCGCACGCGCGTGGGCGCCCGTACGATAGATTGGTTACTCATTCATTTACCGGTGTTCGGTGATCTCGTGCTTAAGGCGACAATTGCCCGCTTCACGCGTACTTTTGGTACGCTCCTAGCCAGCGGTGTGCCGATGTTACAAGCCATCGTTATCACCCGCGACACGAGCGGAAACGTGCATGTGGCCGACGCATTAAACAGTGTGCATGACCGCGTTAAAGAGGGTGAAAACGTCGCCAAGCCGCTTGAAGGCACCGCGATCTTCCCTGGCATGGTTACCAGCATGATTGAAGTTGGCGAAGAAACCGGTGCGCTTCCCGAGATGCTTACGCGTATCGCCGATAGCTATGACGAGGAAGTCGACAACGCCGTCGCTGGCATAACCTCCGTCATCGAGCCGATCATGATCGTTTTCATGGCCGTTATGGTGGGTACGATCGTGATCGCGCTCTTCCTGCCACTGGTGAGCATCATTCAGAATCTCCAATAACTCCTGCGCGCACCGGCGAAACTGGCTTGGTCAACAATTGCGAACTCAGGCCGGGTAGACGTTCAGAGAATTCGTCCTGGGTATGGGCCTGACGCAAAGCTCTCTGCACCATGCCCATTTTGGCGTCGAGGTTATCGATCATCGACACAAAGACCGCCTCCGGCGCAGCCGCATAAACCGCCGCACCCCATTCAGGTTCTCCTTGGTGGCTTAATACGATGTGCTCGAGACGCTCCAGGCGCTCGGAATCGAGCTTGGATTTGAGGCCGGCCTTGCGGACCAATTGGTAGCCGAGGACAACGTGGCCTTGGAGGATGCCGCGCCGACTGCGTTTTGTGGCGAGTGTGCCCTCGTACTCTATGGTTTTACCCGTGTCATGAAGCAGAATGCCAGCCATGGCTAGATCGGCGTCTACTTCGGGATAAATCGGCAGCAATGCTCGGCAGGCCCGTGCCATGTGCGTCGTGTGTTCGAGCAAGCCATGACGGTAGGCGTGATGCATCGAGACGGCGGCTGCGGACCAGCGAAATTGATCACCAATCTCGTCGAACACCGCCTGGACCGTCGCACGTAATTCTGGATGCCCAATACCGGCGATGAAACCTTGGAACTCTGTCCACAGCACAGTGCCATCTTCTGGCGCTACCTCCACGAGATTTTCTAACATCGACGGATCAGTGAGCTCGTTCTCTGGCACAACGGTAAGTCGCGCAAGTTTCGGCGAAAGCCGGCCTTGATAGTAATCAATTTTGCCCTCCACGCGGATCACGGATCCTTCGCCACTGGCTCGCAAGGCATCGAAGCCGGGGTTGTCGCCAAAAACGGTGCAGCTAAACGAGCCCGAACGATCACCAAGATCGACGCTAAGAAACGCGTTTCCATTTGAGGCGGTCTTAGTCGCAAGTTTTTTTACGATCAGTATCGCTGCAAATGTGCCTCGGCCGCCGGCATCCATTTGCTTGAGTTCACAAACCGAGGATAAGGCAAGGACGTCGTCAGCCATGAGATTTTACTAGTTGAGTGTAAGTTTTGAAAAAAGGGTGCCTTACATCTCGCAGCAGCGAGTAGAACACGCTTTCACTGGGCAACACGTGGGCTCCGGCATGTCGGAGAGCGGCCAGACACGCGGCAGCGTCGTCGGGGCGGCGCGCGCCAACCGCGTCGGTAAGAATCGTCACATGCAGACCGGCGTGTAAGGCCTCGAGCGCGGTCTGGTAGATGCAGATTGAAGTTTCCAGTCCGCACAAAAGCAGGTGCTCCGCAGGGGCAACGGCGGCGCGGATAGCGTCATCGGCCAGGGCAGAAAATGTTTCTTTGCCAAAGCTTACGGCCCTAGGAGCGGCGGCGAGCAGTTCGGGCGCGGTGCCGCCCAGTTTGGCGGGTATTTGTTCGGTAAAAATAACCCGAACTCCAAGCCCGTGGGCGGCCGCTACCGCAAATTCACAACGGCGTTGAAGGCGCGGACCCTCAGTGAGGGCTCGTATAAATACCGGCTGCACATCGATGCAAAGCAGCGCGGTGGCAGCAAGGGTGTCGGCGGAGGAAGCGGGGCTCATGTGAAGTAGCGTTGGCGGGCTCTCACTTGCACGAAACGCTTTTCGGGTAAAATGCAGGCCGTCAGATGTCCCCCCATGACGCAGGCGGTGTCTAGGCCGAGAGACCATTTAAGTTTATAAATTTCGGGTCGCGGGGTGTGGCCGTAGATAACGTAGGGAGGCCCGCTCCAGAGATCGGCCCAAAACGGTGCGTCGGGAACATCGGCGCGTTTGCGGGGTTGTCCGTCGCGATCGATGACTTGAATACGCGTGACGATCTCAGCGGGCTGCCGTTGCCAAGGTTGTCCGGGAAGAAATCCACCATGCACAAATACAAGATTTAAGGCGGGCTCCTCGTAGGTAAGAGACATGTTTTCTAAATACGTCCAATCCTCGGGACGCAGCTGATCAAAGGTCTCCAGATCGTGCTCTTTAGCGTAGTTGAGGTCGCGAGTACGGCGGTAATTGAGCAGGCGCAACTCATGGTTACCGAGCAGAGAGATGGCGCGGTGCGCTCGAGCCAGTTCGATGACGCGATGGCTGTCTGGCCCACGGTTCACAAGATCACCCAAGAGAACTAGCCGGTCGTCAGCCTTGAGCTCTAGGAGCGAAAGGAGTTCGGCAAATTCCTCGTGGCAGCCGTGGATGTCGCCGATGGCGATGAGGCGTCCGTTCATGCGGTGTAAAAGTGCTAGCGTCCGCCTCCACTGAGAGTAAACACTAAAGGCTATGGAATTGAATTTGCAGCCGCTCGCCACCGCTTGCTTTGTCTCGGGGCAGACCTTTGCCGCGGGCGAGCCTGTCGCGAGCTACCTCGTGCGCGACGCTAGTCTCGAGATCGTACGGTACGATTTACTGGCGAGCCAGAAAGAAGCGTTTGCTCCGGCGGGCTTCGTCGCCTGCAGTTGGGTCCACCCCTACAAGCCGCGCGTTGCGGGAGAAAACACTGAGCGCACCTTGAAACTCAACGCTGAGACTCTATTTTTGGCGCTGGCAGATCCGTCCACCGAACCGACGGCTGAAAATACGCGTCTCGTGCAGTTTCTTGCCTTCATGTTGGAGCGTAAAAAAGTCCTGCGCCCAAAGGGCCGCAGCGCCGACGGCGAAAAAAACCTCTACGAACATGCGAAGAATAAGCAGCTTTATCAGGTGCCAAAGGGTGAATTAACGCCGGAGTTTTTTGTGCAAGTGCAGGCGCAACTGAGCGTCTTGGTTGGCGAGCCCAAGCCTAAAACGACTTCTGCCCCCGCGCCCGTGGCTCCCGCTACTCAAAGCGCGGCACCCGCCACTACTTTCGATTCCGATTCCACGACAACTGCCTTGAATTAAGGTTTTCGCCTAAGGCTACGGTTGCCATTGCCTCCGGCGCGGAAGCTGGGAGCGTCGAAGCCGCATGACCCTCACTCCGCCCGTCACTCCCGCGACCGCAGTCTCCGCCGTGCCTTCGCTTAAGCTCAAGGCCAACGTGAAACCACGGGTGGTACA
Organism: Opitutaceae bacterium; assembly: GCA_037142955.1. Lineage (GTDB taxonomy): Bacteria > Verrucomicrobiota > Verrucomicrobiia > Opitutales > Opitutaceae > Tous-C4FEB. The sequence continues at coordinate 87,189 of JBAWZQ010000010.1, read as the reverse complement.
AGGCCACCCGTGGGTGTTTACCAATGAGATCGAGGCGTTGATCGGCGCCGAACATGACGGCACCGCGATCGAGTGTCGTGACCGTACGGGACGTTTTATCGGTACCGGCATCTACAACAGTAAGTCGCAGATCGTTTGGCGGCGCTTGAGCCGAAATCGCATCACGCTCGATGCAGCTTGGATTCGCGGCGCGCTCGAGCGCGCTCTCACCCGCCGTGCCCCCGGAACCGCCCGACGCTTGGTCTGGTCGGAGTCGGATGAATTACCTGGTCTAGTCGTGGATCAATTTGGCGACGCGCTCGTAGTACAGATTCAAACGCTCGCACTCGATCGAATGACCCCGGTGATTAGTGACCTGCTGGCTGAATTGCTCAAGCCCGCGGAGATTATTTTCCGCAACGACGCGAATATCCGCCGTCTTGAAGGTTTGCCGCTAGAGACACACACGCGCTCCGGTCAACCTTGGGCACCTCGGTGGGTTAACATCGAGGGCGTCGAGTATTGGCTCGATTTAGCATCCGGCCAAAAAACCGGTTTCTACCTCGACCAGCGCGCGCAGCATCCGCTCGTAGCGAAGTTTTGCGCAGGCAAGCGCGTGCTGGATGCATTCTGTAACCAAGGCCCGTTCGCCTTGCATGCGGCGCGCGCAGGCGCCTCGTACGTACTCGGGCTCGACAGCTCCGAAGAGGCGATCGCGGCGGCGCGCCGCAATGCCGAGCACAACGGCGTTAAGGCCGAATTTGTCGCTGCTAATGTTTTCGATTGGTTCAACGATGAGGCTCGTTCAACCGAGACTCCTTGGGATGTGATCGTGCTGGATCCGCCGCCCTTCGCCAAATCGAAGAGCACTTTACCCGGTGCTTTACGCGGCTATAAAGAGCTCAACCTGCGGGCCCTTAAGGCCCTAGCCCCTGGTGGCGTGTTAGCGACTTACACCTGCTCTCATCATATGCAGGATGCTGAGTTGCGCTCGGTACTCGCCGAGGCGGCTGCCGATGCGCGCCGTCGGGTGCAGGTTCTAGAATTCTGTCATCAACCGCCAGATCATCCCGTGTTACTAACGATGCCAGAGAGCGAATACCTACGCGGTTACATCGTACGCGTCGAATGACGCGTCGTCGCACTCAGCGCAACGCGCTTTCCAAGTCGCGGCGGAGTGAGCGGATTTGTTCGAGCTCTTTGCGGAGCTCGTCTTTTTGCTCCTTCGTTTTCGCGTAGGCGATAGCTTCGAGAATATCGCGTTCGGACTCCATCAGGCTGACCCGTTCTTTGGCGACGGTCTCGCGTTGTTGAGTAGATTCGCCACCAAAAATTTTGAGCGCTTTGTTAGGTTCATTTAACGCGCGGTCCAGATCGGTAGATTTGGTCTTTTGTTTCTCCCGGGCGATCTCGCGCTCCTGTTCGAAGACTTCGCGTTCGATTTCTGTGACACGACCGCGGCGGACTTCTACCTTAGGTAACACATCGGCGGTTTCGTTTTTCGATTTGGCGAGATCGTTGGGGTTTTCCGCTTTCGTATCGACGGGTGCCGTGGACGCGGCGGCAGTGCCATTGGCCGACAACGCGGCGGGCAAATCGGTGCGCGGCGCGGCGGTTTCGGTGAAGGATTTGGGCACGACTTTGGCTTTGAGATGTTCAGCTCGACGGGCGCGAATCATGGCCTCGGTCACCGCCGGAGCGGGCGCTTGCGCTGCGGGAGTGATGGGTGCGCTGATCGACGTGGCTGCTGACTCTAACGCGGGCGCCGTGGGGGTGGATTCGGCGCCACGGGTGCCACTGGCGAAAGCGGCGGTAAATAGCGTGATTCTAAGTAGGTACGCTTTCATTTGAGGATTAGCTTATCGGGTTCGGCTTGGGCGTCGAGGGGATACCGTGTAGACGCGCGGGTGGCGGGTGGGGTTCCGCGCAAAAAAAAAAGACCGGGCCCACGGCGTGGGCCCGGTCTGAATATGCGACGACTCGAACTCAGAGCGTGCCGCCGTAGATCGCGCTGGCGCCGAGCTCTTCTTCGATGCGAAGCAGCTGGTTGTATTTGGCCACGCGGTCGGTGCGGGAGGCGGAGCCGGTCTTGATCTGGCCGGCGTTAGTCGCGACGGCAATGTCGGCGATGGTGACATCTTCGGTCTCGCCGGAACGGTGCGAGATGATGGTCGTGTATTTATTCTTTTGGGCGAGCTCGATAGAGTCGAGGGTCTCGGTGAGGGAACCAATTTGGTTAACCTTCACGAGGATCGAATTTGCGGTGCCGGTTTCGATGCCTTTCTTCAAGAATTCAACGTTGGTGACGAAGAGATCGTCGCCGACAAGCTGGACCTTATCGCCGATGGCGTCGGTCAGTTTCTTCCAAGTCGCCCAATCGTTTTCGGCGCAACCATCTTCAATTGATACGATCGGGTATTTGGCGCAGAGGTCCTTGTAGTAAGCGACAAATTGGTCGCCGGTGAAGGAGCGTCCGTCGGATTTTTTGAAGACATAGGTCTTCTTTTCTTTGACGTAGAACTCCGAGGAGGCGACGTCGAGCGCTAGGAAGATGTCTTTACCTAGTTTGTACCCAGCGCCTTTGACGGCCTCCGCGATGGCGTCGAGGGCGTCCGTAGTGGAGGCAAGGTTGGGGGCGAAACCGCCTTCGTCACCCACAGCGGTTTGGAGTCCTTTAGATTTCAGAACTTTTTTGAGGGAGTGAAATACCTCGGCGCCCGCGCGGAGGGCTTCGGAGAACGAACTAAAGTTCTTCGGGACGATCATGAACTCTTGAAAATCGATCGGGGCGTCGGAGTGCGCGCCGCCGTTCATGATGTTCATCAGCGGCACGGGGAGGACCTTAGCGTTGGGGCCGCCGATGTACTTATAAAGCGGAACGCCTGCGGCGCTGGCGGCTGCCTTAGCCGTGGCGAGGGAGACGCCGAGAATGGCGTTGGCGCCGAGTTTGGCTTTGGTGGCAGTGCCATCCAGTTTGATCATGGCACGGTCAACACCGGTCTGATCGAAGGCGTCAAAGCCGATGAGTGCGGGGGCGATTTTGCCCTTCACATTTCCGACAGCCTTTTGGACGCCTTTACCGCCGTAGCGCTTTTTGTCGCCATCGCGCAGTTCAATAGCTTCGTGTTCGCCGGTGGAAGCTCCCGAAGGAACGGCGGCTCGGCCGAAGTGGCCGGAGGCAAGTTTGACGTCAACTTCAACCGTGGGATTGCCACGGGAGTCGATGATTTCGCGGGCGGTGATAGCGCTGATGGTGGTGTTCATGGAAAAATAAAAGGTGACCAGTCTTGAGAAAAGCAGCGGACGCGCAGAGGGAAAGGCGAAAGTGTAAGCTTTCGCAGTCTCCCTTGCCGCCGGAGCTGGCTTAACTTTAATTTGCGATTGCGGCTTTGGCGGCGGGCAAGACGGTCACGCGGAAAGCTCGGGTGGCCGGAAAATACCGCTTGGCCAAGGCAGACAGTTCTTCGGCTTTCATGCTTTCGATGTCGGCGAGGCGCGTGCGGGACCAGTCGAGGACTTCAGGTTTTTCCTGCGCGCGGCTCAGCACTGAACTAAGCCAATAATTATTATTGCGTAGGCTTTCGCGGGTCGCGGTGAGAACAGGTTGTTTGGCCCGTTCGAGCTCCTCCACGGTTACTCCGTTACTGGCCAAATCGGCCGCCAGAGCGATGACTATGTCAGAAATTTCCTGGGCCTTGGCTGGTTCGACGGTGACTTGCGCGGCGAAGAAGCCGTAGCCCGGATATATCTCGCTCGGGGAGCTGCCAGCGGTAGGACTGTAGGCTCCACCGATTTCCTCGCGGACTTTGACGCGGAGGCGGTCGCTGAGAACGCTGGCCAACATGGAGAGCCGGCGGGTGCGCTTAACATCCAGGGCGTCAGTTGACGGCCAGAAGAGGGTAACTAGACCCTTTGGGATTTCAGTTTCGACCGTATAGTTCTTGGTGAATGGTTGGGTGGGGCAGGTAACGTTGCGCAAATCGGCATGTGCGAGTCGCGGGTCCCGGGTAGGCAGGGCCCCGAGGGTTTTGCCGACCGCCGCGATAGTAGCTTCCAGGTCGAAGTCGCCGACGATAGCAATTTCGATAGGGCCGGTGGAGAGTTGGGGTGTAAGCCAAGTGCGAACCTCCGCTAGAGTGCGTTGGTTCATAATCTCCTGCACAGGGGTACCAAAGCGGGAGTCGCCGTTAGCGAGGAGTCGTAATACCTCAAGGTTGATTGGGCCCGAGGGAGTGTGCGCGAGCTGAAGATACATCTGCTCGTTACGCTTGGCCGCTTGGCGGGCCGATTCGGCACGGTAGCCCGGATCAGTGATATGCGCAGCGATGAGTTGGAGCTCGAGGCTCAGGTCTTCACGATTGGTGGCACCGCTCAAAATAAAGGCGTCACCGGCGATGCCGAAGCCTGCGCCGACGGTCTTGCCGGCAAGGATGCGGCGGAGTTCGTCGCTGCTGTGTTTACCAAGTCCGCCCGCGTTGAAGGTGTTGCCGGCGTAGGCAGTGAGACCAGGTTGGTTCTTGGGCTCGGTGATCTGGCCGTCGCCTATGCGAACATTGATACGGATACGACTGGCCTCGAAGTCGGTGGGCTTGAGGTTGAGGCGGACACCATTGGCGAAAGTGACTAAGGTAATATTGAGATCGGCTACATTTTTTCGGGAGGTGACGACACCCGGTGCGCCAAAGTCCGTGTAAGCCCAAGCCGTGTCGGTCTCGATCGCGGGAGCGGCGACGGCGATAGCAACTGACTTGGCGTAAGCTTCGGCCAGTTGGTTGGCGGCTTCCCCTGCGGGCAGTTGGGCGTTGCCGGTGACTGAGACGTAGCGGCCGGTGTCGGGCCATGCCGCACGGAGGCCGGCGAGGCAGTCGGCCGGCGTAATTTTTTCGAGTGCGGGTCTAAAGAGCGCGAGGTCGGCGGTGGGGTGGGTGAAGACTTCGCGGTCGTTTAGGCTGGAGACAAGGCTAGTGGCGAGTTGGCCAGAGCGACGGGTGGGTGCGGTTTTGACCTCTTGCTCTAAAGAGTTAAGGAAGTTGGCGGTAATCTCGCGCAGTTCAGCGGCGGAAAAGCCGTGGACTAAGGCCCGACGCAATTCTTGATCTGCGACGCCTAGGGCGGCTCGCCACTGGTCGGCTTTGCAGGTCAGATCGATGGAGGCTTCGCGGAATAAATCATAGCTCTCGTTTACGTTGGTACGACCGGCGGTGAAGGGTGCGTTTTCTTTTTTAGCGAGTATCGCTAGGCGGCGATTCATTATGGCCGTGGCGAGGCTGCGAGGAAGATCCGCGAGACGCTTAGCGGCGGTGTCAGCTTCAAAACCTAAGGGGGTGAGCGCTGATATAGAAACTTCCGTGGCTGGTGCTTCGGGCTCACTATGATAGAACGTGCGGACACCCTTGAAAGCGGCGACGTGACCTCGGTCTGGCTCTGGGCGAGCCGGAGCGCGGGCTTTGAGTTTTGCGAAAGTGGCGATGATTTGTTGCTCTAGGACAGCGACGTCGAAATCACCGACCGCTACGATGGTCGTGAGCTCCGGGCGATACCAAGTGTTGTAAAAATCAATAAAAGCTTCACGCGGGGCTTTTTCGATCACCGGCACCAAGCCGATGGGTAAACGTTTGGGGAGCAGGGTGTCGGCCAGTACGTACTCGAACTGGGCGACCAACGTGCGGAAGCCGACGGAATCACGCGTGCGTTTTTCGCTTAGTATGATGCCGCGCTCTTTATCGATTTCAGTTGGATTAAGAAGCAAGCCTCCGGCGTAATCGGCAAACACGCGCAATCCCTCGGTTAGCGTGGCTGCGTCGGTCTTTGGCAGCTCGAGCATGTAAACGGTTTGGTCGAACGAGGTGAATGCGTTGGTATCTCCTCCGAAGCTCATACCCATGCGTTGAAAAAATTCGACCAGCGTGCCGGCGGGATAATGCTCGCTGCCGTTGAAGGCCATGTGCTCAAGGAAGTGGGCGACGCCGCGCTGAATTTCAGTCTCATTAAAAGAGCCAGCCCCGATGTGCAACCGGAGTGAGGCGCGGTTTTTGGGCTCGTTGTTGTGGAGCAGGGCGTAGCGGAGACCGTTGGGCAAGGTGCCGAACCGAATCGCCGGATCGGGTGTGAGGTCACTGCCAAAGTTGGGAAAGGCTGCGACGGACGGCGTCGATGCAGCCTGGCTATCTGGTGCGGCGCGAAGTTGGGGTGAGTAAAGCCCTGCACACAAAAATAAACCGCATGCGGCGAAGTACCGAAATTGTAATGCTTTAAGGATAAATGAGGGGATGATGCGCATGGGACTGACGCTGCAAGTTTGCGACCGGGACGAAAGGGTAAAATATGAGATTGAAGGACACTCATCGAAAGGCCGCGCAATCAAGTATGGCTTATCACGGTAGCCAAAAAAGATCGTGGGCTGGAACCTGCGCTTGCGCGTAGCGGTGGGTTTGGCTGAGTGCTTGGCGGTGCTCTGGCTTTATCGAATACTATTTCCTTTGGCTTTGTTCCTCGCGCTGCCCGCCTATTTGCGGCGGGCTTGGCGGCGGGGTGGTTTGCGCGAGAAATTTGGCGAGCGCTTGGGTGCGCATGCACTTCAGCCTCGGGCCGGGCGGAGCGCGCCGTTGATTTGGCTGCAAGCTGTGAGCGTAGGTGAAGTGCTGGCAATCGCGCCGCTGCTCGAACAACTGCATCGCGCGGGTGTTTTGGTTTACCTCACAACGACGACGAGTACGGGTTACAAAATTGCCGCTGAGCGTTACACCTCATGGGTAGTTGGCGTGGGGTATTTTCCGGTGGATACTTGGCCGACCTCGGCGCGTGCTTGGCGACGAATTGATCCGGATATGGTAATTTTGACTGAGGGTGAACGCTGGCCCGAACATCTCCACCAGGCGAAACGACGTGGGGTGCCGGTAATCGCAATCAACGCTCGGCTCTCTGATCGGAGTTTTCGGCGCATGCAATGGTTTCGGCCTGCTGCGCGGCTCATGCTGGCCAGTGTAGATCATTGGTTGTGTGGCTCGTCGCAAGATGCAGCGCGCTTGCGTAATTTAGGGGTGGCGGATGCGGCTTTAATAACGACGGGTAACCTTAAATTTGACGTGGCCATTCCTCGTCTTGCAGAAGCGGAGTTGGTCACGCTGCGGCTAGAGTTGGGTTTGCCTGAGGGACTCGTTTTACTCGGTTCTTCTACGTGGCCCGGCGAGGAAGCGGCGATGATCGAGGTGCTTAAGGCGACGCGGGCCCGTGGGCTCGTTGGATCGCTTTTGCTCGTGCCGCGGCATGCGGAGCGACGCGGCGAGATCGAGCGTCTACTCGTAAAAAGCGGGTTGCGGTTTCATTTTCGCTCTCAAGGCCTGGCCACGAGCGAGGTTGATGTGAGTGTCGCCGATACTACGGGCGAATTACGCCGACTTACCCAGTTGGCTGATTTGGTTTTTGTTGGTAAAAGTCTAACCCCTCACACGGAAGGGCAGACGCCACTCGAAGCGGCGGCCTTGGGGCGTGTAATTGTACTTGGGTCGGGGATGAGCAACTTTCGCGCGATTGCCCATGAACTAATCGAGGCCGGTGCAGCTGTGCGGGTGGATTCGGCGGAACAATTGGTGACAACGGCGTTGAGCGTGTTGACCGAGCCTGGCCGTCGAGAGCAACTCGCGCTGGCTGCGGCGGCTTGGCATGCGCGCAATGCCGGCGCGGTGTCGCGGACACTTGCCATTCTGCAAACGAAGCTCGCGCGCCGTTCCGTTGCCTAGACGCGCATGCGGGGGTGGTGACGCAGCTGATGAAGTCCATAAGCGACGGCCGCGACCCCTGTGCCCGTGACCGAGATGAAAAGTGTAGCGTAAGCGAGTTTTTCAAAAAAATACGCACCTGCGATGCCACCGCAGAGAAAGCCGCTGATGATAATCAAGCAGAGGCTTAACCGGCGGGTGTTGATGGGCAGGCCGCGCAGGCGGTGGCCGATGAAAATACCTAGATCGGTGAACATGCCGGAGACGTGTGTGGTGCGAACGACCGACCCGCTGTAAGTAGTGGCCATGGCGTTTTGCAGACCGCAAGCGCAGGATGCAAAATAGTCGCCGAGGTGGCTTTGATGGTTGAGCAACGGAACGGCGAGGGCGAGAAGCGCGGACTCAAACGCGAGGGCGAGACCGTAGCTGTGTCTAAGTTTGAGAGTTGAATCTTGAATGATGAATCCGCTGAGGGCGGTGCCGAGGCGGTGCCGACCACAAAGGAAACGATTACAAAGAACAAGTGAAGCGCGTGTGCGCTTTGGAACGTTCCTGTAGCAGCACCGAGGAGTGAGGTCGTTCCCGTGAGATGCGTGATCGCTTGATGCTCGAAACCGAGCAGACCCACAACGTTCACAATGCCTGCTATGAAAGCGAGGGCCCAGGCCGCAGTCCAAACCCAACGTGGAAGTTGGTTGATCATGCCCACAAGGACATGCGGGCGGTCTGATTGCGCGACTTATTTTTTAGTCAGGCCGAGATGAGTTCGGATTCCGTCGCATCATCGCTAGGCAGTGGAAAAGTGCGCAAGAAATCGGTGTAATGAATTAACTCAAAGCGACCATCGTGGTGTTCCACGATGGCTGTCAGTGATTCAACCCAATCGCCGCTGTTGAGGTAATGGATTTCACCAAGCATTTTATCGGCCGCGGTGTGGATGTGCCCACACATGACACCGAGGCAGTCACGTGATTTCGCTAGCGCGGCGATGTGCTCCTCAAAGTTGGAGACGTGATTTACCGCAGATTTCACCCGTGCTTTGATGGCTTTACTCAGTGACCAATATTCGAGGCCGCGCCAAGCTCGCCATATGTTGTATGCACGGTTGATCTTAAGTAGCGCCCGATAGCCCCAGTCGCCTAGGTGGGCTAGCCAAACGAAATTTTTCGTCACGGTGTCAAAGACGTCGCCGTGAAGTACGAGGTATCTGCCGCGTGCACCCTCATGGATGTGTTCTTCGACAATCTTCAGGTTTTCAAAATCAAGCGGCAGAAACTGAGTAAGTATATCGTCGTGATTGCCGCGGAGGTATACGACTTGAGTGTCTTTCTTCTCGAGTTTTTTCAGCACGATGCGAATGAAGCGCGTGTGGGCCTTGGTCCAACTGCCGCCGCGCTGCAGTTGCCAGCCATCGATGATGTCGCCGTTTAAAATAAGCTTTTCGCAACGAACGTGGCGGAGAAAATGATTTACTTCTGCGGCTTTGCTTTCGCTGGTGCCGAGGTGGACGTCAGAGAGGATAACGGTGCGGACGCGGAGCTTGTTCATGGCAATTGAAGAGCGAAACCAGAGGGGGCGTGATCCTCGACGCAGGCTTTGGCCCGAGATGTGAGTGGCACAACGAGCTGCAGGCTTTGTGGGTGTACGCGGACCTCGAGGCGTGCGCCAGTCGCGTGCGTTTCCCCATCGGTGTGAACGATCCCGGGGGCGGGACGATCAATGAGAAAACGGGAGCCTCGGAAGCGCCGGACGGAAGGGCTGTGATCGATGTTACCAAGAAAAAGTCGGGCGCCTAACCCCGCGGCACCGATTAAACTTACCGGGCGAATGGCGATGAGATCGAGTTGGCCATCGTCTACGCGCGCGCCTGGCGCAATGAAGGCGCGGTTGCCGTATTGGTCGGAGTTGGCGATGGCCAGCAGCAGGATATCAGTGGTTTCGGTGTGGCCGCCGAGGGTGATGCGGCATCTCTCGCTTCGACGTTGGCGGAACGCGGTCCAGGCGGTGCGCGCGTACGTTGGCAGACCTCGCGTGCTGAGTCGGTTGAAGCGCTCGCTCACATCGGCATCGAGTCCGAAGCCCATCGCATTAAAAAACGGGCGGCCATTGACGGATCCGGTATCGATTGCAGCTATGCGGCCAGTGTCTTGCACGGCGAGGTGCAAGGCTGCAAGCGGTGCGAGGGGTAATCCGAGGTGAAGGGCGAGCCCGTTACCCGAGCCGCAGGGAATGAGCGCAAGCGCGGCAGGCGTGTCGATCAGCGCTTGGGCGACCTCGTTCATGGTCCCATCTCCGCCAATGGCCACAATACGTTGGCAACCGGCTAACACCCCTTCTCGGGCGAGCACTGTGGCGTGACCGGGTCCCTCCGTTGGGTGAAGTTCGGCGTCTATCGCTTGGCTGCGAATAAAGTCACGCAACAACGGCAAGAGCCGGGCGCTCCGCGCATGCCGGCCAGAGACGGGGTTGAGGATGAAACGTATTTTCATGGCAACGGGGCAAACGTAGGGGTGGTGGCTTTTTCGTGGGGGGGGCTGGCCGCGATGAGATGCCGGGCGATTGCGTTAGCCGCGTCGTTGCGTACGATGGGGGCCAGTGCGTTACGCCATTGTAGCCAGACTGCGCCGCGATCCTTGAAGGCTTTGCGCAAGGTTTCAATTACCGCAGCGGGGGTAGTCGCCAAGGCGCCGGCGCCGGTGCGGCGTAGTAGCTCGTAATTGCCTTCTTCTTGGCCGGGGACGATCTGGTTCACGATCATCGGGCAACGTGCCGCGATGGCCTCCTGGGTTGTGGCGCCGCCGGCTTTGCTGATAACGACGTGATGCGTCATAAGCAGATGCGGAATTTGGTCAGTCCAGCCTAAGATATCTGCCCGCAGAGCACGTCCGGCGGCGAGTCGGGTGAGCTCGGTTTGGAGCGCAGCGTCACGGCCCACGGCGATAGTGATTTCCCAACCGGTCTCTGCTAGCAGCAAGCGGGCGGTCTCGGCGGCGTGACTGCTACCCGAGTTGATGATGTAAAGTATCCGCGGGGCTGAGCCTGAACTCGCGAGGTCGGGTGGCGCGAGACGACTGGCGTAATCGCTAAAAAATGCCGGGACGGGAAATCCAGTGATGTGGAGATCTTCAGGATCAATTCCAGCCGCACGCATGACGGCTGCAGAGTCAGGATTTGGGACAAACCAGCCGGCAGCGCCGGCCCGCCACCAAAGCGAGTTGATGCTAATTGAATCCGTGACTACGTTAAAATGCGGCGGGAGGCTTTCCCCTTCATTGCGCAGACGTGCGATCAGAAACGCGTAAACCGGATATGTGCTGCAAATGACGGCGGGTTTTTCTTCGGCAAGTATATGAGCGAGTAGGCGGCGTTCTCGGCCCAGTAGCCAAAAACAGCGGGGCACTAAATTGGAACGATCGACCCAAGCGTAGAGGCTACTCCAGAGTCGCGGGGCACCGTTGATGGTCGCGATATAGGCGCGGCGACTGATTTGATTGAATCGTGGGCGCGACAAGGCGAATAGATCGACTACCCGCGCGGTTCCAGGCCCGTAATTCGTGTCGCAAGCGGCTGCTAGAGCGCGGGCGGCGGCGTTGTGACCTTCGCCATATCCGGCGGTTAATATTAGAATCTGAGCGGGCATTAAGGGATTACGGGGTAGATATGCAGAGCCGCTTAGCCTGGTGAGTTTCGGCTATAACGGCGGCAAGATCGGCTTCGAAGCCGGCGATGACCGATGACCACGATTGCGGCTCAACGCTTGCGCGTGCTCCGTGACGAAGCTGCTGACGAAGGTTGGCGTCGCAGGCGAGTTGGACAGCGGCCGCAATGAGGGCGGCGGGCTGATCGCAGGGAACACTCAGTCCGTTTTCGCCGTGCCGGATAAATTTTAAAGCCGCGGCATAATTGAAACCGGCGACAGCGAGTCCGCTGGCCATGGCCTCGGTCAGGACATTGCCAAAAGTCTCTGTGAGGCTGGCATGTATGTAGATATCGGCAGAAGCGTAGTAACGGCCAATTTCCTCGCGGGAGAAAAAACCTGCAAACATGCATTCCGGATGTTCTCGTACGAGCCGAGCTTTGAGCGGACCGTCGCCCGCGAGTACGAAGCGGCAACGTGGATTAGCGGCGCGCATGGCGTCAAAAGCGCGAAAAACGAGTTCGTAGTTTTTTTCGGCGGCCATGCGGCCTACGTGGAGTACAACCGGCGTGTTGTCTTCCGCCTCCCAGCTAGCACGAAGTTCGCGCGAGCGGCGCGAGGGATCGAATTGGCGGGTATCAACGCCGCGCGAGAGAACGGCAAGATTGCGAAAACCGTACGTACCCAGTTCGGCACACAGTTCTGGAGTGGGGGCGAAAGTGCGTTGTGTACGGTTGTGCACGTAGCGCAGCCAAGCTAGCGTAAGGCGGTGAAAAGCACCGTAGCCGTAAGAGCGTGTGTAGGTATGGAAGTTGGTGTGGAAACTTGAGCTGATGGGTAAGCCTAGATCGCGTGCGGCGGTGACTGCAGTCGCGCCGAGTGGTCCCTCGGTGGCTACGTGCACCAGATCTGGTGGATCTGCGCGCCAAAGTTTTCGTAGCGTGCGACCGGCGGGTAGACCTAGCCTCAGCAGGGGGTAACCTGGAATCGGTAAGCCCGGCAAACTCATTACGCGGTAGGGAACTTCGCCTTCAGGCTGAGGAAGATCGTCGCGGCGGGGTCTGTAGATGGTGAGGTCATGGCCTCGGGCCGAGAGCTCGCGTGCGATCACTCCAAATGTCATCGCCACGCCGTTGACCTCCGGGGGAAACGTTTCGGTGACAAGGGCGAGTTTCACGTAGTGTGTGTAATGTGACGCTTGGTAGTATAGCGGTCTGTAGGTACACTTAATCGCCGTGCATGGCGAATTCATGGCGTTTATGTTACGATTTAGCGAAAGTCGTTATGCGCACTTTGATCGTAATTCGTTGTTGCAGAGTGGGCCCAAAAATTCTATTTTCGTAATCTTTCACGCGAATGCAGTCTCACGGCCCGAAGCGCGTCTACACACCGCACTCCCTCGAGTTTTGGTTTGGAAAACTCGAAAATGACTGGTCCGAGCGATTCAGCTCCACCCAGCTGGAATTGGGTCGGCAAATTTATCGGGACGGACAAGTGCGTGAATTGGAGCTGACTGATCGTGATGCGATCGTGCATCGGCGCATTGATAAAAAAGATGAATACGCCGTGATTGAATGGGGTGTGAATAGTTTTTCGGTACGTTCTTCGACGACAGATTTGGAAGTAGCCCACGCCCTGGCAGTGGCCGGTTTGCACGAAATCGAGGAACTCGTCGCCGACGAAATTTCCCCGTTGCCCGAGGATTTACCGCGAGCCGCCTCAAGCGATGCCTCTCGCGGGGCCTCACTGGGTGGCGCGACTGCGCCCGTTGCGACGTCCGGATTTGTTCGACCCGGCCTACAACACGTTTCGTCATCATCGACCGCCCATGCTTTTGCACCTGGTAATGGCCACCCGCCGGCGCGGCCCCACGTGGTCCCGGCGGCTCGGTTAAATGGTCCTTCCCGGCCGTTGTTGCTCGTATTTAAAACGCGCACTGTGGGTTTACAATTTCAGGCATTCTGGGTCGAAGCGGATAAAAAAACTCGTCATCCAGCTCTTGGTCCGGATGCGCACGCGAGCGCTACCAACCATGCATCTTCGGGCGAACGCGCCAAGCTTATCGGACTGGCCGCTTATGCGCGTAAAGCTCACTTTCATTATCAACACGACACCGGCGCGTATCTATTGGAGTCGTTGGTTGAGATCCCGAATTTTCTAAAGACCACACTCGCTCCGTGGCGGCGGATGTTTGCGATCGAGCTGGATGACAAGGCGGCCAATCTTATTAAGGGTACGCGCGCGATCGAGATCGAGGCGGTAGCCGAACGCGCCAAGGGCACCTCGGGCGCAGGCGAACACGCCGCGCTTAACCTGCGTTGGATATTTCGGGCCGGCGAACGCATGCTGACCGACAGCGAGGTGAATTCGCTGCTCAAGCGCGGCGGCCAGCCCGTGATTATACCTAGTTTAGGAATCGTTTCGTTGCCGGCTGATCGGTGGAACTCCTACCAAGCTTGGCAGAAAAATATCGCCGAGACGCAAGGTGCGCATCCAGTAGCTGAAGGGGGGGGAGTCTCACCTTATTTGGTTTTTTCATTGTTCAACGACGCCAAATTAAAACTGATCCTTTCACCTGAGATGGAGGCTTGGCGGCACAAGGTTTTAGCTCCGCCAGAAACCACGCCTGAGTTACCTGAGTTACTACGGCCTTATCAACGGCGAGGCGTGGAGTGGATGCACCACTTGTGTGAAGTCGGCTGTCACGGTTTGCTAGCTGATGAGATGGGTTTGGGTAAGACACTGCAAGTGCTCGCGTTGCTCGCGACTCGGCGTGTGCCTGATCGTGCGAGCTTAATCGTGTGCCCAGCGAGCGTGGTGCCGGTTTGGCGCGAGGAGATCGCAAAATTTTTTCCGGCTTTGACGGTCGATGTGCTCAAGAGCGGTCATGATTTTATCAATCAACCGGCAGCGGCGGTTTGGATCGCGAGTTATACGCAACTACGCAAGCACCGCGCCTTGTTGCCGGCGCTGGAGTTTGGCTACACGGTCTTGGATGAGGGACAGTTCATTAAAAACCCCGATGCCAAGATCACACAGACGTGCTTTGCGGTGCGCACACGACATCGGATCGTGTTGACCGGCACGCCTCTTGAAAATCGTCAGCTAGATTTGTGGAGCATTTTTCGCTTTTTGCTCCCTGGCTTGTTAGGTTCGCGCGCAGCTTTTGAAGCGTCGTTGTTAGCGGATCGAGAGGGTACGCTCGGTCGATTACGTGCGCAATTGGCTCCGTTTATCTTGCGGCGGACAAAAAATGAAGTCGCCAAGGAGCTCCCGCAAAAAGTTGAAATGGATCTTATTTGCCCACTCACTGCGGTGCAGCGGACCGAATACGCCCGCATCTGCTCCGAGGGGCTGGATCGCTTGGGTGATGATGTGGGATCGGCCATGCGGGAAAAATCGTTTGGCTTCCTCGCATTGCTCACGCGCCTCCGGCAGACATGCTGTGACCCGGATATGTTGCCATGGATGGAGGCGCCCCTGACCGACTCGGGTAAAATAAACTTGTTACTCGAAAAATTGGCCGAGATCGTTGGCAGCGGCCACAAGGTGGTCATCTTCTCGCAATTTGTGATGCTGCTGGATCGGGTCCGCTTGGCGTTAAGCGCACAGTTTCCAGATTTACCTCGGTATGAGTTAACGGGCATGACGCTCGACCGTCTCAAACCCGTACAGCAATTTCAAGGTGCGCAAGGCGCTGCTGCGATGTTGGTTTCACTCAAAGCGGCGGGCACCGGAATCACATTGCACGCCGCAGACTATGTTTTCTTGCTCGATCCTTGGTGGAATCCTGCCGTCGAAGCGCAGGCTGTCGATCGGGTGCACCGTATCGGGCAGACTAATACTGTTTTCGTCTATCGCATGGTGACTGCCGGCACCATTGAGGAACGCATCCAAGCCCTGAAGGCCTCTAAGCGCGATCTGTTCGACAAGCTCATCGGTGGACTGGGTGGAGATTTTGACCTAAGCCAGCATTTTACCTCTTTAAAGAGTTTGGTGGCCTTGACCGCTCACGCCGAACAAGAGCAGGACCAGCCCTACACGTTGGACTAAATGGGGTGATGCGTTTGATCAACGCCCTAAAATTCTAGTGCTAAAAAATTCTTAACGCACGCTTGTTTCAGTGTCCGACATCCGCACGCTCCTATCACTTGAACTCTCCGATTGAACTTATCGCCTCGCCGGATGCCGTTGTGACCGATTTGCGGGTTAACTCGGGTGAAGAAGCGATCCGGGCGCTTCACCAGCGCCTACGCGCTGCGACTCCCGAGGTGCGCGATGCGGACCTATTCATGCGTGATTTGCTCGAGCGTGCGGCCCTTTCATCGGTTTGTATCGCCGATGATGTGGCTTTACCGCACGCACGTACGACTGCAGTTGGCCGCATTGTTTTGGCTGTTGCGCGAACGGCTGAGGCTGTAGCTTTCGATGCAGAGCATCCGCGCGTGCGCTTGGTGTTTTTAATTGGTACACCCAAGGCGGCGGTAAGCGAATATTTGCAAACGGTTGCGGCTTTGTCGCGCATGTTGAAAAAGGCAACCACTCGAGCCGCGTTGCTCGGCGCGCCTACTGAGGCAGAGTTCCGGGCCGTATTGGCACGGACGCAGCAGTGATGAATGTCGTCACTGATCCAGCGAAGCTTCTGCTAGAGCGGATGCTGCGGCTATTGCGTTGGCGGGTATGGGTGCAGGAAAAACTTCAGCCCACCGAGTGGCAAATCACGTTGTTGTGGGCCGGCTTTGCGGGGTTTCTAGGCGCGTTGAGTTCGCTCGTATTTCAGGGTTTGGCCGAAGGCGCTCATCGTTTGTTAACCGGTTCGAATGAGGGTGTCGTCGAATCGATGAAGCAGTTACCTTGGTGGGCGGTGTTAACTTTGCCCGCGGTGGGTGGTTTGCTCGCGGGTGTCATTCTGATGCTCGGTAAACACCTGACCAAGGGGCAAAGTTCGACGGATTATATGGAAGCCATTTCAATCGGTTCGGGCCATGTGCCGATTCGGGCGAGCTTGTTGAAAAGCACGGCAGCTTTATTTTCCATCGGTTCTGGTGGCTCGATCGGGCGTGAAGGTCCAATGGTGCAACTGGCTGCGGTAATGGCTTCGTTTGTTGGGCGTTGGCGGCAATTTACCCCACCCCAATTGCGCTTAATGGTGGCTTGTGGTGCTTCGGCCGGCATCGCCTCGGCCTACAACGCACCGATCGCAGGGTCTTTTTTCGTCGCCGAAATCATTCTCGGTACCATCGCAATGGAGAGCTTGGGGCCGTTGGCGGTTTCGGCGGTTGTGGCGGCGATGACGGTCCGCGTGCTCACGAGTGAGGCCCAACTTTATAAGGTGCCGGAGTTTCGTTTGAGTTCGCCCCTCGAGATGCCGGCTTACATCGCGCTGGGGGTAATCGCCGGAGTGTTGGCACCATGGTTTTTGCGTTCGTTAAAACGGGCTGAAGAGATTTTCATAGCAACAAAGTTGCCGCTGGTGGCGCGCATGGCGCTGGGTGGATTGATCGTGGGCGCATTGGCAATTCAGGTGCCCGAAGTCTGCGGTAACGGTTACTCGGTGGTCGTCACTATTCTCAAAGGGCATGTATTGTGGACGACCTTGCTACTGTTTGTTGCCTGCAAGTGGCTAGCCACGGCCTCGTCGTTTGGATCGGGTGCCCCGGGCGGTGTGTTTACGCCTTCGTTATTCATGGGGGCAGGGTCGGGATTTCTTTTTGGGCAAGCTGTGCACACCATCTGGCCGAGTGGGGCGGTGGATCCGCGGGCGTTCGCCTTGGTTGGAATGGGGGCTTTTCTCTCAGCAGTGAGTCACGCTCCGGTGATGGCGGTGATCATGCTTTTCGAGATGACATTGAGCTACGATATCATCCTACCATTGATGTTATGCAGCGTTATTGCTTATTACACCGCTAAGGGGCTCGAAGGACGTTCGCTTTACAGTGAGGTTTTGAAAAAAAAGGCGGCGGAGGTTTCTGGCGATACGGGGTTTGGTCGCGGGCAAGTTGCCGAGTTAATGAAGAGCAAACCTCCGACGCTCAATCGCAACGCCCACTTTGCTGAAATCGCGCAGAGGTTTCTGGCGACCCGCGTAAATAACCTTTATGTGACCGACACGCAGGGGCTGTTTCTCGGCGCGGTATCGCTGCACGATATAAAACCCTATCTCGGTGAACCAGAGTTGGCGGAACTCGTGATCGCTAATGACATTTTGCGGGAAGAGTTTCCGCGTGTGGGTCCTGAATCGACGTTGAGTGAGGCGCTCGGGCGTTTCTTGAATTTTGAAGCGGAGCGTTTGCCGGTGGTAGATTCCAGCGGCAAATTAATCGGAAGTTTATCCAAGGGTGATTTGTTGCTCGCCCTGGTTGAGATGCGTAAAAAACCCCTCATCGTTTGAGGTTAGGCTAATCACTAGCCGCGACCGCCAAGACCGCGCAGATAAAGCTCTTCGACCTTCTGACGCGCCCAAGGTGTTTTACGCAGAAACTTTAGGCTAGAACTGACGCTAGGATCGTAGTTGAAGCATCGCACGTCGATGCGGCGACCTAGCTCTTCCCAACCATGCCGGGCCACGAGCTCGGTTAGGAGCGCTTCTAGGGTGATGCCGTGCAGCGGGTCGTTGGATGGCGGGCGGGATTCGTTCATGCAGTGGCGTGCTCCTTTAACAGGGATAAAGGCACGACTTCGAGCGAGCGGAAATGTGTGGATGCAAGTGCCACCGGCGCTGCCACGCCGGCCTCTAGTGCCTCCTGCCAACGTGCGGCGCATACGCACCAGCGGTCACCGGGTTGCAGCCCTGGGAAATTATAATCTGGGCGCGGCGTGGATAGGTCATTGCCCGCTGCGCGGCTGTAGCTGAGAAAAGCTGCGGTGACCTCCACGCACACGGTATGGCAACCAAGATCTTCCGCGCACGTGTCGCACTGGCCATTACTGAAAAATCCCGTCATAGGATTAACCGAGCAAGGTTTGAGCGGACCGCCAAGAACGTTGAGTGAGGGCTGAGGATGCACAGAATTAAACGTGATGGGATAGGCACTATGTGCAAGACCGCGGCGCGGTTGCCGTCTCGACAAGATGACGCCGTACGCCACGCTACACGCATGTCTTCCATCTACGAAACCCTCCGTGCCGACATCATTGTTGCCATGAAAGCCCGCGACAGCGTCACCACGACCGCTTTGCGTACCGCCGATGCCGCGATCAAGCGTGCGGCTATGGACGGAAATAAAGAAATCGATGACGTGCTCTCGCTCGCGACTTTGCGCAAAGCAGTCAAAAATCTTACCGATGCTAACCTAGATTTCGCCAAAGGTGGTCGCGCCGACTTGGTCGCCACCAACGAAATTGAAATCAAGATTCTTCAAAAATATCTCCCCGCTGGTCTCGACGCCGCCAAGCTTGATACTCTCATCACCGAAGCCATTGCGAGTACGGGCGCGACAACGAAAAAAGAAATGGGTAAAGTTATTGGCGCGCTCAAAGTGCATCCTGACGCTGCTCTGATCGACTTCGGTGCGGTTAGTAAACTCGTCCAGTCGAAATTGGTCTGAGTTCACTCCCAAAATGTAAAACGGCGCCACCGGCTTTGATCCCGGGCGCCGTTTTTTCGATCTCGATGGTTCGACGGTATTACGCCTTCTTTTTCCGGCCGCTCTTGGACTCGATATTCAAGTAGGTTTTGTTGAGCATCTGACTTTCGTACAACTCGAGCAACCGGACGCCCTCGCGTGGTTTCACGATGTCTTTCTTCGTGGCTAAATCGATCTGAGCCTTCATCTTGCGACAGAGTTCTTCCTGTTGGTATTGAACTCCTTCGAGCACGTCGGCGATACGACTACCGCTCAACGCCTCTTCGATGTAGAAGCCGTTAGGCTCGTCGTCTTCGAGGAAGACGTGGACCTCGTTGACGCGGCCGAAGAGGTTGTGGAGATCGCCCATAATATCCTGATAGGCGCCGGTTAGAAATACTCCGAGGTAGTAGGGTTTCCCGTTAAGCGGATGCAGCGTGATGTAATCCTTAGTGTCCTGTAAATCAATGAAGCTGCTGATCTTACCGTCAGAGTCACACGTGATGTCGGCAAGGATGGCGTTGACCGTGGGCTTTTCGTTGAGGCGGTGGAGTGGGGCGACGGGAAAAAGCTGTTTGAGCGCCCAATGATCGAGGAGCGATTGGAAGACTGAGAAATTGCAGACGTACTGATCCGCGAGGAGCTTGTTTAGATCATGGAGCTCCTCGGGCTGGTACCCTGCTTTCTGACCCTCTTTGGCAATCTGTTCACAAATTTGCCAAAAGAGGGATTCGGCGGCGGCGCGGTTTTCGAGGTCGAGATAGCCGAGGTTGAAGAGCGAGAGAGCTTCTTCTTTTTTCTGGGTGGCGTCGTGGAAACGCTCGAGACGGCCGAGCTTGGTCTTGTTTTTCAACATGACCTCAAGGTCTTCGACGACTTTGTTTTTAACCTTGGGCTGGTGCTGCTGGCCGAGCGATTCGCGTTTATTAATGCGCTCGAACACTTCGACTACCAAGAGCGAGTGGGGTGCCACAATGGCACGGCCGGATTCGCTCACGATATCGGGTACCGCTACACCCGAGGCGGTGCAAATCTCACGGATATTGAATACGACATCGCGTGCGTATTCTTCCATCGAGTAATTCATCGAGCTCTCGAAGTTCGTGCGAGAACCGTCGTAGTCGACCCCAAGACCTCCGCCGACATCGAGGTAACCCATCGGGAATCCCATTTTTGCCAGTTGGCAGTAGAAACGCGTGGCCTCGATGACCGCGTTCTTGATCGTGATGATATTTGGGACCTGGGAGCCTATATGAAAATGCACGAGGCGCAGACACGATGCGAGTTTGGCTTCGCGGAGTTTTTCACAGGCAAATAGAATTTCAGCGGTGTTAAGACCGAACTTAGCGTTGTCGCCGGTCGACATCGCCCATTTGCCTTCGCCGCGTGTCTGAAGTTTGGCGCGGAAACCGATCATAGGTTTCACTCCGACCTCTTCGGAAATTTTGATGATATCGTCTATTTCCGAGAGTTGTTCGACGACGAGGATGATTTTTTTGCCTAGCTTGCGGGCAAGAAGTGCCAGCCGGATATAGTCGTGATCCTTGTACCCGTTACAGATGATCAGGCGATTAGCGCCTTCGTGCATCGCGATCGCGATCATGAGTTCGGGCTTGGAACCGGCTTCGAGGCCGTAATTAAAATCTTTGCCGGCAGCAACGATTTCGTCGACCACCTCGCGCAGTTGATTGACCTTAATCGGGAATACTCCGCGGTAGCTGCCTTTGTAGCCCTCTTGCTTGATGGCTTTATTGAAGACGCCATTGAGCTGGGCGACGCGATGGCGTAGGAGATCTTGAAAGCGGATTACCAGCGGGGCTTTGAGGCCCATGCCGACGGCTTCGTTAACGACGTCAAGCGCACGGATGCCTCGGCCGTCTGCGAGCGGCTGGACATTCAGGAAGCCGGCGTCATCGACCGATAGGTGGCCGGAGCCCCAGCGCTTGAACCCATAGAGTTCTTCGGACTTGGCGGCGGACCAGGAGGAGGCGGATTTACTTTTCAATGCGAGTCGGGTGGAGGTGATAGGGCTTGCTTTTGCAGTCTGAGAATTGATTTCCTATACGTTTCTTTTTTCAAAATCCGCAACACGCAATGACGAATATGCATTCCTTCACTTCTTCTATCGCCCAGTTCGCCCAAACCGCAGCCCCCGGCCAAGGACCCGGAGCGGCCGGTCCCTGGTGGCAAATGCTGCTTTTTTACGGCCTCATCGCTGGTGGATTTTATTTTCTATTCATCGCCCCCCAGCGTAAAAAACAGAAGGAGCATGAAAAGATGCTCTCTTCGTTACAATCTGGCGACGAAGTCCTCACCAACGGTGGTATCTATGGCGTTGTCACCAATGTGAAAGACGACCGTTTCATCGTGCGTATCGCCGATAACACCAAGATCGAAGTCGCCAAGGGCTTTATCTCCGCGGTCACCAAAAAGAGCGGCCCCGAGGAAACTAAGTAAGCGTCGCAACTTCCTCTCGTTCGCATACAGACTGCGCTCGTAGCGCGTCCTTTCGGTTCTGCGCCCGTCCTAAAACCCCAAAAAATTTAAACCAATACGACCATGCTCAAACGCAACCTCTGGAAAATCGTCCTATCCGTTCTTATCGCGGCCTGGGCGGTTGCCGAACTGATCCCGCTCAAGGATGTGCCCTTCGCCGTCTACGCGAAAGAACACGCCACGGCTAAATCCGCCGACTTCAACAAGCTTCTCGATGATGCTGCTGCACGCAAAAAATCGGGCGCCGCACCCAGCGAGTTTGTCGCTTTAAAGCAGATCGGTCTCGAGCGTAAGCTCGATCTGTCGGTCTATTTTCCTGACATCCGCCTAGAAGACTCATTAAAAAATATCGGTAAGCGTAACGAGATTCTTCTCAACGAGCTTCTCCGCCGTTCTAAGGGCCGTCTCCAACTCGGTCTCGACCTCAAGGGCGGCGTCGCCTTCACCCTTGAAGTTGACGAAAAAGCCGCCGGCAAAGATGCCGACAACACCCGCCAGGAAAAACTAAATAAGGCCATCGAGATCATTGGCGCCCGTATCAATGCCTTCGGCGTCGCTGAGCCTCTGATTCGCCCAATTGGTAACAATCGCATCGAAGTGCAGCTGCCCGGGGTTAACACGAAGGACAACCCCGAGGTCGTCGAGAACGTCAAGAAGCCCGCGCAACTATCGTTCCGCATCGTTAACGCCGCCCAGTTTCCGAACCCCGCGGCTTCAACGGATATTCCCCCCGGTTATGAAGTCCTCTCCCTCGACTACGAAGGTCGCGGCGGCCAGAGCACCACAGAAGAGATGTTCGTGAAGCGCATTCCAGAAATGACGGGTGAAATGATCTCCAGCTCCTTTGCTCGCCCTGACCTCTATGGTAAGCCTGAGGTTATCCTCCAATTCACCAACGAAGGTAAAAAGCGTTTCGCTGAGGTCACCCGCACGATCGCCCAGTCCGGCCAACAAGCCGGTCGCCTCGGTCGCCTCGCTATCGTGCTCGACGGCAAACTTTACTCCGCGCCCACAGTCAAAGAAGAGATCAACAGCGACTCTGCGGTCATTTCGGGTAATTTCACTGACCGCGAAGCGATCAATCTCTCGAACGTCCTCAACAACCCGCTCGACCTGCCTTTGATCGTTAAAGAACAATACGAAGTTGGTCCTTCGCTTGCACAGGATGCCATCGATAGCGGGGTTAAAGCCGCCGTTATCGGCACGCTCCTTGTCGCTGCGTTCATGATCACTTATTACCGCGTCGGTGGCGTCATCGCGGTTCTCACGCTGGCGGTTAATATCGGCATTATCCTTGGCGTCATGGCCAGCCTTGGCGCCACCATGACATTGCCCGGCCTCGCTGGTATCGTGCTCACGATCGGTATGGCCGTGGATGCCAATATTCTTGTTTTCGAGCGCATGCGCGAAGAACTCACCTCAGGCAAGAGCCTCAAGAGCGCCCTTGTCGCGGGTTACGACAAGGCCTTTACGACCATCGTTGACGCCCACGTCACCCAGCTAGCCATCTGTGCGATTATGATCTGGCTCGGCACGGGCCCAATTAAAGGCTTCGGGGTCACTCTAGCTATCGGTGTGTTCTCCACCATGTTCTCCGTGCTCGTGACCAGCCATCTCATCATGGAATGGCTCATCGAAAATGATATCGTGAAGAACTTCCCCATGATGCACCTCCTCCATACCGAGAAGGTTGACTTCATCAAGTACGGCAAACCCGCCTTTATCGGTTCGTGGCTTATCGTGCTCCTCGGCGTCGTCGTTGTTTTCTCCAAGGGTGATCGCATCTACGGCGTAGACTTTGCTGGCGGTGACGTCGTTTCCATCTCCTTCAAACAACGTCTTGAGCCCGGTCAGATCCGCACTGTGGCCGACGCTGCTAAGATCGGTGAGGTTAATTCCAGTTATGTTAGCCCACTCGGTGGTGGCGCGGAAATTCTTAAACTCGAGACCGCTTACGACAAATCCGGTCCGCTGTATAGCGCGCTCCAAAAAGCCTATCCTAAAGCAGGTTTGGAAAAGGTCGGCGAAAATCGCATCGGACCTTCAATTGGTAAAGAAATCGAGTGGAATGCCTTCAAGTCCATCGCTTGGTCGATGGTCGTCATCTTGATCTATGTCGCGTTCCGCTTCGAATTTGGTTTCGGCATAGGCGCGGTGGTTGCCTCTGTGCACGACATCATCATGACGATCGGCATCTTCGTTCTCTTCGGGCACCAGTTCTCGGCCCCAATGGTTGCAGCCATTCTCTCCATCGCGGGTTACTCAATCAATGACACCATCGTCGTGTTCGACCGTATCCGCGAAGAATTGCGACTCAACCCGACGACTAGCCTGCGTGACGTGATCAATCTGGCTATTAACCGCGTTTTCTCGCGCTCCATCATGACCAGCGTGACGACCTTCCTAGCCGCTCTCGCACTCTTCATCTTCGGCACCGGCGTGATGAAGGATCTCTCCTTCACGTTCCTCGTTGGTATCATCACGGGCACGTTCTCTTCGATTTACATCGCCGCCCCCATCTTCTTTTGGTGGCACAAGGGCGACCGTAAGCACGTCGAGGCTCACCAAGACGTCGCTCCAAAATACGAGTGGACCGGCTCCAGCAAGGCTTCGGAATAACTCTGCCAGGGTAGGGCGGATCCTCGTGATTCGCCGCGGTCTTCGGACCGCGTTTGTCCCCTCGTGGCGCTTTCGGTACTGCGCGCCCTACCTCGGAGTCATACCCCCATGCGCTGGATTTACACGCCCCGTCCGGCCGCCGAGATCGAGACCTTGGGCCAAGCCCTGGGTCTCAACCCGGTGCTGGCCGAGCTTTTACTTGCCGCAGGCATCACCGAGCCAGGTCCGGCCGCCGAATTCATGCAGCCCGCGCTCGCGGCCCTGCGTGATCCTTTTCTGTTGCGCAACCTCGAGGCCGGCGCGACCCGTTTACGCACCGCTATCGCTGCACAAGAATCCATCGTCGTGCTCGGTGACTATGATGTCGATGGTGTGAGCAGCACCGCGCTGCTCGTGATGATTTTAAGACGTTTCGGGCTAAATCCCCGCTTTGTCGTACCCCGTCGATCCGAAGATGGCTATGGCTTGTCGCGCAGCGCGATCGATCGCGCCCTCGAAGGCGGCAAGCCCGCTTTGTTTATCGCGCTTGATTGCGGTACCAATTCCCATGACGAAGTCGCATACCTGCGCGGGCAGGGGATTGATGTTCTTGTGGTAGACCATCACCGCTCCAAAGAAGCAGCGTTAGCCGACGGTATTTTGATCAATCCCCACGTAGAAGCCGATGAAACCGGTGCCGATGCAGCGTGGCGTAACCTGTGCACGGTAGGATTGGTCTTCAAGCTGGTGCACGGGCTCCTTAAGCAGCTGCGTGCCGAAAACCACCCCATCGCCTTTCGCATCAAATTGCGCGATCACCTCGATCTCGTCGCGCTTGGTACCATTGCCGACCTCGTGCCGCTGACCGGTGAAAACCGCCTTCTTACGCGCCACGGTCTACGCATCATTGAGGAGTCACCTCGCCCCGGGCTCGCGGCACTCATGCAAATAGCCGGCGTCCGCCCTGGCCAAGCCATCAAGCCCTCCGACATTTCTTTCCGGCTCGGCCCCCGCATCAACGCCTCCGGTAGACTCGCCGATGCCGCGCTCTCCGTGGAATTGCTCCTCAGTGATGATCCGACGTTTTGTACCGAGATCTCACGCCAACTCGAGAGCTTTAACCGCGAGCGCCAAGACATCGAGCGCGGCATCACCGAAGAAGCCGAGCGCATGATCGAGTCGGAGTTTGCCGCTGAACCCGGTATCGTCCTGTTCAGCGAAAGCTGGCACCCTGGTGTCGTTGGCATTGTCGCTGGCCGCGTCACGCGTAAGTACAACCGCCCGTGCGTTGTCCTCGGCAACGAAGGCGACATCGCCAAAGGCTCCGGTCGCAGCGTTGACGGTATCAACCTTGTTGAGGTCCTCGGTACTTGTTGCGAACGACTCTCTAGTTGGGGCGGCCACCCGATGGCTGTCGGTATTGCGCTCAATAAAATCCACCTGCCGGACTTTCGTTTAGCTTTCTCGGCCGCCGTTCGCGCTTATGCCGGCGGCGATATCGCCGAGGCTAAACTCAAGATCGCCACCTGGCTCACTCCGGGACAAATCAGGGACCGCCTCTTGGACGAGCTCGAGTCATTGCAACCCTTCGGCCAGGGCAACCCAGAGCCTGTGTTTGGCGTGAGTGGCGTCGTCTTACGTCAACGCCCTGTGGTCTTCAAAGACGTGCATTTTCGTTTCAGCCTCGAAGACCCGCAAGGCCGCCGATTGCACGGCGTCGCTTGGAAGATGGCGCACCGTATGCCGCCCTTGGGCGTACCTTTGGATTTCGCCGTCGAGCTCGCTTGGAACCATTTCAACGACCGCAAGCTCCTCCAACTCGAGCTCATCGACTGGCGCGAAGCCCAGTGATGAGTCGCGATCGCCCTGCTCGTGCCGACTTCGGGCGCGGCACTCGGCTCTCAGGGCCACGCGGCAAAAGTAAATTGGCTGCTTACCCAGGAAATAGAATTTCACTTCAGGCAAATTCTCTCTTGCACTGCGCATGGATTGTTTGCTTCTTTTTGCCCTCTGCTACGCGGCCATAGCTCAACTGGATAGAGCGCCAGACTACGAATCTGGAGGTTTGGGGTTCGACTCCCTATGGCCGCACCATTTAACAGCCTCAATCTAAGGTTTTGTGCCAGTGTTCAGCCGGCTTAAGAGCACCTAGCTACTCAAGTCACTTTGGGACTGACATCAACGATCGACCGTTTGTGATGTATCTGTAATTTCGCGAGTCCCACGCCGATGCTCAGCCGAACCTTATTTCAGCTATTAGGTGTGCAGTCGAAAACGGATAGAAATCTTCCGAGATGGACTAATTTTTTTTACGGTGTTTTTTTACTGTTTTGTGTCGGGTTGGCGTATCTGCCGGCGCTGCATGGAGGGATGCTATGGGATGACGCGGCTCATGTTATCAGTTCTGATTTGAGTTCGTTAACCGGACTCAGGCGCGTCTGGACAGAATTGGGTGCGACGCAGCAATATTATCCGACCTTGTACACGATGTTCTGGATTGAGCACCGATTATGGGGTGATGCCGTAGTCGGCTATCATGGCGTAAACTTCGTTTTACACGCTTGTTCAGCCCTTCTTTTGGGGGCTGTACTTACTGAACTGCGCGTGAAAGGCGCAGCCTTTGCCGCTTTGTTGTTCGCGCTGCATCCAGTCTGCGTTGAGTCAGTGGCCTGGATTTCTGAACAAAAAAATACCCTCTCTCTAGTGTTTTATTTGGCTGCGGCGCTGGTTTACTTGAAGTTTGAACACACCCGAAGCCGACGGCATTACCTTAGTTCACTCGGTTTATTTTTGCTGGCGATCTCGACCAAGAGCGTAACCGCGACCTTGCCCGCTGCCTTGCTAGTCGTGATCTGGTGGCGTCGCGGGTCGCTTGGCTGGGCTCGTGATTGGCGTCCACTGATACCTTGGATCCTAGTCGGAATGGGCGCCGGGTTTTTTACGGCTTGGGTTGAGCGCACGATCATCGGGGCTGCGGGAGCAGCCTATGACCTTAGCATTTGGATGCGCTTTCTACTAGCCGGTCGAGCGGCTAGTTTTTATCTGGGTAAACTAATTTGGCCGGTTGACCTGATCTTTATCTATCCGCGTTGGACGATTGACCCTGCGCAACTTTGGCAATGGGTGTTTCCGCTCGCTTGGGGATTAGCGCTGATCGTTTTGTACGGGCTTAGGCCGCGAGCGCGAGGACTGCTTGCGGGTCTATTTTTGTATGGGGGGACTTTGTTGCCAGCCCTGGGTTTTTTCAATGTCTACCCGTTTGTTTATTCCTATGTGGCGGATCATTTCCAGTATCATGCTTGTCTTGCTTTCCTAGCCTTGGTCGCAGCTCTTTGGGCTCGTTGGGATGAGCGTGAGGGTGCGCATCCACGTCTTTGGCGACGCTTTACCCCGAAGCTGGTAGCCGTCGCAACTGTGCTGATTCTTTCAGTTCAAACTTATCGGCAGAGCCGACAGTACGTGGATGTGGAAACGCTATATCGCACCACGATTGAGCGTAATCCTGACTGTGTCCTCGCTCATAATAACCTTGGGATGATTTATGCGTTACGCGGCGACTCGGCGGCTGCTATCACTCACTTTGAGAGGGCGTTGGAGGCCAATCCCAATTTTGCTGAAGCGGAGGATAATTTAGGTGGTGAGTTGGCCAAACTCCCGGGCCGCGAGCGGGAGGCAGTGGAGCACTTTGAGGCGGCGCTGCGCATTCGCCCTGATTTTCCCATGGCACTCTTAAACCTCGCCAACCAACTCGCCCTGATGCCCGATCGCCGGGCGGAGTCGGAACGTCATTTTTTGAGGGTGTTGGCTTTGGAGCCTAAGTACGCTAAGGCCTACAACGATTTCGCTATTTGGCTCGGAAGCATGCCGGGTCGTCATTCGGAGGCGCTAAATCGCTACGAGGCAGCATTGCAGCTGAATCCCGACTATGCGCTCGCCCGTGCCAATTACGCTTTTGAGTTATCACGCGAGCCGCTTCGACGGAGCGAAGCCCTTGCCCAATACACTGCGGCTTTGCTCACCGACCCCGCGTTGGTCGAAGCGCACAACAACCTAGCCAATCTGCTTGCCCCCATGCCCGGCCGACAGCTTGAGGCGATCTCTCATTATGAATCCGCGCTCCGGCTTAATCCCCGTTATGCCGAGGCGCATAATAATCTCGCGAATCAACTTATATCAATACCGGCGCGCGCGGCAGAGGCGCTATCGCATTATGAGCAGGCGGTATCGATCCGGCCCGACTACGTCGAGGCGCTTAACAATCTGGCCATTGCCTATGCAAACGCTGGACGGCTGGGTGATGCGGAGCGCCATTTCAGACTTGCGATCAAATTCGCCCCGAATTTCCAGGCGGCGCGAGACAATCTTCGCCTGCTGCTTGCGCCTAATCTTTAGTAGTCATTTTCCGGCTTTTAACTCATCATGAGGTCATCTCGTTCCGGCGGTCCGCCGAAGGTTTCTAATGTTGCGGTCTCGGTTCAGCTGCAGCCCGCGCAAGTGAGTGGTTGGTCGATCACCCTCGCGGCGGTAGTACTCATCTTGGTAATTGTATGGGTGTATGCGAACAGCTGGACGGTCCCTTTTGTTTTTGATGATCATGCGGCGATTCAGCTCAACCCGACTATCCGCCAGCTCACCGATTTAGCTGCGGTGTTTTCACCGCCGGGCGAAGGTTTCACGGTAGACGGCCGTCCGGTCCTGAATTTCTCTCTCGCGCTTAACTACGCTATAAGCGGAACCGCGCCATGGAGCTATCACGCGCTGAATTTGCTTATTCATATTGCGGCGGCTCTGGTGCTACTAGATACGGTTCGTCGTACTTTGCTGCGCTTACAAGGGCCCAGTAATCGCACGCCGGTTTTATCGAGTTTGAACCCTACCGAGGCGACGGCCCTCGGTTTTGCGGTAGCTTTATTATGGGCGATCCATCCGCTGCAAACTGAGTCGGTGACCTACGTGATTCAACGAGCTGAATCACTCATGGGTTTGTTTTATTTACTTACCCTATATGGTTTTATTCGTGCGGTTGAGAGCGTTGATGCGAGAATTAAATTCGGGTGGGGTCTATTCTCTTGGGTCGCGTGTGGCTTGGGCATGGGCACTAAGGAAGTGATGGTCTCTGCTCCGCTCTTGGTGCTAGTGTATGATGGGGTGTTTGTATCTTCTGATTGGTCAGCCGCACTGCGCCAGCGTTGGCTTTATTATTTAGCTCTGGCCGCAACTGCCGCGGGGTTACTCGCGCTGGTCTTCAACTCAGGTTCACGCGGCGGCACATCTGGCTTTGGGCTCGAGGTTACGCCTTGGATGTATTGGTCGACTCAATTTCAGGCCCTTATCCATTACTTAAGGCTCTCGTTCTGGCCGAGCCCTTTAATCTTTGATTATGGCGTGCAATGGACCGAAGCACTCACCGACGTACTGCCGTATGCGGTACCGGTTGTAGCGCTCGTCGTGGCGATCGCCGTCGCCTGTTGGCGTCGCTCGCCGGCGGGGTTCCTCGGCGTGTTTTTCCTCGCTATTTTAGCGCCCACCTCAGTGGTCCCAGGGAACCGCCAGACTCTCGCCGAGCATCGCATGTACCTGCCGCTCGCGGCAGTAATCACTTGGGTGATCGTGGCGTTGTATGTGGGGATTAAGTCCACCCGGCCTCGTGCCATGCTGGGGTGGGGCGGGCTACTGCTCGCGATGATGGCTTTGCCTCTTGGCGTACTCACGGTTCGCCGCAACGAGGTCTATCAGAGTGAGCTCTCGCTCTACCGTGACACCGTGCTTTCGCGCCCAGGTAACGCTTCCGCGCATACTAACCTTGGTAACTTTCTGCGGGACGCACGTCAAACCGACGAGGCAATTACGCACTACGAGGCGGCTCTACGCATCCGACCCAATTACCCTCAAGCCCACTACAACCTTGCAATCGCTCTCTCGGACTCCCGCCTAATGGCCCAGGCGATCGATCACTATGAAACCGCTTTGCGGCTAAAGCCAGACTATCACGAAGCGCACAACAATCTGGCCATCGCGCTGGCCCGTACGGGCCGCGACGTGGAGGCGCTCCCTCATCTGTTGGCAGCGGTGCGCTTCAGCCCCTCTTATACCGAAGCGCGCTTTAACCTTGGTCTGGTTTTGGTGCGCCTCGGCCGTGTCGCTGAGGCGATTAAAGCCTACGACGAAACCTTGAGGCTCGATCCAAATTTTTACCGGGCCCACGAGGCCAAGGGTTACGCTTTGCAGCTCATGGGTCGTGAGCGCGAAGCGGTCACTGAACTCGCCGCGGCGGCTCGGTTAAGATCTTCTGAGCTTACTCCGGGAAAACCGTAAAATTGATTTTGCTGCAGCTGTGACTGCGCACGGAATTCTGGGCACAAAAAAGGCGGCTGCCGCTTTTCCGGCAACCGCCTATACTTTAGATCAATCGGATCTTTCCCAAAGCTTAGAACGTAGCCTTCACGCCGGTCGTCCAGACGGGCTGGTAGATAGCCCGATGGTAGTTCTTGGCGATTGAAGGGGTGTTGGGGCTGTACCGCAGTTCTGTCGGCTCGTAGCCTGTGATGTCCCGTCCGTTGATAAACAGGGACACATTCTTGGTCGCGTGGAAACTCACATCCATATCCATTCGGATCGCTCCACGGCGATACATAAACTCGTTGGGTTCATAAGTCGGCGATGAACTTGTGGAGTAATCTAGATATTGCAGGCGGGTCTTAGATGTGGCCTTAGAGTTGAGGGACACCGTGAAGCGATTGCGGGTGAGGCTTACGCCAAGGCCGGCAGTGTAGGGCACGATGTAGAGATTTTGCGCGGCAAACTGCACAGCCATGATACCTCCTCCCGTCTGCGTCGAACGAGTGCCGCTTACTACGACGCGAAACCCGCGAGCCCAGTCCGGTACAAGCGTGTCGAGCAGATAGCTACCACTGAGCTCAAGCCCAGAGGTCACAATCTGACCGGTCATGTTAATCGGGGTGCGGAGCACAGATCCCGGATATTCCGTCGCGTCGATGCCATACGTCGATAGGTAGGTCGCAGTCTGATCAACGGAGAGCGTATTCGTGCCGAAGGCATTGTCGACGAAGCGGCGATATCCGCGAACTGTAATATTCGAGCGACCATCAGCGCCGTAGTACTCCAGAGAGGCGCCAAGATTTTTTGAGGTCCAGGGCTTCAGGGCAGGATTGTTGGCATTGATTGTCGTGGTCGTGGTCGGATCGATTGTTGTGGGATCCGGTAAATTAAGGCTTGGATAGATGTTATTTAGATCGGGACGACCGACGGTGCTAGATCCCGAGATACGCGCCACGATCGATGGGGTAATATCGTAGCTAACTGAGATACTCGGGAAGTAGTTGTGATATTGAGCGTTCGATTTGCTGCCGTTGAGGATGTAGTTGGCGTGCGCTTGAGCGAGCGAGTTAGTGGGATAGCGCAACTGAATCGTTTGACCTTTGCCGATCTGGTACACTCCGCCTAGGGTGTTGAGCACTTGGCCTTGGGCGTTTTTGACGTAATTGCCGCCAGGGCTGAAGTAGGGGCCAGTGCCGTTATCCAGGGTCTGCTCAAAGCGTACGCCATAGGCGATGCGGATACGATTATGCATCGCACTGGTGTCGAAGCGCACGTAACCAGCCTTAATCTGCTCGCGCAGGTAGAAGCTCGAGGTCACAGCTGAGCTATAATCATTCCACGGACGAGATTCTACGAACAGGCTCGGGTTCGCGGCCTGATACTTCGCTATGGCGCTTGGGTCGAGAAATTGAGCTACACCGTAGTTCGCAATGAAGGGCGTGTTGTAGCCTTTGAGAATGAAGTCAGTGCCTGGGCGTGTGCCCAGATAGATGAAGCCTTGACCGTTACCGCCCAGGTTGGGATCGGTGTTTACGCGTCGGCTGTAGCTTGAGTAGTTGAAGCCAAATTTAACTTTCGTGGGAAAATTGGTGAACGCGAAATCACGTTCGGCCGATCCTTTACCTTCAAAGCGATGGTCTGAGGACCACAGCGGCTTGTAACGAATCGCCGGCAGGTTGCTGGGTACGTTCGTTATTGCGCCTGTGATCGGGTCATAATATTGACCAGCAAAATTGCCTGCCGCAATAAAGCTGCCTAAATTAGAGGGATCGAGGACGGTTCCATTCGGCGCTATGGCTGAGATATTCGCTGGGCCCCAATCACCTATGTTATTAAAGTGTAGCTGCTGCAGGGGTCGGATGTTGTAGAGAATCGAGAAAACCGTGCCCACGTCTGCATCGCGGTTTTGTTTGCGCGAGTTGCCGTAACTCTCACCAACGTTGAGCTTCCAGAGTCCAATGCGACCTTCGTAGGAAAGGCTTTCCTGGCGGTTGGCGTCATTCACCACCCAGGTCGTTGATTGATTCAACACGCGAGGCTGCAAGGAGGATTGATCGATTTCTACCTGATTGGTTAGGGTGGAGAGGAGTGGGTTGGTCCAGTTGGTATTACCCCAGGCAACGTTGCGGGCGCCATACTCCATGCGATTGTAGGCTTGGGTGAAAGAGGCGCGCAATGTGCCTTGGCTTGATACCTTGTAGTCGCCGGTCAAATTAATGCTCGTGCGATTATACGTGGATAGAATCGAATTCAGATTCATGCCGTCTGAGCTATAATGGGTTGGGTTCAGTGGCATGTATCGATAAGTGCCGACGCCGGTGGTCTGGTTATAAAGGTAGTTGGCATTCCACGAGCACGTCTGGTCGACGTACGCCTTGGGTACGGTGTTGGTGCTGAAGGTCACCGAGAAGCCAAAGCGCTTGTTTACCGGCACCACGGCCGAAAAAACAAAGCCAGGGAACACAGTGCTGATTTTAGAGGATAGTGGACCGTCCATTTTGCTCTTACCGACCTTGTCTTTATCGGCAGCGCCAAACGCTGTGACCGTATAGGTCGGACGGGATTGCTCGAAGGCGGACTTGGGTACAAAATTGATAGAACCTGCTAGCGCACTACCGGGGTCATCAGGGAGTGTAGTATGATTAATTTCGATACGCGAAATATTGCTGAGCGACATCTGCATCAACTGGGTTGAGCGTTGTGGGATGCTCTGCATACCGGCTGCACTGATGCCTTGGCCGGGAACTTCGGCTGAGGTCGTCATTTGGAAGCCACCGAAACCAATAGGCACATTGGCGCTGGGGGCACCTGAAAGGGTGACGGAGTTGCCATAACCGTACCCGTCTTGCTCAAGATCAACGCCGGGCAGGAACTTAAGCGCGTTAGCGATACTGCCATCACCGATGAATCCTAAGTCGTCGACCGACACGACGCTCTGTAAGTTCGACGCATATCGCTGGGTGTTGATTGCCAGTTCGGAGGCATTCATGGCTTTTTCCACGTTCACGCGAAATGCGTCCATCTCCACCACTTCCTTGCGGGAGCGCAGGACCACATCTGCCGAGGTGGTACCACCTGCGGTAATGGTGTAGTTTATATCTTGCGTGAGCAGACCGGTGTAGACCACGTGCAACACGATGCTGCCAGCCGAAATTCCATTTAGGCTAAATGAGCCTGATTGGTCGGAGGCTGTACTTGCCAAGGTTTTCAGTTGGGTGGAGCCGATAGACTCAGGCGCGAGCACAATGATCTGCGCACCGTAAAGATAATTTCCACTATCTCCGTTTTGGATTCGACCGTTGATTGATCCAGTATCGGCCGGAGCGGCGAAAAGACTTAGGCTAATGAGCGGCATCAGGCCTAGCGCAAGTCTAGCGAAGAGCTGGATGCATTTTTTGGGGTTTAGGTTCATGGAGTTTGGTGTGTTTAGTACTGAGTAAAATGGTTGGCCAAGCCGGCCGGCGATAGCTGCGTTAATCGATCTGGGTAGAGGTATGATTATTACTCAACAAGCGATACTACGGGGGACGCAAGGTTACAATTTGATGCCATAATGTGACATTTCAGCGCGACAACGCTGATTAATGCTTAAACGAGTTTCTCGAGCTAAATTTGATCACTGCTTCAACGTGTTTTTACTTATGATTATACGCCTCGGTGTTGATCCTCTCGCCAAAAACGAGCAAATATTAGCTTAACGATATCCTAGCATTTGCGATCGGTTAAAATCATGCTGATTATGTTTGAGTCCAGTATTCCGGTTCATTTTTGCACGATCCTCTAAAAAAATCATGTCCACGCCCAAAGCCTACTCCGTTAAAGCCTACGCCACGCCCGGCGCCACCGCGCCACTTGCCGCTTCCACTATTCCGCGGCGCGAGCCCACCGACCGCGATGTCCAGATAGAGATTCTCTACTGCGGGGTGTGCCACTCCGATCTCCACTTCGCGCGCAACGAGTGGCACTTCACTCAATATCCTGCCGTGCCCGGCCACGAAATCGTAGGTCGCGTCACTCAGGTGGGCCCCAAGGTCACTAAGTTCAAGCCCGGTGACCTCGCTGGCGTCGGCTGCCTCGTGGATGCCGATCTCTCCTGCCCTCATTGTAAAAAAGGCCTCGAGCAGTTCTCTCCCACGTCCGTCATGACTTACGGTTCCATGGATAAACACCTCAGTTTGCCTACTTACGGAGGTTATTCTGAGCGCATCGTTGTCGACGAACACTTCGTTCTCAACCTGCCCAAAAACCTCAATCTCGCCGGCGTCGCGCCCCTGCTGTGTGCCGGTATCACCACCTACTCGCCTATGCGGCACTGGAAAGTAGGCCCCGGTCAAAAAGTCGGCATCGTTGGTCTCGGCGGCCTCGGCCACATGGGCGTGAAATTTGCTCGTGCGTTTGGTGCGCATGTTGTGGTCTTCACCACTTCTGAGAACAAACGGGCCGATGCATTACGGCTCGGTGCTCACGAAGTCGTTGTCTCCACCGACGCGGCTGCGATGGCGAAGCACGCTGGCACTTTCGACTTCATTCTCGACTGCGTCTCCGCTGAGCACGACATCAATGCGTACCTCGGCCTCTTGAGCATCGATGGTAACCTCACCCTTGTTGGCGCGCCTGAGAAACCACTGCCCGTTGCCTCCTTCTCACTCATCTTTGGCCGTAAGAGCCTTTCAGGCTCGCTCATTGGCGGTCTTGCCGAAACTCAGGAGATGCTCGATTTTTGCGGCCAGCATAACATCACCTCCGATATTGAGTTGATCCGCATGGATCAGATCAACGAAGCCTACGAACGCATGCTCAAGAGCGACGTAAAATATCGCTTCGTGATCGACATGGCCTCCTTGAAAAACGTGTAAATTACCCGCGGCTCTCGCGCCGCGTGACTCGGCTGGGCTGCTCGGCGCAAGTGCTGAAAGCACTTCGTCGCTGCAGCCGCTTTGGTTTTTACGCGCCACCGTTTAGTGATTTTAAATAGCTGTGCTGCCCACATGGCGGAGAGGGAGGGATTCGAACCCCCGGGACCTTTCGGCCCAATGGTTTTCAAGACCATCGCGATAGACCACTCTGCCACCTCTCCGCATGATGTAGCCTCAACAGCTTCACGGGTGTCGCGACGCTTTCAATCGTGTTTTTTGCTCAGTTTATTAAAATCGAAGATTTTTTGTGCGCGGGCTACGACTCGCGCATTGCCCAAATCGCTGCAAGTTGCAGATTGAAAAAGTGGTTGTGGAAAAACATCTGCTCGTTGACGGGGCCAACATCTTACACGCATGGCCGGAGTTGCGCTCCTTGCTGCGGCGCGAACGAACGGCCGCACAGGCTCGGCTCGTGGCTGAACTTGCGGCAATTCACGACGGCGAGGGCGTGCGCGTGACGGTCGTGTTTGACGGGAGCGGAGCCGACTTGGAGCTCACCTGCCCGGGTGGGCGTAAGACGTTTTCGGTAGTCCGTACGCCCACGGGAATGACGGCAGATGAATTTATTGAGCGTTGGGTGGGACGCGCGGCGGCGGCGGATACGTGTTGGGTTGCTACCGGTGATGCAGGAGAGGGGCGCTCTGTCGCTGCGATCGGCGCGCAGTGGATCTCCCCGGAGGATCTGTTGGCTTGGGTGCGTCGGGCGGATCGAACTGTCTTATCGCAAGTGGCTACACTTAAACGTAACAACGATCGGCAGTGGGACTCACCCTGAAAAAGCATATTGAGTCGGTCTCCCAGATAGACGTACTCTTATAAGTGTTATTTCTTAACTAGGACGTTCGCACGAGTAATCTGTTGACGCTGTTAACTTTAGTGAGACCGTCTAAAACTTGCAGGTTTCCGTTACAGCCGTTGATTGTAAACAAATTGCTATCGTTTGGGCCTGTCCAGGCTAGGGTGGGACAGATCGACGTTTCGCCTGATGGGTATCACGGTAATTGTGACTTCCTACGAGCGGTACTATCGGATTTTTTTGATTACGTGAGGACTCAGCGGGAAATCGGCCCCGGTCCTCAGTGAATGAACTCATCCATGGTTGGTTTAGTTTGGCCAACTCAAGGTTCTAAGTGCGCTGTCCGCGGGGCGCGGGGCTTGACAAACTTTCTGCGCGCCCGATAGGTTCCGTGGTTCAATCAACCACACTTTGCGAAAAGGTGGGCCCTGCGGCCCGCTTTTTTTTTCCATAAAAACAACACTATGAGCAGCGAAATTCTGTCCGTCCTCGAATACATGGAGAAGGAAAAGGGCATTCCGCGTGCCGACATGATCGCTACGATCGTGAACGCGCTGAAGACAGCCGCTTTGAAAGGCATCAACTCTGGTCAGGAGCTCAAGATCGACATCAACCCCAAGAACGGCCAACTCCATGCTTGGGCTGTGATGAAGGTAGTCGACTCCATCGGCAATCCTAAGACTGACATCCACGTAGAAAAAGCCCAGGCTCTCAAGCCAGGTGCCGTGGTGGGCGACGTGATTGAGCGTGAGGTCGACCCATCCAGTCTTGGCCGTATTGCGGCACAGACGGCCCGCCAAGCCGTAATGCAGCGTTTGCGTCAGTTTGAGAAAGACCGTATTTTCGACGACTTTAAGGACCAGATCGGTAACATCGTCACCGGCACCGTGCGTCGTCGTGAACGCAACGATATTTACATCGACCTCGGCAAAGCCGAGGCGGTCATGCCAGGCAAAGAGCAGGTCCCCGGCGAGGAATATCAAGCCGGCGATCGTATTCGTTGTATTTTGCTCGAGATCGAGAGCACGCCCCGCGGCCCTGAGATCATTCTTAGCCGTGCGAGCCCGCGCTTCGTGCGCCGTTTATTCGAACTAGAAGTCACCGAAATCGCCGACGGTACCGTCAAAATCGAGGCCTTCGCTCGCGAGCCCGGCTACCGCACCAAAATCGCTGTCACGAGCGCGGATTCCAAAGTGGATCCCGTGGGTGCCTGCGTTGGTGCTCGCGGTGCCCGCGTGAAAACGATCGTGCGTGAGCTCAACGGTGAAAAAATAGACATCGTTAAATACTACGCGGATCCCCGTGAGATGATCATCGAGGCCTTCAAACCTGCGGTTCCTCGCGAGATCATCATTGATGAAAAATCTCATCGCGTTCTACTTAAGGTTGCTACGGAAGATCTCGCGATCGCGATCGGTCGCAAGGGCCAGAACGCTCGTTTGACTTCGCGCTTAATTGGCTGGCGCCTGGATATTGAAGAATTCCGCGCCGCCGGCGACAACCCACGCCAGACCGCGGTCAATCTTCTCGTTAAAACATTTGAGTTCGATCCTGCCATCGCGGGCCGTCTCGTTGACATGGGTATTAATTCGCCGGCCGCCTTCGAAGGCGTCGCCGCTGATGACCTAGTCGGCGCCGGCTTCACCGAGGAAGAAGCCCAGGGTGTCATCGCCCGAGTCTCGAACTGAGTTGTTTAATTTTTCAATCTATCTGACGCCGCACTGAATGAGCACCCGTATCCACGAAATCGCGAAGCAATATAACCAAGAGCCCAAGTCACTCCTCGCTTGGCTTAAGGAGCGCGGGTACGTTTCGGCGGACACCAAGTCGGTCTCAAGCACTGTTAGTAAAATCTACTTTGACGAAATCGAAAAAGAGTTTGGCGCCAAGGTCACTGCTGTGGCCTCTCCCGAGCCCGTTGTGCCTGTCATAGTGGCGGCCCCTGAAGCCTCTAAAGTCAAAATTCCTTTGGGCGTGTTCGTTAAGAGCACTCAAGATGTAGCTCGGGAAAAAGAAGTAGCGGCCCAAGCCAAAGCGGCCGCCTTGAAGCCAGCTCCCGCGGCCCCTGCTGCTGCTCCCGCGGCGGCCCCTGCGCCCGTGGCGAAAGCCCCTGCGCCTCTCCCCCCACGTCCAGCTTCCACCCCACCGCCCGTTACTATGCCCACGCCCTCGGCCAAAGCGCCGAGCGCACCACCGGCATTACCGCCGCGCAGTGCTCCCTCGACCGTCACAGTACCTGGTCTTCGCCCTGTAGCACCTGTGGTTTCGGCTCCAGCTCTGAAGGTCCCGCCAGTTTTGGTTCGTCCTCCAGTATCAACTCCCGCTGCTGTGGTCGCTGCGCCTGCGCCAACTCCGGTTGCCGCACCCGTTCCAGTCGCCGTGAGCAAAGCTCCGGTTGCCTTACCGACCCTGCCAGCTCGTCCTGGTGCTTCACCTTTAAAATCTCCGCCAATTCCGGGAGCTGTTTCTGCCAATGTTAGCGCGGCCGCTTCTTCCGCTTCCGTCACCGTCACCCAAGTGGGCGATGTGAAGCTGATCAGTATGAAGCCTCCGGTGATCGTGCGCGATTTCGCCACAGCCCTGGGGATGCGCCCGTTTCAATTGATTTCCGAGTTGATGCAGATGGGCATTTTCGCCGCCATCACTCAGTCACTCGACGAAACCGTCGCCGCCAAGCTCGCGGAAAAACACGGGTTCCTTCTTGAGGTTAAACACCGCGGTGATCCAGCTGCCGCGCAGGCTCAGAAAGAGAAGAAAGAAAAGAAGCTCGTCGTCGAAGATGACACCAAGGACTTAGTCACTCGTCCTCCTGTGGTATGTATCTTGGGCCACGTCGACCATGGCAAAACATCGCTCCTCGATGCTATCCGCAAGGCCGATGTCGCTAAAGGCGAAGCCGGCGGTATCACGCAGCACATCGGGGCCTATCAGATCGATTTTAACGGACGGGAAATCACCTTCCTTGATACTCCCGGACACGCAGCGTTTACCAAGATGCGTTCTCGTGGAGCCAGCGCCACTGATGTAGCCATTCTGGTCGTCGCCG
The DNA here is from genome assembly GCA_037142955.1 of Opitutaceae bacterium. Lineage (GTDB taxonomy): Bacteria > Verrucomicrobiota > Verrucomicrobiia > Opitutales > Opitutaceae > Tous-C4FEB. Next base: position 48,099 of record JBAWZQ010000010.1, on the reverse strand, counting down.
CCGACGACGGTTTCATGCCCCAGACCGATGAGGCCCTCAAAATCGCGCTCAACGAGAAACAACTTCATCCGGAGAAATTCGCGCTCTTGGTCGCTGTAAATAAGATGGACGTCAAAGGCGCCAACTTGGATCAGGTCAAAAACCAAATGCAGCAGCGCAACATCGCCCCGGAAGACTGGGGTGGAGATACCGTGACGGTGCCCGTTTCTGCCATGAAAGGCACTGGCATCAACGAGCTGCTTGAAATGATTATTTTGCAGGCCGACGTGCTCGAACTTAAGGCCAATCCTAAGGCTGACGCCAGTGGTGTTATCATTGAATCTCAAGTCGACGTCGGTCGCGGACCTCTCGCCACCGTTATCGTCCAACGCGGAACCTTACGCGTTGGCGATTCAATCGTCTGTGGCCCAAATTGGGCCAAAGTTCGCGCCATGTTCGATGATCAAGGTCGCTCGCTTAAAGAAGCGCCGCCCTCGACCCCCGCTCGAGTCATCGGTTGGAACGGAACGCCGGACAGCGGCGCTACCTTCAAGGTCGTGAAAAACGCCCGCGAAGCCGAAAAACTTGCCGAAGAAGAACAGTACCGCCTTAAGAAAATCACTACCACCGCGGACTCTGCGCCCAAGGAAGTCTCCGTTGATACCCTCTTTGCTAATATCGCAGCCACGCAGCAGAAGACCCTCAAGGTTATCATCAAGACCGACGTCTTCGGCTCGACCGAAGCGGTGCGCAATATCCTCGAAGGGATCAAGAGCACGAAAGTCTCTCTTGAAATTGTCTCCACCGATGTCGGCATCATCACCAAAAACGATGTTTTGATGGCGGGTGCCGCCGGCTCGGTCATTCTTGGGTTCAACACTAAGCTCGAGAACGGTGTGACCCCGCTCGCCAAGCACCACAGTGTACGCATCGAGACCTACGCGATCATCTACGAACTCGGTGATAAAGTCCGCGAGATGATGGCCGACCTACTCGACCCCGATCTCAAGGAAACCAAAACTGGCGTCGCTGAAGTGCGCGCCACTTTCCCGCTCGCCAAAGGCTTTGTGGCCGGCTGTCTCGTCACCGAAGGCAAAATCAACCGGAATGCTTCCGCCCGCGTCCGCCGTGGCAAAGAAATACTCCACGAGGGCAAGATCGGCACGCTCAAACGCTTTAAAGATGACGCCAACGAAGTGCGCGCCGGCCTCGAATGCGGTATCAAACTGGATGACTTCAATGGTTACCAAAAAGGCGACCTCATTGAATGTTTTGAAGTCCAGAAAGTCCGTGCCGCACTTTGAGTTTTACCGCTCGGCCTGTGCGGGCGATGTTTTTAGATCTTATCCGCTGATCCGCTCTCTCCTTGTCGACTAGGTCCTGTAAACGCCGTGAGTAACCGCACTGTCCGTATCAACGAGCTCATTCACCGTGAGCTGAACGATATTTTGCGGAAGCATTATCAGCATGATGCCGTTGCGATCACTGTTACGGAAGTCCGGATCTCGACTGACCTGCGCGACGGCAAAGTCTTTGTTGCGATCCTTGCCAACGACGACGACGAGATCATCCGCCAGATGGCTTGGCTGCGTCGTACGGCCCGCGATATCCGTGAAGAACTCGCCCGACGCATCACGCTCAAGTTTCTGCCCAAACTCTCCTACGCCATTGACGAAACGACGCCGCGTAGCGCTCGCGTCTTGCAGATGCTCGACGATATGCTGCGTGCCAACCCCTCGTTGGCGGAACCGCCTGCTCCGGCCATTGCGGAACCGCCCTCAACCCCACCTTCCGCCTCCTAAACGTGGCGAAGTATTTTCCAGTCCTAGCGGAGGCTTTTGGCCGGCTGAGAACTGAGTTGGCCGACCGTCCTATTGCGATCATTGGCCATGCTCGGCCCGACGGTGATTGCATCGGATCTCAAGTTGCGCTCGCTCGTGGGCTTGTTGCCGTCGGTCACGATGTCATCTGCGTGAACGCCGACCCTGTGCCGCGACGACTCGCCTTTTTAACGCAAGGTCTGAGGTTTTACCGTACCGATGACATTCTTGCGCGCAACGAGAGCCGGGCGGCGATCTATGTCGATTGCGCTGATCACGCGCGCGCCGGCGAACGCCTTAAGGCTTATTACGCAGCCCCAGCGGCATGTGTGGATCATCATCTTTCCAACCGAGGTTTCGCGGCATTTAATCTGATCGACGCGGGCGCAGCTGCGACCTGCGAGATCCTCGCCGGACTGTTTCTTGATGCCGGTTTGACGATCGACGCGTTGACCGCACAGGCCTTGTACACGGGCATCGTTACCGATACGGGACAATTCCGGTTTCCTGCGACCTCACACCGCTGCTTTCTGCTCGCGGGTGAATTGGTCGAGCGCGGTGCCTCTCCGGCTGTTGTCGGCCATGAACTTTATGAGCGTGAAACGGCGGGCAAGTTGCAGCTCTTGCAGCGATTTTTGGCCTCCTTGAGCGTGGAGTGCGATGGGCGCGTCTGCATCGGTCGTTTGCCGGCGGGAATTTTTGCCGAGACGGGTACATCGGGTGAGGATACCGAAGGCTTGGTCGATTACGCGCGAAGTATCGAAGGAGTAGAAATTGGAGTGTTGATCGAGGAGCGGCCCGAGGGCGTGCTCAAAGCTAGCCTCCGCGCCAAAGACGCCGCTTTTCGGATGGATCTTATCGCCGGCGCGTTCCAAGGCGGTGGCCACGCTTGTGCGGCAGGTTTGAGTATCAAAATGGAAGTGAATGAATTTTATGCGCGTCTCATCGGTTTGCTCCGTGAACAGATCCGCATTGTCGCCTCAGAAACCAAGGAAACTTGAATCATGCTCGTGCCCGCTAAAGAACTCGACGGCATCCTGTTGGTGGACAAGCCGGCAGATCATACCTCGCACGATGTGATTGCGCGACTCCGGGGCAAACTCAGGATGAAACGCATCGGACACGCTGGCACACTCGATCCGATGGCGACGGGTCTGCTCGTAGTGCTCGTAGGTAAAGCAACCGCCGTTTCTCAGTATCTTATCAGCCTGGATAAAGAATACACCGGTACGATCAAACTCGGAGTCACCACCAATTCCCAAGACGCCGATGGTGAGGTGCTCGCGACGCGCCCCGTACCAGCTCTGAGCGAGGCAGACGTCGCCACAGCCATCAAGACCATGTTGGGCGACCAGTACCAAATGCCGCCAATGTTTTCCGCGATCAAGATCGACGGCGTACCTCTTTATAAATTAGCGCGCAAGGGTGAGGAAGTCGTTCGCGAACCGCGCTTCATCCGCGTGATGAGTTGGGAAATTACACGATTCGCTTTGCCGGAAATTGATTTTCGGGTGCGTTGCACGAAAGGCACCTACGTGCGGACCCTCGCGCACGATCTCGGGGAGAAACTTGGCTGCGGCGGACACCTTTCGGCGTTGCGGCGTACGGCGACCGACAAGCTCACCCTTGATCGCGCGCTCACCCTCGAACAGATCAACGCGCTCACGTTGCCTGAATTAGAAAAACATTTACTGCATCCACGCGACGTGGTGCCAAGTATCGCTTTGTGAACCTCCTGGTGCAGTCCGCTGGCTTGGCTCTCACGTCGCTCCCGGCGCGACCGGTGCACCTTGCGATTGGTATGTTTGACGGTGTGCACCTTGGTCACCGCAGCGTCATCGAAGCAGCCGTCCAATCGGCCAAGCGTTGTGGTGGGATTGCGGCGGTGCTCACGTTTGCGCCCCATCCCAGCGTGTTGTTGCGGCCGGCTAATGCCACGCCCCTGATCATGGACATACAGACCAAGGCGGCGTGGTTGCAGCAACTCGGCGTCGAGCTGTTGATCGTTGAGCCCTTCACGCCAAATTATGCGAAGCTCGCGGCGGAGGAATTTTTGCCGCATCTGCGCAGTCATTTGCCGCTCCTAGCCGCGGTGTACGTGGGCGAAAATTGGCGTTTCGGTCAGGCTCGGCGGGGAGATGTGGCTCTCTTAATCACTGAAGGACATCGACTTGAAATCGGCGTTTTTAGTGCGCCTCGCGTGAATCTGGACGGAGAACCCATCAGTAGTACTCGTATTCGCACACTTTTGTCAGTAGGTGATGTCGTGAACGCGAATCGCTTGCTCGGCCATACTTATTCAGCGCGCGGTGTGATCACGGCGGGGAAGCGTCTGGGCCGAACGATCGGGTTTCCCACTCTCAACCTCGCCTGGTCCCCAGAATTACGACCCAAGTTAGGCGTGTACGCAGTGCGAGTTTTGGGGAGCAAATCAGCGCTCGCTCTGTGCGGTGTCGCTAATTACGGGCTGCGCCCTACGGTGGAACAGTCGACGCAACCTCTCCTGGAGACTCATATTTTGGGTAACTGTCCTTTTGACGAGGGCGATGAAATCACGGTTGAGTGGTTACGTTTCCTGCGCTCCGAGATGAAATTTGCCGGATTGGAGCCATTGCAGGCTCAGATCGCTCAGGATGTAATCGCGGCCCGCGCAGAATTTTTCTTGCCCTAAGGCGCGCGACTCGCGTTATTCACCTTTCTGCTTTCTGTGGACCTTTAGCTCAGTTGGTTAGAGCGTTTCGTTGACATCGAAAAGGTCACTGGTTCGAGTCCAGTAAGGTCCACCATGCAGCGCCGCCCTCGGGCGGTTTTTTCGTTTTCCTTCTGAAGCATGCGACTTGTAGAAGCTTTAAAGAAAACTGGTAAATAATTGTATATTAGTAATTTGATAATTTAACTCCCGCGGTGATGCTTAAAGATCCGGTTGCAATTGCCTGACTTCCCTCGTCCTTGCAAAGCCGGGATTCCCTTTGCCTGCTTGGGTAAGAATTACTGCCGATCTTGCTGGAAAAGTGAGGGCGCACACCCTTAACCCATAATCGACCCAAGGCCAGCAAAGTGCGCAGGCTTGTGGTGAATTTTTGACTCTAAAAACGACCTTCGTCTCGAGACCGACGAGCACGATCTCACGGCTACCTGGGTCACTCAGATTTAGACCGGCCAAAACGGCCGAAGCGTAGCGCCAGCGTGGGTAGCACAAGCAGATTAAGTGCGGTCGAGGTCGCGAGTCCGCCAAGTATAACCAGGGCCATTGGCCCTTCGATTTCGCATCCTGCCTCGCCGCTCTTTAGCGCGAGGGGTAATAGACCTAATGCCGTTACTGTTGCCGTCATCAAAATTGGCACAAGCCGCTCAGACGCGGCGCGGGTGGCAGTTGTAAGATTCCACGGTAAACCGTCCTCCGCCACGAGGTGTTCACAATGTGAGAGCAACATAATTGCGTTGCGTGTCGTTACCCCAAAGAGGGTCACGAAGCCCACGAGCGATCCCATGGTTAGAGAACCAAGGTTGTCGGAGCCAAAGACCTTAGCCCCATAAACCACAAGCACACCGCCTGCGAGTGCGAAGGGTAGGTTTACGAGGACAACGAGGAGATTGCGCCAATGGCCGACGACGACGGCTAGGAGGAGTAGAATGCCGACTGCGGCAATCGCGGAGTGCAGTAACAGCTCGCGTTTTGCCGCTTCCTGCGCCTGCGCAGCTCCAGCAAACTCCAGATAGATGCCTTTTTGAAGGGGCACCTTTTCGGCGAGGATCTTGCGTGCATCGGCCGTGAACGATTGCACATCGCGGGTCGGATGGCATGTAATCGTCTGTCGACGGCGGGCTCCGTCGTGGAGAATGGAGTATCGACCCTCGGTAAGAAAAATATCCGCCACGGCTCGCAGAGGCACACGCAAGCCGTTCGGCGCGCTCAACAGCAAGGTGCCGATGTCTTCGGGATTTCCTCGGCTCGCGGCATCCAGTGTCACCGCGATGTCGTTCACCTCGTTGTCTCGATAAATCTGCGCTACTACCGTGCCCTGATAGGCGGTATCGATCGTCTCGAGCACCTCAATCGGACGTAGACCATAAACGGTTAAATCCGCTGGTCGCAGTCGAACCGCTAGGCGCGGCGCGCCGGGCGGTGACTTGACCTCGACTTCGGCGGCTCCGGGCACGGATTCGAGCGCCCTCGCCACATCGGCTGCCATAACATCGAGCTGGTCGAGGTTTTCCCCGAAGAGGTTCACGACGAACGGCGAAGTCTCACCGCTTATGCTTTCGCCGATGCGGTCGGTGAGAAAGGTGAGCACTTCAAACTGGATACCGGGAACCGCCTTGAGAATATCGCGAATCTCATTTGATACGACTTCCTCGTCCTCGCCGGACAGGGGTTTCAGCTCCACGTGAAACTCACTTTTGTGCGGACCCCAGGTGTCCTCGCCTAACTCGGCGCGGCCGATCTGCTGTTCGACGGTTGCGATGTGGGGGTTTTTTATCAGCGCATCCGACACTTGTTTTCCAATTCTTAGCATCTCGGGCAGAGACGTCCCTGGCGCCGCCGAGACGCCAAGTACAAAGTGCCCCTCCCGAAATTCCGGCAGAAACGCTCCGCCGAGCATGGAAAGGCGCGAGAGGGCAACGGCCACAAACAACAAGACTGCACCCATTACCGGCCACGGATGGCGCGCAATTCCCCCCAGTATTTTTTCGTAGATGCCGCGCAATACGGACTGCAACCGAGGCGCCGCGGCCTCCCCGGTCTGCCGGGAGAAAAACACGAGCGTGAGCGCCGGCGTAACCGTTAGGGCTGTCACCAGAGAGGCCAGGATAGCTAGGATGTAGGTTTTGGCTAGCGGCGCGAAGAAGCTACCCTGCAAACCCGTCAGCGTGAGCACCGGCAAAAAAACTAGCGCAACGATGAACGTCGCATACACGACTGCGCTTCGCACTTCGAGTGAGGCGGCGAGAATCACTTTTATAGTGGACTTTGGCTTTTGCAGTACGGCGTTTTCGCGGAGGCGGCGTACGATATTTTCGACGTCGATGATCGCATCATCCACTACCTCGCCAATTGCGATCGCAAGGCCTCCCAGTGTGATCGTGTTGAGCGTAACACCGAGCCGGTCCATAATGATTACGGCAGAAAGCAGGGAGAGCGGAATAGCCGAAAGCGATATCAGCGCCGTGCGCACGTGGCCTAAGAACACAAACAGCACGATGGCCACTAGACCCGCGCCGAGCAGGAGCGAGCCTTGGATGTGCGCTAGCGATAATTCGATAAAAGTTGCCGGCCGGTGTAGTCGCGGATAGGCGTTGATTTTCTCGCTTTCAAGTAAGGGCTTTAAATCCTGCAGCGCAGCCTCCAACAGGCGCGTGACCTCCATGGTATTGGCCCCGTATTGAGACTTTAGGGTCAGCAGTACCCCAGGCTGCCCCATGACGAGCGCGTCGCCGAGTTTCGGCACCGCCCCATACGTCACGGTCGCTACATCCTGCAACCGCACGGGTAATCCGGCCGCGCTTTTGACTATCGTGATGTTACCAATGTCTTCGGGGGTTAGCAACTGGCCGTCGGCCTGCAGAACAATGCGCTGATTTTTGGTCTCGATAAAGCCGCCTCCGCGAATGCCTGTCGACGCGCGTGCCGCTGTAAGCACGTCGCTGAGCGTAAGCCCGCGCTCGACCAATTGTTCGGGGTGAACAAGGATTTGCATCTGTCTAATTTCACCCCCGAAAACACTACATCCCGCCACGCCCGGCACGGCCAGCAATCTGGGTTTGAGCGTCCAGTCAGCGAATGTGCGCAGCTCCATCGGCGTCATCTTCTCGCTTATAAGTCCCACTTTCAGTAGGTCCATCGTCGATGAAACTAGCGGACCCATTTTCGGCGGTTTTACCCCGGCTGGTAGCAGGCTAACGACTTCGCCGAGTTTTTCACCGAGCATCTGACACGCGGTCTGAATGTCGGTGCCAGCTTTGAATACGACTGTGACCACTGAAAGCCCTTGAATCGTCTCAGAGCGCAGAGTGTCCTGCGAGCCGAGGCCGTTGATTACGTTCTCTATGGGGCGGGTGACAAGCGTCTCAACCTGTTCGGGCGAAAGCCCAGGCGCTTCGGTCTGGACTGTTACCTGCGGCGGCACAAACTCGGGAAATACGTCGAGCTTCGCATGAGCGGCGACCCACGCACCGTAAGCCACAACAAGGCAGGCTACAGTGAGCACCACACCGCGGAAGCGCAACGAGAACTGGACGATAGCTTGGAGCATGGCTCAGGGTTCTGTCGCACCACCGGCCTGTAGCTCCGCCGAGAGCAGTTGCCCGGCACCGCTTGAGGCAATCTGCTCAGTCTGCTCCAGTCCGCTTGTTATGACTACCCTCGAGCCTAAAGTTCGACCGAGCGTGACTAGCTTGCGTTCAAAAGTATCCTCCTCGCCCAGCACAAATATCCACGGGCTGCCTTGATGATACACGACCGCACTACGCGGTAAAATGACTGCGTTTGTTGTCCCGCCCGGACCGGGGAGGGTCGCTCTCAATGCGGCGCCAACGGGCAATGCGTGACCGGCGACAGACGCGATTAAACTGATTCCTTGCAGTTGCGTATCGGCGACCGGTGCCGGCCCGAGAATCTCTGCGTTCACCCACTCATCGGCGCCCGCTAGACATATTTTAGCTTTTTTTAAATCAGTTGCTGGCACCTCACCTGGAAGTAAATCGAGGCGCACGAGGGAGGCCCCAGCTTCAAGTCCGGCGGCAACCTTCGCTAGCCCCGATTCGGCGAGTTTACGACCCCAGCCTGCCAGCAGACGCGAGCGTGCGGAGGTAACGGCCGCGGCGTCCTTGGCGGCGACTGCTTCGGCTGTTTCAACCGCTTGGGCGGACGCGTTGGCACCGGCGGTAAAAAGCTCTCTCGCTCGTATAGCTGCTTTCTGAGAGGCTAAAGCTGCGATCTTTGCCGACTCAACCTCAGCTACGAGTGTGAGAAATGACGATGCATCCAAAACGCGGCCAAATGCGCTCAACTCGGGCGCAACGGCAAGGCTCTCTGGCTGGATCAGTGCGATGCCGGCGGCTGTGCGTTTTGCGGTGTTGAATTTCAATGGATTTTCTTTCGGCTTGGAGGCGGCTCCAGCGGGTGCCTCAGCCTTGATCGGCTCGGCCCCACCTTGGTGTAAGGCGAACCAAGTCGCAACCGCTCCAACGGCCAGACCTGCTATCAATGCGGCGATAATTTTTTTCATGGGTGGCGATTGGATCGGACACGTGCGTCATCGGCGAGCGCGGTCAGGCGAGGAAAGGGAATTTGCAAAGCGTCTTCGAGTTGGCCGTCGGCTACCCTAACAGCGGCCGACGCATCGGCGAGCGCCGCCTCAGCGGTGGCAAGATCGAGCCGCGCGGTCAGGACTTCTAGGCGATCAGCTGCACCCAGCGCGAATCGTTGCGCTACCAGGGCATTTTGTTTTTCGATCTCAGCGTGCGCGCGCCGCGCATGGTCCAGCGCGGTCCCCGTGCTCGCTCGGTCGGCGACGGCCGTTTCAATGCCTGCGACGGCCAGCGCCTGAACTGCGCTCAATTGCGCCGCGGCTTCATCGCGTCTGGCTGCGGCCTCAGCGATTGGACCCTCATTGCGATGAAAAATCGGCAACTCAAAGGTGAGTGCCACGCTCCATTTGCTCGCGCCCTGATCCCACTGGTAGCCCGGCCCGAGATGAAAATCGGGCACCTGCTTTGCGATTTCGAGCGCCAATCCTGCTTCTCGCGCGCGAAGTTTCGCTAGCGCCGCAAGCACGTCGGATCGCGATTGTAACGAATGCTGTCGCGCGGCCATAAGAGCGTCAGCGGCGAACTGAGTGGAGGAGGGCGGCGCCACGGATAGCCTAATCCCGCTAAGCGCACCGACGGGTAGGCCAAGAGCCGTGGCGGTGCGGGTGCGAGCTGCCAAGCATTGGCTACCGACCTCGGCCGCAGCAGCCTCGGATCGCAACGCGGCGATACGCGCCACCGCAACATCGGCCGCGGCGGCTGATCCAGCTTCAAGTCGCTGTTCTAGCAACTCTAGCACGCTTTGTTGTAACTGCGCTTGGGTTCGCAGTGCTATTAAGCGACGATCTGCATTTTCTGCGCCTGTAAGTGCAGCCCTGAGCTCAACGCGTACTTGCCAGACGGTGGCCAAAACGGCGAGCCGGGCCGCCTCGGCTTCAGCTCGTGCGATGTCTTGTTGGCGAGCGCGCTTGTCGGAAGTCGGCCACAGAAAATCTAAGTTGATAGCAGGAAACCAGGGCGAAACGGTAACTTCGTGATTCGAGTTAAAGCCTGGTGATAGCGTAATTATCGGATTGGGTCGTTCGCCCATGGTCTGCTGGGCTGCTCGGCTCGCAGCCCACTGAGCCCGCGCTATCTGTAGGGATGGGTTAAAATAGAAGGCCACCCAAGACAACGTATCGGAATTCCATGTTTCCGGCGCACGACCAAGATTCTCCACCAAGAACCCCTGCAGGCCTGCGTCTTTTAGGGAGCGCGAGTTAAATTGTTCCGCGAGGGCTTCAGCCGACTTCGCCGGCGCAGGCAGCCGAGTTGTCGCACACGCGCTTAGCCCTATAGCTAGGAGTGAATAAATTACGTAGCTAAATTTCATGCCTTCAGCAGGCGCTTACTTCTGGCCAATTACCAGTACTTCAAACGTACCGGGCAACGTTGGGGCCTTCGGCTTGGGCCCGCCCTTCACTTGCGCGGGCTTAGGGCCGAACTTTGGCGCACAAACGACCACCCGGCCCGTTTGTTCGTCCAGTCCGATGGTCTTCGCGCCCATGAGCGAAGCCACGTTCTGCAGGGTTGAGTATTTGTCAGGCGAATCCTGATGAATGATCGTGACTGTACCCTCGGGATTTGAGGTGAAAATATTCCCGCTTTTAGGGTCAAATACCAGCCCGTCAGGATCTTCACCGCTCGTCGGGGTGGCGATGACCTTGCCGGTGTCGCTGTCGAGCACAATCACCTTGTTGTTCGCACAGGCGGAGAATATCCGGTGATGGGCGGCATCGCAGGCGATGCCGGTTCCGCCTTCGCCGGGTGCAGCTGACCACACTGCCTTAGTTTTAAGTGTCTTAGTGTCGAGGACGGCGACGGAGCTCTTGTCCTCGATGTTGACGTAACCTTGCCCACGTCCGTCGAATGCAATGCCTTCTAGCTTCCCCTCGATCATGATAGTTGCTACTATATCGCCCGTAGCCGGATCAATCACCGTTACGCCGCCACCACCGTGGTTGCCCACATAAACGCGCTTGGTCTGGGGATCATATTCGATCGAGTCGGGGTTCGAGCCCGATGACTTATATCGCTTGATCGTCTCAAGAGTCTTCAGATCGAACATCACGATTAAATCATCGATGCCGCTCGAGGCGAAACCGTGGCCCGTCTCGGAAGAGATGGCGACGCCGTGGGCTCGTTTGACTGGCCCTAGCTCACCGATCTTTTTGCCCGTGTCGGCATCGAGCACTTCAAATTTTTTTTCATGCGCAACATACAGGCGACGGGCTATTGGATCGACTCGCAAATAATCGTAACTTGAGGTATCTCCCCCGATTGGAAATCGAGCTACGAGCTTGTACTCGGCTTGGACCGCAAGCGCGGAAGCTAGAAATAGGGTTAAAAGACGAAGATTTATAGGCATAAATTTGATAATTAGACTAAGCTAACATACTTTAAATTACGGCAAGATGACGTGAAGCATCACTTTTACTAAATGCTGCAGGTGATTAATTTAAATATTATTACTAAATAAATTAGAGCCAAATTTGCCGACCTAATAAGGTCCTCCAATGTGCCGCGTTAGGCGAGTTCACGAACGCAGTAAATCTATCGTATTTTATTAACATTAAAGCTACGCTTTTGATGGCCGAGGCGATTAGATCAATGGCCGTTTTTACCGTGCTTAGTGCGAAAGCGGGCTAGTTCGTTGTAGGCGCGGGACGGGTCACCATACACGTTACCAGCGTGATCTTTGCCGCGGGCCAGGTACATGTGATGCCACGAGCCGATTTGCTCGTGGTTGGCGCGGGTGCGCGTGCTCACGTAGCGCATGGTATAGCCGCAGCGACGTTTAGTGCTTAGATTCGCTTCGCTGCCGTGGATGATACGTCCGTCGTGGAGGCTGCATTGGTTGGCGTCGAGTTCGATGGGGACCACGTGCGACAGGTCCCGTTGGGAGGACTTGATCTCGTCGTTGAAGACGGCTTCGCCAGGTTTGAGATCGTCGTAATCGGAGAATCCCATTTTGCCGCTCGAGTGCGTGCGAGGAAGGACGCGCATGCAGCCGTTTTCGGTGGTGGAAGGGTCGATCGCGAGCCACACGGTCACGACTTCCATGGGTTTGATCATCGTCTGCCAATAATGCGAATCCTCATGCCACGGGACGCGTTTGCCGTTGCCCTTGGGTTTGCAAATGAAATGGCTGGCAAACAAGGCGATGTCTGGACCGATGATGGGCTCGACGAGATTCATAATCTCGTCGGCAAATAACCATTCGAAGAGTTCCGGGTGTTGAAAATGGGGTACGTCCATTGATTCGGGACGAACGTCGGCGCTCAGGTTGTTCAGAATGTTTTCGAAGCAGTTTTTTAGACCCAGAAATTTGGCCTCAGGGAAAACCGGCTGGCGGAAGACATGATAGCCTTCGCGGTGGTAACTTTCTACGTCTTGGGAGGAGATGCGATGGTGTATAATCGATTGCGTGGGAGAGCTCATCGGGGACTAGGTTAATAAGTTAAAAACCAAAAATGGGACTCAAGTAGTCTAGAACAAATACACGATCAATAGGAGGGGAGTAACGAGGCTACGTTCGGCTCTTTGAGGTTTTCAGCCGTAGCTAGTACGACGCCCGTATCAACGGCAGGTGAAACTTTTTTACCCTGCAAAGATTCGACGATGGTTTTCACGCCCAGGTAGCCCATTTTAAAAGGGTCTTGGAGAATGAGACCTTGCAGGTCTCGGTGCTGGAGGGCTGCAACGAATTTTTGGCTGTTCGCGAAACCGACAAGGCGCACTTTTCCGCCATCGAGGCCGATATTATTGAGCGCAAGCAGCATGCCAGCAGTGGTGGATTCGTTAGGGGTGAAGATGCCGTCGACTTGGGTGCGGTAGCGGTTCAGTAGATTTTGTGAAGCGGCCAACGCCGTATCGCGAGTAGCGCCACCGTGTTGGTTAGAGGAAAGAACTTTTATGCCAGGAAAGCTGGCTGCGAGTTCGGTGAGAAAACCTTCCTCGCGTTGCTCGGCGCTAGCTGCGCCGACTTGGACGCGCAGCAAGATGACGTTACCCTTGCCATTTAACAGCGTCCCGAGGCGACGGGCAGCGAGTCGGCCCCCCGCGCGATTATCTGTTGAAATTACGCTGATGGGAGCAGTTGAGTTTAACCCGGAATCTACAATAGCCACAGGAATACCTGCGCGAACTGCTTGCTCGACTGGGGCCACCAGTGCGTGTGCGTCAAGGGGGGCCAATACAATGCCGCTTACGCGGCGACCGATGAAATTTTCCACGACTTGGACTTGCTGGTCGCGGTCGTCTTCGCGGAGCGGGCCTTTCCAGATGATTTCTACTTCGATTCCTTTTTTCTGAAATTCAGCCTGTGCTTCAAGGGCGCCAGCATGAATCAATTTCCAATATTCGTGAGTGGTCCCCATCGGAATCACAGCAATCGTGTAACTTCGATCCGCGGACCTCAGGGCGCTGGGCAAGGCGATGTGTACGGCTAACAACAACCAAAGCAGGGGTAGCTTCATGGGGTAGGGGTTCCCTCGATATTGTAGATTCGGGAGCAGAGGTCGATAGCGTAAAAATAAGAAATCAATGAATATACGAGGGGATTCTGATTTTCTTTCTCCCAGTCGCGCCTCTAGTTTGGCCACGTTATCCATGTTTTCACCCCGTGTTCTTAGTTTTTTGTCGGCGGCTGTAATTGCGGCATCGTGTCTATCGGCGGCTAATCTTGAAAAAAATTGGAGTGAAATTTCCAGTGACAGCTTCGCAACTCAGGTTCACCCGATCATTAAACAATATTGTCTGTCATGCCACTCGACGGAGAAACAAAAAGGTGAACTCGATCTCGAGCAGTTTGCCACATTGGCCGACGTTAAACGCCATCCTCTGATTTGGAAAAAAGTCGCGGAGCAACTCGCCAACGAAGAGATGCCGCCGGCCGATAAACCCCAACTCAAAAAGACCGAACTCGCCCATCTCTCAAGCTGGATTGATCAAACGCTGAGTATCCTCGCGCGAGAACGCGCGGGCGATCCTGGGCCCGTCGTCTTGCGCCGACTTTCCAATGCTGAATACACCTACACGATCCGCGATCTAACGGGGATTGATTCACTGGATCCGGCGAAAGAATTTCCCGTCGATGGGGCAGCGGGCGAAGGATTCATGAATACGGGACAAGCGCTCGTAATGTCGCCTTCGTTGGTGACTAAGTACCTCGACGCTGCGAAAAAAATCTCCGAACACGCGATGCTCTTGCCCGATGGCATTGAGTTCTCCACCGGCACAACGCGAAGAGATCAAACCGATGCGTTAATGGCGAAGATTCGCGCGATTTATGCGACCTACACCGACGCTCGAGGTAGCTCGAAAGTAAATCTGCAGGGAAATATGGTCGAAACTAACTCGGGTGGTCGACTCCCGCTGGCGCGTTATTTTGGCGCTTTGCTCGATGAAAAAAACGCACTCGCATCAGGCTGTAAGACGACCGCTGCCGTCGCGCGTGAACGCGGGCTCAGTGCAAAATATCTCGCCGCACTGTGGACGATGCTCGAGTCGCAGGATTCTTCGTTGGTGCTGGATGAAATTCGTGCACGCTGGCGTTTGGCTAAAGTTGCTGATGTTGCTGCGATCACTGGCTTCATTGAGTCGTGGCAGCAGGCGCTCTGGCGTTTTAATAGCGTGGGTCACATCGGTAAAGTCGATGGACCCAAGTCGTGGCAAGAAGCGGTGGACCCCTTAACCTCTAGGCAAGAACTGCGGTTTAAAGTCCCTCCGGCCGATGCCCAAGGCAACGTCACGCTGTATCTTTTAACCTCGGATGCGGGTGATGGAAATGCCCAAGATGCTGTGGTTTGGGAACGACCACGCTTCGTCGCGCCCGGTCGTCCTGATTTGCTCCTGCGGGACGTTCGCATTGTGAGTCAAAATTTTGCTCAACGTCGCGCCGTGATTTTCGCGCAGACAGCTGGCGCGCTCGCCGCTGCGGCTCAGGCTGAAAAAACGACTCAACCCGACCGCGCTCAACTCGCCCGTGAGCATGGCGTGAGCGGCGAGGCCTTGGCGGCTTGGTTTGATTACCTAGGGATCGGTGAGGCCAAATCTGAACCCGCGCTAGAACTGCTCAAGCAGCCGATCCGAGATCGAGGCAATTTCCCGTTTATCCATGGCTGGGGCGAGGGGGATTCGCCGGTCATTCTGGCAAATTCATCGGACCAAATTGTGCGTATTCCTGGAACGATGGAACCGCGCAGTATCGCCGTGCATCCTTCGGCTCAAAGCCAAGTCGTGATCGGTTGGCGCAGCCCTATTGCCGGAACCTTCCGCATCGATACGACGGTTAACCATGCACATATTGGTTGCGGCAACGGCATTCGCTGGGCCTTGGAATTACGTCGAGGAAACACCCGACAGACCTTCGCTCAAGGGACGTTATCCGCAGGTAAATTAGCTAAAATCGATCCCGTAGACTCGGTCGGATTATTGCCCGGTGATTTAATTTCTCTGCTTATCGGTAGCCGAGGAGATTCTGGCTGCGACTTAACGGCGGTAAATCTCACGCTTACTTCGGCCTCACCTCAGC
Organism: Opitutaceae bacterium; assembly: GCA_037142955.1. Lineage (GTDB taxonomy): Bacteria > Verrucomicrobiota > Verrucomicrobiia > Opitutales > Opitutaceae > Tous-C4FEB. Next base: position 32,475 of record JBAWZQ010000010.1, on the reverse strand, counting down.
CCCAAACTTGGAATCTCGCCGCCGATTTATCCAGCAATATCCTCTTGGGTAATCCTCATGCTGACCGTTTTGCCAACCCTGGCGTTTGGCACTTTTACACGGAGCCAGAAAATCCAATCGGTACACCACAGCGGATCATTCCTGCACGCTCCCTGTTGGCAAAATGGCAAACTGCCGCGGATTCCAATGAGAAAAGCCGCCTCGCGCAGGAAATTCAAAATTTGCTCATTGCTGGACCGTCGACTCAGGTGAGTGAAGTCAGCTCTGCAGACAAGACCGAATCACCTGCGACCAAAGATGCTCAAGCTGTCCGTTTAACTTTGCACCAGGAATTAGCGGCGTTTGGCGGACCGTTATTTTCAGAACGTCTCGTCACGACTCACTCGCAGGTAAAAACTAATTCTAAACCGCTGGCTGATTTCGGCTTAGACCAATCGAAATTCGGAAAGGCTTTTCGCGATGGCGCAGCGATCGATGTGACGAGTTTGGCGGTGCAGGCACCTGCCGTAATTGAGATTCGACTCCCGGCTGAATTAGTCGCGGGCAGTGAGTTCGTAGCCAGCTGCACGCTGGATGCCAAAGCGGGGGCGGAAGGTAGCGTGCAACTTCAGGTCCTCGCGACCAAGCCCGACCACGTCGAGGGGCGTTTAGCTAACGCGGTGCTAGAAACCAATGCTAGCGGACTGTGGACCGCGGGCACCCGCAAACCGGTGTACTCGGCCCCAATCGTAGTCCGCGAAAATAGCGCGGCAAGAGCACGATATGTAGATGGATTTAATGCGTTTAGAGATTTTTTCCCCGCCGCGCTTTGTTATCAAAAAATTGTCCCGATTGATGAAGTTGTGACGCTAACGCTCTTTCACCGCGAAGACGAACCCCTCAAGCGATTGATGTTGGACGAGGCGCAAGGTGCTCAGCTAGATCGAATCTGGTCGCATCTTCATTATGTAAGCCAGGATGCACTCATGCTGGTAGATGTGTTTGAACAGCTCTGGCAATTCGCGACGCAGGATGCGGACCCTAAAGCCTTTGAACCGTTGCGCCAGCCAATCAATGAGCGTGCGGCGGCGTTTCGAAGTATGCTGACCGAAAGTGAACCGCGTCACCTGGAGGCGCTGGTGGGCTGGGCCGAGAGGGCTTATCGCCGTTCGCTAACCTCCTCTGAAGCGGAGACTTTGCGTGATCTCTATCGTACCTTGCGCGCTAAAGAGTTGCCGCATGCGGATGCGATACGACTGGTCTTGGCGCGGATTTTGGTATCGCCGAATTTTCTTTACCGTGGAGAGACGCCAGGACCGGCTCTGGTCCAGGTACCTTTGAGTGATCGAGAATTGGCCACTCGATTAAGCTATTTCATGACGTCCTCACTGCCGGATGCTGCCTTGCTTAAAGCTGCACTGGATGGGCGGTTGCATGAGCCCGATGTTTTAGTAGCGCACGCAAAACGTTTGATGAAAGACGACCACGTGCGGCGCATGGCGATCGAGTTCGCCTGTCAATGGCTGCACATCCGAGATTTTGACACGCTGGATGAAAAAAGCGATCGGCACTTCCCCAGCTTTGTCGAAATGCGTGGCGCGATGTATGAAGAATCGATTCGTTTTTTCACGGATCTGTTCCAAGGCGATCGCTCGGTGCTTTCGATTTTAAACGCCGATCATACCTTTCTCAACGAAGCGCTCGCGCAACACTACGGAATTCCCGGAGTTAAAGGCGATGAGTGGCGTCGCGTCGACGGAGTACAACTTTTTTCACGTGGGGGAATTTTAGGACACGCGACAACTCTGGCGAAGATGTCGGGTGCTTCGCGTACCAGTCCGATCCTGCGCGGTAATTGGATTTCTGAGTTTATCTTAGGTGAAAAATTACCGAGGCCGCCCAAGGATGTACCTCAGTTACCGCAAGACGAGGCGACGGAGAGGCTGACGGTGCGTGAGCTAACCGAAAAACACACATCGGATCCGCGCTGCGCTAGCTGCCATGCCAAGATCGATGCCTTCGGTTTTGCATTGGAGCACTTTGATGCGATCGGGCGCTGGCGTGAGCGCGATCTTGGTGGCCGTCCGATCGATGCTCAAGCGAATGTTGCAGACGGCACTCAAATTGATGGTTTGGCGGGCTTGCGGGATTACCTGGTAACTAAGCGCCGTGATGCGTTTCTCGCTCAATTTAACCGTAAATTGCTGGGGTATGCTTTGGGTCGTTCGGTGATGTTATCGGACGAACCTTTGCTTGAAGCGATGCGCGCGAATTTGCAGTTCAATGATTATCGAGTGAGTGCTGCGATCGAGGTGATTGTACGCAGTCATCAGTTTCGCGAAATTCGCGGTCGCGACACTCAGTATGAACAGTAAGTTAATCTACACCCCATGAAAACCCATCAGCTATCGCGTCGTACTTTTCTGCGTGGAGTCGGAGTTACAATGGCGTTGCCGTGGATGGAGTCGCTCAATGTCTGGGGCGATGAGCCGGCCGGCCGTGATGCCGCGAGCGAAGCTCCCGTGCGCTTGGCGGTGCTCTTTTCTGGTAACGGGTTTCACAGTAAAGAGTGGTGGGCTAAAGGTGAAGGTGAGAGCATGGAGCTTGGCCAAGTGCTTGCCCCGCTCGCCGCACACCGTAAAAAAATGCTGTTTGTGCGCGGCCTCTACAATGAACAGGCCCTAAAAGGGAATATCCATAGCTCACAAACGGGCAACTTACTCTCGGGCGCGCCGCTCGCCTCGGGCGGTGAAATTCGCTCGGGTACTAGCATCGATCAATTGCTCGCGCAGCGCTATGGTAATTCCACCAAAGTTTCCAGTCTTGTACTCGGATGCGAGAAATCGAATCCCTCAGTGCATAAAAATTATTCGATGCTCTACAGCTCGCACATCTCGTGGAGCTCGCCGACGACACCGACGCCTTTGGAAATTTATCCGGCTCTGGCTTTCGATCGTTTGTTCAAAGATGAGGTTCGTCGCGGCGATCAAAGCGTGCTGGATGCCGTGCTCGAGGATACGAGCGGATTACGTCGACGGCTCAGCAATTCTGATCAGCAAAAACTTGATGAATATCTCCATTCCGTGCGTGAGGTGGAGTTGCGGATCGAAAACGCCGGTAAGAAAGGTGAGCTGCAGGGATGGCGCCCGACATTGTCCAAACCTAATATGGCGAGGCCGGCTGATGGCATCCCGCAAGATATCGGTGAGCACATGCGGCTCATGGCAGATATTCTGGTGATGGGATTTCAGACGGATACGACGCGTATTACTTCACTCAAACTTAACAACGATCACTCTTCATTGCGGTTTCCGAATCTCGGGGTGGATTACATGATTCATCACCTACTTTCTCATTCCGATTCAGTGGACTGGCTCAAGGTAAATCAATTTTTCACTCAGCAGGTGGCTTATATCGCGAGTAAGATGGACGCGATACAAGAGGGTCCGCGCACGCTACTCGATAACAGCATGGTGCTTTTTTGTTCATCGATGCTAACAGGCAATCACGAGGCCCGTCAGCTTCCCGTGGTAATGCTCGGTGGCGGTGGTGGACGTATCAAAGGCGGACGAATCCTCGACTACACGGGTAAGCCCGACCGACAGATGTGCCGCTTGTATCTCTCCATGATGGACAAAATGGACGTGCGCTTACCCCGTTTCGGTGACGCCACGCGTCCATTAGACGAGGTCTGATAAGCTCGTTTGGCGACATGCACTGGTTGTGCTGCAAAAAAAGCGGCTATCTTTCACGTCGTCGCACTTGAAACGGGGAGATTTTTTGTCCCCAGTGGCTACATGCTTCAATCGCTGCATGTTCGCAACCTAGCCCTCTTGGAGGAAGTGTCCCTCGATTTCGAAGCTGGTTTTACAGCAGTCACAGGCGAGACCGGCGCGGGTAAGAGCATTTTACTCGGGGCGCTCGGCCTGCTGGCGGGTGAACGCGCTGACAAGACCATCATTCGCCAAGGTGCCCCTTCCTGTGAAGTTGAGGCAGCACTTTTATTTACCAAACCAAAGATCATTAACGGCGTGCTCACCGAGCTTGAATTGCCTGAATGCGAGGACGGGTTGATGATTCTTAAACGTAGTGTCTCGCGTGAGAAAGCGCCGAAAATCACCGTCAATGGAAGCCTGGCGACTTTGGCTGTGCTGCAACGTCTGGGCGAACATTGGGTTGACTTCCATGGGCCTAGCGAGCCGCGTCGCTTACTTAAGGACAATTGCCAGCTGGAACTGCTCGATCTGTACGGTCGTGCCGCGCCGGCATTGTCCTCCTATCAGCAAAAATATGGAATCTGGCGGGATCGTTGTCTGGATCGGGAAAAAATTCTCGGCGAAACGAAACTCTCCTCAAGCCAACTCGAGTTTTTACAGAATCAACTGACTCGCCTAGAGGCACTCGAACTCACTCCAGAAGCAATCGAGACACTGGAACGTGATTTCAAGCGCATGAATCGCGCCCAAGAATTGATAGAACTCACTCAGGTGTTGGCCAATGGCCTCGTCGGTGATGACGGGGTACAAGGTCGTTTAGCTGGGTTACTACGTGACGCGCGTACGCTCGAAGAAGTAGATCCATCGACCAAAGCGCTCGCAGAACGACTCGCCGCTGCATCAATCGAAGTTAACGATCTTGGGGCCGAATTCGCGGCTCTAGGTACGGAACTTCAATTCGATCCAGAGCAAGCGGAGCAACTTACCGAACGCATGAACACTTGGCTTGAGGTGAAGCGTAAACATGGGGGAGAGCTCACTGCGGTTCTGGCGGCTCGTGATGAATTGAGGCTACGCCTTGAAGTGCAAGGCGACCTCGAGGGTGCGCTGTCGCGTTTGGAAAAACAAATCGTGGAGGCTGAGCGGGCGTTGCGGAAAGAAGGGGCGTCTTTACGCGTCGTGCGCGAAAAGGCCGCCAAGGAACTCGCTAAGATTGCCGCCAAAGGGATTGTACAACTCGGATTTAAGAAGGCAGATTTTCAAGTGCGCATTGTGGATCTCGCGCAACCGGGCCCTACTGGCGATTGCGCCTGCGAGTTTTTGTTTTCGCCCAATGTTGGTGAGGCCCCGTTACCCCTCAGCCGCATTGCTTCTAGCGGCGAACTCGCTCGCGTGATGTTGGCATTGAAGACGGTGTTGGCTGATTTGGATGATGTACCGCTACTAGTTTTCGATGAAGTTGATGCAAACGTTGGCGGCGAGATCGGGCGCGTAGTCGGAGAGAAAATGGCGGCAATCGCTAAGAGTCATCAGGTCTTATGTGTGACGCATCTGCCACAAGTCGCTTCTCAGGCGGCTTCGCACTTTGTTGTGACTAAGGATCAATCCAAGGATCGCGCGGTCGTTGTCATCGCCCCAATTCAGGCTAATCGGAAGGCTCGCATCAGTGAGTTAGCGCGGATGCTGGGAGATCGTACTGCGAGGAGCGCACTGGCCCACGCCGAGGAGTTACTAGGCACCTCAGCGACTTAGCCCATTACGATGATTGAAAGCTGCGCCACTGCGCCAAAGGACGTACGGCGAGGGCGATTAAGGCGATTTGACTGACAACAAAAACGATAAGCGCCATGAAGGCTGAATCGGTGAAGCCGTAGCTGTGGAGGCCCACACCGAGCATGTTGGTGCCGAACCAGCTCCAGCTGGTAACGATATTGCCAAAGACTGCGAGCGCCATGAGGCCACGCGCTTTGATGAGACCACCCCAGCGAGCATGCAAAATCAGGGCATTCCACAGGACTATGATGAGCGCTCCGTTCTCCTTCGGATCCCAGCCCCAGAAGCGACCCCAGGATTGGTCGGCCCAGATCCCACCAAGTACAGTGCCCACAAAACTGAAGAGTGTCGCGAAACAGATGATGCCATAAACCATGCGCACGAGAGACTCGGCACTGGTTTTGTCGAGAGAACGAGTAAATCCTCCACGCAAAATGTAAATAATTGCGAGGAAACCGGCGAGGAAGGTGGCCGAATAACCAATGGTCACGATGACAACGTGGGTCGCTAACCAGAAATTGGAATCGAGCACGGCGCGCATCATCTCGAGTGTGTCGCCGGTCAGCGATAGATGATGGGCGATGAGCAACGTGGCAAAACCGGTGAGGCCGGCGGCGACGCTGCCGATGGCGTTTTTGTAGATCGCCTCCAGAACAAGGCAAAGACCGACGGAGCCCCAGCCGATAAAAAGAGCGGATGAGTAGAGGTTGGTGACAGGTGGGCGGCCTTCTAACCACATCCGCGTAACGATGCCAGCGCTCGTCGCAAGCCAGGCGAGTAGGATTAAATAAAACGCGGAACGACCAAGGACCTCTGGCCATTTAAGCCACGACACGATTGCGAAAAGAAACGCGAAAACATACAGTGTCATGCTCACATAAAAAGGTTCGGCGCCATTGAAGCGCACTTCAGCATGCGTCTTCCTGAGTTGAAGCTCAAAACGCTTTTGGATTTGTGACCGGTAGAGCGCAACGAGCTTGTTGAACTGCTCGGGCTGGTTCTGACGCCAAGCATAGCCAAGTCCGGCGTAAGCTAGGACGGAAGAATCGACCGAACCGCTTTGGAAAGCGCCCAACAGCGATTGTCCTGTGGTGCTCCACGCATTATCATCAGCACTACCGTTAACTGGCGGAATGGCTAAAATGGAGGTGACCTCCGACATGAAGAGGTAACGCTGCCCTAATTCAATCATGGCTTGCGCCGCCTCAGTATCGTGAGATTGTCCCGCCTGTTTGGCTCTAACCGCGGCGATGCCCGTCGGAAGTAGTTTTTGGAAACGGAGTAGCTCCGCCAGAAAGTCGTCGGTGGTTGGCGGAGCTAAGGTATGCTTGAGCTGCTGATACTGCACGAGAGAGCCGTAGAGCTGTACGACGGCATTTTGGAACGGCGTGCGCACAGCACTTTCTATCGGGTTAGCTAGTTTAGCTTGCCGCTCTAACTCGGATATTTTGGGGGCAATTTTTTCGTACGAAAAGCGAGAGCGCGTAGAGGGTAGAAAACCCAGTACGGCCATGAATTGTTTGGCAGGACTCGCGTAACGGACTTTGGCGTCCTCTTCTGAAATGCCCAAGAGGCTGAGTAGATCCGGTGAATCGATCCTGAAGATGGGATAAGAATCTGCTTTGGAAGAGATAAAGAAGACATTCACCAGCCATTCCGTGGGTGAATTAACTCGTGGTTCACTGTCGGCTGGATCACTTACGCGCTGACGGCCTTGAAATTGCATTAAGGAACTCCGGGCCACGGTATCTAACGGTTTTAGACGGCCATTGAGTAGGACTGGAAGTTCGCCGAAAGCTGCTAGGTCGAATTTTGACGTGGCGCGTTCCGGCATTGCTTTACTCCCGAGGTAGAGCGCGCCGAGCAGAAGGACAAAAAGCGGAATGAGTTTTTTCATGCGACGGCTTTAGGAGCGGGACGGCGGCGGGCAATGAAGGCTACCAGGTGGATGCAGAATTGTATGATGAGACCTAGGGTCATCAGTGCGCAGGCAATGTAGGGAAGTTGCCAGCTGGGATTGCGGACGACTTGAAGAATGGTAGTCTTATCATCGTTTTCAAAACCGGCTTGATAGAACGTGAGACCCGCGTAGCGCAGCGGGTTGTTCATGTAAATGAGGACCTCGCGGTCGTCACGGCCATCGGGCGAGTTGAGGCGGATGCGGCTCGAGAAATTTTTTGGGATTTCAGTGCCAGCGTAGCGATCGTGGGAGAATTTGAGCAGAGTGAGCGAATAGGGTTTGTAGCTCCGTTCGAAGCGGAACGCGATTTTCCACATGCGGCCCGCGTACTCAAAACTTTGCGCTGGAAAGCGCGGGTCGGCGGAAACAAGCCATGTGCCGATAGGACCCTCGGGGCCGGCCAGTTCGATATAGGCTGCCGGTGCGTTGCGTTCGTTTTGTTTGTAGGTGAGCGGAAGCAGTGTCGCTGTGGCTTGTAGGCCAATACCGGTCGTTGCGGGGGTTGTTGCGGCGCCAGGGGTGTTGGCATCGCGGGCGGCGAGGGCGGCGTTGGGGTAATAAATCTTAGGTACAACGCGGAAAGGAAGTTTGGCTTGTTGGATTGGGTCCCCGCGCGCGATAAATTTTTCAGGTATAGCGACGACATCGTCGAATTTCGGGTCGGTGGTTTCGGTGATCGCGAGTTCGTTGGAACGGTAGCTTTCGGAGAAATTTTTGGTTTCACCCTCGTCTAGACGGAGTGCGAATTCTTCCTGCCAGAGGCCTGTTAGGAGTTCGCCGATTAGCAGGAGGATCAGGCCGATGTGCGTAAGCCAGATACCGGATTTTCTGGCGGTGAGTTTAAAGCGGTAGACTTGGGCAGCGATGAGGTTGATCAGTAGAAAGCCCCCGATGAGGTAGCCGCCGGGAAAAATAGGCACCGGTATGTCGCCAATGCGCCACATGACGAAGAGTGAATGGAAATACTTCTGTTGGACAGCCCAGATACCGAGATTCACCTGATCGAGGGTCGCGGCGAAGATGAGCAAAATAGAGAGAGCGATGAGTACGACCGTGAGCTTCAATGAAACAAAAAAATCACGAAATTGACGGATGAGGTCGCTCATGGAGTGGCGCTTGGGGCGCGGATAGATTGTAGAAATGCAGCGAAGGCGGCTTGTTCTCGGCCTACTAGGGAAGCTGGGCCGGAGAGTTTAAAGAACCACGTGGCGTTAGCGACGGGGATGATGGCGCCGAGCACGCGCTGCGGCGTGGAGGACGAGCCACCGGTAAAATCCACAGTGGTTAGGTGGAGACCGTTGACGTCGAGATGGTTGGTCGCGCTGGCCAGCTCCGTAGCAGCGAGCGGAGGGAGTTGGATTTGGCCGCGCCAGCGGTTCACATTGGCAAGATCCCCGCCGACATCACCAGGGAATGCAGTGATGGAAAGATCAGCGGTGGCCCCCGAGTCATCAGTGATCGCGTAGCTACCTTTGCGCATGGCGGAGGTGGGTTTGGCGGTCCATTGAGCCGGGGCAGTCCACGTCAGGCCGGGGCCATTTGCAGTGGTAACTGCAGTGTTGGCCATGGTGGCGCCCGGGTTGTTGGCAGAGGCCGCTGGCGCTGCGGTGATCGCAGGACCTTTTTCCTTCGGTACGCGATAGGTGGTGATCTTGGAATCGCGACAAGACGTCAGTCCGAGCAACGTGATCGCGGAAAAAGAGAGCAGGCAGTGGCGCATGGAAGCCTTATTAATCCTCCAGCGCGCAAAAAGTTCAACTCTATCCCAGCGAATTCCGTGCAGGGCTAAAGGGGTAAAATAAATCTGCGCAGACTCTTCGCTATTTACTTTTTCTCAATCGTGAACGTGTCATGGATTGCGCCAGTTTCATTGAGGAAGGTGAAATTGAGTTTCAGACCTTCGATATCGATAATGGAGGAGCCAGCCTCGTTAAGAGAGATCCACATGGCGGGGTGGTTGAGCGGAATGGGCGTCAAGCTAGCGTGACCAGCGCTACCCGTTACGACAGATATTTCTCCGGCGTGCGGGGTCCGGGCGCGGGGTTTGGTGTAAGCGCCTTGGCCTTCGGGTCGACCGTCGCGAGCTTGTCGAATGTAACGCGGTTCCCAAGTTTGGCTCTTACCGTAGTGTCCATCGATGAAGTGAGAACGCTCGTAGTCGTGCGAATGGCCACTAAGAATAAGATCTACTCCGCCGGCCTCAAGAATGGGAAGGAAATTGGCCCGCATGTCGTTCATGCGGCCGCCGGAGTCACTGTCTTTGTCGGAGTCGTGAGTGCCTTTGGTGTAGGTGGGATGATGAAAGAAGGCGACGATCCAGTCTCGGGTAGTGGCCGCTAGGTCGGCTCGAAGCCATTGGGCCATGGCGCCGTCGGCATCTCGCGGGCTATCGTTGGAATCAAGGCAGATGAAGTGGATGTTGGCGTGATCAAAGGAATAATACGCCTCTGTACCCGAGGGCACGCCGCCGGCTTGGCCCATCGTAGGTAGGCTGAAAATATCGTAGTAAACGCCGGACTGAGTCAGTGAGTTGGCGCTTTTGCCATCGTGGTTGCCGAGCGTCGGCCAGAGGGTAACGGTGCGCAGGAGGCTGGGGTACATCTCGAAAACGGCTTTTTGATAGTCCGCATCGGTGCCCTCGGAGTAGGCGTTGTCACCTAGCATAAGCCAGAGGTCGGTGGTGCGAGTACCATTGAATTTATAGTAGGCGTCGCGCACGGCTGCCTGAGAGGCACTTTTAGTACCGGGATCACCCAAAACCCATACGCGCGTGGGTTGAGCAGGGCCGGGGACGGGCGGGGTGATGAAACTGCTTAGGGGGGCCGAAGGAGAGACATCCTCAGCGCCAGGCTTTACCGGTTTGTCGTTACCGGTAATCGGAGCGTAAAAATAGCGTGTGTTGGGCTGAAGCTTGGCGAGTTGAACAACGTGCTCGGTGCCGATGCCTTCGGACTTGGCTGTCAGAGTGAGTTGATCTGCCGCGAGACCATAGCGCACACTCGAAGGCTCGGTGTTATCGGTGCGCCAGCGCACGACGATGCTGGTCGGTGTCGCGAGTTGAAGGTATGGCCCACGTACAATGGTGGTTGCGGCGTGAGCAAATGGGGTGGCGATCAGAGCTAATAATAGCAGGGACGTTGGGAGCTTCATGGTGAATTAAAGGGTGGTGGTTACAAGGGCAGTGATTTGTGCGATGAGTTGTTGGGTGGATTCGCTGCGGCGAAGCCAGTCGGGTAGACGCTCAATGGCAGCGAGGGCGTCAGCGTAAGCGCGACGAGCTTCGGGGAGTTTGTTGGCTTGAACTAAAATATCGCCGCGGCGGCGGTGGTAGGTTTCGGGTCGTTCGGAATGGGCGGCGAGGCGAGCGAGGCGTTGGATGGCGGATTCGCTACGGCCCAATTGAAGTTCGAGTTTTAGAGCCCGTTCCTCGAGAGCGGGTACGGGTCCAAGGCGACTGAGGCCAATCTCGAGATGAGCGAGGGCAGCGATAGGATCAGTGATGAGTGCGTTGGCCTCGAGCCAGAGTTCGGGTTTGGGTTCCGTTAAGTAGCGCAGAGCGAGTTCAAAATCGTTTTGGGCGCCCAGGTTATCGCCACTCAGTGTGCGCGCTCGTGCGCGGAGAATGTGGCCAGCTGGGTCTGCGGGATGAGAAATGAGATGGGATGCCAGCGCCTGGATGGCTGCGATGGGTTCGTTGCGCGCGAGAAAATACTCCGCTCGGGCTAGAGCGAGGTCGGGGTGATCCGGGGAGAGTCTAGCCGCATAATCAATATCGGCTGCCGCTTCAGGCCAGCTTTGATGTTCCACGTAACAAGTCGCTCGGCGCAATCGAAGTTCTGCGCTATCCGGGGAGGAGCTAATCAGTGCGGTCAGATCAATAATAGCTACGTCGGTGCCAGGATGCGCCATCAATGCGCGGCTCAACACGAGCGAACCGGCCGCTAGCATAAACCAGCAATGAAGCGCGCGCATGCTGTACATTATTTGAATGAATTAACGTGGTTCATTTCATAGACAGCGCAAGTCTGGTAATGTGACGTGGAGGTGTCGAAAGCGTTGCACTTTTTATTTTGTGTCGGGCATCCACTTGGGTGAAATCAATGCATGACCATTGAGCCGCTGGGTGATGCCGCCCTAGTCGTAAGCTTTGCGGAAAACTCAAATGCGGACCTCCTCTCGCTGGTGTCAGCGTGGACGATGCAGCTCATCGAAACCCAAGTGCCGGGGGTCGTGGATGTGGTGCCGGCATATGTCAGCGTAACGGTGTTTTATGATCCGCTGCGAGTAGTCGGTTTGAAAGCCGGAGATTCCCCTTATGCGATAATGAAACAACAGGTCGCTGCAGTTACGGTGCAGCTGCCGACTGCACCAGGTGAGACTGAGCGCGAAGGAGAAAAAACCTCCGGTCGTTGTATGGAAATTTCCGTATCTTACGGCTCAGATGCAGGCATGGATTTGGCGGAGGTGGCGGCTTATACCGGCTTGACTGAAGTTGAGGTCATGGCGCGACACTGCGGTGTAGAATATCGCGTGCAGGCCATCGGGTTTGCTCCGGGATTTCCTTATTTGAGCGGATTGCCGGCAGAGTTGGCGACACCTAGGCGGGCGACACCGCGAGCCAAAGTGCCTGCTGGATCAGTTGGAATCGGTGGTGTGCAGACGGGGGTGTATCCTATTGAAACGCCTGGAGGTTGGCAGATTATTGGACGTACGGATTTAAAATTATTTGATGCCACGCGGGCGGAGTCGTCGTGGTTGCGTGTCGGTGATCGCGTGCGCTTTCGGGCGGTTGCGGCCCAGCCCTGCGCGCTTAAAATGACCTCCAACGAAAGGGTAGACGATTTTACTCCTGAGCCAGAAGTCGAACAACATAACGGGGATGAGACCAGTCGAGCTTTACGCGTTCTGCAGGCGGGGATGTGGACAACGGTGCAGGATTTAGGACGCGTGGGACAACGGGCGGCAGGAGTGCCCTTGAGCGGGGCGATGGATCTGTTTGCCGCGCGTGTCGCAAATTTGCTGGTGGGTAACGCGGAAAACGCCGCCGTACTTGAGCTGACGTTGTTGGGACCCGAGATCGAATTTTTATCCGATGGATGGATCGCGCTCACCGGTGCTCAGTTTTCCGGATGCGCTTCGTGGCGACCGCTTATGGTGCGAGCGGCTCAGCGCATCAAGTTCGGTGCTGCGACCAAAGGGTGTCGCGGTTATCTCGCGCTTGCGGGTGGAATCGAAGTCGCGCCCGTTTTGGGCAGTCGCAGCACGTATGGCCGCGCGGGCTTGGGTGGATGGCAGGGTCGAGCGCTGCAGGCCGGTGATGTTTTGCCGATGGGCGCGGCGTTCCGTGAGGTTGCTGATCGCTGGTCGATTGATTCGAGGATTATCCCGAATTATGGCTCGGCTGCTATCGTCAGAGTCGCTCTGGGTGCTCAGGCGGGTGAATTTGCAGACACCTGGTTGAAGAATGAGTTTAGAGTAACTCCACTGTCGGATCGCATGGGGATGCGCTTGGCTGGTACGGCGCTTGAGCGTACGAAAGATGTTGATCTGCTTTCTTCTGCCGTGGCTCCGGGGACCGTGCAGGTGCCGCCTAATGGACAACCGATTGTGTTGCTGGCAGATGCTCAAACCATCGGAGGTTATCCGCAACTCGCGCACGTAATCGGCGTTGATTTGCCTTTGTTGGCGCAGTTGCGGCCCGGAGATTCGGTGCGATTTCAGGTGATTTCAATTGAGGAAGCGCAAGAGCGGTGGCTTGCGCGTGAGCAAATGCTCGCGAAGCTTCGTGCGGGTCTAGCTCAAAAAATTCGCTAAACGTGTACGTTTCTATCGATCTAAACTGTGATCTCGGTGAGGGCGCGGGATTCGACGCCGCGCTGATGCCACTCATCACCTCCGCGAATATCGCCTGCGGGGCGCATGCAGGTGATGAAGCGACGATGCGTGCCACGGTAGCCTTAGCGCAGGCGCACGGCGTAGGTGTGGGGGCGCATCCGGGTTTCGCGGATCGAGCAAATTTTGGCCGCCTTGAACACGCACTCTCGGCTTGTGCGTTGCATGATTTGGTCACGGGCCAGATCGAGACCTTGCGTGAACTCGGGCCGGTGCGGCACGTGAAACCTCATGGTGCGCTTTATAACCTCGCGGCGCGGGATCGGGTCGTAGCGGAGGTTTTCGCTGAGGCTGTTTATGCCTGCGATCCCAGCCTGATACTTTTTGGATTGGCGGGAAGTGAGCTGGTACGGGCGGGTCAGGCGCGGGGATTACGAGTAGCAAACGAGGTATTTGCGGATCGCACATATCAACCTGATGGATCGCTTACACCTCGTTCGCGTTCCGACTCCTTGATCACCAATGAAGCTGCGGCGGTCGCCCAGATGATGCGTATGGTGCGAGAAGGAGTGGTGCGTGCGACTGACGGTAGGTCAGTCGCCGTCCTGGCGGATACAGTATGTCTGCATGGAGACGGGTTGCACGCGGTGGCTTTTGCGCGTCGCTTAGGAGTGGAGTTGCGCGCGGCAGGAATTGCGCTCAGGAAGTGGAGCGCATGATCAAACTCGTTGGTGTCGCACTCATAGCGGCTGGATTTACACTGCGCGTGAATACGCTACTCGTGGTCTTGGCGGCGGGCCTAGCAACGGGATTCGCAGCGGGGTTTTCGTTAAACGATATTATGGCGATGATCGGAAAATATTTTTCTGATAATCGGGCGATGACGTTGCCGATTGTGTTGATGTTGCCGGTCGTAGGACTGCTAGAGCGCTATGGCTTGAAAGAACGCGCCGAGGTGTTGATTCGTCGCTCGAACGCGGCGACGGCCGGGCGCGTGATTTTACTGTACACCGCTGTGCGTCAGTTATCGATCAGTCTTGGCGTGAGTATTGGCGGGCATGCCGGTGCGGTGCGGCCACTGGTGGCGCCGATGGCCGAAGCTGCTGCAAGGAGACGAGGGGGGGATTTGTCGCCTGCAAGCGTGGTTAGCATCCGCGCTCACGCGGCAGCAGGTGAAAATATCGGTAATTTTTTTGGAGAGGATATTTTCATCGCAGTGGGCGCGATTCTTTTGATGAAAGGATTTTTCGAGGCTCAGGGAGTGAATGTGAGTGTATGGGCGATGGCTTTGTGGGGTATTCCGACAGCCTTCATCGCTTTTGCGGCGATGTGGTGGCGGTGTCGGCTGCTGGATCGTCGCATCGAGCATGCGGCCACGATCGACCAGAAGCCAGGAGGTGTCCATTGAAAATCATTACGGTGGAGGCCTGCTACGCGCTCGCAGGCTTGTATTTGTTGGTACTCGCCGGCCGAATCGCAGGTGAGTCGGAGCATCCACGGCGTTGGGGTTCTTCGCTGTTTTGGGCTTTGTTGGGCGTGACTTTGATTGGTGCAAAACTCCTGCCACCCACTCTCATTGGTTATCTTGTGGTGGCGATGGTAGCACTCGCGGCTAGTGGTCAAGTTAGGCGAGGAGCGATCAACGAGGCTTCACGGGACGAGCGTCTGGGTCATGCGAAGCGTTTGGAGAATCGGATTTTTTGGCCGGCGTTGCTGATCCCCGCGACAGCGGTTCTGGGAACGCTGGTTCTGGGTCAGTTGCATTTCCGCGATGTGTGGCTGGTGGAGCCAAAGCAGGTCACTTTAATAGCTCTCAGTCTCGGCGCGACGCTCGCGCTGACTGTAGCGCTGCGCACAACGGGTGCCACTGTAAACATAGCCTCAAGGGAAGGTAGTCGATTGCTACAGACGTTAGGTTGGTCGCTAATATTGCCTCAGATGTTGGCTGCGCTCGGTGGGATTTTTGCGAAGGCAGGCGTAGGCGAGGTTGTGGCTGGATTAGTGACACAGGCTGTGCCGACGGAGGTGCCATGGGTTGCGGTCGTTTCGTATTGCGGCGGGATGACGCTGTTTACCATGGTGATGGGGAATGCGTTCGCGGCTTTTGCCGTGATCACGGGTGGAATCGGTTTGCCGTTTGTAGTGCTATTACACGGTGGAAATCCTGCGATTATGGCGGCGATGGGTATGCTTTCGGGTTATTGCGGGACACTGCTCACGCCGATGGCAGCGAATTTTAATTTGGTGCCTGCGATGTTGCTGGAACTCGACGACAAACACGCCGTGATCAAAGCGCAGGCCCCTTTGGCTTTGGTGATTTTCGCAGCCAATATGATTTTAATGATGGTGCTAGTGTATCGATTTTGAAAATAAGACGCGACGAAGGCTGATTTTTAAAATGAAAACTAAACTAAAAACGCGGACGGTTTTAGTCACAGGCTTCGAGCCGTTTGACGGCGCATCGATCAATCCCTCTCAGGAAATCGCTCGAAATTTACACGGCACTGTAATCGCTGGGCATAGCTTAGTGGGGGCGCTGTTACCCTGCGTGTTCGGTGCGGCCATACCGGAATTGAAGCGCTTGCTGGACCTGCATAGGCCTGCGTTGGTGATCTGTGTTGGGCAAGCGGGTGGGCGTGCGGCAATCACCCCGGAGCGTGTGGCTATTAATATCAATGACGCGCTCATTCCTGACAATGCCGGCGCACAACCAGTGGATCGACCGATAGTGAAGGGCGGACCGGCGGGGTATTTTTCGACGTTGCCCATCAAAGCGATCGTCGCGGCGCTACGCGAGGTGGGGGTGCCGAGTGAGGTTTCGCAGACGGCGGGGACCTTTGTCTGTAACCACGTTTTCTATGGTTTAATGCATGCGTTGCGCACGAGAAAGTCCGTGCGAGGCGGTTTTATCCACGTACCCTATTTACCCGAGCAGGCGAAGAAGGGGCAGGCGAGTTTGCCACTAGAAGACATGGTCTGCGGCGTGGCTTTGGCCGTAGAGACTGCTCTGCGGCTTAAAAAAGATCTGCGTCTGGCCGGTGGACAGACGCAGTAAATTTTAGCTGACTTAAATTCCTTGGGTTTCCTGAAATTGCAACGTGGTGCTGCAGCCTAATTATTGAAGCGGAAAAGCGCGACGTCGCCATCGGCGAAGACGTATTCTTTGCCTTCGAGGCGATATTTTCCGGCTTCACGGGCGGCCGCGACGCTGCCCAGTGTAGTGAGATCGTGGTAGGAGACGATTTCGGCTTTGATGAAACCTTTTTCGAAGTCGGTGTGAATGACACCAGCCGCCTGCGGTGCTTTCCATCCTTTGACGATCGTCCAGCAGCGCACTTCTTTTTCACCGGCAGTGAAATAAGTCATCAGGCCAAGCAAGTTGTAGGTGCCTTTGATCAGGGCGGAGACACCGGAGTCATCAACGCCGAGGTCTTTTAGGAAAGCTTTGGCTTCGTCGGCAGGCAAGTCGATGAGCTCTGACTCGATCTTGGCACTAATCGGTACGTAAGCCGCGTCGTGATGCGTACGCACAAATTCGGCGACTTGTTTTACGAAAGGGTTGGCTTCGGCCGTGGCGAGGTCGCTTTCGGCTACGTTACAGGCGAAGAGCACGGGCTTGGCGGTTAGTAGTTGAAACAACTTCATCATGGCTACTTCTTCTTGAGTGGCCGCGAAGGTGTTGGCGGTCTTGCCGGAGTTAAGGTGCGGGGAAAGTTTTTCCAGCAACGCCATTTCGGCGATGGCCTCTTTGTCGCCGGACTTGGCTTTTTTCTGGGTCTTATCGATGCGCTTGGTGACGGCATCTAGATCGGCGAGCACGAGTTCAGTGGTGATCACCTCTATGTCTCGGACGGGATCGACGCCACCCATCGTGTGTATAATGTCGTTGTCTTCGAAGCAACGCACGACTTGGACAATGGCGTCTACTTCGCGAATGTTTGCAAGAAATTGGTTGCCTAGGCCTTCACCTTTGCTGGCCCCTGCCACTAACCCTGCGATGTCAACAAACTCGATCGCGGCGGGTACGACAACATTGGTTTTGGCAATTTTTTGCAGGATGTAGGCGCGTTCATCAGGCACCACTACGACGCCGACGTTAGGGTCGATCGTGCAAAAAGGATAGTTAGCAGCCTCGGCCTTACGGGACCGAGTGAGCGCGTTAAAGAGAGTGGACTTGCCTACGTTGGGCAAACCGACGATGCCAGCTTTGAGCATAAGAATGGGAACACAGCGGTGGGAGTAGGGGCTTGACAAGCTGATTGTGGCCGCGTTTTTTCTTCCGCTTTTCAACTAAGAACTGATTCGCAAACTATAGTCATGGCTCTCAAAATCCGTCTCACCCGCATCGGCGCTATTCACCAACCGCACTACCGCGTTGTTGTTGCCGAAGCCCGTTCTCGCCGCGATGGCGACCCGGTCGAAACGATCGGCACCTACGATCCCCGCGCCAAGGCTAACGGTTTCAAGGTGAAGCTTGATCGCGTGGACTACTGGGTCGGCAAGGGTGCCAAGCCCACCGAAACCCTCCATGCCATGATCAAGCGCGCACGTCGCGCCGCCCCCGCGGAAGTTGCTGCCTCCTAATAAGTTAGCAACGTAATCATTTAAGTCGCCCAACCGCAAGGTTCGGGCGATTTTTCTTTTAGCCCCCTTCAACGCCATGCTCAGCATCGACATCATCACGCTTTTTCCGCGGATGCTCGATGGTTTTTTGACCGAGAGCATCCTGGGGCGCGGGATTGACGCCGGTCATTTGGCGGTTGATGTGCACGATCTGCGCAAGTGGACTACGGATAAACATCGAACAGCCGATGATCGCCCCTTTGGCGGCGGTGCTGGAATGGTCCTTAAGCCCGAGCCGGTTTTCGCAGCAATCGAGCAGTTACAAACTCCTGGCTGCCGCCGGATTTATCTCACCCCGGACGGAATTCCTTTGTCGCCAGCCCTCGCACTGGATCTTTCTCGGCAAAAACACCTTGTTTTTTTGAGCGGCCACTACGAGGGCATCGATCAGCGTATCCGTGATGGCGTGATCGACCAGGAGATTAGCATTGGTGATTATGTACTTACTAATGGTACCTTAGCCGCGGCGGTGGTGCTCGATGCCCTGGCCCGATTTATCCCAGGTGTGCTCGGTGAGGAAAAGTCGTTGACGCACGAATCCTTCACCAACAAGTTGCTCGACTTTCCTCAATACACGCGTCCCGCCGAATTCCGAGGCATGTCCATACCAGAAGTTTTACTTTCCGGTAACCATGCTGAAATCGAAAAATGGCGGCACGCGCGACAAGTGGAAAAAACATCTTCTGTTCGACCCGATTTACTCAACTAAACTCAAAGCATGAACCCGATCATTAGCCAGATCACCGCCTCTCAGGTGAAAAAAGATATCACGCCGTTTAAAGTCGGTGACGGTGTCCGCGTCCACACGAAGGTCCGTGAAGGCGACAAAGAACGCATCCAGATTTATTCCGGTATTGTCATCGCCCGTAAAGGCGCAGGCATCCACGAGACGTTCACCGTCCGTCGCATCAGCTACGGCGAAGGGGTTGAGCGCGTGTTCCCAGTGAACTCCCCCAATATCGATAAAGTTGAAGTGGAGCGCGAGTCTGAGGTTATGCGCTCCCGTCTCTATTACCTGCGTGGTCGCACCGGTAAGGCGGCTGTCTCCGTTAAGGAACGCGAATTCCGTACCCCAGTCGCTGCTGCCGCACCGGTTGCCGCTAGCTAAATCGTTCTTTAAGAGGATGTTTTTTTGATTAAAGCGAGCCTCGCGAGGCTCGCTTTTTTATGCCCACAAAATCAATTGTCCTCCATGAGGTAACTTAGATTAGATCATTCTTACGTTTTTAACATGACGCTTCAAACTCATCTCCTTGCCAAAGCCGCAAACCAAGCGCGTGGCCTCGCCATCGACGCTATTCACGCTTGCTCGTCCGGCCACCTCGGCCTGCCACTGGGTGCGGCCGAGATCGGCGCCGTTCTTTATGGCCACGCGCTTGTGCATAATCCGGACCGCCCGCGTTGGCTTAACCGTGACCGCTTCATTCTCTCGGCCGGCCACGGTTCGATGTTTTTGTACGGTTGGCTCCATCTAAGCGGCTACGATCTGCCGATTGAGCAGGTGAAAAAATTCCGGGCACTTTACAGCACTACGCCTGGACATCCTGAATTTCACGAGACTCCAGGGGTCGAGTGCACCACGGGTCCGCTCGGCCAAGGTATTGGTAATGCTGTCGGAATGGCTCTTTCTGGCAAGATGGCTGCGGCTCGTTTCAACACCGCTGAGCACACGATTTTTGATTATCACGTGGTGTGTCTCGCCGGCGACGGCTGTATGCAGGAAGGTGTCGCGATGGAGGCGGTCTCTTTTGCTGGCCACCAAAAGCTCGATAACTTGATTCTCATCTATGACTCCAACGACGTCACTCTCGACGCGATGGCCAATAAGACGCAGAGTGAAAACACCGCGCAGCGTTTCAAGGCGATCGGCTGGGACGTTCAAACCATCGATGGCCACGATCTTGCCGCGGTACTAAAGGCCTATAACAAGGCCAAAAAATCTAAGTCCGAAAAGCCTCAACTCATTATCGCCAAGACGATCATCGGCAAAGGCATCGCCGAAGTCCAAGGCACCGCTAAAGGGCATGGTGAGGGTGGGGCTAAATTCTCCGAGACGGCCCGTACCTCGCTCGGTTTGCCTGCTGATCATTTCCATGTCAGCGACGACGTGCGCGCGTATTTTGCGAATCATAAAGCTCGCCTCATCCGCACTTCCAACAAGTGGTACAAGACTCTTAAGGCCTGGCGCGCGGCTAATCCTGAAAAATCCGCACTCCTCGATACGTCCTCGGTTGCTCCGAGCGCTGCGCACTTATTGGAGAAAACGCCACTCTTCGCTCCGGACGTCAAACTCGGCGGCACGCGCGCTGCCGGCCGCGACGTGCTCCAGCCGATCGCGACCGAACTACCGTTGCTGATCGGTGGCAGCGCCGATCTCTACGGCTCGACGCTCAATCTTATCAACGGCACGCCCGATTTCGATCCGGCAAACCGCGGCGGACGCAATATCCGTTTCGGCATCCGCGAACACGGTATGGCGGCGATCGCCAATGGCGTCGCTTACGATGGTATTTTCCGTCCCAGCATCGCGACCTTCTTAGTGTTTGCCGATTACTCGCGTCCGTCGATGCGCATTGCCGCACTGGCCAAATTACCAGTGATTTATATTTACACACACGATTCCATCGGGGTGGGCGAGGACGGTCCGACGCACCAACCGGTTGAAACGATTTCCTCGCTACGCTTGATTCCGAACCTCGACGTGATCCGCCCCGGTGACCCCGAGGAAACGGCCGGTGCTTACGCTGCCGCGCTCGAGCGCACCGATGGTCCGACCTTGATCGCGCTCTCACGCCAAGCTGTCCCTGTGTTGAACGACATTCCACCTCACATTCGTCGTGCCGGCGTTTTGAAGGGCGGCTACGTCGCAGTTCAAGAAACGGCTCCGCTTACGCACATTCTGTTGTCCACGGGTAGCGAGCTGCATCTGGCGTTGGCCGCCGCTAAGGAATTGGGCGCGGGTACGCGCGTGGTTTCAATGCCGTGCTGTGAGCGCTTTGATCGCCAATCACTGGAATACCGTGATAGCATTTTGCCGCCTTCTTGCCGTGCCCGCGTAGCGGTGGAAGCTGGCGTGAGCGGTCTCTGGCGCAAATACGTCGGACTCGATGGTAAGGTTGTAGGCATCGATCGCTTTGGCATCAGTGCTCCTGCGCCGCAGGTTTACGCGGAATTGGGTATCACTTCAGCCGCTGTGGTCGCTGCCGCACGGGCTTGTTAAAGTTGCTTCTTTATTTCGACGGCCCGCCTCGCAAGGGGCGGGCTTTTTACGTGCATTTATTGCGGCTCGATCTGGTTTTTTGGTCAAATCTACCAACGCCGAGGTGATGTGAGATTTGAGATTTATAGCCCGAAACAGTTGCTTTTTTAGTTAGCCGCCTAACCATCTGCTGTCTGACCATTGCCTGACGAATCCAGCCATGCCCCTTCTCCTCCTCAAAGATCTACCACGCTACGAGTGTTTACTCGAAGGCGCCAAGGTATATCCCGAGTTGGATCCTTCGGCGTGTGAGGCGTATCTACATTTGTTGCGTGCGGGTGATGAAGTGTTTTCCGTGTTCGAGCGGAATTTGTCGGAGCACACCATTTCCCAAGGCCGTTTTGGCGTACTTATGTTGCTTTGGAATTCCGTGCAGCGACGCACGGGCACGGGTGATGCCACTGATGCGTGCCGCCCCGCTGGCCCGCGGACTCCGGCTGAGTTGGCCGATGCAGCGGGGGTAACACGGGCGACAATGACCGGATTGATTGATACCTTGGAACGTGACGGTCTGGTGCGACGCGAACCGGATCCGGATGACCGTCGAATGATGTCCGTGCGGTTGACGCCTAAGGCCGATGCTTTTGTGGCCCAGTTGTTGCCGGCACATTTTCGAATCATGGCGCGCTTGATGGCTCCGCTTTCAGAATCAGAGCGTAAGACCTTGGTGGCGTTGCTGACTAAAATTTTGCAATCCGCCAGCGAGTTGACCGCGACGGCATCGACGCATGCGTCGTCCTGAATTTTTTCCTAAATTTTTTTAATCATCCCTCTATGTTCAAGAAATTCCTCATCGCATTCGCCGGTTTTGCCGTCGTCGTAGCCGCGCTTGGCGCGGTCAAAGTTGCTCAAATCAAGGAAATATCCTCGATTTCGCATGCGCAGCCTCCCAGCGCGATTACGACCTACGAGGCCAAGTCGGTCGCTTGGCAACCGGTATTGAATGCTATCGGTACCCTAGCTCCTGTGCAGGGACTCACTGTTTCAGCCGATGCGGATGGGGTGATCTCCAAGATCGCCGTCGAGAATGGAGCCACCGTTAAAAGCGGAGACATCCTCTTCGAGTTAGATACCAGCGTCGAAGTGGCCCAACTTGCTTCCAGCGAAGCGCGCGCGACTCTCGCTAAATTACAACTTGAACGGGCCACTGAGCTCTCGACCAAAAATAGTATCAGCAAAGCCGAACTTGATGCCGCCACCGCTCAACTCGATCAGATTACCGCTGAGGTTGCGGCTTTACGCGCCACCATCCAACGCAAGCGGGTTCGCGCCCCCTTTGAAGGACGCTTGGGTATCCGGCTCGTGAACGTCGGCCAGTTCGTGGCTCGCGGTAGAGCTTTGGTGCCGTTACAAAAACTCGATCCTATTTATGTGAATTTTAATGTTCCGCAGCGCCACCTCTCTGAACTCAACGTGGGACAAAACGTTTCCCTAACGGTCGATGCCTATGCGACGCCTTTCCCCGGCGCCATTGCGGCGATTAACTCCGAAGTGGATGCCAGTACGCGAAACATTTCCGTTCAGGCGCTGATCGCCAATCCGCAGGAAAAATTGCGCGCGGGTATGTTCGCCCAAGTAGCCATCGAGCTGCCTATTGGGGCGCCCCAAGTCGTTTTGCCAGCGACCGCTATTGCCTATGCTCCCTACGGCAATTCCGTGTTCATCGTTGAGCAGATGAAAGACGCCTCCGGTAAAAACTACCTTGGTGTTCGTCAGCAGATTGTGCGAGTAGGCGCTACCCGTGGTGATCTTGTAGCCATCACCGACGGCGTTAAACCCGGCGAGCTCGTCGCCACGGCTGGTATTTTTAAATTACGTAATGGCGCGGCGGTGCAGATCAACAATGCCGCCCAACCTTCTTCAAGTTCATCGCCTAAGCCCAATAACACCTGATCGCGCTCACGTCGCCAAGGGCTCTCTCCAATGTTAAATAAAAGTTTTACAGACCTGTTCATTCGCAAGCCCGTCATCGCGCTCGTGGTGAACATCGTCATTCTGGTGGTCGGTTTGGTGGCCTACACCAAACTCAACACTCGTCAGTATCCGCGCAGTGATAGTGCCGTTGTAAACGTCACGACCATCTACTTTGGGGCCAGCGCCGATACCGTGCGCGGGTATATAACAACCCAGTTGGAACGCGTTATCTCCAGTGCTGACGGCATTGATTATATCGAATCTACCAGCAGCGCCGGTATCAGTACGATTAAAGTTTATCTACGACTCAACTACGACACCAACGCTGCGCTCGCTCAGATAAGTTCTAAGATCGATCAAGTGCGCAATGAACTGCCGCCTGAATCCGAGACACCTACGATCAACGTTGAAACTTCGGACAGCCAGTTCGCATCCGCTTATTTGAGTTTCTATTCGGATACCTTAGATCAAAATCAAATCACCGATTACCTGAATCGCATGGTGCAGCCGCGTCTTTCTTCTGTGAAAGGCGTGCAACGTGCCGACGTTCTTGGTGGACGTGTATTTGCGATGCGTATTTGGCTTAAACCGGACCAACTCGCGGCTCGTGGTATCAGCCCAGCCGAAGTCCGCCTGGCGCTCCAAGCCAATAACGCCCTTGCGGCTGTCGGGGCTACGAAAGGTTCCATGCTCAGCGTGAGTCTGGTGGCCAATACCGATTTGAAAAGTGTGGACGAGTTTAAGAAACTCGTAGTCGCCCAACGTAACGGTACGATTATTCGTCTCTCTGACGTCGCAGAAGTCGTACTTGGGGCCGAAGATTATAACACCGAAGTGCGTTTCGGTGGACAGACCGCGACTTTTATGGGAATTTGGGTTCTGCCTACGGAAAGTACAGTCGAAGTCATCAAGCGCGTTCGCGCTACAATGCCCGAAATTGAACGCGCGTTGCCCGCTGGGCTGAAAGTTAAAATCGCCTACGATGCCACGAAATATATCGACGATGCACTCACTGAAATTTTGCGCACCTTGATCGAAACGCTCGTCATCGTGATGCTCGTGATTTTTCTGTTCATGGGCTCCCTGCGCTCGGTGCTTATTCCAATAGTGGCCATGCCTCTTTCGCTGGTCGGTGCTATGGTCCTTATGCTCGCCTTCGGCTTCACCATTAACCTATTGACCCTCCTAGCGATCGTACTCGCCGTCGGTATCGTGGTTGATGACGCCATCGTCGTGGTCGAAAATATCGAGCGCCATATCCGTGAAGGTAAAGTGCCAGTGGAGGCGGCCATTCTCGGTGCTCGTGAGCTTGTGGGGCCGGTTATTTCAATGACTATTACGCTTTCGGCCGTTTACGCGCCGATCGCATTTCAAGGTGGATTAACCGGAGCGTTATTTCGTGAATTCGCAATGACGCTCGCCGGCGCGGTCGCCGTTTCGGGTTTTGTGGCACTCACGCTTTCGCCGATGATGAGCGCTTATTTGCTTAAAGATCACGATCACGAAGAAGCCGGACTAAGCGGACGAATTAACCGCGTTTTTGACCGAGTACGTGATCGTTATGAACGCATGATCGGAGCTAGTCTGGGCTGGGTTCCTGTGACGATCACCGGAGCGGTCTTGCTGACGTTGTTACTTTTGCCGTTTTTTATGTTTGCCCAGCGCGAACTCGCACCAAAGGAGGACCAAGGAGTGGTGTTCAGTATTTTACAGCCTTCACCCACATCCACGATAGATCAGAACGTAATGTTCGCCGCGCAGGTGCAAAAAATGTTCACCAGCATTCCCGAGTACGAAAACTCCTTTCAACTCACTGGTGCGACCTTTGGCTTTTCAGGTGTGATTTTAAAGCCCTGGTCTGAGCGTAAGCGTTCTTCCATTCAAATCCAGGAGGCTCTGCAAGCCCCTGCGGCGACGGTCGCCGGGCTCAATGTCATCGTTACGACACCCGAACCCTTGCCCTCGGGCGGTCAATTTCCAATCGAATTGGTAATTCGTTCGACGGCTGATCATCGCGAAATGATGGACTACGCGACTCAATTGGTGATTTACGCCAACACCGAGGCCAACGCAGCCGGCGGTGCGCCGACGTTCTATTTTGCAGATAGCGATTTGAAATTCGATTTACCGCAGGTCGAAGTGCAGATTGATAAAGATAAAGTCGCCTCAATGGGTCTTAACTTAAGTGATGTCGCCCGCGATCTCGGTTCGATGTTGGGCGGCGGTTATGTTAACCGATTCGTTAATGATGGTCGCAGTTACCGGGTCATTCCTCAAGTCGAGCGAGGTCAACGACTCAACGCCGATCAACTTCTCGATTACCACGTGCGTGGGCCCGGTGGGCAATTGATACCCTTGGCTTCAATCGCTTCGTTGCACTCAACGGTGCAACCCCGCTCGCTTAATCGCTTCCAGCAACTCAACTCCGTGAAAATCACGGGAGTCGGTCCCAGTATAGATTTGGCACTCAAGAAACTCGAGGCCAAGGCCGCAGAAATTTTACCTCCCGGTTATTCTATCGATTACGGTGGTCAGTCTCGGCAATTACGCATGGAAGGGAACGCTCTTTGGAAGGCGGCGGTTCTAGCCGTCATCTTGATCTTTTTAGTGTTGGCGGCGCAGTTCAACAGCTTCCGCGATCCATTCATTATCTTGCTCGGTTCGGTACCGCTGGCCTTGGTGGGCGCACTCGTGCCTATTTTTCTTTGGAAAACCTCGCTCAATATTTATTCTCAAATCGGCCTTATCACCTTGGTCGGTTTGATCGCTAAAAACGGCATCTTGATCGTCGAATTTGCTAACACTCTGCAAGAAGAAGGTATCGCCAAACGTGATGCCATCCGACGTGCAGCCGCAACGCGTCTGCGTCCGGTTTTGATGACTTCAGCGGCTACCGTTTTTGGTCACGTTATGTTGATTTTCGTGACGGGTCCAGGTGCAGCCGCACGTAACAGCATCGGCTGGGTGCTCGTGATTGGCATGGCTGTCGGCACTGTTTTCACGCTCTACGTTGTGCCCGCTTTTTACATGCTCATCGCTCGTGATCAGGCTAAGATACGCCAATTTCAACCCACGGTTGCCGCCGTTGCTTCGCTTAATCATTAATTTTATTTTTGTCATGAACAACTATCGTTTTTGCTCTCTTCTATTTGTCGCTAGCTCATGTTTGTTCGCTCAGTCCCCTGCACCACAGGTGCCGGACACTCTTGATTTGCCCACGGCGTTGCGCTTTGCGCTCGATAATAATTTTGCCATTCGTCAGGCCCGCGAACGCATCAAACAGCAGGAGGGCGTGATTGTAGAAGTGAAGGCTCGCTCCATCCCCAACGTTTCAGCTAACGGAGCCTATCAATTTAATCAGAAAGATATTTCCCAAAGCTTGCCCTCCAGCGACCGCTATTGGTCCCTCAGTCTCACGGCTTCGCAAACTCTCTACGCTGGTGGTGGCGTGCGAGCTTCGATCAAAAGCTCCCAGCTAACCCGCGAGGCTGCTTTACTTGAACTCAAAGGCATCGTGAATGAAGCGCTCCTTGATGTGCGCATCAAATTTTACGACATCCTGCTCGCTCGCGAAAAAATCAAAGTCCAAGAATCTAACGTCGAGTTGCTTCGCCAACAGTTGAAAAACGTCACAGATCGTTTTGATGCGGGCACGGTATCCGCTTTTGAAAAACTACGTGCCGAGGTGGCTTTGGCTAATGCTCAAGTTCCGCTTATTAGTGCCCGTAACGCTTACCGCCTTGCCGCTGAAGCCCTGCGACAGTCCCTCGGTTTCGCGACTAACTCGCAGGAAAGCTTGCGCAAACTTCCTGTCTTTGAAGGCACACTAGAATTTGCACCCGTTAACTACGAGCTGCAGTCAGCGCTTGATGCAGCAAGAGCGGGTCGGCCTGAGCTTGCTCGACTCGCCAAGCTCGCCGATGCTCGTACGGAGTCCATCGCTTCGGCTAAAGCCAATCGTCAACCCAGCCTCTCAGCTGTTGGTGGTTGGCAACTGCGTAAAGGCCCAACGGATTCATTTGGTGATTCCCGCGACGGCTGGCTTGTTGGCCTCCAATCGCAATGGAATATCTTCGACGGTGCGGCCACCGGCGGCCGGGTTGCCCAAGCGCGCTCCGCTCTCGAACAAGCCCGGCTGAATCTTGGTGAGACCAGCCTGCTCATTGACGTAGAGGTGCGTCGCTCTCTCTCCTCATTGCAAGAGGCTACCGAACTGGCCGATGCTTCGCAAAAAGTTGTGGCTCAAGCCGAAGAGAGTCTCCGCCTCGCTAACGCACGTTACAGTGCTGGCACTGCCACCCAACTCGATGTGCTGCAATCTCAAGTCGACCTCACGACGGCTCGCACCAACCAAATTCAAGCTTATTACAGTTACAACATCGCGGTCGCCCGCGTGCGTAAAGCGATCGGTCAGCCTGACGCGGTCGTAGTTAACTAAATGCTCTGATCTAAGCACTCGCTGTTTTCAGTTTTCATGGGCCCACATTAATCCGGAGCGGGCGTTAAAGTCTTATGGTCGCTTGCAACTCTTCTTCGGGTATGGGGCTTTAAATTCGTATATGAAACTAGTTAGAATTTTATTCTTCAGCGTCGGTTTATTGGTCACGGCTCTGATTGTGGCCTTGGTGCTAGTTTTCAACTCGGGCGTGCAGACCTGGGCTGCGCGCAAAGCTATAGCCTCGCAACCCGGAATGCTTGGTACCCTTGGCTCTGTCAGTGTCGGTCTCGGTCGTGTTGACTTGAAGGCTATTCGAATCGAGCAAAATGGCGCAGTATTCACACTGCCCACTCTGGCGATTGAGGTCCCGGTAATCTCGGCTGTTTTTTCCAAAAAAATCACGATTTCAAAATGGATCGCTCGTGGCTGGACGCTTGATTTGTCGAAAGCAACTTTGCCACCCGTGGCTGCTCGTTCCTCTGCTGCTGTATTGCCCATTGCCGGCGAATCAAAATTTTCTGCTCTTAACAGCGCGATTGCCGCCAACCCTACGGCCGCACTGCCCACGGCGGTTCAATTATTTGAAGGTATTTTTGCCCAACTCCAATTACCAGTCGATCTCGCTCTCGACGGATTAGAATTAGAGGGAGATGTTTTACTTCCGCCGACTACCGGCGCTGGATCTGCTTCACGCGCTCACCTCACCCTCATTGGTGGGGGGCTCGCCTCTGGAAGCGAGTCACGATTTACGCTCGATTTAGCCGTGGCATTTGCGGATGAGAAATTGCCAGTTTCTCAGGTCATTGTTAAATCGATACTTACTGCTGCCATGGACACTCCTCGTTCCTTCGCACGAGTCTCCATCGAGCCCACGGCCATAGCCAAAGGTGCGCAATTTCCTTCGGGTGTAAAACTTGCCGCTGCGCTTAAAGCTACCCGTACCCTCTCTGGCGAAAACTACAGTGTGACCCTAGCCACTCCTGCGCAAAAACTGATTACTGTTAGTGCCGAGCTGCATGCAGATAAACGTCTCTTAGATGGCACTTGGGTGATGGATGTGCGCTCTAGTGATTTGGCGCCTTTTACGCTAGGTCGTGCGCTGCCAACATTCACGGCTTCGGGCGAGGGCAAGTTTTCAACCGATACTGCATTTGCTAAAATTCAGGCAAGCGGCCGAGTCGCTGGGGCCATAGATCAGCTCGCGGCTTTCAAGCCCGAATTGTCTGCTGTTGGTGCACTTAAAATCAGTGCTGAATTCGATCTCGCGCACCATGCAGGGGCTACTCGAATCGAGCGTCTACAGGCGGAAATTCAAGGTGCGAGTCCAGTTGCTTCTGTGCGCTCTCTCCAATCGTTTGAATTTAACCTCCGTTCTGGTGAGCTCAATGTCGTGGATCCGGCGCGCGAGTTGCTCGTTTTCACCCTGCAAGGTTTGCCTTTGGCTTGGGCTCAGCCTTTTTTACCCGATATACGACTTACAGGTGGAGAGCTTCGAGGTGAGTTTGCGGCGACAGCCAATAATGGTGGATTGGCTTTACGTCCTCGAGGGCCACTATCCGTCAATGAGTTAAATGTGTTCCAAAACGGCCGGCCGCTTTTACGAGCTTTAGATGTATCGCTCGATTTGGGAGTCGATTACGCGCCGGCAGGTTGGCAGGCGGATATCTCGGCTTTGACGTTGCGTAGTTCGGGCCTTGAGTTGCTACAACTCAAGGCCAAGGCGGGCCAACTCTCTGGGCGCGATCAAGCCCTCAAAGTTACTGGGCGTTGGAATGCGAACCTAGCCGCTTTGATTGCTCAACCAATCGCGGCGGCTTCGGTTGGTTTGGCCCGCGGAACTGCTAGCGGCGATTTTGTCGCATCAGTAGCTGCTAAAACCGAAGTTGAGTTAAACCTAACGCTCGCCGGATTAGCGGTAGATCCCAAAATCTCTGTCGAACAGTTGCCGGATATCACGGCCAAAGTGCGAGCTGACATTACGAAGGAAGGCAAAATCACACTGAATGCTCCCTTTCTCTTGAAGCATGCTGATAGGAAATCAGACCTCAATTTTTCGGGCACGATGGGTTCTACTTCAAATGCTCTGTGGATCGACGCCCAGGTGAACAGTAGTGAACTTCATTTGGAGGATCTGCAATTAATCGCCACTGGCTTCGCCGGCGGTGCAAATCCAGCTGCAGGTCCTGCTTCTGCCTCCACCTCATCCTCGCTAAGAGACGAAAAACCTGTGTGGGCCGGATTGAGTGGTTCTGTTGCTCTCGCACTCAAAAAAGTAGTTTTTTCCAATAAATTTGAACTCACAGATATTGGAGGCGTTTTGCGCGTTGAGAAGGGTGCGCTGAAGTTTGACGGCGTCCGCGCCGCACTTGGTGTAGACAGCGATTTAAAGCTGAATGGTGGAATCACTTTTCTCGAACATGCTCCCGAGCCCTATGCGCTCGTTGCCCAATTAGATGTAAATAATTTTGATCCAGCGCCTGTTTTGCGGGCTTTAAATCCCACTCAACTCCCGACGATCGAGGGTAAATTTACAATCGGCACCGAATTAGGCGGCCAAGGTCGAACGATTCCAGAGCTCGGCGCTCACGCGCATGGCGATTTTAGATTGTCCAGCAAAGGGGGCTTGTTTCGAGCGCTCTCAGCAGATGTCGCTGCTAAAATGGAATCGACGAGCAAAACGGCCTCAGCCGTCGCTTTTCTCGGTAATGTGGCAAGTGCTGTCAGCGGCCGAAAAGAATACGGCGAAGTTGCGAACAAGGCCGAAGCCGTGGCCGCGCTTTCAAAAATGTTCGCGGTGATTCAGTATGATCAGCTCAATGTCGTTCTCTCACGCGATGCTAAGTTGAACGTGTTGCTCAAGGATTTTACTCTCATCGCACCCGAACTGCGGCTTGCGGGCACTGGTCGCATCGATTATCGCGCCCAACTCGATCTAGCTGAGCAGGCGCTAGCAATGCAGTTTCAACTGAGCGCCCGTGGCTCGAGCGCTCAATTACTCAAATCACTCGGTGCCTTGGAAACCGGACAAAAAGATGACTTGGGTTATACGCGCAGTACCTTGCCGCTACGCATCACTGGTACCTTGAGTAAGCCCGATGCCGCTGAACTGCAATCCACCTTGATGAACTTGGCCTACGAGAAAAGTGGTGCTAGTGATCTATTAAACAAATTTCTCGGCGGCAAATAAACGGTGAGAATAGGATTTAGGAGGCACCGCTAAATTCTGTTCATTTTCGCAACACTGGGCTGGCTGCCGTAATAATTACGGTGCAGCATGCACACGTGATCGACACCGTGGTATTTCACAACTTTAAGGCTCTGCGTAACACGAGTCTGCGTCTATTGATGTTTAATCTAGTGATCGGACCTAACGGCAGCGGTAAGACCAGTCTAATTCAGGCCCTACAGCAGTTGCGCACGTTGTCGCAGTTCACTCTGGGCGATGCAGCGATGCATTCCCGCTCGGGCGGGCCGGAAATTTCTTTCACCTTTACTCACCCGTACTCGGGAATTGTGGCGCGATTGGGCTGCACCAGTGATGTTCTGTGTGATTTTTTGCACGTCGACGGTCTTGATCATGTGGCGTGGTCAGAGGTGAAATCTCGATTGGCCACGTTTCGCTCCTACTCACTAGATCATGACGCGATGGCACGTAGCTCGTTACGCACGGATTCAGCGGTTCTAGAAAGCAACGGTGGAAATTTAGCTGCAGTGCTCGCCGCCCGCCAACGCATGGCCCCCTTTGCGTTTGCGCGGATGCAAGCAGAGTTGTTGCGGCTCTTGCCCGAATTCACAGGTATTGTGGTTGAGGAAGAGTCAGGTGGACGTGTGCGATTTTCACTGGGAATTGATGGAGCAGGGGCGACCGTCCGCGCGGAGAATCTTTCCCAAGGAGCTTTGTATATGCTTGGGTTATTGGTTTTATCGTTTGATCCCACACCGCCCGCTGTCGTATGTATTGAGGAAATTGACCGCGGGGTTCATCCGCGGATGTTGCGCGAAGTTCGTGATATGCTCTACCGACTGAGTTATCCGGCATCTTTCGGCGAAAAACGTGAGCCAGCTCAAGTGATCACCACGACGCACTCACCTTATATGCTAGATCAATTCAGGGATCATCCTGAAGAGGTCGTGATCACTCAAAAGCTTGGTCATGAAGCACGATTTGAACGTCTTTCAGATCGCTTGGATTTGCCGGAATTGCTACGCGAAGGCACGCTCGGGGATATGTGGTTCAGTGGCGTCCTTGGCGGTGTGCCGGAAGCACAGTAAACCATCCCGGGCCTAAAGACCCGGGCTTTGACGAATGAAACCAAAAGTTAAATCCAGCAGCGCAGGCGCAACGCAAGTTGCGACGGCGACGGATCGCGCCCAGGTTTCACCGGCGAAGCCCACGTTTACCAGACCGAGTGCCG
Organism: Opitutaceae bacterium; assembly: GCA_037142955.1. Classification (GTDB taxonomy): domain Bacteria; phylum Verrucomicrobiota; class Verrucomicrobiia; order Opitutales; family Opitutaceae; genus Tous-C4FEB. The sequence continues at coordinate 566 of JBAWZQ010000010.1, read as the reverse complement.
GCGTCAGCCGGCGCAGCGTTGCCAGTAAGTCCAAAAATACTAACCTTGGGATGCTTCATCAGTCCCAAGCTCTTAAAGCCTCCGCCGCAGACAAGGCGCGGGATCGCTCCGAAACGGGCGGAGGCGGCGGCACAAGCCGCACGCTGGCTGGCCACAAGGTCGAGGTGAGCGGAGTCGAGCAATCGACTCCCGTTACCTCCGTTCGCTCGCGGGACGGAGAGTTCGCTGGCCGTAAGGCCGGCTTTTTAAAGCAGGGCCGAGTCTTCGTGCTCGGCAAAGGGAAGGAACCGCTCATGCCCTGCCATCCGGCGCGGGCACGGGCGCTGCTCAAATCCGGGAAAGCGGTCATCCACCGTCACTTCCCGTTCGTCGTCCGGCTCAAGCACCGCTTAAGCGGTCGAGGCTCGCACCAACGCACGCGCCTCACCGCTGATGGCTTCCCTCGCGGTTATATGCTCCGCCAGAAAAACCACTGCGGTTTTCGCACCGGTGATCTCGTCCGAGCTTCTGTGCCCAAGGGGAAACGCAAAGGGCACTACTTTGGTCGCGTCGCCGTCCGTGCCTCG
>JBAWZQ010000009.1:0-131064 GCA_037142955.1 Opitutaceae bacterium | reverse complement strand
GCCCGCGTCGCCCGTGGCGACTGATGCGATCGTGTAGGTCGCAGACGTTGCCCCGGTGATCGCCGTTCCGTCCTTCCTCCATACGTAGGTCAACGGCGCGGTTCCGCTCGCTACTACGCTGAAGCTCGCGGCGCTTCCCGCCGTGACGCTCGTTGCGCTCGGTTGCGTCGTGATTGCGGGCGCTTCACCCAACGTCGTAAATGTTCCCACTGTTGTGTAGCTCGTGCCCGAGCTATTGGTCGCGTAGGCCGCATAGCTGTACGCCGCTCCAGGAGTCAGGCCTGTCGTACTCACAGTGAACACTCCCGTCGTACCCGTACTGGCTACGTTGACTACGCCGGCGCCCAAGAGCCGTGGATTCGCGTTGGCCGAAGTTAGCGCGATAACTACACCACGCGCCGTCACCGTCGCACCACCATCAGAAGTCACATTGCCGCCCAAAGTCGCAGTGGTGCTGGCGATGCTCGCAACCGTCGGCGACGTCACCGTGGGCGCACCCGTCGTGGCCATGGTCAGTCCATAAAAGGGGTTCGTCCAACCCGTGGTCCCGCTTTGATAATAACCTAGCGCGGTCACCCCGCTGAAACTGTTGGCGGCCGCAGAGGGTGCATTGCCCATAAAAAACACCCGCGTCAGGCTCGTGCAGGCGCCAAATGCGTAGGCTTGCAGGGTCATGACACTACTTGGCAGCGTCACGCTCGTTAGGCTGGTGCAATTGTAAAAGGCGCTGTCTGAAATGTAGGTCAGACTACTGGGAATCGAAATGCTCGTCAGGCCCGTGCAGGAATGAAACGCGGCTTGTCCGAGCACGGTGATCGTGCTCGGGATCGTGATACTCGTTAGACCTCGGCAATCATTAAATAGGGAATCAGCGATCGAGTTCATGCCGCTGGGGAGCGTCACGCTGGTCAGCGCCCTACAACCATTAAACGACCAGATGCCAATACTGGTAATACTATTGGGTAGCGATAGGCTCGCCAGCCGTTCGCAACTACTGAAAGTAAAGGAGCCAATGCTCGTCACACCACTGGGGATCACTATGCTTGTTAAATTGGAGCAGCCGTTAAACGCACTATCCCCGATACTAGTGATCCCGCTGGTGAGCGTCACACTCGTCAGGGTCGTATTAAACGAAAACGCATTAGTCCCAATGGTCGTCACCGCAACACCCCCCAAGGTACTCGGGACCGTCACCGCTCCGCCCGCGCCGGTATAGGCCGTGATCGTCGCTGCACTCCCGCTCACTGTGTAAGTGTAATCCCCCGAGGTCAGCGCCCCTGCATTTGCCGCCCATAAAAAGACACCGCTTAAGACTGCAAGGCACCGTAGCGCTCTGCTGCCACCACCACGGCTCGGACGCGATAAAGCCAACCCTGCGAGCAGCAATCGCCACCCAGCCATGAGAATGTTATCTGCCCATAGGAACGATGAAGGGCGCAATGATGCTGGTAAAGTAGGCTGTGGCATAAAAATGAAAATTAATGCGCCAAATCCATCTCGTTTAATCGAGCCGCCTTGAACATCAAGGCGCCGTCATCGGTTATTAGGGGTGAGCGCACGCGATTAGACTATCGTGTGCCCTATATGGCATTTTTCGACAAAAAAACATTCCGACACTTAAATGTTCATCTTTGACTTCCGACCCGCCTAGAGACGTTGCGATCCGCGCCTCGATCTCGATCCTAAATGCGACGCGTTGGATTCTCCTGTTTTTCGTAAACCCGCTGCAGCTTGGATGAGTGCGGGTAGCGGGGCTTGCCCCCGACGATGATAAACGAATCTTTTTGTCATAGGTGGAGTGCCTAGTAATTGCCTAGACCAAGGATATTCGCTTAAAAATACGGCTAGGGTAGAGTCAGAATACCACCTTGGCTGCCATGGGCCGGCGATCGAAGGAAACCGAACTATCCATAAGCTTATGTTTCCAATCGAAGTGAGCCTGCCCGATGAAGAAAATCGATGATGACGAAGATCCGGATCAGATCAATGCGCCTCACGATGACCGACGTCCTCTGCGACCCAGCAAATGAAATGGGCGAGCGGTATGAGAGTCTGCTCCTGGCAAAGTGAGATTACGGTTAACTTGTAGTTCATTTCTGTGATTTCGGCCAACTGTGCTGACGCCGATGACTGGACCGTACTCGGACCTAAAACCATCTGTTGTGTGCTGTGGCGTAAGCGGAGTGACTTCTTGGAGATATGAGGCCCGCAACTGAAGCTATGTTTACGATAGCGCCTCCCGGGCGACGCAGCGCTCCCAGCGCAGCGCGAGTTCCGTGGACCGTACCCCAGAAATTGACCCCTAACATATCGTCCCACAGCGCGTTGCCGACGTCGTGGAAGGGGACCGGTTTACCGAAACCGGCGTTGTTGATCCAAACGTCGATGACAGAAGATTCGGTGCGAATCGCCGCCACGGCGGCCTCGAGTTGATCGCGATGACGGACATCGGCGACCAGATGCTTGAGATTGGGATGGGAATCTTCCGTGCTAGGTTTGTTGCGCGAGAGAATCCAGACGCGATCGCCGCGGGAAAAAAACGCCTTGGCCGCGGCACTACCCAGACCCTTGGTGCCTGCGGTGATAACGATGGTACGCACGGTTGCAGCTGATTCGCCGCCGCCCTCGCCACCCATCGCTACTATTTCAAAGTGACGCGTTGACATCCGCTTCTTTGTGATACATGATCGTATCACCATGCCGCCCACTGCGACCATTCGCGACCTCCGCAATCGCTTTCCACAGGTGAGAAGAATTCTGGAGCTGGAGGGTGAGGTAGTGCTCACCGAAAGCGGCAAGGCAAGATATCGGCTGACTCCCTATGTTCTACCGCCGAAAAAGACCGCTTCGCCGATCGACTATTGGGCCCGGCTCACGTCCTACCAGCCGGCACCCATAACGGCGGCACAGGCCAGGGAATTGCATGAGGAGAATCGTGGCGACCGCTGACAAGATCTACGCCGATCCGAGCGCTCTGCTGAAACTCTACCTGCATGAGCCTGAATCGCGCCCCATGGCTGCCTGGCGCGGCAAGCTGAAGGGGCCGCTGGCGGTTACCCACCATGGCCGCGTCGAATTGACCAACGGTATCGCCCTGGCTGCTCATCGCGGGCTGATCGACGAACGCGCTTTCAATACGGCGCTGGCGGCGCTTGATGACGATTTTGAACAGGGCCGCTATGTTCAGGCCGACCTACTATGGCGTGCAGCCCTCAAGCGCGCGGCTGAGTTGAGCCGGGAGCACAGCCGGACCCTCGGAACGCGCACCTTGGATGTGCTTCATGTTGCGAGTGCACTCGAACTCGAAACACCGGTTTTTATCAGCTTTGATCTTCGCCAGCAGAATCTTGTCCGGGCGGTAGGATTGAAACTCCTGGTGCCAGCCGGCTGAGGCAGTCCAAAAAAACGACGGTGTAGCTCGTGAACGTCCTCCGTCCGTAGAGCATTCGGTTCGTCGTCGAACCGATTCCGCGCCGCCCACTTAGCACCGCCCCGGCACCGGTGTTCGCCGGCGTTGCGGTGATCCCCCGAAATCCGGGCCACCTGTAATGTTAGTCCGCGGCCCTAAAAAGAGCCCAGATCATGAAAGGCAAAAGACGCACGACCGAACAGATGACGTCAAAATGTAACATTTGCATTTTCGGGCCGTTGCCGGAGACTGAGCCCGTTAGTACGACTTTTTCTTGTTCAGTAACCACCCCGTTAGACCCCACCTCCAATGAACCAGCGTTTGTTTAAAATAGCTACCCTGTGCCTAAGTGTCGCGAGCGTGTCGTTCGCCCAGACTAGCCCCGCTAAATCGGCGGCGGCCGACGAAACCATCAAGCTCGAAGAATTTACGGTCAAATCGGACCGTTCCAATGGTTACCGCGCCACTAATTCCATCACCGGCACCGGTATCGGCACGCTGATCGCCGACTCGCCGTTACCTATCAATGTACTCACGGGTGAATTCATCAAAGATCTCGCGCAGACGCGTCTCGCCGAGGCGCTTGTTTACGTCCCCGGTATCCAAAATTCCACTTACGAATCCACGATCTCAATCCGCGGATTCAGCGGCCTTCAACTTTACCGCAACGGCTTTTACCGCCGACAAACTTACACGACTTGGAACATCGAGCGCGTCGAAGTCATTAAGGGCGCGGCGGCGGTTTTTTACGGCGTACTCCGGCCCGGTGGCGTGGTGAATTACCTCACCAATAAACCGAACTTCGACGGTAATTCCACGGAGTTAGACTTTGCGTTCGGCTCGGCCTCTTACGTCAAGGCCTCGGCGTATTCTAATTATAAGCTTAACGATAACCTCGCCGTGCGCGTCGGCGTCGGTGCCTCCGACGGCGGTGGCTGGCGTAATAATGAGTTCAATCGCCAGAACTACCAATCCGTTTCGAGCACGTTCCGCATCACCAAAAACCAAGAGCTCAACGTCGATCTTGAGCACATTTATTGGAAGTTCACCGATTTGCGCGGCGTCGATAACGCTCTCACGAACGCACTTTACTATGGCAACCCCGCGGCGATCGCTAGCGGGCTCTCCGTTAACCAATGGGTCGCGGCTAATTACCCCGGCACGGCCACCTACAACATCCAAGTCCCGAATGCCCTCAACCCCAAGGGCCGCTATTATTTGAACGGCTCCGATACCTGGTCCGAACAGGAATCCGACACGGTTGACCTCACCTACCGCGCCAAACTCACCGAATCGCTTGTATTTACTTCCAATGTTAACTGGGCCCGCGACTTTTTCGAAGAAATCCGCACGATCAGTAACGACCAATCGCCTTATGCTGACGGTTCGATCAATTACCAGTTCGGCAATTTCGGTAACATCCGCCACTCGTTTAATCTAAATAACAAGTTCGTGTACCGCTTCGATTTTGCTGGCACAAAAAACACGCTGCAAATCGGTCAAGACCTGCTGCACTTACAGCAATTCACCCCTGGCATCATCACCAGCGCGGGTAATTTCCAAGACGGTATCCGCAGCGCGTTCTTCAAGGAAACGCCGTTGCAGGGATCTCGCCGTAGCGGCACCGCGGCTCTCACCGCTTCGGGACAACTTTTCACCGCGCAACGCAATCGCATCACCCAGACCACCGGCTACTTCATCATGAATCAGCAGGAGCTCTTCAACGGCGACCTGCGCCTGCTCTACGGGATGCGTCAGAACGAAGTTAGATATCACGTCCTGTATCCACAGAAGGTCGGCAACGCTGAAGTCCGCTCCTCGCTTTCCCATCCGACCCCCCAAATCGGAGCGCTCTACAAGCTGACGAATGAAGTCTCGGCCTTTGCGACTTATACTAAGTCCACGGAATTTGCCGGCGGCGCTGATTTCTCCGGCAAACCCGTCGACCCGATTGATGACCTCGGAATGGACGTCGGTTTGAAGACCACCCTGATGGACGGCCGGGTGAGCGGTACTTTGAGCTACAATGTCACCCGTCGCGATCACTTGGCCTCGACGGACAACGCTAAGCAAAACGCCCTCGGCACCGCTCCGTGGTACATTTACGGCAACACGGCCGAATCCAAGGGCATCGAAGCGGATTTCAACTTCTCCCTCACCGACAGCTGGTCGCTCATGCTGGGCTATTCGCATGACCTTCAAAACGAGATCACTCAGTCTACGGTGCCTTCGCAAATCGGTCTCCCGCTGGGCGGCGTGCCTAAGGATTACCTCACCCTCTGGTCGCGCTATGATATCAAATCAGGCGATCTCAAGGGTTACTACCTCACCGGCGGCATGCGCGCTAGCACGGATGCACGCGTCTCTCCTGACGGTATTGGCCTAAGCTTAGACAACATCGCCCTTCGCCCCAGCTTCGTTGTCTTCGAAGCCGGTGTCGGCCGCCGATTCAAATTCGCCAATAAAAATTGGTCCGCCTCCGTCTCGGTCAAAAACATCGCCGATCGCGCCTATCGCGAAGGGGTTGATGGAGGCTGGGGTTCCCCCCGACTCATTAACGTGATGGTCGGAACCAAGTTCTAAGCTCCGTCTACTTTAGCTTTCTAAGCCGCGTGAATTTCACGCGGCTTTTTTATGCCCCGATACAGATCCTCTTGCGAGCTAGCGCCGAATTTGGCGCCGGCGCAGCCAGATCAGCGCCAGTAAATCCAGCAGCGGCAAAATCGCCATGGCGCGCAGACCGTAATGCGATACGCCCGCTTGCCGCGCCCGGTGTTGGACAGGGATCTCGCGCACCGTCCAGCCGCCCGCCACGGCGAAGGCCGGCAGAAACGAGTACAAAGTGCGAATCGGGAAAAACGAGGCCGCGACCTCTCGGCGGAAAAGTTTTAACGAACACCCCGTGTCACTCACGCCGTCGCGGAGCAGGCTCCGGCGGGTGGCGTTGGCGATGCGCGACATGGCGCGGCGGAGCCTAGAGTCGCGGCGCTGGCGGCGCGCCCCAGCCAGCATATCGGCGGTGTGGCGCTCGGGCCACAGGCGGGCCAATTCCGCCGGCGGATTTTGGCCGTCGCCATCGAGCATGGCGAACCACGTGCCACGGGCGTTTTGAAATCCCCACCACAAGGCGGCCGCTTGACCCCGGTTGCGCGAAAAATGTTCGACCCGGATGACTGGCCAATCCGCGGCGGCTTCGGCGAGAGCGGCCGCGGTGCCGTCGGAGCTGCCGTCGTTAATCAGTAATATTTCGACCACGAGCCCGAGCGGCTCGAGGGCTTCGCGCAGTTCTGCGAGGAGCGGTGCGACGTTCGGGGCCTCGTTGTAAAACGGGATGATGACGGAGAGCTCGGGTCGTTCGGGATTCATCGGGCAAAGAACGATTCGATAAACCTCGTGAGATTGTCGCCGGTGAGTCCCGGAGCAGGCAAGGCGGCCGCGTGCGCCTGTAGTTCTGGCCCTGGCACCAGGCGGTGGCGGATCGAGCCATCCGCACCGACGAGTAACACCGCCGCCGAACTCGCGGCCCGGAGCATCGCCGCAGGTTGCCGGGCTTTGGCCCAGTGGTCGCCGTTGAAATAATTAATCGGACGCTCGAATACGCGCTCGGCTGGTAACGGATGGCGCAGAAACGGCGCGCCGAGGGCTTGCGGACAAGACCAAGCCCAAAGCCAGATCGGGCCGTAGGTTTCCGGTACCGAGACGAGTGCGAGCGTATGAGCGTCAGCCCCGGCTAAATCGTGGTCGATTGCAGCGATCGCTTCGCGGGAGCGCGCCCCCGCTTCAATCCAAGGCCGCACCGCGGCCACATGGGCGCCCGCGCACCACAGCAAAATACCGCTCGCGATCACCGCCCGCCCACGCCCAACCCCCAGCGCCAGGCCCACTCCGAGAGCCACTCCAGCCGACGGTAAATAGAGGTGCCGCGGAGAAAAATAAACGACGACGAACAACCCCACCGTGGTCGCAAACCACCAGAAACCACCAAAAAACAACACCCGCGCGGCTCCGGCGTGACCCCGGCGAATCGCCAGCGCGAGCGCCGTAAGCGTGAGCGCAGCCCCGCTGATCCAGAGCGTACGCAAAGTGCTCATCGCGGGAGGAGCAGCCCATTCGTGAACGGTGGTGAAAGGTAAAATCGGCACGATCCAGCCCCAGTAGCCCGCTTGACGGTTCCAAGCCGGCCCGTCGTTCCAGCCAAAAAATCCATTCCCCGTATCGCGGCCAAACGCGGCGTAGCGCGCCCAAGCATAGACCGCGACCACGCCCAGAGCGGCGCCGAAAAGTTGCGCGCGCCGCCGCCAGACCGCGCGTTCGGCGCGTGGATCGAGCAGCGCCCAGCGCAGGACCAGCAGGAGCGGCACCGTGAGACAAAATTCCTTGGTGAACACGCCGATACCCAGTGCCACTAAGGCTAAGACCCAGGGCCGAGGTCCCCCTTGCTCGGAGAAATTCTCGGCCGCCACCCAAAACATGAGCGCTGCGGCGGTACCCAAAAGATCCGCTCGACCCGTGATCCAAGCGACCGTTTCGGCATGTGTCGGGTGCACGGCGAACACTAGCCCGGCGATGAGCGCGGCATTACGTTGACCTCCGGAGTAGCGCCAAGCCAGGCGGACAACCCCCGCTGTGGCCACTAAGTGCAGCGCAATATTCGTCAGGCGATGTCCCGGCGCCCAGCCGCCCCAAACTCGCGCATCAATCATAAACGAGAGCGCGGCAAATGGCCTCAGTTCTTTCAGCGGTTGCCCCCAAATACCCGCCGACCACTCGTGAGTAAAAAGCGGCGGCCATGCGGAAAAAGGTAGGTTATAAAAACGGGCCACGTACACGAAGTCATCGCCCAGAAACCCCATATTGAACGCTGGCAGAAACGCGACCGTGGCGACGATGAGTACGAGCGGCATGAGCCAGCGCGGCGCGGCGGAGTCCATTGGGGCGGACGAAACGGAAGTCATCGAAGTAAGACTGATTCAGTTCGATGGTCAGGGTGCAAGCCCAGCTCGCCACGTAGAGGTGCAAGTTTGCTAGCCTGGCTGCGAGTCCCAGCGCTCGAAATCACCATAATGATAGTCCGGCAAGAATGAACGGATCGTGCACCACAGCGATCACTAGCCACCAGCCAATCAAAAGAAAATAATCGCGGCGCGCTGGACGAATCAAAAGGAGCAAGAACACCGCTGGCGTCAGGTAATAACGCGGATCGACTAGGAAATTACTGCCGATTAACGCCGCACTAAACAGCAGGCTAAGCGCGAGCATGCGACCGTGCGGGGAGCTGCGACAAAGCTGCGCGCCTGCGACCACGGCCAAGATTATCCCGAATCCTGCGACGACGCGAAGTGCCGGGATCCGATCGATATAAATCAGCGGCCAATTTCTTAGCAGCGTGAAGCGCACCCCTTCCCACCAAAGATCACGATTCCATTCATGCGGGTTGGTGTAGGTTGCGCTGAAACAGGCTATCAAGATGGCTACCGCGATGAAACCTGCCACCGTGCGGGCTGGGCGGTTACGAGCGAACGCGATCAAGCGCCTCAAAAAGGAACGAACGTGTGCAAGCCAGACGGGTAACCCAAGCGCGACGAGCAGTAGGGCGGCGAAGGTGAAGGCGGCGGGGTTGGGGCGCAGGTCGTTACGATTAGCGGTGCCGGGAGTGAGCCTACCCGCGTAAAGGATGAGTGCCGCGGCGGCGACTAAGATGATGACGTAGCCACGGGTGCGCGTGAACGCGATCATAACGGCGTGTTGCCTGAGCGTTTGGCCGGCTGGCCGCGGCGCACGTTGGATTTCCCAGAGAATGAGAAACGGGATCCAGATGAGATTGGTTTGGCGGACGAGGCAGGCGAGGACGAGGGCAAGCGTCGCAGTCGGTAACCGATCGGCGAGTTGGGCCCAGATGGCGCAGAGAAGCAGGGCAAGGGCGGGGACGTCGTTGTAGGCGAGGCCGGTGAACGGCTGGAAAATGGGCAGCAGCGCGAAGAGCAGCGTGGCGGGGCCGGCGGGTTGCGCGTGGAGCTGCCGCCACGCGCCAGCGAAGGCCGTCAGGCCGAGCAGGGCGAAGAGCGTGCTCGTGAGGCGGGCCGCCGCGAGAGAAGGTTGGCCGCCGCCTAAGGCGAGGGCGATGAGGTGATAGCCGGGAGGAGTCGTGAGGTGATCGGGCCAGCCTGGTTTATGTTCGGCGAAGTGGTAGAGCACTCCGAGGTGTCCAGGTTCGTCGCAAAGTGCGCCATGGGCAAAACCGGTGTAAAGAACACCCCAAAATAACGTCAGGGTGTACGCCGCGATCAGGCATAGGCGCGAGTCGCGGAGGGTGAAGGGGAAGGGAGCCATGCGGCTAAAGTTACAGGTGCTCTAAAACCATGTAGTTATAGTAAATTATTACTCAACTTACGCAGATGTTTCGTGATATTTTGCCGCCTTGCAATGTCCAGACTGAGTTCCTCTCGTTGGATGATGCAATCTAATCGAAGCACAGGTGACTCGCTTGTGTTATATAAGAGCGACCGTTTTGCGCTTGTTTCGTTTATGCTAGTGGTGATGGGGGCGTTCGGCCTGCTCGCGTTTGAGGCTTCTGCGGGCCGTCCATTGAGCCGCGATCCTGAAGGCTACTACGCGCTCGTGACCGATGCTTTTTTTTCTGGTCAATTACACTTGAAGGTTGAACCGCGTTCGGAGCTTTTGGCGCTTTCTGATCCTTATAACGGGGCTTTGAATCAACCGTATCGGTTGATCGATCTTAGTCTCTATCATGGAAAATATTATTTCTACTGGGGGCTTACCCCGGTGGTGCTTTTATTTGCGCCTTTGCGCTTTGTCACGGGCTTGTTTCCGAGTGAGGCGCTGGCCTGTGCTTTTTTTGGAGCGGCGGCGACAGGATGCATGGGCTGGCTCTTGCTAGCGCTGCGTCGGCGACACTTTCCCGAGTCGTCAGCTATCCTAACTTTCTTTGCGCTCATATGCATAGCCTCGGGTTCCTATCTACCGGCTTTGGCTATGGGTAATAGTGTCTACGGAGTTCCTATTGCAGCGGCCGCTTTTTGCCAGTCGCTTTTGTGGTGTTGTATTGCTCGGGCTTTGCACTCCCGCGATTCGGTGTTGGGCTGGACGGTGGCTGCGGGTATCGCTCTCGGCTTAGCGATAGGAGCAAGACCTAACTATGTGTTATGGTCTGCGGTATTGGTTTGGCCACTGGTTGTGCTTTGGCGTCGGAATGCGGGTCGTCGCTGGGTTTTAATCGTAGCTGCTGCTGGACCCTCGGCCTTAGCGATTTTAATTATGTTGGGCATAAACTGGCTGCGATTCGGTCGATGCTTGGAATTTGGCATGCACTATCAACTCACCGGACCTGCTCAGCCTGAGGTTCTTTTTAGCTGGAAAAATATTATATCAAATTTTGGCGTCTACGGTTGGAATCCTCCCGTGTTTGTGCGGCTTTTTCCTTTTATCACAACCATCGCGACAGGCCCCTTTGGGGTTTTTAGTGCGCTTCCAGTTGTGTTTGGAATCGCAGGTTTGTTTAAATCTCGATTGGCGCCGGCGGCGCAAGTAGTGACGGGCACGGTGGGTTTGGCTGGAATCGGCGGTCTTTTGGCGACGTGCGCGTTTTTTGGATGTGGTGGACGCTATCAGGTAGATTATCTGCCGGGCATGGTATTGGCTGGGGCAATCGGTTTGCTCGCTTATAGTATCCGTCCTGTAGGTCTTTCGCGCCGGACTACAGGAGTATTCGTGGCTGTGTTACTGCTGCTTTCAACTACGGTGGCCTCCGCTTTACTGCTGCAACTTTGGGGGGCACAGGGTGAACGCTTGCTGCCGCTTTCCCGCGTTTTCAATCGGCCGGTGTTTTGGTTCGATCAAATGCTTGGGCGTAAATATGGCCCTCTGCATCTCGAGTTAAAGCTACCGAGCAACAAGTCGGGTGCATTCGAGCCGATTATCGTAACGGGTGATGGCATCCAGGGCGGCGAGATGGTTTTTCTCACCTACGTTGATGATGCACGGGTGAGGATTGGTTTTTTCCAAGCTGGAACAACCCATTGGCTTTCAGAACCCATCGCAGCGGATTATTCTCGGCCTCACCAACTCGATGTTCAGCTGGGGGCGTTGAATCCGCCTAGTTCGCACCCAGCTTTTACCCACCAGCCGCTAAAGCTGCGTAAAGATGCAGATCAAGTGGTCAAGATCACCTGGGATGGGAAGATCGTGTATCAGACAAATTTAGATTTTGGTATGCGCCATGGAGAGCGTTATCTTCTAGGGGAGAATTCATTTTGGAGTGGAATCAGCGGGCCCCGTTTTACCGGAAAAATTCTCGGGGTTAAACAACACCCCTTTTTGCTCGAAAGCAGTAAAGCAAGTTCGACCGATTATGGGGCCTGGAAGCTCCGGCTGCGCTTTCCGACTGATGCCAAGCCAGGTCGCTATGATCCTCTCTTGGTGAGCGGTATCACAGGAGCGGGTGATTTTTGTAACGTTTTCTATCCTGCTGCTGGTAAAGTTGCCTTCAGTCATGACGCGTGGGGGCTTGGTGGCTCTGCCTCCGCCACTTATACCGTCGATCTTACCCAAGAGCACCTAGTCGAAATCGATCACGGCGGGCTATATCCCGACCCCGATGTAAGCACAACTACACCTCAATGGGCCGAAGCGGCTCGCGCCATGCGAAACCGAGTGCGTATTTTATTAGATGGCCTAGTTGTGATGGATGTGGGGGATCAGGTTCATCGTGTCGCACCCGAGACGGTAACAATTGGCGAAAATTTATTGGGTGGATCTAGTACCTCGGCTCGATTTTCCGGCACTTTAATTTCGGTAGAAAAAATTAAACATTAATCTTAAGGTAATGAGGTTGGTTTAAATCAGGAATTTTATTTTTGTAATCGCCCAATTCTCGCATCATTTTTTTACGCCTTAAAACGCATCCAATTTTATATAATCATAAATATATTATATATGCCTGTCGATTTGCTAAAAAATGAATAAAATCTATTTTATTTTTACTTCCCAAAAAAATAATTTAGAGAAGCGCGTCTTGAGTGGTTTGTTTTTGTGTATTGCTACGGTGTTTTTTTGGACAGCAAGTAAGGTTTCCGGAAATTTTTTTGACCCACAGCCTGCGGGATATTATGGACTTCAGGTCCAGGGTTTTATAAAAGGACAGATTAACGCGGCTATTATACCTTCGTCCGAACTATTGGCGTTAAAAGATCCGTATGATCCTGTTGCGAATGCGCCTTATCGGGTGCATGATATGACTCTGTTTCGTGGTAAGTATTATTTGTATTTCGGCGTGGCGCCGATTATACTATTTATTTACCCTATCGGAATCGTCGCCGGATGGTACCCCACAGAGGCCTGCGCAGTTGCTTTTTTTTGTAGTGTCGGAATGGCGTTTTCCTTGGCTTTAGTAAAGGGAGTGCGCGACCGGTATTACCCGAAATCGCCGGGCTGGGCATTACTTGCAGGGTCTTTAGTGCTAGCACTTTCTCACCCTGCGGCTCGTTTAACTTTATTGGGTAATTTCTATGAAGTACCTATAGCATGCGCATTTGCGATGCATATGGCCATGTTCTATTTTGTATTTTTAGCTTTAAATTCTGAAAATAAAAGATCGGCGCTTATGATGGTGTTAGCTAGTATTTTTTACGGCTTAACTATTGCCTCTCGACCAAATTATTTTTTAAGCGGTTTTGCTCTAGTTGTGCCCTGGGTAGTTTATATCAGAAAAAAATCGGCGTGGGGTTTTTTCAGAAAATTTATTTTTTATGGAGCCGCGGCGTTTGGTCCTGCTGTTTTGATCGGATTTAGTTTATTGATTTATAATAAACTTCGATTTGGGAGTTTTGGAGAATTCGGCATGGCTTATCAATTGGCTGGAGAAAGAGTTGTTGCAGCTAGAATTCTTCATTTTGATCATTTTAAAAATCGATTTAGTGAGTACCTAGCGGGCGGCATGCATTTTACTAGATACTTTCCATTTTTATATTCCTATGGCGATAAACCCGCTGGAGTATTAATTTTTAGCCCTTGGTTGTGGTTTATTCCCGCGGCTTTTATTATTTCGCCGCAAACTCATTCCGGCGCTAGAGTAGCGACCCTTGTCGCCTTGGGCGTCTCCTGTTTATGTAATTTCGCGATATTGACAATTTATTGGTGGGGGCTGGATCGTTATGTCGTAGATTACGAGGCTACGGCCCTAATTATATCGGTTGTTGGCGTATTGGCGCTTGCAGGTTTTTTTAGAAAACCTCGCGCATTTATTTGTACTGCTTTTGTTTTTGGGGTTTTTAGCATAGTCTCTGCTCTGGGAACTTGGATTAAAAGATTTCCTGATCCAAAGATTTTAAGTCCCATTGCTCGTATTGCCAATACGCCCATTCAATACGTAGAGGCCTTGTTTGGCGCCGCTTATGGAGGTATTAAATTAGAATTAAAGTTGCCCGAGGAAAAAAGCTCGAAAAATTCCAGTGAGCCTATTTTTGAGACCGGTATCGCAGGAGATCAGCGGGATTGGTTACAAATTGATTATCTCAATGATAATCAGGCACGCTTAGCCTTCTTTCATGCTGGATTAGGTATGTTTCGCGGCCAGGTATTTAAAATACCGGCTAATCGCATCATAACCGTGGAAGTTGAATGTAGCTCCTTATTGCCTCCAGCAACGCATCCCATTTTTAAAAAGTGGAGTTCAGCGGAGTATGATGCAGTTCGCCGTATGTTAGTGGTCCGCTTAGACGGTCAAACGGTCCTTCGCGCGGCACTAGATTGTTATGACGCTACGGCAGATGACCTTCGAATAGGCCGATTTAATTGGCCTGTTGGGGGCGTGCGTACGGAGTTCACTGGTGCAGTATTAAATGTGTCTAAATTTCCTATGCGGCGACCGCTCTTCGTTGCAGATGGACATGTGCGTGTTGAGCCCTTGAGCCTCAAGCTTTGGTTTCCTGTAGATAAAACTGGGCGGGTTGAACCTTTGGTCTCCACTGGTAATAAAAAATTATTTGATATGGTTTTGTGCCATTACACAGGGCCTAGCCGCTTATCTCTTTCATTATATCATCATGGCGATGAACCTATTATTAGCCCGGAGATAAATTACGATCCCCTCTCGCCGCACACATTGCAAATATGGATGGGTTCTTTGGCTGACCTCAATGAAATTAAGATCGAAGATGGTTATCCAGAGAAAAAAGACCGTCTTGTTTTAATTTTTGATGGAAAAGTTGTTATAGATAGAATCCAAGCATTTTATCCCGCTCTTCCAATCAGTTTAATTTATGGGAGAAACGATTTTATCACCGATCTGATGGATTCGAAATTTTCAGGCCAGATAGATTCCGTTACGGGATTTGATTATACCTCCTTGCCGAAGGGAGAATTTTTGAGGAATTATGGATCCGTCGAAATGTTGGTTAAGTTTTCTTCAGCGCGTAAGGGTGCAGCCGAACCATTAGTTGTAAGCGGTGTATCTGGCGCTGGTGATTTTCTATACATTAAATATTTAGAAGATGATAGAGTCGTGTTCGGGTATGATCATTGGGGTGTTGGTGGTTTCGTGAGTGATGTTGTCCCCATTGATATTTCAAAACGTCACCGATTGCGACTCAGTATGGGATCGCTATACCCAGTAAATGCCGAAGCAGGGCCATGGCGTCAAAAAATCAAAGTCATGCTTGATGACATTGTTGTTTTGTCGGGAGTTTTTCCTGCGCATCCTTCAGATCGAAAGGATATTGTAATCGGGGAAAATTTTATCGGAGGGTCCTCGTGCGGGCCTAAATTTTTTGGCCGAATTTTCGAGCTTGTTCGTTCGGCGCAACCTACTTGGTGAGCGTTTTATTATAGTAATAATCCAAACCTATTTCGCAGGGTTGAAACGGAGTTTTTCTTCGTCGCGCTCGATATAAGGCACGCCTTTTTCCATCCATTCGGGGGCTGGGGCGCCGCGGAGGTAATGGTCGAAAAATTGCCAGGCTCGGCGGGCAAAATCTTTGGCGTCGGCGCGGCGCCGGAGGTGGTGGAACTCGCCATTATAGCTCCAAAGCCAGGCGGGTTTGTTATAGCGACGTAGCGCAAGGAAGAGCTCAATCCCTTGATACCATGGCACAGCGTCATCGGCGTCGTTGTGTAGAATCAGGAGCGGAGTCTGGATGCGTTGAACTTGGAAGATGGGGGAATTTTCTAGGTAAAGCTGCGGAGCCTCGGCGAGTGGACGGCCGAGGCGGCTCTGCGTTTTCTCGTATTGAAATTGGCGTGGAAGGCCAGAGCCCCAGCGAATACCGGAGTAGGCGCTCGTCATGTTGCCAACGGGTGCGCCGGATTCGGCGGCGCGGAAACGGGTCGTCTGTGTGACCATGTAGGCGATTTGATAACCGCCCCAAGAATGCCCAGAAATACCGATGGCCTTTTCATCGACGAAGCCTTGGCGAACTAGGCTTT
Source organism: Opitutaceae bacterium (assembly GCA_037142955.1). Taxonomy (GTDB): domain Bacteria; phylum Verrucomicrobiota; class Verrucomicrobiia; order Opitutales; family Opitutaceae; genus Tous-C4FEB. Next base: position 115,217 of record JBAWZQ010000009.1, on the reverse strand, counting down.
CGATGGCGGGAAGTACGCTTTTTAATGCGCTCTGACCGGGCTGGCCCTCCGTGTAAACGATGTCCGGGGTGAGGATCAGGTAGCCATTGCTAGCGTAGAGGGGGAAGTTGATATTGTGGCTGGGCATCGGTGGCTTAAACGTGTGCACGTCCTGCGAGAGCCGCTCGTAGATATAGACCATGAGCGGATATTTTTTCGTGCGCTCGAAGCCGGGCGGCAGGTAGAGCGCGGCGCTGAGGGGGACGCCATCGGCGTTGCGAAACGGCACAATTTCGGAGCGGCCCCAGGCGAAGGGCGCGAGTTGCGCCCCGCCGGCGGTGACTTTGGTCGGCGTGCTGAAACGGGAATCGGTGGTTTGGTAATCCGGGAACTCATTAAACCGGGAGGCGGAAACAAGAAGGACCTCGGCGTCCTTGGCGCGGGCAACATAGCGATAGTTTTTGTCGCCCCAAAGCAGGCGGCTCGGGGCGGTGCCGGGCGCGGCATCAAATCGAGTCTGGAGGAAGCCGGTGGCGCGGGTGGCTTCGTCTTCGCCGCGCAGGGTGAGGGGTTTAGCCGGATCCAGGCCTCGGTCGTCGTTTTCTTCGTCGATGGGCTCGATGCGTTGGACGCGCAGTTGGGTGCGGGCGGCGCGGCCGGAGGCAGCCGTGAGGTTCTTCGCGGGTCGGGCGTCGGTGAACAACTGCCAAATGTCGTAACGATCGTAAAGAAGCAGCGATTGGTTGTCCTTGGTCCAACCGGCGTGACCGTAGGGGCCGGCGGGTTCCGGGGCGTCGTGGAGTTCGTCGTGAAAGGCTACGCCCAGAGAGGCGGTGAGATTGCGGGTCGTGCCGCTGGTCGTGTCGAGCAGGTGCCAGTGTTGGTTTTGATAATAAAAGGCGTGGCGACCATCAGGGGAGAGTTGCAGGGGGCCCCCTTCGCTGCGGAGCTCAGTCAGGGCCTGGCGGCGTGTGCCGGTGGCGGGGTCGACCAGAAAGACGTCGGTATAACGCCCGTCGTAATCGACACGGCGTCGGTAGGCGCGGTCGTCTTGGCCCAGGGCGCGGGTGCCGTCGTCGCTCAATGTGACCGTGGCTAGGGAGGGATCGGCGAGCTGGGTGTAGCGGGCGGAGGCGAAATCGAAAACACCGCGGTAGGTCCGGTTGCGCTCGAGCGCGGCGCGGACCTTTTGCATAGGTTGCACGACATCGTCATTCCAACGCCAGAGATCGGCGGAGACGCGGGCATCTTCATCAGGGAGGGTCTCGGGGTCGCGCGGGGCTTTGGGCGCGGGAGCGGTGGGCACGTAGAGTTTTTTGCCGTCGCGAGAGAAGGCGAGGATCCCCTTCTCGCTGACACTGTAGGTCGTGGGGAAATGCGCGGTGGTTGCAGAAATAAGTTCGACAGCGGCGGGCGTGCCGCGGGGCCAGTGATAAAGTTTAAAGGTGGGGGCTTTGGCGGTGGCCTCGTCGCGGTCGCTCACGAAGGCGACTTGGGTTTGTTCGCGGTCCCAGGTGAGTTTCAAGTATTTGCCTTTGCCGGCGAGCAGCGCGACGGGCGCGGTGTCGGTGGGAGCGCCGGGGGTAAAAGCGTAGACGCCGTTGGTCGTGCCGGCTTTGGCAGCGGTGGCGGTGAGTAATATGCGGCCATCGCGGGTCAGGCTGTAGTCTAAAACGTCGCTAAAGGTGCGCTCGACAAGCGTGGTGGCTGCCAGATCGATAAGAACAAGATCAGTCCCAAACTCGGGCTTGGCCGCGGAGCTAGCGGAGGCGGCGCGGGGGCCTGCGCGCGTGGCGGCTGCGTCGTTATCCTCGGCATTTTGCTTGGTCGTGGCGGCGGGCGCGAGCGCTGGGGCGGAATCGGACTCGGGCTTGGGCTCGGACTTTTTTTCCTCTGCCTTGGCTTCTTTGAGGTAAGCAAGCCAAGCCCCGGTTTTGGTGGAGACTTGGAAGGATTTGACCTGCGTGACTGTGGTGACCGCGCCGGTGGCGAGCTGGACGTGAATGAGACCGCCCTTGGGCATGGCGTCGGCGGCGAGCTTGGCTTTACGGGCGGCGGCGATAGCCGCTTTGGTCGGGTACGTGCTCACGATGAGGTGTTGCCCGTCGGCCGTGAAGGCGAGCCGGATCGTGCGCGGCGCGGGCGGGGCGTCAGGGTTGGCTTCGTCGGGCTGGATCGGGGGCGGGGGGAGGGCGCCAACGGCCAGTCGTTGCTCGCGGCCGGTAGCGAGTTCGCGAAGGATGACTTCGCCGTCGCCGTCTTGGGGCATAAACGAGTACGCTAGCCAGCGCCCGTCGCGGGAAAGTGTGGGTGAGGCGAGGCTGCGCCAGGCGTCGAAATCATCGAGGGAAAGCGGGCGTTGGGCCGTAGGTGCGATCGGCGAGGTTTCAGCCGCAAATATCGGAGCGGCCAAGGCAGTGACCACGAACAGAACTAGACGGGGTAAGGAGCGCATGGGGAGAAATAACGGATGAGAATTACAGTAAAGAATTTAGCGAGCCCCGTATAGGGCCGAGCCGACGCGGACCTGGGTACTACCGGCGGCGATAGCGGGAGCCAGGTCGCCGCTCATCCCCATAGAGAGTTCGCGCAACGAAGTTTGGAAGCGGGCGGCGAGGTCGTCGCGCAGGGCGCGCAGCTGGGTGAATGTGCGCTGGGCGTGGTCGGCCGCTTCGGCGGGTGTGGTCCCAAGGGGGGCAATGGTCATGAGGCCGTCGATACGTAGATTTTTTTTTGTAAGGGCTAGCTCAAGTAGACGCGGCGCGTCCTCGAGCTCGGCCCCGAATTTCGCCGGATCGCGGCCGGCGTTGATTTGGAGTAGGACGGGAAGAATTTTCCCGAGCTCGCCGGCGGCGCGATCGAGCTGATTGAGCAGCTTCTCGGAATCAACACTCTGGACACGATCAAAGTGAGTCGCGGCGAGTTTGGCCTTGTTGGATTGGAGGTGCCCGATCAGTTCCCATTGCAGGGCGGGAGCGGCACAGAGGGCGCGTTTCTCGGCGGCTTCTTGGACGCGGTTTTCGCCGACGGCGCGTAGGCCGTAGCGGGCGGCGTAGTCAGCGGCGGCGACCGGGTGGGTCTTGGTGACGGCAAGCAGTTCGACGCTGGCAGGATCGCGGCCGACGGCTGCGCAGGCGGTGGCGATCTGGGTGCGCACGATGTCGGCACGACGGACAAATTCTTCGTAAGTGATCAACATAGGGGGAGGCGGTGAGTGTTTAGAAAAACTAATTAGGTGTTTGCCGCCTAGCGGTCGTTTCTGCAGTGTAGTTCTAAACGTGCGCTAATTATGCAAATTGAGAATTTTAAAATTTTTGCGGACTTGGTTGAGACCAAGAGCTTCTCCAAAGCTGCCAAGCTCAATGGCATCACCCAATCCGCGGTGAGCCAGCAAGCGCGCGCCATGGAGCGCCATTTTAAAACGCTGTTGATCGATCGCAGCCAAAAGCAGTTCCAGCTGACGCGCGAAGGCTACCGGGTTTACGAATCGGCCAAGGAGATCTTGCACACCTACGACAAGCTGATGTGCGAGTTGCAGGAGATGAAAAAGGTGATTAGCGGCACGATCCGCATTTCCACCATCTACTCGATCGGCCTGCACGAGTTGCCCCCGTTTATTAAAAAATTCCTGCATGATTACCCCTCGGTCAACGTGCGCGTGGAATACCGCCGCTCGAACCTTGTCTACGAAGATATTTTGCACAACGCCGTGGACTTCGGTCTCGTGGCCTTCCCCGTGAAACAGCGCCAGATCGAAGTGCTGCCTTTCCGCAATGATCATCTCGTGCTCATTACCCCCCCGAGTCATCCCTTGGCCAAGCGCGGCGAGATCGATGTAAAAGAATTGGGCTCCCAGAAATTTATTGGCTTCGATCCCGATATCCCGACGCGCAAGGCCGTCGACCAGATCTTTCGCGAGCATAAACTCGAGATCGAACCGGTGATGGAATTCGACAACATCGAGACCGTAAAGCGCGCCGTAGAAATTGATCACGGTATCGCGATCGTTCCTCAGGCGACCGTCGCCCAAGAAGTAAAACAAGGCTCGCTCGTCATGCTGCATTTCAAGGGTCGGGCTTTCACTCGGCCACTGGCGATCTTGCATCGCAAGGGCCGGGTGTTGACGCCCGCGATGAAGAAATTCGTCGAAATCCTCGGCCTCGATCTGCCGGAGATGCGCGAAAGCTGAGGCCGCCTGGGCCCGGCGGCTCGTTGCGCTGGCGCCGGCGCCGGTGTCGGTGTCGGTGTCGGAAAATCAGCGCAAGAAAATTTGCCGTCGCCGGTTTTATGGGCCAACTTGATTTTCATGAAATCTTTTCACGCTCTGCTTGGGTTAGCTCTTTTTGCCGCGGTGGCCGTGATCGGCCGCGCCGAACCCGTGAAGCCCACGCCTGCCCCCGCCTGGAAAATGAAGGACGTCGATGGCAAGTGGGTTTCTTCGGATACGTTTAAGGGCAAGGTTGTGGTGGTGGATTTTTGGGCAACCTGGTGTCCGCCCTGCCGCGCGGAAATTCCCGGCTACATTGCGCTCCAAAAAAAATACGGTAAGGACGGGCTCGTGATCATCGGCGTATCGCTCGATCAAAAAGGCCCCGCCGTCGTGAAGCCATTCATGGAAAAATTCGCAATCAATTATCAGATTGTGATGGGTGATGATGAGGTGACGGCGGCCTTCGGTGGAATGGATGCAATCCCGACGACGTTTATCATCGATCGTACCGGCCAGATTCGTGACCGCAAAGTCGGCTCTGAGCCCACGGAAGAATACGAACAGCGCCTCTTGGCGGTGTTGAAGAAATAGTGATGCCTCGCTGGGAAGTTGTAATTTTTGTGGCGGGTGCGCTGCGACTTGGCACGGTTGGCGGGTGCATTTTCCGGTTCATCTGCTGATTCCGCTCGTGTGTGGGTTCACCTATGTGGTGGGCGCTTTGTGTATGAAGTGCGCGACCGAGCACGGGGCCGGCGTGTGGCGTGCCACGTTCGTGGCCAATGGCGTGGCGGCGCTGGCATTTATGCCGCTTTGGTTGTGGCGGGAGCCGTGGGTGGGTCCGCTCGCACCGGTGTGGTGGCAACCGGTGGTGACGGGCGCCCTGTTTATGTTGGCGCAGTTATGTCTATTTTTGGCGATCAGTCGCGGTGATGTTTCGGTGACGACACCCGTGATGGGCACAAAATCGGTGTGGGTGGCGCTCATGAGCAGTCTTTTGCTTGGGCAAACCCTACCGTTGGCCTGGTGGATCGCGGCCGGGCTGGGTGCCGTGGCGGTGGCCTTGCTCGGGCTGGGGCGCGGCGGGCAACACCGCCGGCTGGGCTTCAGCGTGGCTTGGACCTTGGTGGGCGCGTGGCTGTTCTCACTCAGTGATACGCTCACCGCAAAGTGGGTACCAGCGATGGGGCTCGCGCGCTATTTACCGACGATGATGGCGGCAATGGGGTTGTTGTCGTTAGGTTTTATACCGTTTTTTCGTGCGGGGCTGGGGGAGATTTCGGGCGTGGCGTGGCGGTGGTTGTTGCTAGGTTCGTTGGTTATGGCGGCGACCAACGCGGGGATTTTAAGCGTGCTCGGTCATTGGGGTGATGCCACGGCGGTTAACATCGTATTTAGTTCACGTGGACTTTGGAGTGTGGTGCTCGTGCGTCTAGCGGGGTCCTACTTTGGCAATAGCGAAGGAAAACTCGGGGCGGCGGTCCTGGGGCGGCGGTTACTCGGCGCGGCGTTGATGGTGGTCGCAATCGTGTTGGTCGTAACCTGAGCCGAGGATCGATCGCCGGAGCCGAGCAAAAGGAAGGGCCCGGCGATAACCCCTTAACGCCGGGCCCACTTTTTTTCTGTGCCGGCTTAAACCAGCTTTACGCTACCCAAAACCCTGCATGGATAGTACGCTTAACCTCTAGCAACGGCCATGCCAGCGTCGGAGCTTAGGGCAAATATCAGGAGTTTTTTATCCCGCGGGTGGAAATCCAGCTGGGCAGGTGGCCTAGGGTGGAAACGGGATGCGCGCCACCACGTTTAATCCTGGTTGATGGTAGCGAGGGCGTCGGCAATCAGACGATCGCTGCGGCATCGCGGGGTTTTGCTCTGTCCACCCCATTTACCGTGTTGGCGTAGCCAGTGCTCAAACACGCGCGGGGAGACCAGACGAACTAGGGGTGTTTCAAGGCCGCCCCCCTGGCGCTTGGCTTCGTAGTCCTCGTTCAAACCTTGGAGTTCGACGTCGAGTTCTTTGGCCAAAATGACGGAATCAGGGCAGGCATGTGAGCTGACTTTGAGTTCGATCCACCATTCGTGACGGCCGCGGTTTTGACCGGTGGCGGCGTGAGCGAATAGTGGGGCGACGTGAAAATTAACCGGGCTCAAATTGTGGCGTTGGCAAACCCTCGTGAGGGCGTCGGTGATTTCTTTTTCGATGACGTGTTCACCGAAGGCGCTGAGTTGAAGTTGGGTGCGGCCGACGTAGATGAGCCGTGGCGGGGTCGTGGAGATAAAGCGTACGACGTCCCCGATGACGTAGCGAACTAGGCCGCCCGGGGTGGTGAGTAGCAACGCGTAGTCGACGCCGATTTTGACCCCTTCGAGCGGTACGGTTTTGGGGCCAAGCGCGGCGAGGTTGGGCTCCTCGAAATCGCTCATGGGCACAAATTCGTAGAAAATCCCGGCGTTGGTCATCAGGCGCAGGCCGGCCCCAGGATCGGCGTCTTGCGTGGCGATGAAGGCTTCGGACGCAGGATATACTTCGTGGAAATTTACCCTTGGGCCGAGCGCGGCTCGGAGTTCCTCGGCGAACGGGGTGAGCGGCACACCGCCGTGGATAAAACACTCGAAATGGGGCCAGAGGTCTTGGAGGTGGCGGATGGCCGGACGTTGTTGGCGGAGCGCTTCGGCGAGAATGAGAATCCAACTCGGTATGCCCGCGAGCAGGGAGATGTCGCGGGAGGCCGTGCGTTCGGCGATGGCGGCGATTTTGGTGGGCCAATCGGCCAGTTGCGCAATCTCGGTGCCGGGCTCGTAGAGATGATGTTCGACCCAGCTGGGCAGATTTAAGGCGGTGATGCCGCTCAAATCACCGGCATAGGCCGCGAAGGGTTGAGAATCCGCGATCAGAGACAGTTGCGTGGCCCCACCCAGAAAAAGATGACGTCCGCGAAAAACTCCGGCGTTTCCGACTCGGGCCGTATAGTAGAGCAACGAGTCGAGCCCGGCTTGGCGAAAGTGATCGAGCATGCCGGCGGTGATCGGTAGGTATTTGGTGCGACCCGCGGTGGTCCCAGAGGAGACCGCGTAGTGGGCGCAACGACCGGGCCAAAGCACATCAGCCTCACCGCGTTTCATGCGCTCGATCGGAGCGATGAAGTGCTCATACGTGCGAGGCGGCACGATGGTTTGAAAGTGGGCGTAGGCTAGTTTGTGGCCAATACCGGCCTCGCGCCAAAATGAGGTCGCGGCCAATTGCGTTGTAAGCTGAGCGAGGGCGCGGGCCTGCTCGCTAAGGGCGCTATCCGTGCGACGAAGCCGACGAGCGGTGCGGGCGGTCAGCACGCTGGTGCCGAAGGTGATCAGGCTCTTGGGGAGAATAGGCATGAGGCGCCTGAAAAATTAGAGCGACAAACGGTGGTGGCGACGCGTCTGGGATTTCACGCTGCGCGGGAGACGGTGTGCGTTTTCAACCCCCGGTAAAACGCGGTGATCGGCGGCAGGAATTGGAAGTAATGAAAAATGAGCGAGGCGTGCTGCACGGGACTACTGCCACCCTTAACAATGTGATGCGTGCCCAGCGGAAAAAAAGCGGACAGGGTAGTCCCGAGCGCGGCGCGGGTCGGCGAGCGCTCGTGGAGTACCGATCCCTCTTTCTCAGCGTACAGAATCAGCGCCGGCGCATCGCTCAAAGGCCGCGGACCCCCATCCCATGCGGAGAGGACCGGGAGTTGTCGCAGCGCGGCCAAGCGCTCGCAGGCGCCTGTGAAGTCAACGCTTTGAATCGCTTCAATCACGTGGGTGTGGAGGTGACGCAGCTCGGCCCCCGTCATGAGGGCGCGCAGTGAGCTTTTGTTCTGCGCCCCCGCTTCAAACATCTTAGTGAAAATGACACGGGATTTTTCGATGATCCCAGGGGCGACTTGGCCCGCCTCGGCATCGAGGAAAGGTTTGAGGGCGCGACCCAGCAGCGTGGTGGGTTTGACCTCGTCGGGTGCTACGATATCGGCGGTGCAAGCGACCGGGCTGATGAGCACCGTGCCGGCGAGCGCGGGCGAGCGACCAGCGACGCGGGCTCGACGCAGCCATTCCAGCAGTAGACCGGCGCCAAAACTCACGCCAAAGAGGACCGGACGTTGGCCGTGGAGCGTGTTGATTTCTTCCACTAGGTCGTCGAGCTGTGCGCAGAGCAAATCAAGCGAGAAGCCCGTGCGCGGATAATTCAAATAATAAACCGAACCATGTTTTAATAAAAAGCCACGGATTAGGAACACCTGTTCGGTTGCGTCGGGCACAAAGCCGCCAAGAACGATAGTGGGAGCGGGGCCAGGTCTTTTTTCGCAGAGCAGTGTGGCCAGCCGGTGCGGGCCGGCGGGGCTATGCTCTAAGATGGCATCGCGCGCGGGCGATTTAAGCGGTGAATACGGGAGCGGCCGCGGCGGACGAATCTTGTAGCCGGTCGTGCGCAGGAAGGTGTGCAGGGGTTGGGGTGGGGTAAAGCGCGTCAAGGCGGCCAATACTGAGAGAGCAGGCGATAAGGTGAGCGCGGGCATCTTTTTAACACGCGGTCCAGTTCCTAGCAGTGGCAAAATCAAAGCGGTGGCGTAACCGAAATGTTGCCTGGGTGAAACCAAAGCGTAACAGGCCTTACCGCGGCCGGGGTATTCCATGAACCGCTCCGCCCCGTGCCGTGTCGGCCAGTAGGCTTCGTCGTGGTTTTCAGGTTGCGAGTACGCCTCCGGGCGGACGCACTGGACTTCGCTCATGCCGCTCCCGCCGATTCTCCAAGAAGACGAGACCTTTATCGCGTTCGACAAACCGAGTGGGATGTTGATCGCGCCCGATCGTTGGGACAAAAAACGTGAAAACATGATGGGCCTCGTGCACGACAAGTTCGGCCACGGCGTCGCTAACGTGCATCGGCTCGACGCTGACACGAGCGGGGTGGTGTTGTGCTCAAAATCAAAAGAGGCACTGGATTATCTCAGCGGCCAGTTTCAATCGAAGACGGTTCTTAAAACTTACCTCGCACTCGTCGTGGTCCTGCCGCCGGAGCGCGCGATGAAAGTCGTGAAAGCCGTGCGCGGGCCCGATGGCGGTTTGCCGCCGGAGTTCACCATGGATCAGGCGCTCGGTGAAGATGAACGCCAGCCTGGCCGCATGCGAATCTTCAAGGGCCGCGGCGGCAAAGCCAGCGTGACGGAGTTTCGCGTCTTGGAAAATTTCGGCCGCTTCGCGTGGGTTGAGTGTCGCCCGCTCACCGGCCGCACGCACCAAATTCGCGTGCATTTGGCGGCAGCGGGCGCACCGATTTTAAATGATGTTTTCTACGGGGACCCCGAGGTAAAATTGCTGCTCTCGGGACTCAAGCGTGGCTACAAAGGCCGCGAGGACGAAAAGCCGTTGATCGCTAGGCTCGCCCTGCATGCAAGCGCTTTGACGGTGAAACACCCCAGTACAAAGGATCCACTGACGATCTCGGCGCCCCTGCCGCACGAGTTTGAAGTCGCGCTCAAATACCTGCGCAAGTTTGCGGCGTAAGCTTAGGGCTTCGCCGCCGGAGGCGGAGGTGATTTCAACCACTCCCTGTTAGAAACGCGTGTTCAGCGCGATGCTGATGAAAGCGACATTGTCGCCTTTGAGGCGATATTTGCGGTCGGGAAATTCAAAGCGACGCAAGGCGGTATAGCCGTAATCCGCTTCGAGTTCGAAGTCGGAGCTGAGTTTGTACGTGGCGCCCACGCCCGTGCGGATTTCGGTTACGTCAAAATAGGTGTTATTGAGGCTTTTGACCCCGGCCGCAGGAGATCCTAAATCCTTGGTGATTCGGTAATTGCCGCCGAAGGCGCTCAGCCCGCCGCGTAAAGTAACACTTGAGTTGAGCGCATAGGATAGGCCGGTGCGGGGGAAGCCGACATCTAATTGGAGGTTGGGGGCCAATTTTAAGCGTAGGCCTATGACGGGCAGCACCGGATGATTGTTGAAAGAATTAGCCGTCACGCCTACGATCCAAGTAATATTCGGATTAGGGACGTAAAAGGCGGCGAGGAACAGGGGGGCATTGAAGCTATCCGAACGGATTTTTTCAAAGTCACCATAGATGCCGGGTCGCACCGCAACCATGTAGGCCCATTCTGGGCTCATCTTGCCGCGGAACCCAAGGTTGAAGGAAAATTCCTGCAGACTTTTTGGTAGGGCGGTATTGTCGGGCGTATCGATAGCGGTGTTCGAGTACGATATGCCGGGATTGAACAACGTGTCCTCGGCGATGGGCACACGACCGATCGCACTGAATTCAAAACGACTCATGCTCACTCCGGTGATCTTGGCGTCGGCGCGCGTGAAAGCACCGGCTGCTGAGTACGAGTAACTACTCGCAAACGTATCAATTAAGGCAGGGCGGAAGGTTACACTAGCGGGTTGAGCAGATCCGACCTCTGTAAGAGTGACGGAAACCAGTAAATAGAGGAAAGTGTGTAGTTTCATGATTGATGCAGACACGCACCACGTCAGTTCTTGGATTAGGTTTCCAGCAGATTTTGGAAATAGGAGTTTTTAATAATATTTTGCAATAGGGCAGGTCGGCCTCTACTTATGCGCAGCCTTGGCCCAACACGCCTGCAACCCTAAAGCACAAATCACGCAGGTGAAACAGCCAATCGGATTGAGCCAGAGGTACCCGATTTCTCTCGCCGGGTACACTTTACCCACCAAAAAGATGGCGATGACGACGGTCTGCGCGGCGACTGCCGCCCAGAAGACGGCGGTGCCTTTTACGTGTTTTAAAAAGAACGCCACGACGAACACCCCCAGTAGCGCAGGATAAAAAATGGACGCTACGATGTTGAGCGCCTCGATCAGATTTTCCGCGACGCTCACCAAGAGGGCAAAGGCGATGGCGAAGACGCCCCAAAAAGCGGTTAATACTTTAGCCGCACGAACGTTGCGGGCTTCATCGTGCACAGCCAGCGGGCGGAAAGATCGCCACAGGTCGATCGTACTCGTGGTGCCAAGCGCATTCAGCTCGCTCGATTTAGAGGAAAGCGCCGAGGCAAACATGACCGCGAGTAACAATCCGATGATGCCATGGGGCAGTTGCGTAAGAATAAAATGGATGAAGACAAAGTCGGAGTCTTTGGTTTTTTTCGTCGTTGGATCCGCGGCTTGAAGCGCAATCCGAGCCTCTTTGCGCACGGCATCGGCGGCGGTTTGCGCGTCGATCATCTTGCGGCGGGCCTCGGCGGTGACGCTGGGATTGTGGGCGTTTTGGGCGGCGGCCCAGGCGCGGATTTTTACCTGTTTGTCGTCGTGGAGCGTCGCGTATTTTTCCTCAAGGGCACGGAATCTCGCGGCTTCGGGTCCGGTCAGTTGGCGTTGCCACTGAGTCTGGTTGTAAACGACCGGTGCGTGCGGCTGAAATTGGTAGAAGACAAAAAGTAACGCACCGAGAATCACGATGAACAACTGCATCGGAATCTTGAGAAGCGCGTTAAACATTAGTCCAAGGCGGCCTTCGCGGAGCCGAGCTCCCCCAATGTAGCGCTGGACCTGAGACTGATCGGTGCCGAAGTACGAAAGCGAAAGAAAAAATCCACCGAGCACACCGCTCCAAACCGTATACCGCACTTTCAAGTCGGGATTGTAATCGACGGCTTGAAGTTTGCCCAGAGCTCCCGCGATGGGGAGTGCGTCAGCGGGTAGTTTTGTGAGCAAAATCACAAAGGCGGTTACCATGCCGCCAAAGATAACGCCCATCTGCCATTTTTGCGTGAGGTTCACGGCCGCGCTACCACCGGTGACGGTGTAAACGATGGCGAGCAACCCGGTGCCAATGATCGTAAGATCTAGCCGCCAACCGAGCACGGTTGAGAGAATGATCGCGGGCGCGTAAATGGTGATACCCGCTTGGAGTCCGCGCTGAAACACGAAGATGCTGGCGCCAAGCAGGCGGGTTTTACGGTCGAAGCGTTGGCCGAGATATTCGTAAGCAGTGTAGACCCCGAGCTTGCGATAAATCGGCAAAAATACCGCACACACGACGATAAGCGCGAGCGGGAGACCGAAATAATTTTGAATGAAAGCGATCCCGTTCTCCGTGGCTTGGCCGGGAAGCGAGAGATACGTGATCGTACTCGCTTGTGTGGCCATAACGGAGAGGCCGATGGTACCCCATTTTGTCGTGCTGTTGCCTTTTAAATAGGTATTGAGGTTGTCGGTGTCGCGGGTGCGCCATGTGCCATAGGCTGCTACCCCCGCGACTGCGCCAATAAGCACAAGCCAATCAAACAGGTTCATTTGTAGGCGCGGGTGAAGAGCGTGAGTGCGATCACCACAACGATGAATGCGGTGAGGACAAATAGGTAGACCCCACGCCAGGTTCGAAAACCCGGGACGCCCGGAGTGTCCTCGCTGGGGGGGAGAGAAGGGGGAGGGGGAGGGGGAGGGGTTTTCATTTCCCGAGCGAGATCAAGTTAGCGAAAAGACGGTAGGCGCCCGGGACGCCAGCGGGGAGTTGGCGAAAAAAGCCAAGACCGGTGTAAACGTAGTAGCCTTGGCCGTGGCGGGCGACCAGGAGCGCACCTTTTTGCGGGGCTTCGCCGGCGTCATTGCAGGCGAGCAGTGGCGTGAAGCCCGCGCCCCACGCCGTTCCGAAATAGGCCCCGCGTTCTTGCACCCAACCGGACCAATCGGCGGCGGTGATTTTGTTCGGCCTGTTAAATGCCGGGTGTGTAGGCTCAAGCAGGGTTATGGCGGCGTCTTCGTCGGTGACGCGGGCTTCGTTGGCGCCGAGCGTGAGGGCGTAAGGTGCGAGGCAATCCGTTTTGAGGTCGCGGCCGGGACGGTTGTATTGGGCAACAACGGTGCCGCCGGCTTCGACCCAACTAAAAAGCGCGGGCAGATTCGCGGCCAGATCATCGCGGGTGTTGAAGGCGCGCACCCCGATAACGACCGCATCGAAGCCCGCGAGTTTTTGGGCGTTGAGGTCAGCGCCAGTGAGCGTGGTCACCGTGCAACCAAGTTGGGCGAGAGCGGCCGGGATATCGTCGCCGGCACCGGGAAGAAATCCAATTTTTTTGGCCGTGACCGTGACATCCAAGGCCACGACGCGTTGGCGGGCGACCGGTTGAAGCAGCTGCGGCGGCAGATGCGCGTAGTTCACTTCGTCTCGGGCATGGCGGTAGGTCGCAGAGCCGATCTTCGCTACGGCTCCCAGCGTGGCAGAGGATGCGGTGGTGGGTGCCGTGACCTCGAAGTTGAGGCGGGATTTCGCGCCTAGGGTGGCAAGCGTGAACGGCTGCGTGGCCGGCGTCGCGCGCCAGCCGGAGGGAAGCTCGAGGGCTACGGTGCCGGCGCGCTCGGGACGATTGGCGGAGATTTCCACGGTGACCGTGCGGCTGGCACCTGGGGTCAAAATCGTAACCTCTGAAGTGAAGCCGAGCGAGACGGGCGGAACAACGTCGAGGCGACGGCGTTTCTCCGTGGAGCCGACCTTGCTCACAAAAAACGGCTCGTCGGCTACGATCAGTTGCTGGCCATCGATTTCAAAGACGTAGTCGAGGGCAACCGCCGGGAGATTTTCGGCGTTGCCGATAAGTGTTGGATCATCGACGCGAGCCAGCCCAGGGCGGCCTTCGGCGCGGAGCCAATACGGAGTCGTGAGGGGTGTCGTGTCAGGCAGGGAGAATGGCGATACTTGAATCGCGGGTTTCTTGGCGAGCATGACGCTGGTGGTGAGACTCGCGCCGGCCGTGGTTCGCGTTGCAATCCAACGAAGCGGAACGACAGAGCTTACGGTATGCGTGAGCTGGAGGGTTTCACCGGGGACTGCGTCGGGGGTGTCGACGGTGGTGGTGACGGTGAGGCCAAGGCAACTTTGCAGGACGCGATCCAGTTGAGCGCGTTTGTCGGTGACCAGCGGATCAGCGGGAAGAGTGGTGAGTTTTGCGCGGAGCGCCAGCAGTGCGGGAACGTTGGCAGCGAGATTTTTTTCGTCGAAGCCAGCGACGGCGGCGGTAGCGAGGGCGTCTATCTCGGCGCCGGGGCCGGGGTAACGCGTGGTCCATGATGTCGCGACGCCTTCGAAAAGCCCCGCCGTGGCGGGGGCGCCACCCAGAAGCGTAAAGGTCTCAGTGCGAGGGCCGCTCGCGCCGGCGCCTCGGCCTTGGCCGAAGATAACACCACCCAGATTTTGAGTTTTATGTTGGGCGAGGACACGAAGCGATACCGAGGAAAGCGGGATACCGAGCACGGGATCCTCACCGCCGATTTCTACCGCAAGCGCACCCGCGGCAGGCGCACCGCGGCCGAACGAACCGTTTTGAAGGATGCGCTTGGGCTGCCAGGGTTTCAGCCCTTGGGCGATCTGCTCGGGATAGGCCTTAGGATCACCAGCGAGTTTGAAGGCCTCGATCGAAAGTACGGCGGAAGCGGTGTGGTGGCCGTGGGTGCCGCCAGGTTGCGGCGAAAAACGCGTGAGGATGACGTCGGGTTGAAAGCGCCGGATTACGCGCACGATATCACCGATAACCTCCTCGCGACCCCAGACGCGTTGCGTATCAGCGTAGTCTTTGGAGAAACCGAAATCCTGGGCGCGAGAAAAATATTGGCGGGCGCCGTCGAGGCGACGGCCGGCCAGAAGCTCTTGGGTGCGGGCTACCCCCAGTTTGTCGCCGAGTTCGGGGCCGATGACGTTTTGGCCTCCATCGCCACGCGTCAGTGACAGATCAGCGGTGCGGTAGCCTTGACCGCGGGAAAGCCATGCGAGCAGTTGGGTGTTTTCATCGTCGGGGTGCGCGGCGGCGTAAAGCACCGAGCCGAGCTCGCGGAAGGCGCCTAACTCGCGCAGCGCTTCAGAAATCGTTGCAGCGGCCGGCGTCGGCGCGGCCGGAGCGGGCTCAGCGGCGTGCAACGAAGCGAGGGTTAACCAGACGGCGGAGGAGGCGGTGCGAAAAAAGGACATCGGCGGCGTGAGTAGAAAGCGAGACAGAGCTAGACGAACGATAACGAAGGTAACAAAAAGCCCCGACGAAATGGCGTCGGGGCGGGGTAAAATTATTTCAATGAAGCGATCAGGTCGTCGTTTTGTTTTACAAAGGGGCTTTGTGCCCCCTCGGCGGCGACCGCGAGGCTCTTGGATTGGTTGGCGGCCGCGATCGCGGCCGGCTTGTCGCCAAGCTGCGCGAGAATTTTGGCTTTCAAGTGAACCATGTAGAACGCGGGTTTTTCGCCAGAGGTGGCGGCGGTGATCCACGCGAGTGCTTTTTTCAAATCGAGGTGGTGCTCGTAGTAGAAGCCGGCGGCACCGTAGTAAAATTGGTTGGATTTTTTACCCTCGGCGGCAGCCGCCGCTTCGATCTGCGGCACAAGCGTAGCGGTAAGATCGAACTCAAGTTTGACGGGCACGCGGGTTTTTTCCCAACTGATGTTGAGCGTCGCGGACTCGTCGCGCAGATCACCGAAATCAATCGTGAGGGTTTCGATGGGCTCGGCGAGGACTACGGGTGTGACGGTCACGCGAGCGATATCGTTTTTCTGATCATAAGCGTACGCGCCCCATTGCTTGGCGGCTTTCTGGACGATGATCGTCCACGCGTCTTTGCCAGGAATCGAGAATAGTTCATAGGTGCCGGCGTCCAGGGCGAAGCCCTGAAATTTTACCGGCGTGCTGAAGGTGAGGCGCGTGGCGTTATTGGCGCCCGTACGCCAAATGCGCCCGTACGCTTCGATGCCGCCGAAAATCGCGCGGCCTTTCATGCTGGGCCGTGAGTAGGCGACCTCGATGTCGGTGAGGCCGACGCGTTGCTTGAGCGTGGCGGCCGGACTCGGCGCGGGGAACGTAACTTTAGGCGCGGCCGGTGCGGCGGCGGTTTGAGCAGAGAGCTTGGCGCTGCTGGTGCAGGCGAGCGCGAGGAGCGCGAGGCAACGAGCGAGGGGCAGTTTCATAGTATAAAAAAACGAAGTGAGATTAGCGGGACTGACGCGGAGCGCGTGCCGGCGTTGCGAGCGCGGCGCGAAAACGATTTTTAATTTAGGTAAGACCGGTGATTTCGCCCTCGTCGGTGATGTCGATGTGTTCGGCGGCGGGGACTTCAGGCAGGCCGGGCATGCGGAGAATTTCGCCAGCGATCGGCACGAGAAAACCGGCGCCCGCGGCAATTTCAATTTCACGTACGACAAAGGTGAAACCGCGTGGACGACCAAGTAAGCTGGGTTGGTCGCTGAAGGAGTATTGGGTCTTCGCAATACAGATGGGCAGACCGGCGAGGCCGAGTTCAGCGATAGTTTTGAGATCGGTGCGCGCTTTCGGGCCAAACTCGACCCGCTCGGCCCCGTAGATGCGCGTCGCAACGGCCGTGATTTTTTCTTCAACCGTCTGGGTCAGCTCATAGGCGTATTGTGGAGCGCGTGGACGCGGAGATTTTTCGCAAGCGGCGATGAGCGCGCCCGCGGCCGCGAGGGCGCCTTCGCCTCCGAGGCCGAAGTGATCGCTCGGGACTGCTTGCACCCCAAACTCGGCACAAAGTTGGACCACCAGAGCGAGTTCGTCGGCGGTGTCTGTGGGGAAACGATTAAGTACGACGACCGGTGTAAGACCGAAGACACGGGCGTTTTCGAGGTGCTTTTGCAGATTGGCGAAACCACCTCGGATGGCATCGGGGTTGGCGGCGGAGAGTTCTTTAAGCGCAGCGCCGCCTTGGTATTTAAGCGCGCGGACGGTAGCGACGAGCACGAGGGCGTCAGGCCAAAGGCCGGCGGCGCGGCACTTCAAATCAAGAAATTTCTCGCCGCCTAGATCGAAGCCGAAGCCACATTCGGTGACAACGTAATCGGCGAGACTGAGGCCGAGACGCGTGGCGAGGACCGAGTTGGTGCCTTGGGCGATGTTGGCAAACGGGCCACCGTGCAGAATCGCGGGCGTGCCTTCGTGCGTTTGCACCAGATTAGGCACGATCGCGTCTTTGAGCAGCGCCGCCATCGCGCCGTGGATTTTCAGGTCGCGCGCGTAGATGGGTTTTCGCTCGCGGGTGAAACCGATGAAAATGCCCCCGAGACGCGCTTTCAAATCGGCACGTGATGAAGCCAGGCACAAAATCGCCATCACTTCCGAGGCCGCCGTGATGTCGAAGCCGGTTTCGCGCGGGACGCCGAAACCGCGACCGCCGAGACCGATCATGATGCGACGCAAAGCGCGGTCGTTCATGTCGAAGACACGCTTTGTGCGTACGGTCATCGGGTCCAGACCGAGGACGTTTTTCTTATTTTGAAGTTGGTTATCGACGCAAGCGGCGAGCAGATTGTGGGCTTTCTCGATCGCGGCGAAGTCGCCGTTAAAATGCAGGTTGATGTCCGCGTGCGGGCCCACGCGCGCGCGCCCGCCGCCGGTCGCACCGCCTTTAAGTCCGAAGACGGGGCCGAGCGAAGGCTCACGCAGGACGGCGGCCGCTTTTTTCCCAAGGCGGGTGAGGGCATCGGCTAAGCCTATGGTGGTCGTCGTCTTGCCTTCGCCGGCGGGCGTGGGAGTGATGGCGGAAACAAGGATCAGGCGTGAGCGCTCGGCGCGGGCCGCGTCGATGCGGGTCAGAGGAAGTTTGGCTTTGAAGCGCCCGTGCAGTTCGAGTTCGTCGGGCGTGACGCCGAGTTTGGCGGCGATTTCGGTAATAGGGCGAAGAACGGATTTCTCGAGGGCGGAGATAGAATCGAGGGAAGCCATAGATGAAGAGATGAATTGAGGTTGCAGCCTGTGGCCCCGGCGTCGAGCGCGGCGTGAATGAACCGCCATAGAAATTTACCCTTCGAGTGCTTGGGCCGGGCTTTTGGGGTGAGCGATTGTGCATTGCACTCCAGCGACCGGATGGCGTGATCAAGGACATGACCCCCGCGTTCCGACGTGTTTTTAACCCTCTGTTACTCCTTGTGTTGAGTGTGGGCTTTGGTGCGGGTTGTGCCGGGCCAACCGGGGTGGCGCCCGCCCCTAAGGTAGCATCCGCCGCAACGCGGCCAGCCCCCCAAGTCGCCCTAGGGGATGCATTTGTGGTGATCTCAGGCGGAGGCACGCCCCTTTCCAATAATTACTCTCAGTTTCTTCAGGCGCGCGCGCTCAACGATGCCTGGCGGGCGCGTTATCCGCGGGAGGCGGTGTGGACTTTTTTTGGTGCGGGCCATCGACCAGGTAAACCCGCCGCCTTGGCCGATGTGCGCCGCCAACTTAACCAAGACGGGCTGCTCGTGGAATCGTGGTTGCCGGGTGAATTAGTCGAAAACCGACCCGCGACGAAGGCGGAGATTCTTGGGGCGCTACAACGCGAGATTTTACCCCGCGTGGCGCAGGGCGGGACGTTGACCCTTTTCGTCGGTGATCACGGCGAACTTTCCCGCGGGAAAGACCGCGAGAGCGCGATCACACTTTGGCAAATGCAACGCCCCGGCAGCGGGGCCAACGCCAGCTGGCGCTCCGACTCGAAGGAAGTCCTCACCGTTTCCGAACTGCGCGCCGCCCTTGACGCCGGCCTTGGACGGGGTCGGGTCGTGTTTTGTTTTACCTGCTGCCACTCGGGTGGATTTCATCACCTCGATGTACCGCGTGACGCCCCGGCTAATCCGGCGTGGTTTAATGGGCTGCAACCCGTCGCTTGCGCCGATTGGTCTGAAACGATCGCGCCCGCACGGATCGCTGGTTTCACCGCGACGAGCGAAGACTCGCTTGCGGCCGGTTGCGATCCTGACCCAGATCCGGAAAAATGGCGCGGTTATGAACGGCATTTTCCGGAGGCCTTGCTGGGCGTCGACTTGATGTCGGGCAAAAAATTAGCGCCGGGATTGTCGGGTTTGCTCGCGGCGCACACGGCCGCGACATTGGTGGACCGCACCATTGATAAACCATTCCGCACCAGTGAGGCGTGGCTCGAGCGCTACGCCACGCTCATCGAAACGGTTCTGGCCGAAAGCCCTGCGCTCACACCGAGCGTGCGTGCGCAGGTCGAGCGTTATCACCGTATCGTTAACGGTGAAGCACCCGGTATAAATGACCCCGCATTTCTCGACCAGCAGCAACAAACCGAGCGGTTCCTGGCCGCTCTCGCTGAGCAAAACCCCTCGGCTGCGCTGGTGTTACTCGCTGGAACTCGCGCTGATCTCACCCCAGCGCCCGAACCGGCTACGGGTAGCGCCCGGAGACGAGCGGGCGCCCCAACTAATATCCGTAAGCTCTGGTCCGAGACCATTCGCCCCGCCTGGAAGGCCGCACTGGACGCCAAAAAAATCGCCGATATCCCCGAGGCCGCGCGGGTATTCGAATTACAACTCATCGCGCTGGAGGAAAAAACGCCCGCAAAAATTTTCCTGCCCGGTGATCGTGAGGCGGTGCGCAACGAGTTGTTTTGGCGTTCGGGTTACGCGCAGGTCGATGCGAAGAATCAGGCGCGCGCCGTGGTCGTGGCGCGTTGGGAAGCGGGGCGGCGCGCGGCGATTCTCGCTTGGGCGCGCGCGTCTTCGGATGAAAAAATTCGCGCGGCGGCGCTGACGTGGGGCGGACCCGTGCGTCCCAAAACCGCACCCGCCGCGCGCGCCAGCCACGTCCCGCCCGAGCTCGGCGAGAAAAAAGAAGCGCTGCAACGCGCCTTGTTTTATCGCCGCGTGTTAGGCGCTTGGGCTTTCTTGATCGCGGTGGACGAACGGGGCGCGCTCGAGCGTCTCGCGGCGTGGCGCGCACTCGAAACCTCGCCGCTGCCGTCGTTTTGAGGGCCGTTGGATCTAGCCAACGCACTCCTCGCTTGGGCGATTATTGCGTGGCTTTGGCCTCGGCCCGGGCCTCGTATTCGGCCCGCGTGTCGCGAAGCGCGCGGGGAATCTCGGGCGCGGCTTTCAGCGGGCGGGCGCGTTGATTAGCTAAGTATTCTACGAGATCGCGAATTTCAGACTTGGTTAAAATCGTGGCGTAGATTTCCGGCATGCTCGAGGGCGCGGTATCGCGCTTGGTGATAGTTGTTTTTTTAATTTCAATCGGTGCGCCTTCCACCGGCTTGAGGGTCAAAGTGGTAGGGGTTTCGGCCCCCACGGTGCCGACGACGACGGCTCCGCTTTTAAGCGTCACCACCACCGTGTCGAAACCGGGTGCAATGTGGGCGTTGGGCTTGATGATGGATTCGAGGAGATATTCGCGCGGGTATTTGGGGCCGATGTCGCCTAGCTCTGGGCCCGCAGCGCCGCCTTGACCGCCGATGGCGTGGCATTTCACGCAGGCCATCACGGGTTGGTTGTGGAAAATTTCCGCGCCGTTTTTGGCGTTGCCGCCTCGGAGCGCGCCGCGGAATGGAGCAAGCGGATCGGGGTTTTGGGCGAGCGCGGCCTCGCGCGTAGCGAGGGCGGCTTGCACCACGGGGGTTGCCCGATGGGTGGCGGCTTCGAGGAGCTCAAGTTGCACGCTGGCGTTGATCTGGCCGGCGGCGAGGCGATCGAGTTGTGCGACCATCAGCGCATCGGCCTCGGGGTGGTTCAAGACGGCGAGCGCAGCCAGCGCGGTGCGCTGCTCAGCGATACTGCCGTTGACGATGAGGTTTTTGATGACGGGCGCAGCTGCTTCAGGTGAGAGCCCGGCGATGAGCGGCAGCGCGGCGCCGCGAAGCTCAGCGGCTTTGGAGTCGCCGGCGATTTTCACGGCGGCGGCTAGGCGAGGGTCCTGGAAATGTTTTAAGGCGTTCAGGGCGGCGGTGCGTGCGCCGGGGCTTTGCGCAGGGTCGCCGACGATGGCGAAGAACGTATCGGCCGCGCTGCGCATCTCGAGTTTCTCGGCGGCTTTGAGGGCGGCAGTTTGCACGGTGACGGGCGCATCGACGGCGAGGAGCGCGGGCAACACGGGTGCGAGGGCGGCGGCGGCGGGTGCAGCCTCGCGGGTTTTTTCGGCGAATGGGCGATAGACGCCGACGATGCGGTCGCGTTGGGGCGGCCCGGGCCAAAGGGCGAGCTGGGCGAGGGCTTCGGCGCGCAGAAAAGCGGGGGCATCGGCGCGGGCGGCGTAGGTCGCAAGCGCGGTGGCGTGCGCGGGCGTCCCAAGGCGGAAGTTGGCGTTGATGGCGCGCAGCATCACGGCTTCGTCGGCGAAGGGTTTTTTAAGGATGGCAGCGAGGGCGGCAGTGGCCGCCTCGATGGGAGCGTCGTTGATCGCGAGCGCGGCTTCACGCACGAGGTAGGGATCGGTGTCGCTAAGGAATTTGGCGATCTCGACGGAACTGAGTCGGCGGAGTGTAAGCAACACACCGAGGCGGACGGCCGAGGAAGGATCAGAAATCGCAGCGGAGAGAGCGGCGCGGTCTTCGCTGCCGAGCAGACCCATCACGAGGGCGTGGCGGAGGTAGGCGTCAGTGTCGTTATTGGCGCGCAGAGCGGAGAGTAGGGCGGGTGTGGCCTCCTTGCGGTTAAGTTTACCGAGAGATTGGGCTGCAAAAAATTTTACGCGCGCCGAAGGGTCTTGGAGTGCAGTCAGGAGAATGGGGTAAGCGGTAGGAACACGGTGATCGCCAAGCAGTTTGAGGGCTTGGGCGCGAACCTCGGCCTCGGCATCCGTGGCGAGGGCGGCAAAGCTCGCACGGGCCGATGCTTCTTGGTCGGCGAGTTGGCCCAGACCCCAGATGGCGTGCAGGCGCGCGTAAAGCGGGGAGGTGCTTTGCGTGGCGACGCGCGTCAGCTCAGCGAGGCCGCCCTTTTCGCGGGTGGCCAGTTCGAACTGCGCAGCCCGGCGGACGCGCATGTCGGCGTGGCCGAGCAGTGCGGCCAGTTCCGCGTTGGATTGCTTCGCGTGATCGGCCGCGATCAGGGCTTTAGTCTCGGTGATGATCGGGTCTTTGGCGTGGGCGGGATCGCTCACCGCGTAAATGCGGCCGCGTTTGGACTTGGGCCAACCGTCCGCCCAGTCGGTCCAATACAGGCGCCCGTCAGGGCCAAATTTCACGTCCGTAGGCAGGGCGCCCCCCAAAAAGCGCTCGGCCGTATCAACCGCGTAGGTCGCCCCGGCGGGTTTCAGTTTGTAGGCGAAGATGCCCGAGCGGGCGACGTTGCCCACGAAGGTCGTGATAAACAACGCTCCGCGGTAGGAATCATTTAGGCCGGTGCCCGGATAATACGTGATACCCGAGGGGCCGTCCTCGAGGTTGGCCAGCGGGGCGAGATGGTTGGCGGGTTGACCCGGGTGGCGCGGGAGCCAGAGGCGCTCGCGGTTCCAGGGGCCGGCGTTGCCCATCGGGGCGTGTTGGTAACCGACCCGCCAGCCGGAGTCACCGCCCTGGACGACGTGCACGAGCCGTTCCATATCGCCTTGGTCGCAGTCGTTGTCGCCAGTGAAGAGATCGCCGACTTCATTGAAGAGAAGGTCTTGGGGATTGCGCAGGCCGGTGGCGAAGAGCTCGACGTGGGAGCCATCCAGATCGCAGCGGAAGACGGAGCCGGCGTCGGGCGTGGCGATGGTGTTGGTGGGCGTGACCACATGCGCGCCGCGGTCGCCGATACTGTAATAAAGTTTACCGTCGGGGCCAATGGCTAGGCCGTGCATGTCGTGGCCCGTGAAGTTAAACCGCACGCCGTAGCCGGTACTCAGGTCTTTGCGCGTCTCGGCTTTGTTGGTGCCCGTGAAGGCGGTAAGGTTCGGGATGTTGGTAAAATAAACCGTGCCCTTGTGGGGAAGAATGCCGGAGGCGATACCGTCGATCTCGGAGTTAAAACCATCGGCGTAAAGCGTGGAGGTATCGGCTTTGCCGGTACCGTCGCGGTCTTCGACGAGGCGCACGCGTTCCGTCTCCTTACGTAATTCAGCGACGCCTTCGGGGCCAAAACGACGTAGAATCATCGCGCGAAAATCATCCTGCGTGCGGTTGGCGAGTTCGTCTTCGAGAATCCACAGGTAGTCGCGGATATCGAGGACACTGGAGCGGTAGCGGTAAGTCTCGGCCACGAAGGCGCGGCCCTTTTCGTCGAAGTTAAAGGCGACGGGGTTGGCGAGCATAGGCTCGGCGGCCCACAGGGAAACGGTGAGGCCCGGCGGGAGTTTAAACCGTTTGAGCGCGAGGAGGCCCTCGTCGGAGGCGGGGTTAATATCGGCCTCGGCGTGACGATCCATGGGCTTTAATTTACCGACGATCGATGGGCCTTGGACGGTGAGCTCAGCGGCACGGAGGGTCAAGGCGGCGAGGGCAAAAGCGGAAACGACGGCTGCGGCCAAGCGCGTGGGGAAAAACCAGGTTGAGCTTCTCATGGATTAAGGGGCTGGAGGTGAGAACGGTAATTCTAATTCGATCGAATGAAAGGTAGTTCGAAGAGCAACCGGGAGACGAACAGCACTAGGACAGGTTGCGTGAACTTTTTATAGCCGGGTTGGGTTTGCGCTGCGAGCCGCGGGGCTAAACAGAACCAGATCGTCGATGCTCCACGGTGCGCTAGTCGCAGGGGCAGTCTGCGTGAGGCGCAGGAATTTCGCGGGCGTGGCCACGAAGGCAAATTCGAGGACGGGGGCGTTGCCTTTGACGCTCGCTACAGGCGCGGACCAATCCGTGCCGTTCATGGAAAGCTCGACAGTGACGGCGCGCGCAGCGTTGCGGGGGTATTGAGTGCTGCCGAGGCGGATTTCGCAGAGCGTGGCGGGCGCGGGTAATTCGATTTGCAACCAGGCACCAGCGGTCTGGCCGGATTCGACGCTGAAAGGGAGCGTGATCGGGCTCGTGCTGAGCGCGGGAGCATCGGCTTGGCGCACGCGATTGGAGGTGATGCGCCACGCGGACGCGGTGCGGTTGGGCAGAGGTTGGGCCACGAGGGGCTGGAGGGTGGGGAGCGTCCACGCCTCGCTGCGGCTGGGGCTGGCAGCTCGGAGACGGGCGACGTCCGAGGCAGAGACGAGCCCAGCGGTGTTGCCGAAACTGGTGCGGATGTAGGAAACGACGTCGGCGAGCCACGCGTCGTCGTTGGCGCCCAGGGCGGCCATTTGGGCATCGTAAGCGTGTCCAGCGATGGGGCCGGCTAGGCCGAAGATGACGGCGTTGAGGGCCAGGTCGCGGTGGCCGAGGACCGTGGTCGAACCGGCGAGCGGGGGAGCGAGGGTGAACGCGCTGCCATCGATCGGGGTGCCGCGGCCGTCGATCCCGTGGCAGGCGAAACACAATTCTTGGTAGATCTGTTTACCGTGTTGGAGTTGACCACGCGCGCTCGGGTCGAAACCAGGGGCGATCTGGCCGGAGAGTGGGTTGAGCAGTTGAGCGGCGATTTCTTTGACCGACGGGGAAGCGTGAGTGACTGCAGTTTTTTGGATGAGGGTTTTGGCCTCGGGCAGTTTGAGCAGGTGGGCGCTCAGCATCGCTTGATTGGCGACGGCGGGATCGGGGTCTTGGAGGAGGGCGAGGGTGGTGGCGCTCAGCGTCGGTTCGCCCGCTTTGATGAGGGTCTCGCCAAGACGGATCGCGGTGACGCGCAGTTCGGATCGGGTGGAGTGGAGCGTTTCGTGGACAAGCGCAGCGTCAAGGGCGCCGAGGCCTTCAAGCGTCCAAAGCGCGTGGAAACGCGCGAGCGTATCGGGGTGCGTGCGCGCCATGGTGCGCAGGGCGGGCACGACGGTTTGGTCTCCGGCTAGGATAAGCAGTTTCTGGGCGGTGTCGCGCCACCAGCCGTTGGGATGAGCGAGATGGGCAACCAGTTGTGCGGGGGTTTCGCTCAGCATCCGCGGGCTCTGGCCCAGGGGCTGGCCCTCGCGCACCAGCCGCCAGATGCGGCCGTTGTTGATGTTTTGATCCAGGCTGTACTGCTCGATCACCGTGCGCAGGTAGGAACCTTTTTTTGTCCAGCTGCCTTCCTGGACGATCCCGCGCGACATGTCGGTTATGTAGAGCGCGCCGTCCGGCGCGGTGACCAGATTGATGGGACGGAAGTAAGGATCGGAAGAGCGGATGAACTCGGATTTCTCGTAGGCGTTGCTTAGGTAGGTGAGACCGGCACGGGTATCGATTTTGGTGCGTCGAATGAGGCGACCCACGGGTTCGCAGTAAAGTAGATCGCCGACGAGATCAGCGGGTAGGTGGTCGCCGCGGTAGATGTCGGCTCCGCAGGCGGCGGTGATGTGGTTGAGCGTTTTTTCGACGGGGCGGAAACGCCGGGCGCCACCCTCCACATCGGGGATGGCGACCAGCGGCCAAACTTCTTTGTAATCTGGGGTGATTTGTTGGCGGAGGTTGAAGGCGCCGTAGACAATGGGGTATTGAAAATTGGTGGGGCCAGTTTCGCCGCCGGCGTTGACGAACCAAGGTTTGCCGAAGTTGTCCTGCGTGAGGCCCCATTGGCCGCCGTCGGGTGCGGTGGGTTCTTGAATTATGCCGCCGGGCGTCCAACGGATGCGCGAGGAGGTGGCGGTGGTGTAGATCCAGTTGTCCGCGCTCCAGATCAGTCCGCTGGATTGGTGCTCGAGATTAGCGCGCTGCGGCTCGCGGTGGTAAAAGAGACGTTTGGTGTCGGCGACGCCGTCGCCATCGCTGTCGCGGTATTCGAAAATGTCGCCGCTATCGGTCTCTTGCACGAGCAGACTGTCGCGCAACGGCAGCAACATGCGCGGCAGTAGCAACCCATCGATAAAAACCGAGTGACGGTCAAAAACTCCGTCGTTTTTCGAGGACCAATGCATCGAGACGCGACTGGTGGGGGCTTTCTCATCGGTGGCGTCGATGTCGCGCATGTAGGTGCGCATCTCGGCGACAAACATGCGGCCGTTGCCGTCGAAAACCGTGACGGCCGGCGTACGGATCTGCGGCTCGCTCAAGACTAACTCGAGCCGGTAACCCGCTGGAACTTCGAATGTCTTGAGGGTCTCAGCCGGCGTGAGGACGGGTGGGCGCGGTTGAGGCGGGAGCGGGCCGGTCGACTCAGCTCCGCGTAACGGCCCTAGCGCTCCCATGGCGAACACCGTGAGGGAGACGATGGGGCGAAGGCGCAAGAAAACCATCTTAAGAAGCTGAAAACGTAATAAAAGACCGCGCTTTAATCGAAAATTACGGCACCGGCCTCAGCGCTGCAGAGGTGCTGGGCAGGGCGGTAGCGGCGGGCGCGGGTAGGCTCACTTGGCCGGTGGCAGCCCATTCGGCGCCGCGGGCGAAAGTGATTTGGAAACCCAGACCGTTTACCGCGTCGATCGCATGACCCAGGGTGGTATGGAAGACGCGGCCCTTGCCGTAGGGAATCACCATCAGCATGGGCTCGTGCTCGTTGGTTTTATCAGAGAGCGCGGAAGCGAGGACGGTGACGTTCTCGGCCGGGCCGCGAAGGCCGTGGTAGAGTTCGTCTTTGGCGTGCATCCACTGGGCAGGTAGGCCGCGGAGAATCGGGTGGTCGGCGAGGTGGGCCTCCACGAGAAATTCGTGTTGGGCGCCGTGGCCACCGCCGGGGCCAGCGGTGAGATCTTTGACCCAACCAGCGCCGCGGAGGCGAAGGTAGGGACCGGATTTTTCATTGCGACCACCCCAGCCGCCAAGGCCGATGATCGCGTTGTATTCGGGCCAATCGGCGAAAGCGTTATTGGCGGCGTGATAGGAAACAAAGCCGCCACCATTTTTGACGTAGGCAACAAAATCAGCCTCGACCGCAGCGGGCCAACGCTCGCCGTTGTAGTTTGAAATGACGACATCGTAGTTGGCGAAGGCGGGGCGCCATTTCGCCCAGAGGCTAGGCGCGCTGGCTTGGTGGGCGGCAAGCAGGGCGGCGTGTTTTTGCAGGGCCTCGGCGTGCGCGGTTTTTTGCGCGGGAGTGGCGTCTTTGGGTAGGCGTGGAGCGCTGGGTGCCGCGGCGGGCGAGGTGGAGACCTCGACGGTGAAACGTCCGGTGGCTTCGAGAATGCGTTTCAGCAGTGGGGTGGTGGTAGCCCAAGCGTGATTGTTTTGGCCGTCGAGGATCAGAGCTTTGATTTTGGCGGGCGCAGCCTGCAGGGAGGCGGTGAGTGCTAACGAGCAGACAACAAGGACGAGGCGGGGGGTGAACATGGGGAGGACTTGAGAGCGGCCTAGAGCCGAGTATTTGTAAATTGTTTACTTAAAATAGGGCATTAAAAAGGCGAGGCTGGATGCCTCGCCTTGAGTGAGTAGGGGCGCGGAGCGCGCCGGGTTTTAGTAGTTGAGCGTGGCGCTCAGGCGATAGGTGCGCCCGACCTGCCAAGTCGCTCCGTAGAACTTATCGTCGTTGGCTACGTTAGAGGTGTTAAGCTGGAAGCTGGTGTTGTAGCGCCCAAACTTTTTACGATAACCTAGATTGAAGTCGTACAGGTAGTGCGAAGGCACCGGGAAGCGCGTGACGGTGGCGTCGCCCGTCGAGGTGCTAACCGAGATGATTTCCGCTTCGCGGGCACCAAGGTATTTGGTCCCGATCATCGCCCAAGCGTTTTTGAGGAAACCTTGGTTGAATTCATACCGGATGAAACCAGTGCCCGAGTATTTGGCGATATCGGTGGGCGGACGGCCCAGGTAGCGGCTCGACGAGCCCCCGGCGGCCACGAAGCGTTGCTGTGCGGCTAGGCGCGTGGGATCGGGATTGGCGGGGGTGACGAATGGCTCAATCTGCACGATCTTTACGTCGTTTTCTGAAAAGCCTAGGTTGATGCGCAGATTGCGTAGAGGAATATAGTCGATTTTGACATCGTAGCCTTTCGAATCCGTGCCCGTGTTGACGAATGAACTGAAGCCGGAGCCATTGACGGTGCCGGTGGGTGAGATGAGCAGATTTTGGATGGCAGCGCCGTAGCTGACGGGGCGATCTCGATCCTGCATCGAGAATGCAACGATATTAAGTAGGAGCTTGTTTTTGAGTACGTCGAATTTGACGCCAGCTTCCCCGTTTTTGACGCGCGCGGCGGTCAGAGCTTTACCGTTGCCGTCGTAGCCGGAATAGGCCGGGCCTGGGTCGAGGGCGCTCATGGTGTTGGCGTAGACGCGAATCCAATCATTGATCAAATAAATGACAGTAGCGCTCGGGGCCGTGTTGCGAACCGGCTCAGGCCGACGCACACCGTTGAGAGTGGAACCACTACCGGCGGGAGCCGCGCTATTCCAAAGAAACTCACCGTTTACGCCGTAGACATTACCGGCGCGATCATTGCGGGTGTCAAAGAAGCCAACGATCGTTTGGAGGCGGTCTTTAAAGAAACTGCTTTGGAGGTTTGCGTAAAGATTGCGGTCCCAGAACAGCGAGGTCAGGTAGGACGACTTGGCTCCAAGTTGGGATTCCGGACCCTGGGGGTATTGATTGATGGTAGCATAGTCCCAATGTTTGACGGTGGAGTAGTCGCGCGGATTGCGGAAGCGCGAGAGGATCGCTTCGGATGAAACGTTTTCCCATGCGATCGTGGCTGGGTCGTTGGGCGAGCCTGTGTTGCCGTAGAAGAAATTTTGATTGGGCGCGTTGTTACCCGAGCGTAGCGGGCCGTAGCTGATACCGGTGACCAGGCGATGTTGCACCGGGCCAGTCTTGAAAGCGTAGTACAGCTCGGATTTCCAAGTGGGTCGGACCGTGCGGGAGGAATTGGTGATGTTGTTGGGTCGGATATCAAGGACCTGGGGCTGGTTGGTGCCGCTAGAGGGGCGAAGCAGCCCAGTAAAGCGCGGGTCGGTGCGAATTTTGAGCGGAATCGACGAATCGTTAGCGTTGCGTAAAGAGACGTTAAACGAGCGCTCGCGCACGTTGATATCCTCAGCGCTGTAGCCACCCCACCATTGAAGGTCTTCAGTGAAGCGGTGGTCGATGCGGTAGGTGTTGATGTAGGAGCGTTCCTTGCGGAAGGTGTCAGGACCGTCGAAGCGAAAGTCACGCTGGTTGGGGGTGGTTAGGACGCGATTGAGGCCGGGCCGGCCGTCGATGAGGGTGCCGTAGGGGTTACCTGCGGGGTCGAGGGTATTGTCGGTTAAGAAGAAGCCGCGAACGTTGTCGCGGGTGTTAAAACGGGACTCGACGCTCGCAAGGACGGTCGTCTTGGGCCCAAGCTTAGCTGTGAGCGTGGGATTCATCACGAAGGTATCCGACTGGAAATACATCGCGGAGCTTTTGGTCGTTTGGTACGACATGGGCAGCGCCACGCCGAAGCGATTGTCGGGCCCGAAAGGGGTGGAAAGCAGCAGCTCGGCGCGGCGGAAACCGAAGGAACCGATCGTGGTGCCGAAGCGGGCGACGGGGCGGTTGCCTGCCATGACACTGGAGGAATTTACCACGCCTCCGGTGCCGCCCTGCCCGTAG
This sequence comes from Opitutaceae bacterium, assembly GCA_037142955.1. GTDB lineage: Bacteria > Verrucomicrobiota > Verrucomicrobiia > Opitutales > Opitutaceae > Tous-C4FEB. Next base: position 85,813 of record JBAWZQ010000009.1, on the reverse strand, counting down.
AGGGCGCCGCCCGGGCCCTTGATGATGTCGACTCGGCTGCTGGTGATCGGATCTATGGGTACAAACCTACGGAAGCCGTCCTTGTTTTGGGCGGCGGCGATGCCGCGAATCAGCAGGGTGTTGTTCTCGGGGTTATCGCGTGAGCCGCCGACGCCGCCAGCGGTGGTGTCGAGTTGGATGCCGGAAACGTATTCGAGCGCGTCGCGAATATCGAGGGCGCCGATATCACGCATAAAGGCGGGAGTGATGACCTCTATATCCATCGGAAGGTCCTTAATCGCGGTGTTGTACCGGGTGCCGGAGGTCGTGTTGGCGGCGCGGTATTCGTCGTCATTGTCGGCGTTAACCTGGAAGACGTTGAGTTTGACGACGTCTTTGTCCTTTTCGCTCGGCGTGGCCGAGAGCGGGGCGGAGGGAGCCGGGGCGAGTTGGGCGTGCGCTGGCAGGGCGAGAGCGAGGCTAGCGCTCAGCGCGAGCAGGCGGGTGGCGGTCGAGGTTTTCATGCAGATAGGGTTAGATTGGGCTCACGCGTTCACGTGGGTGACGCGGTGCGTTTGGGGGTTAGGGCGAGTAAAGACGCACCACCTTTAAGGTCGCGAGGCCTTATATATTTTAATCGTAAAGTAAAATGATAAACGACTTCGGCGGGCGAGAGGGTGCCGCCCCTTGTGCGTCTGAAAACGACCAATCAGCGGCGAGGTGCGGGTTTGAGCGGAGCCACCAGACTCAGGTCAGCGGCTGTGACGGTAGCTTGGCCGGCCTCGAGCTTAAGGGTAGGCTCAATCGCAGTTCCCACACAGAATGCGAACGCAGCGAAGGCTTCGTCCAAAGCGGCCAAATCGAATTCGCGATCAGGGCCGTTGTAAAACACGGCGTCGACCCATTGCATACTCCCATCGCCACCGGTTGTGATTTGGGCTTCGTGCCCGTCGAAACGGGCTCGTGCAAAGCGGATCGAGATGTCTAGATCCGGTGTTTTGATTTGTTGGGTGGTAGTGCGGACCTGTTGAGCGGCCGGTCCGCCAATCTCGAAACGTAAACGCAGGTCTCGGGCGCGGATTTTTCCTGCCTTAACTTTGTCCAGTGAGATGTGGGTGTCGCCTCCGTCGGTAACAAGATGCACGGCCCCCAGAACTAGGCCCTCTCGCTGGGTGCCGGTGAAAATGGCCGAGGAGAAATCATAGTTGTTTTTGAGAAAACGAAGTTGCACGTAGCCCGGGCGGGCAGTGGAGCCAAAGTGCAGCAGCAGCGGGCGGCGTTGATTCCATAAATCCCCGTGGTTGACCGAGCCTAAGGCAAACTTTGGGTGCAGAAACGAGGTACCGACCGTTTCGGTGCGTTTTATAAAGGTCTCCGTGACGGTGCGCGGCGTTGTGAGCGGGCCAAAAAGCGGTTCGAGATGGGCGGGGCAGGCGAGGGGCAGGCGAAGTTCCTCCCGATCAGGATCATCGGCGCCGAGCTGCACACGGCCGGCGGTGCCGCGCTGGATGGCAGCGAGGGCGGCGCTGCGGTTGAGTGAAGTATAGGCGCGACTGTGCGGGCCGGCCCATTGCCGCGTAGGTGAATGAAAGTGGGTGGCGATCTCTTCCCAGGCGCGACTAACGAGTGCATCGATCATCGGTTGAGCTTCCAGCGATCGAACGTGGGCTTTGAGCCTGGAGAGCTCGTAGAGAGCGATCAGGGTGTAGGTGGGGCTATTGTATTCCTCAAACGCACCGTTTGCGTGGGTATAATCGTAAAAACGGCGTAGACGATCTAGGCCGTAGCTCTTGAACTCAGGCAGTTCGTAGAGTTCACCGGCGACGAGCGTGACGTAGGTGCCCATGATCGCGATGTTTGTGTAGCTGGGTCCGACGTTACGTTGCTTGATCGCGCGGCACGCATACAAGATCGAGTTATCGACGGCACGAGCGAGATCGGCCGGAAGGCGTTCGCGGTGATCGCGGGCAATTTGAAGGAGCGAGACGCCGTTGAAGTCAGCCCAATTGAAATCCGGCGGGCTCATCCGGGCGAGCGGTTCCTCCAGAAACCACGACCAAATACCGTAGGTTTTGCTGGTGGGATCACTGTCTTGTAGGGCGACCACGCGGCGGATAACCTCGATGGCTCGATCGAGGTCAGTGGCGCGGCCGGTGTCGAGCAGACCAACCGCGTAAGCAAGCGAGTCCCTGGTGCTGTGCACAAAACCACCGGTCAGGGTTGTGTGGTAGCCCGGAGAGGAGAACGGCCGCCGTAGCATATGCTCGGTAGGATCGTATTGTGCGTGCGAGGGCGCGAGGGCGCGATCGAGGCGGGCGAGCTGGGGTGGAGTGGGTGGCGTCCAGCTCGCGGCTAGAACGAGGCTGACCGGCGCGACGAAGCAAGCGGTTAGGCGCGGGATGAGGTTCATACGTGAAGCTTGTCCGCGGCGCACCGGCTCATGAAGTTCATAATCAGAACGAGACCGTGTTGGTCAGGATAAACTGCCGCGGGTCCTGATATCGGTAGGTCAGCGGCGCGAGCGTGCGGGGATGCAGGTTGTTGACGATCAACTCGCGCTGATTGGTGAGGTTGTTCACGTTAAGTTGGATACTCCACTTGATCTTGTTTTTGAATAAACTCCGGGAGTAGCCGACCTGAGCATCGTAGACGCTCTGGTCCTTGGCGTTTACCGTCGTGACGGTGGTGTCGGTGTCGACCCGCGTGCCTACGCCGTATTCGGTGGCTTCAATGATGTTGGTGGCGGCGATATCGCTCAGGAACTCCGCCGTCATCGGGCTGATGGCGGCGGCCAAATCCTTGAGGTTGGTGCGCAAACGTGAACCGGCGAGCGTATCTTGGCCAACATAGCCCTTGTCTTGGCCCGCGCTCACCTCGAAGGGCGTAAGTTGAATTGGCTCGTTCGTTGTCGGGGTGGAGGCTGGGCTCGATCCAGCCGTTTGGGCGGTGGTTTGGGTTGCGGTGAGAACAAGCAGGGTTAAGCCTGCGCGCAGGCATGAAGCGCTGGAAGTTTTCATACGGAGTTTAGGGGAAGCGCGGGCGCACGAATCAGCCGTGACCCGGGATCCGGGGGGGTAGTGACACAAAAATCGGCTCGCTAGACATCGCGAGGTCATTGATGCTTTAATCGTAAAATGAATCACTCTTTTCAGCCTTCAATGAAGCACGTCGCACAGGCGGCGGGTGTCTCGGTGATGACCGTGTCGCTCGCCCTGAGGCGGGCGCCCAGTATACCTGGAGCGACGCGCGAGCGGGTCTTAGCGGAGGCATCCCGGCTGGGTTATCGCCGCAACCCACTCGTCTCGGCTCTCATGGCGGGATTGCGCGGGCGTAAAATCGGGGCTGATGCACAAGTTTTGGCGTATGCGGAGAGTTTTCCCCTCAATGAGACGCGCCAATATGCCGAGTCTTTGCGTCGTTTTCGTGCGGGGGCCGAGGCGGGAGCGGCGCGTCATGGTTATCGCTTGGAATCTTTTCGGCTCGGTGCCAGCGGTCTGAGCGAAGCGCGGCTTGAGAAAGTCTTGCACGCTCGCGGGATTCGCGGAGTTGTTTTTGGGCCCGTGCCGCGGCCAGGCACGATTTTAAAACAAGCGTGGGCTAATCACGCGGTGGCGGCGTTGGGATTTTCATTGGCGAGCCCGCGATTGCATCGGGCGGTGAATCACCAAATTCACTCTATCCGGCTGGCGCTGAGTTCTCTGCTGGCGCTCGGGTATCGACGGATTGGACTGGTGATCAGCCGCGCGCACGATGAGCGCGTCGATCACCATTGGCTCTCGTCGGTTTTGTTGACGCGGTATGAACAGCGCGACGCTGAGGTCGCTTTCCCGTTACTCCTAGAGGACGATTTTGGGCCGCGGGTTTTACAACGTTGGCTCAAAGCAGAGGGCCCTGAGGTTGTGCTCACCACTGAGCCCGGGATTGCGCCGCGGTTGCGCCGTGAACGTACGTGCGCGGGTCAACCGATCGGTTTTGCGCATCTAGATCTTACCGCTGAGCTTCCCGGCGGCAGCGGCATCGACCAAAACAACGAGCGTGTGGGCGCGGCCGCCGTGGATCTCGTGGTCGAACAATTACACAGTAATGCATTTGGTCTGCCGGAGAACCCTAAGACCGTGCTCATCGAAGGACGCTGGATTCCTGGAGAAACCGCACCGGGGTTTCTCCGCTAATCCGAGAGCGCTAAACGGGACCGCGCAAAAAATCAGACGATGAATGAGCGCTTTTCTTTTGGCGTTCGCATCGGCAACTTTGCTCCTCATGGCGCACGCGAGTGGGGCCCAGACCCCGCAACTCACTTTGCAAGACTTCCGTATTGAGACCCTCCGCGGCGCGGCGGGTCATGTTCGCGTCGGTCTCACCCGCGCCGGTCAATGGTGGTTTCTCGATGCCCGCGATCAGCCGTTTATTAGTCAGGGCGTAAATGGCCTTAACCGCACGGGCACCACTGGTACCCGCACAGCGCAACCCGGCTCCTATGCGGCTACGGTGGATGCGCTCTATGGGACCGTGGAACCCAAAGTTTTCGCCGATGCCGCCCTAGCGCGCCTCCCGGTCTGGGGCTTCAATACAATCGGAGCTTGGGCCGGCGCCGAGTTTTTGGATCGCGATATCGCTTACACCGAAATGATGGATTTTCGGCAGGCTGCGCCCGAAACCACGATTCGCCTCGGCGGGGCGAAGGTGCCGGATGTGTTTGATCCACGTTGGGTCGAGGCCTGCGACCAACGCGCGGCACAGCGGGCTTTGGCCCGCGTTTTTAGCCGCGAGTTAATCGGTTATTTTACCGATGATGATCTCCTCTGGGCTCAGCCTGATGGTGAAGCAGGCACGGGCGAAGAGGACGGCACGAAACGCGTGGCGAGGCCCTCCTTGTTGCAGATTTGCTTGAGTTTGGAACCAAGCTTCCCGGCCTATCACGCGGCGTGGGAATTTACGCTCGCAGCACACGGCGGTGAACTTACCACCATGGCGCGGGCCTGGGATGTGACTCTGCCCAATAAAGAAGCTCTGCGCCAACTCACGCTGGCCGATGTGGCCTTATTGGGTGTGGGTTATCGGCGCGACCAGGAGCGCTTCAGTCGGGAGTTTGCGCGGCGTTATTTCGCGGTGACCGCGGCAGCAATTCGACGGCACGACCCCCATCACCTCATTTTGGGCTGCCGTTTTAGCGCAAACCCGGGCGCGGCGGTGCTGGCAGAATGCGTCGCTCCGCAGGTCGATGTACTGTCGCTCACGTGCCGGGACGAGAAGGTGTTGTCGCGCATTGAAGTCGCCCATCGCGCTCAAGGCATGCCAGTGCTGGTCGCTGAATTTAGTTGGAGCGGAGAAACCTTTAAGCGGCCTACAGCTCTGGGTGAGACGCCGGGCTTGAGCCCGATTGAGCGCATGTTATCGCGCGGGCGAGCGAGTTTGGAGCGGGCGTGCGCGCACCCCGCGCTCGTGGGTTACGCTTGGGCGCGCTGGGCGGATCGTGATGAACACGTTGCACCGTTTGGCGAAGGCTTGGTGCGCCATAATGATCGCCCGGCTCGTGAGCATACCGATGCCCTAACGGATTTTAACGGCCGGGTGGCTGCGTTGCGCTTAGCCGCGGCAGCGAGGAAATGATGAGGGTTTTGTGGCGCACTCTTGACCGTTAGGGTGGCGCGGCGCTGTCCTGTTTTTCTGCCCGCATCTTTGGTAATTTCTTCTTTTCACTTTCATGGCCCAATCTTCGTTTTCCGATTTCCTTAAAGCCCGCGTACGCACGATTCCTGGCTGGCCTAAACCTGGGGTAAATTTCCGCGATGTGACCACGTTGTTTCACGACCCCGAGGCGTTTCGCGTCATGGTCGAGGCCTTTGCGCTGGATTGCACGCAACAGCGCATCGACTTGATCGCGGCGGTCGACGCGCGCGGCTTCATCGTCGGCGGCGCGCTGGCTTATCAGTTGCACAAGCCTTTCGTGCTCGTGCGCAAGAAAGGTAAGCTGCCCCACAAAACCATTTCCGCCGACTACGCTCTCGAGTACGGCACTGCGAGCGTCGAGATTCACGCCGATGCCTGCAAACCCGGCGACCGCATCCTTATCCTCGATGATTTAATCGCGACGGGCGGCACGTTGTTGGCCGCGACGGAATTATTCCGCCGAATCGGTGGCATAGTCGTGGGCGTCGCCGGCATCATCGATCTGCCCGAACTCGGGGGCTCCGCCAAACTTCGCGCCGCGGGCCTCAACGTTCACACCCTCTGCGAATTTTCCGAAAACGAATAACCACCGTTTCACCGCTGCCGCCTTTTAATTATTACCCGCCATGGCTCTTACGATCTGGACCAACACCAAATTCGACCCCGCGGTGACGCAGTTGCTGCATGACGGCACGCGTGGCCACCGGCTCGTCACTTCCGCGGCCGCTAGCACCTCAGTGCTTGTAGCCGGTCAGACCGACCCTGCTTTGGCCTCAGCCGATATCGCGTTTGGTCAGCCGGACCCCGTCGATTGCCTGCGTTATCCGAACATCAAGTGGGTCGAAGTCTCAACCGCTGGTTACACGCGCTACGACACGCCAGAGTTTTTGGAAACGTTTCGCGCGCGAGGTTCGACCTTCACTAACGCCTCAGCCGTGTTCGCTGATCCCTGCGCGCAACATGTCTTGGCTATGATGCTCTGCCTTGGGCGTCAGTTGTTGCCCTCGCATCGCGACCAACTGACTGACCAGTCCTGGCACTATGAAGAACGGCGTTATCATTCGCGCCTCCTTACAGGTCAGAGTGTGCTGATGCTTGGCTACGGCGCGATCGGGCGTCGTCTTACGGAGTTGCTCGCACCGTTTGGAATGACCTTGTACGCGCTGCGTCGTCAGACGCGCAGCGAGACCGGCGTGCGCATCGTGCCTGAGACCGAGCTCACGCGCGTTCTCCCGCTCGTCGATCACCTCGTCAATATCCTCCCGGCCAATCCTGCCACTACCGGCTACGTGAATGCCCGCCGTCTCGCCTGCTGCCGCCCGACCGCGAAATTTTACAACGTCGGCCGCGGTACCACGGTCGATCAAATCGCACTGGCTGAGGCTTTGCGCTCGAAAAAAATTGCGGCCGCCTATCTTGATGTCACTGACCCCGAGCCGCTTCCTCCCTCGCACGAGCTGTGGTCCACGCCAAATTGTTATATCACGCCGCACACCGCCGGCGGCCGCCACGATCAAGACGAGACGATCGTCCGGCATTTTTTGCAAAACCTCGCCGCTTACGAAGCCGGCGGCGCAATGACGGATCGTGTCGTGTGATTTTCCTGCACCGCGGCCATGCATGAATCGTTTAACACCGCCCCTGGAACCCTCACACGCCGGCAATTCACGGGCTTGGCGCTCGGTGCCGCCACGCAGCTTATGGCCGGAGATTTAGCTAAACCAGCCCCGCGCCCCTGGCGACTCGGTCTCAATACGTATTGTCTGCGCTTCCAGCGTTGGAACGACCGCCAACTTTTTGACTACGTCACTCAGCATCAGCTCGACGCGATTTTCCTCCAAGACTCGCTCGATCAGGGGGTGATGGAGCCCAAGCACTGGGCCGAAGTGCGCGCGTGGTCCAAAGATTTAGGTCTACGTCTCGAAACGGGCGGCGGTGGTTTGCTACCGCGCACGCCGGAAGCGTACGCGCAGGCCGTCGCCACCTTGCGCAAAAATATCGAGCGTGCCGCCGCCATGGGTTCGCCCATCGTGCGCACGTTGCTAGCCTCGGATCGTTATCATTTTCCGCCCGGTCCGGTGGAGCGCCACATCGAGACAGCCATCAAGATTCTGCGTGAGGTCCGCAACCAAGCGATGGATGCAGGCCTGAAGATCGGCCTCGAAAATCACAAAGACCTCCTCGCTTGGGAAACCAGGCAATTAATCGAGACGGCGGGACCAGATTTTGTCGGCTCCTATCTGGATACGGGAAATCCGGTCTTCGTCGCCGAGGATCCGATGACGACCCTCGAGGAACTCGGCCCACACGCGGTGACGTTTCACTTGCGCGATTCGGTCGTCTACGAAACGGACGGCGGCGTCGCCGTGCAATGGGTTCCGCTCGGCGAAGGTACGCCCGACTTCAAAGCGATCGTCGCGCGGGCGGCCGAAATCATCCCAGCGAACGTGCACATTTATTGTAAGCCAATCACGGCGCGCCCGCCGGTGGTGTTGCCGGTTTACACGGATGAATTTTGGACGCGCTGGTTCCCGCGTGGACGTTCGCGTGATTTTTCCCGTTTTCTTGCGTTGGCTAAACGCGGCCGGCCTTACGGGCAGCCGCATCTGACCGAAGACACGGATGCAGGTCGCGCCCGCCACATGGAGGCGCTCAAAGTTCAACAACTGGAGCATATGGAGCGCAGTCTCAGTTACTGCCGGAAAACGCTGAACCTTGGCGTGCGCGGGCGCAGCTGAAGACGCGTGACCGATCAGATTTTTTTCGGATCAACGGTCGCTCGTTGCGAGTTTCGTCGGATTCGCTTTCACGACGCGCGTATCGGCCAGCAGGTCATGGAGGCAACGCCGGTCGGCGCGAAAAATGAAGCAGTAGTTCACGATCGTGAACACGTTTCCGATCGTTGGCAGCATGCCGATGATTCCTGGCACCAAAGCGCGCAGGAGCCACGCGCGCGTGAAGCCGGGATTGGAACCATCGCTGGCGCGCACGATGCGGATGCCGAGAAAGCGTTTGCCGAGGGATTGTCCGCGAGTGGCGATGAGGTAAATTTGGACGAGTTGCATCGCAAATGTCGCGAAGCCAAGGACAGCGAGACCGATTAACAAACGCCCGGGCTCGATCTCCGAAAAATCCGGTTCTTGTCCGCGTACCATGGCGACAACGGCCTCGAGAAAAGCTCCGCCAAGGATCAGTCCGCCCGGAATCGCGACCACGGCGCCGATCAAGGTATCAACTAACACCGCCGTAAGTCGTGTCAGTCGGTCGGCGGGTTCAGGCTCGCGGTGTTCGGAAGCTGCCTGCGTAGTAGCCGCGGGAGCGCCGCCGTCTAGCGTGGGCGGAAGCGACACGAAGGTTTCGCCGTTGAACTCCGGGATGTCACCGAGTCGGCGCCATTCGGTCTCGCCCGGTAATTTGGCGCGCGTGTCGAGGTTGGCGCGCCCAGCGTTCATCCACGCACGCACCTGCGCAAGCGAAGCGGGGCCATATTCATTACCGTCGGCGCCAAGAATGGTAAACATCGTGTCATTCAACACGCTGCTCCGAGCGTGCCAAGGAAAAGCCCGTTTTCGCCCGCGTGGCCGCGCGGTTGCCTTTGGTGCGCGGGGCGTTTGGGCTGAATCCATGCTGTTTCCCCAACATATCATCGCCAAAAAACGCGACGGCCTGACGTTGAGTCGCGACGAGATCGCAGCGTTTGTGCGGGGCGCCACCGATGGCTCTTGGGCGGATTATCAACTCTCGGCGTTGCTCATGGCGATTTACCTGCGCGGCATGACACCTGCGGAAACCGCGCTCTACACCGAAGCGATGATGCACTCCGGCGTCGTGGCCGATCTCTCGAGCGTGAAATTGCCCAAAGCGGATAAACATTCGACCGGCGGCGTGGGTGATAAAGTCTCGCTCCACCTCGCGCCGATGGTCGCGGCCTGCGGCGTCGCCGTGCCGATGATTTCCGGTCGCGGCCTCGGTCACACCGGCGGTACGCTCGATAAACTCGAATCGATTCCCGGTTTCCGCGTGAACCTCACGATGGCGGAATACCGCGCGGAGTTGGAAACTATCGGGCTCTCGCTCAACGGCCAGACCGCGGAATTGGCGCCCTCCGACAAAAAACTTTATGCGCTGCGCGACGTGACGGCGACCGTCGAATGCATCCCGCTCATCTGCGGCAGCATTCTCGCTAAAAAATTGGCCGAGGGTATCGACGTACTTGTGCTCGATGTAAAGTTTGGCCGCGGCGCGTTCATGAAAGAAAAAGCGCAGGCGCGCGAACTCGCGCAGGCGCTCGTCTCGGTGGCGACCGCGATGGGTAAACCCACGCGTGCGATTCTCACCGCGATGGAGCAACCGCTCGGTCGCGCCGTCGGCAACGCGCTCGAAGTCGCCGAATCCATCGAGTGCCTCAAAGGTCGCGGTCCGGCCGATACGATGGAAGTCACCTACGCCCTCGCCGAGCAAATGTTGGTGTTGGCGGGCGTGGCGCGGACGACGACCGAAGCGCGGGCTGCGTTGGCGCACAGTATTGCATCGGGCGCGGCCCTCGAGAAATTCCGTGCGATGATCGCAGCGCAGGGTGGCGACCCTCGGGTGGTCGATGAACCCGCGCGCCTGCCGCAGGCTAAATTTAAAATCGCACTCACGGCGACTCGCGCGGGCTTCATACACGATGTCGACGCGATGGGCGTGGCGCTAGCCGCGTTGCGTTTGGGTGCGGGCCGCGCGAAGGCGGCCGATGGCGTCGATCACGCCGTGGGTTTCAGCGAGCTTGTGAAAGTGGGCGAACCCGTCACCGCGGGCGCGACGTTGGGCGTGATTCACGCGAATGACGCCGAAGCGTTGGCGGCGGCGCAAGTGATGCTGGCGCAAGCGATCCGCGTCGGTGACGTTGCAGGCACGACACCGGCGTTGATCGATGAAATGATCGGCTGAGGGCCGATTATTTTTCCATCTCGGCGAGCTTGGTCGCGGCGGTTTCCCAGGCCGTGGTGGCGGCGGTGAGTTGGTCGACGACGGCGCTCAACTCGCGGTTGAGGTGATGGAATTTGCCCTTGTCGGCGTAGGAAGCAGGATCTTCGAGCGCAGTGGTGATCTCGGCTTGTTTGGCTTCGAGCTCAGAAACTTTTTTCTCCAATGCGCCGACTTCTTCCCGAAATTTGCGGATTTCGTTGGGCGTCGATTTTTTCGAGATTGGGGCCGCCGGCGCGGCGGCTTTGGCAGGGACGGCGGCTTGTTTGGGTCGGCCGTCGGTGAAGCCGGCGGTCAGGGCGGCGCGGGCATCGGTGGCTTTAGATTTCTCGAGGAAGTAATCGTAATCGCCGAAGTAGGGCGTGAGGCGGCCGCTGTGGACGTGGAGCACGTTTTGCGCAAGGGCGCGAATAAAGTGCACATCGTGACTGATGAAGATGAGGGTACCCTCGTAATTTTTCAGCGCATGGACCAAAGCGTCGATCGACTGGATGTCCAAGTGCGTCGTCGGCTCGTCCATGAGGAGCAGATTCGGCGGCTTCACCAGGATGCGGGCGAGGGCGAGGCGGGACTTTTCGCCGCCGGATAGGACGGAGATCGGTTTATGGACGTCGTCTTTGCGAAAGAGAAACGCGCCGAGAATGGCGCGAGCTTGCTGCTCGGTGAGTTGATTCTCGTTCGTGCGCAGCGACATCACGTTTTCGAACACGGTCGCGTCGGCATCGAGGTTATCCAGGCGGTTTTGCGCGAAGTAGCCGGGGACTACGTTGCTGCCGAGGTCGCGCTCGCCGCCTTGGATGTCGATCACACCAGCGAGGATTTTGAGGAGCGTGGATTTGCCGGCACCGTTGGGGCCGACCAAGACGATGCGCTGGCCGCGCTCGGCGGCAAAGTTGAGATCGCTGTAAACGACGTGTGAGCCGTAGGACTGGCGGACATGCTTCAGGTCGATGACCTTCAGGCCGGAGCGCGGAGGCTGCGGAAACTTGAAGTTCATCTTGCGCAGTTCTTCGGTGGGTTCCTCGACGGCGGCTTCTTTTAGGCGCTCGATCTGTTTCTCTTTGGATTTCGCCCGAGAAGCCATCGAGGCCTTTGCGCCGAAGCGATCCACGAAGACTTGAAGGTGGGCGATCTCGCGTTGCTGGGTTTTGAAGGCGGCGGCTTGTTGAGCTTTGCGGGCTTCTTTTTCCGTAAGGTAGTTGTCGTAGTTGCCGTGGTAGTAGTTCAGCGAACCTGAACGGAGTTCGAGCATGCCGGTGCACAGGGCATTGAGAAAGGCGCGATCGTGAGAGATAACGACAAGGCCACCGGGGTAGCGCGTGAGGTATTCCTGAAACCAGAGCAGCGCCTCCAGATCGAGATGGTTCGTCGGTTCGTCGAGGAGCAAAAGTGCGGGTTCGGCTACGAGCAGCCGCGCTAGGTGGGCGCGCATGACCCAGCCGCCAGAAAAGGTTTTGGCGAGCTTGAGCGCGTCGCCCTCCTTGAAGCCGAGGCCGGCGAGGATTTTTTTCGCGCGAGGCTCGAGCGTGTAGTCGATGTCGTAATCGTCCTCGTCGGGCTCAAGCTTTTTGCCGCTGGTGGCGATATGCAGAATGGTTTCGTCGCCGGCCGGCGCGCTCTCCTGCGGGAGGTAGCCGAAATCGGCGCCGCGTTCCCATTCGATCGTACCGGTGTCGGGTTTTTCCTCGCCGAGGATGAGGCCGAAAAGAGTGGATTTACCCGCGCCATTGGGGCCGATCAAACCGAGGCGATCGGTGCGCGCAATGAAGAGCGAGACTTCGGAGAAGAGTTCGCGGGTGCCGTAGGACTTGGAAACGTCGGCGATGGTGAGCATGAGAACCCGCAAATAAACGCGATCCTCCGCCATGCCGTCAATGGCGCGGTTCTTACGTCGCAAAACTGTCACCCACTAGCTAAATTTAGTTTTAGTGCTGAAGGGTGAGGGCGATGCAGCCGGTGACAGCAATCACACCACCGATTAAGGAGCGGCGAGTGGGGCGGTCGCCTTCGAGCCAAAATGCGATCGGAATGGATAGCAAAGGGGCGGTTGCTGCGATGGGCAGCACGATACCGCTTGGAGTTGTAGCGAGCGCCCATTGGTAACACCCCACGCCGAGCACTGGACCCGCGAGGCCGTTGGCCAACATCCACAACCAGGCGCGGCGCGCGGCATGAGGTGTGGCGTCGGATTCGGGTCGTGGCGGGAGTTTTCGTAAAAAACGGAGCGCCAGAAACCACAGCGCGGTGAACCCGAGGCCGGCTAGGATGCGATGGTACGCGGCGTTGAGGCCGAAGGTGGCGTTGTGCGAAAGTTCACCCGCTGCATCGGCGACGAGCCCGCCTTTGCGGCTGACCAGTGCGCCCAGTCCTTGGCCGGCTGCTGCGAGTAAGCCGAAAAGAAATCCGATCGGTTTAAGTGCAACGCGAGGTGGGTTCGCTCGACTTGGCACCAACGCTACGATTACCCCCACTAACACCAGGACGCCCCACAGCAATTGCGCTCCGGTGAGGCGCGTATCGAGCCAAAGCCACTCACCGAGCGCGGCGATGGGCGCGGCCAGACATTGCGTCATTAATACGGTGAGTCGTGAGCCTAGAAACGGCAGAGCGCCATAAACTCCCAGATCGCCCAAACCCATGCCGATCAACCCGCTCAGCAAAAACCAGCCGACGCTCGCACTCGTAAAACCATGCCCGAGGGTATGCGCAAAAAGCCCCAGCGCCCCAGCCGCGACGATGAGGCGCCCCAGGTTGGCTCGAGTGGAGCCACTGGCTCGCACGCTATGGCTTGCACAGGTGGCGTTGAGCGCAAAAAATAAGGCAGCTAGAAACGAGGCGAGCATCGACTGAGCTTCACGTGAACGGAAGGTGGGCGCTTAAGCGAAGATTTTTTCATGGCGTTGCGATTCAACGCAGGGCTATTTCTCGATGTACATTTTATGAAAGCCAAACGTCAGACCAAACGCCCGGAAGATATCAACGCTGCCCTCGCGGCCAAGAAAGGTCCGGTTTCCCAATTTATTGCCCAGCATTATCGCCACTTCAACGCGGCCGCGCTCCTGGACACCGCTAAGGGTTACGAGACTCACCTCAAAGCCGGCGGCAAGATGCTCGTCACCCTCGCCGGTGCGATGTCGACAGCCGAACTCGGTATCTCGCTCGCCGAAATGATCCGCCAAGACAAGGTTCACGCCATTGTTTGCACCGGCGCGAATCTCGAGGAAGATATTTTTAACCTCGTCGCGCACGACTACTACGAGCGTGTACCGAACTATCGTCACCTCACCGCCGAGGACGAAGTGAAACTGGTTAAGCGCCACATGAACCGTGTGACTGATACGTGCATTCCCGAGATGGAAGCCATGCGCCGCATCGAGGCCGTCGTCGCCGGCGAATGGACCAAGGCTGACCAAGCCGGCGAACGTTATTTCCCACATGAGTTCATGTATAAAATTCTGCGCGGGGGTAAGTTAAAAAAGAGCTATCAGATCGATCCAAAAAATTCCTGGATGCTCGCCGCCTGCGAAAAAAACCTCCCGATCATCGTCCCTGGCTGGGAAGACGCCACGCTCGGCAATATGTACGCGGGACGCGTGGTCACCGGTGAAATCAAAAACGTCCACACGGTGCGTACCGGCATTGAATACATGACCTGGCTCGCCGATTGGTACACAAAGACCGCAAAACTCATGAAGAATGGCGAAGGCTCGATCGGATTCTTCCAAATCGGCGGTGGTATCGCGGGCGATTTCCCAATCTGTGTTGTACCGATGTTGCACCAAGATCTTGGCCGCGACGGGGTGCCGCTCTGGGGTTACTTCGCGCAAATCAGCGATTCGACTACGAGCTACGGCAGCTATTCTGGGGCGGTTCCCAATGAGAAAATTACCTGGGGTAAACTCGCCGGTTCGACGCCGAAATTCATCGTTGAAAGCGATGCGACCATCGTTGCGCCGTTGATCTTCAACTGGGTCCTCGGTAAGTAAGTCGTCCCGGTATTTAATCACCTAAGCCACGTTCGAAAATCCAAAGGAGCGCTCAAACGGCGCTCCTTTTTTGTTTTCGTGTCCCTCGCTTGTTTCGTGGAGTCTTTGTCTGCATGCCCAACGCCCTCGCCCAAGAAAAGTCACCTTACTTGCTGCAACACGCCGAAAATCCGGTGCAATGGTTGCCTTGGGGTGAGGCCGCCTTTGCCCGCGCGCGCGCCGAAGAGAAACCAATTTTCCTAAGCATTGGCTACGCGACCTGTCATTGGTGTCACGTGATGGCGCACGAATCGTTTGAAGACGAAGCGGTGGCCGCGCTACTCAACAAGCATTTTATCGCGATTAAAGTAGATCGGGAAGAACGGCCCGATGTGGACAAAGTTTACATGGCCTACGTGCAGTCGCTCACCGGCCACGGCGGTTGGCCGCTCTCGGCCTGGCTCACCCCGGAGTTAAAACCATTTTTCGGCGGCACATATTTTCCACCGCAGGATCGCCACGGACGTCCCGGTTTTACCTCGATATTGCGTGCGATTGTGGGCGGTTGGAAAAATGAGCGCGACAAACTCGTGTCCGAAAGTGAGCGCGTGCTCGGCGCGTTGCGCGCCCGGGTTGCGAGCGAGGATGCGTCCGGCCCGGTGGAACCCGCGATTGATTTAGCCGAGGCCGCAGGAGCTGCGTTTGAAAAGGGCTTCCAATATTATTACGAGGCATTTGACCCGACGCACGGTGGGTTCGGTGGCGCCCCAAAATTTCCGCGTGCGAGCAATCTCGCGTTTTTGTTTCGTTGTGCGGCGCAGCAAGGCGTCGCCTCGGAGTTGGGTCGGGCGGCGACGGATATGGCGGGTCACACCCTGCGCCGGATGGCCCAGGGCGGGATTCATGATCATGTGGGCGGCGGCTTTCACCGTTACAGCGTGGATGAGGCCTGGTTCGTGCCGCATTTTGAAAAAATGCTCTATGACCAAGCGCAGATCGCTCTCAACGCGCTTGAAATGAAACAGGCCAGTGGCGATCTGCGCTATGCGTGGATCGCGCGGGATATTTTTGAGTATGTCGCGGAGCAACTCACGGGCCCGCACGGTGGATTTTACTCCGCGGAAGATGCCGATAGCACGGTACCGGGCGCGATGGATGGAGCCCACGCCGAAGGGGCTTTTTATGTGTGGACGCAGGAGGAATTGCACCAGGTGTTAGGCTCGGACGCAGATTTTTTCTGCGCGCATTTTGGCGTGCAGCCCGAGGGCAATGTTCCCGCAGAGCTTGATCCGCAGGGAGAGTTCACCGGAAAAAATATTCTTCAACAGGTGCGGCCTTTAGCGGAATCAGCGCGGGCGGCGGGACTCACGACCGAGCAGGCTAGCGAACGCTTGCGGGCGGCTCTGGCTAAAGTGAAAGCAGTTCGTGCCGCTCGGCCGCGACCATTGCTCGATGACAAAGTCATCACGGCGTGGAACGGACTCATGATTTCGGCGTTGGCGCGCGGAGCGCAGGTGCTCGGCGATGAACGTTGCCTCGTGGCGGCACGTGGCGCGGCGGAATTTGTCGTTCGCGAACTCTACGATGAAACGCGCGGGGTGTTGTACCGCTCGTGGCGCGGGTCGCGGGCGGCGAGCGAGGGCTTTGCGGAAGATTACGCCTGCTTTGTGCAAGGGCTCCTCGATTTGTATGAGGCGACGTTTGAGCTGCGCTGGCTGCGTTGGGCGGAGCGGTTGCAGACGACGATGGATCGCTTGTTTTGGGACGAAGCAGAGGGCGGTTATTTTAACTCGGCGGCGGGTGCGGCTGATATTGTGGTGCGGCTTAAGGAAGATTACGACGGCGCCGAGCCGGCCCCGAGTTCAGTCGCAGCGATGAATCTTTTTCGCTTTGCGGCGCTTCTCGGCGGTGAGGCAGCGAAGTCCGACTATCGTCGGCGCGGGCTTGCTACTGTTGAGTCGTTGCAAACGCAATGGAGCCGCGTGCCTCAGGGTTTGCCGCAATTGTTGTGTGCGTTAGAGTTGGCTTTTTTGCCACCTCGTCACGTGGTACTTGCGGGGGATCCGGCTGCAGAGGATTTCCGAGCGCTGGAGGCAGTGGTGCATGAGAAATTGGGGCCGCGACGCACGTTAGTACGTGCCGACGCGACCTTGACGTGGACAGCTCCCATGGTGCCGTTGGCGGGCCGAGCCGCGGCTTACGTCTGCGAGGATTTTACCTGCCAATTACCCGTGTCAGAATCTTCGCAATTACGCTATGTTTTGGGCTAGGAGAGTGGAATCTTACCCTTTTTACTCTGTAAATGCCTTGGTGTGGTGATCTCCGGGAAGGAACCGTCCATACTCCATTTTTAGTACGCGGTCGGCGCATCCAAAATAACTATCATCATGAGTTACGGCAATGATGGCGTGGCCAGCTGCTCTCATCTCAGGAAGAAGTTCGGTATAAAAGAAACGCCGGAAATTTGGGTCCTGATCGGCGGCCCATTCGTCGAAAATGTAAACGGGGCGTTTGTCGAGCATGGCGAGAATCATCGCTAAGCGCTTTTTTTGACCCGTAGAGAGATCGGTTTGGGTTAAGCGCTTGTCCTTGATGTCGGTTTTGCCCACCAAATCCATCCGGGCAATGAGCTCACGTACATGGTTTTCGTCCAGTGCGGGTACGCCGAGTATGCGCTTGAAGATATGAAAATCGCCAAAAATTGGTGTAAACAAATTACGGTAAGAGGCTAGGCGATCTGGGCCAACGGTTCGGCCATTCCAAGAGATCTGCCCCTCGGAGGGTTCGTAAAGGGCCGTTAGAAGCTTTAGGAAGGTAGACTTGCCGCTGCCGTTACCTCCCACAATGAACACGATTTCTCCCGCTTTTACTGAGAAATCGAACGGCTCAAGTTTGAATCCTGCGCTATTGCTACCTTGTTGAAGAGGGTAGCTAAAAGCCACGCCTTGGCAGTTAAGAGATTGAAACGGTTCGTCTTGCAGGGGCTGATTTTCAGCAAAAATCTCCACTTCATTTTGGCTCTCTTTGAGGTCATTCTCCAAAGCGTAGATATTACTTATGGCTGCGCTGGCTCGGGCTAGTGCTGGTATGGCCACAACGACATCCCCGATTGGACCAGCTGCAAAGAGTACAAGGGCTACTACGGGAACTACGATCGAAACGTCCGCGGGTTTTATGTTGGGTAGAAGAAAAAGCACCCCGGCTACCGTGAAGAGCAGAAAGCTCTGACCGATCAGAGTTGATTGGTTCATCGTCTTGCCCGTTTTAATGCGGAGGTTCGCGGTGTTGGTAATAACGCTCCAGAGATCTGCGTTAAAAAAATCCGTGTTTTTAGCGCGACTAATTTTTAGCTCTTTATAACCATACAATAGACCGTTGAGACTGTCAAAAAATTCGTTTTCCAGTCGGCTGGCCATCGCAAGTTCAGTATTCACCGTTTTGCTTTTTAACATGTACAAATAAACGGCGGAGGTGATGAAAAGAATGGTAATACCCAGGGCGTATACCGATAGAAATCCTATGTTAAGAATAACGAAAAAAAGCATGAATGAGGAGGACGTGGCGTTAATCACCGCGCCGGCGGAAAGCGATAGCGTCATCGTTTCCGTTGAAAGAGCCGAGTAAATGCGGCCTCGGTTCATTTTTTCAAACACCATCAGGTTGGTCGTGCGAACAGAGCGCATGATGCGCATGCGGATATCACGAATAATACCCTCGACTATATTGGTTGTACGATTAAGCACATATTGTTTAGACAACCAGAAAGTGATGAGGCAGATGCTGAATAGGAGAAATTCTCGAATTTGCAGTTTGCCCGGTTCCAGCTTTTTGGCGGCTCCAATCGCAAGACTTACTGAAAAGCCATTAACGATACCCGAAACAATAGCCATTATCACAATGAATCCGCGAAACTCCGGCGACTCAGTGCGGATAAAGTTGATAAATTTTTTCATGGTTCAACTTCTGTTCGATTGGATTAGAAGCTGTAGCCTAACATCACCTTCAATATAGATATTGATTCAATGGGTATTTCGGTATTCTCGTCCCTCGTGTACTCTTCAGAAAAATTAAGTGAGAGATGCTGGGTAATCATGCGCTTGAGCGTGGTCTGAAACCTTAAATTGTAGGTAGTCGAAGGATGACTTGGACTAGCCAATAAAACCAAGGTCTGCTGCAGGGAAAGTTGTTGGGATAATTTATGCCTAAAAAGTTGATAAAACGCTACCCTGAGACCATCAAGCTGCTTGATTTTATTTCCATACTGATTGGGTATAAGGTGTGAGTCGTAATGGTAACTCGCGCCCACGCCAGCAAGAAGTCGAGTGGTGTCAGTGTCCGTAAAGCGATAGGCTGGGATGCTTATAATATTACTCCGCGCTTCAATATTATTTAATCGGTCCCGATTCCAGTCTAGTTGAGAAACAAGTAACCAGGATGAAATCGGTTGATAGAAATAGCGAGCCACGCTTTCCATGCTTTGGCCTACTGTCATTGCGTCGACTTTTTGAAAATTATAGCTACTAAAAAGGCTAAACTCATGGAGTGGTTGGGCCGATTTTTCTTCGTTGGGAATTTTGTAACTTAGATTAAATTCTAACCCTAAAAGTCTATTGTTAAAACGGTCTTTTTGCTGCATTAAGTTCGTTTCGACTTCGGCGCTCCAGCGCTCCGAAAGCCCTAAAGTATTTTGGAGTAAGCCTGGACTAGGGGTATTATTTTGCGGCTTAACCGTAGGGTTAGTTTGGGCTGTAAGGGATGCCGTATTAGGCTTCGTTGCGTTTATGGTATTAGTCGTTCTTTCAATCACAACGCCGAGGTCGCGCTTAATTTTGATCTCACCGAAAGAGAGCGAACGGAACGTTACATAAGTTTCGGTTTCTTCAATGATAGTGCCTTGAAGTAATTCCCCGTTGCTCACTTTGATGGTATCAGCTTTGATATTTAGACCCAAAAGGAAAATGAGTGCTATCAGCCCTGTGCGCGTTGCTGAGTTCGTAAATTTGGGAAAATTCATGTAAAGTTTAGTAGATTTTAGAGGATAAAATATGATTAACGTAATATCAAAAATATGAAATAGGGGGAAATTCGAAAGATTGATCGCGGGGCGAATTATCGGACGCGATCCCGTTGGAGATTATTTTCCTCTATTTCTTTAACAAGATCGGGGACTTTTGCCTTTATGTCAGGGGCGCTACTTTTAATTTGGCGCCAAGTGGACTCAAAGTTGTCCTCCATATCACCAAGGTCAGTGAAAAATACTCGCATGGTGGTGGGAGGCTCCATGTAAGCCGGTCCTAAAAGGATATCCCGGGATATAAAAGGACTCGATGATTGATTGGAATTAGCGTAAAAACTGTAATTAGTCAGGTCTCCGGAAATTTCTGGGATCAATAAGAAATTTATGAAAAATTCGGCTGTATACTTGTTTTTTGCTCTTAACGGAATGACAAAACTATCTACCTGTATAAACTTTTTCCCCTCAGGTAAAACGAAACGAATGGCGGGATTTTTCTGGACAGCGACCGCGGCGGCCCCGCTCCAATTTACCGCTAGCATAATTTCGTTTTTGATTAAATGCTCAGGCAGGGTGCTAGCCATATAATGTGTTCCTAATGCTTTTGCGTCTTCGATAAGACGATTAGCAGTCCTGTTAAGTTGATCAATCGTAGGATGATTAGGATCAACTCCATCGTCCAGCAGGGCAGCGGATAGGGAGACTCTAGGCTCATCGAGTAATGCCCTATAACCATGCAGATTCAAGTTTTCCGTTGCGCTCTTTGAACGAAGGGAGAAGTTGCGGGGCACGTATTGAACCTTCTTTGAATTAAAACTGACCCCTAGACAGCAATAAAACATGGGCACCGAGTAAACTAACTCTGGATCGTAAGGTGACTGGAATAAAATCGGGCTTATATGTCCTAGATTTGGAATATTTTCTTTCCGAATGGGGGCAATTACATTTCCCTGCTTGCGGAAGCGCTCTACAACATAATCGCTCGGCATGAGAATATCAAAACCATCAGGATTCTGGGCGAATTTATTTTTTAAATCCTCGTTATTTTCGAAAAACGTAATTTCGATTTTCGTATCGTAAAGTTTTTCAAAATATGCTATAATTTCTGGGTCAATATAGTCATGCCAGATCAACACGCGTAGGGTGCGGGACAGCGTTTCTTTGGGCTTTGGCAGCGCTTTAATATACTTCCAATATTGGGGCTTTTCCTCTGTGTCTAGTTGATCTTTTCTTCCACATGCTGTCATCAAATTAAGCACTAAGATGCTTACGGCGATCAAAAGTCCCTGCCATTTCCATATCCTATTGAATTTATGAAAGATCAATTTGAATGTGTTCATGGCGTGGCAGACTTACTTTGAGGGGTTGAATCTGCACTTTTATTTTGAGGGCCATTGTCGCCTTGTTTGGCCGCTTGCGGGGCTCCATCGTTATTCGCAGCTGGAGCAACGTTGGTTGGGGCAATATTTGACGGGGGAGCAGGGGGTGTTGGCGCAGGATTGGTTGCCGGCTGTGGAGGTACTGTACTCGGCCCCGATTGTTTGAGAGAATTCGGGGATTTATTTAACAAGCTATCCGCAGCCTTCCTTTCATTTTCATCCGATGGTAGATTCAGAATCAGGGGCAGGCCATTGCTCTCCGCTCCCCCCATAACCACAAGTTTGGTATTGTTCGATTTAGACAATTCGACAGTGGCCTGTATTCCTGTATAGCGGAGATAGTCCCTGAAAGACCCACCAGAAGCTACAGTTTTTTGGAATTCGAGAATACCTTGAGCCTCATACCATTTACGTTCAGCCTCTTTCTGAGCTTGTTTTACGCGATATTCGTATTCAAATAATCGTTGCTCTTCAATGAGCTTGGCTTCAATCGAATCGGCAATTTTTGTAGGTAGTGAAATTCGCTTGATGAGAAGAGCGTCCAATGAGACATAACGTTCTGACAGTTTACTCATTGATCCTTGGACGATTAGATTAATTATATAGCCCTCTGAAGTATAAAGTTCATTTGGCTCAAATTGGGATACGACGGTTCGAACGAGAGCCTCGACCTCGGGTTTAATTACCGTCTCAACGTAATTTGGACCAACTACCGAATGTAGTAGTGTTAATTTTCGATCGCTGGGTCTATGGCGTATGGAAACTTCTAGTTCTACGGGTAAGCCATTTTTGCAAAGGGCAATTATATGATGTGGAGTCTGCTGCAGTCGAACGTTATATATAAACATTTGATCCCATGGCATTATTATATGGAAACCCTCGTGATAGGTGTATTCCAAATTAGTGCCACCAAAAAAACGCTGCCAAAGCACCCCAGTTTCACCAGATCTAATACTAATAAAAACGCGTGAATTCAGATAGGGCCAAAAATAAACGACTAGGAATGAACCAACTAAAAACAAGGCAATAAAATAGTTGCGAATAAGACTGGAATTATCTTTTACCCAATCGCAAAAATCTTGCCAGTTGTATTTAATGTTATTTAATATTTTTTTCACTGGTATGGTATTGGGAAAATTAAACGCGAAAATAGTCTATTTTACAAGTGAGAAAACGTTCACTTGTAATTTTAATATATAGAAAAGTTATAAAGGGGTTGGGAAATTTTTGAAAAGAATCTAATACGAGTCCCGGCTTAGTGGTTTTTAATATGTTGCTATAGCTAAGGTCCAATGTGGATTTGGTTTCGATACAAATATAGAAAATTTGTAAATTTCAGGAGTAATCAAAGGTATAGCTTTTAATTCGATCGGGAATGACTTTGGTGGCTATTGCTCCTATATATTCCGGGGCGGGTAGTAAATCTAAGATATTCCAGTTTCCACTGATGGGATTATTATGAGAATGGTGTAAGTCGATGCAGCCGTTCTCGCCAGTCGTTACACTGAAACTATTGAGGGGCTTAATGAGCCCTAACCCAATGGCTTTTAAATAAGCTTCCTTGCGTGTCCATGCCCTAAAAAAATCTCTAGCGCGTTGAGCTGATTCTAGAGCTTCCCATTGGGCGCGTTCAGAAGGGGTGAAAACTTGTTCTGCTAAGTCTACAAATTCAAGCTCTCGGTACTGCTCAATATCGATGCCCAGGGGCTGGTCTCTAGTAAAACCTATCAATATCCAATCACCTGAATGGGAAACGTTAAATTCAACTTTAGGAAATAGGGTAAAGTGATCAAGGATTGGCTTTCCCGCAGCTATCGTTGTCAGTTTGACTTGGTTTGGTGCAAGGTTAAGATAGAAGCCCAGTAATAAGCGTAGACAGGCTCTACTTGATAAAGTGCGTCTACTATCGATGGGCAAGCGTTTACGATTTGCTCGTTCGCGTTCTTCCCTCGTTAGTACTGTATGCCAATTATCGGGTAAATTATTAACTTCAGGAACTCTTATGCGACACACATGGATTTCACCGGATGCAAGCTCGGGGGGGCTAGTAAGCTTAGGCCAAGTATCCGAAATATCCATTAAGTGTATAAATGCTAGAAGTTCAACTGTATTTTAGTAGGTGAGAACCATTACATTACCAGTTGTAGGCTGCTGACAGACCGTACCATTCGTGGAGGCCATGACCAACTGCCACATGGTCGGTATTATCAGTAGCACGGGCGCCACACATTACTACCGTTTTACTATTTAAATTAATTAGTATATCTGCACTCGCTGTTGCATAATACCAAGCTGAATGATTTTCTGGATTGCGAAATCCTGCCTGGCCTTTCAGCAAGATCCCAAAAATATTATTTAGTTTAAATGTATGAGAAATTTCGACTTCACCGATCCAATTGTTGACAACAACATCGTGGAATAGTTTGATCTTTGGATTCGCTGGTAGATTTAAATTAAGGTAGAGAAAACCTTCAACTGTAACAGGATCGACATCGGTTCGAGGATACTTATAAACTGTAGCTCCAATATCGAAAGAAATAAGGTTGTTTATCTTCGTGTTTTTGCCGGCGAAATAATCCCATTCTCCTTCAAAATCCTTGGTTGGTTTTTGTGGTATATACCCCCAAACACCCGCAAAATAGCTGCCCTTAGAAATGTCTATCATTGGGCTAATCGTAGCCTCAGAGTAACGCGTGCCGTAGGTAACGTAGTTCGATTCGAATCCGATTTTTGTGGTGCCGCTAATTTCTTCGGCAAACGCTATATTAAAAGTAGTTAGCAGGATAAATAGAAGGCAAAATTGAAAGATTGATTTCATATAAAAATTATCATGTTGTGTATGTTTATAGTTAATGGTTAATTAACATTTATGCACTTAAAGCTTTGCCTTCTACATTAATGTTGTTGTCTTTTTGCGTGACCCGGTCGCAAACAACACTGGCGGTCATGCAACTGCCGTGGATATTGAGGGCTGTTACAGCTGGATCAATAAAGGGATCAATGGCTAGAATTAAAATGATAGAAGAGCCAACGGGTAGGCCAAGGGGTTCGAGTAACATCGCTATTACCCCAACGGCCGCTGCAGTCGGTAAAGCGCTACCTGCAATTGCTGCCATGATCCCGCACAAAATTAATATTGGTAGTGCGGAAAAAGAAATGGAAACGCCGTAAAGTTGCGCAATAAAGATAGCACTTAGCATGTAGTAATGTACGTTTCCCACTGGGTTTAAATTCGCGCAGAGAGGCACAACTAAGTCAGTGGTCTGTTTATCCATACCTAGGCGGTGAACTCCTCGTATAGCCGATGGGATAGCCGCAAAACTGCTTTTTGTAGCAAATGCCACAATCAGGCATTCAAGGAGCTCCTTTAAAACTACAAAATAATTCTTTCCGGATCGTTGCGCAATTACAAAAGTACCTGCAATCAAAGAGATTAAAACGGCTAAATTAATCAATAATATCAGTTTAATCATCGCAGAGAAAATGCCAATCCCGGCCTCTGCTATTTGAGGTGCTAGTAAAGCTAAGAGTCCTATGGGCAATGCATAAAGCATCCAATCGATTAATTTTAATAATGCGTCGAAAGTCGCCTCAAAGGAGTGAAGTGCTTGCTCAGACTTGATAGACCCTAAAACACCAAGAGATATCCCTAGGAAAATAGAAAAAACAAGAATAGGCATCTGACTTCCCGAACTGAGGGCTGTAAATATATTTTTGGGAATTGAATTTATGATTAAATCTAAAACCGAAATGTTTTGTTTACTTATATTTACTGAGTTGCTTAACTCAGAATTGGATAGTAAGCGTCCCAAAGTCTTACTTGCATCACTGCTTAAACCGGAGCCTGGTTGAAAATAAAGCCCCAGCACCAACGCTAACGCTGCAGTTAGAAATAGCCCGCCGATAATAACGCAAACTAAACGTAAGATATACCGCTTCGAGTTTTGATCACTCAGCATTCGGCCGATACTTGAAACGACTCCACAAATTACTAACGGGAGTGAGCACATTTGTAACAGGGACAAATATATCTCTCCAATAGGCTTTAATTTGATTGAAACGGTAGGCAACCATAGCCCTAACGCGACACCAAGAGTGATGGCTGCAGCAGTGGACCAGGGAGATAGAAGGATTCGGCCAAGCCGATGGATCACAGTAGGTCTTTTTTCCATAAATCGTTTACTATGTATTTTTTGTGCAACTCATTCAACGTGCCGTCAGCACGTTTTAAGGCGATAAATTGATTTAGCCAGAAATGTAGTTGCACGTCTTTTAAATTTACGGCGATGGCAAGTGTGTCGGGAGGACCCTTTAGAATGAAACTCTCGATTTCAATGGCGCCTTCGGGATGGAGTGTTTGCCAATTTCTGGCATCGATCTCATCTGAAACTCCGGCCAATAATTTTTCCTTACTTATATCTTTCGTAATATCTTCCCACATATCGTAGGGAATTTTTTTGGCTAGTGGATAATTCGCCGTCACAAAATCTTCTGCTGAGCTACCTTTGGTTACGCCTATTTTGGCATTAGGATGATTTAATAATTTCACTAAATTGGGCCCACGGCGAGATACGCTCGCTAATTGTCTATTAACTAAAACGGCCGGTTTCAGCTGAACGTAAGGGGGCGTAAACCTAACAAGCTTGGCGCGGTCAAGGGTATCACTCAAATATGAGACAGCAATATCGGCCCGCCTATCCACAACCATAGTCACAATTTCGTCGAAAGTTTTCGCTTCACGTACAAATTTAATCTTAACTCCGAGTTTACTCGCTAACTCCTTAGCCAAATCTATATCTAAGCCGGCTAATTCTTTGTTTTTATTTAGGTAAAAAAATGGTGGCCACAACTCTTCAGTCATCGCTACCCTAATTTCTCCTCTATTTAAAATGGCCGCGATGTCAGGAGCATTGATAATTTCAGCGCGAAGTTTTGCATTGATGCCTGCCACAAAAAGGAAAGGCCCAATTGCACTTATAAAATATCGCAAAACTAGGCTCATTTTTTTGCGTTAGATTGAGCTTTACCAAAATTTTTCTCCATAACCATATCCATTGTGCCATCGGATGCCCATTTTTCCATGTAAACATTCATCCAGAATTTCAAATCATCAAATTTAATATTTATCGCCATATTCAAAGTTGGACGATACAATGGACTATTGGTAACTTCTACACGCACCCCTGCTTCAGGATTCTCTTTTAACCAGTTGATAATTGTGACTTCATCAGCAATTACAGCAGCCGTTTTTCCAGCTAAGAGTTGTTGTACTGCAATATCAAGGTTGGAACTAAGCTTGAGTCGATTTCCAAACTGATCTTCTAGCATTTTCGATGCAGCGGTCCCGCTGATCGCTGTAACTAATGATTCCCTTTTTTTAAGTAACTTATCCACGCCTCCTGCTTTGGCTCCAACAAGTCGATCGGTGAGCACTAACTCTTGGAGAGTCAAATAGGGCTTACTAAATCGAACGCTTTTAGACCATTCTAGTGTTGAGGTTAACTGGCCTATAGCAAGATCAACCTCAGAATTCGACACTTGTTCGATTAATTGATCAACATTTTTGGCGGTCCGTACTAACTGGAGTTGTACTCCCAGCCGGCGAGCCAAATCTACTAATAAATCACCTTCAAGGCCTTGTGGAACACCCTTAGATACAACTAAAAATGGAGGGGTGTCTTTGTCTATGATGGCCACTCGCAGGATCTTTTTTTGAATTATCTCCCCGATATCATCAGCCCGTGCACTTGTACCACTTAAATATACCCACAAGACGCTGGCTATTAGAAATAGCTTAACTTGATGTGATGCGAGCCTATAAATAAATCTTTTAAGTGCACTCATATTTCGGTTAGGCTGTGAATAAATAATTAATCGAGTATATGTTGATCTTTTTATTATCAGACTTTCTAAATTCTTTAATAAATTATTTAATCTTAAACAATTTTATCGCCCCGAGACGTAGCAGGCATTAATAAATACACTCGGCTGCAATGTTGATGGGGCTCTCCTCGAAATCCAGGGTGCGGTGCTTCAATCCACGTCATGGTCTCAATGCGCTCGGTAGACCATCCCGTTGATGAAACTAATGAAGCTACTTCGTCATCTCGAAAAAATTTAAAATAATAACTTCCTTTATACAGATACGTATCCTCCCCAACTTGGGTCATCTCGATTCCAGCCACATCACCTTCTGGACCGGGAATATTGCATACTAAAGCTCCGTTTGGGGCGATGATTCGTCTCATTTCTTTTAGCACATCTGCCGCATTGGGGAGTGTTTCAACCGTATCGCAGAGCAGGATGAAATCGAATGAGGCGTCGGGGAATGGGGTCTTGGCCAAATCGCAATTTACTAAAGTTATTTTATGACGAACTTTCTCTGGGATTTTTGATAATGCGGCGGATGAACTATCGCAGGCTGATACATTTTCGGCAATTTTACTTAAATATAGCAGATTACGACCCTCACCTGTAGCTGCATCTAATACGCGTTTGAAATTTCGCCCGGTTTCGATTTCCACCTTCAGAAAATTTTCAATAAAACCAACCGGAGCCGAACCCCAAACCAAATCCTCTGTAGATGCATACAATTGATCCCAGGCCAGTTTATTTACATTATTATGATTTATAGAATTGGTTTGCATCGTATTAAAACCTTACAGGCTTTATTTTCTTACTTTAATCTGTGCGCTCTATAATATGTTTTCGATTTGAATTTAATCGCGTAAATAATTTCGTGCTTGAATTAAGAGCGACGGGTAATTTATTTACTATATATTATAAATATAAAATGGTTTCAATTTTGCTCTGCTTGCTGGCGCTTTACTGGATCATCGATTTACTTTAGTTTAAACTAACAATTACTAATTGATGAAACAGGGTTCTATCAATTAGTGGATTTTACTGGCTCTAGGGCGTCGCAACGTGAACTTTGCAACGCCTTCTTCTTTGCCGCTAATATATAGCTAATTTATTTATTACTAGTAACTTAAGATTTCGATAAATTGCTACGTCTATATACTCTAGGTAATACTCGGTTTATTTATATTCAGATAAGATCCGACCCCGCATCGCGCTTTTTGGGTTCGATGAATTATCGGTATCAGCCTGAAGGCTCTGAAACTGATCAGGATTATACCCTAGCGTCGAAGCCTCTGCGGTTGTAAGTTTTGCGGGGTTATCGGTTATAATTTGGGGCAAGAGGACTTTGATGATATCATTCAGTGCAACGCTCAATGCATTCGTCGGAAATCCAGGGGCGTTTTTGAGTGAACGATTACAGGTCACGACCAAAGCGACTTCGTATTGGGGTAAATATTCCATGGCGCAGTCATACCCAGCAATTTGGCCCCGATGACCTACAATCCAATAATTTGCTTGGTTGGTACTGTCGGTCTCATGAGCCATGTGTAGTCCATAGCTTGATGCTGCCAGGCCCGGGGTGTAGGCTGCTACGCCGAAGTCGGTAAAGTATTTCCAGTCAATGTGACCGCGCCGGAAATCCGAATTACCTGTGTTATAGCAAGCCACAGCCTCGATCCATCGGGTTAGGTCGCTGGTCGTCGAGATAATTGAACCTGCTGGACCCACCCCTGAAGCCTCGTATACACTGACATCTTGATCCGTATTGGGCAGGAAGGACACCCCAACATAATTGGCCCAATTCATGTAGCCGTGGGCATATGGTGTAGGCATGCTACTATCGCCTGATGCTGGATAAAACGTATTCTTGAGTCCAAGTGGAGTAAATACGTTTTGCTGCATGATTTTTCCGATCGCTTTACCCTCAATGCGTTCGATAATCAGCCCAAGAAGCACCGTGTTGGTATTGGAGTAGTGCCAGGCAACACCAGGTTGCTCAACTTGGCCCTCCTCGGGATCGCTGAACTTACCATTCACTAGCGCCACTAATTGGAGGTCAGTCCATACTTTTTTCCGGTCATAAATGTACGGGATGAACCAATCATCGGTCAAATCGGTATAACTGCGGATTCCTGAGGTATGATTGAGTAACATCCTTACCGTTATTGTATCACGAGGATATTTTGAGAGCACATCGGCAGGCAGAAGTTTGCTGATGGGCATATCCAACTTTAAACGATTATCTTGTACGAGCTTAAGTATGTAATTGCCGATAAAAGTCTTGGAGTTGCTGCCAATTCGAAAATAGTCGTTTGGTTGCAGGGGATCCTTGGTTACGGTGTCACGCACACCTCTGGCTTTTGCCCAAGGTTCCTCTCCACGGAATTTGATGGCATACATAATGCCGGGAATTTCATACTTGCTTATGGCCGCATCCACCAACTGCTGGATTTTTGCTTGTTTCTCGGGGGTCAGGATTGAGCCTCCCGTAGCTGGGAGCTCGAAGACCTCTAGCAGGGCCACTCCCTTGTTTCCATCCGGAGAGCTAACCATCGCGGTGTAAGCTCCCGGATCCAAAGTTACGATCAAAGTAGAATCCTGCCCGCCTCCGGTGTAGGGGAAAGCGCCTACTTGAGAGATGGCTTTGGGAATGTCTTCTGCATTGCTTGCACTTGAAGGCCCCTGACTCGCAGCTATTTCTTTTGAGCCGGAGTAGAGGGTTATCTTGGTGGTAGTTAAACTAGAGGTTAAACCGAATGCGCCCAGTGCAGGACCGGCGGCGCGAATCATCAGCCGCTTGGGTACATTTCCTGAAATTACAAATCCTCCAACCAATGCATCAGAACCTGGGCCCACTTGGGCACGAGCTGATAGATTAACAATTTGTGATGGTTCGACGGCAACGGATTTCGCGGCAGAAGCCGAGAAACCAACAATGACCAACAAACTTAAGGCAAATGATGTATATTTATTTTTAACTGGACGAGTCATAACAATATTTAACGCTATTTCAGTTATAGTTCGGAACGAAAATTATGTATTAAAAAGCATGCCTTTTTAACCATTACGATGACCACTTTTCCCTTCTTTAAATTCACCTACTATAATGATTTCTGTCAATTGTTCTTTTGTTACAGGTGAATGACGAAATAACGATATCTGTAAGGCTGCGAAGCTTAACTATTCAAATTATTTAAGTTATCTATTAAAATTTTTAACTAATTTTTACGCTCTCTTCCGCGATGTGCCTAACTTTGCATGTTTGAAATTTTGCATTAGCCTGTATTTAGTTTAGTATGAATTTTTTTTATAATAAATTTCTTCCTTCAAACATTTATTGATTAATTTGTAATTATATCTGCAAAACAATGACTAGTAGTAGCTTAAAAAAAATACTCAAGTTGTCCCATGCATTGACTTTGCAATTAATCCGCTTAAATGTTACAAATTACAGCGGTTTTTTTTTCTTCTTGAATTCGAAGGGCCTGTCACGTAGTTTATTAGAGTTCACTCAATTTCAGTCCTCCGACTCAACCATTCATTCATTCGTCTGTTAATCAAACGTTACGCTTAATTCCACTACAAATTAATACCATGATTCCCGCAATTCTCGCTTATACCTTGCTCGCCTACTTGGTCGCCTTCTTCGGACGCAACCGCAAGTTGGGCTTTTGGATGTATTTCCTTTTGGCTTTCATTTTCACCCCATTGCTTTCGTTTCTTTTCGTACTTGCGTCTGACAAGCAAGTTGAGGGTGAGACCAAGAGTGATATCAAGTCTTCAATCCACGATGAATTGGATGTCCTGAAGACTGATGTTAAGAAACTTGGCGAGCACGTTAAGCAATTGGCTCAACAGCTTGCTCCTCGCTAATTTTTAGTTTCTGGCTGTTACCTCTTTGTACTAATTTCTTTTTGGGATTAGCACCTTCTTAAAGGGTTTAAATTTTTCCCTAGATCTTCTTAGGCACAACGCCATGGCTCTCTGGGCCATGGCTTTTTTATAACATGCCTCTTTGCCTCGACGCTTTTTAGTCGTACGCTCTTCCGGTTATTGATTTTCCAAGCGGCATTTCCTGCTAAGCCTATAACCATTGCTTTTTTATTTGTAATTTATTGTTGTAGAAACGTTAATACTTCGTTCGTCGTTTTAGACGGGGCCTGTTAGTTTGGGCATTTCAAAGTGTTAGTTCTAGCCAAGGTATAATTCATCATTTGGGTGTCGCCATTTATCCATGAAATCAAATAAGAAACAATCCAAATCAATCCCCAATTCATTTGTTAACAATAACTTAGATCCTTTATCCTCGGGTTCCCCCTCCAAGATTAAAACGGCTCTACACAATTTACCTAAAGATAGTGGTGTGCCATCAGATTCTATAACCAAAGTTAAAACTAAAACCCAGCGAGTATCCGACACGAGGGCCTCCAAAGGCTCAGTCCCAGAGTCCATTAACCCACGGCTTGAAAGACCCTTGTTCGCGTCTGAAAAAAACAGTAGTGACTATCTAACAAAGACTAATACGACTGTTAAGGTTGTTGAAAATCCGTTGTTAAACGAGTATCACCCCGTTGCCACGATTCAGCCATCCACCGCAGAGGCGCTCGAACCGCATACGACTATCACTAATTTGTCTCCAATTAACCCTAAAGCAGAAGCACTTACGCTGGTCCCCGCTCCGTCCTCTGCGTTGGCTTTGGTTGATTCTCCAGCTCAAAGTAACCATTCCTTGCTTCCGGTCTCGGAAAATCCCTCGAAGATGCGACCCCAAGGCCGAGTGGGCGCAGAGCAAATCGTGCGTGACCATATTCCCTTGGCGGTAGGCGCTGGATTATTGCCTTTGCCCGGGGTGGATTTGGCGGCCATCGCCGCTTTGCAGCTTAAAATGCTTTCAGCTTTGGCGACTCATTACCGCGTCCCGTTCACTCGCTCACAAGCTCAATTAATAGTAACCTCTTTGATCGGTTCTGTGGGCACCACGCTTGTGGTGGGGGGGATTTTGATCAGCTGCGCTAAATCCATACCGCTCATCGGAGGTCTCATCGGGCTCTCCTCGCTCTCTTTAGCTGGTGGAGCTATCACTCACGCTATGGGCCAACTTGTTATCGACCATTTCGAGACGGGCGGTACGATGGAAAATTTTGATTTGGATTTCGCGAAACGAGCATTCGCGGGTAAGGTTCATGATTCAAAACGGATATTATCTTGAGGCTCGCTTGAGGGTTGCTGAATTTAAGGGTAAAACACCCATCACCTATGCTCCCTTATCGGGCTCTTTGGCTTTGGTACCGGATGATGCCATTGCTTTTTAACCCATTGGTGATGAGTTAAATTAGTAATTTAAAATTGCTGGCATGTTCCACATCGTTATCAACCTAGAACGACAAAGATCGCTCTGGCCAGATTATCGCAAACAATCACTACCCAGGGGTTGGAGCTTCACCGGTTTTTCTGGGACCAAAGAGGAATGCCTGATTCATATCGCAAAAGCGCCGACGGACGCCGGCGTGACACCGCCGCAAACCCAGAAATCTTTGAGTTCACCGCCTACATCCACGCTCCCAACTCGAAGTCGTGCTATTGCTCTACCTTTTGCTCGTAGGGATGCGGCCCTAAGACTATTTGTCTTTCCCCATGCTGGAGCCGGGGCTTCCTCCTATCATTTTCTCGCACGAGCCTGCAAAAACCCGCGAATCGAAGTAAATTTGATTCAATATCCTGGGCGCGAAATGCGAATCCGCGAACAACCCATGAAAGAAATGCCGACCATGGTTCGCTCCTTGGAGGAGGATTTGCTCCCGTTTTTCTCCGACAAGCCCTTTATCCTTTTTGGTCATAGCATGGGGGCTTTGGTTTCATACGAACTCACCCGAAGTTTAGCCGCAAACGGAGGGCCCTCTCCTTTGCATCTTTTTCTTTCCGGTAGGCAAGCGCCGCATCGACCCGCGTTGAATTTGCCCGTAGACTCCCTAAGCGATGAAGCGTTTCTAGATGCGGTTGGTAGGCGCTATAACGCTCTGCCCGCGGAGCTGCTCCAAAATCCTGAAATATTGGCGCTGGTGCTACCCAGTTTGCGGGCTGATTTCAAGTTGATGAGCTGTTATCAGTACACCCCGGGTGTTCAACTCGATACGGGTATAACTCTACTTAATGGTAAAGATGATCCTTGGGTGGATTTAGCATCTATCGCTGCATGGCAGATGCACTTTAAACCAGAGCTTCGCTCTCATTGGTTCCCCGGTGGACATTTTTACCTGCCCGATGCCGCCAGCGAGGTCAGCGAGCTGATCAATCAAGTCGCAGGCTCAGATTCCTGATTTTTGGATATAGATTGGATCAGTCGTGTCCGAAATTAAAGCACTTTAGAATAGCGAGTTAGAATCACGGAAGCGTCATTTCCGGGTGAGCGAGTCCCACTCAAACCGCACAAATAGCTTTGGAATAAATACTTAATTGAAAAACGTAACGAAAAGAACTTCGAGGATTTTATGCGGACATCGCCACGATAGCGTTCGACGCAGTGGTGAAAAAGTCTCGTGGTGACCGATCGATAAGCACCTGAGAGACTACGGTGGCGGTGGCCATGCCCAGAGAAGATCTGGGACAGCTTGGCACGAAAAGCCCGCGCGTACTCAAAATGGAGCACGTCCAAAAATATCTGTTAAAATCTACGCAAATGAATTTTATAAAATCAAATTAACCCGTATTCCGGACAGCACTGAGATTGGAACTTAAATTAATTTAGTATTCATCATTACGTGATTCGACTCTTGGCCTTGTGTTAGGTCCCTGAGTGCAATTACCTCTTAAATGAATTTCGAAAATTGTAGCATCGGCAACGATGGCGCGAAATTGTAACACGAAGGCGTAATATATTAAATATTTGGGGGTTACTTTGTTAATTCCTAATGCTTCTTGCCTGTTTGAATGCAGCAATTGCATTACGGTAGTTTCCGCAACCATTGTTACGCTGGTATGCTGAGTTAGAGTCTCACCTGCGTCGTAGTCGATGGCTTAACAACGATTTCTAAAAACGCTTTTTTTTGAGCTTAGTTAATTTGTAAGTTGCTTGCCAAAAATCATTAACACTTTAAAAATCAATTTCTACGCTTCGGAAAAATCAGCGATCAAAGGTCAATTAGAATTTTATTCCAACCACCGCTTAAATTTCTGATCCGGAACCCTGATCGGGACGCGTCCATGGGCCGATCAAACCAATCGCTGTAATTACCATCATTACTCTTAGTTAGGTATCTAGCAGTGTTCGCTAAGTTGTAACGAGCCTCCCCTTGACCTTAAAGAGCCCAACAAAACTGTCTCAGTCATTAATTTTTTTTGAAAAATCCCCCCAACCACTCAATTCCTCGCCGCGCTTTCGCTACCGCAATTTTCAATGCCAATATTTAGCAGCTAATGGTGTAATTGTTGCTCACTTGCACACATTAATTCTCGAAATCAGCCACTCGCTTCAATGAAATCATCGGCCTCATCAATTTTGGGATCACCATGCCAAAAATTGGCGACTTCGGGCACGTTGGCCGATAGCCTGCTCTCCGCCGCCGCAAATAGCACCGGTGGATTGATTTATCTTCGCTTAGATGGAGTTGAGTTGAGGCAAAGTTATGCCGAACTTTTAGCTGAGGCCGGAAAGATCGCCGAGGGCCTGCGTGAATTTGGAGTGAAACGTGGAGACCCAGTATTATTGCAATTAGAAGCGGCCGAAGATTTTATACCGGGATTCTGGGGCTGCGTACTCGCGGGAGCTGTCGCCGTGCCCGTCGCCGTCGCGCCCATTTTTTCTCAATCGAATAGCGCGCTGCAAAAGCTGATTAACGCGGCGAAGCTATTAGAGCATGCACCGGTCTTGGCGCAGGGTGCTGCGGTTGAAGGATTGCGGCTCTTGCCGCCGACTTTGGGGGTGCTCAGCGGCCCAGTCATTGATTTAAGTTCTCTACGCCATCGGGCCAGTGCCGAGGCCAAAATGTTTACTCATGGCCAAGCGGCGGGGGCGGACCTGGCGGTGTTGCTTTTAACTTCGGGCAGCACCGGGCAGCCTAAGGGTGTGCCCCTGACCCATTCTAACCTGCTTAGCATGGCGGCGGGTACGATTGAGGGCAATGGATTTACGCCGGCTGAGGTCACGCTTAACTGGATGGCTCTCGACCATGTGGGCTCGGTTTCTTTTCTCGGTACCATGGCCGTGGTGCTTGGCTGCACGCAGATTCATGTGCCCACGAGCTATATCCTCCAAGAGCCCCTGCGTTGGTTAGACCTCATTTCCCGCCACCAAGCTACCATCTCCTGGGCCCCCAATTTTGCTTTTACGCTCTTTTTAGATCGGGCCGCTGCCGTGCAAGTCGGCAGTTGGGACCTCAGCAGTATGCGATTTCTGGTGAATGCAGGAGAACCTGTGGTCGCGCGCACTGCGCGCAAATTCATCACGCTGCTGCAGCGGCATGGACTGCCCGTCGGGGCTTTACGACCGGCTTTCGGCATGTCGGAGACATGCTCCGGCATCACCTGGTCCCGAGGTCTCACTCTGGAAAATACCGGAGACGAGGTTTCATTCGTTGATCTAGGCCCGTGCAACCCCGGCGCCGAAATGCGGGTGGTCAATGAAAAGAATGAGCCTTTGCCGGACGGTGAAACCGGTCTGTTGCAGTTGCGGGGACCGTCCGTTTTCAGTGGCTATTATCGTAATCCTGAAGAGAACGCAAAAGTTATCCGGGAGGGCTGGTTTGAGACGGGCGACCTCGCCTATTTGGAAAACGGGTGCCTGCGGATTGCGGGCCGTATCAAAGATGTCATTATCATCAATGGCGCGAATTTTTACTGTCATGAAGTTGAGGCGGCCGCCGAGACCGTGCCCGGGGTAGCGAAGAGCTTTACCGCGGCGTGTGCGGTTCGCGATCAGGCCTCCGAGACCGATCAACTGGCGCTTTTTTTCTGCGTGGCACCTGGCCATGATTCCCCGGCCGAAGCGATCGCTCGGGCGATTCGGGCTAAGCTTATTCAACAGGTCGGCTTATTGCCCACGTACTTGGTCGCACTCACTCCGGCTGAGATTCCGAAGACCGAAATTGGCAAAATTCAACGTGGGCAACTCAAACGTTCATTTGAGTCAGGCTCTTATCGGCAACAAGTAATCCAACTGGCGCGGACCACTGCGGCCAAGCCATCACCAAAGCGCTCGGTGAGTCGCACTGAGCTCGCCTCTGCTATCGCCGAGATCTGGCAGGAGGTGCTCAGCTTGGAATCGGTTGGCTACGACGAGACTTTTTTTGAACTGGGCGGCCACTCCCTGCTCATCGTCCAAGTACAGGTGCGTTTGCAAGCGTTGATCGGCCGGCCCATCGCGGTCGTGGAACTTTTTAATTGTCCGACGGTGCGCACGATGGCGGAGCATTTCGCCCAAGATTTCGATCGGGAGCACCGCGCTGCCTCGGGCCTCCCATCGCTTCAAGCCTCAGCCTCGGTCGGTTCCAGCGACATTGCAATCATCGGCATCGGCCTACGTTTTCCTGGCGCCTCTAGCCCGGAAGATTTTTGGCGGGTTTTGGATGAAGGTCGGGAGACCATTAGCTTTTTCAGCGCGGAAGAATCCTTAGCAGAAGGCGTTGATCCTGAATTGGTGAAAAACCCTCATCATGTTCGGGCCGCACCGATACTGGACGCCCCGGATGCCTTCGATGCCGATTTTTTCCGCTATACGGCAAAGGAAGCCCGACTCATTGATCCCCAGCAGCGTATTTTTCTGGAGGTATGTTGGGAAGCGTTTGAAGACGCCGGTTATGACCCGCTGACCTTCCCCGGCAAAGTCGGTTTGTTTGCCGCCGCGGGCATGAACACCTATCTGCCCAATAACCTGTGGGCTAATCAAGCGTTTCTCCAAAGCGAAAATGGGGGTCGGATGCTCACGGTGGACTCCATGAGTGGATTCAATGTCATGATCACCAATGACAAAGATTATCTGCCGATGCGGGTATCTTATAAATTAAATTTACGTGGACCAAGCGTGAATGTCCAATCGGCCTGTTCCAGCACGCTGCTGACGCTGCATGAGGCCTGCAAGAGTATCCGCATGGGTGATTGCTCGATGGCTTTAGCCGGTGGGGTCTCGATCAAGCTGCCCCAGCACGCCGGGCACCTCTACAGTCCAGGCATGCTCAATTCACCGGACGGGCATTGCCGCGCTTACGATGAAAAAGCGGAAGGTACGATTTTCGGTAATGGCGCCGGGGTCGTCTTACTCAAGCCACTGGCCGAAGCGCAGGCAGCAGGAGACCGGATCTACGCCGTTGTTAAAGCCACCGCGAGCAATAATGACGGTGCGGGCAAAGTCGGTTTCACCGCGCCCAGCTCAAGCGGGCAAGAGGATGTTTGCGCCGAGGCGATGGCGCGGGCAGGCGTTACCGCTGAGAGTGTTACCTTCATGGAAGGTCACGGCACCGGCACCGAATTGGGTGACCCAATCGAGGTCAATGCCCTTTCCGAGGCCTTTCGCCGTCATACGGTTAAGACCGGTTATTGCGCACTAGGTTCGGTCAAAACTAACGTCGGTCACTTGCAAATCGCCTCCGGTATCGCCGGGCTAATCAAAACGACCCTCGCACTCCACCACCGCCGAATCCCATGTACGTTGCATTTCAACAAACCTAATCCTCGAATCGATTTTCCCCGCACTCCTTTTTTTGTAAATTCTGCCGCCATAGATTGGATCTCGCCCCAAGGTCCTCGTCGCGCTGGGGTAAATTCGCTCGGTATCGGCGGCACCAATGTACACGCCATCCTCGAGGAAGCTCCGGTTGCCGCTCCGATTCCGGTGGTTGCTCGGGCTGGTGGCTGGGTCCTTCCGCTTTCGACCCGGCATCCCGCGGCGCTACGCGCCTTGGCGCAGCGTTACGCACAGTTACTAGATCGGGCCGATGAGGTTGATCTAGAGGATTTGACTTTCACTGCGCAGGTCGGCCGGGCGAGTTTGCCGCAACGGGCGGCTTTTGTGGCGAGTTCCCGAGCTGATTTAAACCAACAATTGCGTCGTTTTGCCGGCGCTGCACCCGAGCCCTCCGCCCGGATCGATTTCGATCAACGCGGTTTGGCTTTCTCATTTTCTGCCGATTCAGCCGGAGTTTATGCTCTAGCCCGGTGCTTGTGGCGGGATGAGCCGTTTTTCCGGCAAGCTTGGGAGCGCGCTCTAACCATCTTGACCGAGGTAACTCAGATCCCCGTGCCACGCTCTGTAGCAGAAGGAGTCTGGCCGGCGGGAGTTCCAACCGTCAACCAGCAGGATCGTTTTTCGGATCCGGTTCTTTTCACGTTTGAGTACGCCCTAGCTGAGTTGCTCTCCTCTTTCGGAATCGAGGCAAGCTCAGTCGGTGGCACGGGCTTGGGGGAATGGGTGATGGCCGCTCGAGCGGGAGTTTTCCCCATCGAGGATGCGCTTCGATTGCTCGTAGCCGCAGACTTTTGGGCGAACTCGGCCTCCAATAAAGCTGCGGCTGAAGCGGCGCTAAAACGAGTCGCCGCTCAGGTCGTTTTTGCTCAGCCAGCTAGCCGCATGCTTTCAGGGCAAACGGGCCAGTGGCTCGAAGCGGAATGGGCTGATCCCGCGCATTGGCTGGGGCTGATGGCTGGGGCACCTATCTCCCGTAACGCGGTTCATCAGATATTTGCCCGTGAGGGTCGCCCAATCGTCGTTGAATTGGGCGCCGCTGCAGCCACCCTTGCGGGTGATGTCGACCTACGCTGCTTAGTTGCGGCGGATTTTCCGCGGCTTTTAGCCACCTTATTTGCCCTAGGTTATCCCGTGCAGTGGGCCTCCGGACGCAAGGCTCGTATGGGGCGGCGCATCGAGCTTCCCCTGTACCCCTGGCAGCACCAGTCTTATTGGATTCACGGTGTGGATGTGCGGACCCCAGATCAGCGCTCGGTTAATTCGGCCGGTCATCCGCTCTTGGGTCAGCGTTGGGGTTCACCTCGGATTAAGGCCTGCATTTATGAATCCCGTTTCGATCTGACGACGCTGCCTTATCTTGCCGAGCACATGGTGCATGGTAGTATCGTTGCACCGGGTGCACTTTATCTTTCCCAAGTGGCCATGCAGGCCGCAGAGTTTCTTTTAGGCGCGGGCCCGCGCGCGGGCGAACTTGAGGTAAAGTTAAGCGATGTGGCTTTTTTAAGCGCGATGGTCATCAACCCTGCGCAGCCCCGGACCGTTCAAACCGTTTTCACCGAGGAGGCAGGCAAGAATTATGCTTTCGAAGTGCTAAGCTGGATCGCGGCCGAGCCGCAAAACGTGGTGGTCCACGCGACCGGCCGTTGTGCGCCCGCCCCCATTGGGCCTACCGCCGTGATCGATTTGGCTGCACGGCGTCACACTTTGCGGGCCCAGCCAGATCTGGCCCTTCACTACGCAGTGATGGACCGAATGGAAGTTCGGCTCGGGCCAAGCTTTCGCTGGTGGAACGCGTTGCACCACCTTGAAGGTGAATCCCTGGTCCAGTTGGAGGCTCCCGCGGGTTTGGCGCAAATCCGCGAGTGGCATCCTGGCTTGGTGGACTCTTTCCTACAGGCGGCCGCCTCGGCGCTCGGTTTGGATGGGGCCCTCACGTTGATTCCATTCCGCCTAGACCAGGTGATCTTCCATCGTAATCCTGATGGGGGAAGTCTCTTTGCTCATGCGCAAAAAAGGGTAGGGGAACGCCATGCCTATCGCTCGGACGTGCGTGTCTATGATGCTTCAGGAGCGCTTGTCGCCGAGGCCCTCGGCTTTGAGTTGCGTCATTTGCAGGCGCATAACGTCAAACCGGCCGCCTCGCTCGCCGCGCCTAAATATTTTGAAACCCATTGGCGGCCTCTAGCTGCTCCGGCCGCCTCCGCGCCGTTGCGGACTGCGGGCGCTTGGTTGTTTCTCTCAGATGGTAGTCCAGCGGTGCGGGCTTTGCAGCAATCACTCCAAGTTGCCGGAGAGCAGGTTCACGAGGTGCTCCACCACCAAGTCACGCCAGCTCAAGACCTGCTAAGCAACCAAGCTTGGGCTGGCGTTGTTTACGCTTGGGATTTGTCGGTTGATGCACCGAGCGGGCTACACTGGAACGAATTGCTCATTTGCATCCAGGCCTCCCTCAGCCGAAGCGAATCGCATCCGCCCCGCTGGGTTTTCCTGACCTCTAGCGCAGCGCACGCCCTCGCGCAATCCCCGTTGAGTGGTTTTGTCACCAGCTTTCGACACGAACACCCTGAGTTGCGTCCGTTGCAGCTCGAAATCGACCCTGCGCACGAAGCGATGGATGCTTGGGTGCCTTGGTTGTTAGACAAGGTAGGCGCCGAGCCCCGGCTTAGCCTGCACTCAGGGGTTATTTGTGGCGCCCGATTGGGGGAGAAATCCCTCGTAGCTACGCCCCTACGGATTCGTCCCGAAGCTAGCTACTTGGTTACCGGTGCGGCTGGAGCTTTGGGGCAGGCGGTCGCGGAGTGGCTGATCGCCCACGGTGCTCGATCGCTCTATTTGTCAGGCCGCCGTGAAGCTCCGCCACCATTGCAGACCAAGATCACCGACTGGGAGCAACGAGGCGTACGCATCAATTATGTGCTCGCTGACATGAGCGATCCGGTCAGCGTGCAGCAATTAGTCCAGCGTGCCGGCGAGCCGCACGGCTTGCGCGGGGTATTTCACGCCGCCGGCGCCTTGCGCGACGGGTTTGTGCGCCAAGCCGAAGTGGGATCATTCACGTCCATATTTGGCGCCAAAATTAATGGGGCCTGGGAACTGCACCGTGCGACCCAAAATCTGCCCCTCGATTGTTTTGTGCTGTTCTCCTCCATTGCCTCTCTGCTCGGTTCGCCGGGTCAGACTAACTACGCGGCGGCGAACGCCTACCTAGACGCTTTGGCGATTAAAAGACAGCAAGCCGGTCTGGCTGGGCTCAGCATCCAATGGGGACCTTGGGAGGGTATTGGCATGACCGCAAGATTGGCCTCCCGTGATCGTGACCGCTTACAAGAGCGGGGCTTAATCGCGATGGATCCCGCTGACGCCCTGCAAGCGTTAGGGCAAGTGCTTGGAATCCACGGTACGGTCGGTGTGTTTGCTTGGAACCAAGCAGGGTATGCTCGCGCGCTCAGCGGCCAACCCACGGCCTTCTACGAGCAGATTTTTGCCGGTGAGCTCGCTCAGCCTGCGCCCCCCGCCGCGGCCTCCTCAGTTAATCAAGCTTGGGCCAGCCTAGCCGCGGCTCCCCGCCTCGAAGCCATCGAGCGGTTGATCCGCGAAACTGTCGCTCATCTGCTCGGTCTGGATTCCTACCTCAAAGTGGATCGGGCTAAGGGACTTTTCGATTTGGGTATCGATTCTTTAACCGCAATCGACCTCAAAGATCGCTTGGAGAAGTCGCTAGGCCACACGCTGCGCTCCACGATCGCTTTTGATTATCCCACGGCCGCGGAGATGGCAGGGCATCTTGCGGAACGGCTTTTTACTTCGGCCAGTCCCATCCTGCCGGCGGCTGCTGGGGGGGCCGCGCCGGCCATGGAAGATTTTGAAAGCATGTCGGATTCCGATCTGAAGCAGCTACTAGAAAAAGAACTCAGCAGCTAAAAAATAAATTTATCAACGCGATGATTCATAAAAATGTTGGTGTCATTGGCGCAGGCGTGATGGGCGCAGGCGTCGCCCAAAACCTCGCTCAACGCGGTATCCAAGCCGTCTTGGTCGATATTTCCAACGAAGCGCTCAACAAGGCCCGTGAGTCGATCTACAACGCTGCGCGTATGGCGCTGATGTTCCGACGCGATGATGCAGCCGCCCCGGATCCCGATCAGATTGTGAGTATGATCGAGTTCACGACGGATTATCAGCGGCTTTCGGGCGTGGATTTTGTGGTGGAAAACGTCGTCGAAAAACTCCAGGTAAAATCCGCGATCTACCCCAAACTCGATGCGATTTGCCCGCCTGATTGTATTTTTGCGGCGAACACCTCAGCGATTTCGATTACCAAACTCGGCGGCCTGACCCAACGCGCAGATCGCGTGCTGGGCATGCATTTCATGAATCCGGTGCCGATGAAAACCATGGTCGAAGTTATCCGCGGTCACCACACCAGCGAAGAAACCCTCACCCGCGGCAAGGCCTTCCTCGCTCAGTTGGGTAAAGAGGCGGTGGTGGTCAACGATATGCCCGGCTTTGTCTCCAATCGCGTACTGATGTTAACGGTCAACGAAGCCGTATGGCTGGTGCAGGACCAAGTCGCCTCCGCGGCCGATGTAGACAAAATTTTTCGTTCCTGCTTCGGCCATAAGATGGGGCCTCTGGAAACCGGTGATCTCATCGGGCTAGATACGATTTTGTACTCCTTGGACGAATTATACGCCGCTTATGGCGATCCTAAATTCCGGCGCTGCCCCTTACTCCAAAAAATGGTGGATGCCGGCCTGCACGGTCGCAAATCCGGCGAGGGTTTCTATAAGTATTCGATCTAAACTAAGTTCTTAAAACGCGCCCTTTTATAGTTATTTTCCTCAAGCCCTTCTCACCCACTAATTTTATGACCCAACTTGAAGCTAAGGCTAAGATTCGCGCCTTCCTGGAAACTTTCATTCAAGACCATGACTTTCAAGATGCGGATAATATTTTTGCCCTCGGTTTGGTGAATTCATTGATGGCGATGCAGCTTGTCCTCTTTTTGGAGAAGGACTTTGCGGCCAAGTTCACTAACCAAGAACTCGATTTGAAGAATTTCCGCTCGGTCGAGGCCATGGTCGCGCTCCTCGCGCAGCGCGGTCTGGTTACCCCCTAATTTTCATGCAGCTGAACTCCTACATCGAGCAGCAGATCGCCCCCCGCGCGGAGGATTGGGACCGGCTAGAGGCCATCCCACGCCCGGTCCTCTCCGATCTGGCTGGTTTCGGCCTGCTCGGCGCGAGTGTGTCCAAGCAGCAGGGTGGTGGCCGCTTGTCGGTGATCGAGTGGGGTGAGGCTCTGGAGTCCGTGGGCGAGGCCAGCATGTCGCTTTTGAGCGTAGTTACCGTCAATGCGATGTGCTCGTTTGCCCTCGCTCGTTGGGGTGAATCTGAAATGCAGCAAACCTGGCTACCCCGTCTCATCGCCGGTGAGAAGCTCGGCGGCTTTGCGTTGACTGAACCGATGGTGGGTAGTGACGCCAAATCGGTCACGACCCGCATCGAAGATGCGGGTGATTGCTGGCGGGTGACCGGAGTCAAACGTTGGATTTCGGCCTCAGAATTAGCCGATGTTTTTCTCGTGCTGGGTCAAACCGCGCAGGGACCGACGGCGGTGCTGGTGCCTAAGGAAACACCCGGTCTCACCCTCAAACCGATCAGCGGACTGTTGGGCTTTCGCGCGGCTCGGCAGTGCGAGCTCACGTTACAAGATGTGCTCGTGCCCAAAAGCGCACTCATCGGCCCGGAAGGTATGGGTTTCTCCC
Organism: Opitutaceae bacterium; assembly: GCA_037142955.1. Taxonomy (GTDB): domain Bacteria; phylum Verrucomicrobiota; class Verrucomicrobiia; order Opitutales; family Opitutaceae; genus Tous-C4FEB. The sequence continues at coordinate 42,531 of JBAWZQ010000009.1, read as the reverse complement.
ACGTAGTCAGTTCGACTCTCGACGTTGGCCGGTATTGCATCGCCTGCGGCTCGACGGGCCTCATCCGAGCCTGCGTGAAGGCGAGTGTCGATTACGCGCGGCTGCGCCAGCAATTCGGCGTACCTTTGAGCCAGCATCAATTGATTCAGGCAATGATTGCCGATATGACCACAGCCTATAAAGCCTCACATGCGCTCTGGCGGCAAGCCGCCCAATCGCGGGCCGAGGCCTTGCCCAGCTCAATCATCGAGACGACTACGGCTAAATATTTTGCATCCACGGCGGCATCCGTTGCGGCCAATCATGCGGTGCAAATTCATGGAGCTAACGGCTGCGGTCCAGATTATCCCGTGCAGCGTTACTTTCGCGATGCCCGAGTCACCGAACTGATTGAAGGCAGTAACCAAATGCAGCAAATTATGATCTCGCAGGATGCGATGAGTCGGTTCGCCAAACGGCGCCGTTGAACCTCACCATGTCTAGCAAGAAGATCAAATGCGTGGTCTGGGATTTGGACCATACCGTCTGGAATGGTATTCTGCTTGAGGGCGATGCCTTGGCCTTGCGTCCCGGCGTGCGCGAGATGATCGAAACGTTGGATCAGCGCGGTATTTTACAATCGATTGCCAGCCGCAACGAGATCGGCCCAGCCCTCGAACAGTTGAAGCGTTTTGGATTGGATCATTTTTTTCTGCACCCGCAGATTCATTGGGACGCCAAATCGACTTCGATCCAACGCATCGCCGAACGCTTAAATCTCGGCTTAGACACGTTTGCCTTTATCGACGACCAAGTTTTCGAGCGCGATGAAGTGCGTTTCACTCTGCCGGAAGTGCGCGTCTACTCCGACACCCAGGTACCGGCGTTGCTGTCGGATAAAGATTTCGTCCCATCGGTTCTCACCGAAGACTCGCGCCGGCGTCGCCAGATGTATGTGGCCGATCTGGTGCGGCAACAGGAAGAAACATCCTTCAAAGGCCCAGGTGATGCGTTTCTAGCAACCCTTGAAATGAAGTTTTCGCTGGATCCTGCCGAGCTCGAAGACCTCGCTCGGGTGGAGGAGCTCGTGGCACGAACGAACCAATTAAATACCACAGGACGAATTTATACTCACGAAGAATTGGCTCAATTACGCGTATCCCCGGAGCACTCCCTTCTGGTCGGCGAGTTGTCCGACAAGCACGGCCCCTATGGCAAGATCGGGGTCGTCTTGCTTCACTGCACTCCGCACATCTGGACGATTAAGCTGCTATTAATGTCGTGTCGTGTCATTAGCCGCGGCGTGGGCGGGACTTTGATTACCTTGCTGCGGCGCAGGGCCGCTGAAGCCGGAGTGCGTTTACTGGCTGATTTTCGCGCCACGGATCGCAATCGGATGATGTACCTCACCTACAAATTTGCCGGTTTTTCCGAAGTCAGTGAAGTCGAAGGGCATGCTCTTTTGGAAGCTGACTTAAGCGCGGTTCCGCCTTTGCCGACCTACTTGCAGGTGCAATCAAGCTGGCTGAAAGCTCCCCATGGCTGAAGACACCAAAATATTACTAGGTAAAGCACTGGGCGAACTTCGCCGGCTAAAGCAGGAGATGAAGGTGCTTAAGTCATCGGGTGGCGAACCCATCGCCATTGTGGGCATGGCTTGCCAATTTCCTGGCGGCTGCATCGACCCTGAAACGTATTGGGATTTTCTGGCCTCGGGGGGCTCTGCGATTCGGCCCACTCCTGCCGATCGCGCGGAAGGCACCGCGGGTGGTTTTGGCTCCTATCTTGATCACACGGATCAATTTGATGCGGCGTTTTTTGGTATATCCCCCAAGGAAGCACAAAGCATGGATCCCCAGCAGCGCCTGCTGCTTGAATTAGCCTGGCACGCATTTGAATCAGGCAACCTGCGACCCGAGGCTTGGGCCGGGCGCGAGGTCGGTGTTTTCGTCGGTATGAGCGGGATCGACTATGCGTTAAAACTGTTCGCGGCCTCGAATCGTGATCGTATCGACCCTTATTTTGGGACTGGTTCCACGTTAAGTCCCGCGGCGGGGCGACTCGCTTATTATTACAAGTTGAATGGGCCAACGATGGTCTTGGACACCGCCTGCTCCTCTTCATTGGTCGCAATCCATCTGGCTGTACAAAGTCTGCGCCGCGGCGAATGCGAGGCCGCTCTCACGGCTGGGGTCAATCGTATCCTCGGTCCGGATCTCACCTTAAATTTCGATCAATCCGGCCTGCTCGCCCCGGATGGCAAGTGCTACACCTTTGATGCGCGCGCTCAAGGCTACAGCCGAGGTGAGGGTGGCGGTCTGCTCATACTCAAGCGTCTCAGTGATGCCGAGGCGGCAGGGGATAAAATTTTCGCGCTCATCCTCGGTTCGGCCATCAATCAAGATGGCGGCTCGAGCGGCTTGACCGTGCCTAGCGGACCCGCCCAACAGAAAGTGATCCGACGAGCCTTGCAGTCTGCCGGATTGACCCCCGATCAAGTGGATTATGTGGAAGCGCATGGCACGGCTACGCCGTTGGGTGATCCCATTGAGGCCAACGCACTATCGGAAGTGTTCACCAGCGGTCGTGCAGCCGAGCAGCCTTTGCGGCTCGGATCCGTTAAAACTAACCTCGGTCACCTCGAAGCGGCCGCCGGTATGGCGAGCAGTTTCAAAGTGATTCAATCGCTCCGGCACGAAGCCTTACCCCAACACCTTAATTTTTCTGAACCTAGCCCGCACATCGACTGGAAGGGCTCCGCGCTAAGGGTGGTGGACTCACTCCAGCCCTGGCCGCGCGGGGAGCGCCGGCGCATTGCCGGGGTAAGCGGTTTTGGTTTTGTTGGCACCAACGCACATATCATATTTGCCGAGGCGCCCGCTCAACCGAGCACTCCTCGATCTGAAGCTAAACCGGGAGCAGAGCTGTTTGTATTGAGTGCGCGTACGCCGGAGGCCTTACGAGCGCAAGCCAAGGCTGCCTCGACTCGACTCGCCACGCTGCCGCACTCAGATTGGGCTGGAGCCGCCCACGCGGCATGGGCCGGTCGGACTGCTCTGGTGGAACGCTTAAGCGTGGTGGCGGAGACACCCCAAGCGGCCGCCCTCCTCTTAGATAAATTTGCCCAAGGGGGCAAAGCGCGCGGGCTAGGTTTGGGTCGAGCCGGAGAGCGTCCTCGGTGCGCTTTTGTATTTACCGGACAAGGCTCTCAATATGCGGGCATGGGTCGGCGCCTGTACGAGCAGTTGCCCCTTTTTCGGGAGATCATCGATCGATGCGCGGTTACTTTACTGGAGCCACTCGGAGGTGATTTGCGGGAGGTGATGTTTACGCCACCAGTTTCGCTGGAAGTCCAGCCAGCCGCGGAAGCTTCCGTCTTCGATGGGGCGCGCAACGCCGCGCCGTTAACGGATATCGATCGTACTTCGTTTACTCAGGCGGGGCTTTTTGTGATCGAGTACGCGCTCGCTCGGGTCTGGGAATCGCTGGGAGTGCGCGCTCAGTTCGTGTTGGGACATAGCGTGGGGGAGTACGCTGCGGCGTGTATCGCCGGCGTATTTAGTCTAGATGATGCTTTGAAGCTGATCGTCGCCCGTGGGCGTTTGATGGAACAACGTTCCGCGCCGGGCGCGATGTTAACGGTGTTTGCGGATGAAGCCGTAGTGGCCAAGTTGATCGAGCCGTTCCGTGCCACCGTGGCGATCGCAGCGGTAAACGGGCCAGAGATCGTGCTCGTTTCCGGAGCGAAGGATTCGATCGCGACCGTGCACAAGCTCTGCGCGCAAGCTCAAATCCGCGTGGTCGCGATGCGTATTTCCCACGCGTTTCACTCTCCCCTGACTGAGCCCATCCTCGAGGATCTTGAAGCGGTGGTCCGCTCCCTGACGCTCCATCGCCCCCAACTTCGACTCATCTCCAATTTAACGGGTGGGTTTGTCGATGAGGAGGTTACTCGTCCCGATTACTGGTCGCGTCATCTGCGTCAGAGCGTGCGCTTTTGCGATAGCATGATTCTGCTCCATGCCCAGCAACTCGACTATCTCATCGAAGTCGGTCCTGAGCCCACCTTGATCGGACTTGACCTCGCTTTCCAATCCGTGCGTTCCGACTTAGCCGCCGGTGCCAAATGGATCCCGAGCCTGCGCCGCGGCCATGATGATCTTAGCTCAATGTTGGATGGCGCGGGCCGGCTTTGGACGTCGGGCTTGGAACTGACCTGGTCCGCTCTCAGCGCTGCTAGTCCTGCCGCTCACGTATCCCTGCCTGGTTATGCCTTCCAACGTAAGCGCCATTGGTTTAATTTTGCAGATCCTGTCCTCCCAAGCCTGCCCGCTATGCCTCCCTCCGTTCTTTCTCAAGCCGCTCCGGAAATTGCCGCCCAACTCGTTGCTGCTCCGGTCCCGGCCCGCCCCAACGCCCAAGCGATTCTTGCCGAAGTGCAGGCCATCATCGGAGAAGTCAGCGGACTAGAACCGGCTGATCTCACCGGTGCAGCCAATTTATTGGAGATGGGTTTAGATTCGCTCATGTTCGTGCGCAGCGGGCGCATGCTGGAAAAACGTTTCCAAGTAAAAATCTCGATCAAGCAATTCTACGAGGAACTCCACCGCATTGGCGCCCTGGTTGATTTTCTCCTCGCTCATTCTACGGTCGATCTTCAGGCCTCGAGCGCATCTGTCGGGCAGGTTGGGTCCAGTGAGGTGCTCGCGCCGACGATCGCCCCTGCAGCGCCTCAGATCCCGGCCGGGTCGCAATCGCTTGCGGGCGTTCCGCCGGTATCAGCCGTTGCGCCCATGGCCGTGGGTCTGGATCCGATCATGGATGCGCATTTTCGCTTGATGGAACGCTACCTTGCCATGCAGGTGCGTGGCCCCATCGCCCCAGTCGCGCCGCCACCCGCGGCAACCCCGGTTTCGGTGGCAGCCCCGGCGACACCACCGGTGATGAACAGTAAGATGGCGGTGAATTTCGGGGGCCTGAATTTAGAGGAGGAAAAAAATCTCTCCCTTGAACAAAAACAATTCCTTCGGGCGCTCACTGAACGGCTAGCCGCTAAGACCCTCCGCTCCAAAAATCAGACCCAAGCTTGGCGCCGCGAACTAGCGGATTGGAAAGGCAGCCTGCAATTTAAGCGCAGCCTAAAAGAGCTTAAATACCCCATCATTTCCGACCGTTCCTCCGGCAGCCGAATTTGGGACCTCGATGGCAATGAATATGTCGACCTAGCGCTCGGCATGGGGGTCCATTTTCTTGGTCATGCGCCCGCTTTCGTGAACGAAGCACTGCACCGCCAGATTGACCGCACGGCTGCATTGGGGCCGCAATCGGATCTCGCGGGCGAAGTTGCCAGAAAAATCTGTCAACTCACGGGGGCCGAGCGGGCCAGTCTCGCCATCACCGGCTCGGGTGCGGTGTTACTCGCCCAACGCCTCGCTCGGGCGGCGCAGGGTCGGCCTTTGATCGCGCAGTTTGCCGGTGCCTATCATGGCATTGGCAGTGAAGTCTTGGTGGTCGGTAGCGAAGACGGCTCACGCCCGATGTCGCCTGGTATCCCTCCCAGTGTGGTGCAAAACGCCCAGGTGCTCGACTACGGCAGCGAAGAGTCGCTGGAGTGGATCCGCGAGCACGCCGCGCAATTGGCGGCGGTGATCGTGGAACCGGTGCAAAGCCGGCGGCCGGGGTTTCAGCCGCACCGTTTTTTACGGCGCTTACGCAAGCTAACGAGCGACCTGGGTATCGTCTTAATCTTTGACGAGATGATCAACGGTTTCCGTATTCATGGCGGCGGCGCGCAGGCTTGGTTTGGTATTCAAGCCGACCTGATCACCTACGGAAAGATCGTGGGCGGAGGTATGCCGCTCGCGGTCGTTGCCGGTAAGGCGTGGCTCATGGACTGGATCGACGGCGGCTTCTGGCAATTTGGAGACGGCTCTGCGCCAGCGGCCCGAACGATTTTCACGGGTGGCACCCATAACCGCCATCCCTTAGCGCTGGCTGCTGCTGGCGCTGCGCTCGATCACCTGATCGCACAAGGTCCGGCGCTCCATGAGCGCGTGAATCGACTCACGGATCGTCTCGGCAAGGAACTCAACGAGTTCTTCGAGCGCGAGTCGGTTTCGTTCCGCGTTTCATGGTTCGGTTCCCAGTTCCGATTCGATGCTCTCGGGGACACCTTCGATCTTGAGGTGATGTTCTATCTGCTCACGGAGATGGGCTTTTACACTTGGGAGCAGCGTATTTGCTGCCTCTCGACTGAACATACGGATGAACAAATCGATCGCCTGATCGAGGCGGTCCGCACGGCAGTCGCGCACATGCGTGCGGGTGGTTTTGCGATTCTCGCCGGGCCACGAGCACCCCGTCGGGTGTTGCCCTTGTCCTCGGTGCAGCAGCGCCTCTACGCGCTCTGCCAGCGGGAAGGCGCGGAAATGCCCTATCATCTCTCCGGTGTCTGGGAGATGCGCGGGTCGGTTGATGTGTTTAAGTTGCAGGATGCATTTCAGGAAATTATCCGCCGACATGAGAGCTTGCGTACCGCCTTTGGCCTCATTGGCGGAAAGTTGCGTCAGTACGTGATCGAGGAGCCACGTTTCTTCCTGCAGGAAATGAAAGCGAACGGGAAAACTCCCGCAGCGCTATTACAAGACTTCATTGCTCCTTTTGATTTGGAGCAACCCCCTTTGCTGAGGGTCGGGTACGCGCTACTCGATGCGCAGCGCACCCTCCTTTTGATCGATGTTCACCACATCGCCGCCGACGGGCTGTCGATGAATGTGATCTTAACGGAATTTGCGCGGCTTTACGACGGCCTCGCTTTGGGCCCGGTTAAACGGCAATATCGTCACGCCATTGAGGAGATCGAAGCTCGACGCCAATTGCCTGAGTACCGCGCCGAGGAAGCGTACTGGCTAAAGGAGATGAGCGGTGAGATTCCTACGCTCGATCTACCGGCGGATTTTGTGCGCTCGGGCGAAATGGATTTTCGGGGCGATAAGTGCAGCCTAAGTATCGATGCGGACCGAACTCGCCGCTTGGAATCGCTGGCCCGCGAGCACGGAGCCTCCCTTTACATGGTCTTATTGGGCGCCTACGTCACGCTGTTGCACCGGCTGAGCGGGGCCGAAGATCTCATCGTTGGCCTGCCCGTAGCGGGCCGACCCGGGGCGGATAGTGACGCGGTCGTAGGTATGTTTGTTAATTCGTTGCCCTTACGTTTTCGCCCTACGGCCGACTTGCCGTTTGCCGCTTTGCTCAAGGCGGTACGTTCGATCTGTCTGGGTGCTTATGATCACGCCGACTACGCCTTCGCGGACCTCGTCGAAAAGCTAAATCTACCCCGCAACCCCGACCGCAGTCCCCTGTTTGATACGATGTTCGCTTACGAGAGCGCGGACGATCGCCTGATGCGCACCCGGGATCTGGAGATCCGCACCATCGATCAATTCGAAGGCTCCGGCATGTTCGATCTTAGCGTGGACATCATCCGCGAGCGCGGGGTGCTCGGGATCCGATTCCATTATGCAACCCGGCTGTTCCGCCGGGAAAGCGTTGAGCGTTTCTGCGCGGGCTTTAGCCAATTAATCGATTCTTTGCTGGTGGACCCGCACCAGCCAATCGGCCGCTTGTCGATCTTGGCCCCGGGTGAACGAGCCCAGGTGACGACGGCTTTTAATGCCGTCGCCGGTCCCGTCATTACCTCTCACACGCTAGTATCTTTGTGGTCCAAAGCCGCAAAACAGTATGCATCCTCAGTCGGATTGGTTTGCGGTGATCGTCGCCTCACTTTTGCCGACATCGACGCCCAAGCCGAAGCGGTGGCACGCCGTCTCTCGCGGGATTATGGCGTCACTCGAGGTGATTACGTGGCATTGTTGTTAGAATCTAGCGATGCCACGATCATAGCGATACTCGGAGTTTTGAAAACGGGTGCGGCCTATGTACCCATTGATATCGCTAACCCGATGGAGCGCGTACGCGCCTTAGTCGCAGATTCAGGGGCCCGTATTTTGCTCGTGGATGCGTCTTTGGAGGGGATGGATGCCACGCTGAAAACCCTTGAGCTCGCCCATTTGCGGGCCCCCCTCACAGCTGATTATCCCAGTCCTCTGCCCCCCACACCCGAGACTTTAGCCTATGTGATCTACACTTCGGGTAGCTCAGGTAAACCCAAGGGCGTAATGATTGAGCACGGCGCGATCACCAATTCGGTCCTTTGGCGCATGCAGGCCTATCGCTTCACCAGTGAGGACGTCACCCAAGTGATGCCAACCTATGCCTTCGACGCCTCATTGCTCGACATCTTTCCAGCGCTTTTTATCGGCGGACGCCTGGTGATGGCGAGTGCGGCCGAGAAAAGCGAATTGATGGGGCAATCCCGTCGCCTGCAACGCGAGAAGATCACCAATCTGCTGCTCACCCCGAGCCTGCATTCGCTCTACCTTGATGAGATTGCCACCGCTATGACTGGCCTGAAGTGGGTCACCGTGGCCGGCGAGGCTACGTCTCTTTCGCTTGTTAGGAAACATTTCAAACACCTGCCGGGAGTTCGTCTTTTCAATGAATACGGACCGACAGAAAACAGCGTCGTCACGACGTTTACCGAACTTTTCGCCACCGATGAGCTCGTCACGATCGGTCGGCCCGTGGCCGGTCATCAGCTTTATTTGCTCCAGCCTAACGGTGAAATTTGCGGGATTGGTCAGCCGGGTGAACTAGTAGTCAGTGGCGGCGGACTCGCGCGCGGATACCTCAACCGGCCAGAATTAACGGCTTTGGCTTTCACGCCCGCCCCTTGGCATCCAGCGCAACGGATTTATCGTACCGGCGACCTCGCGCGCTGGCGCCCGGATGGTACCCTAGACTTCTTAGGTCGCCGGGACGCTCAAGTGAAGCTGCGTGGCTACCGCATTGAACTGGACGAGATCGAAGAGGCTTTACGAGGGCAGTCTTGCATCAGCTCGGCGGCCGTGAAACTCGCCCCCATCGGCGGTGAGCTGCAATTAATTGCCTATGTGACTACCCGCCAAGCTTACACCGAGGAGTTGGTTCGAGCCGCTTTGCAAGAAATCCTACCCCATTACATGGTGCCAGCGGTTTTTGTTCGCCTGGAAACCATGCCGCTTAACGCCAGTGGCAAGATTGATCGGCGCGCCCTTTTAGTTCCCGATTTCGCCCCTAGCCAAGACAGCGGTGGACGTCCCCAAGGGGCACGTGAAGAGGCCCTCGCCCAGGTCTGGGGTGAGGTTCTGCGTCAACCCAACCTCAGCCGTGATGACGATTACTTCCGCTTGGGTGGCGACTCAATTAAGGGTATTCAAATTATTTCCAGACTGCGGCAAATCGGCTGGCGACTGGATATGCGCTGGCTGTTCCGCTACCCAACGGTGGCCGGGCTCGCGCTGCGTCTAGAACCTACCCGCTTGGCGCTCGAGCCTAGTGCGCCCGAAAGTATAGGTGAACTTCCCCCCGGACCCATCCAGAAGTGGTTTTTCCAGAATATCACTGTAAAACCCGAGCACTTCAATCAGGCCATCTGGATAGACGCGCGCGAGCCTTGGCAGATCGAAGCGATCCAATCAGCCTTGCGCCAAGTCGTCGCCCAGCATGACGCCTTTCGTTATCGCTTCACTCGGGAAGGGGCAACTTGGCGCCAATACTGCACGATGAGTACGCGTGCACTGGCTTGCCGCGTCCTTGATTTACGCCGCAGCCCATCCGCCAAAAAATCAATGGATGAAATGGTGCAGAGCGAGCAACGCGCCCTGGATCTAACCGAAGGTCCGCTCACCCGCGCCGTGTTGGTGCAACTCGATACCGGCGATCGTCTGTTCTGGACGGCCCATCACTTGGTGGTCGATGGCATTTCTTGGCGCATCTTACTTGAAGATTTGGCCACGGCTTATGCCGCCACGATCCAGGATAAGACCCCTGCTTGGGGGGTGCGAAGCGCCACTTTTGGGCGATGGACGCGAGCGGTCGCCGCCTCCGTGTCGGACGGACTTTTGCACAATGAAGTGAATTATTGGGAAGCGTTGGCGCAGCGTCCTGCCCCTAAGCTTCCGTACGATTTTGATAAAAATTCAGGCACGGTCGCTGACCTGCGTCTGCTCGAGCTTACATTGGATGCGGGCGTATCCACCCATCTTTCACAGCACGCTCACGCCGCCTTCAAGACGCGCGGCATCGAGTTGCTCGTCTCCGCACTACGGCAGGCCTACGCAGAGTGGAATCCCGGGCAATCGTTGCGTTTGTTGCTTGAGGGTCATGGTCGTGAAGAGGCCCTCGCTGACCTGGATATCGGCCGAACCGTCGGCTGGTTCACCAGTGTTTATCCGGCCGACTTTACGCCGATTCATGCGAGTCTTTCTGGAGCGGAACTGATCCGTCAGACCAAGGAATATTTGCGCGGTGTACCGCGTCATGGCGCGGGTTTTGGCTGGTTGCAGACGAGCGGTACCAGCGCAGCAATCACCGGTTTGGTCAGCCCGACGATCAGTTTTAACTTCCTCGGCACGTTTGAAGATGGTGGTCACCAGGCGCCCTTCACGTTGAGGGCGGAGCGTCCGCTGGAGTCCCGTCATCACGGGCAAAAATTAGAGCAATCAATCGCCCTGACCGGCTACACCTCCGGCGGCCATATGCATTGGTTGATGGAGTACGATTCCCAGCGTTGGTCTGAAACGACCATACATCAGCTCCTCGAGCTTTTCCACCGCGCCCTCGTTTCGGTTGTGGCCCACACGAGCGTAGGCCAAGAAAGCATCCCTAGCCCAGCCGACTTCGCTTACGCCAAGCTGGAATTGCGGGCTTACGACCGCATGGTTGAGCGCCGAGAATGGGCTCCGGCCTCGATTGAAGATGTCTACCCTCTATCGCCGATGCAAAGAGGGCTCTTTTATGAGGCGACCAAGTCCCCCAACTCCGAAGCGTACTTTCAGCAAATGACCTTCTGCTTAGTGGGTCCAGTGAACCGCTTGGCGCTCGAAGCCGCTTGGCGTGATCTTGTGGCCCGGCATCCGGCCTTGCGCTCCGTTTTTGTCCAAGCCGAAGGAAGTGACGAAACCTTGCAGGTAATTTTCCGTGAACAAAAAACCCCACTCGCTTACCTTTCACTCCAGGATCAAACGACCGCGCAACAGTCCGCTACGGTTGCCTCGTTCCAGCGAGCGGATCGCGCTGCGGTGTTTTCCCTAGAATTTGGCCCGTTGATGCGTGTGAACATGTTCCAGCTGGAGCAGGAGCGTCTGCAAGTAGTCTGGAGTCACCATCATATTTTAATGGATGGCTGGTGCGTGGGCATTCTCTATGAGGATCTCATGCGCTGCTACGAAGCGCGCTTACAAGGGCTGGAACCAAAATTAGAGCCAGCGGCTGACTACCGAGTTTACCTACGCTGGTTAGAAACGATGGATAGTGCTGCTTCCACTGCATTTTGGCGACAGGAATTGGCCGGATTTGATCGCCGGGTCTCGCTGCCCAGACAGCATGGGGTCGGCGCCGGGGACTACGATTGTCGCAAAGCTAAGATGCGCCTCGATGGGGCGGCTTGGACCCAGTTGCAAAAACTGGCAACCAGCCAAGGCGCCACCACGGCGACTTTGCTCAACACATTGTGGGGTATCTTGCTTTCGCGTTATAATCAGGTCAACGACGTGGTCTTCGGCTCAATTGTCTCGGGTCGCTCTGAGTCCGTCCCCGACATTGAAAAGATGATCGGCCTGTTCATCAACGTATTACCCGTACGCTTAAAGTTTTCTGCCGAGGTCACCTTCTTGGACGCTTTACGCCAGTTCCAAGCGCAGGCCATCGAGCGCCGTCCTCACGAATACCTATCTTTGGTGCAAGTCGCTGAACAGGTTGAAGACGTGCGCGAGTTGTTCGATCACCTCGTTGTCCTCGAAAATTATCCGATGGACGAAGAGCTCCGCGGCGATGGGCAGAAGTCGCAGACCGTGCGTCCACGGCTCTCACAGATCGAGGGTTTTGAACGTACCCATTTTGATTTCACCTTGGTCGCGGTGCCACGTTCTGAGGCGCTCGAGATCGAGATGACCTTTAATGCCGCCGTCTACGGTGAAGAGCAGATCCAGCGCGTCCAAGCCCATCTGTTGGAACTTGTCGCCGCGCTGGCCGCACGGCCTGACAGCGCCTGCTTTGCGGTTGATTTCCTTCCGGCCACTGAGCGCCAGTTGCTAGAAAACTTTAATCGGACCTCGGCGCCATATCCAACGGAAGCCACCTTGCACAGCCTCTTTGCTGAACAAGTTCTTCTGCAGGGTAAGCGCCCCGCGGTGACCGCCGACGGTAAGACGCTCACCTACAAGCAAACCGACACCGCCGCACGCCTACTCGCAGCTCAACTCATCCAGGCGGGGGTCGGGATCGGTGACCGCGTGGCCATTTGGCTGCCTCGCGGCACGGATATGGTGGTCTCGTTGCTCGCCACCATTATGGCTGGTGGCTGCTACGTGCCGCTTGACCCAGAATACCCTGAGGAGCGTTTACGCTTCATTCTTGAAGATAGTGGAGCGCGCATCGTTGTGAGTCACTCCGGGCATCGCTCCCCCTTCACCCGTTTGCCTGAGTTATGCATGGATAAGGGAAGTAAAGCTCCGGCCTCCCTTACGCTACCCCAAGTCACTCCTGACACACCCGCTTACATTATTTATACCTCCGGATCCACGGGTAAGCCCAAGGGCTGTCTGATATCACATCGCAATGTCGTGCGGCTCCTGCGCAATGACCGGTTTGATTTCAAATTTGGCCCTGAGGACGTCTGGGTCGTGGCCCATTCTTTCTGCTTTGATTTCTCGGTTTGGGAAATGTACGGCGCGCTCACTTACGGTGGGCGCGTGGTCGTTGCTCCACGCGAAGTCGTGCGCGATGTCAGCAGCTTCGTCGATCTCGTGATGGCAGAGCGGATCACGGTGCTTAATCAAACCCCCGCCGCTTTCTACGCTTTTGTGGCGGAAGCGTTGAAGCGCTCGGCGCATGATTTCTCGACCCACTTGCGCTACGTCATTTTCGGCGGCGACCGGCTGGAGGTCCGTTATCTTTCCGAATGGGCGAATCGTTATGGGGCAGAGCGGCCGCAATTAATTAACATGTACGGTATCACCGAGACGACGGTGCATGTCACCTTCCACCGCGTCAGCATGGCAGAAATTCGTTCAGGCGATGGTCGTAGTGTGATTGGTCGGCCTCTGCCTGAAACCGAAGTCTGGGTCCTTGACGCTCAGCGTCGTCTGATGCCGGTCGGCATGGTGGGCGAACTGTATGTGGGCGGCACCGGGGTCGGACTCGGTTATCTCAATCGCCCTGAGTTGACCGCGGAGCGTTTCCTGCCGGATGGGGTGGGCTCGGATCGGCGTTGGTATCGCACGGGTGACATCGGTCGTTGGCGTGAGGACGGACTCCTGGAATACCTCGGCCGCAATGATCACCAAGTGCAGGTACGTGGATTCCGCGTGGAACTCGGCGAAGTCGAGGCGGCCTGTCTTGCTCAAAATGAAATCCAGCAAGCGGTGGTCTTGCCGCATGAGGAAACCGTTGGTCAGTTTGAGCTGGTGGCGTACCTTGTGGGTACCAGCCGCCCCGCTTCCGAATTGCGTGCGGCCCTTCTAGCTCGTCTGCCCCACTATATGGTGCCGACTTATTTCGAATGGGTGTCTGTGATTCCACTCACAGCCAACGGCAAGATCAACCGTAAGGCACTCCCTCGTCCCGGCAGCGGGGCAGAGGTGCCGCACGCTGCGATCGCCCCGCGCAATCCGACCGAACACACGTTGCTAGCTCTCTGGCAAGAGGTCCTCGGCCTGAGCAATATCGGCATCCACGACAATTTTTTTGATCTTGGTGGACAGAGCCTCAAAGCCGTGCGTCTGCGCTCCAAGATCGAATCCAATTTGAATGTGGCGCTGTCACTGCGAGATTTGTTTGCGCGTCCCACCATCGCCGAGTTGGCGGTCGCAGTCGCGGAAGCCGGCGATAGCGATTCTACTTTGCCCAAGCTCAATCCCGACTTAGCGGAAGTCATGAAAGAATTTTCCGCCGAGCAAATCGAAGCTCAACTGCGCAAGTTTCAGCTCTGATGGATCAGTCCAATTTGCAGGCAAAACTCGGGGCGCTTTCCCCAGCGCAGCGCGAACAGTTGTTGCGCATGCTTGCGGCGCAAAAGCAGGCCGCCGGCATGGTTCCGTCCAAGTCGGCCGAGATCACCGGCGAGGACAGCCGCTTCATTCGAGTGCCCGACGCGGCCGACTACGCACCGAGTTTTGCGCAAAAACGTTTGTGGCTGCAAGAGCAGTTGAGCGCAGGCGCATCGGCGGCTTACAACGTGCCCCTCGCCGTCCGGCTACGTGGATCCTTGGACGCAGTGGCCTTGGAGCAGGCGTTGCGTTGGGTCATGGATCAGCATGCAATTTTGCGCACGAGGATTGTGCGGCTTGGCGAAGAGCCACGTCAGGTGGTGATAGCCGCGCCCAATTGGCACTTGGAACACTGGTCGGCAGTTCAAACTGGCCTAGAGCGGGCCGAGTTCACCCGCCGGGCGGAATCGTTCGCTAGTCAGCCGTTTGTCCTCGAACAAGACTTGCCCTTTCGCGCGGCCTTGATGCCGCTCGGCCCGCAGGAACATGGGCTCGCGTTGGTTTTTCATCACATCGCCTGTGATGGGCGCTCGGTCTCAGTCTTCGTTGAGGATTTGGAGCGCTGCTACGCCTCAGCTCGCCAAGGGCAAACCGTCGCCCCCGCTCATCCCAGCCTACGGTACGTGGATTACGCCGCATGGCATCGGACCTGGCTGGAAAGCACCGCCGGCGGGGCCAAGGCTAAAGCTTACTGGCTGCGCCAATTCGCAGAATTACCGGAGCCGATCGAATTGCCTGGGGACAAACCTCGACCCTCGATCCAGGATTTTTCGGGCGATCATGTGCATCATCGATTCTCACCACCGATGCGGGCGCGCTTGGCGCAGCTCGGGCAGCGCGTCGGTGCCAGTTTATTTGGCACCCTGTTGGCCAGTGTGGTGGCATTTTTGCACCGCTACGCTGGACGCGATGATATCACCATCGGCACACCCACGCAGGGACGGCCGCATCCGGAGCTGGATCGGATCATGGGATTTTTTGTCAACACGCTGCCGTTGCGCACCCGCGTAAAGAACTCGGATCCGTTTCTTAGCGTGGTTGAGCGAGTGCGGGACGGCGTGCTGGATGCGCTCGAGCATCAAGGCTGTCCGTTTGATGTGATGGTGCAATCATTGCCCCTCGAGCGAGATCTCTCGCGACCACCGCTTTTTTCGGTGATGATGGGGTTAACTCGGGCGCAGGAGGAAACCTTCCGCTTGCCGTCACTTCAGGCTGAAGTCGTTCCGCTCGGGCTACGCTCTAGTAAGGTCGATTTAACCTTTCACTTTGTTGAAACCTCGGAGGCTCTAGAACTCGATCTCGAATTCGCCACGGCTCTGTTCACGCGCGCGCGTATGCTGCTTTTAGTGGAATACTTCGACGCGCTCGTGTCAGCCGCGCTGGACGCTCCTCATACGGCGATTGGAGATCTCAGCTTGATGTCGCCCAGCCGGGCCCTCGATTGGGCCAAGGCCGCGAATCCGCCACGAGTTGATTTTCCGCATCAACGCTCACTCCCAGGCTTGTTTCGCGACCAGGTGGCAAGGACCCCTGACGCTCCTGCGGTCATGTACAGCGGTGTCACCTCAACTTATGCGCAACTCGACCGACTCTCCGACGCTATCGCCGGACATTTAATCGGACGACTTGGTCCACTACGCGTCGATGAGCCCATCGCTCTCCAGGTGGATCGCTCCGAGCGCATGTTGGCGGCGGTTTTAGGCATTTTGAAGGCAGGGGGCTGCTACCTACCGATCAATCCGGGTACGCCAGCTGAAAGGGTTCGTACCCTGCTCGCGCTCAGTGGCGCACGCTTGCGTCTGGTTGAAGGCGAACCGGCCCTCGCAGATTGGGCAGGCAGCGATGTCGATCTGCGGTCATGGTGTACCACGCCGGCGCCCGTCAGCGCGAATCGGCTTTTAAGGGAGGATCTGCCCGGAGCGGGTCGGCGCCTAGCCTACATCATTTTCACTTCTGGCTCAACCGGTGAGCCCAAGGGTGTACTAATCGAACAGCACTCGGTTGTGCGGCTGGTTTGCTCCACGGATTTCTTGCAGCTTGGGCCCAACGATCGTGTGCTCCAGACCGGATCGCTCGCTTTTGACGCCTCAACCTTTGAAATTTGGGCACCATTGCTCAACGGCGGGTGCTGTTGTCTACCCCAAGGTAAGGAAATCTTAGAAATCGATCAATTTGATGCGTTGCTAAAATCGACAGGTGCGACGACCTGTTTTCTCACCACGGGGTTGTTCAACCAGATCGCCGATTTTCATCCCCAAGCGTTCGCGCGCCTCCGACACCTGTTGACGGGCGGTGAAAAAGTTTCGGTCGCGCACGTTCAAAAAGTGATGGCAGCCGCCCCCCACTTGGCCTTGTTGCATGTCTATGGGCCCACTGAAAATACGACCTTTTCCACGTGGTATCAGGTTAAGCCCGACGGGGCGCACGATATTCCCATTGGTCGACCGATCGCTCACTCGACGATTTATATTTTAGATGAGCGTGGAAACCTGCTGCCGCCCGGGGTGACGGGCGAAATTTATTGTGGCGGCGATGGTCTTGCGCGCGGTTACCTCGGTCGGCCAGACGCCACCGCTGAGCGATTTGTGCCCGATCCTTTTTCGGATCGTCCGGGGGCGCGGTTGTATCGGACGGGCGATTTCGGACGCTGGGACATCGCCGGAAATGTGCAGTTTGCTGGCCGTAAAGATGATCAGGTGAAAATCCGCGGCTTTCGCATCGAACTCGGCGAAGTGGAACTACGCCTGCGTGCTCTGCCCTCCGTTCAGCAAGCAGTTGTCATCGCCCGGCCCGCTGGCGGGACTCATGAATTAGTCGCTTATATTGTTGGATCCAAAACCGTCTCGGAACACGTGCTCCGCGAAAGTTTGGTTCAAGTTCTGCCCGATTACATGGTGCCGAGCTATTTTGTTGTGCTCGACGCCTTGCCGCTGAATGCGAGTGGTAAGGTCAACCGCAAGGCCTTACCCGCCCCGCAACTGGTACCGCCCGATGCAAGCACCGCGCTTTCCGTGAAGGCCTTCGAGTTGCCTAAGGAACACGCCCTGGCGGTGGTTTGGACTGAGGTGCTGGGAAGAGCGCCGCAGAATGTGGACGCGCACTACTTTAATTCCGGTGGCGACTCGATCAAGGCAATCCAGATGACGGCTCGTCTGCGCAAGCACGGCTACCGCTTGACCCTACGCGAAGTATTTGCGCGCCCCCGTTTCGGGGATCTCGCGGCCGCGTTGGTAGCAGTAGATTCAGGTGCACGTGATGTTGCTCTCGATACCGGTGAGGTGCCGTTGACGCCGATCCAGCATTGGTTTCTCCAATCCTATCAGCCACCTTACGATCATTTTAACCAAGCGACTTTATTGGAGTCCGAGGTGCGGTTAAATCCGGCGCTACTGCGTCAAGCGCTCGAGCGAGTAGTCTTGCGACATGGCATGCTGCGATGCCGGCTTGAACGCAGCCAGACTGCACCGGGTTGGAAACAAACTATTCCTGACTCGGCTGGTGAATTAACCTGGCAGGAACTTAATCTGATCGCCGAGGCTCCCGCCACGGCGCGTACGGCGATGGATGCGGCTATAGGCGCGCTGCATCAGAGTTTGTGCCTCACCGATGGACGTTTGGTCGCCGCTGGTTTTTTTCGCTTAGCAAAAACCGATCGACTGTTGTTAGTCATTCACCACTGGGCGGTCGACGGCATTTCATGGCGGATTGTGCTCGATGAACTTGAAAGCATTTACCGCAGTCTCGTCGATGGCCAGCCGGAGCCAGCGCTGCCCGCTCCCACTTCCTTCCGCGCTTGGTCCCAAAGTATGCTCGCTTATGCCCAGACCGATGCGCTGGGCAAGGAAGCTCATAGGTGGGACGCGTTAACTCGGCAAATTCCTGTCCTGCCGGTGCTACCGCAACTGCCTCAGCCGGAGCAGCGTGAAATCGTTTTTAATCCGGAACTGACCGCTCAGCTTCTAGGGGACGCCCACCGCGCATACGGTACGAAGGTAGAGGAATTATTACTTGCGGCTTTTGGCAAAGCTTGGGCCCATAGCGGCGGCGGCGACTCCGTCGCACTCGCGATGGAAGGTCACGGTCGGGAGAGCTGCGTTGGTCCACTCGATGTCAGCTCCACCGTGGGGTGGTTCACGAGTCTATGGCCGTTCCTATTGACTGAATTGGGGGAGAGCTCGTGGTCGCACCGGATTCGGGCGGTGAAGGATGCCTTGCGGGCGGTGCCCAGCCGTGGCGTAGGTTACGGCATAGCTCGCTACCTGCTGAAAGCTCAGGCGGCCTCAACGGCGGAAGTTGCCGGTGGCCCGCGCGTAAGTTTTAATTACCTCGGGGTTTTTTCCTCCGGAACTGAGTCTTTATTTCGTGGGGTGGTGGACGAATCCACGGGTGAGCCTGCCGCGGTGCATCTCGAATCGCCCTTCGATTTGGATGTGGTGGGCGAGGTGAGTGGGGGCAAGTTGCGCGTTAGCTTTCAATTCCACCGTTCGTCATGGACCGCGTCGCAACGCTCCGCACTAGTTGAAACCTTCCAACAAGCATTGGTTGAGGTGATCGCGCAGGGCCGCACGGCTCCGCCGGTGCGTTCACTTAGTGATTTTACGGGGGGCCTTACCAACTTAAACGAACTGGATCGCTTGTTGGCAGGTGCCGCCCAGCGCGGGTGGGAACTGGAAGATATTGCGCCGCTCACCCCGATGCAGGAGGGGATGGTTTTCCACTCGCTCTACGAACCGGATAGTCCGGCCTACTCTGATCAAGTCGTGCTACGTTTGTTGGGTCCGCTCGATGCCACTCTCTTCGAAGCGGCTTGGCAGGATTTGGGGCAACAGTATCCGAATCTTCGCAGTGTGTTTTTGACGGGTGAAACGGAGCGGCCGGTAGCGTTAATCGTGCGGGGTTCGCGGCTTGGCTTTGCCGTCGTGGCCCCATCGGATGCGGCTGAGCTTGAGACGCGGCGTGCTGCAGAGCGCGCGCCGGGGTTTCAGTTGGACGCGGGACCCTTGTTGAAACTTACTTTGGTCCAACTTGGCGCCGAGCAGCACGAGGTATGGTTGGGTTTTCATCATAGTATTTTAGACGGCTGGAGTAGTGGCTTGATTTGGCAACGGCTTGAGGCGAATTACCGCGCCCGAGCGAACGGTCAGGCCCGACCCAGCGTCACGGCGATGTATCGAGATTTTTTGCACTGGTTGCGCGACCGGGATGCTGAGCGTGATCTCTCGGGCTGGCGTACTTTGCTCGCGGAAGCTCCGCCGGGAGCCGCCATCCCCTTGGGCGCACCGCGTCTGGGCGCGCCAGCCGTGCGCACCCGTTCTTTTATCTGGGAAATGGGTCAGGCCCGCACCGATCAATTAACCAGCTCGGCCCGGCGTCTGGGCACCACGGAGAACAGTTTATTTCAGGCGCTTTGGGGCATTTTTATTGGCAAGCTTACGCGTACTTCCGATGTCGTTTTCGGCGCGACGGTCTCAGGCCGAGCGGAGGGCATCCCCGGGGTTGAGGAAATCGTCGGTTTGATGATCAATACGATCCCAGTGCGGGTGACTTGGAATGAGACGATGGCATTCCAGGAACTTGCTGAGCTTCAGCGCTTGCAATCGGCGGATAGCATGGAGCGTTTGTCGGTTTCGCTGGCCGATATTCAAAACGTGGTGGCCGGCGCTGGTCCGCTCATACGTCATACGCTCGTTTTCGAAAACTATCCCAATTCCGATGAGGAAGGCAAAACACAAGCGCTTTGGCAGTTGGAGACCGTGGCCGTACACGATCCGATGCACTTTGAGTTTGGCGTTCTGGTAGTGCCGAAACGCGACGGTTGGCTGTGCCGCATCGTAGCTGATGACACCCGATATCCTGACGCCTGGTTACACGCATTACAGCATACCTGGCACGAAATCGTGGATCATTTCTTGAGCGAGCCGCAGGCTCTGATTGAGAGTTGGTCGCCCAAGCCCGTCGCTCCGCAACTGCATCGTATCGCGATCGCCGCTACCTTTACCGCTGAGCCGATGCAGGACGCTTTGCGCTTTTGGTTGGATGGCCTAGGTGAAGAAACCGCGCTCTACTTTGCGCCGTATAACCAAGTCCTGCAGCAGCTGCTCGATCCTGCGAGCGAGCTGCAACGCAGCCGCAGTGAGCTCAACGTGCTTCTGGTCAGACTGGAAGATTGGGCGGGATCGAATCGAGAGCAGCCCGAAAAAGTTCAAGAATCACTCGATCTAAACTCGGATCATTTCATCGACGGCTTGCAGCAGTTGGTCCAAACTTTGCCCTCTGCTCGTTATTTCCTCTGGTTCTGCCCTGCTGCACCGGCTAGCCGCAATCACGCTGAAATTGCTGCAGCCTTGGCGGCAGCGGAAAAGCGACTTTTGCGCCGAATCGATGTCCCACGTTTACGCTCGGTCCAGGCCTTGAGTAGCCAGCATTGGGTCGAGCGTTACCCCAGTCTCACCGTGGATAATTTCAACGGCGATAACTTGGGTGGCGTCCCCTACAGCGAGGAATTTTTTGCTATCCTCGCTACGGAAGTCATTCGTCGCTGGGACAGCCAAACTCGGGCCCCGCTGAAGGTGCTCGCGCTCGATGCCGATAACACGCTATGGCAAGGCATTCTTGGTGAAGATGGGGTGGCCGGTCTTCGGCTCACGGAAGGTCATCGACTACTGCAAGAAGTCGCCAAGACAGCCCAATCAGCCGGTATGCTGTTGGCGGTAGTTTCAAAAAATAATCCCGCCGATTTGCAGGAAGCCCTAGCTCAACGCTCTGATTTTGCTCTGCGTTGGGACGACTTTGTCGCGGTCGAGGCTGGCTGGCGGCCCAAATCTGAAAGCCTGCGCGAACTCGCAAAAAAACTAAAACTCGGCTTGGAAAGTTTTGTCTTCGTCGATGACAGTGCTCTTGAGTGCGCCGAGGTCAGGGCTGCCTTGCCTGAAGTGCTAGTGTTGCAAGTGCCTGTTGATGCTGAAGGGGTCGCGGCCTTTGCCCGGCATTTTTGGCCCGGCGATGTGTTCGCGGCCTCCGCCGAAGATAAGCAGCGCAGCGAACTTTATCGGGTGGAGGCCCGCCGTGAACAGACCCGTCAATCTAGCGGCGGGTTAAAAGATTTTATTCAACAGCTTCAGCTTGAAGTCCGTTTCGTGCCCGTGGACGAAAGTAATCTGGAGCGTGCCGCTCAGCTGACGCAACGGACCAATCAGTTTAACGTCTCAACAATCCGACGCACAGCGGTGGAAGTGCGTGAGTGGCTCACGCGTCCTAGCCATGCGGGATACCTGCTCGAGGTTAAGGACCGTTTCGGCGATTACGGGGTAACGGGATTTTTGCTTTATCGCGATGAACCACCCAGCCGGGTGGTCGATACTTTGTTGCTGAGTTGTCGCGTGCTAGGACGCGGCGTAGAGTACGAACTGCTGCGCTGGTTAGCCCGCTCGGCAATGCAGCAGAACTTGGGTAACCTAAGAATCCCATTCACTCGGAGTGGAAAAAATATTCCTGCCGAACAATTTCTGCGGGCCTGCCTGCACGCGGGCCGTGAAGAAAGCAATCCTCAGGGCTCAACGCAGTTTGTGTATACCTGCAGCGCGGCCAGCCGCGTGGAGGTTGTTGACTTGGGGGGAGCGAGCGATTCGGCGGTCGTGGTTGATAGGCCTTTAGGCCCGATTTCACCCGCGCGAGTTACGCGCATAGCCGCTTCTTATTTTTATCAAACGATCGCGACTAAATTGGCCTCCGTAACTCAATTGATGGCTGCGGTAGAAAGCGCCAACCAACGCATCCCCCAGCGCCGAGATGCTAGTGTTTTTGAGGCGCCTCTCTCGGGTGCAGAAAGCCAAATAGCTTTGATTTGGGCTGCAATCCTGCGAGTTGAGCGGGTGGGCCGCCGAGATAATTTCTTTGGCTTAGGGGGGCATAGTTTGAAGGCCGTGATGATGCTTTCGCGGGTTAATCGTGCTCTGGGCTTGGATTTGCTGCTCGAAACTATTTTTGCTGCACCGGTGCTCGCAGATTTTGCGCTGTGCGTGCAATCGAGCGCTCGGGTCTCGGCGCACGATCAAGCCATCCCACTCGCGCCGCGCGCGCTCGATTATCCACTTTCTAACGCCCAACGCCGACTCTGGTTGATCGAGCAGATGCGTGCGACTGGGCCATCGCCATTTCATATGCCGGCGGTATTTCAACTGAAGGGTAAATTGGACCCTTCTCGGCTCACGGCTGCTTTTGAGGCTGTGATCGAGCGTCACGAAAGCCTACGCAGCGGGCTGGTATTAGTCGGCTCCGAGCCGCGCCAATGTGTTTGGCCGAAGGTCGCGTTCAAGGTTGAGGAATTATCGGTGGGCGCTTTGGAGTCTTTTTTGAGTAGAGACTTCAACCTCGCACACCCCCCCTTACTGCGAGTCGGGTTACAGCGCCATGATACGGAAAGTTGGACTCTAGCTGTGGTGATGCACCATGCAATCAGTGATGGTTGGTCGATCAGCGTTATGGCCGAGGAGCTCTCGTCGTACTATCAAACTTCCGACTTCGTTCCGCCACCACTGGCTTTGCAATACAAAGATTATGCCGTGTGGCAGGACCAACAACTCGCGCAAGGTCGATGGCAGCGGGCAGCAGATTTTTGGCTAAATCGATTCAAGGATAGGCCCAATCCCCTGGAATTACCCTCGGACCGGAGCCGGCCCGCGGTTAAGCAATCGCTTGGGGCTGATCTTGCACAGGTCTTGCCTTTGGCGACTTGGAACGAGCTCAAAGGCCAAGCGCAACGGGTTCAGGCGAGTCCTTTTGTGGCACTATTGGCTGTGCTGCAATTGCTGATTGCGCGCCAGGCGCGCACCTCTCGTTTCGTGATCGGCACCCCGGTGGCGGGCCGCGATCGCCCCGAACTCGAGCCTCAGATTGGTTTCTTTGTGAATCTCGTCGCAATGCTTGCCGATCTTGAGCGCGGTCAGAGTTTCAGTACTCATCTCAGTGCGGTGCGTACAAATGTCGCTTTGGCGCTGAGCCACGCGCATTATCCTTTTGATCGATTGGTGACGGATTTGAACTTACCGCGCGACATGAGCCGTTCGCCGCTATTCGACGTATTGATGGTTTACCAGGGTAATCCTGCAGGGGAGTTGTCGTTGGGTGCGGTTCAATTGGAGCCCCAGGTGCGAGCCTCACAGACCACTCAATACGATGTGACTTTCGAGTTTGCGGAGACTAGTGAAGGCCTGCGGCTTCGCCTCGAGTACGACCGCTCATTATTCGATGAATCTCGGATGGATCGAATGATCCGTCAATTTTTCGCCTTGCTGCAACAAGCATTCGCGCACCCAACGAGCACAATCGAAAATTTGGAACTATGCCCCTTGGCAGAGCAGACTTTAATTCGGCGTTTCGAATGCGCTTCGGGCTCTGACACTTATCGGGCGACGACGATCCCCGCATTGGTCGCGGCGGCGGGCCGGCAGGATGCCAAGCGCACTGCCTTGGTGGTGGGCGAACGTAGGTTCAGCTACGGGGATTTAGAACAAGGTTCGCTGGCCATTGCCTGTAAAATTCGTGCGGCAGGTGCTGGCCGACAGGAGTTGGTGGCCGTGGCGGGCGAGCGCACAGAAGTTTTTATCTTTGCATTGCTCGGTGTCATGCGAGCCGGCTGTGTTTATGTGCCCTTGGATCTCAAGCATCCGGACAAGCGCCTGAAGATGGTGCTCGAGGATGGCGGCCTGCGTTACGCGATCGCTATTGGAGCGGAGGCTGAGCAACGTCTATCAGGCTTGGGTCTCAACTTGATTGATGTCGATCGCACCGGAGTTGAGCCCCTTGATTGGAAGCAGGAGCACTTGGCCGATGATGATTTGGCTTATGTGATTTTCACCTCGGGATCGACGGGTCGCCCTAAAGGCGTGGAAATTACGCACGGCTCTTTTGCGACGATGATCACCTCAAAGGTAGCGGTGTGCGGGGTTCGCTCGGATGATCGTTGCTCTTGGTGGGCTTCCTGCGCTTTTGACGCTTCGTTAGCGGAGATTTTTCTCGCGCTGACATCAGGAGCAACCTTGGTGATTGCGGAAGAAACAGAGCGAAGCGACCCCACGGCGTTTTTGACCTGGCTTAAAAAGCGGCAAGTTACGGTCCTAATTTTGCCGCCAGCTTTCCTGCGGATTTTGCAACGAACCTCTTTGGCTCCGGTTCGAATCTTGCTCACAGCCGGTGAGGCCGCGGACAAATCCGATCTGCTCCACTATGCCAAGAGCATGGATACTTTTAATGCCTACGGGCCGACCGAGACTTCCGTTTGCGCTACGATGCAGCGGGTCGCGCCTGATGCGAACTATGAACGCGTGATTCCTATTGGTTGCCCGCTCGATGGGGCTGCGGTTTATGTTTTAGACGAAGGGATGCGGCGCGTGCCCTTGGGCGTTCCAGGGGAATTGTTTATCGGTGGTCGGATCGTCGGGCGCGGTTATCGGGGACGGCCGACGATGACGGCCGAGAGATTTTTATCCGATCCGTTTTCCGAGCGCTCCGGTGCTCGCATGTACCGGACGGGTGATCTTGTGCGTTGGCGCGATGATGGGACGCTGGAATTCATCGGTCGTGAAGATGGCCAAGTAAAGATTCGTGGTTTCCGCATTGAGCTTGGCGAAGTGGAAAGTGCCGTTCGGCAAGTGCCCGGAGTTCGAGCGGCGGCAGTACTGGCCGTTGATCGACTCGGGGCGACCTCGTTGGTGGCTTATGTCGTCATGGATAATGTGACGATTGATCAGGTGCGCTCAGAGTTGGCCCAGCGTTTGCCAGATTATATGCGGCCGGCGGCCTATGTCTGTTTGGATAGCCTGCCTCAAACGCCTAATGGAAAACTTGATAAATCTGCTCTGCCATCGATGGATTGGATAGAGCAAGGCGAGGTCGCGGCGCCAGAGACTGAATTAGAAAGGGCCTTAGCCCGCGGCTGGAAATGGTGCTTGGGCACCGAGCATATTGGCCGGGAAAGTGATTTCTTCGCTCTGGGTGGTGACTCGATTAAAGCGCTATCCCTTGTAGCCAAACTTCGGGCCGGCGGCTGGACTTTGAGCCTGAAAACGGTGTTCGCGCATCCCCGGCTGCTAGATCAGGCCTGTTTCCTTGAGAAAGCCGCCGCATCCCGATCTCAGTCTGGGAGACTAAGCGGATCTGTTTTGATGACGCCGATTCAAAAATGGTTTCTCGAGGAACACGCTGATTCTCCGCTGCATCATTTTAATCAATCGCTTTTTTATGAGGTTAGCGCTCGGATCGACCTGGCGCGACTGCAACGCGCCGTACAGGCTGTATGGGAACGTCATCCCGCTTTGCGCTCGGTTTATGTGCAAGGCGCTGTGGGTTGGGAGCAGATCATTGCTCAAGCTGAAACCCCTGCACCGCAGATCCGCTGGCTAGAAATATCTGGCGATTTTGACAATGACCCGCAGCTCGAGGCGTGGGTCCAGCAGATGCAAACAGGACTCAATCTCACCACGGGACCGCTGGTCCAGTACGGCGTGGTGCGTGGGCCAAACCGTGACCGTGTAATCTGTGTGACGCATCACTTGGTTTCCGATTGGGTTTCGCATCGCATTTTGTTGGAAGATTTAGAAACCGCATACACCAGCGAAAACGCTGCCAGCGCAGCACTGCCGCCTGCGGTTACGGAGCTAGATGAGTGGACGCGTGAGGGTGCGCGCTGGGCGGCAGATACCCAGGCCAGACGCGAATCGGTCCTCGCTTGGAATCGGCTCTACGATGCCTTTCCACCCTCTTGCCTACCTGAGGTAGCCGGAACCTATGGTGAGGTGATGGTGCTCGGGCGCAGCCTCGACCAGGCCGCTACCTCGGCCTTGCGTACAGCAATCGCTGGTCACGGTTCGGGCGCATTACGCGATGCTATGCTTGCGGCTTTGGTGAGGGCGGAAGGCTCAACTTTTGGGGCGCAGCACGTGTCCGTGCAACTCGAGGGCCATGGTCGCGAGGATTGGACGGACGTTGCCTCGCTTGATGTGAGTCGCACGGTGGGCTGGTTTACGAGTTTGTATCCATGTGTCTTGACTCACCATCCCGAGGATCAACCTGCGGCAGCCGTGTCTAGAGTGAGCACTCAATTGGCTGAGTTGTCGAAGGCGGGCCTCTCTTACAGTTGGTTACGCTCGTACGGCCAGCGGGCTGAAATCAAATCGGTGGTCACGCGCATTGGTTTTAATTTTTTGGGTGAATTCGCTACCTCAACCAGTTCATCCTTATTTCGAATTTCAGAGGCTATGCCGCAGGGTGCGATCGCTCCAGGATTTCGCCGAGATAACCCCCTTGATATTACCGCTTACGTGATGGCCGGACGACTGACGGTGCACTGTGCTTTTCTCGCTACCAAGGTTCGCCCTGCGGATATGCAACGATGGCTCGATCACGTTGAGCTATTTCTAAAGTCACTATAGACGCGATTAAGCAAAAATCGGTTCTTGTGGATTACCCGGCTAGGTAAAAGCTCCATGGGTTAGCCATATGAATGACGAACGTAGCGTACGCTTGGAAGAAAAGGTCGCATACTTGGAACGGCACGTGACCGCGCAGGATAAAGTCATGCTCGAACTCGGCGACGCGGTGGTGCGCTTGCGAGCCGAGCTACGAATCTTACGCGAACGCGCGAGTGAGAGCAGCTCCAGCGGCAGCGGACGAGACGAAGGTAGCGACCTAAAGGATGAGCGTCCGCCGCATTACTAAAATATACTTCCCTCTTAGGCTCGATAGGCTTGAGCGCACTCCCGCAAACCGCCCCCTTTGCTATCTTTGAGTTGGTCGGCGGCCACGACTAGCTCGCGCGAGTTTGGTTCATTTGAGTGCTACGCTCGATTGCCCTGAAATGATATTGCATTCCGAGTGGGCTGTAACTTTTTTCAGTAAATGCGCTTAACCCTCATAGCGTCTTTTGGGCTCGTCTCCTTGTTGAGTAATTTAGCTTTAGCCGCTACGCTTAATATATCGCATCAATTTCCGGGTGGCACTCTAGATTCGGGCGACTTTCGCGACCGACTCTGCCGAAAATTCGCCGTCGAAATCGAAAAACGCAGTAAAGGTGCCCTTAGCGCCAAGGTTTTTCCCGCCGCCTCTTTCATTCAAACAAACGCCCAGTTTAGCGCGGTAAGTAAGGGCTCATTGGACCTTGCACTATTACCTCTAGCTAATACCGCGTTTAGCGATATCCCTGAGCTGTCCATCGGTTTGATGCCTGGCTTGGTTACCTCCTACGAAATTGGCCTGGCTTGGAAAAATGCCCCGATCGGTCGTGAAATTTCCGCACTGCTTGCTGAAAAAAACGTGATCATCGTCAGCTGGATCTGGCAAGCAGGTGGGTTGGCTAGTCGGAGTAGAGCTGTTATAGAACCCGACGATGCCAAGGGTCTCAAAATTCGGGGTGGTAGTATTGAGATGGATCAGGCGCTTCAAGCCGCAGGCGCAACCGCGGTCGCAATGCCCTCCAATGAAATTTATGCTGCTTTGAAAACCGGAGCGCTCGATGCGGCGATTTCTACATCGACCAGCCTCATTTCGTTTCACCTCGAACATAGCGCCAAGTATCTGACCAGCGGACGCGATCACTCCTATTGGTTCACATTTGAACCATTGATCATTTCTAAAAGCGTTTTTCAAACGCTACCTAAGGATCAACAGGAGCTGATCATGAAGGTGGGGGCTGAAATGGAGGAGTTTGCAATTCAAGAGGCTAAGGCCGATGACAACAAAGTAGCGGAGATCTACCTCAAGGCCGGAGCTAAGGTCTATGATCTCAGCGCCCAGACCGCGGGGCTTTGGCGGGAGATGGCACGGGATACCTCTTGGAAAAAGTACGCTGAAAAAGGTCCTCGCTTCGCTAGATTAATTCAACTCGCTGATGATGTTATACGTAAGCAAAAGCGGCAACGTTAAAGCGGCTCCGTTTTTTCAATAGCTCAAAAAAATCAAGCAGGGCGGCGCATCACTTCGGCCTAAAAGACCCGTTTTCGCCCCGTCCGCTGGAATAAAATCGGAGCTCTCTGGCTCTACCGCACGAATAGCTCGCGCGAGTTTGGTTCATTTGAGTGCTACGCTCGATTGCCCTGAAATGATATTGCATTCCGAGTGGGCTGTAACTTTTTTCAGTAAATGCGCTTAACCCTCATAGCGTCTTTTGGGCTCGTCTCCTTGTTGAGTAATTTAGCTTTAGCCGCTACGCTTAATATATCGCATCAATTTCCGGGTGGCACTCTAGATTCGGGCGACTTTCGCGACCGACTCTGCCGAAAATTCGCCGTCGAAATCGAAAAACGCAGTAAAGGTGCCCTTAGCGCCAAGGTTTTTCCCGCCGCCTCTTTCATTCAAACAAACGCCCAGTTTAGCGCGGTAAGTAAGGGCTCATTGGACCTTGCACTATTACCTCTAGCTAATACCGCGTTTAGCGATATCCCTGAGCTGTCCATCGGTTTGATGCCTGGCTTGGTTACCTCCTACGAAATTGGCCTGGCTTGGAAAAATGCCCCGATCGGTCGTGAAATTTCCGCACTGCTTGCTGAAAAAAACGTGATCATCGTCAGCTGGATCTGGCAAGCAGGTGGGTTGGCTAGTCGGAGTAGAGCTGTTATAGAACCCGACGATGCCAAGGGTCTCAAAATTCGGGGTGGTAGTATTGAGATGGATCAGGCGCTTCAAGCCGCAGGCGCAACCGCGGTCGCAATGCCCTCCAATGAAATTTATGCTGCTTTGAAAACCGGAGCGCTCGATGCGGCGATTTCTACATCGACCAGCCTCATTTCGTTTCACCTCGAACATAGCGCCAAGTATCTGACCAGCGGACGCGATCACTCCTATTGGTTCACATTTGAACCATTGATCATTTCTAAAAGCGTTTTTCAAACGCTACCTAAGGATCAACAGGAGCTGATCATGAAGGTGGGGGCTGAAATGGAGGAGTTTGCAATTCAAGAGGCTAAGGCCGATGACAACAAAGTAGCGGAGATCTACCTCAAGGCCGGAGCTAAGGTCTATGATCTTAGCGCCCAAACCGCGGAGCACTGGCGGAACATCGCGCAGGCTACTGCCTGGACAAATTATGTCGATAAAGGTCCTCGCTTCGCTAAATTATTTCAACTCGCACATGATGTTATACGTAAGCCAAAGCGGCAACGTTAGAGCTGCGCCGTTTTTTTATTTAGCTCAAAAAAATCAAGCAGGACGGCGCATCGCGTCAGTCTAAATTACCCGTTTTCGCCCCGTCCGCTGGAATAAAATCGGAGCTCTCTGGCTCTACTCATGGTGAGTAGTAATTTCTCCAATAAAAAACGATACTATATAAAATCTTGAGCGAATCTCCAAAGCGCTAAACGTGGTATTAACCCAAAAATTTACTCCATTTCAGGCAGGCTTTTGAGCCAGTCGAAGTGTGTATTTTAACAATCCTATAATTTCTTAAGGCCCTAAAGAGTGAGTACGGCTTTACTGATAAGTTGTTAATCAGAACGCCGCGGTCACCTCGGTAAGATGGCCGGGGGCGATGGATTGTTCGCCGAGCGTGGCGCATTCGATGGTGTCGTTTTTGTAGAGTTTAAACGTCACAGTCGCCGAGGTCTCGGTTGTTTCCCAGCGCCATTTACCGATGGAGACAAAGGCGAGCGGGACCCCTTTTTCCCAAGATAGGCCGGGGCCTTCACCGCGGATGAAGAGGCGGTTGCCGATACCGATGTAGGCTGTAGCCAGCAGACGCGTGGCGCCATCTGCGGTCATAGAGGAGACGGTCGCGTCGGGGCTGTGCAGTTTGAATTCGGCGGCCGACGAAGACGCGGTGAGTTCGTCTGGGGCAAATTGGACGAATTCATCCACGGCGGGCGGAGCGGACGGTGCCGGTGCCGGCACAGGTTTCGGTGTAGGCTCGAGGGTCGAAGTAATGGGTTCCTCAGTTACGGGTTCCGCTGGCGTGGTGGTTTCAACCGGGCTGGGTGGCACGGTAGGCCCGGGCGCGGGTGCGACCTCCGGGGTCGAGGCCGAAGTAGATTCGTCGGCGGGCGCGGGAAGTTTTTTGGGCGCGCGTTTGCGAGGAGTTTTGGGCGTCTCGACGGCCTGATTTTCGATCACGGGCGCCTGCGCCGGTTCGCTGGTCGGGCTCGGCGCCCCTTCGGGCGCGGGAGTTTCGGTGGCGGCGGGTGCGGTAATGATTTCGAGCGTAAGGTTCGCGGGCGTCGGCGCCGGTTCGGTGAGTTCTAAGACAGGAGCGGGCGTGGGTTCCGCAGTCGGCTCGGATACAGCAGCGGTGAATTCTTGGAAGGGAGCAGGCGCCGGCTCGACGGGAGCGGGGGGCGTGGCGACGGGTTCGGCTGGCGATTCAAGTGCGGCCGGAGCGGATACCGGTTCGACGGGCGCTTCTTCGCGGCGGACTTTGCGCGGGCGACGCGTTTCGTTGGTTTCACCAGAGGCGGGGGCGCTCGGAGCGACCACGGCGCTGGAGAGCGTGGCGATTTTGGCGTCGAGGGCGGCGAGGGTGGCGGCGAGTTTGTCCTCCAGGCCGGTTGGCGTGGTTGCCAGGGGTTGGGGGTCGGGGGCGGGGTGGGGGGCGGGGTTGGCTATGATTTGGGCGAGGGTTTCGCGGGTGGCTGCGAGTTGCTGGCGAGTCGTAGACTCGAGCTGAGTGAGGCGGGCGGCGGCTTGGGTAAGTTGCTCTGCGGCGGCGCTGAGTTGCTCGTGGGAGCGAGTGTCGGGTTTGGCGGCCGCGGGCGTGCCGGGCGCGCTGGCGGTAAAGGCCGCGGTGAGTTGCTCGGTTTTCTTAAGATTTTTTTGGGTAAGACCGGTGATTTCATCGAGGCCGGCGGTGGCGATACTGATCTGCTCGGCGGCAGCGGTCAGCGTGCGGGCTAGGGTTTCGAGGGCGCGTTGGCGGTCGTCGAGGGTTTCGTTTTTAATGCGTTCGTAGCGTGCGACGAGTGGGACTAAAGCGACCAGGGCGCCGGCGAGAACGAGGGCAGTAATGAGAAATACAGTCTCCCCGGAAAGTGGTCGAGCGGCGCGGGTGGCGAGGAAGGCGGCCGCACCAAGGAGCGCGACATCGCTAAGAAAGAAGATCCAAAGCGAGAGTTTAGGGTAGGACGATGCGTGGGACTTCATGGAAAGTGGCGGCGGAGGGTGGCGGTTAAGGCGAGGGTGCCGGTCGCAGCGATGGGGACGTTCTGCGCAGCAACGCGCAGATGCTCAAGGCGGAAACAGGGTTCTAGTGTAGGCGCTAAGTTTGGCGGCAGTGATTTGTTTTATCTTAAGACAACATTCGCTGAGCTACTCTAGCCACACTTCAAACAGCCTAAAAATTGGCGCGAGAAGTAACCCTCACGCTCAGGGCTTAGCGGGCGCTGGGGCTAGCTCTTTTTCGGCGTCGTTTAAAAAGAGCAACGTCTGGCCCTTTTGCCCGAGACGAAGGGCGTTAAGTTGATCCGGGAACGCGTCGCGAAGGAAACGGTGAGCGAGGCGCGCTCCCGATGGGCCGCCGGGCAGAGTGCAGTAAAAATAGACCCAGAGGTGTTGCGCGTCATCCTTGAGCTCTCGGCCAAGCAGATGGAGCTCGGGTGCAGTTCCGTCGGCTGCACGCAGAAGAAACGTAGCGCGGAGATAGGCGAGCAGGGCTAGGTCGAACGTAGGCGGAGGAGTATGGGCGAGCGTGACGGGGTGTCCGACGTGCGCGGTGAGCGCGGTCTCAAGATCGTCGGGGTAAACCCGCAGGGCGATTTCGAGCTTTTGGGTTTCAGGGCGGAAATCGGCTTCGGCGTAACTGGTGCGAATGGGATGCGCGTGAGCGGCGGGGATGAGCGTCGAGGCGAGGACCAAGCCGAAGAGCGCATTCAGGCGTGAGGCGGCGCCCCATGAAAATAAACGTGAGAGCATTTTAAAAAATTTAATCACTGCACTATGTACTTAAAAATTACCCTGGAGCGAGCAGGACAGGTTTAAGGCCGCTTCGTGGGCCGGGATGATTTGGTGGCTCATGTTCGAAAACAGGAAGTGCGTTTGATTCCAGCTTGGATTATACAATCGCAAATTTACTCTTCAAACATCGATATCCTTAGTAAATACATTCCCTGAATTTCTTGCTGCGCACGGGCCCAACGACGCCCGATCTCTGCTGCAAAGCGAGTTGGTGGCGCATCGAGATTTGCTGCTTAAATTAGCAGGCAAATACATCTGGTGGTTTTCAGCCGAGGAATCAATGGACTTTCCTCAGCGAATCATCGCTCAGGTGATGAATATTGGGGTTTTATCCGATGTTTGCCTTTTGGTCGATTCATTGGGCGAGGACCGCCTGATCGTTGTCTTGCAACCTGCCGAAGCTGGACCGTTCAGCGCTCGGTCATGGCATTATTGGCATTACCGTCTAGGACTCGCTAGGGCAGGCAATTTCCCGCCGCTTCCGATCCGTTATATTCCAGAGGCGCTGTAAACCATCCCGGGCCTAAAGACCCGGGCTTTGACGAATGAAACCAAAAAAAATGAATAAATTTCAGCCGCAGTTTAGCATACTGCCTGCTGAACAGCTTAGACTTTGGCCGGAGTTGAAGCCAGTATCGGGCTTGGGCCACGTTTTGTATGGCGGTACCGCGATTGCGCTCAGGCTGGGACACCGCACGTCGGTTGACTTTGATTTTTTTGCATCGGCTCCATTAGACCCAAATCGCTTAAGGAAAGCGCTGTCCTTTCTTGCGAAATCAACTGTTCTTAAAGAACAAGAAAACACCTTAGAGGTATTATCCAATTCGGGGGTCAAGGTGTCGTTTTTCGGTGGGCTTAATTTTGGGCGAGTCAAAGATCCGGAAAGAACCGAAGACGACGTTTTGGCCGTTGCCTCCCTTGACGACTTAATGGCGACAAACTTTTAAGGTCATCCTTCAGCGAACCGAATCTAAGGATTATAGAGACATTGCTGCTTTGATTCGCGCCGGGGTGAGTGTGGAGCTGGGCTTGGCGGCAGCGGAGCAGATGTATCACCCCACATTTCCTGTAATTCACGCCATTAAGGCTCTCACGTATTTTGTGGGGGGCGATCTCGCTCGCCTGTCTGGTGAAGATCGAAATGAGTTGGTGGCGGCAGCGAGTCGAATACGTACGTTACCAGCGAGCGCACCCGTGTGCCCTGATTTATCTCGTGGTGTTGCCAATCCTGCAGTGGATCGTTTGCAAAAATAAAAAAGGGCGGGCTTGGTGGGCCCGCCCTCAAAAAGCGTTACTTGGTTTCTTCGGGCTTTTTTTCGTCCGCTTTGGCGTCAGATTTTTTATCCGAGGCCTTTTTGGATTTTTCAGTTTCGTCTTTCAGCTCTTTCATTGGGCTGGCCTCGATGGGCTCTTTAAACAGTTGGAAGCGGCTCTTGATGGCGCGACGCGGCCAGAAGTTGTTTTCGACGTCGGCGTCGCCGATTTCTTCATGCGGGTCGATTTGCAGGGCCTTGATTTCCTTCTCCGTCATGATGAGTTTGGCGGCCTTCGCGTTGTCGACGCGCCAGATTTCGGCCGGGATGCGGAGCTCTTCGGTGGAGCCGTCGGAGTAATCGATTTTCAAGATAATCGGCATAACCAAGCCTCCGACATTGCTAAATTCGATGAGGTAAAAGTTGCGTTTGGTTTTGAGGATCTCGGGTCTGACTTTGTCTTTGGCGAGGGTTTTAAGCAGCTCCTCATATTTCTTTTTGTCGCTCGGTAGAATCGTGGCTTCGTCGTAGTCGTTGTAGAAATCACGCAGCTCGGGGTAGGCGTCGATCCGCTTAGGTAGAGTGGCGTTGCGGGTCTGCGCTGGAGTGCGCGGGCGGTCCGCTTTTTCTTGTTTAGTGCGGGATTTCTCGATCGCGGGGTCGCGGGTGTCTAGGGTGTAGGCCCGGACGGCATCTAGGGAAATATCGACGTGGTCGTTCGTGTAGAACCAGCCGCGCCAGAACCAGTCTAGGTCTATGCCGCTCGCATCTTCCATGGTGCGGAAGAAATCCGCGGGATAAGGGCGTTTGAAGGCCCAGCGCTGGGCGTAGGTTTTGAAGGCGTGGTCGAAGAGTTCGCGGCCGAGGATGGTTTCCCGCAGAATCGTCAGGGCGACGGCGGGTTTGCCGTACGCGTTGGGTCCGAGTTGAGCGATGGATTCGCTGTTGGTCATGATCGGGACTTGGCCCTCACCGGTCATGTAGCCTACGAGGTCGCGGGCCTCGGCGCGCCGTGAAGGGTAGTCTTTTTCCCATTGTTGCTCGGCTAGAGTTTGCACGAAGGAATTGAGGCCCTCGTCCATCCAGGTCCATTGGCGCTCGTCGGAGTTGACGATCATGGGGAAGTAGTTGTGACCGACTTCGTGGATGATGACGGAGATCAAGGCGTACTTGGTGGCCCGGCTATAGGTGCCGTCTTCGGTGGGGCGGGGACCGTTAAAGCAGATCATGGGGTATTCCATGCCGCCAATGGGGCCGTTGATGGATTGGGCGACGGCGTACGGGTAGGCGAAGGTGTGTTTCGAATAAATATCGAGCGTGTGGATGATGGCGTGAGTAGAGTATTTCGACCACAGCGGCTCCGCTTCGTTCGGGTAGAACGACATCGCCATGACGGGCTGTTTGGGGTCCGGCGAGGTGTGGTGGGGCGCCCCCATCGCGTCCCAGATAAATTTGCGCGAGGAGGCGAACGCGAAGTCGCGTACGTTTTCGGCTTTGAAGATCCAGGTTTTGGTCCCGTTGGGTTTGCCGGTTTCGGCGGCTTTCGCTTCGGCGGGAGTGACGATGAATACGGGCTTGGGTGCGGTGGCGGCTGTTTTGAGCCGTTCACGTTGAGTCGCGGTGAGGACTTGCTCGGGGTTTTGCAGGACCCCGGTGGCCGAGACGATATGGTCGCTGGGGACGGTGAGGCGCACCAAGTAGTCGCCGAACTCGAGGGTAAATTCGCCGCGGCCGAGGTACTGTTTGTGCTGCCAACCCATGGTGTCGTTGTAGGCGGCCATGCGGGGGAACCACTGGGCGATTTCGTAGAGGTAGTTTTTGTCTTTCTCGAAATATTCGTAGCCGCAGCGCAGGGACAGCAGCTTGGCGTTATTGATCAGGTACGACCAGGAGACCTTGAAAGTGGTCTTAGCGCCGGGAGCTAGGGGCGTAGGTAGATCAATGCGCATCATGGTCTTCACGACCGTGTGCGTGAGAGCGGCACCCGCTGCGTCGGTGACCATGGAGATTTTTAAATCGCTGTCGTAGCTTTCTTGGAGGAGGAGCGCTTCGAGGCTGGCGTACGGAAATTTATCTAGGGGGTTAACTCCGGGCGTGGCACGGGGACTGCCGGAGGTGACGCGGTTATCAGAGTCGTGGGCGAAGATGTTGGGGTCGAGTTGGAGCCAAAGGTAGGCGAGAGCATCAGGGGAGGCGTTGTGGTAAGTGATGGTAGCGGCGCCGGCGAGAGATTGCTTGGCGTCGTCGAGAGTAGCGTCGATGACATAGTCAGCGCGTTGTTGCCAATAGGCGTGACCGGGGGCGCCAGAGGCGGTGCGTTGGGCGTTGGGCGTGGGTAGAAGCTCTTCGAGTTGGCGGAATTTATCGGTGGGTAGCGGCTTGGTCGTATAGGGCTGGGCGAGCAGCGTAGCGGTCAATGTGAGGGCTAGCGCAGTGGCTGAGAGGGTAAAACGCATGAGCCCAAAGAGCCAGTTGCGTGCCGCGTGGCAAAAATAAACGATTCGTTTTACCCGAGGCGTCGCTCTTGGTGGGCGCGGCGACTGGAAGTAAAAAAAGCGCCGGCGGTGAGGCCGGCGCTAGCTAAAAAGAGCGGCTCGATGGGAGCGCAGAATTATTTAGTAACCGACGGCTTTGGCATCAGCTTTGCGGGGGTCCGCAGCACCGAGGCGCAGCTGGGTTACCGGGTCGATCATGATCGTCTCGCCGTCGCCGCCTACGACGCTAGGGCGTTCATTGAGTTTGTGACCTTTCGCGGTGAGGATCGCGGTCGTGTCGGGGCTCATTCCGAAACGGTCATAGCTAATGTCGGCGGGCTGCCACTGATGGTGGAAACGCGGGAATTCGACGGCCTGCATGACGGGCATGTTGTGATCGAGCACATTGGTGATGATCTCTAGCACAGTGTTGATGATCGTGGGGCCACCAGGGCTGCCGGTGACGAGCACGAGCGCGCCATCTTTTAGCACGAAGGTAGGTGTCATGGATGAAAGCGGACGTTTGCCCGGGGCGATGGCGTTAGCGGGGCCCTGCAGGAGGCCAAACATGTTTTTGACGCCGATCTTCGAGGTGAAGTCGTCCATTTCGTTGTTCATGAGAATGCCGGTGCCAGGGATGGTGACGCCGGAGCCAAAGCCACCGTTGAGCGTGTAGGTGTTGCTGACGGCGTTACCCGCGGCATCGACAATCGAATAGTGGGTGGTCTCGGTGGATTCGGCGGCGTTAAGGCGGGAGCCGTAGGCGGTGATGGGTTTCCAGCCGGCGGGTTTGCCGGGAGCGAGGCCGTCGCTCGGCGTGGCTTTGGCAGGGTCGAAATTTTTCATGAGCCCGGCGAGATAAGCGCGCTCGAGCAGGCCGGCGGTGGGAACGTTCACGAAATCAGGATCGCCCAAGAATTCGGCGCGGTCACGGAAGGCCCGGCGCATGACTTCGATGAAGAGGTGATATTTAGCAGCGGAGTTGGCGCCGAGCTTGGCGACATCAAAGGGCTCTAGCATACCGAGCATTTGGAGGACGGCGATGCCGCCCGAGCTCGGTGGGGGCATGGTGACAATCTCGTAGCCGCGGTAGCTGCCGCGCAGCGGCGTGCGCTCGACGGCGGTATACCCTTTGAGGTCGGCGAGGGTGATATTGCCGCCATTTTTGGCCATGGCCTCGGCGATCAAACGCGCGGTTTCGCCTTCGTAGAATTCACGCGGACCATGTTTTTGGAGGCGGGCAAAGGTGGCGGCGAGTTCGGGTTGGCGCCACAAGACGCCGGTCTTGTAAAATGCCCCGTCAGCGAGGTAGATGCGCTTAGACTCAGGAAATTGACCGAGCAGTTTGGCGGCCGCTTTGAGGCCGGCGGCAGTCGCTTGTGAGACAATAAATCCTTCGGCGGCGAGTCGGCGGGCGGGTTCGCAAATGTCGGCCCAAGTGACTTTGCCGGAGCCGTATTTTTGCTGCGCAAGCGCGAAGCCGGCGACCGAGCCGGGGATGCCGCTAGCGCTCCAACCGACGGTGGAGGAACCGGGGCCCGGTTTGATGACGTTACCATCGGCTCCAACATACATGTCGCGGCCTGAGGAGGCGGGGGCGGTCTCGCGGTAGTCGATGGCGATGTCGCGGCCATCGGCGAGGTGGATCATCATGAAGCCGCCTCCACCGATGTTGCCGGCAAACGGAAACACTACGGTGAGGGCGAGGCCGACAGCGGCGCCGGCATCGACGGCGTTACCGCCTTTTTTGAGGATTTCCACCCCGGCCTCAGAGGCGAGGACATGGGCGGAGGTAACTAACGCATGTTCGGCTTCAACGGCAGTGCGTTGCGCGTGGACGAGGGGCGAGGAGGCGAAAACCAGCGCGGCGCTGGCGAGCCACGTGGTCAAGCGACGGGGAATCTTCATGGTGCTTGTAGACTCTGCGCAAAAACCATTGGCGCAAGCGGAAGTTACCAACGCCCCACCGCAGGCATCCGCTGCCCGCGCTCTCGGCTTCGGGGTGTTGCGCCCCCTCTCCTAAATACCTCCCGTATTCGCCTACGGGTCGTGCGGTGACCCACATTTTCAAATAATAAATTGATACAATAATATTGATAAAGCCGTAAAATAGCTAATAATTAATATAATGATATCGCTTAAATCTGCTCCTGAGGTCCTGGCCGAACTCGCAAAAATGGTGCGCGTCCAGCGATTGAAACGGGGCTGGACTCAAACCGATATGGCCCGGAGGGCAGGGCTTAAACTGCCCACTTACATCGTATTTGAGCGCTCGGGTCGAATATCCTTACTGAGGTTCCTGAAGCTTCTAGACGTACTCGACCTCATGAAAGATATTAACGAAATCGGACGGATAACCGACCAGCAAGCTGTCCGTCTCGCCGATTTGATGCAGGAGCGTAAACGAGGACGCAGGACATGATTGCACTCAGCGTTAATTACCTCGGTACGAAGGTCGGAACCTTGGCGGAGACCCGCCAAGGAATCGCGTTCGAGTTCGATCCAGCCTTTCTCGCGTCGGGACACGATCTCTCGCCGCTGAATCTCCCGCTAAGGACTGGAATACACCAAAGAGATGGAGTCGGGAGTAGGCGTCTCCTCGGCCTGTTTGAGGATTCGTTACCTGATCGGTGGGGAACTAGAATCATGACAGAATGGTTCCGCAAGCACGGGCTCCCAGAGCATTCCATCACCCCGCTTGCTCAGCTCGGGTATATAGGCTCCCGCGGAATGGGGGCCCTCTCTTACGCACCAGCTCAAGCAATCGCGGAATTTTCAACCGAGCATTTTGCGCTGAACCAGATTTTTGAAGCCTCAGAACAGGTAGAAAATGGCGGACTGATAGATCTCAACCTCCTAGCCCACGTGGGCTCCCCTGCTGGTGGCGCACGCTCGAAAGCGTTGATCGCAATTTCTACGCAAGCCGCACACCTCATGGTCGCTGGAGACGGCGCACTGCCGCTGGGTTATGAGGCTTGGTTGGTGAAATTTAGCGGACAGCGAGATCCTAATGCCGGAGTGATTGAGCAAGCCTACGCACTCATGGCTCGCGCCGCAGGTATTGATGTTCCTCAGACGCGGCTCTTGCGAACGGAACGTGACGGCGTGCTCAATCAGCATTTCGCCGTTAAGAGATTCGACCGGATCGGCAACCAGCGCATCCATCATCACACGCTCGGGGGTATGACTCACACTATGGGTGGCGATTTGAGTTACGAAATGCTACTTCGCGCGACCCGACGCGTTACCCATGATGAAGCCGAGGTATGGAAAGCCTTTCGTCGTGCGGCGTTCAATGTGATCGCTAGCAACCGAGACGATCACGGCAAGAACCATGGATTCATTTACCACAATCGGCAGTGGAAGCTGGGGCCCGCCTACGACCTCACCTTTGCAAGTCAACGCATGCTCGCCGAGCGAGGCATGTCCATTGCCGGCGAACGGCGCACGGCGGGAATAGCCGAACTCAGCAAACTGGCTACAACCGAGGCTCTGGATCGACGCCAGGCGAACGACATCATTGAAAAAACCCGGCACGCCGTCTCGAGATGGCGAGAGTTCGCCTCTGCGGCCGGCGTTCCCGAAATTAACGCAGCCGAGGTGGAATCGGCGCTGAACCTCGGCTAAACAGAAACAAACTTATTGAGCGCTTAAGTGCCTAGAAGTAATAATCAGCTGAAGACTTGTTTTGTAACAGAAACTTAACTAACTTACATGTGTATGAACACCTCCTCACCAAGTAATTCCGCGCCAATTACCACGCGCGCTCAGTGGCGGTTTTTGACCGCGTTTCTCGCTGCCGTCTCCTCTTCATTGATCGGTCAGACCGCGCCCACCGCCAAACCCGCGGGCGAAGAAATCATCAAACTCGAAGCCTTCGTCTCGACCGGTTCGCGTTTCAATAACCGCACCGTCACCGAGTCGCCCGTGCCGATCGACATCGTCACTAGTAACGACATCAATCAAGGGGGTTACACCGAGACCTCCCAAGCCATTCAGGCGCTCGTCCCATCGTTTAATTTCCCGCGCCCCTCGCTCACCGACGGCACGGACCACATCCGCCCGGCCACCCTACGCGGCCTCGCGCCCGACCAGACCCTCGTGCTGATCAACGGCAAACGCCGCCACACCAGCTCGCTCGTCAACCTCAACGGCTCCATCGGCCGCGGCTCTGTCTCCACGGATTTCAACGCCATTCCGACCTCCGCTATCGGCAGCATCGAAGTGCTCCGTGACGGCGCTTCTGCGCAATACGGCTCTGACGCCATTGCTGGCGTCATTAACGTCATCCTTCGTAAAGACATCGGCTGGGGCTCTACCGTAGCTTACGGTGCCACCCAACGCGGTGACGGTCGCGATTTGAAGGTCGATGCCTACGCCGGTACCAAATTGGGCAAAGGCGGCTCGCTCTTCCTTACCTCCTACATCCGCAACCACAGCCCAACTAACCGGATCGAGGCGGATACGCGCCAACAATATTTCGGCACCAACGCCACAACCGGCGCCAAGACCGCCATCTCTGGTAACTACGGCTCCGGCACCGGTCTCAGCGCCGCCAGTGGAACGCTTGATCCCCGCGAAGCCACCATCAACCGCTACAACCACCGCTTCGGCGACCCGCGTTCCAAAGACCAAGGCGTCTGGTTCAACGGCGAACTTCCCCTCGATAACGGCGTAGAATTCTACTTCTTCGGTGGCGGCAGCATCAAACACTCCGAAGGTGCCGGCTTCTTCCGTCGTCCCGGTCAAGATAACACCCTTCGCGCGGTTTACCCCAATGGTTTCCTGCCGGTCATTCAGGCCAAGGTTGCCGATTACTCCCTCGGCGCCGGTCTCAAAGGCAAAGCTGGTGGCTGGGCCTGGGACCTTAGCACCGTTTACGGTAGCAACGTGCTTAACTATGTGACGGCGGAATCCGAAAACGCCACTCTCGGCAATTCGAGTAAGACCAGCTTCAATGACGGCAAGCTCACGTTCAACCAATGGACGTCCAACTTTGAAATCACCAACCAGTTTGAAGTCGGCTTTAAATCTCCGCTCAAGGTCGCCCTCGGCACCGAACTGCGTTGGGAGCAATACGAAGTTGGCGCGGGCGAGCCCGATTCTTACCGCGACGGCGGCGTCCGCATTATTGACGGCCCCAACGCCGGCGCCCTCGCTCCCGTCGGCGCGCAGGTCTTCGGTGGCTTCAAACCCTCCGATGCCGGTTCCCACACCCGCGATGCCAAATCGGCCTACGTCGATTTCGAACAAAACATCACCGAGCAATGGCTCGTCTCTGCGGCGGGTCGCTTTGAGCAATACAGCGATTTCGGCACCAACAGCACCGGCAAGCTCGCTTCTCGTTTAGCGATCGCCAAAGAGTTCGCCCTGCGTGGCTCGATGAGCTCCGGCTTCCGCGCTCCGCACTTGGCGCAGCAATGGTTCAGCTCCACGGCCACCAACAACATTGGCGGCGTACTGCTCGAAGTGAGCACCTTCCCCGTCTCCTTGCCCCTTGCTAAGGCTCTCGGCGCTTCAGATCTAAAGCCCGAGAAATCGACCAGCGAGAGCATCGGCTTCACCTCTGAGCCCTTCGCCAACTTCTCCGCCTCGGTTGATTTCTACCGCACCAACATCAAGGACCGCATCGTCCTCTCGAGCAATTACACGGGCGCGGCGGTGACCAACTTCCTCACCTCGCAGGGTCTGCCCGCGGTCGGTGGCGGTCGCTACTTCACCAACGCAGTCGACACTAAGACCGAAGGGGTCGATGTGACGCTGCGCTATAAGATGAACTTGAAAGAGCTCGGTAAACTCACCCTTACCGCCAGCGGTAACCACGGCTCGACCAAGGTCACCAAATATAAGCCCACCCCTCCGCAACTCGCCGCTCTCGGTATCACCACGCCGCTCTTCGACCTTACGGAAAAAATCCGCATGGAAAAAGGCCAACCCCGTGACGTACTGAACTTCATCGCCAACTACGAGATCAACAAGTTCTCCTTCCAATTGCGCGAAGTTCGCTACGGCGAAGTTTCCGCTGTCGCCCTCGGCAACAACAGCGGCATCAACCAAGCCACGCAGGACGCGCTCCTCGGCGGTTACAACGTGCAGCTCGTTGATGCCATCGCTGGCAGCGCCGCCGGCAACAAGCAGGTCATTGAGACCTTCGCCGCCAAATGGATTACCGATCTCGATGTTGCCTACCGCGTGAACAAACAGTTCACCCTCTCCGTGGGTGCGAACAACTTGTTCAACATCTACCCGACCCAGAACATCCGCTCGAAGGTCGTCAACGGCACGGCCTTTACGGGCAGCGACAACGTCGGCATCTTCCCTTATAGCGGTATCTCACCCTTCGGATTCAACGGCACTTTCTATTATACGAAGGCTACCTACAAATTCTAAGGACCGACCTAGCGTCTTTAGTTTGAATTCAGGCGCGGCGCCCCCTGGGCTCCGCGCCTTTTTTTCGGTTACCTCGCGCGCCGCACTTCGTTTACCCCACGACCATTCTGGTGGTGCTGCAAAAAAACCTGGAGATTACGTTAACAGCCCCGCCTTAGCTCCTGCATTTTGAATAGCCTTAGCATCGCCCCCCCCCCCCCCCCCCCCCCCCCCTCTTTATTTCTTATTTTTTCTATTATTTATTTTATTAATTATTATAATATTTAATATATTATCTAACCAATTTATTGAAATCTGTTGGTAAATTTCTATAGACATTGGATTTTGCCTTACATAGTATAAGACCAAATACGAACAAAC